>NZ_JAHTBL010000009.1 GCF_020177595.1 Cognatishimia sp. MH4019 | reverse complement strand
AACAAAAGACCATCGAAACACGGCGCTTGCTTCACCGCAAATCGGCCGCATAATCAAACCAACCAGATGAGCCAGATCCTCTCTTAGCTCAGGCGCCCATCTGTCCCAAAATCCCTGACGACGGACAAGCACCAATGTCGCCAGCAGAACGACAATTAGTGACGGCGTAAGGCGTGCGATTCGCCTTTTGTAAAAGCCCCAAAGCTCGAAACTGTCAGTTTGGAATTGTCTATAAATGATGGAAGTGATGAGGAAACCGGATATGACGAAGAAGACATCAACGCCAAGATAACCTCCAGGTAACAGGTTCGGAAAGGCATGGAATATGACGACAGCACTTACTGCTACGCCCCGAAGAGCGTCGATATCTGCACGATATTGCATGGAATACTTGGTCCTCGAACAATACTTTTTGTGATGAAGAAACCGGTGCTCAAGGTCAAGCGGCCTACCTTTCTGAGCTCTTTTGGCGCATAGATTCAAACGCGACCCAAGGCTTGAAGTAAACGATCACTTTGGAATAGGACGCTTCATGAAGTTTTTCTATGTCGAGCAAAAGTCAGATGTCGATTTGACGCGACAGGTGATCTGCGCAGCACCTTCCTTATTTGGTGGCACCATTGGCCATGAGTTGCGCGAAATGTTGAGCCATGCGCATGCCTCCGAGGTCTCATTCGAAGAGATGAAGACCTTAAATGTACCGGTAAATGCTTGGCGAGATACCGACGGTACTTCTGTTGCCAACAGTGTCGTTCCTGATAGAACTCTGGTTATCGGAGAGCCTGATCTGTTTCGAAGAGTGGGCTTAAGAACGGCTGATTTTCCAGTCAGCGAGACGTTGCATCGCAAGCGCCTGATCGTGTTTCCTGACATGGCGTATAAAGTAGTTCACGCATCGGCTGATTGGTCTATCACGCTTGCGCGGTTCGGCCGTTTGCCAGCAAATCTGGTTTGGCGCGCGTTGCGGTTTGAACCACAGCCCAGCGGGCAAAGATTTGAGCGTATCTTTCGCAGGAAGTCGTGGTGGAAGAAGTCAAACAAGTTGCTTCTCGGTCTCTTCAACGACCCCGCCGAAACCTTTCTTTTTGGCAATCTCATTGTCCCGAGAACGCGGAGTTCAGAGCGACTAGTCTTGGCCGCACGGCTATCTGGATTGGTTACCACCTCGACTCTGCCGACCAGCTTCGCAGAATTTACCGAGACTCAGGAGCACCAACGTCATGAGGCACTACGAAGCAACGCGCAGCGTTACGAGGCTTGTTTCCAAAAGCTCTTTGACCTTAAGGAAGGCTAGTGTGATACGGGCTAGCTAAAAAGATGTCTTGTAGTTTTGTAAGTTGAAGCAAGGTTATCTTTGCAAGAAAGAAAGTTCAAAGATTTGACGGCGAAGCCAACTGTCTGGGTACTAAACTATCATGAAGTCTTGAATGATCCGAGGGTCTTCAAGGAAACAAAAACTTTGGCTAATCATGAATACGAGGTGTGCGTTTTCTGCGATCAGCCGAAAGGCTATGCCTCCCACGAAAAGCGAGACGGTGTCGAAGTCAGGCGCTTCAAATGTTTCTCAGCAAAAGATTTTACAAGAGACGCTTTGGACCTTGTAGATCGCTATCCCAGATCAGCAGAAGCATCGAGGGGTCTGTTATCCCCAGTGGTGGAGCTTGTAGAGGCTCTTTTAGAGCTAGGTCATGTTTCCGAACGTTCAGCAGAAATCCTCGAAAACCCGAAATTGTATAAAGAGACGTATAATCATGCGAATGGAGCGAAGCGCCTTCAGCTTAAAAGCCGCCATATCGCTGCGAAGATGGCGCTCAAAGCGCGTGCGATCGCCGATAGTGGCTTAGAGGAAGATGTTCATATTTGGCGTGAAAAACTAAGGATTGAGCGCGAGCTTGAAAAAACGGTTCGCGAAACTTTCCACGCATCAGCCTTCATCTTTGCGCGCAATCTTTTGCAGTTTTGTCCGGCAGCCCCACCTCAAATTGTACACGCGCATGATTTATTTACCGTACCTGCAGCGCTAGAGCTCAAGAGGTTGCACGGCTGCAAGGTTATTTATGATGCCCACGAAATCGAGACTGCCCGTGCGACAAAGATGCCCAAGACGGGCCGAGCACATGTCGACGCGTTGGAAAGGGATTGTCTGGATCAGGTAGATGCTGTGGTGACTGTTTCTGAGAGCATCGGCAAGTTTTACGAGGCTCGCTTTGAGGGACCTGCGCCAACAGTTGTGATGAATGCTCCCGAGGTTACTCTCTCTCCCGCTCAGGCCGTGAAAGAGGGCATCGATATTCGTTCAAAGGTTGGGTTGTCGCGGGAGGTGCCGCTGCTGGTTTACACAGGGGGCATTCAGAGAGAACATCGTGGCCTGCACAAAGTGGTGGAGGCTCTCGCAGCGTTCAAGGATGTGCATCTAGCAACTTTGGGTGCACGGCATCCCAATAATGACGATTGGTTGCTCTCGCATGCCGAACGGCATGCAACAATAGATCGCCTCCATCTGGTAGATGCTGTTCCTGCTGACCATGTCGTCGGAACGATTGCTTCAGCCACAGCGTCTATTATCCCAATCCAAGGCGTCAGCTTAAGCTACCAGATGGCTATGCCAAATAAGCTTTTCGAGGCTGCAATTGCACGCTTGCCGATTTTGGTTTCGGACTTGCCTGATATGCGGAATTTCGTCGAAGATCTCGATATTGGGATAGTCATGGACCACACTTCGGTCGAAGGCATCGCGGATGCGATCCGCTCCTTGCTTGAATCACAGCGGACCTCTTGGGGGACGCCTAAAACCAATGATCTTCTGGAGAATCATTTCAGTTGGTCTGCACAGCAGCGAAGCCTCTTGGCGCTCTATGACGCACTGACAGCTGAAACTTGAAAGATGGCTTGATTGTCTTGAGTGAAAAGCGGTAACCGCGAGGTCAGACAGCGAAGTGAGTAAATTAATGGATCAAAAATTAGCCAACTCTCATTCTGCTCACGTCGTCGGAATACTCGGCCTTGGCTACGTAGGTATTCCCCTCGCGCTTAGGATTTCCGAGGTTGGACAATCGGTCCTCGGGTTCGATGTCGTTCAGGATCGCGTCGATCAGCTCAACGCTGGCGAAAGCCCGATCAAGCATATCTCGGCGGACGATATCGCGACCATGCGCAACGCGGGGTTCGAGGCGACCACGGATTTCGCCCGCGCGGCGGAGTGCGATGCGCTGATCATCTGTGTGCCCACGCCGCTTGATAAGACGCGCGAACCAGACCTGAGCTTCGTGACCGCAACGATGGACTCAATCGCGCCTTACTTGCGCAAAGGGCAGTTGTTGAGCCTTGAAAGCACAACATGGCCCGGAACGACCAAGGAAGTTCTGCTGCCATATGTCGAAAAGGCCGGGCTTGAGGTCGGGAAAGACTTCTATCTGGTTTACTCGCCCGAGCGCGAGGATCCGGGGAACGCGAACTTCAACACGCAGACGATCCCGAAGATCGTGGGCGGGCATACGAAGGCCTGCCTGGACGCTGGTGTCGCGCTCTATGGCGCGTTTATCGACCATGTCGTGCCGGTCAGCTCGACCGAGGCGGCGGAGATGGTCAAGCTGCTGGAGAACATTCACCGGTCGATCAATATTGGTCTCGTGAATGAGATGAAGATCGTCGCGGATGCGATGGATCTGGACATTTTCGAGGTAATCGACGCGGCCAAGACGAAGCCGTTTGGCTTTACGGCCTATTATCCGGGACCAGGGATCGGGGGGCATTGCATCCCGATTGACCCGTTCTACCTGACCTGGAAAGCGCGGGAATATGGGCTGCATACGCGGTTCATTGAGCTTGCGGGTGAGATCAACGCAAAGATGCCTCAATACGTGGTCGACAAGACGGTGCGTGCTTTAAATGAGGCCGGTAAGTCTTTGAAAGACGCCAAGGTTTTGGCATTGGGCATTGCCTACAAGCGCGATGTCGATGACATGCGCGAAAGCCCTTCGGTCTTCGTGATGGAGCTGCTGCGGGACTGGGGGGCGGAGGTCGCTTATTCGGACCCGAACGTGCCGGTATTCCCCGAGATGCGGGAGCATGATTTCGATCTGAGCTCGGTCGATCTGACGCCGGAGAGCCTGGCCTCCTATGATGCGGTGATCCTGCTGACGGACCACACAGATTTCGACTATGACATGATCCGCGAACACGCGAAGATCGTTGTGGATACACGCGGGAAATTCCGTGATGGCGGCGATCATATCCGCCGCGCATAAGGGACGACAGATGACCAATTACGCACTGATCGGAGCCGCTGGCTATATCGCCCCGCGCCATCTGAAAGCGATGAAAGATACGGGCGGAACGCTGGTCGCGGCCTATGACATCAACGATAGCGTCGGGATCATGGACAGCCATTTCCCCGATGCGGCGTTCTTTACCGAGTTTGAGCAGTTTGATGCGTTTGTGCAGGACCGTGGTGGGATTGATTACATTGGTATTTGCTCGCCCAACTATCTGCACAAGTCCCATATGGCGTTTACGTTGCGCGCAGGTGCGGATGCGATTTGTGAAAAGCCGTTGGTTCTGAACCCGTCCGATCTGGATGATCTGGCGAAGCTGGAGCAGGAGACAGGGCAGAAGATCAACACGATCCTGCAACTGCGCCTGCACCCCGCGATTGTGGCTTTGCGCGACAAGATCAAAGCGGGGCCGAAGGATAAGGTCTATGACGTCGATCTGGGGTATTTCACCTCCCGTGGGGCTTGGTATCACGCCTCGTGGAAGGGTCTGACCCATAAGTCGGGCGGTATCGCCAGCAATATTGGCGTGCATTTTTACGACATGCTTTCGTTTGTGTTCGGGCCGATGAAAACCAATATCGTGCATCACCGCGCGGCAGATAGCTCGGCCGGGTATCTTGAGTTTGAACAGGCGCGCGTGCGCTGGGTTTTGTCGATCAACCGCGATCATCTGCCTCCGCAGACGCCCGAAGGGCAGTCGACCTATCGCTCAATCACCGTGGATGGCGACGAGATTGAGTTCTCGGGTGGCTTCACCGATCTGCACACCGCAAGCTATCAGAATGTACTGGACGGCAATGGCTACGGCTTGGACGTGGTGCGTCCTTCGATTGAGGTCGTCAGCCACATTCGCGATGCGGCGTTGGAGCCCGAAAAGGGCGAACAGCATCCGATGTTGAAGGGTATCCTTGCTGCATGATCGACCCGTCTGCCTTTGTCCATGAAAGCGCCTATGTCGA
This sequence comes from Cognatishimia sp. MH4019, assembly GCF_020177595.1. Taxonomy (GTDB): domain Bacteria; phylum Pseudomonadota; class Alphaproteobacteria; order Rhodobacterales; family Rhodobacteraceae; genus JAHTBL01. Next base: position 156,713 of record NZ_JAHTBL010000009.1, on the reverse strand, counting down.
CGATGGGGTCGAGATCGGCGCAGGGACAAAGATTTGGCATTTCGTGCATGTGCTGGGCGGGACGACCATCGGCAAGAACGTGATCCTCGGGCAAAACGTGATGGCCGGGCCGAATGTTTCGATTGGGGATGGCTGCAAGGTGCAGAACAACGTCGCGCTCTATAAGGGTGTGACGCTTGAGCGGGACGTATTTTGCGGCCCGTCTTGCGTGTTTACAAACGTGCTGACGCCACGCGCGCATATCGAGCGTAAGGACGAATTTGGTGAAACGTTTGTAGGGCAGGGGGCGACCATTGGCGCCAATGCGACAGTCGTTTGCGGGCATCGGCTGGGTGCCTTTTGCATGGTCGCAGCTGGTGCTGTGGTGACAAAAGACGTGCCTGATTACGCTCTGGTCGTCGGGGTGCCGGCCAAGCGCATCGGGTGGGTGAGCCGGTCTGGTGATCGCTTGGGCGATGATCTGATCTGCCCGCGCAAAGGCGAGCGGTATGTCGAAGAAAACGGCACGCTCCGGCTGGAGGAAAGCTGATGCAATTCATTGACTTGGCGGCCCAACAGGCTCGTTTGAAAGACAAGATCGACGCGCGCATTCAAGCCGTGTTGGCGCATGGAAAATACATCCTGGGGCCGGAAGTGGCTGAGTTGGAAGAGCGGCTTTCGGCGTTTTGCGGGGCCAGGCACACGATCACCTGTGCCAATGGTACGGATGCGCTGCTGTTGGCGCTGATGGCGCTGGATATTCGGGGCGGTGATGCTGTGTTTGTGCCTGCATTCACTTTTGCGGCGACGGCGGAGGTCGTGCCTTGCATGGGCGCCGTTCCGATCATGGTCGATTGCGATCCTGATACGTTCAATATGGATCCTGAAAGCCTCAAGCGCTGCATTGTGATGGCGCGCGAGATGGGACTGACGCCGAAGGTCGTGATTCCGGTTGATCTGTTTGGTCTGCCTGCCGATTACACGGCGATTGAGCCGATTGCCCGGGACGAAGGGCTGACAGTGATTGCCGACAGCGCGCAGGGTTTTGGCGGGCGGATCGGGAACAAGGTTACGGGGACTTTTGGACAGATCACAACGACCTCGTTTTTCCCGGCCAAACCGCTTGGCTGCTACGGCGATGGTGGTGCGATCTTTACGGATGATGATAACTTGGCCGAGCTGATGACCTCGTACCGGTTTCATGGCAAGGGCGATTACAAATACGATAACGTGCGGATCGGGATGAATTCGCGTCTGGACACATTACAGGCTGCGATCCTACTTGAGAAGCTCGCGGTCTATGAGGAAGAAATTGAAGCACGACAACGCGTTGCAGAGCGTTATTCAAGTGCTTTAGCCCCGCGTTGGAGCGTGCCGACAGTGCCGGGACGCATGCTGTCGGTCTGGGCGCAGTACACGCTAAAGGCCGAGGATCGCGCGGCGCGGGACGCAGTGATGGCGCGGCTGAAAGAGGCCGGGATCCCGAGCGTTGTCTATTACCCAATGCCGCTTCATCAGCAGACGGCTTACAAGGCTTTTCCGGTTGATCCCGACGGTTTGCCGGTGTCCGAAGAGGTTGCCGGGCAGGTGTTTTCCCTACCGATGCACCCCTATCTGAGCGAGGCCGATCAGGACCGTGTGATCGAGGCCTTGCTGACTGACTAGGCTGCGGGAGCAGGCGCAAAGATGGCCTTGAAGTGGTCGGAGCTTGCGCGGACCTTATCGACTGTATCGAACGCCACGACACGGCCTTCATCCAACACCAGCACCTTGTCCATCCACTCCAGCGTGGAGGCGCGATGGGTGACAAAAAGCACGACGCTATCGGGCGTGGTCTCGCGGATCGCCTGCATCACGCGCTGTTCGGTCTCGCCGTCGAGCGCGCTGGTGGCCTCGTCATAGATGAAGACCTTGGCCGGTTTGATCAGCGCGCGCGCGATCCCGACGCGTTGTTTTTGACCACCCGACAGGTTCGAGCCATTTGGCCCGATCTCTGTATCGAGACCGTCTGGGAGTGTATCGGCGAAGTCGAGCACGGTCGCCTTGCGTGCGGCGTCCTCGATCTGCGCGTTGGTTGCGTCTGCACGACCATCACGAATATTGTCGCGGATGGTGCCATCGAAAAGGAACACGTCTTGCGAGATCAACGCGATTTGCGTGACGCGTTGGGCCGGGGAAAGTGTCGAGATGTCGACACCACCCAACAGGATTTCGCCTGACTCTGGAGTGTAAAAGCCCTGAACGAGGTCAATCAACGTTGTCTTGCCAGCACCGGAAGATCCGACGACCGCAGTGTGCTGGCCTGGTGCTACAGCGAAAGAAACCTCTTTCAACGCGGGGGACCGTGGGTTGTAGTAGTGGGCTAATCTATTCACCTTGAGGCTCGCCGACTTCGGCACAGGACCATCTGCCATTGATGGCGCTGCATCGTCTGGGTTTAAGACCGCGTACATCTTTGCGAGAACGAAAATCCGACGCTGCAACTTTACCCAGATATTCGAGAGGCGCTGCGCGGGTTGATATGCCATCAAAAACGCTGTGATAAATGCCGTATATGCACCTGCATCAACGTTTGACTGAGCAACTTCACGACCAGCATAAATTACGAATACAGCTAAGGATATACCTCCCAAGAGCTCCATGAGTGGAACCGTTGCGCCAATTAGCTTTGCGATCTGCATCATGCGGCCCTGCATCTGATCAATAGCCCCAGTAAACCGAGCGCTACTTTTTTCCTCAATGCCGTAGCTTTTGATGGTCTTGATACCTTCGAATGTTTCTGCACCGATCGAATAGATCGCTCCATCCATCGCGAGTTCGGCTTGCCCCAACTCGCGGATTTTTCCCGAAAGCGTCGAAATTATAAGATAGATAAAAGGAAGCAATATAAGAGTGAGAGATGACAGAATAGGAGATTGTGATACCATGACGAAGACTAGTGATATCAAGGTGAGAACGTCGGTCAGCATCTTGTTTGATATGCCAACCACGATTGTTCCGGCTGCGCGACCGAACATGAGTGTTTTGGCAATTTCACTAGCAGAATGCGTTTGAAAGTAGCCAACATCTTGTAAAACCAAGGTGTCGAAGACTTTCTTTTGATAGGCCGCCGCCACTGATCTGGTGAAGATGACGCTCGCAACCGTATTTGCATAAAGCGCAACGCTTTTAGTTGCGAAGACAGCGATCACGAACAAAGCAACGGCGATTGCAGAGTTTGCACCGTCACTGCCGAAGACATCATTCACTATAAGTTTCGTGGAGTACGCCTGAGCTGCGGTCAAGGCCGCAACTGCTATCATACAAGCCAGAGAAAAGACATAGAGCTTCCACCGAGATGGCATGCTGTCCTTCAGAAGCCAACTGACTAGCTTTGTCTTTGAGGGCTCTTGTTTTGTCTCTGTCATAACAGCGATATAGGTCTACAAGGTAGGGAACGCAAAGCTTGTCTACCTCCTTGTCTGAAACTGTTTTCTTGGCATTCGATTTGGAATACTGCTTTCAGTTAAATCAATCTTGGAACCAACCCTCATGCGCATCATGACCGTCATCGGAGCCCGCCCGCAGTTCATCAAGGCTGGCGTCGTATCAAGGGCGATTGCTCGGACCGAAGGGTTGGACGAAGTTATCGTTCATACCGGTCAGCATTTTGATGCGAACATGTCTCAAGTGTTCTTCGATCAGTTGGGGCTTCCCAAGCCAGATCATCTGTTTGATATCAATGGTGGATCCCATGGCGAGATGACGGGGCGGATGTTGACGCAGATCGAGGCCGTGATCGGCTCCGATAAGCCCGACGTGATGATGGTCTACGGCGATACCAATTCGACCCTAGCGGGGGCTTTGGCGGCGGCCAAGCTGCATGTTCCCGTGGCGCATGTAGAGGCGGGGTTGCGCAGCTTCAACATGAAGATGCCCGAAGAAATTAATCGGATCCTGACCGACAACATCAGCGATATTCTCTTTTGCCCGACACAGGTGGCGGTCGATCAACTGTCCCGTGAGGGCTTTGATCAAAAGCCAGCAAAGGTCGAGTGGGTGGGCGATGTGATGCAGGACAGTGCGCTCACATTCGCTGATATGGCGCAGATGCCATCCGAGGTCGCGGGGCAAACCAGGTTTGTCTTGGCGACGGTGCATCGTGCGGAAAATACGGATGTGCCTGAGCGACTAGCGGCCATCGTGCATGCGCTTAACACCGTTCATCGCGATGTCGCACCGGTAATTTTGCCGCTGCATCCAAGGACGAAAAAGATGATCGCACAAGCCGGGCTGTCGCTGGAAGTTAGGACCATTGATCCGGTGGGATATCTCGAATTTCTGGCGCTATTGAAGGATTGTGCACTGGTGGCGACGGATAGTGGCGGCGTGCAGAAGGAGGCGTTTTTCTTCACCAAGCCGGGCGTCGTGATGCGTGATCAGACTGAATGGACCGAGCTGGTCGAGAACGGTGCCAACGTGCTTGTGGGCGCGGATGCCGAGCAGATTGTTGCCGAGACACGAGCCGCTTTGAACAAAACGATAATGGATGACGGCTCCCTTTATGGGGGCGGGACAGCCTCGAACAGGATTGCGAACAGCCTTAAGGCGACTTTCTTCTAGGCGCATGCCTGAAATTTAGGCGCTTATTTTGGTATGGGACCCCAAAACCGCCCTCAAAAATTTAACCATATGGTCAGAAATTAAATTCCGTGCTTCACTGACACAAAGGTCTAGCAACAGGAATCAGCCATGACAGAGCATCTCAGGGCGTCTGGTGTCGCAGCAGGGCGGGTGAGCCAGGACAGTATTGACGCGAATTTCAGTGACTTGCATCCGGCTTACGCGCCCCATGAAGCGATGGTTGCGGCGGATCGGTGTTACTTTTGCCATGATGCGCCCTGCATCACGGCTTGCCCGACCGCAATTGATATCCCGCTTTTCATTCGACAGATCGCGACCGGCACATCCGAGGCGGCGGCGGAGACGATACTAGAGCAGAACATCCTGGGCGGTATGTGCGCGCGGGTCTGTCCGACGGAAACCTTATGCGAGCAGGCTTGCGTGCGCGAGGCCGCAGAAGGCAAACCGGTGGAGATTGGGCGGCTGCAGCGCCATGCGACCGACACGCTGATGGCACAGGACGTGCATCCTTTCACGCGGGCGGACGCGACGGGCAAGACCGTGGCTGTCGTGGGAGCCGGGCCAGCTGGGCTGGCTTGCGCGCATCGGTTGGCGATGCACGGGCATGATGTCGTGATCTTTGAGGCGCGCGCGAAGGGGGGCGGGCTGAATGAGTTTGGCATCGCCGCTTATAAATCGACCGAGGATTTCGCGCAGAAAGAGCTTGATTGGTTATTGCAGATCGGCGGGATCGAGATCCGTTATGGGCAGGCGTTAGGCGAGGGCCTTTCGCTGACGAGCCTGCAGAGCGATTTTGATGCGGTATTTCTGGGCATGGGTCTGGGCGGCGTGAATGCGCTGGCGCTTGAGGGCGAAGAGACCGACCATGTCATCGATGCCGTGGCGTTCATTGCAGATTTGCGTCAGGCCGAGGATTTGACGGCGCTGCCCGTGGGTCGCCGTGTCGTGGTGATTGGCGGCGGCATGACGGCTGTTGATGCCGCGGTGCAGTCGAAGCTGCTGGGCGCAGAGGACGTCACGATTGTCTATCGGCGTGGGCAGGAGGCGATGTCGGCTTCCAAATATGAACAGGATCTGGCGCAACAAAAAGGCGTGCGGATCGTGTGCAATGCAGCACCTGTGGGGATCGAAGGGAATGGGTCGCTTAGCGGTGTGACCTTTGCCTACACGGAAGCTCAGGACGGCAAGCTGGTGGTGACGGATGAGACCTTCACCTTGCCGGCCGATCAGGTTTTCAAAGCGATTGGCCAGACGCTGGCCGAGACGCCAGAAGCGCTGAAACTCGACGGGCGCAAGATCTCTGTTGATGACGTTGGGCGCACCAGCGTGGCGGGTGTCTGGGCCGGTGGCGATTGTGCGGCCGGTGGGGATGATTTGACGGTCACAGCCGTCGCGGAAGGGCGCGATGCGGCGCTGGATATTCATGCAACGCTAGCAGGAGCAAGCTGATGGCTGATCTGACGACAACGTTCTGTGGCATTACATCTCCGAACCCGTTCTGGTTGGCTTCTGCCCCGCCGACCGACAAGGAATACAACGTCCGCCGCGCTTTTGAAGCAGGCTGGGGCGGCGTTGTCTGGAAAACGCTGGGCGATGACGGCCCGCCTGTTGTGAACGTCAACGGTCCGCGCTATGGCGCGATCTGGGGGGCGGATCGACGATTGTTGGGTCTCAACAATATCGAGCTGATTACGGACCGCCCCTTGCAGGTCAATCTCGATGAGATGACCCGCGTGAAGAAGGATTACCCCGACCGCGCGCTGATCGCGTCCGTGATGGTGCCTTGCGAGGAAGCGGCCTGGAAAGAGATCCTGCCGCGTATTGCCGAAACGGGCTGCGATGGGTTCGAGCTGAACTTCGGATGCCCGCATGGGATGGCCGAACGCGGGATGGGCTCGGCCGTGGGTCAGGTCCCCGAATATATCGAGATGGTGACGCGCTGGTGTAAGGAAACCACTGATCTGCCGGTGATCGTCAAGCTGACGCCGAATGTGACCAATATCCTGGGGCCTGCTCAGGCGGCCAAGGATGGTGGCGCGGATGCGGTCAGCCTGATCAACACGATCAATTCGATCACGTCGGTAAACCTGGATACGATGTCGCCTGAGCCGATGATCGACGGCAAAGGCACCCATGGCGGTTATTGTGGCCCCGCGGTGAAGCCGATTGCCCTGAACATGGTGGCCGAGATTGCGCGCAACCCGACGACCCATGGCATGCCGATATCCGGAATTGGCGGCGTCACCACTTGGCGCGATGCGGCAGAATTTATCGCTTTGGGCGCAGGGAACGTGCAGGTCTGCACCGCGGCGATGACCTATGGGTTCAAGATTGTGGAAGAGATGATCTCGGGCCTGTCGCAGTGGATGGATGAGCAAGGCCACGCGCGGGTGGAAGATGTCGTGGGCCGTGCGGTGCCGAATGTGACCGATTGGCAGTATCTCAACCTCAACTACGTCACCAAAGCGCGGATCAGTCAGGACGATTGCATCAAATGCGGGCGCTGTTATGCGGCTTGCGAGGATACATCTCATCAGGCGATCTCGATGTCTGAGGATCGGGTGTTCGAGGTGATGGATGACGAATGCGTCGCCTGCAATCTGTGCGTCAATGTCTGCCCGGTGGAGGACTGCATCACCATGGAGACCCTCGCCCCCGGCGCGCTGGATGAGCGCACCGGCAAGACGGTTGAAGCCGACCCGGCCAACTGGACCGTGCATCCCAACAATCCGAGCGCAACCGCTGCGGAGTAGCGTCGCCTCCCTTTCAGGCGCAGGGCAGGGGCATCTGGCGATGCTCCTGTTTTCGTTGCTAGTATCTCTGTCGTTTTCGCTGGGTCACCTGATCGCGCAGGACATCTCGCCAGCCGCGTTGATGACGCTGCGCTTTGCGGTAGCGAGCCTTGTTATGCTTGGCGTGGCGCGCGCCTTTGGCGTCGCGATCAGACCCGTTTTCCAGCGCTTCTGGCGGTTTTTGCTGATCGGCGGCTGCATGGCGGTCTACTTTATCACCATGTTCGAGGCGTTGCGCTCGACCACGGCGGTGTCCACTGCGGCGGTCTTCACCTTGACACCTTTATTGGCCACGGGCTTTGGCTATTTGCTTTTGTCCCAACGCACGAGTGCGGCCACCTTCGCCGCTTTAAGCATCGGGGCCTGTGGCGCGATCTGGGTCATTTTCCGCGCAGATATCGCCGCGTTGATGCGGTTCGAAATCGGGCCGGGCGAGGCGATTTTCACCATAGGCGCGCTCGCGCATGGCGCGGTGCCAAGCCTGTCGCGCAAGCTTTTGGAGGACGTGTCTCCCTTGCAAGCCGCCCTTGGCACGACTGTGGGCGCGCTGATCGTGGCTGGAGCATACGGGATGCGCGATCTGGTGACGGTGCCGTTCGCAGAACTGCCCGGTCTGGTCTGGATCGTGCTGCTCTATCTGGCGGTTGTCACCACGGCGGTAACGTTCTTTTTGGTGCAATATGCCAGCAAACGCCTGCCCGGCAGTAAGGTGATGGCCTATACGTATCTGGTGCCTAGCTGGGTTGTCATGTGGGAGCTTTTATTCCACGGCACACGCCCCGCCACGGTCATTCTGTTCGGAATTGCGGGGACCATTCTGGCGCTTATTCTGCTGCTTCGGGACGAAGAGAGCGGCTGAAAAGCGTGGTCAGAAAGGCCTCCGCCTCGTCAAAGACATCGTCTTCGCTGGCGGGTTTCAGGATCGCGCGGACCTGAATGTCGAAATCCGCATAATGCTGGGTCATCGCCCAGATCGAGAAGATCAGATGATGCGGGTTAAGCGGCGCGAGCTTGCCTTGCGCACTCCACTCCGCGATGACGGCGGCTTTCTCATCCACCAGCGCTTTGAGATCGCCTGACAACGTGTCCGCCGTACGCGGTGCGCCGTGCAGAATTTCCGTTGCAAAGAGCTTGCTTTCCCGCGCCATGTCCCGCGACATTTGCAGCTTGCGACGGATATAGGTGAGTATTTCAGTCATCGGATCGCCGTCGGGTGAGAGGTCTTTGAGCGGGCTCAGCCACCGCTCCAGAAGGCTCTCCAACAAGGTCGTGTAGATCGCGTCCTTGCTGCCGAAATAGTAAACCACATGCGGTTTCGACATGCCCGCGGCGGCGGCGATTTTATCCAGCGTCGCCCCGCGCAAGCCGTGCACGGCGAAAACATCCAGCGCTGCTTCGAGGATGACTTCACGCTTTTCGCGCTGAATACGTGTCTCTTTCTTGGGTTTTGGAAGTGCGGTCGTCATCAAGGTCCTTTCACGGCAGCGCAGCCGTGTCGCGTTCCGCGTGTGGCCTGTCTGCAAATGTGCGAGACAGGTGCGCATCTCTCAAGCATTTTTTGGGCGGTGAAGTGCATTTCTATCCAAATGGTCAAAAAATGATTGACCCTTCCAAGGATGCTCCGTCACGCTGAGGTCAGGGCGGAATCGCCTTTGGGGCATTTGCGACACGTCGGGAGAAGATGCATGGATCGCAGTAAAAATCTGCGGATTGATCCGAATCGTTTGTGGGACAGTCTGATGGAAATGGCCAAGATCGGGCCGGGCATCGCGGGTGGCAGTAATCGCCAGACCCTGACGGATGAGGACGCCGAAGGCCGCGCCTTGTTTCAAAGCTGGTGCGAGGCGGCGGGCATGTCGATGGGTGTCGATACGATGGGCAATATGTTCGCCACGCGCGAAGGCACGGATGCGGACGCGCTGCCGGTCTATGTCGGCTCGCATCTGGATACGCAGCCGACTGGCGGCAAATTTGACGGCGTCTTGGGAGTGTTAGGCGGGCTGGAAGTGGTCCGCACGCTCAACGATTTGGATGTGAAGACCAAGCACCCGATTGTGGTGACGAACTGGACGAATGAAGAAGGCACGCGGTTCGCGCCGGCGATGCTGTCGTCAGGCGTGTTCGCCGGAAAGCACACGCAGGACTGGGCTTACGCGCGCGTCGATGCGGAGGGCAAGAGCTTTGGCGATGAGCTGAAGCGCATTGGCTGGGTTGGCGATGAGGCCGTTGGCGCGCGCGACATGCACGCGATGTTCGAGCTGCATATCGAGCAGGGGCCGATCCTAGAGGCCGAGGGCAAAGAGATTGGCGTTGTCACGCATGGGCAGGGCCTTCGCTGGATCGAATGCACGGTGACGGGCAAGGAGAGCCATACCGGCTCGACGCCCATGTCGATGCGCAAGAATGCAGGCCGTGGCTTGGCGCTGGTGACAGAACTGGTGCATGAAATCGCGATGAAGAACCAGCCTAATGCGGTGGGCGCCATCGGGCATATCGATGTCTATCCGAACTCGCGTAACATCATTCCGGGGAAGGTGGTGTTCACGGTCGATATGCGCACGCATCTGCTGGACAAGCTGAATGCGATGGTGGCCGAGTTTGAAGAGCGCGCGCCGAAGCTATGTGCAGAGATCGGCGTGGAGTTCGAGTGCCATATCGTCGGCCAGTTCGACCCGCCTGCGTTTGATGAGACCTGCGTGGCCGCCGTGCGCGATGCGGCCGAAGAGCTGGGCTATAGCCATATGGATATCGTCTCGGGTGCCGGGCATGACGCGTGCTGGATCAACGATGTCGCGCCGACCGCGATGATCATGTGCCCCTGCGTGGATGGGCTTTCGCATAATGAGGCCGAAGAGATCAGCAAGGAATGGGCGCAGGCAGGCACGGATGTGCTGCTGCATGCGGTGCTGAATACGGCGGAGATTGTGGAGTGATCGCGCTCCGAAGAAAGGACCAAATATGACAAAAGTCATCAAGAACGGAACCGTTGTCACCCATGATCTGACCTACAAGGCGGATGTGCTCATTGACGGTGGCAAGATCATTGAGATTGGGCCAGACCTTAAGGGCGACGAGGAACTGGACGCGACGGGATGCTATGTCATGCCTGGCGGGATCGATCCGCATACGCATCTTGAGATGCCGTTTATGGGGACTTATTCCTCGGATGATTTTGAGAGCGGGACGCGAGCGGCTTTGGCCGGGGGCACCACGATGGTGGTGGATTTCGCCCTGCCGAACCCCGGTGAGAGCCTGCTGGATGCGCTCAAGCGGTGGGACAATAAATCGACCCGCGCGAACTGTGATTACTCGTTCCACATGGCGGTGACGTGGTGGGGCGAGCAGGTCTTTGACGAGATGAAAACCGTCATCGAAGAGCGCGGGATCACGACTTTCAAGCATTTCCTCGCCTATAAGGGCGCGTTGATGGTGAATGATGACGAGCTTTATTCGTCATTCCTGCGCCTGTCGGAGCTGGGCGGTGTGGCCATGGTGCATGCTGAGAATGGCGATGTCATCGCAGAGCTGAGCGCCAAGCTGCTCGCTGAGGGTAATACTGGGCCAGAGGCCCATGCCTATTCACGACCCTCCCAAGTTGAAGGGGAGGCGACGAACCGCGCGATCATGATCGCGGATATGGCGGGGGTGCCGCTTTATGTGGTGCACACATCTTGCGAGGAAGCCCATGAGGCGATCCGGCGCGCGCGCCAGCAGGGCAAGCGCGTTTGGGGTGAGCCGCTCATTCAGCACCTGACGCTGGATGAAAGCGAGTATTTCCATGACGATTGGGACCACGCCGCGCGACGCGTGATGTCGCCGCCTTTCCGCAACAAGCAACATCAGGACAGCTTGTGGGCGGGGCTTCAGGCGGGGTCTTTGTCCGTAGTGGCGACGGATCACTGCGCGTTCACGACCGAGCAGAAGCGCTATGGCGTGGGCGACTTCACCAAGATCCCCAACGGCACGGGCGGGCTTGAGGATCGGATGCCGATGCTCTGGACGCATGGCGTCAAGACCGGACGACTGACGCTGAATGAGTTTGTCGCCGTGACCTCCACTAATATCGCGAAGATCCTGAATTGCTATCCGCAGAAGGGGGCCATTCTGGTTGGCGCGGATGCGGATTTGGTCGTCTGGGATCCTGAGAAGTCCAAAACCATCACCGCAGATACGCAGCAATCTGCCATTGATTACAACGTCTTCGAGGGCAAAGAGGTGACGGGCCTGCCGCGCTTCACGCTGACCAAGGGCCATGTCGCGGTCCATGACGGCGAGATCCGCACGCAGGAGGGCCACGGAAAGTTTGTCGCCCGCGAAGGCAATGCGCCGGTAAACCGCGCGCTGTCGAGCTGGAAAGACCTGACGGCACCACGGCCCGTCGAACGCACGGGCATTCCTGCCACCGGCGTCTAAAATACCTAGAGAAACGAGCACGCATTGAGCCAGCAACCGAAGATTTCCGCGCAAGGTCTGAACCTGACATTTCAGACCAATGATGGTCCTGTGCATGCCTTGAAGGATGTCGATCTGGACATTCAGGAAGGCGAGTTTGTCAGCTTTATCGGCCCGTCGGGCTGCGGGAAGACCACCTTTCTGCGCTGCATTGCGGGGCTGGAGACACCAACGGCGGGCGATCTGTCCGTCAACGGGATGACGCCGGACGAGGCGCGCCGGTCGCGGGCCTATGGCTATGTGTTCCAGCATGCGGGGCTTTATCCATGGCGCACGATTGGAGGGAATATCCGGCTTCCGTTGGAAATCATGGGTTACTCAAAAGCCGATCAGGAAGAGCGGGTGGCCAGGACGTTGGAAATGGTCGACCTCGCGGGGTTCGAGAAGAAATATCCGTGGCAATTGTCGGGCGGTATGCAGCAACGTGCCTCGATTGCCCGCGCTCTGGCCTTTGATGCCGATATCCTGTTGATGGACGAGCCGTTTGGCGCGTTGGACGAGATCGTGCGTGATCACCTGAACGAGCAGCTCTTGCAGCTTTGGGCGCGCACGAAAAAGACCATCGGTTTTGTGACCCACTCGATCCCCGAGGCGGTGTATCTGTCGACCAAGATCGTCGTGATGAGCCCCCGTCCGGGCCGGATCACGGACATCATCGACAGCCCGCTGCCTGCTGAGCGGCCCCTTGATCTACGCGACACACCCGAATTCCTAGAGGTCGCGCATCGCGTGCGCGATGGGCTACGCGCAGGGCATTCCTATGATTGAGAAGGCCTGTATAGCACCTCGGATCCGCGAGGGCAGGGCCGCGGATGCTGAAGCGTGCGCGGGCATTTTGAACGACTGGATCGACCGGACCGACTGGATGCCGCGGCTGCATGGGCATCGCGACGTCGTCCGCCATTACCGCGATGTGGTTTTTGCGACGCGCAAAATCCTTGTGGCGGGTGACAAGCCAGAAGGATTTTTGGCGCTTGATGAGGACGCGCAGATGGTTACTGCCCTTTACTTGGCCAATCCGGGGCAGGGTCTTGGCAGCGCTTTGCTGGACAGGGCAAAGGAAGGCCGTGATCGACTGTCTTTGTGGACGTTTGTGGCCAACGCACCCGCGCGCCGCTTTTACGAGCGAACCGGATTTAGCGAGATACGCCGAACGGGTGGCGAGAATGAAGAAAACCTGCCCGATACTCTTTTGCAATGGGTGCGCGTGTGATGGGACGTATTCTCCCCATCCTCACCGTGCTCGCTGGCCTTGTCGCCATCTGGTATCTGGCCGTGGCCCCCATGAATGTACGCGTGGCGCTTGATACGGTGGAGCGGGCCGGGGTCGTTGTGACGCCCGAAGGCTCGGTGGAACGGCGAGATGTCAGTGTCTGGCGTCTGATGGCGCAAAACCGGGAGCATGTGGCGGCTGGCTACACGCTGGACCGACCGCGCTTGCCGACACCTGCGCAAGTCGGGGCGGAGCTTTGGAAAACCACCGGAGAGATGGCCGCAAAGGGGCGCGCGTGGTCGAAACGCTCGCTGATTTATCACAGCTGGATCACGCTCAGATCAACGCTTTGGGGCTTTGTGCTTGGCACCTCCATCGGCATCATCGGCGCGATTGCGATTGTCTATTCGCGGGTTGCTGATCTGAGCATCATGCCATGGGCGATCATCAGCCAGACCATTCCGATTGTTGCGCTGGCGCCGATGATTATCGTCGTGTCCAGCCAGCTTGGCGTGGAGAACCGAGGCGTGCCGAAGGCGATCATTTCGGCCTATCTGTGCTTTTTCCCGGTGCTGGTCGGCATGGTGAAGGGCTTGCGCTCTCCGGAAGCATCGCAGCTGGATTTGCTCAAGACCTATGACGCGACGGGGTTTCAGACCTTCCTGAAGCTACGATTGCCGGGGTCGGTGCCGTATCTGTTCACCTCCTTGAAAGTGGGCATCGCGGCGGCCTTGGTTGGAACCATCGTGGGCGAATTGCCGACAGGGGCGATCAGCGGCCTGGGCGCACGGATTCTGATCGGGGATCAGTTCGGCACGCCGCTGGCGATCTGGGCGGCCCTGTTCGCAGCAGCGATCCTTGCAGGCATTCTTGTGACAATCCTTGACCTGACCCAACGCCTGACCCTTGGCCGAATGGGAATGCGCGCATGAGCTGGCTTTTGTTCGGATTGGGGTTCTGGCTTATCGCGTGGGGCGTCAATGTTTGGCTCGCGCGGTCCGCTTGGTCGAACACGCGTGCGGTCAAGGTGCTGGTGCCAGTGATCTTTGGCATCACGCTGATTGTACTGTGGGAGGCGAGCGTGCGCGGACTGGGCGTCAGCCCGGTCATTCTGCCGCCGCCCAGCCAGGTCGCGCAGACCTTTGCGGCCTCCACCGATATCCTGTGGATCGATTTTGTGCAGACCGTGCTGAAGGGCGCGCTGCGCGGCTTGGCCATCGGCATCTCTGCGGCTGTGATCTGTGCGGTGTTGATCGACCGCTCTGCCTTTCTGACCAAAGGGTTGCTGCCCATCGGCAACTTTTTCGCGGCTCTGCCCATCGTCGGTATCGCGCCGATCATGGTGAACTGGTTTGGCTTTGACTGGCAGTCAAAAGCCGCCGTTGTCGTGGTGATGGTGTTCTTCCCGATCCTGGTGAATACTGTGCAGGGCCTGCGCGCCACCGATGCCATGCAGCGCGATCTGATGCGCACTTATGGGGCCAGCTATTGGCAGACGCTCTTCAAGCTGCGCCTGCCTGCGGCGATGCCGTTTGTGTTCAACGGCCTGAAAATCGCCATGACGCTGGCGCTGATCGGAGCCATCGTGGCGGAGTATTTCGGCTCTCCCACGCGCGGTATGGGCTTTCGCATCTCGACGGGGGTGGGGGCGCTCTCGATTGATCTGGTCTGGGCCGAGATCGTGGTTGCCGCTTTGGTAGGCACTTTGCTTTACGGCGCGGTCGCATGGATCGAAAAACGGGTGACCTTCTGGCACCCCTCGCAAAGAAACCAGTAAAATAAATCATCAACAAGGAGAGAGACCATGAAGATCAAGACATCCCTAGGCGCTGCTGCCCTGAGCCTTTTGGCCGGCGCCGCGTTGGCCGCCGACGAGGTGACGCTGCAACTCAAATGGGTCACGCAGGCACAGTTTGCGGGTTACTATGTCGCCTTGGAAAATGGCTATTACACCGAAGAAAACCTGGACGTGACGATCAATCCGGGCGGTCCTGACATCGCACCCACGCAAGTGCTGGCCGGTGGCGGCGCAGATGTGACTGTCGAGTGGATGCCCGCTGCGCTGGCCGCGCGCGAAAAAGGTCTGCCGATGGTCAACATCGCGCAGCCGTTTAAATCATCGGGCATGATGCTGACCTGCCGCAAGGATGCGGGTATCGAAACGACCGAGGATTTCGCAGGCAAGACATTGGGCGTGTGGTTTTTCGGCAATGAGTTCCCGTTCCTGAGCTGGATGAGCCAGCTGGGTCTGCCGACCGACGGCTCTGACGCGGGTGTTGAGGTCTTGAAGCAAGGTTTCAACGTCGATCCGATCCTGAACGGGCAGGCGGCCTGCGTGTCGACCATGACCTATAATGAATATTGGCAGATCATTGATGCAGGTCTTAGCCCCGACGATCTGGTGCTGTTCAAATATGAAGAGCAAGGCGTCGCAACGCTTGAAGATGGTCTCTACGTGCTTGAGGAAAACCTCGAAGACCCGGCCTTCCAGGACAAGATGGCCCGCTTTGTGCGCGCCTCCATGAAGGGTTGGAAATGGGCTGAAGAGAACCCCGAAGACGCCGCCATGATCGTGCTGGAATATGACGAGACCGGCGCGCAGACCGAAGCGCATCAGGTGCGCATGATGGGCGAGGTTGCCAAGCTGACTGCCGGTTCGGATGGCACGCTTGATCCGGCGGACTATGAGCGGACGGTGGCCTCGCTCCTGGCGGGCGGCTCGGACCCGGTGATTACGAAAGCCCCCGAAGGCGCTTGGACCAGCGTCATCACGGATGCTGCTTTGCAATAAGCTTGAGATAAGAAAGGGGGCCGCTTTGGCCCTCTTTCGCACCGTCCCGGGCGTGATCCGGGACCTCTGACAGGACGAGTGGCGCGAGACCCCGGATCTGGTCCGGGGCGGGCCGCGCGGACCGGGGCGAAGGGCGCTCTAGTGTATTCCCTTTAGTCAGAACCATCACCTTCCAGATTCGCGAAACTGGTGTAACCTCATAGGCATATTCACGCCTATTGCGATTTTTGTAGTGGGCCGAAACTTACTTTTGCTCAGTTCATGGGCGCAGATCATTTGAGACCAGGGTCGACGGGGTACAGATAAGTGTCTTGAAAAGACGCGATGAGATCGGGCTTAAGCCCGAGCCCCGCGGCTTTGGTGTGAAGCGGCTTTGAGCCGGCGTCGATGCTTGATGCAGCAAATATTACGTGCTGCCATGGGTTTTTGGCGCGTCTGAACCAAGAGGTATGAGCAAATTCCGTAGACCGGTTCCTGTCACAGGAACAGGCGTAATGAGGTGTGGCCTTGGAAAGAATTTGTCGTCCGACGTGCTTTCAGATTTGCTTTCAAACCACGGTCTCGCGAGTGGATCGTCATGCCTGCGTCAGGCCTACCGCAAAGCGCGAGGTCTGAGATGGTGCGCAGCCGATCTTCAGCTTTGACATCTTTGCGCGATGGACAGACAGAACCCCGCTCGCAGCATGTGGTTGTGATCGGCAGTCTGGCGTGGTCGCTGGTCAATTTCCGGCTGGACCTGATGCGGCGGATGGTTGCGCAGGGCCACCGCGTCACGGCGATTGCACCGGATTTCGATGATGATGTCCGCGCGCGGCTTGCCTGTCACGGGATTGACTGCCGGCAGGTGCGGATGAACCGGACGGGCCTGAACCCACTCACGGATCTACGCAGCCTTGCGCAGCTGGTTCGGACTCTGCGCGCGCTCAAGCCCGATTGCGTTTTGTCCTACACCATGAAGCCAATCGTCTATGGCAGTCTAGCTGCGCAGATCGCCGGGGTGCCGACACGCTTTGCGATGTTTACAGGGCTGGGCTATGCATTTTCCGAGCCCCGCCCGACCGGCCGTCGGCGTCTGGTGCGCGGTATCGTCGTTGCACTTCACCGGGTCGCTTTGCGAAAGATCACCGGTGCGTTCTGCTATAATGCGCAGGAGCGTCGCGATATCCGGGATTTCAAGCTCATTCCTTCTGCGACGCGGCTGACGGATGTCCCCGGCTCTGGCGTTGATACGGCCCGGTTCACACCGAAAACCGCTGCCCCTGGCAGCCAGATCCGGTTCCTCTTTGTTGGCCGGCTTTTGCGCAGCAAGGGGCTTGTCGTTCTGGCGGATGCCACACGCAGACTGCGTAACAGGGGCCATGCCTTTACGCTGTCGGTGCTGGGTCCGATGGACACCAACCCCGACGCCATCACCGCGGCCGAGCTGGACGCCTGGCAAAGGGGCGACGTGCTGCAATATCTGGGCGAGACGCGCGATGTCGCGCCCTATCTGGCAGCCACGGATGTTTTCGTGCTGCCCACGATGCTCCGCGAAGGCGTGCCGCGCACCATTCTGGAGGCGATGGCGAGCGGTCTGCCTGTCATCACGACCGATGCACCGGGCTGTGGGGAAACCATCGAAGACGGCGTTTCCGGCCTTGTGGTGCCTGCGGGTGATGCGGACGCCCTTGCCGCCGGGATGGAGCGGTTTCTGACCACGCCTGAACTGGTCACCCAAATGGGTGAGGCCGCCCGCGAAAGGGTCTGTGCGCGCAACGATGTTGAGCTGATCAACGCGCGCTTGCTGGTCGCGATGGGGCTTGAAAGGCCCGAGGGCCGTGACCCAAAGACCCATAACGATCCACGGTTGGAGAGTGCGGCATGACCGTCTCGCGCTCCCCCTTCAACCGAGTGCTTGGTGAGGTGCCGCCAAGCTTGCAACGGCCCGTGCGTTTCCTTGGAACAGGCGTTCTGAACACGGCCTTTGGTTACGGCGTCTTTGCGCTGGCGATCTGGCAAGGGGCTGCGCCGCAAATGGCGCTGATCCTGCAATTTGGGCTGGGTATTCTGTGGAATTACATGACCCACGCCAAACTCGTTTTCGCCGTCCGTGGCGTCACTCGACTGCCGCTGTATGCGCTGGCTTACGGGATGATCTATCTGGCCAATGTCGCCTTGCTGGCAGGCCTGATGAAGCTGGGGCTGAACGCGTATCTTGCGCAGGCTCTGGCGCTTCCGGTGATCGTTGTTTTGTCCTTCGTGATGGTCGCCAAGGCACTTGGCGCGCCCATCACTGCACGCGGGGAGGGGGCTGGATGACGGACGCTCCGATCACCTTGCAGCGGGGCCGTGGGGCGCTGCTGAGCGGACGCGGGTCCCTAACTGTGGCGCTTGCGGGCATCGGGCTGCTGTTGCTGCTTGCGGCGCTCTTTGGGCGCATCATGGATTTCGGAATCCGCCGAGACGAGATGCTGTTCGTGGCCCCCGCCGTGCTACTGGAAAGCCAAAGCCTTTATGCGGATTTCTTCTACAATCACGTGCCTTATTCGGCGTGGCTCTTCCGGGCGAGCGCTCTGGTCTTCGGTGACATCGGCGTCCTTTTCTCCGCCCGCCTTGCGGTCTTCGGCGCGTGGCTGCTGCTGCTTGGCACCAGCTATTGGAGCGTTGCGCGCCTGTCGGGGTCACCCCTTTTGGGCTTGGTCGCCGTCGTCGCTCTCATCACGAGCGAGACCCTGCTGGGCCAAGCTGGCATGGCCGCGTCGAACAACCTGCTACCCTTAGCGTTCTCGATACTGGCCGTCGCGCTTTTCGTGACCGAAGTGGTTGACGAGCGCACACGTTTTGCCCCGCTTTGCGTTGCCGGTCTCAGCCTGTCGATTGCCATCGGTATGAAGGTCAGCGCCGTGGCGATCATGCCCCCGCTTCTCGTTGCAAGCCTGTTGCTGCCACGCGAGATGACCTTTGGGGCGCGGCTGAAAAACGTGCTGTTTCCCGCATTGATCGGCGCGCTGATCGGGGCTGTGCCGCTCTTTATTGTGCTCATGCAAGCGCCAGAGCTTTTCATGGCCCATGTGGTGGGCTTTCATACCGGCCCCCATGTCGCCTATTGGGACGCCTTTCGCCATACCGAGCCAAATCTGGCGATGGGCGTGCAAGGCAAGGTGTTGCTGGCCTATGGCGGGTGGCTGTCAGGCAGTGTTCTGTTGATGGCGCTTCTGACATTGGCAGCAGGCTGGGCGGCGGTGTTGCGTCCCGCGATGCGTTTACCTGTCGGAGCGGCCATGACCGTTCTGGCAATCCTCGCTGCCAGCATGATTATGAGCTTCGTGCCCACGCCGGGCTTTCCGCAATATTACGCGGCCCCCATCGTTTTTGTGCCGCTGCTGACCGCGCTGCTAGTGCGTCCCCTGGCCCGTGCAGAAGTGGCCTTCCTGACACCGATTTTCGCTGCGAGCATCATGTTGATGCTGGTGCTGGCGATGCCACGTTTGGCGCCGGGTCTTGCCACGCTGGCATCACCAGAGCGCACGCAGGTCGCTCAAATCGCCAAAGGTGGGGCAGGGATCGCTGCGGCTTTGGACAAGGCAGGAGTTGAAGGCCCAGTTGCAACTTTCCTGCCGCTTTACCCGCTAGAGGCCGGGTTGGACGTTTATCCCGAATTGGCCACGGGTCAGTTCGCCTACCGCATTGATGCGTTCCTCACGCCTGAGCTGGCCGCACAGTATGTGGTCGCTGGTCCAGACGCGATGATCGCGCGGTTCGCACAAACGCCGCCTGCCGCGTTCCTGCTGGGCTATGAGCCTGCGCTGGAAGGCCCGTTTCAGGATTGGGCCATCGCCAATGGCTACAAACAGGTCGATGTCGCGGGGCTGTCGAACCGCTACGGCGAGGGGGTTTTGCTGGTCCGCGATACTGGAGGCGCAGCGCATGATGAGTGACTTTTCAACATATCCGGGAAGACGCACCGGCCAAGGCGTACCCGGCATCACCCACATTTTGCAGAAGGAATTGAGAACATGAAAACGCTCCTTTTAGCGGGCGGTCTCGGATCGAGGCTTGCCGAAGAAACCGTCACAATCCCCAAGCCCATGGTCGAGGTTGGCGGACGGCCGATCATCGCACGGGTCATGGATATCTACAGCCATTTCGGCCACAACGATTTCGTGGTTGCGGCAGGCTATAAAGGGCTGATGCTCAAGCAGTTCTTCGCGAATTACCACCTGATCTCGAACAACATCACCGTGGCGCTCGACAGTGGCGAGATGGAGTTGGTCCCCTCCGCTCCGGGTGGCTGGAACGTGTCGGTCGTAGACACCGGAGCGCATACGATGACCAGCGGGCGCATTCGCCGTCTGAAGGACTGGATCGGCAACGAGACGTTCATGTGCACCTATTCGGACGGGCTGGGAAACATCGACATCGACGCCCTGCTCGAATTTCATCGCTCGCATGGCAAGCTGGCCACTGTCACCGCCGTGCAGCCGCCTGCCCGTTTCGGCAATATCGACCTGAGCGGCGACCGGGTGAAAGCGTTCACAGAAAAGGTCCGTAGCCGCGAGACTTGGATCAATGGCGGTTACTTCGTCTTTGAGCCAGGCGTGATGGATTACATGGTCGACGATACCGAGCCGCTTGAGCAGACGCCATTGTCGCAAATGGCCCGTGATGGCGAGCTGATGGCCTTCCGCCATCCCGGCTTCTGGCATCCGATGGACACGATCCGCGACCGCAACTCGCTGAACGAATTTGCCAAGCAGGAGACCCCGCCATGGCTGCAATTCGGTGAAGCTGCGGCGAACGTCCAGCCCATCGCGATTTAAAGGAGCATATCGGTGAGCCTTCCCAACCCCTCCTTCGCTGCTGCCTTCAAGGGGCGCCGCGTCTTGCTGACGGGTCACACCGGCTTCAAGGGCGGCTGGCTGGCGCTATGGCTGCGCCAGCTTGGAGCCCAGGTGACCGGCATCGCGCTGCCTGCCGAGCCGGGTGACAGCTTCTTTGACAGCTGTGGCGTTGGGGAACGCATCGACAGCCGGATCGCGGATATCCGCGATCCCAAGGCGCTCTTTGAGGCCGGTGAGGGAGCAGACGCCGAAGTGCTGATCCACATGGCCGCGCAACCGCTGGTGCGCCTGTCTTATGCCGAACCGGTCGAGACCTTTGCGACCAATGTCATGGGCACCGCGCATGTGCTGGAACTGGCCAAGACAATGCCGAACCTGCGCGCCATCATCGTGGTCACCAGCGACAAATGCTATGATAACCGCGAATGGGAATGGGGCTACCGCGAGAACGACGCTTTGGGCGGTGCCGATCCCTATAGCGCCTCGAAGGGTTGCGCCGAAATCCTTGCGCAGTCCTATCGCCGGTCGTTCTTTCAGGACCCGGACGGGCCATGCCTGGCCACAGTGCGTGCGGGCAACGTGTTCGGCGGGGGTGATTGGGGGGCTGAACGGCTTGTCCCCGACATCATTCGCGCCGCCACCGGTGCGGCACCTTTGAGCATCCGCAACCCGCTCAGCGTGCGGCCTTGGCAGCACGTTCTTGAACCGCTTGCCGGATACCTGACGTTGGCCGCCCATCTGCTTGAGCAAGGCCACGCCTATGAGGGCGCTTGGAACTTTGGGCCGGACGCTGCCGCGACAGTGCCCGTGCGCGATCTGGCGCAAGCCTTTGAAAAGGCTTGGGGGCATAGCTTTGATATCACCTATGGCGACGCTCCAGACGGCCTGCATGAAGCAGGGTTGCTGAGGCTGGATAGCACCAAGGCGCAAACCCAGTTGGGGTGGCGTCCGCGCCTTGGGTTGAGCGACGCCGTACACCTGACCGCCGAATGGTATCGCGCCCATGAGGTTGGCCATCAGATGGCTCATTTCACCATGGCGCAGATCGACGCCTACACCGCGCGGATGTCGCCAGAGACATCGCAGAACGTGACACCGCCGCGCCGCGCGAGCGACGTCCCGGACGTGCCGAAAGCCTCGAAAACTTTGATGACGAATTTGAATTAAGGAGTGGATAGATGCGTGTAAATTATGGCCAGACCGTGCACGGACAGGAAGAAATCGACGCCGTGGTCGAGGTGCTTCAAACCTCAACCCAGATGGGCGATCGGGTGCGCCGGATGCAGGCGCAGGTTGCTGCCTTGTTCGAAAAGACCCATGGGATCATGGTGAACTCTGGCTCATCGGCCAATTACCTCGCGGTCGAAATCCTTGACCTGCCAAAGGGCAGTGAGGTGATTACGCCCGCGCTCACCTTCGCCACCACCGTAGCGCCTCTGGTGCGGCAGGGTCTGAAACCCGCTTTCGTGGATTGCGGCGTCGGCACCTACAATATCGACGTGGACAAGATCGAGGCGATGATCACGCCGAACACATCCGCAATGATGATCCCGTCGCTGATCGGCGGTCTGCCTGATTGGGCTGCGATCCGCAAACTGGCCGACAAGCACGGCCTGCGGGTCATCGAGGACAGCGCCGACACATTGGGGGCCACCATCAACGGGGAAAGCACCGGCATTTATTCGGACGTCTCGACGACCAGCTTTTACGGCAGCCATGTGATCAACGGGGCCGGCAATGGCGGGATGCTTTGCGTGAACGATCCCGAACTGGGTCGCAAGGCGCTGCTCTTACGGTCTTGGGGGCGCAGTTCTTCGCTCTTTGTCGAGAGCGAGACGATTGAGAACCGCTTTAATGTCATGCTGGATGACATTGAATATGATGCGAAATTTGTGTTCGAGGATTTAGGCTACAACCTTGAGCCTTCCGAGATCAGCGCGGCCTTCGGTCTGGTGCAATTGGGCAAGTTGCAAAACAACATCGCCGAGCGGGAGCGCAATTTCGCGGCCCATGAGGATTTCTTCCGCGCCTATGCGGACTGGTTTATCCTTCCCAAGCATCTGGACGGTGCGCGTACGGGCTGGTTGGCGTTCCCGCTGACATTGCGCGAAGGCGCGCCTTTCACCCGGCGCGAGATGCAGATCTTCCTTGAGAAGGCCGACATCCAGACGCGGCCCGTTTTCACCGGCAACATCCTGCGGCAACCGGCGATGAAAAAGGTCGATTACACCGCCGATCCCGAGGGATATCCGAACTCGGATCAGGTCATGCGCGGGGGCATTCTGCTGGCCTGTCACCACGGCCTGACGGACGCGCATATCGCCTACATGCATGACACATTCAAAACATTTGCCGCGAGCCGTACCGAGGGGATCAACGCGGCATAAGAAAAACGTCAATTACTGGGAAGGAACGGTCCATTTTTTTTGAAAAGGATTTCGTTATGAAGGACCACTTAGTTGTGAAAGACACGCTTGAGGAATGCCGCTGTTGCAAATCAAGCGACTTGATCACCTTTCTACCGATGGGCAAACACCCACCGGCAAACATGTTTGTGCGCCCTGAGGAATTGAACGAGGCGCAGCCAAGTTTTGCATTGAACAGTCAGGCTTGTCTGAGTTGCGGTTTGATTCAGGTCGCCGATCAAATCCCGCAGGATTTCTTTGTGCACTACCTTTATGTGCCTTCGAGCGCGCAAACCATGCATGCGCATTTCGAAGACTTTGCCAAAGTGCTGGGGCAGCTCGCGGATGGTGGCCTGATCATGGATATCGGCTGCAATGACGGCTTGATGCTGTCTTTTGCGAACGCGCAAGGGGCCAAGACGCTGGGCATTGATCCAGCCGCCAATCTTGCAAAGATCGCGGCAGAGCGTGGTGTCGAAGTTCATGTGGCATACCTCTCACCCGAAAGCGCGCACGAGGTGGTTGCCAAGCACGGACCCGCGCAGGTGATCGCGACCTCCAACACATTCAACCATATCGGTGATCTGCATGGCTTTATGGAGGCGGTCGATATCCTGCTGGCCGAAGACGGAACCTTTGTCATCGAAGTGCCGTGGGGCAAGGAGATCGTTGAAACCAACGAGTTCGATAACATCTACCACGAGCACATGTCCGAGCTGAGCCTGCTGTCGATCATCAAACTGGGTAAGACGACAGGCTTTGATGTGGTCGATGTCACAAAACTGCCGGTGCATGGCGGATCAATGCGGGTATTTCTCCGCAAGGCGGTCGCGAAAGCGCAGGTTGCTCCGATCGTGACACAGATGGTCGAGGAAGAACGCGCCGCCGGGATGCTGGACCGCGCCAGTTACGAGGCGTTTGCGACGCGGGTCAATGACGACCGAACGGCGCTTCTTGATCTGCTGGCTTCGCTGAAAGCCGAAGGCAAGACGATTGCCGGTTACGGCGCGCCAGCCAAGGGCAACACGCTGTTGAACTTCTTCGGGATCGGCCCCGATACGCTGGAATTTCTGGCCGATCGCAACCCGCTGAAGCAGGGGCTTTTTGCGCCCGGATCGAAAATTCCGATCCTGGCGCCCGAGGCAATTGCCGAACGCAAACCCGACTATCTGCTGGTCCTGGCGTGGAATTTCTTTGACGAGATTCGCGAACAGCTCACCGATTTCGAAGCCGCTGGTGGGCGGTTCATTGTGCCCTTGCCAAACCCGACCGTGGTCGGCGGGTCAGGAACGGACTGAGATGGCCAACGTCCTGATCACCGGCGCTTCAGGCTTTATCGGGTCGCATCTGGTGCGCGCCTGTCTGGAGCGTGGTGATCGGGTGACGGCACTGTTACGGCCGCAATCTGGCACCGCACGCCTGGCGGATATGTTGGATCGCATCCACGTGAAGCGGTGCGATCTGACGGATCATGATGCGCTTCTGGCAATCCTGAAAGAAGCACGCGCGGACATGATCTTTCATCTTGGTGCGACGACCCGCTATCCGCACCCGATGGCAGCAGGGGATCATGATCGGGCGCGGGTCGATAATCTGGCGCCAGTGCAAGCGCTGGTCTCGGCCTGTCTTGATGTTCCCCCGCTTGTGTTGGTGCGCTGCGGCACGATCGCAGAATATGGCGATATCTCGTTGCCATACCGCGAAGGCGCAGCGGAAAGTCCGGTGGGCGTTTACGGCGCGTCGATGCTGGCGGCAACGCGGTATCTTGAACGGGTGCAGCCCGAGCTTGGGTTTCCGGTGCGTACCGCGCGGCTGGCGTTGACCTACGGGCCACGCCAGAATGCAGATTTCCTGATCCCGCAGCTTTTGGACGCCTGCCTGGCTGGCAAGGCGCTGACCGTGGAACGGCCCGACGATCGCCGCGATCTGATCTTTGTAGACGACGTTGTCAGCAGCCTTTTGATTTTGGCCGAGCGGGCGGATGCCGCCGAAGCGGTGACGAATATCGGGTCGGGTCACGCGCCAACGGTGCACGAAGTTGCACAAATGATAATCGCGCTCACCGATGCCGATCCCACACTTTTGAAACTGGGCGAGCCTGACGGCGGACCCCGTGAATTACGTCTCAACGTCGCCCGCGCGGCACGAACACTTGACTGGAAGGCCAAAGTGCCTCTGGACGAAGGTCTGAGGAGGACACTCGAATGGATGCGATCAAATTCCAACGCCACGGGAGCGCCCGTGTTTCAGATGCAGGATGCCGCACCATGATGACGCCTGTCTCAATCCTGATCCCTGCGTTGAACGAGGAAGAAAACGTGCGTGCCGCTTACGAGCGGGTCAAAGCGGTGTTTGACGATCTGCCCGATTACGAAATGGAGATTATCTTTACCGACAACCATTCCACGGACCGCACCTTCGATATTCTCAGCGATATCTGCGCCTATGACGACCGCGTGCGTGTGCTGCGGTTCTCGCGCAATGTGGGCTATCAGAAATCGGTGCTGACCGCCTATGCAGAGGCGCGCGGGGCCTGTTCAATCCAGCTGGATTGCGACATGCAGGATCCGCCCGAATTGATTCCCGAGATGCTGGACAAGTGGCGGCAGGGTTATCATGTGGTTTACGGTATCCGGAGCAGCCTGCCGGATGGTCCCATTGTCGCGATGGCGCGACGGGCGTTTTATGCATTGATTGACGCGATCAGCACCGACGATCTGCCCCGCAATGCAGGCGAATTCCGTCTGACAGACCGGCGCATTCTGGACCAGTTGCGCGAGGTTGATGACCGCTCCCCCTACGTGCGCGGCTTGATCAGCGGCATGGGGTTTTCGCAGATCGGATTCGAATATGATCGTCAGGCCCGCACGGCGGGGGCCTCGAAATTTCCGTTCAAGGCGATGCTTGGGCTGGCGATTGACGGGATGATCAACCATTCGCTGCTACCGCTGCGGCTGGCCTCGATGCTGAGCCTTTTCATCGGCACCATGACGTTTTTGCTGATGATCGGCTACATCATCGGCAAGGTCGTTTTCGGGGCCGACTGGCCTGCCGGTTTTGCGACCACGACAATTCTGCTTTTGCTGTCGATGACCCTGAACGCGATGTTTCTGGGGATCATGGGCGAATATATTGGGCGGATCTTCCTGCAGTCGAAAAACATCGGCGGCCCGGTTATCGAGGCAAAGCTGAACAGTGATCCGCCTGAGATGCAGTTCAAGCATTCCAAGATCAAGGCGGCGGAATAGTTGTCACCCTGTTCAGGATCAGAACACAGCTGGTCAGCCAGAACAGATTGAAAAGCAGGAAATTCAGCGACAGTCCGACCGGCCCAAACGCAAGGATCAGCGGCACGGCGAGGATGAAGAACGCGATGGTGCCAATCAACGTGATCCGCACCAGTTGCCCGTCACGCCCGACGGTCAGCATTGCGGGGTTCATCACGATGCTGCCCAGATAGATCACAGCGGCGAAAAACTGGACGTTGACCAGCAGAGCCGCACTTTCAAACTCGGCGCCAAAGAACATGGCCAGCAGCGCGCCCATATTCAACGCAACCGGAATGAAGACCGCCAGACCAACCGCAAAAAGGACGCCCGTAACCGTGCCCAGAAGGCGTCTGAACGCGGCGGCGGTGCCGGATGTCCATGTGCGCACAAGCTCTGGATAGAGCACCTGATTGATCGGGCGCGCCAGCTTCAAGGCCGCATCGGCAAGGCGGCGGGCCAGAAAATAGACGCCGACAGCGGCGGTATCGACGAAGGCCGACAGGATAATGACATCGAACCGCTGGGTCGACTGGCGCAGGATGACGTTGATGTTCGAGTTCCACAGCAGCTTGAAGAAGCCCGGATTTTCAGCCGGAAAGCCGCGCAGGCTGGCATGGGCGGGGGAAGGGATTTCACGCCGCTGCAATTCGCGCAGACTGAACAGGAACACGATCAGCCCGTTAGCGATGGCCTCTATCAGCAGGATGGCGATGAATGCCCACAGACCCAAGCCGAACCAATAGGCGATGGCAGTCAATGCGAAGCGCAAAAGGATGATGCCGACATCAATCTTTGCCAGCAGATCGAACCGGTCGAAGATGCGCAGGATCGCAATGCCGGTCGGCTTGAAGCTGACAAAGAGGCCGAGCGAAAGAAGTATCAGATAGCGCTGCCCATCCTGAGGCAGCGACAGCCATTGAACAGCAAGTGACGCGAGCAACAGCGCGACCGTGCCAGCCAGAAGGCTGCCGACAAGATCAATCGCGATGGACGCACGGATAAGCTGCGCGAATTTCTGGCGGTTGCCGTTTTCCAGCGCGACTGTGCCGTGGCGGATGACGGCTTGCCATGGTTCAAGGCGAGTCAGCCGGTCCACGATTTTAACATAGGCCTGCACAATCGCGACAACGCCCAGCCCGGCGGGACCAAGGGCACGCGCCATCATTGTGAGCGTCAGAATACCGATCAGACCGCCAATCACTTGTGTCGAAAAGAGCCAGCCTGCGTTCTTGAGAAGCCTCCGATAGACAGAACTGGCCAAGAGCGCGCCGCCCATTGATTTAGCCTGCTCATCGCTCATGATGTGAGCCTGATCTGAAGGCGACGGGACATAAATCTTTCCCCGGTTGTGCTGCATGTGCAGCCTCTGAAAAATGGTTGCGCGCAATGAAATAAGGGCTGCGCTTCTCGAATTGGTGTCGTCAGCCAGTCAGAGCCGACAGGAATATATCTTCGATCTTACTTCAAAAACGCGATCCGACAAAGCGTCGTGACGACTATCTCAAACGGGCCAATCCTCCAGCTCATCGAAGAATGCGATCATTCTTTGTGCAGCATGTGCGGAGGTTTCCGGATTGGGATCATGCACGCCACCCTCCCGCGTGATCTGGATCGTATGCCAGCCGCGTGCGTTCGGGGTGAGGAAATCCTTGGCCGGGTTGTCAGCAATATAGATCATCTGTGCGGGGGTAGGGCTATGGCCCTCCATTTCTTGAAAAGCGCGGGGATGGGGCTTGCCGTGACCGTCGGGCCAATCTCCTGTCAGGCAAACATGTGTGATCATGGTGTCGAGGCCCAAGGCATGTGACTTGTTGCGCTGCATGTAGGCGGGGCCGTCGCTGATCAGACCGAAAGGACCTTTCGCCCGGGCCAGAAAGCGCGCCGCGTCCGGCGCGAGGGTGATCTGGGGCGGATGTGTGCGATACTGCTCAACCAGCTGAGTGATCAGATCGGGCGTCGCTTCAATGCCAAGCATTTCACTTGCACGGTCAAAGACTTGCCGCCGTTCGCCTTTCAAGAACAGCTGCTTGCACGCATCGCCAAAACCGGACTGCCCCGTCTTATTCACCACCCACTGTTCCAAGAACTCATATCCGCTGAAGGCGAAATCGCGTTCAAGATAAAGCGTGTCGTCCATGTCGAAGACAATCATGAACCGGCCCTAACCGCGAAAGACGGCCGCATCATAACGCAGCATTTCTGCGCCATCGCGCCAGTCGTTACTCGCAGTGCGGGGCTTGTCTGAAACCTCCTCCAACAGCCATTGTGCGAAATGCGCACCGGCATAATCGGCAAGAGGGAAACCGCCACCGAAGCGCGCATTGATCTCGAACGCGCGCACGCCGAGCTTTGGATCGTCAATGACCTGAAAGCAGGCCACCCCGCACAGGCCGGGCAGGGCGCGCACGATGTTTTCGGCGATCTGGTGGAGGTCGGCGCGCCGCTCGGTACAGCCTTTCTCGACCTCTCCGGCCCGGACCGAAAGACGTCTATGCGGAACCACGGTCTTCAGATCGCCATCCTGATCCACGAACATATTGATCGTGTATTCAGGGCCGGTCAGAAGCTCTTGATAGATCATCGGTTCGGGGTATTTGTCCGGAACATCGCCGGGGCTGCTTAGCACGGCAAGGCCACGGCTGGCACTTCCACCGGATGGTTTTGCAAAAAGCGGCCAAGGCACCGCCTCAGCATTCGACCGGATTTCCGCTTCGGCAAATGTGGCAGGAACAGGCACACCCGCCGCTTGCAACACGCGCGATGTCTCCTCCTTGTCGCGTACGATCGCAATGGTGTCCGGGTCCGAGACATGCACACGGACACCCGCATTTGCGAAGCGGTCCCGCGCCTCTGCCAAGGGTAGAAGTTCGGGATCAATTGTCGGGATCACCAGTGCCACGTTTTCTTTCTGCGCGATCTCCAGAATGGCGTCGGCATAGCCGGGCTCAGTTGCGCGAGGGACCGGATAAGCGGCATCCGCGCTTGCGCAAGCGGCGCTGTGATGCGGATCAAGATCACATGCAATCACGCGGCCGGGCAGTTCCAGCGTGGCGAGTGCTGCGCGAAAGCTTTCCAATAGGGCGTGTCTGCGACCTGCCGAGCAGATCAGGACCGAAAAATTAGATTTTGTCATAAAATTCAATCAACTGAGTCGATGACTTCATAATAGGCGTCCGCAACCTTCGGTGCCAAGTCACCAGATCACGGATGTTTGAAACACCATGAAAACCTGGCCGCGCCCCATGATTTCAATGGCTTAGCGTCACTCTGATGCAAGGCCTCTAGTGTATTTGGGCTACTCCACTCCGCAGCGATCTGATGTATCGTGATGCTATTATTTCTTTTGTTTTCTTCTGGGCCGGTGGATTTCGAACGGCCCTTTTACCCAAAAAAGGGTGCATCGACATGTTTGACCAGCAGCCAAACACGGAAGTGGCGTTAGGCTCGGATCAGAGTTTCGGGAAGGTTTTCGGGGCAGTTTTCAGCCTCTTGGCGCTGTACCTGTTCATCAAGGGCAACGCCTTTGCTTGGGTCGCTCTTGCGATTGCGGCTGGCTTTTTCGTGGTAACTGCCGTCAAGCCAAGCTTGCTACACAAAGCCAATCGGCTTTGGTTCAAGTTCGGCCTGATCCTTTATGCGATCGTGTCGCCGGTCACGATGTTCCTGGTCTATGTGATCGCCTTCGTTCCCACCGGAGTATTTGTGAAATTACGAGGTTTTGACCCGCTGTCCCGGGAATTTGATCCCGCGCTTCAAAGCTACTGGAAACCGCGCGAGCGCGCGCCAGAAAGCATGAAGCGGCAGTACTAAATCCATTTATCGGAGAGTTTCTATGTCCTTCTTTGTTGAGCTATGGTCCTTCTTTCGGGACCGTCAGAAATTCTGGTTGCTGCCGATCTTTGTCGTTCTGGTGGTTTTCGGTGGGCTGGTTGTCCTGAGCCAAGGGTCAGCCGTGGCGCCGTTCCTGTATCCGTTGTTCTGATCGATGTCCTATATTCTGGGACTGTCGGCGTTCTACCACGACAGTGCCGCCGCCCTGTTGAAAGACGGCGCTCTGGTCGCGGCGGCGCAAGAGGAACGGTTCACACGCAAGAAGCATGACGCGGGCTTTCCGGCCTGCGCGATCAGGTCGGTTCTGGAGGCCGAAGGGATCACGTTGGCCGATGTTGATCACGTCGCGTTCTACGACAAGCCGTTCCTGAAGTTCGAACGGCTGCTGGAAACCTATGTGGCGACCGCGCCCAAGGGCTTCGCGTCGTTCCGCGTGGCAATGCCGATCTGGCTGAAGGAAAAGCTTTTTCTGAAGCGGTTGCTGAAGACGCAACTCTGCGAGATTGATCCGGACTTCGCCGAGGACCGGCTTTTGTTTTCAGAACATCACATCAGCCACGCGGCCAGTGCTTACTATCCGTCGCCCTGTGACGAAGCGGTTGTCCTGACCGTGGACGGGGTGGGGGAGTGGGCAACCACAACCCTGGGCATCGGGTGCGGCGCGTCGCTGGAGATCAAGAAAGAAATCCATTTCCCGCATTCGCTGGGGCTGCTCTATTCGGCCTTCACGCATTACACGGGCTTTCGCGTCAACTCCGGTGAATACAAGGTCATGGGGCTGGCACCTTACGGCACGCCGCGATTCAAAGACCTGATCCTCGACAAGGTGGTCGATCTGAAATCTGACGGATCATTCCGGCTCGACCAAAGATATTTTGATTACGCGACCGGGCTGACGATGACAAATGGAGCGTTTGCCGATCTCTTCGGTGAGCCGTTGCGCGAGCCGGACAAAGACCCGCTGACGCAATTTCATATGGATGTCGCCGCCTCGGTTCAGGCGGTGACCGAGGAAGCGATGCTGCGCCTGTGCCGTGCGGCCGCCGAAGAATACCAAATTCCAAACCTGTGCATGGCAGGCGGTGTCGCTTTGAATTGCGTCGCCAACGGAAAAATCCTGCGGGATGGCGCGTTTCAAAACATCTGGGTTCAGCCAGCGGCGGGCGATGCGGGCGGGGCGGTCGGGGCAGCTTACGCGGCGTGGCACCAGGAACTCGATCAACCGCGCGCTCCGGAGGGCGGTGACCGGATGCACGGATCGTATTTGGGGCCCCTTCACGAAACGGACGAGATTGCAGCGATGCTTGATGATCTTGGCGCGGTTTACGAACGCATGTCCCAGGACGATATGATCACCGAGGCTGCAAGCGCTTTGGCTGACGGGTTGGCCGTCGGCTGGTTCCAAGGACGGATGGAGTTCGGGCCGCGCGCTTTGGGAGGGCGGTCGATCTTGGGTGATCCAAGATCAGAAACCATGCAGAAGACCTTGAATCTGAAAGTAAAGTATCGCGAGAGCTTCCGCCCTTTCGCGCCGTCCGTTCTGCGCGAAGACGTCTCGGATTGGTTCGATCTGGAAAGCGACAGCCCCTATATGCTGATCGTCGCCGATGTCGGGAAAAGGCACTGGCGCGAGATGACCGACGACGAGCAGGCGCTTTTCGGGATCGACAAGCTGAACGTCGCGCGTTCATCAATACCGGCCATCACGCATGTGGATTATTCGGCGCGTGTGCAAACGGTTCATCAGGACACGAACCCGCTTTATCACCGGCTGATTTCCGAATTCAAAAAACGCACCGGATGCCCCGTTGTGGTCAACACCTCGTTCAATGTGCGCGGGGAACCCATTGTTGGTTCACCCGAGGATGCGTTTCGCTGCTTCATGGGAACCGAACTTGATGTTCTGGCGATCGGCAATCTGATCCTGCGCAAGCCCGCGCAGGACCCATCGCTCAAGGAAGACTACACCCAGAAATACGAACTGGACTGAGCCATGTTTGCCTTGCAGAGCCCCAAGCGGAGAACACAGCCCGTGTTTCGTCAAAGGATCGCTCGGGTTGGTTTTATCCTGTGTGCTCTGGTTGCTTTGTACTTTGTGGCGATCGCTGTCTATGCGCTGCTGCACCGCGACGCCTATGCAACCGATCTGATCCGGATCGTACGTTATGTGTTAGCACCATTGGGCATTGCCGCGGCGCTTTTGGCAGCCGGGTTTTGGCTTGAGCGCGACGGGGCGTTGATGACGGGGATCTGTGCGCTCTCCTTGATGATCGCGCTTTTCATGTTCGAATTGCTGCTGACCCAACGTTCCTTTCAAGGCGCTGCGGGGCTGTCGGGTTTCGTTGCAGGGCAAGGGACACCGGACGCAGCTTTCCGGCAAACGATGCCGCCCGCCTATACGCTGAACCAGTTAAATCACGCGCTTGGAATTAAGACGTCAGAAAACGCAATTCTGGAAGGCGTCCCAAACGCGACCGTGTTGCTCTGCGCTGCGCATGGTGCCCCGGTGAGCTATGTTGCGGACCAATACGGATTCCGAAATCCCCCCATGATTTATAACGATGAAATTGATCTGATGATCCTCGGTGACAGTTTTGCCGAAGGAATTTGTTTGCCGGATGGGCAGGATGTTGTCAGCCGCATCAGGGCCGACAGACCCGGCACCATGAACACCGGATCACGCGGGGCAGGACCACAAATGGAGGTCGCAATTCTGCGGCGTTGGGGGCCGAAGTTCACGCCTGATCAAGTGGTCATGATGTTCTTTGAAGGAAACGACTGGCAGAACATGAATTTGCAGGCAACTGCGCCGTATCTGGCTTCAGCGATGGAGGCCAGTTTGCCTGCTGGCCGACCCGAGGACGTGATGACGCGCCATGCCCGATCTGCAGACGTGATAGACGGATGGTGGGAGGCGAGCGTTGAATCCGCGGACGGATTTCTTGCACGGCGCGCCTGGGTGCGGAACTTCCTTGCACTGCAGCAGACAGCGCTTGTTCTGGGGCTGCATTATCCGAAAGCCTCGGCTCCGCGGCCTGAATATGCACAAACCCTTGAGATCGCGCGGGATGCTGTGCAGGGCTGGGGAGGCGAGCTGTACGTCGCCTATATCCCGCAGGTCGACCGGTTTGTCGGCCTACTTCCCAACGCGGCGGCTTTTGACGATCTAAGGGGTCACGTGGAAAAGGCGACCAAGCAGTTGGGCGTCGCGTTTATCGACCTAACACCCGCGTTTGAGGCGCATCCGCAGCCGCGTAGTCTTTATGCACCGGATGCGCATTTCAGTGCATTGGGGGCGCAGGTGGCCGCAGATCATATCTTGAAGCATTTGGCGCACTAAGGGCTGACACGAAGAGGTCATGTCTTATGGACGTCAGAATGTAAGATAATCAACGTTATGTTAATTAATATGCTTGAGCAGAATGGAACTCTTTGCGGTCTGCCGGAGTTTTCCTCTCGAATACGCAATATCAGGAGAGTTTCATGTCCGCACCCGACACCAATGTTGAAAAACAGTCCCGCCGCCACAAGCCCGCTTTGATCGGGATCGCTGTCGCGTTGGTCTTCGGGGTGCTTATCTTCGGGCTCAACGTGTTTGAAACCGTCGAAGAAGCGCCCGCGACTGCGGTTGAAGCGGACTGAGTTTCGCCAGGGCCAATAGGCATTTTAAAGCTGCGCGCGGAGCAAAACTGCTCCGCGCGCCTTTGTTTACTTAACCGATAATCGCGTTCAGTGTCGATGACGGGCGCATCACAGCAGCAGTTTTCGCCTCGTCGCCGTGGTAGTAGCCGCCCAGAGCAACTGGCTTGCCAGCGCCGGCCTTCAGCTCGGTCAAAATGGTGTCAGCGTTAGTGGCCAACTCTTCAGCCACCGGCTTGAAGGCTGCTGCAAGGTCCGCATCCTCACTTTGCGCGGCCAGTGCTTCGGCCCAATACAGCGCAAAATGAAAATGGCTGGCGCGGTTGTCGTCCTGGCCAACCTTGCGGCCCGGTGATTTGCCGTTCGAAAGTAGCTTCTCAGTCGCCGCATCCACCGCATCGCCCAAAATGCGCGCTTTCTCGGAGCCCGCAAAGCGCAGGCTTTCCCCCAATGCGCAGAACTCACCCAGACTATCCCAGCGCAGATGGTTTTCTTCCATTAACTGCTGAACGTGCTTGGGCGCGGACCCACCGGCACCTGTCTCAAACAGACCACCGCCTTGCATCAGTTTCACGACCGAAAGCATCTTGGCAGAAGTGCCAACCTCCAAGATCGGGAACAGATCTGTCAGATAGTCGCGCAGCACGTTGCCGGTGATCGCGATGATCGTCTTGCCCTCACGGATCGTCTCGCATGACGCGCGTGTCGCTGGGGTCGGCGCCATAATCTCGAACTTGTCGGAAACGCCCTTGGCCTCCAGCATAGGCGTGACGTATTTGATCAGCTCAGCATCATGAGCGCGATCCGCATCCAGCCAGAAGATCGCGCGGCAGTCCTCTGCTGCCTGACGCTCAATCGCCAACTCGATCCAGTTCTCAATGGGTGCCTTGCGGGCCGACGCCATGCGCCAGATATCGCCCGCGTTCACCTCATGGCTCATCAGAACCGTGTCGCCATCCATGACACGCACGGTCCCGGCCTCGGCCATCTCAAACGTGGTCGGGTGCGAGCCATATTCTTCCGCCTTCTGCGCCATCAGGCCGACATTTTGCACCGTGCCAGAGGTCGCAGGATCCAGCGCACCCGTCTCTTTGAAGTAATCAATCGTCTCGGCATAGACGCCCGCATAGCTGCTGTCGGGGATCACACAAGTCGTGTCGCCTTCTTCGCCATCCGGGCCCCAACCCTTGCCACCTGCGCGGATCACGGCAGGCATGGAGGCGTCGATGATCACATCGGACGGCACATGCAGGTTGGTGATGCCTTTGTCGGAATTCACCATGTAGAGCGGCGGGCGATCCGCTAGAACCGCGTCAATCTCGGCTTTGATCTCTGCCCCGTTGGGCATCTCGGAAATCTTGTCGAGCATGGTGCCCAGACCACCGTTCGGCTCCACTCCTGCGGCGGCAAAATCATCGCCGTATTTCTCGAAAACCGGGGCCAGATATTGGCGCACACAATGACCAAAGATGATTGGGTCGGACACCTTCATCATCGTCGCTTTCATATGTAGCGAGAAGAGCGTGCCTTCCTCTGCCACTTCGGCAATCACCTTGTCGTAGAACGCTTTCAGCGCGCCCACGGACATGAACGTGCTGTCCACAATCGTGCCTGCCGGCATTGCAAGCCCGTCCTTGAGGACCTTCACACCGCCCGCGCCCTCATGCTCGATCCGCAGGGTCGTATCGGCCGTCAGCGTCACTGATTTCTCGTTTGAGAAGAAGTCATTGGCCCCCATCGTGGCCACGCGGGTCTTGCTATCCGACACCCATTTGCCCATCCGATGCGGATTGGCCTGCGCGAACGCCTTGACCGCAGCAGGCGCGCGGCGGTCGGAATTACCTTCGCGCAACACCGGGTTCACAGCCGAGCCTTTGATCCCGTCATAGCGCGCGCGCGCGTCTTTCTCGGCGTCTGTCGACGGGTCTTCGGGGTAATCTGGCAACGCGTAGCCCTGGGCCTGAAGCTCTTCAATCGCGGCGACAAGCTGCGGCACCGAAGCCGAGATGTTGGGCAGCTTGATGACGTTGGCCTCTGCCGTTTTCACCAGCTCGCCCAGCTCGGCCAGCGCGTCCGATTGGCGCTGCGCATCGGTCAGGCTTTCGGGAAACGCCGCAATGATCCGCCCAGCCAGAGAGATGTCACGTGTCTCGACCGTCAGGCCCGCCTCGGACAGAAATTTCTGAATGATCGGCAACAGTGACGCGGAGGCCAGCTGTGGTGCTTCGTCGACTTTGGTGTAGATGATATCTGCCATTTCTAAGGCCTTTCCGTCGGAATCGCTGCGGTGGTTGGGGGCGGAGTAGCGCAATTGTATACCGTCGTCTACAATGGATGATGGGGGAGCGGCGACATGTCCTCCCCCACCCTGTCCGGCGCGCTCACGCAAACCCCATTGGACGGCGCGGACAGGCCATTGTAAGGGTTTGAAAACCCTCGGATGACGACGATGCAAAGCCTGCCTCTCACCAAAGACCTTGTGCTGATCGGCGGCGGTCATGCCCATGCGCTGGTGCTGCGCAAATGGGGTATGAACCCGATGCCGGGCGTGCGGGTGACGGTGATAAATCCCGGCCCAACAGCGCCTTACACAGGCATGTTGCCGGGCCATGTCGCCGGTCATTATACCCGCGAGGAGCTTGAGATTGATCTGGTCAAACTGGGCCGTCATGCGGGTGCGCGGTTGGTTCTGGGCAAGGCCTGCGGGCTGGACCTTGAGGCCAAGCAGGTAAGGGTCGAGGGGCAGGACCCGATCCCCTATGACGTGGCCTCGTTCGACGTGGGCATCACCGCGCAGATGCCCGCGATTAAGGGCTTCGCAGAACATGCGGTCGGAGCCAAACCGCTGGATATCTTCGCTGCCTGCTGGCGCGATTACCTTGGCGCTTTGCCCGGCGGCAAAGCCCAGATCGCCGCTATCGGCGGTGGCGTGGCGGGGGTTGAGTTGGCGCTTGCCATGCACCATGCGGTACGCCAACGCGGCGCGCCTTGCGAGATCGCCATCATTGAGGCCGGGCCCGCCCTGAGCGGCATCAGCGACAAAACGCGCGACCGCCTTAACCGCGCTTTGAAAGACGCCGGGATCATCGTTCATCTGAACACCCGCGCAGAGGAAATTTGCGCCGATCATATCCGCCTGCAAAACGGCGAAACCGTACCCGCCACGTTGACCGTCGGTGCGGCGGGCGCGTTCCCCCATACTTGGGTGCACGAGCTTCCCCTGCCCCTGACGGACGGCTTTATCAATGTCGGCGCTGACCTGCGCGTTAGCAGCCATGATGATCTGTTCGCGGTCGGTGATTGCGCCCACATGACAGCAAGCCCGCGCAGCAAGGCGGGTGTCTTCGCCGTGCGAGCGGCCCCTGTGCTACACGACAATTTCCGCGCGGTTCTGGCGGGCAAGCCTACGCGGGTTTTCAAGCCGCAATCGCGCTATCTCAAGCTGATCTCTTTGGGTGGCAAAGCCGCGATTGCCGAACGCGGCGGGTTGTCCTTCTCAAGCCCGCTTCTGTGGCACTGGAAGGACCGCATCGACCGCGCTTTTATGGACAAATTCATCGAATTCCCCGCCATGGAGACGCCCGATCTTAGCCGCGCAGCCGAGGGCGTCGCCCCCATCGTGAACACTGCGCCTCTTTGCGGTGGATGTGGTGCAAAAGTGGCGGGCGGTGTGCTGCAAGACACGCTCCGCGCCTTGCCTGCCACTGCACGCCAGGACGTCACGCTCGGCGCAGGCGACGACGCCGCCGTGCTTGAAATTGGTGGAGCAAAACAGGTCATCTCCACCGACCATCTGCGCGCCTTTACCGAAGACCCGGCACTTCTGACCGAAGTCGCCGCGCTGCATGCGTTGGGCGATATCTGGGCCATGGGCGCTCAGCCCCAAGCGCTTTTGATGAACGTCACCATGCCGCGTATGTCAGACGCCTTGCAACGCCGCACAATGGAGTTGATCTTACGCAGCGCAGACCAGATCGCACGCGAGGTCGGCGCAGCCCTTGTCGGCGGCCATTCGACCATGGGCGCCGAGATGAGTATCGGTTTCACAGCCACAGGGCTATGCGACGGCGCGCCGATCACCAAAGCAGGCGCAAAACCCGGCGATGCCTTGATCCTGACCCGCCCGTTGGGTTCGGGCGTATTGCTGGCGGGCGAGATGCAGATGAAGGCAAACGGCCGACATATTGCCGCGCTCTACACGCAGATGCGGCGCAACCCGGCGCGAGTGGCAGCCGCCTTGGCAAAGGCCCACGCAATGACCGATGTGACCGGTTTTGGCCTTGCCGGGCATCTGGCCGAGATTTGCGCGGCGTCCGGCACCGGAGCCGAGCTCTGGCTTGATGCACTGCCCGTTTATGACGGCGCGTTAGAGCTGATTGAGGCCGGGCTACATGCCTCTCTGATGCCCTCAAACCGCACCTTGGCGGATGTGCAAGGCGCTGAAGGTGCGCGGGGTGAGCTGCTTTTTGATCCGCAAACCGCAGGTGGATTCCTCGCAGCACTTCCCGAAGATGACGTGAGGATTGCCCTGGAAGATATTGAAAAGGCGGGCTTTCAAGCAGTCCAGATTGGCCAAGTGACCCCGGACTCAGGAAAGATCATTTGCCGTCCATCGCGATAATCCTCGCCGCCGTTTCGGCCAGACTGCCCTGATCCAACCGCGCAACATCCATCTGCGTCACCGACCGCGCCCGACGTTGCGCCGATTTGGTGTAGCGCGGGTCGTAATGCGTCTCGATCAGCGACGCGGCGAGGTCTTCGAACCGCCCTTCCGCAATCAACCGCTCCCACGCCTCCAGCCGCGCCGCACCATGAAACGCCCGCAAGGGCTGCAAGCGCGCCCGCAATTCGTCTGGGTCAGCGGTCAAATCCGGGTAACTGCGCATCGTAAACGCCGCACGTTCCCGCAAAGGCGCGCTGAGCCGCAGCACAGGCGCCTCTATCATCGCAGCCCACAGGCTCGGTGGGATCAACAGGTTACCGATCTTCGTGCTTTCGGCCTCGACATAAGTCGGGCGCTCCGGATCAAGCCTCGCAATAAAACCGGCCAAACGGCTCTCGAACATCTTCTGAGAGGGTTGCCCGGATGCAAACCCACCCAACACAGAGCCACGATGCTCGGCCAGACCTTCCAGATCAAGAACCTGCGCACCTTGCGCCGCAAGCTCTTGAAGAAGCGCGGTTTTCGCGGTGCCCGTGCCACCATCCAAGAGCGTGATGTTCAACGAAATCGGCGCATCGTACAGCGCGGCGACCACCAGCCTGCGATAGCTCTTATAGCCCCCGTCAATCAGCTCGACCCGCCAGCCAATCTGGCTCAGGATCGAGGCAAAAGACCCCGAGCGTTGCCCGCCCCGCCAGCAATACACCAGCGGCCGCCAGCGCCCGTCACGATCTGCCAGCGACCCTTCCAGATGCGCCGCCGCATTCCGCGACACCATCGCCGCCCCGATCTTGCGCGCCAGAAAGCTGTCTTGCTGCACGTAAATCGTGCCAACCTCGGCGCGCTCTGCATCGCTCAGAACGGGTAGGTTAATTGCCCCCGGCACATGATCCTCGGCAAATTCCGAAGGCGCGCGCACGTCGATGATATCATCGAAAGCGAGCGTCTTCAGATCGTTCAAAGAGGTGAGTTTCACGGCCATTAATCGCTCTCTTGCCACAACGCCGCAGGCGGCGCCAGCGGGCTTTCCTTTTGCCCGCTCCGCTCCAGATACCAAATCTCAGAGACCTCAGGAGCCGCCGATGCTGACCGCCGCCGCCTTGCTAGTGACCGCTTTCCTCTTCGGGGGAATGGTGCTGTATTCCTTTGGATTTGCGGCGTTTTTATTCACCGCCCTACCAGCCGAAACAGCAGGCGCCACGATCCGCAAAGCTTTCCCGTGGTTCTATCTTTTCGTGATCGCCACCGCGTCCTTGGCAGCCCTTCTCAGCTTCTCGAATGATGCGTTTTCCGCCGCAACCCTCGGCCTGATCGCGCTAACCACGGTGCCAACGCGTCAATGGCTCATGCCAGCCATCAATGCCGCCACCGACAGCGGCAACAAAGGCCGTTTCAAGGCGCTGCATGGCGCGTCTGTTGTCATCACGCTCGTGCATATCGGCTTGGCCGGTTGGGTTCTGATCCGTTTTCTACCGTGATGTGAAAGCGCGCTAGCCAAGCCGCTTTTCGTCGTCGATCAAGCTCAGCCCTTTCGCCCAATCCCACAACACCAGATTGCAGTCTTTGGCTGTCGCGCCTCTAGCATAGCTTTGGATCAAAAGCCCTTGATATCCCTCGGCGATCAGCGCCTCGGCAAAGGCCTGTGTCGGGGCGACACCTGCGACCATCCGATCACGCCAGTCATTGGCAGCAAGGCTGTTGAATGTCTGACCATGGGCCTCAAGTAAATCGCCATCGCTCCCATCAAACACGAGCGCAATATCCGCGTGATAGCTGACCAGCGTCGTAGGCTGCAGATGCCCCACCTGATTGGCTTCCTTGATCGCGGTCTCAGGGCTGAGCGCAGTATAAAGCGCCGCGCGCCCCTTCTTGTTGAAGCGACCGCCAAAGCGTCGCGCGCCTTCCCCTGATAGCGGATCGCGCGCCCAAATGGGGTTCAATGCACGGTAAAGAAGGCCTTGATATCGCAAGGCTTACGCAAAAACGCCCGCGTCTACAGCGTCGATATACTCCAGCACATCGCCCGCCTGCCCGTCGCGCACCAGCTGCATCGCCGTACGCCCGGAAAAGCCGCTCAGCGGCTCCGACCGATACCACGCATAGGCCATAAGATAAGAGCCAAACCGCGGTTCAACCTTGTTGATGATCTCAACCATTTCGCGCAAGCGCCGCTGTGTGCGGTCCGATCCAACGCGATCCCGCCGCTGCACCGCGTCCTTGCCAAGGCCGACGCTACGCGCAACCTCCTCGCTTGTCGTCCGCAGTTCTGCAGCGATTTTCTTGGGTGCAAATTGCCCATCTTCGGAAAAGTCGACAAGGCTCATGACTTATATCCTTACGCTTTGATAGACGGTATATAGCGTCAGTCTGAGCGTTATTCAAGGATCAGATAGACACACGCTCCATCAACGCCTCGCGCGTGACCTTGGCTTTCGGGTCGCTTAAAACGACCTTACCGCGGTTGAGCGCCACGAACTCATCAGCCAGGTCATAGGCAAAATCGAAGAACTGCTCGACCAGCACAATCGCCATCTCTCCCTCGTTTCGAAGCTGCGCAATAACGCGCCCGATCTGCTGGATGATGTTGGGCTGAATGCCCTCGGTCGGCTCGTCCAGCAGCAACACGCGCGGACGCGTAATCAGCGCGCGCGCAATCGCAAGCTGCTGTTGCTGACCGCCCGACAGGTCACCGCCCCGGCGATCTTTCATCTCAGAAAGCACGGGAAACAGGTCGAAAATCTTGTCGGGGATGGTGTGTGCGTCTTTCGGCAGGCACGCGAACCCCGATTGCAGGTTTTCCTGCACGGTCATCAACGGAAACACCTCGCGCCCCTGCGGCACGTAGGCAATGCCCGCGCGCGCGGCCTCGAACGCGGAGGGGTGGTTCAGCGCCGCATCCCCAACGGTGATCGTTCCGCCACTATAAGGATGCCGCCCGGAGATCGCTTTCAACAAGCTTGTTTTACCCACGCCATTGGTGCCCATCACGGCTGTCACCTGCCCCGCTTCGGCGCTTAGGTTCACATCATACAGGATCTGGCTTTGGCCATAATGCAGGGTCAGATTCTCGACATTCAGCATGATTTAGCGCCCCAGATAGACGTCAATGACGTCTTGGTTTTGCGTGACATGATCCAGACTGCCTTCGGCCAAAACCGCACCCTCGTGCAGCACCGTTACCTTGCACCCAAGGCGGCGGACGAACTCCATATCATGCTCGATCACGACGACCGCGCAGGTTTCAGCGGCCCGCTTGATAAGGTCAGTCGTGTGCTCGCGTTCGGCGGGAGTCATGCCTGCCGCAGGCTCGTCAATCAGCAGCAAACGCGGGTCTTGGGCCAGCAACATCCCGATCTCCAGCCACTGCTTCTGACCATGGCTCAGATCGCCAGCGCGCCGTTTCAACTCATCCGTCAGGCCAATTTCTTCCGCGATTTCCTCAATTTTCTCAGCGCCTTGCGCAGTCTTCTTATACCAAAGCACATCAAACGGCCCACGCGGGTTTTTCAGCGCCATGGCAAGATTTTCGCGCACGGTCTGATCCTCGAACACGGTAGGTTTCTGAAACTTGCGCCCGACCCCCGCCCGCGCAATCGCGCTTTCGGACATGTCCAGCAGCGACACCGATTTTTCGCCCCAGATGACGCGGCCCTCATCGGGCTTCGTCTTGCCAGTGATGATGTCCATGAAGGTCGTTTTACCCGCCCCATTGGGGCCAATGACAGCGCGCAGCTCCGGCTCTCCAATCTGGAAGGACAGGTTGTTGATCGCGCGGAAGCCGTCGAAGCTGACGGTGACGCCCGAGACCTCAAGAAGCGTGCTCATGGGTCTTTCCTCACCAGATAATCAAAGAGCCCGCCGATGCCTTTCGGGAAGAAGAGCGTGACGGCCACGAACGAGACGCCCAGCAGCACCAGCCACCAATCGGTCCACTGGATCGTGTAGAACCCCAGCGGGATCGAGGGTGCGCCGCCTCCGGTGAACCAGCTGGACAAAAGCGACACGAACGCCGCGCCGATCACAGCGCCGTAAAGCCTCCCGCGCCCGCCGATGGCGACCCAGACGGCGAGGTAAATGGAGGCAATGGGAGCGATTTCGGCAGGGTTAATGATGCCTGCTTGCGGGTAGTAAAGTGCGCCTGCGATGCCCGCGACCACGGCCGTTAGGGTGAAGACGAAAAGTTTATAGCTTTCAACGTGGTAGCCAAGGAACCTGACACGGCTTTCGTCATCGCGGATGCCTCGGATCACGCTGCCCATCTTACCGGACGTGACCCAAGCGAACAGGACATAGCCCGCGCCCAGGGCGATGGCGGAGGCCCAGAAAAACCACATCGAGATGGTGGCTTGTCCGAGGTGGTCGAGACCGGGGATGTTTTGCAGGCCCGACAGACCGTTATTGCCGCGCAACCCACTGTCATTTTGGAAAAGATACAGCGCCAAGGCGAGGGTCATCGCCTGGGTCAGGATCGACAGGTAGACGCCCGTGACACGGCTGCGGAACGCCAGCCAACCGAAGACCAGCGCCAGCAGGCCCGGCACCAAGATGACCATCAGCAACTGCAATCCCAGCGAATGCGAGAACGCCCAGATCATCGGAAATTCCGACGATCCGACGACGCCAAAGATTTGTGTGCCGATGCCGTCGATGATCTCTTGCTGGGTCGGCGGGATGGCCGCTTCGTTCAGCGAATTAACCACGATTTCCTCGGTGCGCGCATACATCAGCCACATGCCGATGGCGTAACCGCCTAGCCCGAAGAACGCGAAATGGCCCAGCGACAGTATCCCGCAATAGCCCCAGACGACGTCCATCGCGACAGCGATCAGACATAGGCAAAGCGTCTTGCCCAGCGTCTTGATGAAAGAGGTTGAGAGGGTGCCGACCCCGAATGCCTCCGACAGGATCGTGACGCCCAAAGTGAAGAGCGCAAGCGCCAGAAGGAACCACAGAACCGACGGGTTGCGCATGATGAAAGAGCGTTCCATCGCCTCAATCCCCCGCCGCACGGCCTTTGAGGGCAACGATGCCCTTTGGCCGGAACTGTATGAAAAGAATGATGAAAAGGATCATGTAGGTCTGCGCAGCCAGCGTGTTGGCCGGATTGAACCACTCGATCCCTTTTTGCAAAAAGCCGATCAGCGACGCCCCTGCAAGCGTACCCCAAACATTGCCGACGCCGCCCACGACCACGGTCATGAAACTCTGCACGATATAATCCGCGCCCATCTCAGAGGTGACCTT
This sequence comes from Cognatishimia sp. MH4019, assembly GCF_020177595.1. GTDB lineage: Bacteria > Pseudomonadota > Alphaproteobacteria > Rhodobacterales > Rhodobacteraceae > JAHTBL01. The sequence continues at coordinate 112,992 of NZ_JAHTBL010000009.1, read as the reverse complement.
GGCATAAAGCCCGATGGCGACCCCTGCGATGCCCGCGATGCCGGAACCAAGACCGAAGGTCAGCATGTTGATGCGATCCGGGTTAATGCCCATCGACGCGGCCATGCCGGGGTTTTGGGTAACGGCGCGGACCTCTAGGCCAAGACGTGTCTTATTAAGGATGAAGAGCAAAAGCCCAAGGAAGATCAGCGCCAGAATGAAGATCGCGATGCGGATGTAGCTGATGGACACCACGTCGTTCATCACCCACGCGCCGTCCAGCCAACCGGGCGACGTCAGAGGGCGCGCTTGGGTGCCGAAAATGTTCTTCGCAAGCTGTTGCAACGCGATGGAAATGCCGAACGTCGCCAGAAGCGTTTCCAAAGGACGGTGATAGAGCCAGCGGATGACCAGCCGCTCCATCGCGACGCCTGCGCCGAAGGTGACGGCGAAGGCCAAAGGCAGGGCCACAAGGATCGAAAGCGTGTAATCGGGGATGAACAGCTGCACGACGTAGCCCGTGTAGGCGCCCATCATGATGAACTCACCGTGTGCCATGTTGATGACGCCCATCACCCCGAAGGTGATGGCCAAACCGATGGCGGCAAGGAAGTAGATCGAGGCCAGAGACAGCCCGTCCAGCGTCAAATCCAACGCCTGATTGACGCCGACACGCGTCGTGATTTCGTCGAGCGCGTCATTGGCAGCGTCGGTCACGGCGATGTCTGGCTCGGTGTAAACCTCATAAAAAACATGGGATTGCACGGCAGAGCTGATGTCAGCATCTGTAACCAAAGGCGGGACGGTCCCGGCCTCGGCCAGCGTTGCATAAGCCTCCTCGCGGGCGGCGTCGGTGTTGAGCAGCGCCACCGGCACGCCACCCACGAAACCCCCTTCGATATTCGCGGCAAGTGCGTTGCGGATGGCGTCGTTCGGGATCAGTGGTGAGGCTAATTCGGCGCTGACAAGCTGGGCGTAAGCCTCTGCCTCGGTCAAATCGGTGCCGACGTCATAGACCTCGGCAATATTCTCGTCTTCGGGCAAGGCGACAGCGACTTGATCGCGGGTCGCCAAGATCTGGTTCATGACCGCTTGCACGTCCAACGATAGCTCTCCCGACAGCGCTTCAATGGCGGCGACACGGGCTTCGGTCGTGTCCCCGAACCGCGCCGTCAGCAGGCCTGCCAACCGTTCCTTGCGCTCTTTCAAAGCGGCATCGGGTTCATCGGGGATTGAGGCCAGCAAAGGCGCCAACTGGTCCGCTTGCGGGCGGCGCGCGATGGAGTCCACGGCCGCGACCCGCCGCAGAATATTTGGATCAGACAATTGGAACTGCACGAGAGCAGATCCAAGCACACGACGCACCCCGGCATTGGGGCGCAGTTGTTTGATCTCGGACTTTTCGGCGGTCCCCACGACCTCCCCACTCATCACATCGATCAGCGGGATCGGCTCGCCTTCACCGATGTAAAAGAACTGACCATCCGCCTCGCGCATGTGAAGTTCGCGGTTCTGCCAGCGCTGTAGAAATTCCGTCACCTCGGGCGTGCCAAGGGCGATCAGATCATCAACCACCGCGCCCACTTCCAGCCGTTTCGGGCGTTCGATCTGATCGGCGTGAACCTCAAGAACCGCTTTCAGATCAGCGGGTTGTGCCTGTGCGCCAGACACGCTGAGAGAGATCGCAGCCGCGAAGAAAAGAGCCAGAAAGCGCATAAATGGGGTGCCTTATCGGAGAAAGTGCGGAGGCGAGGCGAACCCCGCCCCCACGAGGGAGAACCCTTAGTAGTTCGACGTCAGCTGCACGCAGGTCTCGGTCTCGACATTATACATGCCGCAGCCGAGGGTCTGCCAATCTGACTTCAAAACCGCGCTTTCGGGCAGGAAGTCTGTCCACGCATCACCCGGCACCTCTTCGGTCTGGCTAATGATGTCAAACTGACCGTCAGCGGTGATCTCACCGATCAGAACCGGCTTGGCGAGGTGGTGGTTGGGCAGCATGACAGCCGTGCCGCCGGTCAGGTTCGGAAACTCCTGACCATACATCGCTTCGCGGACGGCATCTACGTCGGTCGTGCCAGCCTCAGTCACCGCGTTCACCCACATGTTGAAGCCGATATAATGCGCCTCCATCGGGTCGTTGGTCACGCGGTCTTCGCCCATACGCTCTTTCCAGGCGGCGACCCAGGCATCGTTGGCCTCGGATTCAGCAGACTGGAAGTAGTTCCATGCGGCGAGGTGGCCGACAAGGTTGGAGGTATCCAGACCGGACAGCTCTTCCTCACCGACGGAGAAGGCCACAACGGGGATATCGTCGGCAGAAACGCCAGCGGCAGCGAGTTCTTTATAGAAGCCAATATTGGCGTCGCCGTTGATGGTCGAAATCACGCCGACCTGCTTGCCGTCGGCACCAAGGGCCACAACGTCAGCCACAATCGTCGCCCAGTCAGAGTGACCGAAAGGCGTATAGTTCACGAAGATATCCTCCTCCGCGATGCCCTTGTCGATCAGGTAACTTTCCAGAATGTTGTTCGTGGTGCGCGGATAGACATAGTCGGTGCCGAGCAGCGCGAATTTCTCGACGCCCAGTTCTTCAAGGAAATAGTCCGTCGCCGGGATCGCCTGCTGGTTCGGGGCCGCACCCGTGTAGAACACGTTTTTCGAGCTTTCCTCACCCTCGTATTGCACAGGGTAGAACATCAGGCCGTTGAGTTCTTCCAGAACCGGCAGCGCGGATTTGCGCGACACCGAGGTCCATGAGCCGAAGATCACGTCAACTTCAGACACGGTCAGCAGCTCGCGCGCTTTTTCCGCGAACAAGGGCCAGTCAGAAGCCGGATCAACAACGACTGCCTCGATCTCGCAGCCCAGAACGCCACCTTTTTCGTTTTGCTGTTCAATCAGCAGTTCCATCGTGTCTTTCAGCGTCGTCTCGGAAATGGCCATCGTGCCAGAGAGCGAATGCAGAACGCCGACTTTGACAGGGCAATCCTGCGCAAGAGCAGCCGTCGTGGTTGCCATCAAGGCCGCCGTCGTCAAAGCCGCGCATGTTTTGAATGTAGTCATCAAAAGTGTTCCCAGGTTGTGCTGTCCGGGTCCGCGCGCTCCGGCCTTGCGGCTGCGAAGAATGCGCTTAAGTGAGACCGGCAGCGTATCGTTGCAGCTGCGCGACGAAGAGTATCTGCCAGGATGGCTTCGTCGCGCGGCACTCAAGTGTCGATTAAGACAGTGCTGTTTTACGGATGTGGGTCCGCACCGCGTAAGGGCGCGCCGCGTTCGAGGGGAGCGAGTCCCGACGCTTGCATAATATATGAGCAGGTTTTTCCTGAACGCCTTCTATTTGCGCACAATCAGCTAAGGCTGCGGCCGACTTGCCTGAACCCTGAGCGCAACGCCTTAAAATAATACGACCGCCGCCCGCGCAGAACGCAGGCGGCGGTCATGATTGCGATAAGGCGGCTGGCCTAAGCCAGCAGTTGCGACGGGGGCGTCTGCCCCATCTTTTCAACGATCTTCACAGCGATCTGGGTGCGGTTATGCACGCCCAGTTTGCGCCGAATCGCACTGACATGGACATCGACCGTGTTGGCCGCGATCCCAAGCTCGCGCGCGATCTCTTTGTTAGACCGCCCCACGGCGATCTCGCGCGAGATCTCGACCTCGCGATCGGTCAGATGCCATTCTTCCTGCACCGAATCCGGTGGTTCGGATTGCGACACACACGGCTGACAATCGGAATTACCCCAAGGAAGCAGCGTGTGCCCCATCCCGATGAAGTCCAATGTCGTGCGCAAATGATCCATATCGGCATCCCGCTGCAGGATCGACACAACCGACTTCGGACATTTCAGAAACAGAAAGAAGTTGGCCATCGAGGGAACCAGCAACACAACCCGCGCCGGTGCAAAGCGCGACAGAATTGCCGCTAGCGCCGAGTTGGTCATTTGCTGAGACGTCACACTGACAATCGCAATCGTGTCTTCACGCGGCACCCTGTCGGACTGCGTCACGTTTCTCCAACCCAACTGGGTGACGACCGATTTCAGGCCGATTTCTTCAAAAGTGTTTGTTGTGGAGAGAATAACGTCGATCTTGGACGCCTCCCCAATACTAATAGGCGAAGTAGTCATATGCATTTTCCCCATACGTCCCTTCTCCAAAAAAAAACGGGAAGGATCAGACAGAAACCAAAGAACTCTTTAAAAAAGTTTGTATAAAAATCCGCTCCGATATTTGGCGTCGAAACGGTCAGGCTCATAATGCGTCTAGATTACCTCAATTCGAAAAAATCGAACCTGTCTAAAAGGATAGGTTTAACCCATTATTAACGATTTTTTTCCGCGTTTTTCTGGCCTTGGCGGCCGACCCGGACAAAATCAAGCCGATGAGAATCATCTACCGAGCGATGATTCGCACACCCTGTCGAACGCTCGGAAGGCGAAATCCGAGCGCTTCCGTGCTCTCTCCAAAATCCACGATACGGGTCTGCGAAACCGCCGTCGAACTTGCCGGTTGTTGTGCAGTACGGCGGATCTGTGCGGTCCGCTGCGGGACGCTGCGCTGCACACGCGCCGGGCGCTGTGTGATCTGCGGGACAAAAACGCTCGCGCCTGCGGTGTTGAGCTGCGGAACCGATACCGGCCCGTCTGCCAAGGCTGGCAGCGGTGACAGAAACACGCTCAAACCAAGAAGAGCGCCTAAAATTGCGGCCCCTTGCGAAAAACGGGTCGGAAACGTGGGCATAAGCGGGACCCTCCAGGCGGGTTGTTCTATCTCTCTGCTATCATTGGCAATTTTATGCCTCATGCAACAGATTTGGTGGCGGAAAGACGCTGAATAGTGAACCGGCACTAGTGCTTTTGGCGCCAGATTTCACGCCGATCTAGTGTGTCCTCCCAGTATTTAAGCACCTTTCTTTCCAGCAGGCTCCCCCCTGTCCAAGCGCAATAGAGCGCAGACACATGATAAAGGATGGATGGAGTACGTTATGAAAAAAGTTCTTCTTGGCACAACAGTGGCATTTTTCGCCACGGCAGGAACAGCTTTCGCCCAAACGGCGACGGCAGGAAGCGGATCGACCGCGATCGACACCGATGACAGCGCGCAGGTCGCAATCGCCGACGAGTCGGCAAGTGCAAGCGTGACGAATGGCTCGACCAGCTTTGGCGGGCTCTTCAACCGCACGTCGGAAGCCGAGGTCGGAAATGGCGTGATCGTGCGCACTTTCGGCAACGAGATGGGCTTTAATAATGCCGGCGGTTCGGGTGTGACCAGTGGCGGCGCGTTCAACAGCAACGCACAATTTCAGGTCGGCAATGGCAACATGGCCATCAACATGCAGGAAGGCACGTTCAACGAATCCGCCACCCTGCAGATCGGCGACGACAATGACGCGCTGATCAGCCAGGACGGTGAGCAGAACGAAGCTGCCATCAGCCAAGTCGGTGACGACAACGACGCAGCCCATATCCAGCAGGGTATTGATAATGGCGGTGTGAGCGCGATCCTTGGTGACGGCAACACGTCCTTCGGCCTTCAGGTCGGTGGTGTCGACAACCTTCTGGCGCATGCCCAGATCGGCAACAACAACTCGACCGTGACGTTCCAGGATGGCGACAACAACACTGCGGCAACCCTGCAAGAAGGCAACGGCAACGCGTCGTTCATCTCGCAAGGTGGCGGTATTTTTGAATCGCTGACCGCAATCAATGGCACCACCAAAAGCGGTGGCCTGCCCGCAGGGGCGGCCATTTCCGGATCGGCCATCGGCTCTCTGGGCTCGTCAAACAACGCGGCGGCCAGCTTGCAGCTTGGCAATGACAACCGGTCGGCCATTCTGCAGACCGGCAACGGCAACGAGGCGATCAACTACCAGAACAGCCGGTAGTCTGGCCTTGCCTTTTGCCTCGGGGCCACACGGCTTTGGGGCCTGAAAACCGGCCAAAGGCGACCCGCGCGCCTTTGGCCCTTTTCTGAAAAATCGAGGCCCTGATGACGGTCAAACCCCTTCTTTTTGCCCTTGGTCTGTGTTGCGTCGCTGCACAGGTCTCTGCGTTGAGTTGTGAGATACGGTTCGCGACAGAAGGCGAATATGTTACTTTGGAGGCCGTTGTAAGTTCCGACAGTCCGGCGGAAGGGTCCTATGTTTTAGGGGCCACAACAATATCGGGGTCCAATTCTTCAACCTCGATGCAAGCCGGGCCCGTCGTCATTAAAGAGGCGAATACGCCTGTTTTATTGGCCAGATCCGTTCATCGGATGACGGCTGAGACAGTTTTGACGGCGCAGTTGACGATTGAAGCGCAGCAGGAGCGCACCCAATGCAGGGCAAGCACTCCGAACGGCAAGGATATTTAAGATGCGGACATTGTTCCGACCCTGTTTAAGCATTCTGGCGGTCACGATTTTGGCCGCTCCGGGTGGTGCGACCGCCCAATCCATCGATTTTCGTGTCGATAATGTCACACTTGAGCAGACCATTGCGACGACCCAAGGCGCCGTCGCTCCGATGATGATGGAGCGGCAGCAAACACACTCGCCCGGCTCCTCGACGCTGATTTTGCAAAACGGTCAGAACAACAGCGCCCGGACCAGTGTCACAGGCAGTGCAAACGCATTCGCCGGGGCGCTGCAGGTCGGGGATCGCAACAGCTCGATTGCGGCCATTATCGACAGCCCGCGTTCGAAAATCGCGCAGGTTCAGGTTGGCGACGACAACAGCTCGATCGTGGCCATCGTGGGCGGCAGCGACAATACCGCCGCCACAGCGCAGGTCGGCTCGAACCACCACGCGCGGATTGGGCTGCAGAATTCAACCGGCACGACTGTCCTTTTCGGACAGGGCGGCCGCAACACCAATGGTGGCATCGTCATCAAGAACGCCCCGCGGGGCACTGTCATTCGCGTTGATTGATCGCAAAGAGGTTCGCACATGTTTCGTTTGACCCATATTGTTCTTATCTCCAGCCTTTTCGCAGGGACGGCTTTTGCCGGAGACCTGATCTACAGGCCGATCAACCCCGCCTTCGGGGGCAATCCCAACAATTTCGACTACCTTCTCGGAACCGCCCAAATCCAGAACCAGCACTTGCCGGACCAAGGCAGTGGTGGGGGCGGCGGCGGTGTGCCCAACATCGACTTTCCCGACATTTCCATCGACCTCGGTGGGGCCACTCAGCCCGCACCGACAACCACACCCTTAGCTGCCACCAACCCATAAGGACCGAAACAAACTGCGGTGGGGGCCGCTTCCCGATCTTCTCGGAAGAAAGAAGTTGGGACCAGAAGGGACAGAATTGATGAGACTCAAACCAGCATATCTTGCGGTCTGCGCGGCCATGGTCGTGTCCGGCTGCGATCCCGACGGGATCAATATCGTCAACGGGTTCGATCAACCGACCGAAACGCAGACGACACGCATTGGCGGCTCGCTTGCGCTGTTGCCACCGCCGCGCAAGCAGATTGACATCGCGGTCTACGCCTATGATGACCAGACCGGGCAACAAAAGCCCGAAGACAACTTCTCCAGCTTTTCCAAAGCCGTGACCCAAGGCGGCGAAGCGATCCTGATTGACGTGCTCAAGGACGTGTCGGGCGGGCGGTGGTTTAACGTGGTGGAACGCGCGGGTCTGCAAAATCTGCTGACCGAGCGCCAATTGATCGACCAGTCCAACCAGACCTATCGCGGAACGACCCGGTCCGTTCTGCCACCGCTGCGCTTTGCGGGCATTATTCTGGAAGGCGGCATCGTCAACTACGACAGCAACGTCAAAACCGGCGGCATCGGCGCGCGCTATCTGGGCATCGGCATGTCCACCAAATACCGGCAGGACATCGTGACGGTGGCACTTAGGACAGTTTCGGTCAGCTCAGGCGAAGTGCTCAGTTCGGTCACGACAGAAAAGACGGTCTATTCCACGCTGGTCGATACGGGCGTCTTCCGCTTCGTCGGCGTCGATGAGTTGCTTGAGATCGACGCAGGCACCTCGGTGAACGAACCGGTGGGCATTGCCGTGCGGCAAGCGATGGAACTTGCCGTCTATTCGCTGATCGTCGATGGCGCTGCGCGCGGGATCTGGGATTTCAAGAACCGCAGCGACGGTCGACATCATATCGAATCCTACCGCAACAGAGGCGTTGTGTACCGCCCGCAATCCGAGACCGATACCGATGCGCAGGGCTAGTCCCCTCTTCGCGGCATGCGTTCTGATAGCCGCTCCGCAATGGGCCGCTGCGCAAGAGATGAGCTTCCCCGAGCCGATCTCGGAAACACCGATCGGCGATTGGCTGGTGCAATGTTTCCAGACACAGCGCGCGGCGAACGATTGTCAGGCCTTTCAGCGCGTGACGATGAACAACGGCACCGCCGTCGCGCTGGTTACCACCTTTGCCTATACGACGCCCACACAGCTAGAGATTCAGATGGCGTTCCCCCTTGGCGTTGATCTTTCCGCTGGCGCGCGCTTTGCGATGGGGGCCGAGTTCACGACGACAATCCCGATCTCGCGCTGCACGCAGCAAGGCTGTCTTGTCGAAGGCACCGTGGGTGAAAATCTGGGCCGCATGTTTCGCGACAGCACGCAGGCAACCGTGACGGTCACAGTGCCCGGGCGCGGCGATTTTCAGGTCCCGTTCTCACTCGACGGGCTGACCGAAGCGCTATCTGCGATCCGTCCCGATCCGCCTGCCGCACCCCCGACCTCCGCGCAGGATGACCAGATCACCCCGCCCTCAGCAGAGCCGGAACCCGACACTTCCCTCGCCCCGGTCACAGGCGACGAGAACTGAGGCTTGCAAATCGCCGCGGCCCGCCGGACGGTAGAGCGATGAGCAACACACCCTCTCCCCGCTTGCGCCTGCGCGTGCATTTCGGCCCCACGATGCTGGGGCCGGGCAAGGCCGATCTGCTGGAGCTGATTGATGAGACCGGGTCCATCTCGGCGGCAGGGCGCGCCATGAAGATGAGCTACAAACGCGCCTGGACCCTCGTGGATGAGATGAATAGCGCCTATCGCGCGCCCTTGGTCATCAGCGCGCGCGGCGGTCCCGAAGGCGGCGGCGCGCATCTAAGCGAGACAGGCCGCGAGGTTTTGACCCTTTACCGCGCGATGATGGCACGGGTGGAGACGGCGGCAGAGCCGGACATCCGCGCGCTCTCGGCATTGCTCGCCCGCAGATAAACCTTGCGCGGGTCTGCATGAAAAGCGATATTTCCCGTCGAACCTAACGGTCTGGCTCCCATGCGCTCCACCCTCTTCTCGATGGCCCTTCTCTGGCTCTGCGCTTCTGCCGCATGGGCCGAGCGCGTGACCGTCTTCGCCGCCTCCAGTCTGACCTCCGTTCTGGGTGAAATAGCCGCTGAGTTCGAGACCGAGACGGGCCACGAGGTCACGCTTTCCGTCGCCGGCAGCGCGGCGCTGGCACGGCAAATCCTATCCGGTGCACCGGCTGACATTTTCCTGTCGGCCAACCCCGACTGGATGGATGCTGTCAAGGGCGAGACCGTTCCGGGCACCCGCCGCGAACTGCTGGGAAACCGCCTTGTCCTGATCGCACCCGCACCCTCCGACCCCGTCCCCCTGACCGCCGATGCGCTGACCGCGCGCCTTGTTGACGGGCCCCTCGCCATGGCGCTGTTTGAGGCTGTGCCTGCGGGGCAATACGGCAAAGCCGCCCTTGAACATCTCGGCCTCTGGACCACCCTCGCCCCGAAAGTCGCGCAAACCGACAACGTCCGTGCAGCCCTCGCGCTGGTAGCCTTGGGCGAAGCACACTTGGGTATCGTTTACGCAACCGACGCCCAAGCAGATCCGCGCGTTACAACTGTCGCGACGTTCGACCCGGAGAGCCATCCGCCGATCCGCTACCCCGTCGCCGCCCTGACCGACCGCCCCGTCACACACGCCTTTCTGGACCATCTCACCGCATCGCGCGCGATCTTCGAACGCCACGGCTTCGAGGTCCTTCCATGACCCCGCTTGAATGGGAAGTCGTGACGCTATCGCTCAAAGTGTCGCTCTGGGCCACCGCGCTCAGCCTGCCCTTTGGCATCCTGACCGCCCTCGTTCTGGCGCGCGGCAACTTCCCCGGCAAGCAGCTCCTTAACGGCATCGTGCATCTGCCGCTGATCCTGCCGCCCGTCGTCACAGGCTATTTGCTACTGCTAACCTTCGGACGCCGCGCCCCCGTCGGCGCGTGGCTGGAGGAAACCTTCGGCCTCGTCCTCGCCTTCCGCTGGACGGGAGCCGCCCTTGCCGCTGCTATAATGGCCTTCCCCCTGATGGTCCGCGCCATCCGCCTTGCGATTGAGGCCGTGGACCCGCGCATCGAAGACGCCGCCGCCACGCTGGGCGCATCCCGCGTTATGGTGTTTCTGACCATCACCCTGCCGCTCACACTGCCCGGCATTATCGCTGGCGCAATCCTCGCTTTTGCAAAAGCCATGGGCGAGTTTGGCGCAACCATCACCTTCGTCTCCAACATCCCCGGCGAGACGCAAACGCTGCCTTCCGCGATCTACGCTGCCTTGCAAGTGCCCGGCGGCGAGGGCGCCGTGATCCGCCTTGTCATCCTGTCCGTGATCCTCGCCATGGGCGCGCTTCTGGTCTCCGAATGGCTCGCGCGGCGCGTCGGCCACAAGGCGGGCCGCGCATGAGCCTGTCGGTCAGCCTCCGCCACGCCTTCCCCGGCTTCACGCTGGACGCGGCGTTTGACGCGCCAGAAGGCGTGACCGCGCTTTTCGGTAAATCCGGGTCCGGAAAGACGACGGTGGTGAATGCCGTGGCGGGCCTGCTGAAACCTGACGCAGGCACAGTCACGGTGAACGGGCGCACTTTGCTGGAAACCGCGCAAAAACTGTACGTCCCAACACCCCAACGCAGGGTCGGCTATGTCTTTCAGGACGCCCGCCTCTTCCCGCATATGAGCGTCGCCAAGAACCTCGCATATGGTCGTTGGTGGGGCGGCGCGCCCTCGGCCAAAGATACCGCGCGGATCACTGATCTGCTGGGCATTGACCATCTGCTGGACCGCGCCCCGCTGGCGCTTTCGGGCGGCGAAATCCAGCGCGTCGCCATGGGCCGCGCCTTGTTGGCCCGCCCCGATGTGCTGCTTTTGGATGAACCGCTCGCCGCCCTCGATGCCCCCCGCAAGGCCGAGATTCTGCCCTATCTGGAACGCCTGCGGAGCGAGGCGGAAATCCCGATCCTCTATGTCAGTCATTCCGTGGCCGAGGTCGCACGTCTCGCCACCACCGTCATCGTTCTGGAGGACGGCAAAGTCGTGCGCACCGGCCCCGCGACTGACGTTTTGTCTGACCCAACAGCCGTGTCGCAACTGGGTGTACGCGATGCAGGCGCCGTCATTCAGGCCCGCGTTCTGCACCATCATGACGATGGGCTGAGCGAGCTTGAAACCTCTGCCGGGCGGCTCTTTCTGCCACGGGTCGAGGCGCAGATCGGCGCGACCCTGCGCGTGCGCATTCAAGCCCAGGACGTTATCCTCTCGCGCACCCGGCCCGAAGGACTGTCCGCGCTCAACATTCTGCCCGGAACCATAACATCGCTGTTGAAAGGCGACGGTCCGGGCGTATTGGTGCAAATGGCATCGGGCGACGATCAAGTGCTCGCCCGCGTCACCCGCCGCTCTGCCCAAGCGCTGGAATTGACCGAGGGCGCGACCTGCTATGCGGTGGTGAAAACCGTCTCTGTCGCGCGCGCCGATATCGGCTCAGACCGCGCGGCGCAGTAGCGCAACAGCGTTCGAGGCGGCGAACAGCACCGCCGCCACACAGACCATCGTCGGCCCGGTTGGTGTATCGAAATGAAATGCCGCCCATAACCCTCCCAAAGCCGCGCCCGCGCCCAAAGCCGCGGCCATCACCGCCATCGCTTCGGGCGTGCGTGCAAAGGGGCGCGCGGTGGCGGCCGGGATCACCAGCAAAGCCCCGATCAGCAATGCGCCCACGACCTTGATCGCAACCGCCACAACCAGCGCCAAAGCCACCGTCAGGATCAACTGTTCCCGCTTGGGGTCGATGTTGCTGGCATAGGCCAGATCGGGGTTCAGCGTCGCCGTCAGCAGCGCCGACCAGCGCCATGCAGTCAGCGCCAGAACCAACCCGGCGCCGCCCCAGATCACCGCCAGATCGGTGCGGGTGACGGCCAACACGTCACCGAACAGATAGGCCATCAAGTCGATGCGCACTCCTTGCAGGAACGACACGGCCACAAGGCCGAACGCCAGCGCGGAATGCGCCAGCACCCCCAGCAACGTGTCCACCGCATAGCCTTTACCTGACAGGCTTGAGACGGCCAACGCCATTAGCAAGGCCACGACCAGAACGCCTCCGAAGATGGAGGTCGACAGCGTCAAAGACAGCGCCACCCCAAGGATCGCCGCATGGGCCGTCGCATCGCCAAAATACGCCATGCGCCGCCAGACGACGAAACAGCCCAGCGGGGCCGTCGCAATCGCCACGCCCACCCCCGCAAGGGCGGCCCGGGTCAGGAAATCGTCCAGCATCAGTGGCTATGCTCACGGTCATGTTTGTGGTCATGCACATGGTCATGATCGTGATCGTCATCGTGGGTATGCGTATGCTCGTGCCGATAGAGCGCCAGCGCGCCTTGGGTGCCAGACCCGAAGAGCGCCCGATAAGCTGGCGCCTCTGCCACGATCTCTGGCCGGCCTTCGCAACACACATGACCGTTCAGGCAGATCACCCGGTCCGAAGCGCTCATCACCACATGCAGCTCGTGGCTGACCATCAGGATCCCGCAGCCAAGCCGCGCGCGGACATCCTCGATCTGGCGGTAGAACGCTGCCGATCCGGGCTGGTCCAAGCCCTGCGTTGCCTCGTCTAAAATCAGCAAATGCGGATCGCCCAGCAGCGCGCGCGCCAAGAGCACCCGCTGAAACTGCCCACCCGACAGGTCCGTCATCGCACGATCCGCCAACCCCGCGACGCCCGCCGCCTCAAGCGCGTCTACGATTTTTGCGCGCGGCACACGGATCGGCAGCGCCATGAAGCGATGCACCGGCATTGGCAGCGTGGAATCAATCGCAAGGCTTTGCGGCACATACCCAATCCGCAGCCCGTCCTGTAGTTTGACCCGACCATGATCGGGGGTCAGCGCGCCAATGATGCTACGCAACATGGTCGATTTACCCGATCCGTTCGGGCCGACAATCGTCACGATCTCGCCCGGTTCCATCGTGAAGTTAACGTCCTGCAAGACCGTGTTGCCGCCCAAGCGGACGCTCAGATGCTCCAACGAGATCAAGCTCATCAGGCCGCCGCCTCACGGCAGGACTGGCACAGCCCCTCTGCCTCCAGAACCGCGCGCTCAATGGTGAACCCCACTGCATCCGCCGCCTTAGACAGCCGACCGGCGGAGGCTTCCAAATGGGCCTCTGCCACCTGATCGCAGCCGGTGCAGATCAGAAAAGCCGGTGTGTGATTGCCCCCAATATCCGAGCAGGCTACGAACTTGTTGAGCCGCTCGATCTTATGGGCAAACCCGTGCTTTGTCAGAAAAGCCAGCGCGCGGTACGCGACGGGTGGCTGCGACCCCATGCCTTCGGCGCGCAGCATTTCAAGAATATCGTAAGCGCCCAAGGCGCGGTGCTTTTCCAGCAAAATCTCCAACACGCGGCGGCGCACATCCGTCAGCTGCAAGCCTTCCGCTGCACATGTCTCAGCAGCGGCCGAAACACCGGTCTGGATGCAACTGTCGTGGTTGTGGGGGTGAAATCCGATGGCAGACATGGGCGCTCCTGTCGAGAGACGTATGTTATATCATTGCACTCCGCCCTGCGAAACCCCCCGAAATGTGTGTTTTCGCTTGCATCTGTGCGACGGCACTGGCGCAATTACTGCCATGTTTGGTGCCCTCTCCCGCCTGTTTGGAAAGACCGCTGATGCGGCTCCCTTCTCTGCGCCTCTTGCCCCGGATGCGCCGTTTTCCGTGATCGGAGACGTGCATGGCTGCGCAGAGCTTCTGGATCGGCTGGTCGGCATGCTTGATCCATCAGAGCCACTGATCTTTGTCGGCGATTATATAGACCGCGGCCCTGAAAGTGCGCAGGTGCTGTCCTATCTAGATCAGCTTTCGGCGACGCGGCCTGTCGTTTGTCTCAAAGGCAACCACGAACAAATGTGCCTCGATTTTCTGGAGGCGCCGGAAAGCCCGGCCGGGCGGCGTTGGCTGCAACATGGTGGCGGTGCGACGCTGGCCAGCTACGGGATCGACGCCGAAGACGAGCCCAACCAGATCGCCAGCGCGCTACATGCAAAGATGGGGGCGACGCGAATCGCCTGGCTGCGCGATCTCGCGGGGTTCTGGCTCAGCGGAAATGTCGCCGTCGTGCATGCCGCAGCCGATCCGGAGGCACCTCTCACCGAGCAATCCGCGGACACTTTGATCTGGGGCCACCCGAAATTTCGCTCTAACCCGCGCAAGGATGGGCATTGGGTTGTGCACGGGCATACCATCGTGCCTAAACCCTATGCAGAAGAGGGGCGGATTGCGCTGGATACCGGCGCATATTTAAGCGGTCGGCTGACGGCAGTCACAATTCACGCTGGACGCCATTTTTTCACGCAATCTGAATATCCCTGATTTGGAAACAATCCGTTTTCCGAAAGATCAAAGTCGGGATAGGTATTTGTTTTAGAAACATATTTTGCCGTTCTACAGACGCGATAGTCGACCCACACTAGTGCGTTTTGCGGTGAAAATCGCCGATCGTAGTGTGTTTGGCTCATTCCAACGCCGCGCACCTTCCCGCACATTTAAGGGGCTTTCCAACGCCGGTTTTTGGCGAGGAGGTCGGGGTTAATTCTAAGACACAACCGCTCCAGGCGGATTAGTTGACATGTGGTGAGGCACATCAATTGCGTGCTGCGCTGACCCGATCCTACGGCAATTTTCGCCGTGCCCTCTCCGGCCTGTTTATTTGAGGTTCTTTGAGAATGGTAAATTTGGAGTCAAAGTCTGTTTCGTCCCTGCGCTCTGCAATTACAGAGGCCGCAGAGATCGACATCAAAGGCTGGCTTATACAAAAAGCGCGGCGGCGATTGCGGGGCCTTCGCGCGAACCGGCGCGTTTTCGTCCTTGATCTGATCGTCTGCGCGCTGGCGATCAGTCTGGCCTATGTGCTGCGTCTGGGCATCTATAACGATCTAAGCCGCTTCGCGCCTTTGCAGCTTCTGGTGCCGCTATCCGTGCTGGCGGGGGCCGTGGTCTACCCGGTGTTTGGCCTATACCGGCAGCACGTCATGACCACCTCGCTGCGCGACGCAGTGCATATCGCGTGGGCCTCGGCGCTCATGGTTGGCGTTGTCGTGCTCAGTTGGAGCATTCTGCGATCCCTGGACGGCGTGCCGCGCACAGCATTCATCATCCAGTTCCTGCTGGCGGTTCCAATGCATGGCGCAGTGCGCATCTATGCCCGACGCGCCGATCTGCGCTTCCGGGGCGCTCCGCGTGAACTCAAGGCCGTCGATGTGCTGATGGTCGGCACAGGCACCTCATGTGATCTGTTCTTGCGCGCCAATCAGCGCGACCCCGATCCGGTTTACCGCCCCATGGGCATTCTGGACGACGCGGGCGAAACCCGTGGACTGTTCTTTCACAACGTGCCGATTTTGGGCTCAATCCTTGAGGTCGAGGATGCGCTGGACCGGATGGTCGCCGAAGACCGCATGCCGCGCCAGATCATCCTGACCGAGCCGACGACGCATTACGATCTAAACGCGGTCGGCGTGCTGCACCGCTGGGCCGAGATAAACGGCATTGGCATGTCCCGCCTGCCCGGCCTATGCGAGCTTAAAGGAATGTCTGACAGCGCGACAGGTCTTGAGCCAGGGGCTGACATCAACCTGACCAACCTGCTGGACCGCCCGCAAAAGGTGATCGACGAATCTCGTCTGCGCCGCATGGTGACAGGTCGCAAGGTGCTGGTGACAGGGGCTGGCGGATCAATCGGCAGCGAATTGGTACGCCAGATCGCATCGCTGGAACCGCTGGAAATCATCCTGATGGAAAGCAGCGAATACAATCTCTACGCCATTGATATGGACCTGCAGCAACATTTTCCGGATGTGCCGCGCACGATCTATCTCAGCAACATCCGCGACCGTGGCCGGGTGCGCGAAATCTTCGGACGGCATGGGCCTGAGTTGGTGTTTCATGCAGCCGCTCTCAAGCATGTCCCCATGGTCGAGCTGAACCCATGCGAAGGCACGCTGACCAATGTGGTCGGCACGCGCAACATCGCCGATGCGGCCTATGATTATAATGCGCTCGCCTTTGTTCAGGTCTCGACCGACAAGGCGGTGAACACCACGAATGTGATGGGCGCGACCAAACGCGTTGCCGAGTTCTATTGTCAGGCGCTGGATCGCCGCGCCTGCCGCGAAGGGGTCAGAACCCGCTTCATGACCGTGCGCTTTGGCAATGTTCTGGGCTCATCCGGCTCTTTGATCCCGCTCTTTCAACGCCAGATCGCCCAAGGCGGTCCGCTGACGATCACCGACCCGCGGATGGAGCGGTTCTTCATGACGATCCGCGAGGCGGTCGAGCTGACACTTCTGGCCTCTGCCAACGGGTTGGCCGACAACTCGGATGTGGGTCAGATCTTCGTGCTCGATATGGGCGAGCCGATCCGCATCATCGATCTGGCCGAGCGTATGATCCGGCTGGCCGGGCTGAAAAAAGGTATCGATATCGACATTGATATCGTCGGCATCCGCCCGGGGGAGAAGCTGTTCGAGGAACTGTTCGACATCAACGAGACGCCGATGGCCTGCGGCATGGACGGTGTGCAAGCCGCCCGCCCCACCGGTGTGCCGCTGAACGAGCTACGCACCGCGATCCTGCAGCTTTCAGACAAGGCCAATCACGGCGATGCAAACGCGATCCTGCAACTTCTCAGCCAGTTGGTCCCCGGCTATCGCGATGATCTGCCATGCGATCAAGCTCAAGCGCGCAAGGAAAAAGCGCTGAAAACGCCGGACGTGGTTCTGGCCAATCAGCGGATCACGTTCAAACCGCATACCGGCAAGGCGGGTCAGATCCTAGCGATGGTCGATCCAGCCCGCAAATGACTGGCCGGTAAGGTCCTCAAGCGCGCGAACGCTTGGCGCATAATGGCTTTGCAGCTTCGCGCGCAGCTCGGACGGCAAGGCGGGATAGCTGGACGGTTTCGCCACCAGACCGCGCAGGGCCGCAAACCCGCGCGTGCCGCGAAACGGGGCGACGGCGGGCTTGAGCCGACCCAGCCGCTTGCGCCAGTGCGGCGGCACCCGCACGTCCGACTTGTCCTTGACCTTGCCCGTCTCGGCGATCTGCACATGATCTGTCGCCAGACCCAGATGCGCACGGGTCCTGGCGATCTGGGTTTCGGGATCGCGCGCGACCCCTTCGAAATCAAGCACAAGAAGACGCTCCCAGCCGAAGAGCCTGACATAACGCGCAAGCTGGGCCGCATAATCGCCGCCGATCAGGAACCGGCTGTCAGACGCCTTGTCGGGATCCAGATACTGCCCGATATCGCCGCTGACATCCCCGCGCCGGTAGAGCATGCAGTAATCGGAATAGGCCCGATCAACCGGGTTGCGCAGTTGTGCGATCAACCGCACCTGCGGCAGATGCGCATGAAGCCGTGCAGCCGCTTCCGGCACATCGAGATATGAATTTGATTTCTCTCCGATCAGCAGACCCGGATTAGGTGGCGTAAACTGCGACAGATACCAGTCCAGACCCCGGTCAAACTCGCGCGCGAAGAAATGCAGCTCAGGGTCCGGCATATAGACGTCCGGGTCCGATTGCAGCTGCCGCTGAAGCCAGGTCGTGGCGCATTTCGCAGCACCGATGATGACGAAATCAATGTCTTGAGAGTTCATGTGACAGGGGCCTTTGCCAAAAGTTTCGCATAGACCGCCTCGATCTGATCGACATGGGTGTCGAGCGTCAGATGCGTCATCGCATGGTCCTTCGCATGCGCCCGCAGTTCCGCGCGCAGCGACGCATCGGTCAGCACCTTATGGATCGGGTCGATGAACGCGCTTGGATCGTCTGGATCGACCAGAAACCCCGTCTTCCCGTGACGGATCGCCTCGGGATTGCCGCCATGATCGGTGGCAATGACAATCGTTCCCAGATGCATCGCCTCGATCAATGTGCGCCCGAACGGCTCATCATGGGCCGAGACCAAAAGGATATCCGTGCCCGCCATGAACGGCTCAACCGGGCTGCGAAATCCCATCAGGTGGATGCGATCCGCGATGCCCCGCTCCACAGCGCGGGCGCGGGCGGCATCATCCAGCGCGGGGCCACGCGACGGCACAGTACCGAACAGAACACCAACCGTTGGCATCTCAGGATGGGCGTCGATGAAATCAGCGACCGCATCCACGAAATGCACCGGGCGCTTGCGCGGAATCAGCCCGCCAAAATAGCCTAAAACATGGGTGCCTTCGGGTGCGCCGAGTGTCGCCAGCAAATCACGCTTGGCCGCATCGCGATCAGGGAGCAGCACCGGATCGAAGGGGGAGTGCACCACCGTCCATTTATGATCAATCGGGCGGATCGGTTTTGCGGGGGCTGCAAAGCGCGAGACAGTCACCAGGTGATCCGCAAAAACCGGCGCCAACAGATTGACCCCCCGCGCCTGCGGATCGCTGCGGTGATGCCACAGCATCCGCGCCTTGCTCAAGGCCGTCGGCATGGCCCAAGACGCATGCATCCGCCCGTCATTGGTATGCACCACGTCGATCTGATGCTTTCGAAGAAACTCGCGCATTCGCGGGACCGAGCGCGATAACCAGCGCAGCGCCCCTATCTTCGTGCGCGTGCCACTATCGCCAGAAGCGCTTAGGATCGGCATGCCTGACAGATCGACCGGCGTGACATCAAAATCGGCCATGAATGGCAGAAAGTCACCCTCCATACGGTGCACGCCGACAACCGGTTGGGCCGTTCCGCGGTCTTTCAACGCTTTGATCAGCTTGAAAGACGAGATGTGACTGCCGCCGATATCATCCCCGCCGACATATGGAAAAAGCACGACAGGCGGGCGCTGGACGCTTTGCAACATCATGGCGCTCACTCGCTCAGGATCGGACCGGTGGAGAGTACCGGCGCGCGCACCACAAGCGTGTCGCCGGGCGACAAAACAGTCTGCTCAGTGGCTGCAACCGGATCATTTGCACTGGTGTGCTTTGGTACAATGCGTAGCAGATAGGGTTGCTGTTCATCCGCCGCCCCCGCCACCTCAGCAGCCCCGGCTGCGGTGATGTAGAGGTCAGTGCTGGTGTCGATGGCGACCCCCAGATCGGCCACGCGATCCCGTGCGATGCGCAGCTCATCCAGCAGCTCCAGACGCTTGCTGTTGTAAATCTCCTCGACCTCGCGGCGCGCCTCGTTCAGCGAGGATCGCGCATCCAGCATCTCGACTGTCAGGTCAATCTCGCGCAGGCGAAGCTGGGTAACGGCCGCGGCCGCCGCGTTCTCAAGATTGGCGCGGGCCAGTCCCCGCTCTGCCAGTTGCTGCATATTCGCGAACTGCTCTTCGGCGCGCACAAGCTCTTCGGCAACCAGATCCATCTGATTCTCAAGCTCGGCAATGACCGATTCAAGCAACGCAATAAGGTCTTCCACAGAAGCGACGCGCGCGCCGACGGCACTGCGCTCCACCTCGAAAATCTCGGTCTCGGTGCGGATCAATCCGGTGTCACCCAGCAACGCGGCCAGTTCGGCGGGCGGGTCGAACTCTTCTTCGCCCGACAGGCTCGCCTCGATCCGCGAGATGCGCAGAAGCAGCCGACGCTGGTTCAGGATCAGCCGACGCCGCTGGCCGAACGCCTCAAGCAGCCGCGCCTCGCTGGACAGCCGCGCGCCGCTGGAGGTGCCGTAGCCACCCGCCAGCGCGACCGCCTGTTGCACGGTCAGGCCAGGGCGATATTCGATCTGGCCGGGGCGGTAGACATCACCTGCAATGATGATCGGGTTGAAGGCTGCGATCTCAACCGCGACGGCGGGGGTTTCGGTCAGCCCGATGCCCGCCCGCAAGCTCAGCGACAGCTCTTGCGCGATCTCTGATGTGGTCAGCCCTTCGGCCCGGACCGCACCAGAAATCGGAAACGAGATCGCCCCGTCGGCGCTGACCGTATAGTCGCCGCTGATCCCCCCCCATTCGTCGAACGTGCCCGTCGACACGTTCCATTGCCCGACCCGGATCTTGAGCACATCATCCGCGTTCACGCGGTAATCAGATTGCGCTGCGGCCAGACCAGGTAGCAGGCCAAGCGCGGCCACCAACAAGAGCCGCAACAATAATAAGGACGGAAAATATCTGAACATGGGAGTGTCTCTATTCAATCAATGCGAAAGGATTTGTGGGAAAAGGAAAAAGTGGTCGCGCGCCGTTCGGCCAAGGCGAGGCCCAAAGCCACCAGCCAAGGCAGGATCCAGAACCGCCCATAGACATGCGGCGTGGCCGAAATGACCAGCACGAAAATAGTGAACGTCACAAGAAGGTAAGAGCCCGTCACGCGGGTGTCGCGGCGCACGACAAGCGTCAGCCCGATAGTGGCGATGGCGACGAACATCATCATCAGCCCGATGATCGTGATCAGCCCGCCCTCGTTCAACAGCAGAAGATAGGCGTTGTGCACCGGCGCCTCGTAGACACTGTTGAGCCGGTATTGATCCATCCCCTGCCCGATCAGCAGGTTGGTATGAGCGATCTGCAACGCCTCGAAATTCAGGTAGAGACGGTCCATCAACGTGCCCGCCTGTGACATGTCCCCCGACGACAACGCGCCATAGACGCGCTTGACGAAGATATCGGGCAGGAAGGCCTCTCCGAACGCGATAAAGAGGAAGACGGCGACGCCCCCGAATGCCGCCAGAAGAAGACCGTCGCGCAAGGGCTTGGGGCTGGCCAGCTGCATCAAAACGACCGCGAACACGAACGAGAAAAGGCCCGTGTTCGAGCCGGTCAGCATGATTGTGTAAAGCATGAGACCAAGAAACAGCAACCCGATCCAGAACCGCAGCACCGCGCGACGTATCATCCAGATGACCAGCGGCACGGTCATCGCAATCAGCGCGGCAAACGCGTTTTCACGCTCGACCAAGCCGCGCAAACGGCCCGACCCGGACAGAAAGCGCATGTCCACCGGCCCCTCCAGCGTGGTCAGCCAGATGCCGTGCAGGCACAGAACAAGGATCGCGGCCAGAAACGCCTTTGCGATCAGCAACGCATCCTCGGGTGAGGCGCGCAGAAAGATAAGCGGCAGCACCCCGTAGGCGAACAGATACTGAACCTGCCCGACCAGCCCGCGCACCGGATCGCCATTCACGATGGATGCCAAAAGCAGCCCGAAAATCAGGCAAAACAACCCAAGACCGTAAAAGCGCGGCAGCATGCGCAGCCGCTCTCCCAAAAGCTGCGGGCGCGCGAGCAACAGCAAAAAGCAAAGGCCGACCACCAGATCGCCGAGGGTCAGGTAGACGTCATCGAGCCGAAACGCATTCATCGGCGCAAGAAAGACGGCAAGCACCGCCAATCGGAGTTCGATTTTCGCAAGACCGGTTGGTGCGGAATATGCACCGGGGAAGGCATGCGAGCTGATGTCCGGCGCCGACATGGTCCCTCCTTTCAGAGTAATGCCACCATCGTGCAACGCTCAAAAAGCGATTAACAATTCATATCAATTTCAAAAACGCGTCGGATCCCGGGCGGGAAATCCTTGGCTTAAAAGCATTTGCAGGTTAGCTTAGTTAACAGAAGCCAATCAAGTTATTAGACCGTTTAGCTCTTATTTTTGTTTTTGACGTTTTTTAGCGCCGCCCTTTATTTCACGGCCCTCATATCAGGGTTTATCCTGAGCTAGACAGTCGTTTGCCAATGGACGGAAACGACGTGAATACCGAAAAAACCGGATTTAACCGCCGCCCGAATCGCCCTGCCGCTACGATTCTGTCTCGGTCCGGGCCCGAAATCGGTGCCATGATGAACCCTTTGGGAATTCTGCGACGATATTACTGGGTTGTCGTGCTGGTGACAGCAGCCTTCTTCGGGCTGGGCTATATGCTGACAGCAAACGGCGGCAAGGACTACACCGCGCACAGCACAATCGTGTTGCGCCCCGAAAGCGCCACAGTAGAGATGGCAAGCGTGCCGGGCGGGCTTGAACTGACCGAAACGACAGTTGAAACCCAGCTTGATATTCTGAAATCGCGCCAGGTGCTGGGCTCTGTTGTTGAGCGCCTCGAGCTGGACCGCGATGCGCGTTTCGCAGGGGCGGCCCTCGCCGCGGGCGACACGTTCCAGGCCCGCGACAATGCAATATCGGTTATTGCGAATAACACACGGGTCGAACGGCGCGCCAATTCACTGGCCCTTCAGGTTTCGACCGTCGCGCCGGATCCGGCCTTGGCCGCACAAATCTCGAACACGCTGGCGCAAGCCTATCTCGATGACCGCCGCGAAAGCCGTCTGGCGGAAATCGAAGCCTCGGTCGAGGTGCTTGAGACCCGCGAGCAAGTGATCGGCCAGCGCCTGTCCGAGGCCAAGTCCGAACTGGCACGCCATGTGCGCGACATGCGGCTGGATGATACCGCCGTCGGCCCCCGCCTTCAGGCCGAGATTGAACGACTGAACGCCCGGCTCGAGTTGCCGCTTGAGGGCGCAGACACCTCGACCGCCGAATTGGAAGCGCGCATCGAGCAACTCAAGCAGGCGCAGGTGACCCGCAGCATTGCCGAGTTCCGCCGGGACGAGCTGGAACGCGAGCTTGAGACGAACGGCGTGATCTATGACCAGATCGTCAGCGAAATCGCCCAGCTTGATACCCGCACCCGGACACTGCGCCCCGCGGCCTTTGTCGCCTCCGTCGCCGAACCGCCACTCAACCCGTCGTCAATGAGCCCCAAGACCGGCGGCGCGCTCAGCGCGATCGGTGGCGGCTTGCTGGCCATTTTTGGCCTGATCGTCGCAGCGCTTTTTGACACGCGGATCAAGACGACACAGCAGATCGAACAAGAGCTTGAAGTGTCGAACCTGGGCGTGATCCCGATCCCGACGCTCAGCCGCAAGCTGGTGCAGGACATACCGCCATTCGAATTTTTCAGCGCACACCCGCAATCGCCCTTCAGCGACGCGGTGCGGCGGTTGTTCTTCAACCTCGATTCCGCACTTGGCGGCCTCTCTGGCCACGCGATCGCGCTGACCTCGACCACCCCAAACGAAGGCAAGACCAGCCTGTCGACTTGTCTGGCCATGGCCGCCGCCCAGATGAATGTGAAAGTGGCGCTTGTCGATCTGGATTCGCGCAAACAAAGCATCGCTGAATATGTCGTCGATCATGACCCGCGGCTTGAAAGTGTGCCGTCGCTGAAAGACTGGTTCGCCGGGGAAACCCGCCTGAACCGCGTTCTCGTGCAGAGCCCGGTTTTTGACGGCGTCGATCTGTTCTTGTGGCCCGCCGAACGCTCTGAAGAAGCGACCGTTCTGAAAGAGGAACGCCTGCGCGCACTCATGGGCACTCTGCGCGAGAAGTACGATCTGGTGGTGATCGACACGCCGCCGATCCTGCTGGTCAGCGACATCTCGCATCTGGGCCGTCATATCGACGGCTATCTGATCGTCGCGGGCTGGGAGATGATCACCCAATCCATGCTTGGCGATCTGCGCAAGGTCCTGTCCTTGGCGGGCGGTCCGATCATCGGGTCGGTTCTGAACCGCGTCGATGCCAAGAAACAGCACCAGTTGGGCACCTACGATCACCTCTATTACCATCAGTATGAGCATTATTACGACACCGACGCGCCAGCGTCACAATCCACCCGCGCCCGCATTTTGGGCAGCCTCAACCGGAGCAAAGCCCGCCAGAGCTGACCGCCTCTCATGCCGCTTGATTTCCAAGCGGCCCGGTCCAGCGCGCAAAGCCACTTATTTCATAGCGATCTCATAAGGTTACAAGTCTAGTCATTTGGAAGGACGATTTATGCAGCGTGTATTTGAGCTGATAATCATCTGCTTCGGCATCGCCATATTATGGCTGCCGATGTGCATCACTGCCCTCATCATTTGGGCCACGCTGGGCCGTCCGCTGATGTTCCGGCAACGGCGCTCGGGCCGCAACGGCGAGGTCTTCTCGATCCTCAAGTTCCGCACGATGAACGACACTCGCGATGCGTCCGGCACCTTGCTGCCCGATGCAGAGCGCCAGACCCCCGTCACCAAAACCCTGCGCCGTCTGCGTCTTGACGAACTGCCCCAGCTTTTCGCGGTCCTGTCGGCTAAGATGGCCCTTGTCGGTCCTCGCCCCCTGACCCCGGATACGATTGAAAGCCTCGGACGGCGCGGTGTCTGGCGCGGACGCGTGCGCCCCGGCATGACCGGTTGGGCACAGATCAGTGGCAACACGCACCTGACGCTGGACGAAAAGATCGCCCTCGATCTTTGGTATGTCGGGAACCGCAGCGTGTGGCTTGATCTCTACATCCTCATGCAAACCATTGCCGTGATCGTCGCAGGCGAACGTCTACGTTCAGACCGCATCGACCGCGCGCGCGCTTGGATTGACCGGAACAAACCCTCCCTCAGCCTTGAGGTGACGCCATGAAGATCGCTCTCGTCGGCGCGGTCGAAAGCACCCGCGTCACCATCGAAACCCTTGCACCCCTTGGGCATACGCCCGATCTGCTGGTGACGCTCCCGCTTGATTTGGCGCATCGCCATTCCGATTTCGTCGATCTGAACCCGCTGGCGGCAGAACACGGCATCCCGGTGCATGCCACCGCAAAAAGCAACGCGCCCGAAACGATTGCCGCGCTCAAGGCGCTCGCCCCCGATCTGATGCTGGTGATCGGCTGGTCGCAGCTGTGCAACGTCGAATTTCGCAGCATCGCGTCAAAGGCCTCGCTGGGGTTTCACCCCTCCGCCTTGCCCAAACTGCGCGGGCGCGCGGTGATCCCTTGGACGATCCTGCAAGGCGAAGACCGCTCTGGCGCGTCAATTTTCTGGCTGGCCGACGGGGCTGACACTGGCGATATCGCAGCGCAAGAAACCTTCGCCATTGATCCCGCCAGCGAAACCGCTGCAAGCCTTTACGCCAAACAGATGGAGGCACTGGCCCGCATGTTGCCCCCTCTGATGGCCCGGTTTACCGCGGGCGAGGCCCCGCGCACCCCGCAAGACCACAGCAAGGCGACGATCTGCGCGCGCCGCACCGCCGAGGATGGCCGCATCGACTGGACCCAACCCGCTGACCGGATCGAACGTCTGGTGCGCGCGGTGGGCGATCCGTATCCGGGCGCTTTCACCGAAACCAACGCGCAGCGCCTTGTCATCACCCAAGCACAGCTGACCGAGGGCAACCGCTATATCGGCCTGCCCGGTCAGGTGCAGGCCCGCGAGGCCGACCGCTTTACCGTGATGTGCGGCGATGCGCGCTGCCTTGATGTGCTGGGCTGGAGCGGGGCCAGCGAGCCGCCTAAACTGCACAGCAAGCTGGGGGTTCCGGCATGAGCGGCGTCTTCAACTCCGATGGCCCGATCCTTGTTCTGGCCCCCCACCCCGATGACGAGATCCTTGGCGCAGGTGGGACCATGGCGAAGCTGGCCGATGCCGGGCGTGAGGTGCATGTCTGCGTCGTTACCGCAGGCAAACCGCCCGCCTTCTCTGAAAGCTCCGCTGCGACCACGCGGGCCGAGGCCAAGCGCGCCCATGCCCATATCGGCGTCTACGAAACCCATTGGATGGATCATCCGGCCGCCGATCTGGACTCCGTCCCGCATAAGGACCTGAACGCCAGCCTCGGCGCGTTGATCCGCGATATCGCGCCCGGAACGCTGTTGCTACCGCATGTGGGCGACATCCATCTCGATCATCAACTGATCTTCCTGTCCGGCATGGTCGGCGCGCGCCCGCATCAAGCGGCATTCCCGCGCACAGTTCTGGCCTATGAGACGTTGTCAGAGACGAACTGGAACGCGCCTTATCTGTCGCCTGCGTTTCTGCCACAGGTCTTTTGCGACATCTCCGACACGCTCCAGCGCAAGCTCGATGCGTTCGCCATGTTCGAAAGTCAGGCACGCCAAGCACCCCATGAACGCTCTGTCGAAAGCCTGCGCGCGCTGGCTACATTGCGCGGTGCGACGGTCCATGCCCAAGCGGCGGAAGGCTTTGTGCTGATCCGCCATCTGGCGTGAGAGCAAGCAAATGTCCCATACGCAACCTCCGACAAAGCCCAGCTGGCCCCATTACGACAGCGAACAGATCGACGCGGTCAGCGCCGTTCTGCACTCCGGCAAGGTCAACGCTTGGACCGGTCCTGACGTGCGCGCGTTCGAAGAGGAATACGCAGCAGCCCTTGGTGTGAAACATGCACTGGCGATGGCAAACGGGTCGGTCACCCTCAACGCGGCCCTTCAGGTTCTGGGATTGCAACCCGGCGACGAAGTCATCGTCACTCCCCGTAGCTTTGTGGTGTCAGCATCCTGTGTACCCCTTTTCGGGGGCCGCGCCGTCTTTGCAGATGTCGATCCCGACACGCAGAACATCACGCCCGCCACCATCGCCAAGCAGATCACGCCACGCACACGCGGCATCATCGCCGTGCATCTGGGTGGCTGGCCTTGCGACATGGACGGGATCATGGCGCTGGCCAATGATCACGGCCTTTGGGTGATCGAGGATTGCGCCCAAGCCCATGGTGCGATGATCGACGACCGTCCCGTCGGCAGCTTTGGCACGATGGCCTCGTTCTCCTTCTGTCAGGACAAGATCATGACCACGGGTGGAGAAGGCGGTCTGCTGGTCACCAATGACGACACGCTCTGGCGCAAAGCGTGGAGCTATAAGGACCACGGCAAGGATTACGCCACCGTCTTTGAGACAGAGCACGCCCCCGGCTTTCGTTGGCTGCACGAGCATCCGGGCACCAATCTGCGCATGTCCGGCATGGCCGCCGCGATCGGGCGGGTGCAGCTTAAACGCCTGCCGGAGTGGACAGCGCACCGCACGCGGATCGCTGGGATTTTTGCCGACGCTTTTACGCCCCTGCCCGCCCTGCGCACCCCCCTGCCTGCTCCCGGCTTCACCCATGCGTGGTATCGGTTCTATACCTTCGTGCGGCCGGAACGACTGGCTCCCGGATGGGACCGCGACCGGATCCTTGCCGAAATAACCGAAGCAGGCTTCCCCACCTTTTCGGGAAGCTGCTCCGAGATCTACCGCGAAAAGCTCTTTGAAGGCGCTGTTGACGCACCTCTGCCCATCGCCCGCGATCTGGGCGAAACCAGCATGGCCTTTCTCACGGACCCTACGATCAGCGAAGCTGACGCCACCGCACTGGCCGAGTGCGTGACCTCTATCATCGCCCGCGCCAGCGCATGATCGCGCGCCCCCGGCATATCGTGTTTCTGCTGTCGGGGCTGGGCGCAGGCGGAGCCGAGAAGGTCATCAACCTGATTGCCCGACACCGTGCGGATGCGGGCGATACGGTCAGCGTTCTGGCGTTGAATGGCCACCCGGTCCAAAGTTTCTTTCCCTATGCCGACCCGATCCGCGTGCGCACCTGTGAAAACGAGGCAGGCAAAACCAGTCTTTTAGGACGTCTGCAATGGCTACGCCGCACACTTGCAGACCTGCGCCCCGATCTTGTCGTTTCGTTTCTGACAAAGGTGAACGTGCTGACCCTTCTGGCGTCTCTCAACAAGCCTTGGCCCGTCATCGTGTCCGAGCGCAATAACCCGCAAGCCCAGCCCGCGCATCCGCTTTGGCCTTACCTGACACGCGCAACCTTGCCGCGCGCGCAAGCCATCGTCATGCAAACCGAAGCGGCCAAAGCGACCCTGCTCCCGCGCGCGGCAGAGGGTGCACATGTCATAGGCAACCCCTGCACTTTGACCCGCGCCCGCGCGCCAGTTGGCGATGCCGCCTCGCGCTTTGTCGCCGTCGGACGCCTAGCCGACCAAAAAGGCTTCGACACGCTGATCGACGCCTTCGCCTATGTCCATCAAACCCGTCCTGACGCGACGCTGACCATCTATGGCGAGGGCCCGCTGCGCGATGATCTGCAAAGCCAGATCACAGGGCTGAACCTTAACGCGGTGGTCCACCTGCCCGGCCTCAGCACCTCCCCCGGAGACTGGATTGACCAAGGTGACAGCTTTGTCCTGTCTTCCAGATACGAGGGGTTTCCGAACGTTTTGGCCGAAGCGATGGCCGCAGGGATGGCCGCGATCTCGACGCGGTGCGATTGGGGCCCGCCAGAGTTGATCGCCGATGGTGAGAACGGGCTGCTTGTCCCGACCGATGATCCACAAGCGCTTGGGTCTGCAATGCTGCGCGTGCTGCAAGAACGCGCCCTGCGCGAAAGGCTGGCCACGAGCGCAAAAGCCAGCGCTGCGACACGCTTTACTCTGTCGAGTATCCTTGATCAGTGGGACCAAGTGATCGACAGCACGCTGGCCTCCCGGACAAGACGCGCAAGACAAGCCGCCTAAGGGCCACAGCTGCCGGTAAGCGGTGCGCTGCCGTCCAGCTTGACCATCCCGGCCCCGTCCCCTGCCAATTCGTGCAGATACTCCTCAAAATTGGTCCAGCCGTCCCCATCCGCATCCGCGCGGCCATCCTCGGGATCAGCGGGTGCAAGACCCACTGATAGCTCCCACGCATCGGCCATCCCGTCGCGATCCGCATCGGGTGGCATCGGCGTTGAGACCAGATCAGGCCAGCCGCCCACCGTTTCGGGGTGCCTTTTCACCAATCCACCTTCACGCCGCTCCACCAATGACACGATGCGCTGGTCGACCGCATCGCGCGCGGGTCGCGTCGCTCCGGCGCAGGCCAGAACCTCCCGCAAAGCGACCTTCGGCGAGCTGGTCTGCACCAGCGGAGCGTCAAACCGCGTGCCCACAAGATACCGGCGCAACGCAGGTGTCACAGCCTCGCTCTGATCCCCCGCGTCCGGCATGTATGTTTCGTCCAGATTGTCATCGGCAAAGATTGCAAACCCGGCCGAGCCATCCTCCGCCGGATAGATCAGCCGATCATAAATCGCGCGTGTCCCGGCCATCTTGTAATTGCCGACAATATTGGCCTGCATCGGCCCGTGCTTGTCCGACAGCGTGACGACATATTGCCAGATCGGCGAATACATCACGTTGTTGACGATATCGACAACACTGCCCGGGATCGCGGTCTGAAACTGCGGATTGCGGAACTTGCCAAGCGCGAAAAGGGTGTGATGCACGCTGATATCGCCGCCATGGGTCATCAACATGTTGCGCGCCCGGTTGCGCTTGCCGGGGCCACCGTTCAGCAACGGCTCCGTCACAAAGCTCCATTGCACTGTGAGGTTGGTTGCATGTTCGGAGTCGATTGTTTCGTCCGACCCCCAGCTGGCCGAGATATGGTCAGCGATGATATCGCGCGCCTCGGAGGTATAAAAACCAAGCGCGCCGGAACAGCATGACGGCATCCCATGAGGACCAGGCCGCAGGCGCAGGTGGCGCAAAATCACGTCATGGGTTTTGATCTCTAACGCAGGGCGCGGCTGCAAAGGCCCGTTGCGGATCGCGATCCCGCCACCCGGCGCAGTTTCACCGGCAATCGTCAGAAAGGGATGCGTCACCACCAAAGCGGCGGTGTTCAACGTGATTGTGCCGCTGACCTCAAAAACGCAGGTGCGCGGCATCGTGGCCTTAATGCACGCGCGCAGTGAACCGGGACCAGCTTCATTCAGATTGCTGACAAACAGGACCTTCCCACCGCGCCCCCCTTTGGCGGCGGCCCCAAATCCTTCGGCAGACGGAAACGCGCGTTGGCTGCCGTCCGGCAATTTGGCGCTCAGCGATGGCTGCGCTGAGACAGGCGTCGAAAGCGCAAACCCCACACAGAGCAAAAGCCCCCATAGCGCGCGCATCTCACTGCTCCGGCGTGGCGTCGCAATGGCCCAGCACCAGCGCCTCGATCTCGGAGCCTTGCCCGAACCGCGTCACCACATCGTAGCGCATCGCGTTATTCAGCTGGAACAGCGTTCCATTGTTGTGATCGCCAATCGTGCGCACCACCAAAAGGTGAGATCCGACACCAGTCGAATATGCCTTGATGTTGCCAATGGCCCGGCGCAGTTGCTCAGGCGCAAAATATCCGTTGTTGAGGATGTTCGCGGCGCGAATGAAATCGAACCGCCCCTCGAAGGCAGGGGTTCGCGTGAAGACGTCATTCTCGACGCTCGCAATGCCATGCTCTTGCAAAGACTGGCCCACGAGTTGCACCCGCCGCGTCTCAGCGCGGGCGATTTTGCGCTCTAGCGTGGGACGCAATGCTTTATGCGCCAGCGCGCGCGGGACGGCGGCCAAAGTGACATAATCCAGACGCGACGACCAAGGCCGGAACGGCCTGCCAAACAGGCTATATTGCAGCGGCCAGCCCCGCGCGTCGGTCAGAACCTGCAGCTTATCGCCCAGCTCAATCAGATGCGCATCGATAAACAGGTCGGTCCCTGTGATCCGCGCCTTGCCGCCGATCCGCTTGAGGAAATCGGCCAGCTCAACCGTCGTATGCCCAATCGAAATCCCGATATCGAGCACCTCGTCCACGGTCTGAACCGTAGGGGCCAACGCCTGCGCCAGCGGGTCTTCCAGCGAGGCAAAGCGCGACGGGCTTGTCTGCTTGAACGTGCCATTGCGCATCTTCAGCCCCGAGATAAATGCGCTTTCAGTCGCCGGATCGGGAACCGGTGCGGTTTGCGAAAAGAAGTTTTGTGCCGTCAAATGCATGTTTCATCCTAAAAATAGGGCGTCGTTACGACGTCAAACTCGCCAGAAAATCCTCGGCGATGGTCTTGATCAAAAAATTATCTTCAATACGCGCACGAGCGCGCTTGCACAGCGAAACATACCCTGTCGCGTCCGTTTTGCAAAGCGCGACGATGGCCGACGCCATCGCATTCACGTCTTGTTGCGGCACCGTGAGGCCGGTGTCCCCGACAATATGCGCCGCATCGCCCACATCGGTGGTGATGACGGGTCGCGCATGGCTCATCGCCTCGGCAACAACGTTGGGAAAGCCCTCAGTGCGCGACGACAGCACCAGCACATCAAGGCTGCGATAGACCTGCGCCATATCCTCGACCTCGCCCAGAAGCGTGACCTGATCAGCCCGCAACCCGGCCGGCGCGATCATCTCGGTCACGGCGGAGTTTGACGCTTCCAGCCCATGGCCCGCGGCGATGATCCGCAGATCGGGACAGTCCTGCGCGGCAAGGCCCGCCGCCTGAAAGAATGTGGCATGGTCTTTTTGAGGATGCAGCCGCCCCACGATGCCAAAGACCCGCGGCGACCGGGGCGCGACCTCGACCGTTTCCGGCAAATCGAAGCCGTTGGGGATCACGGTCGCGCGCCCACCGGCAAACCCCGCCTCTTCGTGCAAGGTCCGCGCCCGCGCTGAATTGTAGATGATGCCACGGGGCAGTCGTGACAGTCGTTTACAAAACGCAATCGCGGCGCGCGTGCTGCGCGAGAGCGATGATACATCGTCCAGCGATTGCCGGATCGTCCAGTAAAGCGCACCGCTGCGCCCGGCCAAAAGATGCGCCAGCGTGCCGATCGCCATCGCATGATACATCCAGCACAAAACGACCCGCGGTCGTTCGCGGCAGATCAGTCTTGAAAGCGTGTAAATCGCAAGCACAAGCTGCACCAGAGAATGCGCCCCCAGCGCGATAAACCGCACATTCGCAGCATGCACGCGCGCCTTGTTATGCTCGGAAATCGCCATCAGCGACACGACGACCGCTTCTTCGCCGTCCGATGCCGATAGCAGCCGCCCCAGCATCTTTTCGGCCCCCGCCCGCGCGGTGAAATTCGTGATGACATGCAAAATCATGTTAAGAATACAATTTTTACGATAATCACGATGCTGAGCGATTATCGGCATGAAATCAAATTATTGGAGCAGTTTTTGCGCAACTCATTCTGACTAGAGCCGCGCCATGCGCGTCTCAGGCGCTTGCGGTCTGCATCGCATCTGCCGCGCGGTCGTCCAGCCAAGTGCCCAGCCCGACGCATAACGCCTGTGCGGTCTCGGGCGTGATCCGGTTGAACTGCACATTGCCCGGATAAGCCACTTTCAGAAAAATCACATCCCTGTCTTCGACATGGACCAGCGATAATTCCTCGCTCAGGCGCTGAAGGCCAAGAACGGTATGACCCGGCAGGACCATACGATCCATCATGCGCGGCTTTTCGAGAGGCGGGAAATTCTGTGTCATAAAGGGATATTTAAGGGTTTTGCCCAACAGTGCCAGCGCAGGATGCAGAACCGGCAAGCCTTCGCCCATCGGTGGCGGCTTTCGGTGCGGGACGCGGGATCGTGACGACAAACACAGTTCAATCTGGCTTTGAAGAGCTGCGACAAGCCCGCGATAGGGGGCGTGGTATCATTGCCTACAGCATCCTCTTCGGCGTCTTCGTGAACCTGTTGATGCTGACCGGACCGCTTTTCATGTTGCAGGTCTATGACCGCGTGCTCGCCTCCCGCTCGGAAGAGACGTTGGTGGCGCTCTTCATGCTCGTCGCCCTGCTCTACACGCTGATGGGCGTGCTGGATTACGCCCGCGGGCGCATCTTGGCCCAGTTTGGGGCGCAATTTCAAACCCGGCTCGACAGACGCGTTTTCGACGCCCAGACCTCTAGCGCGGCGCGCGCGCAGCCGACCTCCGGGTTGCGCGATCTGGATGCGATCCAGTCGCTCTTGTCCTCGCCTGCAATGCTCGCCTTTCTCGATGTGCCATGGACGCCGCTTTTTCTGGCGATGATCTTTGTGTTTCATCCGATGCTGGGATGGCTTGGCCTGGCCGGGGCGGCGACACTGATCCTGCTCAGCATGCTGAACCAGCGCGTGACCCGCACAGCGATGCAGCAAGCGCAGGACACCGGAACCAAGGCGTATGCCCTCGCCGAAGAAGCGCGGCAAGGCGGCGACATCCTCCGCGCACAAGCGATGCAGGACAGCATGGCGGCGCGCTGGCAGGTCCTGCAGCACAACGCTCTATCTGAAACAATTGTCGCGACCGACTGGACCGGCAGCTTCACGGCCGCCACCAAGGCGTTCCGCCTGTTCCTGCAATCGGCAATGCTGGCGCTTGGTGCTTGGCTTGTTCTGCAAGACCAGATGACCGCCGGGGCAATGATCGCCGCGTCGATCCTGCTGGGCCGTGGCCTTGCGCCGGTCGAACAGTCCTTGGCCCATTGGCCCAGCCTTCAGCGCGCGCGCGCCGCGTGGACACGGCTCGCCCATTTGCTTGCCAAGGTGCCGCTGGAGCCTGCCCGAACACCCCTGCCCGTCCCGGAGGCGATCCTTGAAGTGGACCGCCTTGTCGCGCGGCCCCCGGACGGCGCAGCACCGACGCTGCGCGGGCTTACCTTCACGCTCGAACCCGGGCAAGCGCTTGGCATTATCGGGCGCTCAGGCGCGGGCAAATCCAGCCTCGCACATGTGCTGACCGGCATCTGGCCTCCCACCAGCGGGGCAGTCCGGCTGGGCGGCGCGGCGCTTGATCAATATGGGGCCGATGCTTTGGGACGGCATATCGGGTATCTGCAGCAAGACGTGACGCTCTTCAGCGGAACCATCGCCGAAAATATCGCCCGAATGGCCCCTGCCCCCGATGCAAGCGCCGTGATCCGCGCAGCGCAAGCCGCTCAGGCGCATGATCTCATCACCCGTCTGCCACAAGGCTACGACACACCGCTACGCGGCCTCGACACGCCGCTGTCAGGCGGCCAACGCCAGCGTATCGGGCTGGCCCGCGCCTTATATGGCGACCCGGTGCTGCTGATTTTGGATGAACCCAATGCCGCGCTTGATGCCGACGGATCCGATGCCTTGAACAGCGCGATCCGGGCTTGCAAGGCCAACGGGCGCGCCGTGCTCATCATGACCCATCGCCCCATGGCGATCAGTGAATGCGACCGCCTGATGGTTCTCGAAGCCGGTCAGATCACAGCACTTGGCCCCCGCGACGAGATCCTGAAATCCATGCTGAAGAACGCCTCCGACGTGCAAACCACACTGGCCCGGACCGCCACCGCATGACCCCTTGCTGGTCCCCCCGACGCTCGATCCTGATCGGACTTGCCGCTCTATTCATTCTCGTGGGCGGGCTCGGCTTGTGGTCAATCAGTGCGCAAATTTCAGGCGCGGTCATCGCCTCCGGCACTGTGGTCGTCGAAGGGCATCGCCAGATCGTGCAACACCCCGAAGGCGGTGTCGTCGCCGCCATTCTGGCGCGCGATGGGGCACGTGTCGCCGCGGGGGAGGTCGTCCTGCGCTTGGATGACGGCCCGCTACGATCAGAACTGAGCATCGTCGAAGGACAGCTTTTCGAAATCCGCGCCCGCACGGCCCGCCTTATGGCCGAGCGGGACAACGCGAACAGCATCGCCTTTCCGGCGACTTTGATCCACCACGCCGCTGCGAACGCGGCCGCCCATGATCAAATGGCAGGACAGGTGCGCCTTTTCACAGCGCGCCGCACGACGCTGTCTCAACAAATCGCGCAAGTGCATGAACAAAGCCGCCAGATCGCCAACCGGATCGACGGCACCAAGGCACAACTGGCCGCGCTTAAGGTTCAGCAAACACTGGTTTCCGCCGATATCGCAGATCAGAGCAGCCTTCTGTCGCGCGGTCTTGCGCAGGCCGGGCGGCTTTCCGCATTGCGCCGCGAAAGCGCGCGCCTGTCCGGGGAGATTGGCCGCCTCACCGCAGACATTGCCCAGTTCCGCGCAGAACGCGCCAGTCTGGAACTGGACGCACTTGGCCTGGCCAGCAGTCACCGCGAAGACGCCATCGCGCGCCTGCGTGATCTGCAAGCCCAGCAGATCGAGTTGGACGAACGCCGCATCGCCCTGCGCGATCGCCTGTCGCGGATGCAGTTGCGCAGCCCGGTCGCTGGCCGCATCCTTGACAGTCAGGTTTTCGCGACAGGGGCGGTTATCGCCCCGGCCTCTGCGATCCTGCATGTGGTGCCTGAAAACCAACCGCTGCTTGTTGACGCGCGGATCACGCCGGAACAGGTGGATCAAGTGCGCATCGGGCAGCTAGCGACCCTTCACTTCACCGCGCTCGATCAGGGTCAGACGCCCCACATCGAAGGCCGCGTCACCGATCTGTCCGCCGACAGCCTTGTCGATCCAACCACCGGCCAGCCCTATTTCACCGCGCGCATCACCCCGGACGCCCACGAACTTGTCCGCCTTGGCGCCCTTCGCATCGGCCCCGGCATGCCTGTGCTAACCTTCTTCCAGACAGGCGCCCGCACGCCACTTGCCTATCTGACGAAGCCGCTGACCGATTATTTCGCCCGTGCCTTTCGCGAGTAACCCTTGCGGCGCTTGACACCGCGCGGCCCCGCCCCTCAGATGCAGATCACAGGCAACGAAGCATCAGAAAGACAGGCATGACCGAGGCAGACAGCTCAGACGCGCTCCCGATGTTCTATAAAAGCCCCGAAGGGCTTTCGAAAGACACCCATGCCGATCTGGCCCTGAACCCCAGCAACGATTACAGCTTCGCCGCAGAGGCGAACGCGATCCCGCTGATGGCCGCCGAGATGCCGCAAGCGATGCGATCGTATCCCATTGTCTTTGCGGGGGCGGGCAACATGCCCCTTGCGCTAACCGGCCTCAAAAGCGGCGAGAACGTCTTTATCGGGGAGGACGGCCGCTGGGCCGAAGGGCATTACA
This sequence comes from Cognatishimia sp. MH4019, assembly GCF_020177595.1. Lineage (GTDB taxonomy): Bacteria > Pseudomonadota > Alphaproteobacteria > Rhodobacterales > Rhodobacteraceae > JAHTBL01. The sequence continues at coordinate 77,236 of NZ_JAHTBL010000009.1, read as the reverse complement.
TCCCCGCCTATGTGCGCCGCTACCCCTTCGTTCTGGCCGGGAACGAAGGCGACGAACGTCTGACCCTATGCATCGACACCGAGGCCACATCGGTCACCACGACACAAACCGAAGGCGCGAACCCGCTTTTCGCGGAGGACGAACCGACCGAGCTGACACGGAACGCGATCACCTTCTGCGAGGAATACCAGACGATGTTCAACACGACCAAAGCCATGGTCGCGCTGATCAACGAACATGACCTGATGACCGAGCAGACCTCCAAGATCACGCTCCCCGGTGGCGAGACGCATAACATTTCGGGCTTTATGGGCATTGACGAGGCCAAGTTGAACGACATGCCGGATGAGGGGTTTCTAGCCCTGCGCAAGGCCGGGGCGCTTGGGGCAATCTATTGCCAGCTGGGCTCCACCAATTCGTGGCAATCCCTGCTGACCCATCGCGGCTAAGCCGTCCACGCGACTGTCAGCGTACCAACGGCAACAGCTCGATAATCTCGTCCAGCTCCGCATCTGACAGTGCGACCGACGGCATGCCGCTGCCCGGCGCATAGCCTTGCGGATCCGACAGAAACGCCCGCAGGCTTTCCTCGTTCCAGACCTCGTCATGGCGTGCCTTCAACGCGTCGGAATAGCCGTCATAATCGGTCAGGGAGGCCACTTGCCGCGAATAGACGTTCACCAGATGCGGCGCAAATTCGTTAGATCGCGGACTGCCGATACTGTGGCACTGCGCACATTGCGACAGCGCGTTCTTGTTGGCGATCAACCCGATCCCGGTGCCTACGCTTTGCACATCCTCGAACGGCTCAAGCATCAGCAGCTTGCCCGCATCCGACGACATCAACAGCACGCCGTCGACGATCTCGATATCGCGAATGCGATCACCGATATGGATTTCCTCGATGTAATGCCCCGCCCCCAGCGGGCGCAGCCGAAACAGCGACTGCGCTTTGAGCGACCCGATCAGCAGGTCACCATCCCAAGCGGGATGCAGGTCTTGTGCCTCTGTCAGCGCGCTGATCCCGATTGAGGGCACAAAGGCCGTCATCGGCGCTTCGTACCCGCCATGGGGCGTGCCATCATCCAACGGTGCCTGCGGAAAAACGTAGCGCTCGTAAAGCGTGCCAAGCGTCACATAGGGCCAGCCATAGTTTTTGCCGGTGCGGATGATGTTGACCTCGTCACCGCCCTTCGGCCCATGCTCGGTCGAGATCAGATCGCCAGCCTGCGTGCGCACCAAACCTTGCGGGTTGCGATGCCCCGTACTGACAACCGTACTCTCGCCGGTCGCCAGATCGATCGCATGAACTTTGCCCAGATCGCTTTGCGGGTCCTGCGCCGGGGGCAGATCCCCGACAAAGCGATTGGCATACCCGTTCAACCCGAAATCACCGATGGTCATCAGAATACGGTTGCCATCAGGGTCATAGGCCAGCCCACCCCCTGCAGAAACATGGGCATGTCCGTTATCCAACGTGAAGGACGTGCTTTCAAAGACGACATCATCGACGCTGTAACGCGCCTCAGGCGCGCGATCGGCCTGCAAGCTCACCCGCGCCAGATAGAATGCCTTGGTATTGTCCGATGGCCGCTCTTGCCCGAACGAGACGTAGAACGCCTGACCCTGCGCCGTCGGCACCATCAGCACGTCATAGATATCGTTCAAGGCCGAGCCGTCCTCCCGCATCAACCGCCCCGCCGGCACCATACAATCCGTGCTGTCGCACGCACGCGGCGACAGCGTGAAAAGCAACCCTTTTTGTGACACGACCAGCGCTTCGGTGTCACTTGTCTTGACGACCGCCACAAGCTGCTGCTGTTGCCCTTCTTCTATCGAGACCCGGATCTCTTTCTTGCGGAAGGGCAGCCGATTGGTGTCCAGAAGCGACCGATCCGCGAAATCAAGCATGACGATCTCGTCGGCCGCGGCAGGGCGTATCGTGTCACGCGCATCCCGCACAAATGACACGATCCCTTCGAAGACGGCGTTTTTCTTGATCGTTGAATACATCCCGAAGGCAAAACCCCCGGTGGCGACGATCAAGGCGAGCAGTGAAATTCCCAGAAAACGTACGATGACAAGACCCCTTTCGAGCCTTTGGAAAATGAATTGACCGCATTCCGATGAAAAACGAAACGCTCTGCAAAAAAATGTGGCCCTGTGATCAGAAAAAATCTGAAGGCCTGAAAACTCAAATATAAAACCCGGCACATATGCCGTGGAAAGAAACCGGAGTGTCGCCGATGGCGTCGAACCTGTCTTCCCCAAGCCAGTGCTCTGGAAGCTATGTTGGCAGCCAAGATACCGCAAATCAACGATTCTTGCAGAGGTCCCTGCGGGGTCACAGTGATTTGAGCGCGTGGCGGGCGCTACTCTGGTGTCAATGCACTAGGCACGCGGTGCACGACGCTCATGCGCGCATCACCACAGCTGATTTCTGTGTCAAAACCGAGCATTGCACGCAATTCGATCTGGACAGCTCTTGCGGCAGGCGGCATCCAAAGGCCAAAGCAAAGGACACGCCCCATGCCCACCGCTCTTGTCACCGGCTCCGCCGGGTTTATCGGATCGTCAGTCGCCCGCCGCCTTCTGGATGAAGGCTGGAACGTAATCGGGCTCGACAGTCTGAACGATTACTACGACCCCAAGCTGAAAGAGCGGCGCGAGGCGAACCTGAACCAAACCGAGGGCTTCACCCCCATTCACGGCAAGCTCGAAGACCTCGGTCTGCTGATGGAGCTTTTCGACAAGCACCGCCCCGAGATTGTCGTGCATCTCGCCGCCCAAGCCGGTGTGCGCTACTCCATCGAAAACCCGCGCGCTTATGTGGAGGCCAACCTCGTCGGCACGTTCGAACTGCTTGAAGCCGCCCGCGCCTTCCCGCCCCGCCATATGCTGCTCGCCTCCACCTCGTCCGTTTACGGCGCGAACACCGAAATGCCCTATGGCGAGACCCACAAGGTTGATACCCAGATGAGCTTCTACGCCGCCACCAAGAAGGCGAACGAGGCGATGGCCCATTCCTACGCCCATCTCTACGACCTGCCGATCACCATGTTTCGCTTTTTCACCGTCTACGGACCGTGGGGCCGCCCCGACATGGCGCCGTATCTCTTCACCTCAGCCGTCTTCGAAGGCCGCCCGATCAAGGTCTTCAACCACGGCGACATGATGCGCGACTTCACCTATATTGATGACCTCGTGAACGGCATCCGCCTGCTGGTCGACGCCGTCCCAGAACGCCCTGCGTCTGCCGACGAGATCCCGGAATACGACAGCCTCAGCCCCGTCGCCCCGTGGCGCGCGGTCAACATCGGCAACGCCGATCCGGTGAAGCTGATGGACTTCATCGAAGCGATCGAAGCCGCCGTCGGCAAACCCGCCGAGAAGATCTACATGGAGATGCAACCCGGCGACGTCCAAGCCACCTGGGCCGACACAACCCTGCTGGAAGAACTGACGGGATATAAGCCGGAAATGGATATCCGCGAAGGGGTCAGGCGGTTCGTGGACTGGTATCGAGAGTATTACGGGGCTTAGGCTGTGGGCATCGCCGACCACTACTTTCTAAGATCGGAAGGGGTTTTCCCAGTCTCGCGTTTGAACGCTTTGTAAAACGCCGAGCGGGAGTTGAAGCCGACATCATAGGCAATCACAAGGATCGTCTCATCAGTTGTGTTCAGCTGTTCGATCGCCTCCTTGATCCGCCAGCCATTCACAAGATCAAAGAAACTCTTGCTCATATGCGTGTTCAGAGCTTGGGAAATGTAATGAGACGTGACGCCGATATGCTTTGCCAAATCCCAAAGTGACAGGTTCGGATCTCGGTAAAGAAGGTCCTCCGCCATCGCGGCCTCGACCTTGCGGGCGATGCGTTGCAGGCGATCATCATCAAGCGCGGATTTCTCGTATTTTCGCGGCTGCGGCTGATCTGGCTCGGGCGGCATGATCACCGGCTGGCGGATCAAGCCTGGCCGCTGTCGCAATCCCCAAATACCAAGGGCCCAGAACAAGCCCAACAAAGCCATGCTGTGCAGTGTCGGCAACCAGGTCGCATAGGCGTTTTCTGCAAAAAGACCCGACAAGACAGATAGGGTGAAGGCAATGTTCACGAAAAGATAGAACGTCATACAAATCAGGATCACCCATATCCATGTCAGCTCTCGGTTCTCCGTGCTGGCAAACACGTCCTTGAGCCGGGTCCGATAAGCCATCAGGCGGCGGGCGATCAGCAGAATGTAAGTTGCGATCATCGCCTTGAAGGCGAAATCCGCAAGCAGAGCCGCCAGCGCAATGGCGACAAATCCCACGATACGCTGGTCATCATCGTCGAATTCCGTCTCCGCAAAACCGTCCGGCAGAAACAACAGCGACCAGAATGCCAGAGTCACCAGAACAATCGGGATCACGTGATACCGCAATTTCGGGATCGCGTCCGGTTGGCCTTCTGTTGTCAGCGCCCGCACATAGACCCAAAGAAGAAACGGAAGGGTGATGTCGAGGGCCGCAACAAGAACGCTGAGCCGGAACAGGAGGCCGACACTGTCGGGATCAAACGTCTCTGCCAGCGCGGTGACGCCCATGGAGACGCTCTGAAACAGGAACATCAAAGCCAGCGGCAGATAGACCCCAGTGTCTGTGCGCTTGAGCAGCAGAAGATGCGCGCAGAACAGACAGATGCCTGCCGTGACGATGCTGATGGAAATGTCCAATGTCATTCGGCAGCCATCCAACCTTTTTTGTCTTCGAAACGGATGTGCCCCGCGCGCAGCGGTTGTTCAATCCCGGGCGCCAGGTCTCGGGTCACAATTGACACCCCTGCGCATGAGCGTGATCCGCATCTGCGAGAGCCGTTTGGGCTTGGGCAGCTCGGAGGCTTTGCGTGAAAGCTGCCCAAATATTCATGCAATCAGCTGGGATCCTGTCGGATCCGCCCTCGTGCTCAAAGTCCGGAAAGCGTTGTCGCCATCGATTGGTTCTCTGCCGAGACCCGCTCCTGGACAGCCTTGCACGCGTCAAGGTTTCCCTCCAAGCAGGCCGCGTCGAGTTGTGTGCGCGCGGACATCTCCGCAGGCGTTTCGCACGCACAAAGGCCGAGAACGGCCAGGATCGCAAGTTTCTTCATTGATATGTCTTTCTCTTTGATGGTCACGTCGTGCCGTCGCGGGAGGTTAAGGTCGCGACGGCACGCATTTTGCAGGTCTTGGGTCATCTGTGATCTTTGGGCGAGGGTGTGTCGGCGGTCTCCTAATTGGTCGTTCGGAGCGATCACTGACCCCGAACAGCCCGTCCTGTCGTCCGCCCCAACGGGCGGAGACACTGTTTGTAAAAATTGATGAGTGTGATGGCCGCATGACGGGCACCTCCTCCAACGCGCGCTGGTGTCGGTCGAGGGAGAGGCCTAACTCCCTCGCAAGGCTGGCAAACCCCTTCCCTTTTGCCCCAACGTCAGCCAACGTCCCACCATGACGCGTCAGACACCCCTCTATCGCTGGATCGCCGCCCGCTTCACCGGCCATGCGCTTGCCTTCATCGCCCGTTTCATCACCGCCGTGCGCGCCGAATGGCGCGGGATTGAACCTGTCGACAAGCAGCGCGTTTACTTCGCCAACCATGTCTCCAACGCCGATATGCCGATGATCTGGACGGTGCTGCCGCACCATATGCGCGCGAAAACCCGCCCCGTCGCCGCTGCCGATTACTGGCTCAAGAACAAGCTGCGCGCTTTCGTGGGGCCCGAGGTCTTCAACTGCGTTCTGGTGGACCGTCGCCCCGAAGCGCGCACCGATGACCCGATGGCCGCTATTCGCGAAGCGCTTGATGAAGGCTCCAGCCTCATCATCTTCCCCGAGGGCAATCGCAACATGACCGACGATCCCCTGCTGCCCTTCCGCGCGGGGCTTTACAACATGGGCCAGTCCCACCCTGACGTCGATCTGGTGCCCACATGGGTCGCCAATCTCACCACGATCATGCCCAAGGGCGAGGTGATCCCCCTCCCCCTGATCTGCACAGTCACCTTCGGCGCGCCGATCCATGTCGGCGAAGACGAAGACAAGGATGCCTTCCTCAAGCGTGCCGCCGACGCGCTGGTCGCCCTCGCCCCGGAGAGGGACCTCTGATGGAGACCACCACCAACATCCTCTACCTTTTTGGCGGCGTCGTTGCGGTGCTCAGCGCTCTGACAGTCGTCGGCGAAGCCTTGCGCGGGCGCGTCGCACCGGGGCGCAGCAATCCGGTTGTGCAAACCTTCCTGACCCGCCTGATGTCGTGGTGGATCATGGTGATCCTCTTCACGATCACAGCGCTCCTTGGTCCTATCGCGCTGATGCTGCTCTTCGCGTTTGCCAGCTTCGCCGCCTTGCGTGAATTCCTCACCTTCACCGACAAAAGGCAGGCCGATCACCTGTCGCTGGCGCTCGCCTTTTTCGTCATCCTGCCGTTGCAATATGTCTTTGTCGGCTTCGATCTCACAGGCCTTTTTACCGTCTTCATCCCTGTCTACGCCTTCCTGCTTCTGCCCATCGTCAGCGCACTCCGGGGCGATCACAACCGCTTCCTGGCCCGCGTGGCGGAAACGCAATGGGCGCTCATGATCTGTGTCTACTGCATCAGTCACGTCCCGGCCCTCCTCAACACCAAGCCCGAAGGCGACAGCGGCCAGACCGTGCTGCTGATCGTCTTCTTCGTGATGGTCGTGCAGATCGGCGACCTGATGGAGTATTTCGCAGGTCGCCGATTTGGCCGTCGCCAGATCGCGCCCACCCTTTCGCCCAAGACGCTTGAAGGGATGGTTACGGGCATCGCCTGTGCCGCCGCCACTGGCGCGATCCTCAGCTGGATTACGCCCTTCGGCATCGGGGCCGCCGCCGCAATGGCAGCACTTGCATCCGTCACGGGCATGTTCGGCAACCTCGTTTTTGCCGCCATCAAGCGCGACAAGGGGGTCAAGGATTGGTCCCACCTGATCCCCGGCCAGGGCGGCTTTCTGGACCAGCTCGACAGCGTGATTTTCGCAGCCCCCGTGTTTTATCACGTCACCTTGCTGATGTCGGGCTAGGCCCCGCGCGTTTCACCGCTATATACAAAAGGATGGACACGCACCGCCTCACCCCCGATTGGGAATATGTCGCCGACACCGTCATGGGCGGCGTCTCGACCGGTGGGCTGTCTGTCGAGAGCTATCAAGGCCGTCAAGCCACCGTCCTGCGCGGAGAGGTTTCGCTGGATAACAACGGCGGCTTCGTCCAGATTGCCACCGATCTCAACCCCGTTGGCAGCCTCTATGACGCCAGCACCTGGGATGGCTTCGCGCTTGAGATTTGCGGTAACGACGCGACGTATGATTTCCGCCTGCGCACCGATGCACTCTCCCGTCCGTGGCAGTCCTTTCGCACCGATTTCATCGCGCCGGACACGTGGCAAACCGTGCGCCTGCCATTCGCGGACGTGACCCCTCATAAGACCGACGCCCAGTTTGATCCCGCCCGCCTGCGCCGCATCGGCATCCTTGCCATCGGGCGCGAAATGCAAGCCGAGATTGCCGTCGCCAGCGTCCATCTTTACCGGAGCTAACCTTGTGTCCCTTCCAGATGCCCATAAAAGCGAGATTATCGAGATGGCCCTCTCGGATCACATCAGCTTTGCCGATATCGAACGCGAATACGGGCTGGGAGAAAAGCAAGTCAAGGCCCTGATGCGCGACACGCTCAAGCCTGGAAGTTACCGGGCCTGGCGCAAGCGCGTGCGCGATTTCGGGGACCGGCGCGCGCAATATAAGTAGCGGCACTACTCACACCGTCCGAGTTGCGACCGCAATGCAGTCGCCTCGCTGGCGTTAAGCACCTCGAAAACGTCGACCCGTTCGGTCAGCTGTACAAATGCGCCATCGGGATTGGTGCGCAGCCATGTGCTCAACGGCAGCGTCTCAAGCTCAGGTTCCAGCAGACACCCGCCAGTGATCGAAACGGAAAGCGATCCTGTCCCGTCGCTGCCTTGCTCTTTCAGCGCCCTGATCTTGGCTTGTGCTGCGGCAACCCGTGCTGCGTCCTCGTCCGAGAATTGCGCAAGATAGATAACCTCGTCTCCGGCATTGGGCGCGGGCTGACCGTCCGCAGACGGGCGCAGCTGCAACGGCACGCTTTCATCAACCACGCGCGCCTGCGCATACCCAAATGCGATACGAAATACCGCGTCGCCATCCGCAAGGCTCACCGTATCGGGAACACCCACCGCGACCTGAATTTGCGACGGGGGCGTGTTCACCGGATCAAGGGAGCTGGCAGCAATCATGCCAGCAGGATTGAGCGAAGCACAGGCCGACAGTATCAGCGCGCCCATGACGCCCACACTCAAGGGAAAGGTTAAGGTTCTATACACATGCTCTCTTCTTGTGATATGATTCGCATGAAAGAATTAACGTAAAACATTAAACTTATGAAGCTCGAACACACGCGAAGGAAAAATGATGGTTGATGTAAGCGATCTCACCCACTCGGCCCAGCGGATGGGTCGGATCATGACTGGCGCGGTTGCGCTGCTTTGGGGCGCGGCACTGGCCCTCGCGATCGGCGCGCTGATCACGCCCGCCTCTCTGGGCGAGGCCCTTGCCACTGTCAGCGGGTTTCAGGTGAACATCCTGTCGGGGTGGCAAATCGCGGTCCTTGTGTGCATCGCAGCCGTGCATCTTGGGGTCTGGATCGTCTTGTTGATGATGGCACGGCGCATGTTCGAAAACCTCGCCCAAGGCGCACCTGAACCAGCCGGGAGCGTTGCCGGGCGGCTGTCTTATTGGCTGTGGGCGATGCTGGGCTGGGGCCTGATCTCGCAAATGCTTGTGTCGCTCGTGGTCACCTGGGGCTTTCCCGAAGGCGAGCGGGCGATCTCGCTCGGGGTCGGGACATCGCATATTCTGATGGCGCTGGCCGCTCTGCTCGCCAGCTTCATGGCGCGGGCCTTTGCCTTGGGCGCAGAGCTGTGGCGCGACACACAAGAGGTCGTCTGACATGGCCATCATCGTCCGCCTTGATGTGATGCTTGCCCGCCGCAAGATGACATCCCGCGATCTGGCCGCACACATCGGGATCGCCGAACAGAACCTGTCCTTGCTGAAATCCGGCAAGGTGCGCGGTGTCCGCTTCAACACGCTGAACGCCATTTGCGCCGCACTTGACTGCCAACCGGGCGACCTGTTCGAGTTTGCACCCGATACCGAAACGGCCTGAACAGGATCACGCTTCTGCCCCCAAATCACCCTAAAATCATCGCAATTCCCTAACCAGAGGTTAACCCCAACACCTCACTCTCGTCCTTGCGTGGGGGCGTAGAAAGAGGGGGGTCAGGGGTGGCTCAGTTTACGCATATCACGACGCTTGGCACCGGCAGCACATCCGCGCTGCCGCATCTGCAAAGCCTGCGCGATCTCGATATGATCGAGATTAACGGCAACACATTTCTCTACTCCGCGTCCGAGGCGACTGGCGGCATGAATGTCTTCAACATCACCGGGGCCACGACTCATGTGGACAGCCTCGACTACAGCGGCGCATACGGCACGCTTGGCCTGACCCAAATCACGCTTGGCACAGTTGACGGGCAAGCCGCCCTGTTTCCATCGGGGCGCTATGACAACCGCATGGCCGTGCATTATCTCGACAGTGATGGCAGCTTCAACGGCACCAAATACCTTGGCGCCTCCCCTAGCAATATCGGCAATTTCGACCACACACTCCTGCTGCAGGTCGATGGCAAAAGCTTCCTTGTCGCCGCCCAGCACAACCAGTCGGGCTACCGGCATTTTGAAGTGCGCGATGACCTGTCGCTGGCCTTCAAGAAACACACGGCTGATACGGCCGATAACTACCTCGAAGACATCACCGCGATGGCCCAAGGCAATCTGGACGGGAAGACGTATTTCTTCACCGCAGACGGCACAGGCGACGGTATCTCCTCCTACTGGATGGGCCGTTTTGGCAACATCAAGGAACGCGACAACCTTGGTGCCGCCGATGGCTTTGCGATCAATGCCCCCTCCACGCTGGACACCGTGCTGGTGGATGGCAACCTCTTCGTGCTCGCTGGCGGCGCGGGCTCCAACACGCTCTCTGCGCTCAAGGTAAATACGTTCGGCGGCCTCTTTGAGACCGACACCCAGATCGACAGCCTCGACACCCGCTTTGGCGGCATCAGCGCCATTGAAACCGTCACCGTGAACGATCGCGCCTTCGTGCTGGCCGGTGGCGCCGATGACGGGCTGTCCCTGTTCGAGCTTTCCTCCGACGGGCGTCTGCATCACCTCACCAGCATCGCCGATGAAAACGACACGACCTTGCAAAACGTCTCGACCATTTCCGCCCGGGCGGAGGGCAACGATATTCAGGTGTTCGCCGCCGGAAGCGACACCGGCATTACCGAGTTCACCATTGATCTGGGCGCGCTCGGCGCGTCGGTGAATGGCAACGATCTCGACAACACCCTGACCGGTGGCGCGCTGGATGATCTACTGGTGGGCCGCGACGGGGATGACACACTCAGCGGTGGCGCTGGCAATGACCGCCTCATCGACGGCGCTGGCGTGGACATCATGACCGGCGGCGCTGGCGCAGATATCTTCGTCTTCACGCCCGACAACCGCATGGACACCGTCACCGATTTCGACATTGCCGAAGACCAGCTCGACCTCAGCGCGTTTCCGTTCCTTTATGACACCAGCCGTTTGGAGTTCACTCAAAAAGGCTATGGCGTGCTGATCGAATACGGCGCTGACCGCTTCCGGATCGAGGATGACACGACCATCCTGCAAGTCGCCGATCTGACCGAAGATCATTTCATCTTCTGACCGGATTTGGCGGTGCGCCCACCCTCGGTTAAGCTGACCCGTATTGACCGAAGAAGGATTTTACCGATGCGCATTGCCCTTGCGACCGCGGCCCTCATGTTGGCCGCCCTGCCCGCCCAGGCCGACTGGACCCAGATCAAATCACAAAAAGACCTGCGCGCGCAGGTGCTCGATAATCGCTATGTGGAGCCTCAGACAAAAGCCTGGTTTGCCCTGAACCGCGACGGCACCCTGACCGGCGCCGCCCGCGGTGAGGATCTGACCGGCACCTGGCGCTGGAAGCGTGGCGTTGTCTGCTATGACCGCAAGCTGGGCGGCGAAGACCTGCCCTCCAACTGCATCGCGATCATGGTGAATGGGGACGAATTGGTCACCATCCGCGACAGCGGCAAGGGGCGGCAAATTCGCTATAACAAGCAGTAAGCCTTGCTTAACCCATGCTGCCTAATCTGGCGGCATGATTATCTCGCACACGCACCGATTCATCTTCTTTTCCAACCCGAAAACAGGCTCTGAATCCCTGCGCGCGCTGCTTGCGCCGCTTAATGAAGAACCCATCGGTCCGTGGCGCAATCGCACGACGCAGAACCCGTTTTATGCGCATATGAGCCCGGCTGAGGCGCAGATCAGCTTTGCCGACAAGCGCTGGCCGTTTGAGGCATATCGACGGATCACCTGCGTGCGCAATCCCTATCCGCGGCTGGTCTCGCTCTACCGGATGATTGCCGATGTCGATGGCCTCTGGCGGCTCCGGCGGCGCATGGGGCTAGGGCAGATGAATTTCAGCCGCTGGCTGGTTGAGACACAACCTGACGGGCCAGGCGGGGGTGGGCGCATCCACCAGCGCTGGCGGCGCTACGGCACCTGGTCCGCGCAGGCCTGGACCACTGATGCAACAGGGGCGCGCCTCGCAACCGATATCCTCCGGTTGGAGCATCTGGCCGAAGAATTGCCACCGCTTCTGGCCGACCTGAACCTGCCTCTGCGCCCTGAATTGGGCCATGTAAACGCCCGCGCCAAAACCGATTGGAGCCGTTGGTACAGCCCGCAAACACGCGCATTGGTGGCGGATCGTTATGCCTGGGATTTCAGACGATTTAGCTACAGTTGAAACTATTAATGGGCTTGGCGAGGCAGTTCGCTTAACGCCCCATAAACCCCACCGCGCCATGCTGGACCACGGGGGCCTTACACGGCCTGTTTAACCGATGTGGGGTCATCATGAACCGCTATGCGACGCTGCTTGTCATTCCGTGTCTGAATGAAGAAGCCTACCTGCCCGATTTGCTGGAAAGCCTGCTCACGCAGTCTCTGGCGCGCGAGATCTGGGTGGTCGATGGCGGTTCCACCGACCGAAGTTGTCAGATCGTGGCCGATATGGCGCGGATCACGCCACGGGTGCGATTGCTCCACAACCCCGGTGTCACCCAAGCCAGCGGCGTCAACATGGCTGCACAGGACGCGCAGGCGCGCGGCTATGACATCCTGATCCGCGTCGACGCCCATGAACTGTATCCCGCCAATTTCGTGGAAACTCTTGTCGATACGATGATCGCGCGCGAAGCCGATAGCGTCACGGTTCCGATGATCGCGACCCGGCGGGTCAGCGACCCGTGGCAGCGCGCAGCGGCTGATCTGCAGCGCGGCTGGCTGGGCCATGGCGGTGCATTGCACCGCAAGCGCGCCCGCTCTGGCTGGGTCCGCCACGGCCATCACGCCGCCTTCCGGCTCGACCGTTTTCTGGCATTGGGCGGCTATGACCCCGCTTTCATCGCCAACGAGGACGTCGAATATGACGAACGTCTGATCGCCGCTGGGGGCCGCATCTGGATGGAGCGGAAAGCAGCGATCCGCTACTTCCCCCGCCGCTCCCCCCGTGCGCTATTTCGGCAAATGCAGCGCAACGGCCGCTGGCGTCTGCAAACCGCGCGCAAGCACCATCGCAGTTTCGGCCTGCGCCAGAACCTGCCCGTGATCGCCACGCTGTTGCTACTCCTGTCGCTCCCCAGCGCGCTGATCCTGCACCCCGCAGCGGCCCTGCCCGCGCTCGGCTACCTGTTGCTGATCCTGCTTCTATCGGCCCGCTGCGGACGCTCGTCCTTGCGTGTCGCGTGGCTTGCGATGCTGTCTCATATCGGCTTCGGCCTTGGGGTGCTGGGTGCAATGTTCAAACGCAGCCCTCAGGTGCGCCGCTCATGAAGCCAAACCTCTTTCTTATCGCCGCTCCGCGTGCGGGCTCAACCCAGCTGTCGCAATGGCTCGCCAGCCATGCCGACATTGGCCTTCCCAAGATCAAAGAACCGAACCATTTTTCAGCCCATGAGTTTGACCCGGACTATGTCGCGCGAAGTCATCTCAACGATGTCGATCCCGCCCGTTTCATCGCGCGCGGCCAACCGATCGCGATGCAATTCGCCGTCTTTCGCGAGCCGGCCCATTACGCGGCCCTCTTTGCACCGCTGACCCAGCGCTACAGGCTCGACGCCTCCACCAGCTATCTCGCGTGCCCTCAGGCCCCGGCGCTGATCCGCACGGCCTGCCCTGACGCCAAGCTGATCATACTGACCCGCGACCCATTGCAACGCGCGCTGTCGCATTACCATCTCGCCCGCCGAACGGGCCGAACTCGTGCCTCTCTCGCGTCTGAATTACGGGCCGAGCAGGAAGAAACCCTCCCTCTCGCCGGCCGCTATCTGCTGCGCCCGTCCCGGCAGGCAGAGGCCGTCGCCCGCTACCAGCAAACATTTCACGAAAACCGGATATGTTTGCTGCGGTTCGAAGACATGATCGCCGCGCCGCAAAAGGCGCTGACCCATATCGCACGCTGGCTCGACATCGACCCAACCGGTTTCGATCTCACCCAGACCGCGCGCAATGCCAGCGCCGCGCCACGCCTCCCCGCGCTTAACGCCGCCTTGCATCGCTGCGGCCTAAAGACCGCCCTCCGCGCGGCCTTGCCCCGCAGCGTCAAGCACCATCTCAAGCCCCTTTGGTTTGGCGCGTCCCTCCCCAAGGTTCCCGCGTCCGAGGTTGCAGCCCTCCGCGAGGCGCTCCAATGAACATCCTCGTCGCCCATGCCGATCTCTCCGCTCGCGGCGGGGCTGAGGCGTATGCACAAGCCCTGATCGCGCGTCTGCGCGCCGCGGGTCACCGCGTGGGCGTGCTGGATATCAACGGTCTGCAAAGCGGTAACCAGCATCACCAGCCAACACTCCTCCGCCTTGGCACGCTGACAATTCTGCGCCGCTTGAGCCTTTTCAAATACGCGCTTGTCTGCCGCGTTCTGCCGCGTCTGGCACAAGCCTTCGACGCTGTGATCCTCAGCTATGGCGAAGGCCCCGATACAGGCCGTCCGACCTTGCGCATCCTGCATGCGCCAGCGCTGTTCAGCGCCCACCCCAAACTGCTCCGCCTTCTGGGCGCGCGCGCCCCGTTCTGGCCGCGCCAACTCTACGCGCTTACCTGTCGCGCTTTGGCGCGCCCCGTAGACAATCCCGCGCAGACGCACACGCTCGCCAATTCACGCTGGACCGCCCGAATCGCCGCGCGCGCCCACGGCATTGCGCACCCCGATACGCTCTATCCAAAGGTCCACGCCCATACAAATGCGCGGCGCAAGCGTGACCCGCACGCCTTGCTGAGCATCGGCCGGATCGTTCCCAATAAACGGATCGAGGACGCCATCGCCGTGACCGAGGCTCTGCGCGCCCGCGACCTCCCAGCGACGCTCACGATCCTGGGCCGCGCAGACAGCCGATATGCCCGTCGCCTGATCCGGCAGCACCAGCACAAGCCCTACCTGCGCTTTCTGGCCAACGCCTCCGACGCGCAGCTGCGCGAGGCCCTCGCGACGGCCCGCATCGGCTTACATTTCTACCGGCATGAGCATTTCGGCATCGCAGTCGCCGAGATGATCACGGCGGGCCTGACGCCCCTTGTCTATGAGGGCGGCGGTGTCCGCGAACTGGTCCCCGACCGCACCTTGCGCTTTCGCACGATCGCCCAAGCCACCGACCGTGCCGCGGCTTTGCTCATGGATGCCGAACCCAAGGCCACGGCCGATCTTCAAAACTCCGACGCCCTCTCGCGCGCGCTGTCTTTCGATGCCCAGGCCAACCGCGCCCTCACCCCCTTTTTGAGGTCTCTCTAGAATGCGCGCCTCCCCCCTCTCGCTCTGGGCGCTCTGCGCCGCCTGCGCCCTCTGGACGCCTGCTTTTGCGGTGCCGGGCCTGCCGCTGCCGCTCCAACCGCTCGACCTGATCGCACTGGCAGGTTGGCCGCTTCTAACGCTTTACTGTCGCCGCATGACCGGCCTTCGGCTGGCAGCCCCGCTTGGGCTCGCCGCCTGCGTTCTCACCTCGTGGAGCATGGTCGGCGGCCAGCCCCTTGTCGCGTTATGGACAGTCGCCTGCGCGCTGCCTTTCACAGCCCTCAGCGCCATCGCGCTGGCAGACATCACTGCCCGCGAGGCGTTCCTGCGCGGGTTCCTGATGGCCGCCACGGCCTCTGCCCTGCTGTTTCTCGCGCAGATCGTCATCGGTGCTCAAGCGCTTGATTTTCGGACCAATATCGCCTTCAGCCTGCCGCCTCATTACGGGCGTGGCTTCGCCCTTTTCCCCGAGGTTTCGACCTTTGCGACCCATATCACCATGACCATCGGTGTCCTGCTCGCTTTGCTTTTGCATCCCGGAACACGCCGCCGCGCAGCGCTTTGGGCGGCCCTCTTTCTTTTCGCTGGGTGCCTTCTTTTTACCCGCTCGACCAGCGTGATCGTGCTGGCCCCACTCTTGGTCGGTGTGGCTTTGCAGACGACCCAAACGCTCAGCTTGCGCAGCTTGCTGATCGTGATGGCCAGCAGCGCTGTAATCGCAATCGTGCTCACGTTCTTCGTATCGGTGTTCTATGCTGACAGGCTTGCCACAAATGCCGCTGACCGCTCTGCCGCGATGCGGCTCGCGTCCATGCTCGGTGGCCTCTCTCCCCTCTGGAGCGGGGAGCTGTTCGGCGTGGGCATCGGCGAGAACCACGAGGTTCGCCTGCGCGCCCACCAGATGGCCCGCGCGCTCGGGCTCAATTTCGGGACCCTACCGACCGGCGTAAACTCCCAAATCATCGGCCGAATATTCGAGGAAGGCTGGCCCGCGCTCTTGCAAATGGCCGTCATGGTCCGGGCGATGTTCAGCCGTCGCACGCGACACGCGGCCCGGCTCAGCCCCGCAACAGCCGCCTTGCTCACGCTCGGCATCGGCAGTCTGCTCACCGCGCTTCTGGTCACAGGATATCGCGGCATCTACACCAACTGGCTCTGGATCGCGGTGGCCGCAGCGCTGGCCCCGCGCCAGACGCGGTCCGAAAGGCACGCCCCATGTCCCGCCTGATCCTGACCGCCACCGCATTGCGGGGCGCGGGTGCCCTGGCCTGGCTGGCCTATACTTGGCTGCTCGCGCGCCTTTTGCCGTCCGATCAACTCGGCACGATGCTGACCATCCTGGCCCTGTCCGGGCTGCTCGCGGGGCTGCTGACGGCAGGCTGGGCGCAGCTCCTGCTCCGCGAAGGATCCCGCCTCTGGGCCACCGCCCAGGCAGGCGCGCTGACATCGCTGATGGCCCGCGCTTTCACCGCTCTGGCCCTGCGCGGCTTTGCCTTGGCGCTTCTGCTGGGCGCGGTCTTTGGAACCACCCAAATCGCGACCCTCCCCCAAAGCCCGATCACCCTGTGCCTGAGCATCGCACTACCGTTGCTGCTGGCCTTGCTCGGGCTGCTCGCGTCTGCCCGCCGCGCCCAAGGCGCGTTGGTGCCCGCGCTGCTTAGCCAAGGTCTGCTGCGCGCCGCGCTCCCACTTGCTAGCTGCGCGCTTTACGCACAATTCGCGCCATTAACCTTGGCTATCGCACTCTGTATTTATGCTGCAGGTGTGTTGCTGTGCTTGCCGCTCGCATGGCCGCTCAGCGCCCCTCCCCTGCCCTGCCGACCGGACCGCACCAGTTTGCGCGCTTTGACCACGGCCCAAGCGGGCTGGATGCTGCTCGGCCATCTTGACGTCATCGTGCTGACCCTCATGGCCAGCCCCACGCAAGCCGCGCTTTATCTTGTGGCGCGCCGTCTGGCAGGGCTGCTCGCCCTGCTTTTCGATGCGCTGCGCAGCGCATTGGCACCTGCCCTGTCGCGCGCCTATCACCAGCGTATCGGCTTCGGCGGTCTGGCCGCGCGCACCAATTTGGGTTTTTTCCTGATCGGTGGGGGGGCCGCCACCGGCCTTGTCGTGCTTGGCCCGCTTGCCCTTCCGCTTTTTGGCGCTCACTTCGCAGCTGCGGCCAGCGTGCTGATCTGGCTGACCCTCGGCCAGGCCGCCCCTGCCCTTTTTGGCGCGACCGGCATGCTGATGACCATGACCGATATGGAGCGTCCCCGCGCCGTGCTCATCTGGATCGCGATCCCGACAACAGCGCTTGCGCAGCTTTATGCCGCGAGCCAATCGCTCCACGAGCTGGCCGTGACAACCGCGCTCTGCCAACTTGTTTTTTCGGGTGTTTGTGCAGCGGCACTTGCCCATCGGCATGGCATCCTGCCGGGGCTCACGGCATTGCTGCACCCAAAGCTGCGCTTCAAGGCTTAGGCGAAAAAGCCCTGCAAAGCGGGAAGGTCTACTGACCTCCCCCCCGCGCAACACAAGCGGACGCGTCTAGCAGCCCGTCCGCTTCAACACCGCCCCGATGGTCTTCCAAAGAACGGCCAGATCGGTGCTTAACCGGGCGTTCAGAACGTAGCCCACATCCATTTTCACCCGCTCTCGATAGCTTACATCGTTGCGGCCCGAAACTTGCCACATCCCGGTAATTCCGGGGCGGCACATCAGATACGCCCATTCGAACCCGCGATATTCCTCTAGCTCGGCCTCTGGCACCGGGCGCGGGCCGACAAGGCTCATCTCGCCGCGCAACACATTCCAAAGCTGCGGCACCTCATCCAGCGAGGTTTTGCGCAAAACGCGCCCCAGCCGCGTCACCCGCGGGTCATCCTTCAGCTTGTAATTCTGCGCCCATTCGCGCGCCGCTGCAGGGTCGCTTTTCAAATGCGCGCGCAACCGCGCAGGCGCGTCAATGCACATCGTGCGCAGCTTCCAACACCGAAACTGCGTCGCATCCCGCCCAACCCGGTCATGCCCGAAAAACCCTGGCCCGCCATCCAGCCGCACAGCCCCCCATAGCACCGCCACCAGCGGCACCGCGACCGGCGCCAAGGCCAGCACGCCGGCGATGTCCAGCACCCGTTTTCCACGGGTCACATAGCGATGGAATGCCAGCCGGCGCCCAATGCGCGCATCCGGCCAATCGGTAAAGTTTTCATGTTTCATTTCGCCCTCACAAGCTGCTGAACCCATGAAACGCGATAGCGGTTAAGGAAGCCTCCACACTTCGGGCGTAGCGTCAGAAAAATGAAACGCATTTGAAGAAAGGACGCTTCATGACCGCGCTGCCACCCGGCCTTGCCGTGCCTGCCAAACCCGGGCAGACCGAGGATGACGTGCTTGATCTGGGCATCCTGCTCCGGGCGTTGTGGCGGGCCAAGTTTCGCCTGTGCACCGCGGCCTTTCTCGGCGCGGTTCTGGCGCTGATCTGGCTGCAGACGCTGGCCCAGCCGCTTTATCGCGCCACCGCCGTGGTGGTCATGGAACCGCAGGTCGACAAACTTGGTGATCTGGGCAGCGTTCTGCCCGGCCTGCCCACTGACAACACCGCCGTGAATACCGAGGTTGAGGTGCTGTCGTCTCGCGCCTTGCTTGCTGATGTGGTCGACACATTACACCTTGATCGCGATATCGAGTTTAACCCTGCATTGCGCCCTCCCGGTGTGATGGATCAGGGGCTCGCCATGGCCAAGGCGCTGCTTGGCATCCCCCCGGCAGAGCCTGTGCGCCAAAGCCGCACCGCGACGCTTGATACGCTGTCCGATGCGCTGACCGTGCGCAATATTCCCGACAGTATGGTCTTTGAACTCACGACAGAGGCCAGCACGCCCGAAAAGGCGGCCCTGATCTCTAACACCTTGTCAAAGCTCTATATTCGGCGTCAGATTGACCTGAAGTTCACCGCGACTGAACAGGCGACAGCCTGGCTCAGCGACCGTGTGGCCGAGCTGAAGATCGAACTGGAAACGGCCGAGACCGATGCCAAGACCTTCGCCGCCGAGATGGAGTTGATCAATCCCGAAACGCTTGAGCTTCTGTCCCAGCAACTCAAGGAAGTGCGCGAGCGTATCTTCGCCCGCGAAACCGGCATCAAACGGTCCGGCCGCAGCAATGTCCGCGACCGCGCGCAGCTTGAAACCCTGCGCCAGCTAGAGGTTGATCTGGCCGAGAAAATCAGCCGCCAGTCCCTTGATCTGGTCACACTTGAGCAGCTTCAAAGGGAGGCCACCGCCTCCAGCCTTATCTACGAATATTTCCTGTCGCGGCTCAAGGAAACCAGCGTTCAGCAAGGCATCCAGCAGGCCGACAGCACCATCCTGTCCCCGGCAGAGGTGCCCCCGGGCCCTGCCCGCCCCCGCGGCGTGCTGATCGTTGTCTTTTCTGCGCTCTTGATGGGCCTGATTTCGGCCATGCAAGTCGTGCGCCGCGAGGCTTTGCGTCAAACCTTCCGCACCGCCGACGAGGTTGAGGAGTTTACCGGCTATACCGTGCTTGGCCAGATCCCGCGCGTCCCTGCGCGCAACCGCAAAACCGTGCTCAAATACATCGCGTCCAAGCCCGCTTCCGCCGCGGTAGAGGCCGTGCGCAACCTGCGCACCTCGGTCTTCATGGCGGGCCCCACCAACCCGCAGATCATCATGTTAACTAGTTCCGTGCCCGGCGAGGGCAAAACCACTCAGGCCCTTGCCATGGCCCAGAATATGGCCAGCCTCGGCAAACGCGTTTTGGTCATCGAAGGCGATATCCGCCGCCGCATGTTCCGCTCCTACTTCGAGATGGAGGATGTGCCGGGCATGATGTCCGCACTTACCCGCAAGACTCGGCTGGAAGACTCCGTCTGGCGCTCTGACCTACTGGGCGTCGATATCCTGCCTGGCGACAAAACCAACAGCAACGCTGCCGACATTTTCTCGACCCCGCAATTCGGGCGATTGCTGCGCGGGGCGCGCAAATCCTACGATGTGATCCTTATCGATACGCCGCCTGTCCTGCTGGTGCCAGACGCACGTGTGATCGGTCAGCACGCCGATGCCATCCTTTATACGGTGCATTGGGACAAGACCCCGCGCCGTCAGGTCGCCGCCGGTCTGCGCAGCTTCCAGACCGTGGGGCTTACCGTCACCGGCATGGTGCTTTCAAAGGTGAACCCGACCCTTCAGAAAGCCTACGGACATGATGAAAGCTATGATTCCAAAGGGTATTATCACAATTGATCACCAGCGGGCCTTGCTGAAAATCACGTCCCGGTTCAGCCGGTCCTTATAGCGGCCCACGGTCGCGCTGATCTCGTCCATCAGGCTGTCTTCCAGCGTGCGCGGCTCAAATCCAAGCGACCGCAACCCCGCGTTTGACACCCGCAACTGGTTCGCCGCCGCCTCTTTGCGCGGGTTGTCGAGGTAAGACACCTCCGCCCCCGTCCGCTCTGCAATCATCCGGGCCAACGCGCCGACATTGCGCACTTCGGCCACCTGATTGAAGACCTGCACCTGCGCACCCGGATCGGGCGGCGCGCCCGTGGCCAGATGCACGCACCGCGCGGTGTCCGAGATATGGATGAACGCCCGGCTCTGCCCGCCTGTGCCATAGACGGTCAGCGGATGCCCGACCGCAGCTTGGCTCACCAACCGGTTCAACACGGTGCCGTATTCGCCATCATAATCAAACCGGTTGATCAGCGCCTCGTCCGAGCTGGTAATCTCGCTATCGGTCCCCCAGACAATCCCTTGGTGCAGATCGGTGATCTGGAACTGCCAGTTTTTTGCATAAAACTGCATTAATGTATGATCGAGGCATTTCGTCAGATGATAAATCGACCCCGGATTGGCCGGATACCCGATCGTCACATCCCGCCCCGTCTGCGCCACGCGCACATCCAGATAGCCTTCCTGCAGCTCGCCCAGATCGTCCGAATAGCCATAAACGCCCATCGTCCCCAGATGCACCACATGGGGCCGCTGCCCCAGCTCGACCAGCGCTGAAAAAAGCGTGTTCGTGCCGTTCACGTTATTGGCGACCGTATAGCGCCGCTGCGCATCGCCCAGCATCGAATAAGGGGCAGAGCGTTGTTCGGCGAAATGCACGATAACGTCCGGCTCCAGCGTGCCCAACAGCGCTTTCAGCGCCACCGGGTCAGTCACATCAAGATGCGAGAACTGCACGTCGCCCACGTTGCGCGCCGCTGTCACGCGATCTTCGATTGACCGGATCGGCGTCAAGGAAGGCGCGCCCAGATCATCGGCAATGGCCCGGCGCGAAAGATTGTCCGCGATCGTCACGGCATAGCCTTCGGCGGCCAGATGCAACGATGTGGGCCAGCCGCAAAAGCCGTCCCCGCCCAATACCAAAGCCTTCAAACCACTCTCCTCAGACGCTCGTTACCCTTGTTTTGAGGCCGTGTTAGCCGGGAAATTTGTCAGAAAATAGCCCGGTCCGCAGCGATTACGCGGCCAAATCGTCGAAAAGACCCGGCACAAGATCCTCCCAGAAATCACAGATCGCACGGGCATTCAGGGCCGAGGCCCAGCCGAGCCGCGCAAACTCCTCCCGGTCCAGCGGGTCAGAGAGTTGCGACAAGAACAGCCGCCGATCACTGTCGCGCTGCGTCGGATTGCGCGCCAGCGCCACATCGCGCACCCGTGCCAATCGCGCCGCCCGCTGCGCCCGTTCCGCCAGTCGTGCATCCACCTCGGCCTCCTGCGCCTGGGCGCGGCGCTGCCCCTCCTCTGCCCGGCGCGCGGCCTCTGCCGCGACCTCCGGATCCGGCTCTGCCGCCTTGGGCTGCGCGTAGTCGCCCTTGATCGCCGCCGTCAGATAGCGCACCGGGCTCTCGACCCCATCTTGCGCATGCAGATAGGCCAGCTTGGCCGCCACATAATCCTCGCCATGCTCCGAAATCCACTGCCGCGCCAGCCGGTCCGACACGCCCATCTCCAACAGCGCCGCATAGACCCGGCCCTTGCGCAGCCCGTCATCGTCATCAATGTCGAACATCGCCAGTTGCGGGTTCTCTTTGATCCGAAACCGGATTTCGGTGACTGTGCGCCCCATCTTGCGCACCTCCGGCTCGATCAGGATGTTGGAGCTTTTGTTCACCTCCGCCACCGCCGGTTTGATGATCTTCGCGTTCAAATGCTTGTAAGTCTCATAATAGGCGCTGCCATCGACCCCCATCAGCCGGCGAAACAGCTCCAAAGACCACCATCCGGTGCTGCCCGTGCGCACAAACCGGTAGCAATTCTCGTAAAGCGATAGCGCATGCCCGCTGGTAAACCGTCGCTGGATATTAAGGTTAATCAGCGCGAACACCTTGGGATCATGCAGCTTTTCCGCCAAGGCCGGGGAATAGGCGTATTCACACACGCCCCCTTTCAGCTTGGCATAAGACAGCAGCGCCGAGACGCCCCATTCCTGCCGCCCCTTCTCGTCCAGCATGTCCCATTCCGCCACGGTCTCCGCCAACCCGCGCAGCGCGCCTTTCAACGTCTCCATGTCGTTCGAGTTATACCCGATCATCGTGCAGAGCGTGCGTGCATCAATCGCGTGTTTCGGCTGCGTGGTCAGCGCATCATATGCGTTCAACAACAACACGTTGGACAGTTTGCGCTGGAGCAGCGACAGCTTGCCAGACACGTGGATCGCCGCCACGTTCTTCTTAACCGAGCTGCGCCGCAACGCGCCTGTCATCCGCTCGGTCGGAATATCCTGCTTACCCATGCTCACTGCGCCCCTTTTGGGAATCGGGTGCTCTGCGTCACCTCGTGCGTAAGATGGCACAAAAAGGCACCCGCGCTCAAGTCTGTGATAGGCACCCTTTTACGGGGCGCAGCTCATCCTGCAAACGGGTCCCCTTTGTGGATAACTCACCGCGCGCCCTCCCCTTCCCCGGCTTTGAAGAGCATTTTGAAAGCGAAAGGGAGTCTGAAATGCGTCTCTAACATCGCCCAATAGACTCTACCGCGAATCGGACCCTGTCATCCCGAGGCCGGGTTCCTTCGGTCCCGAAAATGGGTCCCTTTAAGCCTGCGCGCGGGTCCTTTCGATACCGGAAACAGGTCCCAGAAGTAGTCTAATACTTTGATTAATAACAGTTTATCAAACCCAAAGACTCTAAATAATCTAAAGATTCTACAGTTTAGGCTGCGTGTTTTTCTGATCTGGACGGTCATTTTACGCTCTTTCAACCGTTTCGCAGCGAAAATCGGCCTTCGCAATTCCCTCAAAAGGCGAGATGTGCGATAGATCGGGTTATACACGGCAAAACCTAGAACATCTCACAAAGAGAGGCGCGATGAGCAGAAAGACAGACCAACCCGTCCCCCCCTATTTCAACCTCGACCCGGAAACGGCAGCGGGCAAGTTAGGCGATCCTATCGACACCGCCCGATTCGCAAAAGCCGCCGCTTTCGCTGCGAAAGGCCGCGATGATCTGGCCAAGCGGGGCTATTCGCCCGATGGCCAGAAACGCCTGCGCAAGTTCTCCGTGTGGGAGATTTGCCGCTACCTGATCCCCGTAAACGCGGCCCATCTGCGCCGGGTTCTGAAAGCCAACCCAGACCTGCCCCAGGGCGAAGGGGCTGCGGGCGCCAAATGGTTTACGCTGGAAGAGGTGCTTTCGCTGCGAAACCACTTTGCCGAGGAAGGTGTGGCGAGCAAGGAATACAAACCCTACCGTCCCGATGGCCTGCCTGCGAAAGTCGTCGCTGTTGCCAACTTCAAAGGCGGCGTTGGCAAGACCTCAACCGCCGCGCATCTCGCCATGTCAGCCGCTTTGGATGGCTACCGTGTGCTGGTCATCGACCTCGACAGCCAAGGCTCCATGACCTCAATCATGGGCGGCACGGTTGAGGACGAATGGTCCACCGTCTTCCCGCTTCTGGCCAAGGATTATGCCTTGCATGTCCAGCGCGAGAACGGCGTACGGGAGGCGCAAAGCCAAGCGCCCCTGCCCTTGGACGAGACCCTGACCGAAGCGTTGCAAGTCACTGCCAAGGACGTGATCCAGCCAACGCATTGGCCCAATATCGACCTGATCGGCGCGCAGCTGAACCTCTATTGGGCGGAGTTTCAGGTTCCCGTCTGGCGCATGTCGCAGCGAAACTGGCCGCTTTGGGACGCGCTCACGGGCTTTCTTGGGAACGAAGATGTGCTGGATGAATATGACATCATCCTGCTCGATACGCCCCCAGCGCTTGGTTATTTGACGATTAATGCGCTGGCGGCCTCGGATATCTTGCTGGTGCCCCTTGGCGCGTCTTTTCTTGAGTTCGACAGCACGGGCCGGTTCTTTGATATGCTCTACTCGACGTTCGCCTCCATTGAGGATGGGGAGAACGCAGCGCGACGGCGCGCCGGCCTGCCGGAAATGAAGTTTGAATGGGACGTCGTGCGCGCGCTGATCACCCGGTTTGATGCGGCGCAACAGACCGATCTGGCGAATGTCATTCAGGCCTATCTGGGTGATTTCATGAACGCGTATCGGCAGGATTACACCGCCCTTGTGGGCCAAGCAGGCGAGCAGGTGAACGGCATCTACGAGGCCGATTATCGCGACTTCAATCGCGAGACGTATGTTCGGGGCCGCGAGGCGTTTGACCGGACCTATGCGGAATTCAAAGAGCTGCTGATTGGCGCGTGGTGGCGCGACAGTCAGATGGCTGAGGCAGAGCAGAAGGAGCAAGACGATGGCAAAACGCAGACGGCTTGAAGTCCCGACAGAGGACAGCCTGAAAGACATCGAAGAGGGTTTCGCACGCGAAACCAAAAGCGCGTTCGGGGCGTTGCCGCCGATTGCGCAGGTGGCGGCGGATGCGGCGGCGCAAGCCACGCCCGAAAGCGCTGAAGCCCGCGAAGAGGCCGCGCGCGACAAGGCCGATGCAGAAGCGCTGCGCAAAGCGGTGGCGGACGGCTTGCTGGTGCAGGAAATCCCGCTGGTGGAAATCCACGCAGATGAGCTGTCACGAGACCGGATGGCGATTGACAGCGAAGAGATGGAGGAGCTGCGCAACTCGATTATTGCCCATGGCTTGCGGATGCCGATTGAAGTCTATCCGCTGCCCAAGCCCGGGCCGAATGCCAAATACGGGCTCATTTCCGGGTGGCGTCGTCTGGCGGCCTTTCGCCAGCTTTTGGCGGAAACGGATGATCCCAAATACAAGGTCATTCGGGCGATCAAACGGACGCCTGGCAACGCGGCGGACGCCTATGTCGCGATGGTCGAGGAAAACGAAATCCGCGCAAACCTCAGCCAGTATGAGCGCGGCCGGATCGCGGTGATGGCGGTGCAGGCGGCGGCGTTCTCGAACGTGGAGGACGCGGTGGCGCAGCTGTTCCACGCAGGCTCAAAAGCGAAGCGATCCAAGATCCGGGGCTTTGCCGAACTGCATGAAGAGCTGGGCGATTTGCTGGTCTTTCCAACCGCGCTGAACGAGCGGCAAGGCTTGAAGCTGATCGGCGCACTGCGGTCGGGTTTCGCACGCGAAATGCGCGCGGCGCTGGCAACAGGGCAGGGGGTGGATCCGCAGTCTGAGTGGGAATTGCTGGAGCCGTTCACGATCACACAAGACGAGCGCGCGCCCGCTCGCAAGCTGGTCAAAGCGGCGCGGCCCCGGGTGGAACGGGCTGACGAAGTGCACCTTGCCAATGGCATCGTCATGCGCCGGGAACATGATGGAAAAAGTCATCTGATCCGGCTGGAAGGCAAGGTCGTCGATGTCCTCATGGTCGAGGAAGTGATGGCCGCCGTTAAGCATCTTCTTGAGCCCAGTTGACGGTTTCGCATGCGAAACCAAACGGCCCGAGGCCCCGTCATTTTGGCGGGGCTTTTTCTTTACTGGTTTCGCATGCGAAACCATCCTTTCGCAGGTGCATTTTTTGACCTCCTTAAAAGAGCTTAGAAAAAATCATTTTTTATCAATATCTTATAATATACTGTAAATGGGTACCTATTTTAAGCACCCCCACGTTTCGCGCTGAAACTTAACATAATACCGAAACAGTGCAGGCGGTTTCGCAGTGGGGCAGGGGGCTTTTCCCGTTCGTGATTATGTTAAGTTTCGCAGCATTCTCGCAAAAAACGCGCCCTGAGGCGCGTTAAGGTTAATTGCGGGGTAAGGCGCGCTAAATCGCGCCAGAGGCCCTCAGGCGGGCTTAAACACGAGGCTGACGCCGTTTAGACAGTGCCGCTTGCCCGTCGGTTTCGGGCCGTCGTTGAAGATGTGACCCAGATGCGATCCGCAGCGGCGGCAATGACATTCGGTGCGCGGGTAGACCAGCTTGAAGTCGGTCTTGGTGCCGATGGCCCCATCGACACTTTCGTAAAAGCTGGGCCAGCCGGTGCGGCTATCATATTTCGCGGCCGAGCGATAAATGTGCAAATCACAGCCACGGCAATGATACTCCCCCTCGGCATATTGCTTGTCGAGCGGGCTAGAGAACGCACGTTCCGTGCCTTCTTCGCGCATCACGTAATATTCCATGTCGCTCAGCATCGCTTTCCATTCCGCTTCGGTCCGTGTGACCTCGAAAGCGGTCTTGCCACGGGCGGGCATGGCCATGGCGGCGGCGGATGCGGTGACTGCGGCGAAGAAATTGCGGCGGTTCATAGATGGGCTCCTCTTGGGGTGTGCCAAAGATGACCGCATAAACCCGCCCGCACAATCCGCCTCACGCAGACGTGCTCAGGGTTTCATCTTTGCTGAAATACTCCCGCCGGAGGCCGCAAGCGCGTCAGCGCGCAGCTTAGTCGCTATGCGGCACCATGTCGGACCGCCCGATCGAGACATATTGCGTGAACCCCGCAGCGGAGGCATCGCGACTGGAATAGACGTTGCGCAGGTCAGCCATCACGGGTGTGACCATGGCGCCTGCGATCCGTTCCAGATCCAGGGCGCGGAACTCGTTCCACTCGGTCAGCAGCACCAGCGCGTCGGCTTTGTCGGTGGCCTCATAAGTGTCCTCGATCCAGGTGACGCCGGGCAGCAGCGCTTCGCCTTCGCGCAGGCCTTGCGGATCCACGACGCGCACCTTGGCGCCTTTGCCGACCAACGCGGGCACAATCGTCAGGGCAGGGGCGTCGCGCATGTCATCGGTGTTGGGCTTGAACGTCACGCCCAGCACGGCGATGGTCTTGCCGTTCACCGAGCCGTCGCACATGTCGATGATTTTGTCGATCATGCGGCGTTTGATCTCTTCGTTGACCTCGATCACGGTCTCGGTGATGCGCATGGGGATCGAATGATCCTGACCGATGCGGGCCAGCGCCTGCGTGTCCTTGGGAAAGCACGAGCCGCCATAGCCGGGGCCGGCATGCAGGAACTTGTTGCCGATGCGCCCGTCCAGCCCGATACCTTTGGAGACGGTTTTCACATCGGCGCCCACCCGCTCACACAGGGCGGCGATTTCGTTGATAAAGGTGATCTTGGTCGCCAGAAACGCGTTGGCGGCGTATTTGATCATCTCGGCGCTTTCCAGATCGGTGTAGACGATGGGAAAATCGCGCAGAAAGAGGGGGCGGTAGATGTCGCCCATCACTTTCTCGGCGGCCTCGGATTGCACACCGACGACAACGCGGTCGGGGCGCATGAAATCGTCGATGGCCGCACCTTCGCGCAGGAATTCGGGGTTGGACGCCACTTCGAATGCCAGATCTGGGCGGGTGTCGGTCAGAACCTTGGCAACCTGCCGATTGGTGCCCACGGGCACGGTCGATTTGGTGACGACGACGAAGGGGTTGGTCGCTTTCTGGGCGATTTCCTCGGCAGCGGCGTAGACAAACCGCAGGTCTGCGTGGCCATCCCCGCGACGCGTGGGGGTGCCCACGGCGATGAACACGGCATCGGCCCCGTCGATGGCTTTTGCGAGGTCGCCGGTAAAGGTCAGGCGGCCCGCTTCGACGTTCTTGGCCATGAGCACATCAAGGCCCGGCTCGTAGATCGGAACCTCTCCGGCTTCCAGCATCTCGATCTTGCGGGGGTCTTTGTCGACGCAGACCACGTCATGTCCGAAATCGGAAAAACACACGCCAGAAACAAGGCCCACATAGCCGGTACCGATCATCGCGATTTTCATCTTGTCGTCCTTTGCCCAAGCTGAGGGGCGCTGCTTGAATTGGGCTCTGCTTTAGCGGGTTTCGCCGGAAGGGGGAAGGCGTTTGCGAGCTGTTAACCGTTTCGCGGTAATCCTGTTGCAACGGGTTGGAGACCCCCTTTGAGAAAGAGGCCAGAGCATGGGATTGCTGAAACGGATGATGGGCGCGCCGGACGCGCATGTGGAAGCGCTCAGACTGCCCGAAGCAGAGCAGACCGATCTTGGCCTGCCGCAGCCCCGGATGCCGGTCTATGTGATTGGCGATATTCACGGGCGGCTCGATCTGTTCGAGGATCTGCTGGCGCGGATTGATCTGGATATCGGCAGCCACGAAGTGGGCGCGCCGGTGCTGGTCTGCGTGGGCGACTACATTGATCGCGGCGAGGATAGCAAAGCCGTTCTGATGCGCATGCGCGCGCTTAACGTGGCGCAACCGGCGCGGTTTATCTGCCTGATGGGCAATCACGAGCGGATGATGCTGGAGTTTTTGCAGCAACCTGATCGCCGCCGCGCCCGCTGGTTGCGGCATGGCGGTTTGCAAACGCTGGCCAGTTTCGGCTTGGGCGGGGTCACGGAAACCTCGCCATTGCCTGCGCTGGAGGCGGTCGCAGACGGGTTGCGCGCGGTGATGCCGGACGGGCTGGAGGCGTGGATGCACCGCTTGCCGAAGATGTGGAAAAGCGGGTCGCTGGTCTGCGTGCATGCCGCGGCTGATCCGGGGACGCCCTTGAAAGAGCAGTCGCGCCACACGCTTTTGTGGGGCCATCCCGAGTTTTTCGACAGGCCGCGGCAGGATGGTTTGTGGGTCGCGCATGGGCATACTGCGATGCCCTCCCCCCGGTTTGAGCAGAGCCGAATCTCTCTCGATACGGGCGCATATGTCAGCGGAATGCTCTCCGCCGCGCGGGTTTTGCCGGATGGGAGCGTGAATTTCATCTGGACGTGAGGGGCGACAGGGCTTTGCGCTGTTCTTCGTGGAGCAGGTTTTCTTTGGATCTGCAGGAAGGCATTGGGCTGCAGGAAGGCATCAGGTTTGTGTGGGTAAATTTCCGAGAGCTGTGGCGTTTGGTGGTTGGGGTCTTTGAGGATCAATGTGCAGGCAGGCTGCACCCAAGACACGTGAGCGAATTATATCAGAGCGACGGCGCATGAGACGAGTAGCAGCCGGGCGCGCAGCCACCGGCGTGGCGACGCCGTCAGGCGGCGCAATCCCCTTACATAAGTGAGGCGTTTGAAGCGGGGTGACGTGGGACGACCTGCGCGCGGGCCAGAAATTCCGGGCCTCTTCTTGGACCATGTGAATCCACACATATCGGGGGTGCGGGGCCTGACGTAGGGTGAGCCTCGGGAAGGGATTACTTCTCGTGAGTGGTTATTGAAATACAGCATTGATCGGATGTCGGATCGGTGCGGTTTGACAGTGCGGAGGCCTGACGATGGGTTGGCCTTTGACCCGAGGGGACTTGGATCTGTGCGGATGTATTAGCCTGCGCACAGCAGTGTCGAGCCGCACCCGCAGGGCTGCGTTCCTTCTCTAAAACAAGCTCTTTCTTGTCGAAAATTGTTCCCAATGTGTGAATCCACACATACTGGCGACGCGCGCGCCTCAATAATTTGCGCATGGGAAGGTCAAACGCCTTGTCGTGGGAATATTGGGGTCAGACGGTGAAGCAATCTTGCAACGACGTTGCCTTGCGGAGCGGCGCGCGCATCTCGGAGTTACCGATGCGAGGGACTTCCGTCACGCTCGCAGTCGCCGTTTCAACCGCGGCAGCATTGCCGGTCAGCGCGGATGATGTGGTGCGCCAGATCGCAGCCCCGGGCGCTCCGGGACTGGCCGGACAATCGCTTCCCCCTGCGTCTTTCGTGCTCAGCTCACCCGCGCGGGTGAGCGATTTTGGCTATTTGCTGAACGGCGGGGCCGGTGGAACGGGTCTTGCCGGGACGGCAGGATCGAACGGTGTCACTGGCACGACGATCGGTGTCCGAGCGACCGCGCCGACGCGTGCTTTCGTCCAAGCAACGGTCGGTCTGGATGGCACGAATACCGGAAACGCTGGTGATGGCGGTGACGTGACTGGCCAGAGCGTTCTGATCCGGGGGGCGCTTGAGGCCCCCAAGGGCGGGGTGCATATCACGGCGGGCTCAGGCGGCACGGGCGGGCGCGGTGGTGATGGTGGTGATGGCGGCAGCGTCGCTGATCTTGCCGATTGGAGAGATCTGCTGCGCACCAATCTGCCGGGAAGTTTCAATAATGATGGGCTGCAAGGGGCAGGTGGCCAGGCTGGTGGTGCGGGTCAAACCGGTGGGACCGGCGGCGTCGGGGGCGCTTTGCGGGATATCGTTGTCGAAAACCGGGCTGCGATCACCTCGCGGGACACGGCGATTGCCTTGCGCAGCGGGGACGGTGGCGCGGGCGGTCGTGGGGGGGATAGCGGTGATGGCGGTGATGCCGCCGATGGCGCCATTCGCGGGGTGACGCCGGGCCAGCCGAATGTGCTGGATGGCGCTGATGCGGCAGATCAAACGGGGTCGAACAGGCCTTGTCCCACGCGCAACAACGTTTTGAGATGCGGTGTAAGAGGACGCGGTGGTTTGTTTGGCAATATCGTCAACGTCTCAAACCCATTTGCTGACGGACCGGCTGGTGGCAATGGGGGCACTGCCGGGGCGGGGGGGCTTGGCAGTAGTGGTGGCGATCTTTTGGATGCGCGCGTTGTCAACGCGGGGCGTCTGACGGTCTCTGGGATAGCAGGCGCTGACGGTATCTTGCTGCAGGGTGGTCAGGGTGGCGACGGTGGCCGCGGTAGGGATGGCGGT
The DNA here is from genome assembly GCF_020177595.1 of Cognatishimia sp. MH4019. GTDB lineage: Bacteria > Pseudomonadota > Alphaproteobacteria > Rhodobacterales > Rhodobacteraceae > JAHTBL01. Next base: position 46,304 of record NZ_JAHTBL010000009.1, on the reverse strand, counting down.
GACGGTGGCAAAGGCGGGCGAGGAAGTGACGGTCTTCATGGCTCCAATGGGGGCGATGGTGGTGACGGCGGGGATGGGCAGGATGGCGGCGTGAGCGGGCTTGACCCGATTGCGGGATATGACGGGGGCAATGGCGGCGATGGGGCCGATGGTGGATTGGGTGGCCTAGGCAGACGTGGTGGCCATGCAGGGGATGGCGGTATCGGTGGAACTGGCGGTTCTGCGGGGTCCGGTGGCTCTGTTGCAGGGGCGCGTCTGACAAATTCAGGGACGATCCGCGCCATCCGTGACGGTATTCGCATCGTCGCGGGTGCCGGAGGGCGCGGCGGGAATGCGGGTGACAGTGGTCGGGCTGGCCTTGGTGGCGATGGTGGCGACGGCGGCAATGGCGGACAGGGCGGCGCGGGTGGCGCTGGCGGGGAAGGCGGCGAGGGGGGATGTGTTGTCATTGGCATTCCCCCGGCGGCTTTCACGCGATGTGCGTCCGATGGGGACGCCGGAGACGCGGGTTCCGATGGAAACGACCAGGCTGGTAGCAGAGGAGGCGTCGGTGGCAACAACGGCGCCATTTGGACGGTTTTTGCAACTGGCAGCGGTGGGCAGGGTGGATCTGTTCAGGACAACCTGGTCGTCAATACCGGACAGATTTCGGTTTTGGGTGACGGTGTTTCTTTTATCGGTGGCGGGGGTGGCGCGGTAGGTGATGCGGGTGCGGCTGGCATAGCCCCTTCAACCATATCTCGTGGGGGTTTGCGGGGCAGCCCGAGTACCAGTTCCCGCAACAGTGGCGGTTTGCCAGGCGCGCGGTTCAACCTTACGGGGTCTTCGTCTGTTGGCGCGGGCGGGGATGTGACCCGCAACACGGTGCGGAACGCGGGCCGGATCGAGGCGGGCGGTATCGCGGTGGCCTTTGAGGGTGGTGCGGGGAACACTGTGGGTGTCGTGCGAGACAATGCGGTTTTCAATTCGCAGACGGGCAATATTGTGGGGACAACGGGTGTTTCCTTTGGCGCTGGCACGGGTAACCGGGTCGAGAATTTGGGTCGGATCGAAGGAACGGGCGGCACCGCGATCCGCTTCACCAGCGGCAAGAACCATGCGCTGTTCGGGAAGCGCTCGCAGACCCTTGGTGCCGTGCAGGGCGGCAGCGGTGACGACACGTTCGTGCTGCGCAATGACGCGCGCGTGACGGGTGTTTTGGCGGGCAACGGGCAGGACCGTGCAGACACCATCAAGCTGGAGTTCAAGCGGGTATTGCCACGGGAGTTGGCGGCGTTTCAGAAAATACGTCCCGGCGATGGCACGTTCACCTTCCGGTTCAAGGACTATGCCTACGCGAGCATCGAGGCGTTCGATCTGAGCAGTGTCAGCCTGGCGAATTTCGAAGGCTACGGCATTCATCCCGATCGCAAGCGGTTTGGCCGGATGTTGGATAATTTGCCTCTTGTGACGCCTCAACTGGATGCGGTTTTGACGGATATTGACGAGGGGCTGGTGGGCGATATCGCCAAGGATGCCGCACTTGGGCAGTTGATGCCGGAAGTCCATGACATGGCGCGTGTCCATCAGATGGGTGCGATGCGGGCGCGGGCTGCGCAGACGCGCGGCGGCGGATCGCAGGCGATTGCACAGACCGGTCGGCGGGCGAAAGGTGCAAAGAGCACGGGGCTGTCTTTCTGGGCGGATGGGCGTCTGACGTATGATCGCGCGCGCTTTGCGGGCGATACAGGCCAGTTCTACGGCGGGCGTTCGCGCGATGTGCGGGTCGGGTTCGAGACCGATCTGGGCGGCGGGGCCACCACGTTTTGGGGCTATGCCGGACTTAGTGCGTTTGATGCGGATGCCGATCAGAGCCGCTCGGAATTGCGGGGCGAGAGCACGCTTCTGGGCTTTGGTCTGCGCCATGGCTTTGCCGAACGGCTTTATGTCGAAGGGGGGCTGAGCTTTGGCTGGGACAGCTATGACGTGACCCGCGGGATCGCTTTTGGCACGACGCGGGAAAGCGCCTCGGCCCGCTATAACGGCACGCATCAAAGTGCGCATCTGCGCTTGGGCGTCGAGGCGGGACAGCTGGGCGGCTTTGCCCTGTCTCCGCAACTGGGGCTGGAGTATTTCCGCGTCACCACAGAGGCGTTCGAGGAAAGTGGCGCAGGCGATCTGAACCTGAGCGTGGACGCGCAGGAGCATCACAGCCTTGATCTGGTCGCCGCTCTGGACGCGCGCCGCGTCTTTGCGATGGACGGGGGCGGCGCGCTGACGCTGGATATGAGCGGGGCGGTGCATTTCAACCTGGATCAAAGCAACCGCTACAGCGCGGAGCTGGCCAATATTCCCGGCAGCGCGTTCGAGATGATCGAGGACACGGATGACACGGTGTTTGCCGCGGTTGGTCTGCGTCTGACCCACCGCCCCGCACGGGGTAATTTCGAGACATTTGTCGCGGTGCAGGGACAGCTTCAATCCGGCACCGATCAGTTCGGCTCAAGCGTCAGCGCAGGCTTTGCGATGTCGTTTTGAGCGCCTATGCTAGGATGATGCACATGGATGCTGATAGAGATCTTCGCGATGGTCCGGACGAGACCGTTCTGATCATCGAGGATCGTGCCGATATAGCGGCGCGCCTGACCGAGGCGGTTGTTGCCACCGACGGTGTCACGGTCGCGGGTGTGGCGACCACTTTGGATCAGGGGATTAACCTTCTTTACGATCTGCGCCCGCGCATTGTGCTGGTCGATATCGGCTTGCCCGATGGCTCTGGCATCGAGGCGGTGGCGGCTTGTGCCAAGGCCGATTGGACGGTCGATGCGCTGGTCGTGTCGATCTTTGGCGACGAATCCCGCGTGTTCGAGGCGCTGCAGGCCGGGGCCAAGGGCTACATTCTGAAAAGCGGCGCGCTGCGCCAGATTGGCGACGATATTCTGGCGGTTCTGGCGGGTGGCAGCCCCATCAGCCCGGCGATCGCGCGACATTTGCTTGCCGTGCTGAACACCGGTGTGGAGCCCAAACCAGAGGCCGTCGAAAGCCAGTTGACCGACCGGGAGACCGAGATTTTGCGCGCTGTGGCGCGGGGCTATAAGCGGCATGAGATTGGTGCTCAGCTGGGGATCAGCGCGGGCACGGTAGGCAATCACATCACAAGCATCTACCGCAAGCTGGAGGTCGGCACGAACATGGAAGCGGTGATGCGCGCGACAAAGATCGGCGTGTTGTGAACGCGCAGGCGCTGCGTGGCGGGCTTGCGCTGTTGATGTCTGTGGCGTTGCTGATAGGGGCGGTTTACGCGCTTAATCTGGGACGGATCGTGCCGATTGAGGGCGCGCAAATGCTAACCAGCGGTCAGCTATGCGCGCAGGCAGCGTGTTCGGAAACCCGCCCGGTGGCGCTGCCTTATTTCTCGCCTCGCGCTTTCGATGATGCGCTGGAGACGCTGCATTTCGTGTTCGATGTGCCTTTGGAGGCCGCGCCGGAGACGCTTTTCGCGCTCTATCTGCCGAAGTTTTCGGACAATCTGGACATCTGGGTAAATGGCACGCAGGTGCGCCAAAACACGCTGCCGCGACGGCTGTGGAACACGCCGCTTTTGGTGTCGGTGCCGTCTACCCTTTTGCAAGCCGGGGACAATCAGGTGGCGCTGACGCTTTACGGGCCCAAGGCCGAAGCGGTTGATCTTCGACCGCTCTTTCTTGGACCGCAAACCGTGTTGAAGCCGCATTACAACGCGCGTTGGTTCGCAGGGCCGGGGCTGGCGCGATTTGCCTTCGGATTGATGCTGCTTTTAAGCGGAGCACTGTTGCTGATCTGGCAAAGTCGGCGGGCCGAGCTGGGATATCTGTGGCTGGGCCTGTCCTGCCTCGCGGCGGTGACGTTCCTGATCCATTATGCGTTCGGCCTGTCTTTTGGCAGCTACCGCATTTGGACGACGACCTGGGCGTTGTCGGCCTCGCTTTATGTGCTTTTAGTGCTGAAATTCATCAGCAGTTTCCTGGGCCAGCCGCCATCACTGGCTGAACGGGTGCATTTTGTCGTGCTGGTGGGCGGCGTGATCGTCATACTGCTGAGCCCGCCAGGCTTCAGTTTTGCGCTGGTGGCGAGCGTCAATGTTCTGACGGTCTTCCCGGCGGTCGCGGTGCTGGGTGTGCTGTGGCGAAACCGGGCGGCGCTGAACTGGTTTGATTTCTCGGTGCTCGCCCTTTGTCTTGCGCCATCCGTCGCGCTGGGGTGTTTCGAGGTCTGGATGATGGGCGTTAATACGCCCTCGCGCAGCCTGCATCTGTTCCACATCATGCCGATCATCATGGCGTTTGCCTGCCTGTGGCTGATTGTGTCGCAACTGGTTGCCAGCTTGCGCGGGTTGGAGGCGGTGACGGCAGAGCAAAGCGATCAGATCGCGGCCAAATCGCGGGAACTGGAGGACAGTTTTGCCCGGCTTGCGGAGGTCGAGAAACGGCAGGCGATCTCGCGGGAGCGGGATCGGATCATGCTGGACTTGCATGACGGGATCGGTGGGCATCTGGTGTCGACGCTGGCCTATATCCGCAACAATGACCTGCAGGATGAGACGCTGGTGCGTGCGCTGGAGGATGCGTTGCGCGATCTGGCGCTGATGCTGGACAGTATGGAGACGACGGACAGTCTGACGACGCTTTTGGGCATGCTGCGCACGCGGCTGGAGGGACTTTTGGCCGAACATGGTCTGGAGTTTGACTGGCAAATTCATGGTGAGCCGGACCTGCCGGTGAAGGGGCCTTCTCAGAACCTGCATGTGGCGCGGATCGTGCAGGAGGCGATCACGAATGTGATCAAGCATGCGGGGGCGGACACGATCACGGTTTATGCGGATGAAGCGCGGATCGAGATTTCGGATAACGGCTCGGGGTTTGACCGAATGGAGCAGGCGAGCGTGGGCCAGATCGGGCATGGGCTTTTGGGCATGAAGCGGCGGGCGCAGGCGATTGGCGCAGAGCTTGAGCTGGAAAGCGACGGGGCCGGGACGCGGGTGCGGTTGCAGTTTGTCGATGGGGCGCAGCGGGCGGCGGAATAGGCGCGGCGGCCCGCATTGGGGTTATGTCGATAAAAGATTTGGGACGCGTTTGGGGAGACGCGGCATTTGATTTACGCGGTTTTGGTCCGGGTGGCCGGTGCTGGATTTGGATATTTGGGAAAAGCGAAAGATGCTTGGGCGCGCGTTAAGGTTAATGGGGTTGTGTTGGTAAAGGATTACTAGGGTAGGGGCGAGTTAAGGTTAATGCGGGGTTAGGCGGCGGTGAGGCAGGCGATGAGTTGGGCCTCGGAGAGCGCAGTTGGGTTGCCTTTCATCGACGATGACGCAGCGGCGGCTTGGGCGATTTTTGCGTGATCGCTGGGGGCGACGCTCATTTGTTCGAGCGTGGGTAGGCCGTGGGTTTGGGTGAAAGTAGGTAGGTCGCCGAGGGTGGTGGCGATGAGCTTTTGGACCTCAGCGATTTTGGGGTTGTCGGGGAGCGCTTCGGCGTTGGTTTTGAGCACTGGGGCGAGGAGTGCTCCGCAGACCGCGCCGTGGGGGGCGGGGGTGAGGCCGCCGATGACGCCGGCGAGGCCGTGGACGGCGCCGAGGCCGGAATTGGCCAGGGCGATGCCGGAGGTGAGGGCGACATGGGCGAGGGTGTCGCGGGCGTTTTGGTCTTCGCGGGTCATCAGCGTTTTGAGAGCGTCGAGGCCGAGGGGGATCGCGGGTTTGCAGAGCGCGTCGGTGAGGTGTGTGGCTTTGGCGGAGATGTATGGCTCGATCACTTGGGTGATGGCGTCGAGGCCGGAGGCGAGGGTGATGGCCTTGGGGCACCCGTCTGTGAGCGCGGGGTCGACGAGGGCAAGGGTGGCGAGCATGCGGTCGTCGCGCAGGGAGACTTTGCGGGCGTGCTCAGGGACGCCGATGACGGCGTTTTTGGTAGCTTCCGCGCCGGTGCCGGAGGTGGTGGGGAGCGCGATGAAGGGGAGGGGATTTGTGGTGAGAGGGAGGCCGCTGCCCACGACTTCGAGGTGGTCGAGCGGGTTTGCTTTGGTGGGGAGCAGGGCGGCGAGGGCTTTGGCGAGATCGAGGGGGGCTCCGCCGCCGAGACCCACTACCGCGTCGATGTTTTTGGGGCGGAGGGCGGTGAGGGCGTCTTCGAGCATCGGGAGTGTTGGCTCGGACGGGCAGGGGAGGGGGTGGACGTGCGCGCCTGCGGTGTGGAGGGCGTCGATGAGCCACCCGGCGCGCTTTTGGGACGCGCCGTGGATCAGGGCGATTTGGGTGCCGTGGGCTGTGATGTGCTTGGAGGCGTCGGCGCTGGCCCCGCGCCCGAAGATGATCTTGCGCGGGGTTTGAAGTTGGTAGGGCTTCATACGCTGAGCGTCGCGGCGACGGCTTTTTTCCAGCCGTTGTATTTGGTGGCGCGGGTGTCTTCGGACATATCTGGTGTGAACTGGCGCTCAAGCGCCCATGTGGCGGCGAAGTCCTCCATGTTCGGGTAGACGCCCGCGCGCTGACCGGCGAGCCATGCGGCGCCGAGCGCAGTCGTCTCCAACACCTCGGGACGGTCGACGGGGGCGCCGATGATGTCCGACAGGAACTGCATCGCCCAGTCGGATGCGCTCATCCCGCCATCGACGCGCAGGGTCTGATCGCCGCCGTCGGGGGTCCAGTCGGCGTGCATGGCTTCGAGGAGGTCTCGGGTCTGGTAGCCGACCGATTGCAGGGCGGCGCGGGCGAATTCTTCGGGGCCGGAATTGCGGGTGAGGCCGTAGATCGCGCCGCGGCAGTCGGCGTCCCAATAGGGCGCGCCGAGGCCGGTGAAGGCGGGGACGAGGATGACGTCTTGGCTGTCATCGGCTTTTTCGGCGAGAGGCTGGGTTTCCTTGGCCTCGCGGATGATTTTGAGGCCGTCGCGCAGCCATTGGACGACGGCTCCGGCGATAAAGATGGAGCCTTCGAGGGCGTAGGTGGGCTTGCCATCGAACTGGTAGGCGATGGTGGTGAGCAGGCGGTTTTGGCTGGTCACGGGCGTGTCGCCGGTGTTCATCAGGGCAAAGCAGCCGGTGCCGTAGGTGGATTTGAGCATGCCGGGTTGGAAACAGGCTTGGCCAACGGTGGCGGCTTGCTGATCGCCCGCGACGCCGAGGATCGGGATTTCGCGACCGAAGAGATCAGCGCGGGTGGTGCCGAAATCGGCGGCGCAATCTTTGACTTCGGGGAGCATCTGCATGGGGATGTCGAACATCTTGGCGATGGTCGTGGACCAGCGACCTTTGCGGATGTCGTAAAGCAGGGTGCGGGCGGCGTTGGTGGCGTCGGTGACATGGGATTTGCCGCCTGTGAGCTTCCAGATGAGGAAACTGTCGACGGTGCCGAAAAGGAGGTCCCCGGCTTCGGCTTTGGCGCGGGCACCGTCTACATTGTCGAGGATCCATTTGAGTTTGGTGGCGCTGAAATACGGGTCGAGCAGGAGGCCGGTGCGGTCGGTGAACATTTGCTCATGGCCTGCCTCGCGCAGTTCGCGGCAGAAATCGGCGGTGCGGCGGTCCTGCCAGACGATGGCGTTGTGGACGGGTTTGCCGGTGTTGCGGTCCCAGACAACGGTGGTTTCACGCTGGTTGGTGATGCCGATGGCGGTGATGTCGGCGGGCTTGAGGCCGGCTTTTTCGATGACGGAGCGGCAGGTGCCGGCGGTGGAGGACCACAGATCGTTCGGGTCATGTTCGACCCAGCCGGATTGCGGGAAATGCTGGGGGAATTCTTCTTGCGCGGTGGCGGTGATCTTCATGTCCGCATCAAAGAGGATCGCGCGGCTGGAGGTGGTGCCTTGGTCGATGGCGAGGATGTGGGTCATGGCGGTGGGGCCTTTATGGTCTTCTGGTGGGCGCGAGTGTTTGGTGAGGAGGTCCTCGGGTCAAGCCCAAGGACGTGGGTTTTTGGAGTGAGACGGTAGGGACGCGCCCGAGCCTGGGTGGGCGTTTGCGAGGGTCATTCTGGGTGGTGACTTGAGTGTGAGAAGAACATTGGTTCGGTGCGGGCGGTCAAATATGCGCCCTCCCGGGGGGAGGGTTGGGCGCGGCCCGGCGGGGCCGGGCAACTCCAGAAGGGGCGGAGTGCATCTGATCGGAAAAAACGAAAAACGGCAGGGGCGTTGCCGCCCCCACCGTCGGGAGAAATCCCTTAGTTCTGCCAGGACTGGATCAGCTCATCATAGGCGATGGTGATCGGCTCTTCGTCCTCGTTCTCCAGCTTGGGCTTCGGAGAACCAGGCTGCGAGAGCCAGTATTCGGGGTCCTGTTCCTCGTTCATGACAGGACCCAGATCACCCTGAACACCTGCGCGCTCAAGACGCTCAAGAACCGACTCCTGGGCTTCGCAAAGCGCGTCGAGGGCTTCCTGAGGGGTCTTCGCACCGGACATCGCATCACCGATGTTCTGCCACCACAGCTGCGCCAGACGCGGATAGTCAGGCACGTTCGTGCCTGTGGGCGACCACTGGACACGGGCTGGCGAGCGGTAGAACTCGATCAGGCCACCCAGCTTGTCTGCACGCTCGGTGAAGTGGTCCGAGTTGATCGTGGACTCGCGGATGAAGGTGAGGCCCACGTCGGACTTTTTCAGATCCACCGTCTTGGACGTGACGAACTGCGCATAAAGCCATGCGGCCTGGGCGCGGTCGACCGGGGTCGACTCCATCAGGGTCCACGAACCGGCGTCCTGATAGCCGATCTTGGTGCCTTCTTCCCAGTAAACGCCGTGGGGCGAGGGGGCCATGCGCCACTTGGGCGTGCCGTCCTCGTTCATCACGGGCAGGCCGGGCTCGACCGTGGCGGCGGTGAAGGCGGTATACCAGAACATCTGCTGCGCGACGTTACCCTGGGCAGGAATTGGGCCTGCTTCGGAGAAGGTCATACCGGCAGCGGCTGGGGGCGAGTACTTCTCCAGCCATTCGATGGCTTTCCTCACCGCGTAGACAGCGGCGGGAGAGTTCGTTGCACCGCCACGCGCGACACAGGAACCGACGGGCTGCGAGTTCTCGTTCACGCGGATACCCCATTCGTCGACGGGCAGGCCGTTCGGCTCACCCACGTCGCCCATGCCAGCCATGGACATCCACGCATCGGTGTAACGCCAGCCGAGCGAGGGGTCTTTCTTGCCGTAGTCCATGTTGCCAAAGACTTCGCCTTCGACACCGAGGTGGCTGAGGTCACGACCGGTGAAGAATTCGGCGATGTCCTCGTAAGCGGACCAGTTCACCGGGACGCCAAGCTCGTAGCCATAGGCTTCCTGGAAGTCGGCTTTGTTCTTCTCGTCGTTGAACCAATCGTAGCGGAACCAGTAGAGGTTCGCGAATTGCTGGGTCGGCATCTGGTAGAGCTTGCCATCGGGACCGGTCGTGAAGCTGAGGCCGATGAAATCGTCCAGATCCAGCGTCGGCAGGGTGAAATCCGCGCCCTCGTTCGCCATCCAGTCGGTCAAGTTGCGGACCTGCTGGTAGCGCCAGTGGGTGCCGATCAGGTCGGAATCGTTGACATAGGCGTCATAGATATTTTCGCCCGACTGCATTTGGGTTTGCAGACGCTCGACCACGTCGCCTTCGCCGATCAGATCGTGGGTGACCTGAATGCCGGTGATGGCTGAGAAGGCGGGGGCCAGCACCTGCGCTTCGTATTCGTGGGTCGCGATGGTTTCCGACACGACGCTGATTTCCATGCCCTGGAAGGGCTGGGCAGCGTCGATGAAGAACTGCATCTCGGCTTCTTGGGCGGCGCGGTCGAGGACCGAGAGGTCTCCGATTTCTGCGTCAAGGAAGGCCTGTGCGGCCTCCATATCGGCGAAGGCCGGACCGGAAAGCAGCGTGAGGGCTGCCGCCAGAGCGGTGGTTGATTTGAGATTAAGGTTCATGTGTTTCCTCCCATTTGAACCGGTTTTCGTATTTGATCGTGACACTGCTTGCCTTGCGGCGTCACGAGGTAATGTCAGACCCAGCGGAAGACCGCTGCGGCGTAGGCCAAGCAGACAAGCAGGGCGTAGGGTTGGTGATCGCCCACGATGCCGAGCCACGCGATGTTGATGAAGGCAGAGCCAAGAAGCGTGATGAAGAGGCGATCCCCGCGCGTGGTCTCAATGCGCAGGATGCCGACACGCGGGGTCTCGGGGTATTTGATCGCGAGGATCGTGAAGGTGATAAGCAGTGCCGCAATGCAGCCGAAGAAGATTGCGGTGGGCAGGGTCCAGGCCATCCATTCCATCTTAAAGTTCCTCTCTTGCAACAAATTCTGCAATCTCGAGTGCAATTTTGCGTCTTTCCTCTGCTACCGCAGAAAGTGAATGCGCTTCGCTATAGCGGCCTTCGTCGGCATGGCTTTCGGCCACGTCATCGATTGCGATTGACGCATTCCAGAGACCTCTGGCGAACGAACCAAACTGCAGCCCGACTTCCGATTTAGCCGTGCCTCCGCCAAGCATTGTGATTGCCTCGTCGAACTGTTCTTTGGTGACCTTATTTCCCATCACACCCTCCCCAGGGCGAAGCCCTTGGCGATGTAGTTGCGGACGAAATAGATCACCAAAGCGCCCGGCACGATGGTTAATACACCGGCCGCGGCGAGCACGCCCCAGTCGATGCCAGCTGCCCCTTGGGTGCGGGTCATCGTGGCGGCGATGGGCTTGGCATCAACCGATGTCAGCGTGCGGGAGAGCAGCAGTTCGACCCATGAGAACATGAAGCAGAAGAACGCGGCCACGCCGATTCCGCTTGCGATGAGCGGCATGAAGATGCGCGTGAAGAAGCGGGGGAAAGAGTAGCCGTCGAGATAGGCGGTTTCGTCGATTTCCTTTGGGACGCCGCGCATGAAGCCTTCGAGGATCCAGACCGCGAGGGGCACGTTGAAGAGGCAGTGCGCAAGGGCCACGGCGATGTGCGTGTCGAAGAGGCCGACGCTTGAATAAAGCTGGAAGAACGGCAGCGCAAAGACCGCGGGCGGGGCCATGCGGTTGGTGAGGAGCCAGAAGAACAGGTGCTTGTCGCCCATGAAGCTGTAGCGGCTGAACGCATAGGCGGCGGGGAGTGCGACGGCCAGCGAGATGACCGTGTTGATGACCACATAGATCAGCGAATTGATGTAGCCCGAGTACCACGCGGGGTCGGTGAGGATCGTCAGGTAGTTCTCGAATGTGAGGTTGCGCGGCCAGAGCGAAAAGCTGTTCAGGATCTCCGTGTTGGTCTTCAGGCTCATGTTGATGAGCCAGTAGATCGGCAGGAACAGGAACAGCAGGTAGAGCGTCATCACGACCGCGCTTTTGTTGATGAGCGGCTTTGCGCGGCGCTTTGCGGGCGTGAATGTGGTGGCGGTTGCGTCGGTCATTTTACACGCCGTCCCTTTTGTCGAGATTGACCATGACAGTGTAGAACACCCATGAAATCAACAGGATAACCAAGAAATACATCAGCGAGAACGCCGCCGCCGGGCCAAGGTCGAACTGTCCGAGGGCCATTTTCACGAGGTCGATGGACAGGAAGGTTGTGGCGTTACCCGGGCCTCCGCCCGTCACCACGAACGGCTCGGTGTAGATCATGAAGCTGTCCATGAAGCGCAGCAGGATCGCGATCATCAGCACGCCGGTGATCTTGGGCAACTCGATATAGCGGAAGACTTTCCAGCGGCTGGCTTGGTCGATTTTGGCCGCCTGATAATAGGCTTCGGGGATGGATTGCAGGCCCGCATAGGCCAGAAGGGCCACGAGCGAGGTCCAATGCCAGACGTCCATCACGATGACGGTGATCCACGCGGCGACGGGGTCTTGGGTGTAGTTGTAGTCGATGCCAAGAGCGTCGAGCGTGTAGCCCAGCAGGCCGATATCGACGCGGCCGAAGATTTGCCAGATGGTGCCGACGACGTTCCACGGGATCAGCAGCGGCAGGGACATCAAGACGAGGCAGACGGAGACCCAGACGCCTTTTTTCGGCATGTTGAGGGCGATGAAAATGCCAAGCGGGATCTGGATGGCGAGGATGATGGCGGAGAAGGCCAGTTGGCGACCCAGCGCGTCCCACATCCGTTCGGAGTGGAGCAGTTCGTCGAACCATTCGAGGCCGGCCCAGAAGAACTCGTTATTGCCGAAGCTGTCTTGCACGGAATAGTTCACGACCGTCATCAGCGGGATCACGGCGGAGAAGGCCACGAGCACGAGGACGGGCAGCACAAGGAACCATGCTTTTTGGTTAACGGTCTTGTTCATCACGCGGCCTTTCCGACGGATTTGGACGAGGGCGCAACGCGCCAGTCATCGGCGTAGACATTGATGCCGGATGGATCGAAGGCGATGCGGGTGGCGTCAGCGTCGATGGGCGTGCCTTCATCGGCGATCACGTTGATATCGGTGCCGTTGTGATCGGCGCGGATGATCTTGTGGCGGCCCACGTCTTCGATACGGCGGATCGTGACGGGCAGGCCGGATGGATCGGTGGTGAGCGAGGTAAATTCGGGGCGCACGCCGATCTGGATTTTGCCGCTGAGCGCATCATAGCCACCTGCGAGGGGGATTTCCGTGTCGCCCACGCGGGCGGTCTGGCCGGTGACGTCGGCGTCCAGCACGTTCATACCGGGGGAGCCGATGAAATAGCCGACGAAAGTGTGTTCGGGGGTCTCAAACAGTTGCTGCGGCGTGCCGATCTGGACGACGCGACCGTCATACATCACGACGACCTTGTCGGCGAAGGTCAGCGCCTCGGTCTGGTCGTGGGTGACGTATATCATCGTGTGGCCGAATTCGTGATGGAGCGCTTTCAGCTGGGTGCGCAGCTCCCACTTCATGTGGGGGTCGATCACGGTGAGCGGCTCGTCGAAGAGGAGCGCGTTGACGTCCTCGCGGACCATGCCGCGGCCAAGGCTGATCTTTTGTTTCGCGTCGGCGGTGAGGCCACGGGCCTTGCGATCCAGCTCGGCCTCCATCCCGATCATCGCGCCGATTTTCTGGACGCGTTCGGCGACGTATTTCGGATCAGCGCCGCGATTGCGCAGCGGGAAGGCGAGGTTATCGCGGACGGTCATGGTGTCGTAGACGACGGGAAACTGGAAAACTTGCGCGATGTTGCGTTCGGTCGTGGGGGCGTGGGTCACGTCGACATCGTTGAAGAGGATGCGACCCTGGGACGGCTCAAGCAGGCCGGAGATGATGTTGAGCAGGGTCGATTTCCCGCAACCGGAGGAACCGAGAAGCGCGTAGGCCTCGCCGTCGTTCCAGTCGTGGTTCAGCTCTTTGAGCGCGAAGTCATCCTCACCCTTGGGGTTCGGATAGTAGCTGTGCGCGAGGTTATCGAGGGTAATCTTGGCCATCGGAAATCCTTACGCGGCGCTGGCATAAGAGGCGGGGGCGACAAGCGCGCCAGTCTCTTTTGCGAAGATGTAGACATGGGACGGGTCGAGATAGACGGGCAGGTCTGCCCCGATTTCGAGGTTGCGGATGCCGTGGACGAGGCCGACCCAACGGTCGCCGTGATGATCGAGATGTATGAACGTCTCGGACCCGGTGATTTCGGTCACGGCGAGGGTGGTCGCGAAGTGGAGCGGATCGCCTTGGGGCTTGTCGAGTTCAAGGTGATTGGGGCGGAATCCGGCCTGATACGTGCCGTCTTGAAGGTTGGCGAGCGTGCCTGTGGCTTGAGCCGTCTGGCCGTCGCCGAAGTGGATTTTGCCGCCGTCCTTGCGGACCGTGAGGAAGTTCATCGGCGGGTCGGAAAACACGCGCGCGGTCGTGGCGTCGGTGGGGGTGCGGTAAACGCTAGGCGTGGGGCCAAACTGGGTGACGCGGCCTTCCCACAGGGTGGCGGTGTTGCCGCCCAGAAGGAGCGCTTCTTCGGGTTCGGTCGTGGCGTAGACGAAGATGGAGCCTGCTTCGGCGAAGATCTTGGGGATCTCGGCGCGCAGTTCTTCGCGGAGTTTGTAATCGAGGTTGGCCAGCGGTTCGTCGAGCAGAACGAGACCCGCATCCTTGACCAAAGCGCGGGCGAGGGCGCAGCGTTGTTGCTGGCCGCCCGACAGTTCCAGCGGCTTGCGGTCGAGCATGGGAGTCAATTGCATCAGGTCGGCGGTTTTGCGGACGGCGTTGTCGATTTCATTCGACGATTTACCAAGCAGTTTCATGGGGGAGGCGATGTTGTCGTAAACGCTCATCGACGGGTAGTTTATGAATTGCTGGTAGACCATCGCGACCTTGCGGTCCTGCACGCGCATGCCGGTGACGTCTTGGCCCTGCCAGTGGATCGAGCCGGTGGCGGGCACGTCGAGGCCAGCCATGATCCGCATGAGCGAGGTTTTTCCCGAAGAGGTTGGCCCCAGAAGCACGTTCATCGTGGCGGGCTCCAACGTCAGGTCGGTCGGGTAGATATGGGTCTGCCCGGCGACGGTCTTGGATACGTTTTTAAGCTCTAGCGTCATTGGTCTTCATTCTGCCGCAGCGGTGTGAGGGATGGTGTCGGCCATGAAGGCGTCCAGCGTTTCGATCTGTGTCTTGGTTAACCGAAGGCCCAGTTTGGAGCGGCGCCAGACGATATCGGCGGCGGTTTGCGCGTATTCGTTAACCATGAGCCATCGGACTTCGGCCTCGGTCAGGGTTGCGCCGAAATCGCTGCCAAGGTCTTCGGGGCGGGCGGCGTTTTGTACGATCTGCGCGGCCTGTGTGCCGTAGGCGCGGATCAGGCGGAGGGCCCAGCGGTCGGTCAGGAAAGGGCAGGTGAATTGCAGCTTTTCGACTTGGGCCTGCACGCCATCGACGGGGAAATCACCGCCGGGCAGGGAGACGCCCGCGGTCCATGCGCCCGTGGCCTTCGGGAAGAACGGCACGATCTTTTCAAGTGCGTGTTCGGCCAGCTTGCGGTAGGTCGTGATCTTGCCACCAAAGACATTGAGCAAAGGCGCGCCGCCGGTTTGATCGACCTTGAGAACGTAGTCGCGGGTGGCGGCGGTGGCGCTGCTGGCCCCGTCATCATAAAGCGGGCGGACGCCGGAATAGGTCCAGACGACGTCGTCCTCGGTGACGGGCTGTTTGAAGTATTTCGACGCAAAATTGCGCAGATAGGCGTTTTCCGCAGGCGTGCATTCGGGCTTGAGGGATGGATCGGGATGGTCGGCATCGGTGGTGCCGATCAGGGTAAAATCCGTCTCATAGGGAATTGCGAAAATGATGCGGCCATCCTCGCCCTGGAAGAAATAGCACTTGTCGTGATCGAAGAGTTTGCGTGTCACGATATGGGAGCCGCGCACAAGACGGACCCCTTCGGCGCTGTTGATGCGGGCGGTGTTGCGGATGATATCTTCGACCCATGGGCCGCCGGCGTTGACGAGCATACGAGCGTAAACGATGCGCGTGCCATGATCGTTTTGAAGAGTGACTTTCCACAGATCGTTTTCGCGTTCGGCGGATAGAACCTTGGTGCGGGTGTTGATCTCGGCCCCGCGGGCTTCGGCGTCGCGGGCGTTGAGAACGACAAGGCGGGAATCTTCGATCCAGCAGTCGGAATACTCGAATGCTTTCTGGAAACGGTCCTGAAGGGGCAGGCCAGCGGGATCGGCGTTAAGGTTAACGGTGGAAGTCGCGGGCAGGATTTTGCGGCCGCCCAGATTGTCATACATGAAGAGACCTAGGCGGATCAGCCACGCGGGGCGGCGTCCCTTCATCCAGGGCATCACGTATTTTAGGACGTTGGAGGTGGGCGTTTCGCCCTCGAACCGCATGTCCTTGTGATAGGGTAGCACAAAGCGCATCGGCCACGAGATATGCGGCATGGCGCGCAGCAGAACTTCGCGTTCGATCAGGGCTTCGCGGACAAGACGGACCTCGAAGTATTCCAGATAGCGCAGGCCACCGTGAAAAAGCTTGGTTGAGGCGGAGGATGTGGCGGAGGCGAGATCGTTCATCTCAGCCAATGCGACGGACAGACCGCGACCGGCAGCATCACGGGCGATACCGCATCCATTGATGCCGCCGCCAATGACGAACAGATCGACAGGTGATGTCACGGTTGCATCGGGCACAAACCCCTCCTCCCAGATGTGGTGTGCGGCGTTGAGGGAAACAGTCTTGGGTCGCGCCGTCAACAGGGAAGTGTTCGTTTCGGTTCTTTTGTCGAATGTTCGATCCATAAACCGAACCCAAAGCGCTTTGAATCGCGGGTAAATTCTCAGAAATCTGCTACGAATAGCTCCGGAGGCTGCGAATCGGGTTGTTCGGAATCGTCAAATCGAACAAAAACGAACTCAAGGAGGAGCGGCGCCATGTCTCAGACATTCCGGCACCCGGACATTTTGGAGATCGCCCGCAAAGAGGGCAAGGTTACGGTGGAGGACCTAGCCGAACGGTTTGACGTGACCGTGCAAACGATCCGCCGCGACCTGACCGAAATGGCACATGCCGGCAAGCTGGAGCGTGTGCATGGCGGTGCGGTGCTGCCTTCGGGCGTGGACAACATCCGTTATGAGGAACGCCGCCAGCTGAATATGGACGCCAAGGATAAGGTGGCGCGGGCTTGTGCGGCGCATATCCCCAACGACGCGTCAGTCTTTCTGAATATCGGCACCAGCACTGAAGCGGTGGCGCAGGCTTTGCGCGGGCATTCTAACCTGATGGTGATGACGAACAATATTAACGTGGCGAACATTCTCAGCGGTAATCCCGATTGCGAAGTGATCGTGACCGGAGGCGCCTTGCGCAAAAGCGATGGCGGGCTGGTGGGGCCATTAACCATGCGTTCGGTCGAAACGTTCAAGTTTGATATCGCGGTGATCGGGTGCTCTGCGTTGGATGCCGAAGGTGATATTCTGGATTTCGACATGCAGGAAGTGGGTGTCAGCCAGACAATCCTGCGCCGCGCGCGGCAGAGTTTTCTGGTCGCGGATCATTCAAAATTCGAACGCTCCGCCCCCGTGGCCATCGGATCGCTGCGCGAGATCGACATGTTCTTCACCGATGCCTACTTGCCGGGCGATCTGGCGGTGCAATGCCGCGAATGGGGCACGGATGTGGTCGTGGTTGGGTAGTCGGACCACACTATTCACGGGTTTTTTGCGGATGCAGCAGAATAGTGCTTGAGCGGTCGCATGTCAGTCGCCTAATGATCATAGTTAATGACAAGGACTCGCCAAAAGAGCGAGTCGGGATGTGACAGTGACGGCCGCAGAATTGCGGTAAGTACGAGGGCTGCCAGTGGACGACTCTGAGTTCCTTTGGGATTGGGATACGCAAGAGGTGCGTAACTCTGATCTTTCCATTAAGTTAAAGGATTTAGTCGGTGGCTGAGTATTCGAAGGTCAACTCGCCGCCCAAAAGTGAGCCGTTTCTGACAACACGGACAGGGTTGAAATACTGGCTGGTCAAACACAAAACCAAAGTAGGAAATGTTCAGTCCGTTCTCACCGAAGATGCTAAGATTTCGATGCATCAATATGGCGGTGGCGGTCGTGATGACGCGGGCAGTTATCTGTTCAACTATCATGGCACATCTATTGGCTTTGTTTGTCATGAGATTATCGAGGGCCGCCCGGTCCCTAAAAAACCGGTAGAGAAAGACCTCGAGAAAGGCATCTTCATCCAGACTGTTTTCGGGATTGGTACGCCGGTGCATGACTATTCTGTCCTGCTCGAGAAAGCCTCCGACGGGACCATCATCTTAGACGACCGTGGGATGCCGAAGCGTCGGAAGATGGCTGTTTATAGCGAAAGCCTGATCGCGGGGCCAACTTGGTCCGACTATACGGATGGGGCACGCGGCAAATTCAGATCACAGCAGCATCAGGATGAAATGCTGGAAATCTGGCCAGAGCTTTTTAACGGGCTCAACGGAGCGCTTTGGCGGCTCCAGCAAGAGACACCAAAAGGACTGCAACCACAGATGCGCTTCTCGGAGCGCGTCTTGAATGAATTGAGTAACGGGGACCTGCTGTAATGGGTATTGAAGACATCAACTGGGCGAACATTAGCGATGGTGCTGATCTCGTCGGCGTCATTTCACCAGACGACTTGTTGAGCTACGTCGACAGTCTGAGCGCGTCTTCCGGCTCTGGTCCCACTATGTTCTATCAGGGTATCAGCACGGATGTGCCATCGCTGGGTCTTGCGAATGCTGACTTTGGCATGATCGATTACTCCCCGGCTGGTCTGTTCCTGAACGGCAATTTCGATGTGATCGATCAGTTCTTGAATGCATCCGCCACTGGTATTTCGATGGATACCATGTGGGAAACCGCGTCGGCCAATTTGGCAGAAGGCGCAAGCGGGCGCGTTGTGGTCGCGATCGGTGGCAGCCCCCAAGGTGTTTGGTCCAACAGTATCTTTCTGAATGTCGAGCTGCCTGCGCTTTTGGAAAACGATGCGGTTACGCATATCAACGGAATTCCTAAAGGTGATCTGATCGGCCTCGATCCTGTCGAGCAATTCGTCAATATCCGTGGTCAGAGCCTAGAGTCCGTTAGCCAGGCCCTTGTCGATGCTGTGCGCGGCGATCGCATCACGCAAGATCAGCTGATTGACACTTTAGGTGATCTGACGTCAGGAAACTATCAGCTGCAAGGCGTGAACGGGACGCGGATTACAATTCCTTACGAGCTACCGGGTGGTCTTTCGATTCCGCTGGAGTTCACGGTTGATGAATTCAACGACTTCAAGAACGTCATCGACAATCTGAAACTGTCGACTTTTGCCAAGCTTGGTTTGTTGGGCGACATCTATGACTTTGGTGCGACGGTTTATGCCGCGGGTGTGTTGCTGCGTGACGGTCGCCAGTCCGAAGCAGAAGAGCTTTTGTCTGGTGCTGTTGGCGGGCTTGCAGGTGCTGCGGGTGGCGCTGCCGTGGGGTCTGCCGTGGGCGCGGGCGTTGTTGCGCTTCTTGCCGTCGCTGGTGTCGCGACAGGCGGTGTTGCTACATTCCTGATCATTGGTGGCTTTGCGCTGGGGGGCGGTGTTATTGGGCAAAACTATGGCGAGAGCGCCGGAGAAGCCCTTTATGAATTCGTCCTGAATTATTCGGGCAGTGAGACACTACTGCCGCAGGCGGTTGGCGAGTTCTTCGTCGAATGGCTGCGTGAAGAGGACATCTATGCGCAGGTCGTGGTTCAACAGGCTGTGTCGACTATTGTCGACGAAACGGGCCGCGCATCGCTTGAGGAGTTCACGGAGACGATCGCCGATCTGGTACGAATCGATCCTTCGCTTGCGGAAGACTATGAAGCGTTCTTTGATGCGGTCAGCGAAGCACGGCCCGTAAACCTGCGTCAGATGACGCCAAACCAGTGGGCAGAGTTCCACGCAGAAATTCTGCTGGCTCTGGAGGCGGATACTTGCTTCACCGGTGATACCTTGATTGATATGTGGGATGGCTCGAAGCGCCAGATCCGCGACATCCAAGCAGGTGATCAGGTTCTTTCGTACGACCAGTCGGGTAAACTGGTGCCTGGCGAGGTCGCGCGCGTTTTCCGTGGCGAGACGCAGGACTGGATTGAGCTGACTTATTCGGACGATGGTGTTCACAAAACTTTGGTCGCGACACCCCAGCACCCGTTCTTGCAAGCCGATGGCACATTCGCCCCAATCCAAGAGATGATTGATGCCAACGGTATGGCGCAACTCGTCATGCGGGACGGTGCTACGCTTTGGGTGAAGGCGCGTAGCATTTCTTACTCGGCCTCGACGGCGGCTCAGTTCGAGCAAGCCTATGCTCAGATGATCGCAGGTAATGTGGTTCACAAGCCCGAACTCAGTGATGCCTGGGCGACCTACAATTTTGAAGTTGCGGGGACCCATCGCTATGTCGCAGACGGGGTGCGTGTCCACAACCGCTGCCTTGGCCAGTTTGTCACCCAGATGACGCTGGACGCGCTGATCGAGTCGGGCATCATTTCCCGCGATACTCATTATATCGTCGAGATGGAGTCCGGTCAGTTCCTTGTGATGACGGGCGACAATGAAATTGTCACCGAGGGCGATCTACAGGGTCAGCCGTTGATCCAAGTGATCGAGATGGTTGCCGATACGGTTCAGCATATCGGAGATTCGATTGCTTCTGTATTGGATGACACGGGCGAATATCTGGCGGGCGCGCTTCCGGGTCTGCTGGCGTCGCTGATCAATGGTCAATCGCTGGATGACGCGGCCGAGGCTTATGCGGCGCAGGTCATTGCGGAGATGGGTGTTGATACGCTGGCGCGTATCTTTGGTCTGGACCGCTTGAACGAGTTGACCGACTCGGAAGGTAATCTTCTTCCGGTTACCGATCCGCTCTTTTTCGAAACCGAGATCGGTGCCGCTGTCAAAGGTGCGTTGGTGTCCAGCGCGGTGATGGCGATCATTTCCGGGGATGAGCTGGATTCGGCGGCATATGAGCAACTGGCGGTCAACCACTCGGTTCGCTTTGTCGTCACGCAGGCTTTGCAGACGCAACCTTGGGCGATTGTCGAAGGGCATCTGCCACAAGAGCTGTTCGACTGGTTTGGCTGGGAAGGCGCAGCACCGCCGTTGTCGGCCGTGGGGCAGGGCGCTGCGGCTGCGGCTGTCAGCCTATTGGTCGATCTGCTGGATGGCGGGATCGAGGATATTGGGGCGGCCTTGGGGCAGGCGGCGATTGCGGCGGGCACGGCGTATTTGTCGAGTATTGTGACTTCGGCTGTCGTCAGCACGTTCTCGTTGGTGGGTTCCATTGTGCCGATCATCGGCACGGTCATCGGAGCCATCATTGGCAAGATCCTCGGTGGCTTGTTCGGGGGCTGGTTCTCGCCGCCGCCGCCGCTGTTCCAGGTGGAGCGGAATGACGATGGGACCGTTACGGTTTCGATCACGCCATATTCGGGCGGCTATATCTATGGTGCGCGTGACGGGTATGACGACACGCTGATTGGCTCGGACGGGCATGACACTCTGCTGGGTGGCTCGGGCGACAACACGATCCACGGGCTGAAAGGCAATGACCGGCTGGAGGGTCGCGGTGGCGACGATTTGCTGACCGGTGGCAAGGGCAACGACATTCTGGATGGCGGCTCGGGCGATGATGATCTGATCGGGGGGCATGGTCATGACCGCATGATCGGCGGCGATGGCAATGATCTGGTCGTCGGTGGTGACGGCAATGACGTCATGTTCGGCGACAGCGAAGCCGACGAGCGGTTTGCTGATTTTGTCGCGCGCGGCGGTGTCTCGCGTCTGGGTGAGCAGGGGTCTTATGAGGGCCCCGAGGATACCGGGTCCGAAGAAGCTGATGACGCGATCGAGGATCAGGACGACAGCGATCAGACCCATGCCGACGTGCTGCTGGGCGGCGCAGGCAATGACCAGATTTTCGCAGGCCGCGGTGACGACTTTGTCGATGGCAGCTTTGGCGATGACATCATCTATGGTCAGGGCGGCCATGACGTGATCTTCGCCGGTGCGCATAACGACTATGTCGAAGGCGGCGGCGGCAATGACATGATCGACGGCGAAGGCGGCAATGATCGGATCATTGCAGGCTCGGGCGATGATGTTGTCCATGGCGACAAGATGCTGGTGCTGGCGGATACGGAGGTTACGGCTGCGATCCGCACATGGCTGAACGGGCCGGTGCGTGGCTCGAAAGACCTCAAGGAGAAGCTGGGTCTGCACCAAAGCTATCACAACAATTCGGGTGCGAATTTCGTCCCGTTCTCGGGGGCCTATACCCTGACAACCGCGCTTTTGATGAAGCTGGGCGCGATCGAGGGCGGCTTGCGCAGCATTCTGGATGGCGGCGAAGACGAGGTCGCGCAAAGCTTCCTTGATTGGCTGCATGGCACGGATCGGTCGCTGAAGAACGACATTCTGGCGGGGGATTATGCCTATCTGATGCCGCCCGTTGAGCTGGCCGAGGGCGAAGAGGCCCCGGGAGGTCCGGGCAGCATTCTTCTGACCATCGGTGGCGGCAACGATAATATTGAGCTGGGTGCGGGCGATGACCTTGCCTATGGCGGTCACGGCAATGACACGATCCTTGGCGGTGACGGGGACGACGTCATTTATGGCGACGGTCTGCGCAGTGTCGTCAATGACGAAGGTGAGACGGTCGTTGAGGATGATGGCGCTGGTAATGACGTGATCGACGGCGGTGACGGCGACGACACGATCAATGGTGGCGATGGCGACAACGTGCTGAAAGGCGGCGCAGGCGATGACCGTATCTTTGCGGGCAGTGGCAATGACCGGATCGATGGCGGTGACGGTGCGGATATCATTCTGGCGGGTGCGGGTGATGACATCATCTATGCAGGTGCTTCAGCCTCGGCCGATGAGGATGGCACGGATCAGGACATTATTAATGCAGGCGCTGGCGATGACGTCGTTTACGGCGAAGGCGGCGTGGACATTATTGACGGTGGCACCGGCAATGACCGCCTTTATGGCGGCGCTGGCAATGACCAGATCAACGGTGGAGACGGCAACGACCACCTCTCGGGCGGGTCGGGCGATGATGTTCTGACCGCCGGGGCGGGCGACGACAAGCTGATCGGCGCAAGCGGCGCAGACACGCTTGTGGGTGGCGCTGGCGATGACGACATGGAAGGCGGCGCCGGCAACGACGTGTTGCAGGGTGGTCTTGGCGATGATCTGCTTGCGGGCCAAGCTGGCGATGACTTGATGTTGGGCGAGATTGGCGCGGACCGTCTTTATGGCGGGGACGGCAATGACGTCATGCTGGGTGGCGGCGACAACGATTTGCTTGTTGGTGGCGACGGCGAGGATGTGATGGACGGCGGCTCGGGCGCGGATACGCTGCGCGGCGAGGCTGGCGACGACAAGATGACCGGTGCCGAAGGCAATGACCGTCTGGAAGGCGGCGCGGGTGACGACGAGATTTACGGCGACACCGAGGACGGCACGGGCCAGCAAGGTAACGATAACGTCTATGCTGGTGAGGGCGATGACGTAGTCTTCGGAGGCGGGGGCAATGACACGCTGCGGGGCGAAGACGGCAATGACATGCTGCGCGGCGAGGACGGTAATGACACGCTTGCCGGTGGCGACGGTGTCGACACGCTGCGCGGTGGCAACGGCAATGACCGGCTGTTTGGCGGCAACCAGAACGATGTTCTGCGCGGCGGCGATGGCAATGACATGCTTGATGGCGGAGGTCACAATGACGATCTGCGCGGCGGCGCGGGCGATGACGTCTATGTTGCCAGCAGCGGCAATGACCGTATCGTGGACACGACAGGTGCCGAGACCGTGGACATGGGCTCGGGCGATGACCGGTTCGAGAGCAACACCTCGGACATGGCGGGCGACACGGTTTACGCAGGCAGCGGCAATGACCGGATCTACGCTGGTAACGGTCATGACGTTCTGGACGGTGGCACGGGTCACGACCTGATCTATGGCCGCGGTGGGAATGACACGCTGATTGCGGGAACGGGCAATGACCGGCTTTACGGTCAGGACGGCAATGACACGCTGGTCAGCGCCGGGCGCGGAACGCAAACGCTGGAAGGCGGCAGTGGCAACGACAAGTATATCGTTGATCTGACAGGCCTGAACGGCACGTTGCGCGACACGTCGGGCATTGACGTGCTGGAACTGACCGGGGGTATGGAACCCAAGGACATCATCCTTGAGCGCGAAGGCAATGATCTGTTGATCAAGTCGGTTGCCAATCACGCGCATCAATTGCGCATCGTTGGGCAGTTCACGTCGAGCCTGAAGATCGAGGCGATCACCTTTGCCGCGACGGGCTACACGCTGGATATGGTCAACGCGATCATCGGCACGGATGGCAATGACAATATCACCGGCACCGAGGATGACGATGTCGTTCTGGCGCTTGGCGGTGATGACACGGTCATCGGTGCGGGCGGGGATGACTTCCTTGACGGCGGCCCCGGCAAGGACGTGATCTTTGGCAACGCGGGCAATGACGCGATGCACGGCTCATCGGAAGATGACATGATTAATGGTGGGTCCGGCAATGACAGCCTGATCGACGGGATCGGTAGCGACATGCTGATTGGTGGCTCCGGGCGCGACACATTTGGCATCACGCTGAACGCAGGTGACCGCGACGTGATCGCGGATTTCCAGAACGGTACAGACACGATTGATCTGAGCAATTTCGGCTCAAAGTTCGTGAGCTTCGCGCAGATGAAGTATATGGGTTACGGTCCGCGCCAGCAGGGCGACGATGTCGTCTTCAATATGGGTAGCGGTCAGCTTCTGACGGTGGAGAACACTACCGTGGGCCAGTTTGACCAGAGCGATTTCGACTTTGATCTGATCGCAATTTCCGGGCGCACGGGCACGGCTCTGAACGAGATCATCACCGGCGGATCCGGCAATGATGTGATCGACGGCAATGGTGGCTCGGACCGGATGACCGGTGGGGCCGGGCGCGATACGTTCATCATTGATGATCGCGCGGGCACGTTCGATACGATCACAGACTTCACCGAGCGCGAAGACACGGTTGATCTGAGTGCCTTTGGCGATTTCTCGTCGGTACATCAGTTCAACCTCCGCGAGGTTGCTGGGGACACCGGTATCGCTTTGGGCGGTGGTCAGCATCTGATGCTGGAAGGGGTCAGCATGGCGTCGCTTGATCATCAAGGCTTCAAGTTCAACGGGTTTGAGAACCTGACGGACGTCTCCCGTTACGGCGGCCGTGTTGATGTGGATTGGACGGCCGATGCGACGCCCGAAGGCAATACCACGCTGAGCGGTACGAGCGCTTATGGCGCCTCGACCACCCATCGCGGCAACATCATCGGAATGGCCAAGGCGGATGACGCCGTGGGGTCCGGCGCAGGGGCGGGTACCGGATATGGCTCTGGCACGATCAGCCATGGTCTGAACGGCGCGAGCTATGGTGCTGGCACGATCCAAACGGATGCGGGCACTTGGGACTACAGTGGTGGCCAGTTGATCTACAACAACGCTTACTACAAAAAGAGCGGCTGTAAGAAAAAGCTGGTTCGCCCTGAAACCAAAGGCGGCACGCAGCTGGATGACCAGCTTTATGGCAATTACTGGTCCGAGAACCTTTACGGCTATGAAGGCAACGATAAAATCGAAGCCGGGGCCGGGAATGACCACGTTCAAGGGGGTCTGGGTCTGGACGCGATCTATGGCCAGGACGGCAACGACACGATCTATGGCAAGGGAACTGCAGTTGCGCCCTGCTCTTTCGATCTGGCGATGCTGTCCATGACCGATGCTGAAAAGACGGCTTATACGGCAGAACTGAACGCGCTGGATGATGACCTGATCCGGGGCGGTAACGGCCATGACACGATCTATGGTGAGGGCGGCGATGACGTCCTTTATGGCGATGCCGACAATGACAAGGTTCATGGTCAGGACGGCAACGACAAGATCTTTGGCGGCACGGGCCATGACACGCTCACCGGTGGATCGGGTCGCGATTACATCGACGGCGGTGCTGGCAACGACAACATCAACGGCGGGTCGGGCAATGACACGCTGCGGGGCGGGGCCAATAACGACACGATTGATGGCTCCAGTGGCAACGACTACCTGCTGGGTGACAGCGGGGCTGACAAGCTGATTGGCGGTTCGGGCCACGACCGTTTGCTGGGTGGCGATCACGACGATCATCTGATCGGTGGCACCGGCAACGACAATCTGCACGGCCAGAACCACAACGACGTTCTGGACGGTCAGGACGGCAATGACCGGCTGTATGGTGAGCACGGGCACGACACGCTTTACGGGCGTGCGGGCACGGATTACCTGCGCGGCGGCGACCACAATGATAAGCTCTATGGTGGCGATCAGAATGATTATCTGAACGGCGATTCCGGGGATGACCAGCTCTGGGGTGGCAACCACAATGACAGCGTCTATGGCGGAACTGGCCATGACAAGCTGTGGGGCGGCCATGGTCATGACTATCTTGCAGGTCAGGATGGCAATGACGCCGTTTATGGAGAGGATGGCAACGACCGCATCGTCGGCGGCAACGGCAACGACTCCCTGCATGGTGGCAATGGCAATGACACCGTTTATGGCGGTGCGCATAACGACGTCATTCGCGGCAATGCAGGCAGTGATCTTCTATATGGTGAAGATGGTGACGACAACCTGCATGGTGGTGATCACAACGACACGGTCCATGGTGGCAACGGTAATGACGTGGCCAATGGCGGGTCAGGCAACGACCTTGTTTACGGTGTGGCGGGCAACGACAAGCTGATCGGCGAAGACGGCAATGACCGTCTTTACGGTGGCACCGGCAACGATACGTTGAGCGGTGGCAATCACAACGACTCGCTTTACGGCCAAGAGGGCAATGACGTGCTGCGCGGTGGGCATGGCCATGACTATCTGTCGGGTGGTGAGGGCAATGACTACCTGAACGGAGGCGATCACAACGACCATATGCATGGCGGTGACGGCAATGACCGGCTGTTCGGTGAATCGGGTCACGACTACATCAACGGTGGTGGTGGCAACGACTACATCGAAGGCGGTGCGGGCCGCGACGTGATTTATACCGGTGGCGGTCGTGACTTTGTCCATGGTGGTTCTGGTGCGGACTTCATCTATTCGGGGAGCACCCATACGGGCGATCACTCGCTTTACGGGGGCACCGGGTCTGACCTGATTTCGGGTGGCGCGGGCGATGAGCTGATCGACGGTGGCGCGGATAACGACACGCTTACCGGCGGCGGGGGCAACGACCGGATGCTGGGGGGCCAAGGCCATGACAGGATGCATGGCGGCAGCGGCATGGACCTGATGTATGGCGGTCTGAATAACGACACCATGTATGGCGACAGCAACCATGACCGCATGTATGGTCAGCATGGTCACGACGTCATGGACGGTGGCAGCGGCAACGACCAGATGTATGGCGGTGACCATAACGACACCCTGCGCGGTGGCGTGGGGGCTGACCAGCTCTTTGGTGGGGACGGCAATGACCGTCTGATCGGGGGGGCCGGTGCGGATTACCTGCACGGTGGCAGCGGTGCGGACGTGTTCCGCTTTGAAGCGCTGACCGACAGCAGCCTGTCTGCGATTGACGTGGTGGCAGACTTCAACCGCAACAGCGACAAGATCGATCTGGCGGCTTTGGACGTGGCCTTCTCGGACCTCGATATCCAGGCGGCCAATGGCTATACGGAGGTCGCCATCGACGGGACTGATTTTGTGATCCGTCTGTTGGATGACACCCATGACCTGAACGCGTCTCACTTCAATTTCTAAGGATGAGGGATGAAAGCGGCTGAAACAGATCTGCTGACGCAGGCCCTAAAACAGTGTCGCCCGCTTTTCGCGGGCGCACTTGCGTTTAGTTTCGTGATTGCTTTGCTCAGCCTCGCGGTGCCGCTTTACACGATGCAGGTCTTTGACCGTGTTCTGTCGAGCGCATCTTTGGACACGCTTTTGATGCTGACGATCATCGTGGGCGGCTGTGTGATCGCGATGGGGCTTTTGCAGCTTTTCCGGCAGGTGATGCTGACGCAAATCTCGCGCTGGATGGATGACAAGCTGTCAGAAGAGATCGTCGCGCGCTCGGTTTCGCTGGCGGTCTATACGCCCACGATTGGCACGCAGCCGGTGCGCGATCTGACGACGGTGCGCAACTTTTTTGCATCGCCTCCCTTCTTTCAGTTGCTGGACGCGCCTTGGGCGATCCTGTTTTTCGTGGTGCTCTACATCATCAATGTGACGATCGGGATTGTGGTGACGCTGGCCGCCCTGTTCTTGCTGGTGCTTGCGATCCTGACGCAGCGCTGGCCAGCCAAACGGCTGGAAGCTGCAGGTGACGCGCAGATCCGGTCGATGCAGGGTCTTGAGACGGTGGTGCGCAATGCCGAAGTGGTCAGCGCCATGGGCATGATCCGCAACGCGTCGCTGCGGTGGAAACGGCACAATACAGAGCATTTGGAATACAGCTATAGCGCGCAGGCGATCACCGCCGGTTTGGGTAATTTCACCCGCACCTTCCGCATGAGCCTTCAGGTGGTCATAACTGCGATTGGCACATGGTTCGTGATCCGCGGCGAGATGTCGATGGGCGCGATTATTGCGGTCAATATCCTGACCGGCAAGGCGCTTGGGCCGTTCGATGCCTCGGTCGGGATTTATCAGGCCTGGGTCGGGATGCGCAAAGCGCGCAAGCGTCTGGATACGGTGCTGACCGAAGAGGCGGCTGAGGAAGACCGGATGGCGCTGCCTGATCCTGTCGGCGCGGTGCAGATCGATAAGCTGACCTATCAGGATCCGCGCACCGGACGCTGGCAGTTGCGTGGCGTCAATCTGGCGATTAAGCCGGGTGAGGCGCTGGGGGTGATCGGGCCAAGCGGCAGTGGCAAGACAACGCTGGCGCGGCTGATGATGGGTGTGAAACCTGCGACATCCGGCGCGGTTTTGCTGGATGGTGCTGCTTTGGATCAGTGGCCCATCGACCAGCTGAGCACGGCCTTGGGGTATCTGCCGCAGGACATTGAGCTTTTCAGCGGGACGGTGGCCGAAAACATCGCGCGCATGTCGGGAGACCCGGATGAAACGGCTGTCATTGCTGCGGCGCAGATGGCCGAGGTGCACGAGTTTATCCTGACGCTGCCTGATGGATATCAGACCGATATCGGCGAGCAGGGGGTCAACCTCTCAGCCGGGCAGCGCCAGCGTGTGGCCTTGGCGCGGTGCTGTTACGGGGCGCCGAAATTCGTGGTGCTGGATGAGCCGAACTCGAACCTCGACACGGATGGCGAGCAGGCGTTGGTGCAATGCCTGCGCAATGCGCGCGAGGCGGCGATCACGGTGGTGTTGATCGCGCATCGGCCTGCACTTCTCCATCATGTGGATCATATCGCCGTGCTTAAAGCGGGCGAGTTGGTGATGTTTGAAGAGGCCAAGACGGTGCTGGCGAAGCTGTCGGGACAGAACGCGGCGGCACGGCCTTTGACTCAGGAAAGGCAAGCGCAATGAGCGACAAGACGGAGGCAAAAGGCCGCTGGCGGCTCTTTGATTATGCGACCGAGCGGGCGGGGGCGGGGCCCTTGCGCTGGGGTCTGTTTGTGCTGGTGCCGTTGCTTGTAGGCGTCATCGGGTGGAGCTTTCTGGCCCCGCTGAACGCTGCTGCCATAGCTACCGGAGAGATCGCCCTGTCTGGTGAACGCAAGACGGTGCAGCATCTGGAAGGCGGTTTGGTCACAGACATTCTGGTGCGCGAAGGGCAAAGCGTTGCGGCGAACGAGCCGTTGCTGGTCGTGCAGGATTTGGCCGAGCAAGCACAGATCGAGGCGTATGAGAGCCAGCTTCTGGGTGCACGTGCTCAGATCGTGCGGCTGCGCGCGGAGCGTGATGGCGAAACGCCTGATTTTACGGGGCTGGCGGAGGGGCTGGATGTAACCGCCGAAGCGGTCGAAAACGTGGTGCGCACCAATGAGGCGGTGCTTGAGAACCTGTCGCGTTCCATTGCGTCGGCCACGGAATTGGCGGCCTCGCGCAAGATGCAGATCGCGCGGGAGATTGATGGTCAACGCGCGCAGATCGCCGCCAAGCAACGTCAGATCGAGCTGGTGAAGATCGAGCTGGAAGGCGCGGAGAAGCTGCAGGAACGCGGCTTTGCCTCGGATGTGCAGGTTGCGCAGTTGGCCAAATCGGAGGCTGTTCTGGAAGGCGAGATCGGGGCCTTGGAGGCGGCGGTGGCCAAGCTCCAGCAGGCCATTCTGGATCAGGATGTCGAGATCACGCAGATGCGCAACGAGCGGGTGAGCCAGCTCTTAGCAGAGTTGCAGGAAGCCGAAACGCAGGCAGAGAACCTGCGCCAAGAGCTGCGCACATTGACGGATCGGCGCGCACGTTCGGTCATTCGTGCGCCGGTGAGCGGCAAGATTTTGGGCGCGCAAGTGCACACGATTGGTGCGGTGATCGCGCCCGGCACGCCGCTGATGGATGTGGTGCCCGATGATGACAGCTTGATTGTCGAGGCGCGGGTGAATCCCACGGATATTGATCTGGTGGGCGCGGGGACGGAGGCGAAGATTCAGCTCTCGGCCTTCAAGGCGCGCAAGGTGGACCGGTTGGAAGGCGTGGTGCTGGACGTCTCGGCAGACATCTTGCAGGACGAGATGACCGGGGAGCGATATTATTCGGCCCGTTTGCAAGTGGCGGAAGAAGCTTTGGCCGGTTTGCCACAGGATATCGCGCTGTCGCCCGGCATGCCTGCGGATGTGTTCCTGATCGCAGGCGAGCGGACGCTGGCTGATTACTTTTTCTCGCCCATCACTGATGCCGCCTACCGCGCCTTTCGGGAGGAATGATGGCACAGCGACGGGTCGATACGCAGACGTATGACGGTCTGCTGCGCAAGATGCCTCAAAAGAAACTTGCGCTGTTGCAAGGGGAGCTGTTTCAGCTGTTTCTGGCCTCTGATCGCCATGAAAGGCTGAGCTTGCAAGAGTTCGCCATGTCGATCCTGCCGCCCATTCATTTCGATCAGTTCCGTATCTACCATGTGGGCGGTCGCCCGGTAGGCTTTGTCAGCTGGGCACTGTTCACCGCCGAAGAGGGCGCGGCCTATATGGCCGGGGACTATGATTTCAGTCTGGATAAATGGACCTGTGGCAATCAGATCTGGTTCATTGATTATATCGCGCCCTTTGGTCACGCGATCAAAATGGCCGAGGATCTGCGGGACAATATCTTCCCCAATGGCATCGCCTATGCACCGGATCTGAACGAGGAAACAGGCCGCAAACGCGTGCGCACCTATCGCGGCAAGAACCGCGGCGGGCGGGCGCAACAGTCGGATATGGAAGGCTTCCTGAAGGAGCTTTAGAAGACCAGATCGGGGTCGTCTTCGTCCTCGTAAACGATATCATCTTCGGTGAGCATCACCTGATCGAGTGTCAGGAGCGCCATGATGTCATCCTCGCCCGCGATCTCCATGCGGGTACCGTCGGCATCTGTGGTCAGATTGGTGAGCGTGACCGCGCCTTTGAAGACGAGGCTGTCGAGATCGGCGTTGAAGTCGAAGATGTGTAGGAAGCTGTCGGCGCCAAGCTGGCTCGCGTCGATGATAAAGCTGTCGGCCCCTTGTCCGCCTGCCATTGCCGTGTCGCTGCGCCCGATGGTGATCTTGTCGTCCCCGTCGCCGCCAAGAATGCCCGAGCTTGACACAGCCCCGGTCAGATCGTCGTTATAATCGGAGCCGGCGACGCCTTCGACAGCCCAGAATGTATCGCCCTCGGCATCGCCGCCCGCAGCGGTCAGATCGGTGAGGTTGACGGTGACGCCGCTGCCAGATGCGCTGTAATCGACGATGTCTAGGCCAGTGCCGCCGACCAGCGCATCCGCTCCCGCGCCGCCTTCGAGCAGGTCATCGCCGTGGCCACCATGGATATAGTCATCGCCCGCGCCGCCGCTTAGGTAGTTGTCCTCGGCATTGCCGATCAGGGTATCCGCATGGGCGGAGCCTTCGACATTCTCGATCCCGTGATAGGTGTCGCCCTCGGCCTCGCCTTGCCAACCGCGCCCCAGACCAAGCTGGGCCACGATGCCTTCGGCGCTGTCTTGATAGGTGATCGTATCGTTGCCGAAACTGCCGACCAGCGCGTCGGCTCCTTCGCCGCCTGACAGAATGTCATCGCCGTTGGAGGCGTTGATATAGTCATCCCCCGCGCCGCCGATCAGGATGTCATCCCCGCCACTGCCCATGAGCGTGTCATTGAAGGCAGAGCCTTCGACCTCTTCGATATTGCTGAGACGGTCGCCTTCGGCGTCATGGCCCCAGCCACGCCCGATATTGAGGTTCACATAGACGTCGCCGGAGGAGGCGGAGTAATCGGCCGCGTCGATGCCATTGCCACCGTCGATCCGGTCGCCGCCTTCGCCGCCGGTGATACGGTCATTGCCGCGCCCGCCATCCAGCGTGTCATCCCCCGCGCCGCCGTCGATGGCGTCGTTGCCGTCACCCCCCAAAATGATGTCATTGCCGTTTCCACCATAGAGGTCATCATCCCCCGAAAAGGCGTTGATATAGTCGTCGCCGTTGTATCCGATCAGCGTGTTGACGCCGTGATCGCCCATAATCGTATCGCCGTATTTGCTGCCCCAGACCCGTTCGATATTGCTGAGCCGGTCGCCTTGAGCGTCGCCGCCATAACCGCGCCCGATGTGCAGGTTCACGTAGATATCACTGTCGGCGCTTTTGTAATCGACAGTGTCGAAGCCCGCGCCGCCATCCATTTGGTCCGCCCCTGCGCCGCCTTTGAGAAAGTCCGTGCCGCGCCCGCCGATCAGGGTGTCGTTGCCATCGCCACCATCCAGACGGTCGCTCCAATTGCCACCTTTGAGGACATCATTGCCATCCTCGCCCCAAAGCCGGTTGCCGGACCATTGGTCTGTGTTCACCACGTCATCGCCGGCCCCTGCGCGCAGCTCGACCGAGGCTCCCTGGGTCCAGAAGGTGTTCGACAGATCATTGCCCATGACCTTGATCCGCTCAGGCGCGGTGAGCACGCCGATAAAGCCGTCCTCGACATTGTCGGGCAGCGCAATAGGGCCGATGCCCGCAAGATAGGCGGTGTCATGGCCGCCCTCTGCGGCCTCAACCACTTGGGCGGTGTTGTCATAGAGAAAATAGACATCATCGCCCGCGCCGCCCTCAAGGGTTTCGGTTTCGGGCTGCGCCATAAGCACATCGGTGCCGTCCGTTCCTGTCAGTGTGGTGTCGTCATCGTTGGTGATCAGG
Organism: Cognatishimia sp. MH4019; assembly: GCF_020177595.1. Classification (GTDB taxonomy): domain Bacteria; phylum Pseudomonadota; class Alphaproteobacteria; order Rhodobacterales; family Rhodobacteraceae; genus JAHTBL01. Next base: position 13,602 of record NZ_JAHTBL010000009.1, on the reverse strand, counting down.
CTATAGGTCTCGGCCTCGATCCAGAGCTCTGCGCGCAGGTCTTCGAGGGTCTGCGCATAGGTTGGATCGGTCGCCAGATTGGTGTGCTGGCCGGGGTCGTTGGAGGTATCGTAAAGCTCTTCAGAGCCGTCGGCGTAGCGGATAAAGCGCATCTCGTCCGAGCGGATGGAGAGCGAGCCGTAGACCTGCGTGAAGACGGGGCCGCCTTCAAATTCGCCGTAATCGCTGTCGAGAAGTGGCAGCAGGCTGTTGCCAATGGCGTGGGGGGCTGGGTCGGCCCCAGCCAGATCAAGCAGGGTTGGCATGATGTCGATCAGGCTGACCGGGGTCGAGATCGTGCTGCCTTCAGTCATGCCGGGCAGGTGCAGGAACAGGGGCGCTTTGGCGCTTTCCTCCCACAGGGTGAACTTGCCGAAGTGGTCCTTGTTGCCCAGCTGGAAGCCGTGGTCGGAATGCAGCAGGATCGCGGTATTGTCGGCGTGATTGGAGGCTTCGAGCGCGTCCAGCACGCGGCCGACCTGCGCGTCCGCATGGCTGATCGCGGCAAGGTAGCCTTCTACGGTGCCTTTCCAGACATCCAAGTCCTTGTCGGGAAAGAACTGGCCCTTGTGCATGAACTGTTGAGCGAAGGCGGGCGCATCGGAGAGGTCACCGGCGACCCACTCATCGGGGACCTTGATCTGATCGAGGTCATAAAGGTCGTAATATTGCTGGGGCGCTTCAAAGTTGTTGTGCGGATGTTTGAACCCCAGCATCAACATGAACGGATCGTCGCTGTTATAGGTGTCGAGGAATTCGGCGCCCCATGTGGCGACCTTGTGGTCATAAAACTGATCGTCCGCGCCGGTATAGCCTTTGGCTTTCCAGCCGCCGCCGTTGGAGACGCCGCCATTGCCATCGAAACTGTCGCGGATATCGGGCACATCTTCCGAAAAGACCCGATCATTGACCCAGTCAGGCTGGGGCTTGTAGCCGTGAAACACCTTGCCCGCAGAGGCGGTGTGATAGCCGTCATCTTTCAGCCAGGCGGGCAGGGATTCCTCGACGGGGACGTTGTTATACCACGCCTCGACATTGTCATGGACGTTCGTCTCAAACGGGGATTTGCCGGTAAGTGAGGAGGTGCGCGACGGGTTGCAGACGGGCGTGGTCGCGAATGCGTTCTCGAAATGCGCGGACTTGTCCAGAAGGCGGTCCATGTTGGGCGTCTGGATTTCCACGCCGAACGAGTTTCGGAAGGCGGTAAATTCAAACAGATCATCGACAGCGATGAAGAGGATATTCGGGCTATCCGGCATGTTGTTGACCCTACTCGGCGGATTATTGCCGTCACAATAGGCTTGAGAGTCGGAGGGTTAACTGGGTCAGGGGAGTGTGTCTGGTTTGCATCCATTATGATGCGCGTGCGGATTTTTGTGTCCCGTCCCGGGCGCGATCCGGGACCTTTGTCGTTCGAGGCCCCGGATGAGGTCCGGGGCGGGGTTAGAGGTAGGTTTCGATCAGGGCGCGCACGGGCACGTGGGCTTTGAGACGCGCGCAGAGCAGGAACATGCCGCCGAATTTGCGTTGCAGGTACAGGACATCCATTGGCAGGGGCGGGGGAACGAACCCGTCTTCGGCAAGGGCGCGACCCTCGACGTTCATCGCGTCCGACAAATCGGTGCGGGTGAAGTCGAAGATGGGCTGCTCTGACAGGGCGGCAAAGACCAGTTGCATCATGCGCAGGATGCGGGTCGCGTGGCGCGGGTCGGTTTGTTCGGAGAGAAAGCCGACCTCCATCGCAATGGCGTGGAGCGCGTCCTTGTTATCGGCAAAGCCCGCGCGCATCAGGCGGCGGTATTGATCGGCCAGTTTGGGGTCGATGGCGCGGGTGGCGCCGAAATCGAGTAAGATGATTTTGCCGGTGTCTGGCGCGTAGCGGTAATTGGCGAAATTGGGGTCGGTCTGCATCAGGTTGAAGGTGAACAGCTCATCCAGCATGAGACGCAGCAAGCGCTCGGCGATCTGGTTGCGGGTGTCTTGGGGCGCGCTCATCGCGTCTTCAATGGCGATGCCAGAGACATAAGACATCGTAAGGATGTTTTCGGTCGTCCAGTCTTCGTGCAACTGGGGCAGGGTGAAGGCTGGGTGGTCGCCCAGATGGGCGCGGAAGGCTTGCAGTTGGCGGCCTTCGAGCGCGTAGTCGGTTTCCTCGTGGAGCTGGCGGCGGGCCTCTGTCAGGTAGGGTTTCAGCTCGAACCCGGCGGGCAGCAGGCCAGAGACTTTCATCAGCGCGCCGACATTGGCAACATCGCTGTCGATGCTTTTGGCGACGCCCGGATATTGCACCTTGATGGCCACATCGCGCCCATCTTTCAGCTGCGCGCGGTGAACCTGCCCGATGGAGGCGGCGGCAATAGGGTGGACGTCGAAGCGTTTGAACGCTTTGAGCCAGCCGTCGCGCCAATTGGCGTTGAGCACCTTTTTCAGTTGGGCCGGGGGCATGAAATCGGCGTCGGCGCGCAGGCGGGCGAAAATCTGGGCAAGTTCCGGTGGCAGCACGTCGCCGGTGTCCATGGACACAAGCTGGCCGATTTTCATCGCCGCGCCGCGCATCTTGGCCAGATCATCTGCGATGCGGCGCATATTGGACGGGGTCAGCAGCAGGTTGCGCATGTTGGGACGCTGGCCGCGGGCTAGATCTTGCAGCGCGCCCCCGGCCATGCTGCCGCCCACGCGGGCGGTCATGGAGGCGAGTTGATTAAAGCGCGACAGACGGGTCGCTGGGATTGCGCGCGGTTGCGCTTTGGGCTGCTCGGTCATGGGGAAAGCAGATAGGGTGACGGGGGCGCTTGTCAGCCCTGCGATTGGGCTCTTGGTGGATCGCGGGAGCCTCCGGCGGGGATATTTTGAAAAAGCGAAAGGGCGGGGGCGCGCGTTAAGGTTAATGGGCTGGCGCTTGGGAGTTGTTGGAGTAACGTGGCGCGATGAATGTTCCTGTGTTGCGCAATGATCTGGCCCGGCGGCTATTTCTGGATCGGCATCTGTTGCTGAGGCCCGGTTCGGGGTCCGGTCGGGGGGCTGATCTGGACGGCGTGCTGGAGCGTTTGGGCTTTGTGCAGGTGGACAGTGTGAACACATTGGCCCGGGCGCATGACCTGATCTTGTGGTCGCGACGGGGACAGTATCGCCCGCCTGCTTTGGGGACGTTGGTGGCCAAGCGGCGGACGGCTTTTGAGCATTGGACTCATGACGCGTCGGTGATCCCGATGGCCGCCTATCCAATGTGGCGGCTGAAATTCACCCGTGATGCGGCGCGGATGCAAGCGCGTTGGCCTGCGGCCCGGCGCGAGGGGTGGCAGGACGAGATCGACACGGTCCTGCGCCATGTAGCCGATCACGGCGCGGCGTGTTCGATGGATGTGGGGCAGGACGAGGCGAAAGGATCCCAGGGCTGGTGGGACTGGCACCCGTCAAAGACCGCGCTGGAGTATCTGTGGCGGGCCGGGGCGTTGGCGATCTGTCATAGGCGGGGGTTTCGGAAGTACTACGACCTGACCGAGAGGGTAATCCCGGCGGAATATCTGAATGCGCGGCGCGAGGATACCGAGATTGTCGATTGGGCGATGGCGTCGGCGTTGGAGCGGATCGGGTTTGGGACCAGCGGAGAGTTGGCAGCATTTTATGAGATTGTGACGCGTGAAGAAGCAAAGACGTGGTGCACGCGGACTCTGGCGGAGGGGCGCATCTGCGAGGTTGCTGTCGAGATGGCAGATGGGGCGTTGCGGCGCAGTTTCACGACAGAGGCCGCCTTGGATGCGGTGAGTGGTTTGCCAGCGTCGTCGTCGCGGGTGCGGTTGTTGTCACCATTTGATCCGGCGTTGCGGGACCGGGCGCGGGCGGAGCGACTGTTTGGGTTTCACTACCGGATCGAGATTTTCGTGCCTGAGGTGAAGCGGAAGTTTGGGTATTACGTTTTTCCGGTGATGCAAGGGGATCGGCTGATCGGGCGGATTGATGCAAAGCGGGAGGGGGATGTTTTGGCGGTGCGCGCGTTTTGGCCAGAGGCTAGGGTACGAATGGGCAAGGCGCGTTGTGACGGCTTGGCGTCTGAGTTGGAGCGGGTTCGGCATTTGGCCGGGTTGGAGTGTATTCAGTTTTTGGATGGGTGGTTGCGAGGCTGATCTTGGAGCCTCCGGCGGGGATATTTTGAAAAAGCGAAAGGGCGGGCGCGCGTTAAGGTTAATCGGTCTCGATGGCGATGAGGCGGGTAAAGCGATCTTTGGCGACGCGGGTGATAGCGTCAGCGATGCGGTCGAATGCGGTCAGATTGCCGGAGCGTTTGCGCCAGACCAGCCCGACACTGCGGTGCAGGGCGGGGCGTTTCATGGGGCGAATGGCAAGAGAGGGATCGGCGTCGGGGATCTCAGACGCAATATAGAGCGCAGGCAGGAAAGTGGCGCCCATGCCCATGCCGACCATCTGGCGGAGCGCGTCGAGCGAGGTGCCTTCGTAATCGCGCTGCAACTCGGCACCGGTGTCAGCGCACAGACCGGCGATTTGGTCGTGCAACGCGTAGCCGGGGCCGAGGGAGAGGATCGCCTGCCCTTGCAGATCGGCTTCGGTGATCTGGGCGCGGGCGGCGAGCGGATGATCCGACGCGGTAACGAGCGAGAGCGGTTCGCGGAAGAGGCGGCGGGTGGTGAGGTCTGCGCCAGTGACGGGCAGCTGGGTCAGCAGGATATCATGGCCGCCGCGTTCCAGCTCGTGGCGCAGATCGGCGGGGGTATGTTCGCGGATGTAGAGCGACAGGTCCGGGTAGGCGCGGTGCAGTTCGGCCACGACATAGGGCATCAGATAAGGGCCAAGGGTGGGGCTGACGCCGAGGCGGAGCGTGCCGGAGAGACCGGATTTGAGCGTCGAGGAAGTGTCGCGCAGGCGTTGGACATCATCGAGGATCGCCTGGGCGCGGAGCAAAACCTCGCGACCTGCCGGGGTCAGCGTGACGGGGCCACGGCCGCGTTCAACGAGGCGCAGGGCGAGGGTGTCCTCAAGATTGCTGATCTGGACGGAAAGGGAGGGCTGGCTGATCCCCTCCCGCTCGGCGGCTTTGCGGAAATGCCGAGTGTCGGCAAGGGCGCTGAGATAGCGGAGTTGGCGTAGGGTGAGATCGGACATGGGCGTAGGATTTACCATACAATAGGAAAAAGCTATCAAAATTATTAATCTGGTCGGCTTTTCCTATTAAACCTTTGCCTTATCTGTGTGTCATCCGGAACGATATACTGAGACGGACGTCAGCCGGGGCGTGTCACACGGGGGGTGGGACGCGCCCCGGCTGTCGACATTCTGGGTGTTTACCCTAGATTGAGATTTGGAATACGTCTGACCTGTGTCAGGTGACGACTGGACGAGGGATAAAATGGCAGCATCTGAGCCCGGGGCATCGGCCTCAAACGGCGTTATAGGGTGGGTGCCTGTCCTGATCGCCGCAGCACTTTTCGCTTATTTCCTGCAGTTTTTAGGCCCTGTGAGCCAAGGTGAGGTCATTCGCCTTGTGTGGAACTGGGTGCCGTCGCTGGACATCGCGCTGTCATTCACTGTCGATGGTCTAAGCCTGACATTTTCGCTGCTGATCAGTGGAATCGGCACGGCGGTGATGCTCTATTCGAACAGCTATCTGGCGGGTCATCCGCAATATGATCGCTTTGCCCTTTATTTGACCAGTTTCATGCTGGCGATGCTGGGGCTGGTTCTGGCGGATAACCTGATTGCTTTGTTCGTCTTCTGGGAATTAACCACGATTACGTCCTATTTGCTGATCGGTTTCAACAATGAGGAAGCCAAATCGCGGCGCTCAGCCTTGCAGGCCTTGTTGCTGACAGGGGCCGGTGCGCTGGTGCTGCTAGCAGGCTTTATCCTGTTGGGTGTCGCAGCCGGCACCTTCGAGATCTCCGAGATTCTGGCGCAAGGCGACGCGATCCGCGAGCATCCTTGGTATGTGGGCATCGTGATCCTGATCCTTGTGGGCGCGTTCACGAAATCGGCGCAGGTGCCGTTTCACTTCTGGTTGCCCAATGCGATGGCCGCCCCCACGCCAGTGTCGGCCTTCCTGCACTCGGCCACGATGGTGAAGGGCGGCGTTTATCTGATGGCGCGCTTGCATCCGGGGTTGTCGGGGACGGAGCTGTGGCTGTGGACGTTAACCATTTTCGGCGCGGTCACGGCTGTTTTTGCGTCGATCCTTGCATTTCGGCAAACGGATTTGAAGCAGGCGCTGGCCTATACGACGCTGATGGCGCTTGGCACGTTAACCATGCTGCTGGGCTCGGCCGAGGGCTATGCGATCACGGCGTTTGTGACGTTTTTGGTTGTGCACTCGCTTTATAAGGCGGCGCTGTTTCTGGTGGTGGGCTGTATTGATCACGGCACCGGCACGCGGGATGCGAACATCCTTGGTGGCCTGGGCAAAGCGATGCCCGTGACGGCGTTCGCTGCGGCTTTGGCGGCGCTGAGCATGGCGGGCATTCCGCCGTTCATGGGTTTTATCGCGAAAGAGCTGGCTTATAAGGGCGCCGAAGAAACCCTTACAAATCTGACCTTTGTGGCGGGCATGTCGCTGGCGGCGAATGCGCTGATGGTGGCTGTAGCTGGCATCGTCGCGCTGCGTCCGTTCTGGAGCAAAGCGGAAGGGCAGATGCCCCACACCCCGCACGAGGCCCCATGGCCGATGCTGACAGGGCCGGTGGTTTTGGCGGTGCTTGGTCTCTTTTTCGGGCTGATGCCGGGTTATGCGCAGACCTATCTGGTGAACCCGACGGTCCAGGGGTTCCTTGGGTCGATGGAGGAGGCGAAAGAGCTGAAGCTCTGGGCGGGCGTTAACCTTGCGCTCTATCTGTCGATTGCGACCTTTGTGATCGGCGGGCTGCTTTATGCGTTCCACCGGACGCTGCGACCTGCGCTGATCAAAGTTAACGAGGCCTCGCCGAAGTTCGACAAGGGCTGGGACAACATCCTTGATGGGCTCAAGGCGACAGCCGCATGGCAGACGCGCATCCTGCAATCGGGCGTCTTGCGGCAATATATGTTCGTGATTTTCGCCACACTTCTGGTGGGCGTGGGCGGTACGCTTTGGGCCAAGGAAGCGTTCCATTGGCCGCTGGTCTTTGAAGGCGAACTGGCCCCGAAACATTGGACAGTGATCACGCTGCTGATCGCAGGCACGCTGGTCACGGTGACCACGCGCTCGCGGATCACGGCAGTGGCGGCGTTGGGCGTTGTGGGCATCGCGGTTGCGATCATCTTCATCATCTACGGCGCGCCGGATGTGGCGATCACGCAGTTGCTGGTCGAGACGCTGATCGTCGTCTTGGTCGCCGTGGCCATGCTACGCCTGCCGCTGCTGGATCAGCGTGGCAAATCAGACCATCGCCCGTGGGATGCACTGTTGGCCATCGGCGTGGGCGCGGTCGTGACGATGACGATCCTGCTGGTACTGGAAGCGCCGTTTGACCCGCGCCTGACCACATATTTCAACGAGACCGCTTGGCCGGATGCGTTCGGCCGAAATATCGTCAACGTGATCCTCGTGGATTTCCGCGCGTTGGACACATTTGGCGAGATCGCGGTGGTCTTGATCGCGGGCTTGTCGGCGTATGCGCTTTTGCGCACCACCCAGCCCGTGCGGCATCGTCGTGGGATGGCCAATAAAGATACGAATGTTCAGGAGGATACGCCATGAATTCGCTGATCCTTCAGGTGGCGACGCGCTATCTGTCGTCGCTCTTGCTTGTGTTCTCGATCTACATGCTGCTGCGCGGCCATAACGAGCCGGGGGGCGGCTTTATCGGCGGCTTGGTCGGCGCGACGGGTTTCGTGCTTTACGCTGTGTCCTGCGGCACGTCCGAGGCGCGCCAGGCGCTGCGTGTCAGCCCGCAGAACATCGCCGCGGTGGGGCTGGCGATCTCGCTTCTGTCTGGGCTTTTCTCGGTCTTTTTCGGGGATGCACCGTTTACAGGGCAGTGGCTTTTCATCGGGGCGGAAGGCGACGACAAGGGCTTGCCGATCTCGACAATCCTCTTCTTTGACATTGGGGTCTATCTGGTCGTGCTGGGCGCAATCCTGACGCTGGTCTTTGCGATGGAAGAGGAAATCTGATGGAGACGCTTCTTGCCCTCGCCATCGGTGTGTTGGTCGCAGCCGCCGTTTATCTGATGCTTGCGCGCAATGTGTTGCGCTTCATCTTTGGCCTGATCCTGATTTCAAACGCGGCCAACCTGACAATTTTTGTGGGTGGCCGTTTGACCCAAGGCTTGCCGCCCCTGATCGAGGAGGGGGCCTATGCGCCGGTCGAGGGGGCCGCGAACGCGTTGCCGCAAGCTTTGGTGCTGACGGCGATCGTGATCGGATTTGGCCTTTTTGCCTTTGCGCTGGTGCTGGTGTTCCGCGCGTTTACCACTTTGGGCACGCTCAATTCTGACAAGATGCGGGTCGCCGAGCCGCGCGAGGACGCTGCCAAATGAGTTGGGTACTAAGTCTACCGATTATTCTGCCCTTTCTGACCGCTGTTCTGGCGTTTCTGCTGCGCGAGAAGCGTGCCGGAGCGTGGGTCAGCGTGGGTGGCTGTGCGCTGCTGCTGATTGCCAGCGCAGTTCTGATGGTGAACGTGTTGCAGGCCGGTGTTGTCGCTGGGCAAATGGGCAATTGGCCCGCGCCTTTCGGGATCACGCTTGTCGCGGATTTGCTGAGCGCGGTGATGGTGGTTATCACGGCGATCACGGGTCTCGCCGTGTCGGTCTACGCACTGGCCGAGATCAACCGCCGCAAGGAATATCTGGGCTATCACGCGCTGTTCCAAGTACTGCTAGCGGGCGTCTGTGGCGCGTTCCTGACGGGCGATTTGTTCAATCTTTATGTCTGGTTCGAGGTCATGCTGATCTCGTCCTTTGGCCTGCTGATCCTTGGGGGATCGAAGGCGCAGATCGACGGGGGAATCAAATATGTGACGCTGAACCTCGTCTCCACAATCCTGTTTCTGTCGGGTATCGGCCTGCTTTATGGCATGACGGGCACGCTCAATCTTGCCGATCTTGCGCTTGCGGTGGAGGAGGTTGAAAACCAAGGTCTTCTGACGGTCGTCGCGATCATGTTCATGATTGCCTTCGGCGTCAAAGCAGCGGTTTTCCCGCTATTTTTCTGGCTACCAGCGGCCTATCACACCCCGTCTTTCAGCGTCTCTGCGGTCTTCGCGGGTTTGCTGACGAAAGTGGGTGTCTATGCGCTGATCCGGATGTTCACCTTGGTTTTTGATCACGACATCGGCTACACCCACACGATCCTTTTGTGGGTTGCCGGGTTCACCATGGTGACAGGCGTTTTGGGGGCGGCGGCGCAGACCGATTTCCGCAAGATCCTGTCGTTTCATATCGTCAGCCAGATCGGCTACATGATCCTTGGTCTGGCACTCTTCACGCCTTTGGCGATCGTCGGCGCGGTCTTCTATCTGGTTCACCATATCGTCGTAAAAGCGAACCTGTTCCTGATTGCAGGAGTTGCCGAAAAGCTGACCGGATCGACCGAATTGAAAGAGATCGGCGGGCTTTACAAATCAGCCCCGCTGCTGGGCGTTTTGTTCCTGATCCCGGCCTTTTCGCTGGCCGGTTTCCCACCGCTGTCGGGCTTCTGGGCCAAGTATATTCTCGTGAAAGCCTCGCTTGATATCGAGATGTGGTTCATCGCGGGTGTGGCCCTTTTCGTCGGCCTGCTGACCATCTATTCGATGACGAAGATTTGGGCGCAGGCCTTCTGGGAGCCGCACCCCTATAATCTTGAACCCAAGCTGAGCATCCTGACGCCGGAACAGCGCTGGTTCTACCTTCTGCCCATCGCGTTTCTTGCCACGCTCACGATCATCATCGGCTTCTACCCCGAGCCTTTCGTGCAGTTTGCCGAACGCTCTGCTGAGCAGTTGTTGAACCCTGCAGCCTATATCGAAGCTGTGTTAGGAGAGCAGTCATGAACCTGTTTCTGCTGAACCTCATCCTTGCGATCAGTTGGTCTGCTTTGGCGGGCAGCTTCACGCTGACGACACTGGCCGTGGGCTTTGTGCTGGGATTTGCGGTGCTGTGGCTGCTGCAACCGTTGCTGGGCGGCCCGAGCGCGTATTTCCTGCGCGCCTATTACTGGGTGCGTCTGGCGGTGATGTTTCACTACGAACTGGTCGTGTCGTCGCTGGCGGTTGTGTGGGACGTCATCACACCCACGCAGCTGAGCCGTCCGGGCATTATCGAAATGCCTTTGGACATCAAGAGCGACACCGGTATCTTGCTGGTCACCAACCTGATCTCGCTGACACCCGGCACTTTGAGCCTGGATGTGAGCGAGGACCGCAAGACGCTGTTTGTGCATGCGATGTTTGCCGATGATCCCGATGCCGTGGTCGCGCAGTTGAAGAACACGATGGAGAAATGGGTGCGGGAGGCCTTGGAGACATGAGCGGAGCAGAGTTTCTCAGCCTGAGCCTCAGCATCGGGTTCATTACCATGGCCGTGGCGCTTGTCTTGGGCTTTTACCGTCTGGTGAAAGGCCCGACATTGCCCGACCGCGTGGTGGCGCTGGACATGATGACGATCCTGATTGTGGTTTTCTGCGGTCTCTTCGCCATCGCCACCGACGAGCGCGCGTTTCTGGACGTCGCCATCGTGCTGGCGCTGATCGGCTTTCTGGCAACGGTCGCCCTCGCGCGCTTCGCCGAACGCCGTCTGGCGCGGCGTGACGACACGGAGCTGACCGACCTGGAAGAGGAATTCCGCGATATCAGCGAAAACGGAGGGACCGAGCCATGATGGAGTATGCAATCGGTGTGCTGGTGCTTCTGGGCAGCTTTTTCGCCGTCATAGCCGCCATGGGCGTGGTTCGCTTGCCGGATGTCTTGGTCCGGATGCATGCCTCAACAAAGGCGGGCACATTGTCGGCCGGCCTGGTCATGCTTGGCGCCGCGATGTGGTTCTGGGACCTGAGCGTGACGTTCCTGTTGATTGCGCTGGTGTTGTTTCTGTTGCTAACGGCCCCAGTCGCCGCGCACATGATCGGACGCGCCGCGGTGCGGACGGGGGTGAAGATGTGGACGGGGCGGGAGGAGTAGGAAATAGCTTTTAAACTATATGCATCTCTAGTAACTGCAGGGCTGTGACTGCGTAAGTGCTTCAGATCGAATGACCCATGCGAAACAAATTCTATTGGTTGGTGGGGCAGGCTATATCGGCAGTCATGTCGCTCTAGCGCTCGCCGCAGCGGGGTACTCGATCACGATCCTGGATGATTTCAGCAACAGTTCGCCATCGACGATTGATCGGATTAAGCGGATTACGAACAGATCCTTTGACGTTGTCGAAGCGGACATGCGTGACCAAACACGTCTTGACGAAGCTTTTCGGAAGACACGTTTCGATACGGTTATACTGCTTGCAGGCCTGAAGTCTGTTCCCGACAGCGTCGAAGACCCCGTTGGATACTATGACGTGAATGTAGGAGGAGCTATTTCAATTCTGGCGACGATGCAGCGCCACGGCTGCAACTCTTTAGTTTTTTCTAGCTCAGCGACGGTTTATGGAGAGCCGCAATATTTGCCTGTGGATGAAAATCACCCCGTTCAGCCTACGAACCCTTATGGGAGCAGTAAGCTCGTCATTGAAGGGTTAATACAGGAACATACAAAGGCTAATCCTCGCTTTCATGGGATGATCTTAAGGTATTTTAATCCAGTTGGTGCGCATTCGTCGGGCCTGATTGGAGAACAGCCGATGGGTATTCCGGGGAATCTGTTTCCAAGACTTGCTCAAGCTTATTGGTCAAATGGAGTGGCCACAGTATTCGGCACTGACTTTGATACACCAGACGGAACCGGTATGCGTGACTACATACATGTCGAAGATCTGGCAAAAGGGCATGTGATGGCTTGCCGTCATGTTTCCCAAGCAAATGCTACTCAAGTAACTTGTTTGAACTTGGGGACCGGAGAGGCTTTCTCTGTTCGTCAGGTGATTGACGCATGGAACGCCGTCGTTGGAAAGCCTGTTTCGGTCATTGAACAGGCTCGCAGGGCTGGCGATGTTGCATCTTGCTGGGCGGATCCTTCGAGGGCAGAAGCCGTGCTAGGTTGGAGAGCTGAACGTAGTTTGCAAGAGATGTGTAGCAGTCATTGGGCTTCATTTTTGTCACTGAAACGTGACGAGGGGTCGTCCATCAACGCGGTAGGGAGTTCTTCTGGCGAAGAACATACTTGATGAAGTTTCCTGCGGACATGAAAAGAAAACTACTTCGGAAGATTGTAAAAAAAACTAAAGCTCGGAGTAAAGCCGCACTTGAAGCAGGGCACCCAGTTACCGCCTTACGATGGATAAATTTCTTCAGTTTCTGGCCTGACTATCGGCAGGCGATGCGCCAATTTTCCGTTCGTCAATCATGGCAAACAGTGCGCTGCCTGCAAGCTGGCGCGTGGCATTACCACTCCCGAAATCCGCTGCTTACCGACTTCAGGTATATGCGCCATTTTTTGGAACAGAGCGACAGTTATGCAGATCGATTTCGAGACAGCTACCTCGGGAAACTATATTTTGGCCGAACATCCAAAGGGCCAAAGAAACACCAAGCAGTGCAAGTCGTCAATAAGCCAGCCCGCGTTCTGGTATTGACTGGAAACAAAAACTTTATCGACGGCCCGGTCAAAGCGTTGCGCGTGCTGGGTGCCGAGGTGCGTGTGTTTGATACTTCCAGTATGTTCAATGCTCTGAGGGTGAATGATGATATGCCAGACGGCTCCGGGTTTCTGAGCCAAGCGGCGCTGTACGGAATCGGGCGCTTTGGTCACTCATCAAAGGCGATGCTTGATGCAACAGCAGCGCTTGAACCAGAACTTGTTGAAGCACTGACAGATTGGTGCGATGCTCTTTTCTGCGACTGGGCCAGCCACAATGCAATTTGGTTTAGCAAGTGTGCTCCGAAGGACAAACGCTTCGTTGTGCGTTGTCACAGCTATGAGGCGTTTTCCCATTTTCCCGTGTTTATGCGGCACCGTCGTATTGACCAACTCATCTTTATTGCCCCACATATACGTGATATCTATTTTGAACATCCGATAGATGATACTTCTGTCAGACAACGGTCGGTTTTCGTCCAAAATATCCGTCCCCCGGAGAAGCCAGTTGCTTTCATTCCAGCGGAAGAGCGCTCGTTTCAGTTGGGAATGCTCGGTTTTGGGAGTATGGGCAAGGACCCGATCTTCGCACTTGAGGTTCTAGCTTGCCTTGTGGCCCACAACTCACGCTGGACCTTGCATTTAGCGGGTCACAATTTCGGTGAGCCTGGCGTAGATGAGATCGCAAATGAGTATGCGGAGCGTTTTGAAAAGGGCAAAGAACCTTTAAGCGATCATATTGTCTATTCCGGTTTCGTGACCGAAAAGGCGGAATGGTTTGCCAAGATTGGTTTCGTTCTATCTGTCTGACGTCAGCACCAATGGGACAGTTTAGGTTGATTTGATAAGAGAGGGTTTCTGGCACATCGTAACCACCAAGGAGTGGAGATGAGACAGAAACCCGGAACACGTAAGAGCCACGGCGAGAA
>NZ_JAHTBL010000008.1 GCF_020177595.1 Cognatishimia sp. MH4019 | reverse complement strand
GGCAAAGCTCAAGCCGATGGACCCAGCCTTTGAGTAAGAGCGCGGTCCTACTTCGGACATCCCAGTAAATTAACGCGATGACGCAAACCAAAGCGTCAGAAAAGAAGAGTTTTTCAACAAAATCGGCACCCAGCTAACCTTCGCGGCGCGTTGTACGAATGGCCGCACCAGGTCGAAGGAAAACATTCGAGTTGCAAAAGACAACATTGTTGCACCAGCTGAAATCTCAGTGCCTCAAAATCAATGACTTAGCCAACATTAATGGCAAACCTTTGTGTCGTCCCACACCTCCTGTAAATTGCCAGAAGCATCACGCTTGCGCATCACGGCACTGGTGCGAAGGCAGACCACCCACATAATGCGACAAAGGCGTGATGATGCGTTCAAGGCCGATAGAGCCTTTTCCAGCTCATTTGCTTTGAATTGGGGGATCTGCTCAACTTGGGCCACGTGACCAACTCGAGATGAATTGGAGAACTGCATGGTCAAAGTTCTTGGAATTGGCGGTGTATTCTTTCGCTCAAAAGACCCAAAGGCATTGGCTGAGTGGTATAAGACCCATCTTGGGATCGCCCACTCACCGACAGACCCCGACATGATGCCTTGGACCACGCAAGCGGGGGTGACGATCTTTTCGCCCTTTGCCGACGACACCGATTACTTCCCGGCGGATCAAAGTTTCATGATCAATTTCCGTGTCTCTGACCTTGATGCGGCAGTGCAGGACCTTGCCTCAGCAGGTGTCGACAGCACGGACATCATGACCATGGACGGCATCGGGCGCTTTGCACGTATCCATGACCCGGAAGGACGCCCGATAGAGCTTTGGGAACCCGCTCAGTCCTGATCACTCTTCTCATAATGTAACGCCACCTAGGTCACAGCGACTCGACGCACCCTTAGCGCACCACGTAGACCGAACACTCCGAATGACGCACCACGCGCGATGCGTTCGGGCCCAGCAGGTAATCTTTGAAATCCGGGCTGTGCGCGCCGATCACGATCAGGCTCGCGCCCGCCAGAGATGCGGTCTTCAGCACCTCCTCGTAAACGCTGCCTACAGCCACGATATGACGCGCCTTTTGATCGGTCTCCTCGCCCAGGGTATCGGCCACGAATTTGCTCAGCAAATCCGCCGCGCTGTCCTTGGCGGTTTTGACGTGATGCTCTTCAAAATAAGCCCCGACAAGGCTGGCCCCGAAATCGGGAACAACCGTGATCACATCCAATTGCGCCCCGTCGAGGTCGGCCAACTGCTTGGCGCGCCTCAGCACCGGGGCCTCCACATCGGGGCGATTGATGTCAACGGCGCATAGAACGGTCTGGGTCATGCCGGTTCTCCTTCACGAAGGGCGGGGGTCGCGCGACGCGATTGCATCAGCGCGATAAGACCAAGCAACACAAGTGCAGGAATGAAGATCAGCTCTTTCGGGAGTTGATCTGCCGTTGCTTTCACCTGCGTAATTTGAACCGGATCGTCGCCATAGAAGTCGAACGAGGACAGCGCGTCGCCCAATTCTGTGCCAAAGCCCGGCTCGTCCAGTCGCTGCACCCCGACTTCAGGCACGATGATGAAGCCCAGCGTATCCAGGCGGGCCTGCGCGTCGGCACCTTCAGGAACTGTTAGCGGCACTGTCACATCCTTGACCTCAAGCGTATCGAAATCCGGGCCCGAAACGATAACCCGCAATTCACTGCCGACGGCCGCATTTCCGACGGTTTCCGTAAATGCTGCCGGTTCAATCAAATCGAAGGGCGGCTGGATCTGGTTCATGAAGAAGCCCGGACGGAACAGGGCAAAGGCGATCACAAGCAGCAGCACCGTTTCGTAGATACGGTTCTTGGTCAGGAACCAGCCCATCGTGGCCGCCGTGAACACAAGAATACCGATGGTCGAGACGATGAAGACCACGATGCCTTGGGTCAGCGTCACGTCAATCAGCAGCAGGTCCGTATTGAAGATGAACACAAACGGCAGCGCGACCGTTCTGAGGCTGTAGAAAAACGCCGTGAAGCCTGTGCGGATCGCGTCACCACCGGACACAGCAGCCGCCGCGAAACTCGCCAAACCCACAGGCGGCGTCACATCCGCCATAATCCCGAAGTAGAACACAAACAGGTGCACCGCGATCAGTGGCACAATCAGGCCGGACTGCGCGCCCAACTCGACCACCACCGCGACCATAAGCGACGACACGACGATGTAGTTGGCCGTTGTCGGCAAGCCCATGCCAAGGATCAACGACAGGATCGCCACGAAGATCAGCATCAGGATCAGGTTGCCGCCCGACAGGAACTCAACGAAGTCTGCCATGACTTGGCCGATACCCGTCAGCGACACCGTGCCAACGATAATGCCCGCCGTCGCGGTCGCCAGACCGATGCCGATCATGTTGCGCGCGCCGTCGATCATGCCGTCGATCAGGTCGATCAGACCGTCCTTGAGACGGCTGATTGCATTCTCCTCGCCACGGAAAAACGCCTTGAGCGTCTTCTGGGTCAACAGAATGCCGAACAGAAGGAACGTCGCCCAAAACGCCGACAGGCCAGGCGATTTGCGTTCGATCATCAGGAAGTAGACCAGAACGATGATCGGCAGTAGGAAATAAAGGCCAGACTTGTAGATCTTCGCCAGATCGGGAAGCTCGACCACTTCTGCATTGGGGTCATCTGCCTCAAGGTCCGGCGTTTGCGACGCCAGATAGATCAAAGCCACATAAATCGCGCCGAGCAGGATCGACAGGATCAGGCCAGAGCCTTCGGGGAAGAGCCCCGTGATAAAGCGCACCGGGAATTGAGTGACATAGCACAGCGCCGCAAAGCCTGCGAAGAACGCAAACATCCCGCCGATCGTGCGGCCCATGCTGACGACTTTGTTGCCGATCGTCGGCATGTTGTTCTTCACCGCTTCAAGGTGAACGATATAGACCAGCGCGATGTAGGAAATCACGGCAGGCAGGAATGCGTGGGTGATGACCTCGACGTAAGAGATGCCCACGTATTCGACCATCAGGAAGGCCGCAGCGCCCATTACAGGCGGCATGATCTGACCATTAACCGAGGAGGCGACTTCGACCGAGCCAGCTTTCTCCGCGCTGAACCCCACCCGCTTCATCAGCGGGATGGTGAACGTGCCCGTGGTGACCACGTTGGCGATGGACGAGCCAGAGATCAGACCGGTCGCAGCCGATCCGACAACGGCTGCCTTTGCCGGACCACCGCGCAGGTGGCCCAGCGCGCCAAACGCCATCTTGATGAAGTAATTGCCCGCGCCTGCCTTATCCAGCAGGGCACCGAACAGCACGAACAGGAACACGAATTTCGTCGACACGCCCAGCGCGATGCCAAAGACACCTTCTGATGTGATCCACATATGGCTCATGGCTTTGCGCAAGGATGCCCCGGCCCAGCGGATCTGATCCGGCACAGCCTCGGACGAGCCGAAGAAAACGTAAAAGAGGAAGATAAGCGCAAGGATCACCATAACGGGACCCAGCACGCGATAAGACGCGATGAACAAAAGGATCAAACCGGCCAAAGCGAAATAGGCGTCGGTCGCATCAGCCAGACCGCCATTCGCGACAATCTTGTTGTAGAAGAAATACCCATAAAGCGCCAAGAAAGCGCCTGAGATACCCAGCACCCAGTCATACCAGGGGATGTAATCGCGCGGGCTTGACTTGAAGAGCGGATAGGCCATCGCAGCCAGAAAAACGGCAAACGCCAAGTGAATTTGACGCGAGTTGTTGATCAGATCGCCCGGCAGCACCCAAGGAGCGACGGGCGAGGCCAAAAGGACCTGAAAGATCGACCATGTCAGCGCGACAAGTGCGATGAACAAACCAACAGAACCGGTGGGACTGCGCGCGCCGCTGTCGCTAGCGGCCACAAGCTCTTGAAGTTCTTCTTCGCTCAGAGCGCGTTTTTCTGTCTTCGACATGATGTCCCCCTGCTGCCTTTTTGGCATGCTTATGCTGGAAGCCCGGCCAAGCTGAGCCGGTGCAAACCGGGGGCAGCGCACCGCCCCCGGCTGTTTTCAGTGGGTCGAGATTACTCGATCCAGCCTTGCTCTTTGTAGTACTTCTCGGCACCGGGGTGCAGAGGTGCGGACAGACCAGCCGTTGCCATTTCCTCAGGCTTGAGGTTGGCGAAAGCGGGGTGCAGGCCGGTGAAGTCTTCGAAGTTCTCGAAGACGGCGCTGACCAGCGTATAGACAACTTCTTCCGACACATTGGCAGAGGTCACGAAAGTTGCGCCCACACCGAAGGTCATCGTGTCTTCGTCATTGCCGCGATACATGCCGCCGGGGATGGTGGCGGTGCGGTAGAACGAGTTCTCTTCGACCAGACCTGTGACCGCGTCGCCAGATACTTCGACCAGCACGGAATCACACGCTGTGGTGGCTTCCTGAATGGAGCCGGAGGGGTGACCGACCGTGTAGACCATCGCATCGATCTGGTTGTCGCAAAGCGCTGCGGACTGCTCGGCTGCCTTCAGCTCGGTGGCGAGTGCGAAGTCGTCCATCGTCCAGCCTTTGGCTTCCATCAGCACTTCCATCGTGCCACGCTGACCGGAACCGGGGTTGCCGATATTGACGCGCTTGCCAGCCAGATCATCGACCGTCGCGATGCCTGCATCTGCGCGGGCCACAACGGTGAACGGCTCAGGGTGCACGGAGAAGACTGCGCGCAGTTCTTCGAACGGGCCAGCCTCTTCGAAGCGCGACGAGCCGTTGAACGCGTGATACTGCCAGTCGGATTGGGCCACACCGAACTCAAGCTCGCCTTCGCGGATTGTGTTGATGTTGTAGACCGAACCACCCGTGGATTCGACCGAGCAGCGCACGCCATGATCGCGGCGGCCTTTGTTGACCAGACGGCAAATCGCACCGCCGGTGGGGTAGTAAACGCCTGTGACGCCACCGGTGCCAATGGTGATGAACTCTTCCGCATAGGCGGCCGGGGCCATCATCGCAGCGGACACCACACACGCGGCTGTCAGTTTCAGTTTGTTAAACATCATTTACTCCCTTTGTTGATGTCATTTCGTGAAGTTTCGGGTCTCAACCCATGGTCTGGGTAATGTCGCACGCGCCGCAATCACTTTAATACAGGTCTGGCCATCCTCGGCCACGCGGCAGCTGCTTGTAATCCTCCCAAACCGGACCGTAGGAGTGTCGGCGCAGTTTCATTTGTTGTCAATCGCTGGCGCGTCTGGTTGAAGTCCAAGAAGCCTGAACGCACAATACGGAGGCAACGCATGTCACATGTTTTCCCACGTCACACAAAGGCCCATATGCCTTTGGCCGTGCGCGCAGAGGGCGCTTATATCTACGATTCCGACGGCAAAGCCTATCTTGATGGCTCTGGTGGGGCCGCAGTGTCTTGCCTGGGTCATAGCGATCCGGACGTGATCGCCGCGATCAAAACTCAGATCGATTCTCTGGATTTCGCACATACGGGCTTTCTGACCTCTGAGCCAGCCGAAGAGCTGGCCACGCGCCTCGTGGCTCACGCGCCCGAAGGGATCGACCGGGTCTATCTGGTCTCTGGCGGGTCTGAAGCGGTTGAAGCCGCGATGAAACTCGCCCGGCAATACATGATCGAGATCGGTCAGCCCGACCGCACCCGCTTCATCTCGCGCCGGCAAAGCTATCACGGCAATACGCTGGGCGCGCTTGGAACGGGCGGCAACATGTGGCGGCGCGAACCGTTCGATCCGGTGATGGTGTCGGCCAGCCATATCGCACCCTGCTACGAATACCGCGACCGCGCCGACGGCGAGAGCGTCGAAGACTACGGCCAGCGCGTCGCCAACGAGCTTGAGGCCGAACTGCTACGCGTCGGCCCTGAGACCGTGATCGGCTTTCTGGCCGAACCTGTCGTCGGGGCCACCGCCGGAGCCGTGCCCTCTGTGCCCGGCTATTTCACCCGCATCCGCGAGATTTGCGACCGATATGGTATCTTGCTGATCCTCGACGAGGTGATGTGCGGCATGGGGCGCACAGGCACGCTTTTCGCCTGCACGCAAGACGACGTGCGCCCCGATATCATCACCATCGCTAAGGGCCTCGGCGCGGGCTACCAGCCCATCGGCGCGATGCTCTGCTCGGCCGAGATTTACCGCGCCATCGAAGACGGCAGCGGCTTCTTTCAGCACGGGCACACCTATCTGGGCCATCCGGTCGCCTGCGCCGCGGCCAATGCTGTCGTCACAAAGCTGACCGATGGCGGCATGGCGGAACGTGCCTTAAAAATGGGCAACTATTTCGAGGATGCCTTGCGCGCCACCTTCGGACAGCACCCCCATGTCGGTGACATCCGCGGGCGCGGCATGTTCCGCGGGCTCGAGTTTGTTGCGGACCGCGAGACGAAGACCCCTTTCGATCCTGACAAGAAACTCGCCGCCCGCCTCAAGGCCAAAGCGATGGAGAACGGTCTGATCTGCTACCCGATGAACGGCACCATCGACGGTAAACAGGGCGATCACGTCCTGCTCGCCCCACCTTTCATCGCCACCGAAGCGCAGCTTGATGAGCTGATCGACAAACTCTCCAAAAGCCTGGCCGCCGTTCTGTGATGCCCTTACCCCGTATCATGGTCGCGCCCAACGGCGCGCGGCTGCAAAAAGTCGATCATCCGGCCATCCCGCTCACAGACGCAGAGGTCATCACCTGCGCGCAAGCCTGCTTCAAGGCCGGGGCCGACGCGATCCATGCTCATATCCGTGACGCCGACGGGCAGCATCTTCTGGATGCCGCGCGCTATCGCGCTCTTGTCGCTGCGTTGAATAAGGACGTGCCGGGCATGGCCGTCCAGATCACAACCGAAGCCGTCGGGCGCTATGAGCCTGCTCACCAGGTGCAGGTCGCGCTTGAGGCGGGTGCAGACATGGTTTCGGTCTCAATCCGCGAGCTATGCCGTGCAGATAAGGCCGCAGTTCAGGCGTTCCTCAACGATTGCGCTGACCGCAAAATCACCCTGCAATTCATCCTCTATGATGCCGCCGACTGCGCCTTGCTTGCGCGCACACTCCCCACGGAGACGCTCAATGACCCCGCGCTTCAGCTCCTCTTCGTACTGGGTCGCTATAGCCAGACCCCGGCACAACCAGAGGACCTGACACCATTTCTAGACTGGCTCTCCGACGAGGCGCTCAGCCCCGATTGGGCCGTCTGCGCCTTCGGGCCTGATGAGGCCAAATGCCTGCAACATGCCGCCAGAAAGGGCGGGAAGTGCCGCACCGGGTTCGAGAACTCGTTGCATCTCAGCAATGGCAGCATCGCGCCCGACAACGCCGCCAAGGTCACCGACCTGAAGGCGCTGATCGGCTAGAAACAGCCTCACGTCTGAGGCACATCGGCCCGCAACTGCTCGATCATGAAATCAATGAAAAGCCGCACTTTGGAATCCTGCAGTCGCCGGTGCGGATAAAGACATCCGAAGGTCGACGGTAAGGGTGGCGTGTCGGGCAGAATCTCGACTAACGCGCCGGACGCCAGATGCGCGGCCACTTCAAAGCGTGGCTTGTTGATGATCCCGCGCCCGCTCAGCGCCCAATCGGTCAGCACGTCCCCATCATCGGAATCGTAGCTGCCAGCAACATCTAAGCGCTGCGGCCCCTCGGGCGTCTCCAACCGCCAATAATACTCCGGCGAGCGCGGATAGCGCAGCAGAAGGCACGCATGTGACATCAGATCATCGGGCTTTTGCGGCGTGCCGTAACACTCCAGATAAAACGGCGCGGCACACAGAACGCGCGGGCATTCCATCACCTTGCGCAGCTTGAGATTGGAATCCGGCGGCCGACCCACGACAAAGGCGACATCCACACCATCCGTCACCGGATCAAGCCTCCGGTCCGACAGATGCAACCGGATCGAGACCTTCGGATACGCATCCACAAAGCGCGGCACCAGCGGTGAGATAAAGCGCTTGCCCACGCCCAACGGCGCCGTTACGTGGATCACCCCCTTGGGTTGGTTCGAGAACCCCGAGATTGCAGCCTCTGCTTCCTCCAGCGTTTCCAGCACCTTACGGGCATGGGCGTAGAACTCCCGACCCACCGCCGTGGGCGACAACTTGCGCGTGGTGCGATTGAACAAACGCACATCCAACCGATGCTCCAGCTCTTTGATCCGGTTGCTCGCCACCGCCGGGGTCAGCCGCAAGTCACGCCCCCCTGCAGTGATGCTGCCCCGCTCCACAACCCGGACGAAAACGCGTAGACTTTCCACATAGGGCATCCAACGCCCTTTCTATTATCAATGAACCGTTGAAATAGATTATCACTATCCTCTCTATTTTTATATAGTCGAACGCTGCACACTAGGACCACGGTCCCAAGTCCACCCAACGCACCAACGTCAGGAAAGCCCATGACCACTCGATCCAACACTCAGTTCCTTTTGAACGGAAAGCCCGTGACCCTCGACGCCATCAGCGCAGGCGACACGCTGTTGGATTACCTGCGGCTGCAAAAACGTCTGACCGGCACCAAGGAAGGCTGTGCGGAGGGCGATTGCGGCGCGTGCACGGTGCTGGTGGGGCGGCTGAACAAGGGCCAGTTGAACTACGAGACCGTCAACGCCTGCATCCGCTTCATGGCGTCGCTGGACGGCTGCCATATCGTGACCGTGGAATATCTGAGCGGACCCGACGGGCGGATGCACCCGGTGCAACAGGCGATGGTCGACTTTCACGGCAGCCAATGCGGCTTTTGCACACCGGGTTTCGTGATGTCGCTTTACGCGCTCTGGATGGAAACACCCGAGCCGACCGAAACCCAGATCGAGACAGCGCTGCAAGGCAACCTTTGCCGCTGCACGGGCTACGAGCCGATCATCCGCGCAGCCCAGTCGATCAATACCTATGGCAGCCCTGCGCAGGACGCGCTGAACACCGAGCGCGCCGCCGTGACCTCTCAACTGCAAGCCATGGCCGACGGTCAGCGCGTTGAACTGCGCACGGATGACAGCCTCGCGATCCTGCCCGCAGACGTGGACGACCTCGCCGCAGCTCTGCTAGAGCATCCCGACGCCACCATGGTCGCCGGGGCCACGGATGTGGGCCTTTGGGTGACGAAATTCCTCAAGACGATCTCTCCGGCGATTTTCCTCAGCCATCTGGAGGAGCTGCGCGAGATCGAACAGTCCGACGGCATGATCCGCATGGGCGCTGGCGTCAGCTATTCTGGTAGCGCCGACACGCTTTGTGCCGCCTTCCCGCATCTGCGCGACTACTGGGACCGCATCGCGGGCTGGCAAATTCGCAATATGGGCACCATCGGCGGCAATGTCGCCAACGGCTCCCCCATCGGGGATACGCCCCCTGTTCTGATTGCGCTCGGCGCGCAGGTTATCCTGCGCAAAGGCGACGCGCGCCGCACCCTGCCGGTCGAGGCGTTCTTTATCGACTACGGCAAGCAAGACCTCGCCGCGGGTGAGTTCGTCGAACGGATCGACATCCCGCTCGCGCAGCCCGGCAGCTTGCACGCGGCCTACAAAATCTCAAAGCGTCGCGACGAAGACATCAGCTCCGTCGCGGTGGGCCTCAACGTGACAGTGCAGGACGGCCAGATCACCAACGCGCGCATCGCGTTCGGCGGCATGGCCGCCACGCCCAAGCGCGCCGCAGCTGTCGAGGCCGCTCTGATCGGCCAACCGTGGAGCGAAGCAACCATCAGCGCTGCTGCTGCCAAGCTGCCCGAAGACTTCCAGCCACTCACCGATTGGCGCGCCTCGTCCGAGTATCGGATGCGGTCCGCGCAAAACCTGCTCCGCCGCTTCTGGCTAGAGAACGCAGCCACCGACGCCCCAGTGCGCCTGATGCGCGCATAACGGAGGATATTCAGATGCACGACGATACCCGCCCCGACGCCGCCCTCACCCCGCCTGCGGATCGCACCCTGTCCGGGGGTGTGCATGTGGACCGCCGGCACGACTCAGCGGTCAAGCATGTGACGGGCCGTGCAGAATACGCGGATGATATCGCGGAACCTGTTGGCACCTTGCACGCCTATCTGGGTCTGTCCGAGCGCGCCCATGCCAAACTGCGCAACGTCGATCTGGACGCGGTGCGCAACGCCCCCGGCGTGATCGACGTGCTGACCGCCGACGATATTCCCGGCGTCAACGATGTCAGCCCCACGGGCCGCGATGACGAGCCCGTTTTGGCCACCGACAAGATCGAGTTCTGGGGCCAGCCTATCTTTGCGGTGATCGCCGAGACCCGCGATCAGGCCCGCCGCGCCGCCCATCTGGCACAGATCGACTACGAAGACCTGCCCCATGTGCTGGAAGCCGACGCCGCGCAGAATGCCGATATGCCTTATGTCACGCCTCCCCTCACGCTGAAGCGTGGGGATGCGCCAGTCGCAATGAAAAACGCCAAGCATCGCATCAAGGGCCAGATGCGCGTCGGTGGTCAGGATCACATGTATCTTGAGGGCCATATCGCCTTCGCCATCCCCGGCGAGGATGAGGACGTGATCGTGCATTCTTCTACCCAGCACCCGACCGAGGCGCAGCATATGGTCGCCCATGTGCTCGGCGTCGCCTCCAACGCGGTGACGGTGAATGTGCGGCGCATGGGCGGCGGGTTCGGCGGAAAGGAAACGCAGATGAACCTCTTCTGCGCCGTCGCGGCCATCGCCGCAAAGCGCCTCAACCGCCCGGTCAAAATCCGCCCCGATCGTGATGATGATATGTCTGCCACCGGCAAACGGCATGATTTCGTCATCGACTACGAGGTCGGCTTTGACGATGACGGCAAGATCGAAGCCGTCACCGGTGAATTTGCCGCCCGGTGCGGCTTCTCATCAGACCTCTCCGGCCCAGTCACCGACCGCGCGCTCTTTCACGCCGACAATGCGTATTTCTATCCCCATGTGCTGCTGAACTCGCACCCGATGAAAACCAACACCGTCTCCAACACCGCCTTTCGCGGCTTTGGTGGACCCCAGGGCGTCATCATCGCAGAGCGGATCATCGAAGAAATCGCCTATCACCGGAGCCGCGACAGCCTCGATATCCGCAAGCTGAATTTCTACGGCGAAGGCCGCGATATCACGCCTTATCACCAGACCGTCGAAGACAATATCGCCCCGCAAATCGTTGCCGATCTAGAGGCGCGGTCTGACTATGCCGAGCGCCGTCAGGCGGTACTGGATTGGAACGCCAAAGGCGGCGTGATCCGCAAGGGCATCGCGCTGACGCCTGTGAAATTCGGCATCTCGTTTACCGCGACATGGTATAATCAGGCCGGTGCGCTGGTGCATATCTATTCCGATGGCTCGATCCACCTGAACCATGGCGGCACCGAGATGGGGCAAGGCCTCAACACCAAGGTCGCCCAAGTGGTCGCGGACGCGTTTCAAGCCGATTTCGAAACGATCAAGATCACCAAAACCACAACCGAGAAAGTGCCAAACACCTCGGCGACGGCTGCGTCCTCCGGCACCGATCTGAACGGCATGGCCGCCTTGGATGCCTGCGAACAAATCAAAGCCCGGCTGGTCGAGTTTGCGGCAGATACATGGAACGTGGCCCCCGAAGCGGTGCGCTTCCTGCCCGGATCCGTACAGATCGGGGACGAGGTGATCTCTTTCCCTGACCTCATCAAAGCCGCCTACATGGCGCGCATCCACCTGTCGGCTGCAGGCTTCTACAAGACCCCGAAAATCCACTGGGACCGCGACAAAGGCACGGGCCGCCCGTTCTATTACTATGCCTATGGCGCCGCCGTGTCCGAGGTCTCCATCGACACGCTGACCGGCGAATACATCGTCGACCGGGCGGATGTGCTGCATGATGTAGGTCGCTCCCTGAACCCGGTGATCGACCGCGGTCAGGTTGAAGGCGCATTCATCCAAGGCATGGGCTGGCTCACCACAGAAGAGCTCTGGTGGGACGAAAAGGGCCAGCTGCGCACCCATGCGCCCTCCACCTACAAGATCCCGCTCGCCTCGGACCGCCCGCGCATCTTCAATGTCGACCTCGCCGACTGGTCCGAGAACCGCGAGAACACGATCAAGCGCTCCAAAGCCGTGGGGGAGCCGCCCTTCATGCTGGGCATTTCCGTGCTGGAAGCCTTGTCGATGGCCGTGGCCAGCGTCGATGACTACCGCACCTGTCCCCGCCTTAATGCCCCCGCCACGCCCGAGCGTGTGCTGATGGCCGTCGAACGCCTGCAAGGCGAGGGCTAAGCCATGACGCTTGCCGATTTCCTGTCCCAGCACAGCGCTGTCATCACCGTCACCCTGACCCGCGTGCGTGGCTCGTCACCGCGCGAAGTGGGGGCCACGATGTATGTCGCAGACAACGCGATGCGCGGCACCATCGGCGGCGGGCAGTTGGAGTATATGGCCATCGACAAGGCCCGCGCGCTGCTGCGCAAGGGTGTCACCGAAGCCGAGATGGACGTCCCGCTGGGACCGGAGATCGGCCAATGCTGCGGCGGTCGGGTTGAGTTGAGCCTGACCCTGATGGACCGCGCATCCCGTGCCGCAGCCCTCGAAGCAGATGCCAAGGCCCAAGCCGCGCGCCCTGTCGTGCAAATCCACGGTGCCGGTCATGTCGGCCGCGCGCTGGCACAATTTTTCGCCCATCTGCCCGTGCGCGCGATCCTTATCGACAGCCGCGCAGACGAGCTGTCCCAAGCCACCGATCAAGTCGAACACTGCCTTTGCCCCCTGCCCGAGGCCGAGCTACGCCAAGCCCCCGCAGGCAGCGCCTTTATCGTGCTCACCCATGACCACGCGCTCGATTTCCTGCTGGCGTCCGAGGCTCTCGCCCGTGGCGATGCCGCCTATGTCGGCATGATCGGATCGGCCACAAAACGCGCGCGGTTTGACCGCTTTTGCCGCGACACCGCCCCACACATTTCGACCGCCGCACTGACCTGCCCGATGGGCGCCCAAGGCAGCGCCGACAAGCGCCCCGAAATCATCGCAGCCTTCATCACCGCAGAAGTGATGGCCGCACTGACCTCTCACCAAAATTCCAAGAGGCTCCACAAAAACAAAAAGAGCCCGAACCATCCGACAGTGAGGACTTCCCCAAATGACGACCCAACCTTATAGCTACCGATTATTCAGTCGGAGCGATTTCAGCGCCTTCTGGGCTCTTTTCACAGACAACCTCGTAAACCTGATGGTGCTCTCTGCCATCTGTCAGTTCGTCTTCCAGATGCCCGCCGAGATCGTCTACG
This sequence comes from Cognatishimia sp. MH4019, assembly GCF_020177595.1. GTDB lineage: Bacteria > Pseudomonadota > Alphaproteobacteria > Rhodobacterales > Rhodobacteraceae > JAHTBL01. The sequence continues at coordinate 171,834 of NZ_JAHTBL010000008.1, read as the reverse complement.
GACGCATCGTGCCCGGTGCCGCCATCGCCATTCTTGCTGGTGTCGCGGTCTATACGCTGATGGCCAAACGCGTCGCTGAACGCACCGGCCAGGACGTCACCGCCCTGCCCTACGGCATCTCGACCCCGGTCATGTTCGTCTATCTCTTCGGCGTGATCGGCCCGATTTACTGGTCCACACAAGACGCGGTTCTTGCGTGGCAAGTGGGCATCGGCGCTGGCTTCATGGGCGGTATCGTCGCCGCCTTCGGCGCGATCGTCGGACCGTTCCTTAAGCGCGTGACACCGCGTGCAGGTATGCTTGGCACGCTGTGTGGCATCGCCCTAGTCTTCATCGGCTCCGTCCCGCTCAGCCAGATCTTCGAGAACCCGATCATCGGTTTTTCGTCGCTCGTCATCATCCTCTGGGGTCTGATCGGCCGCTTCCGTCTGCCCTTCAACATACCCGCCGGTCTGCTGGCCATCGGCATCGGAACAATCTGCGCGATCATCCTTGGCCAGTCTTCGCTTGAGCTGGACGGCATCGGCTTCTACCCGCCTCTGCCTTACATCGGTGACGTGATCGCAGGCGTGCAGTATCTCTTTGCCAACCCCGAGTTGTTCCTCGTGCTGGTCCCGGTGCAGATCTACAACTTCATCGAAACCATGAACAACGTGGAAAGCGCAGAAGCCGCGGGCGACAGCTACCCGGTTGGCATGTGCCAGGTCACTGATGGTGCAGGCACGATGATCGGTGCAATCTTCGGCTCCCCCTTCCCGACGACGGTCTATATCGGCCACCCGGCCTATAAGCGCCTTGAGGCCCATGCGGGCTATATCATCGGCGTGGCAGGCGTGATTGGCTTTGCAGCCTTCTTCGGCTTCCTCGCCTTTATCAACGGGCTGATCCCTGTGGCGGCGGCCGCACCGGTGCTCGTCTTTGTCTCGGTCAGCCTGATCACGAATACGGCGTTCAGCGTCAAACCTGAACACATGGCCGCTGTCTCGATCGCGATCCTGCCGCATATCTCGAGCTTCCTCATCACCAAATGGGGCTCGCTTGTGAATGCGCTGCGCAATACCGGTGTCGAAGGGCTGCCCGCTTTGGGCGACGCCGAGCTGACCGCCGCCCTGCTGATGGAAGGCGCGCATTATGACGGCCATCTGGCCCTTGCCCAAGGTGCGATCATCACAGGTCTGGTCTGGGGCGCGATTGCAGCGAGCATCATCGACGCGCGCTTCAACAATGCAGCCGGATTTGCCTTTGCCGCTGCCGCGATGTCCTCGGTGGGGATCATTCATGGACCCAGCCTGCAGATGCCGCAATTTGACGGGATCACTATCGGCTACCTGATCATGGGCGCGTTCCTCGCGATCTACCCTCGGCTTGCCCCGAAGGAAGACCTTGAGAACCGCATTATCGTCCCGGACGAGCCCGACCTGATGCCCGAAAAGTAACCGGCATCCATGCCAACAGGCGGGCGCATTCCCTGCGCCAGCCTTTCTCTATCAACGGACAGACCTATGACACAGACCCTCCTGCGCGGCCGCGTTCTGAGCTTCAATCACCGCCCGCAAGATGCCAGCGACACCGACGCCTATACGTATATCGAAGACGGCGCGCTGCTGCTGTCTGAGGGTCAGATCATCGCCTCGGGCGACTATGCCGATATCGCAGCGCAAGCGCCGCGCGCACAAACCGTTGACCATCGCCCCCATCTGTTGATGGCAGGCTTCATCGACATGCATATCCATTTTCCGCAAATGCAGGTCGTGGCCAGCTGGGGTGCGCAACTGCTTGATTGGCTGAATAATTACACGTTCCCCACCGAAGCCGATTACGGCGATGCCCAACACAGCCGCGCCATGGCGCGCCGCTTCTGCGATCTGCTGACCGATCATGGCACGACCACAGCGGTTGCGTTTTGCTCGGTGCATAAATCCTCGGCAGAAGCTCTCTTCTCCGAAGCCAGCTCTCGCAACATGCGGATGATTGCTGGCAAGACGATGATGGACCGCAACGCCGCCCCCGCCGTCCATGACACACCGCAATCGAGCTATGATGACAGCAAGGCGCTGGTCGCAGACTGGCACGATACCGGGCGGCTCAGCTATGCGATCACGCCACGTTTCGCGATCACCTCAAGCCCAGAGCAGCTTGAAGTGGCCCGCGCGCTGGTTCAGGAAAATCCGACCTGTTTCGTTCAAACCCACCTGTCCGAGAACCACGCCGAGATCGAAGAAACCAAGCGCCTTTACCCGGACGCCCGCGACTATCTCGACATCTACGAAAGCTACGGCCTGCTTGGCCCGCGCACGATGCTGGGCCATGCCATCCACCTTGAACCGCGCGAGATTGCGGCCCTGGCCGAGACCGGGTCTCACCCGGTATTCTGCCCCACCTCGAACCTCTTTCTGGGCAGCGGTCTTTTTGATGAGGCGGGCCTGCGCGAGCGCGGCATCACAAGCGGGATCGCTACGGATATCGGCGGCGGCACCAGCTACTCGATGCTGCAAACCCTCAACGAGAGCTACAAAATCCTGCAACTTCAGAACCAGAGCCTGCACGCCTTGCAAGCCTTCGACTGGATCACCCGCGGCAATGCGGCGGTATTGGGCATGTCCGACCGGATTGGCACACTTGAGGCGGGGACCGAGGCCGATATCGTCGTGCTTGACGCGCACGCTACGCCCGCCATGGCCCTGCGGATGGAGCGCGCCGAGACACTGGAGGAAGAGCTATTCATTCTGCAAATGATGGGCGATGACCGCGCGATTGTGCAAACTTACGTGGCTGGCGCACCTCAAAAAGCCTAACCAGCCACGCCCCAACCCGACGCGCTGCGCAATGGAACCAATATGTCATCTGACACGTTCCTCTGCACAGGAAGACGGACCGCATCACTCGATTTGGCCCGACTGCTTCCATAACATCGGGAGGGTTCCTATGAACCGCATCATCTATATCGTTGGCCTTGTCGTGGTCGTTCTGTTCATCCTGTCTTTCTTCGGTCTGCGCTGATCCATACGGCGCGACGACGAGGGGCCACATGACAAAAAGAACAACGCTGCCAGAAGACATCCGGGCTTTGCGCCGGGGTGTCACTGTGTTGATCACCATCTTGATCTTTGCCACCGCTTATCTGGCGAAAGATCTGGTCTTGCCGATCATGCTCGGCTTTTTGATCGCACTCACACTCAGCCCGATCAACCGTAGCCTGCAAAGTCTCGGCCTGCCGGCCTCAATAGGCGCCGTGTTGCTCATCGTTCTGACAACTGGCGCCGTTCTGGCAGTGATCTTTTTCGCAGGCGGCACGGCCCGCGCGTGGTCACAGGACATTCCCGGCATTCTGCAGGAGTTGCGCTATAAACTGACCAATGTCACCGAGGCCATTGAAACCGTCAAAGACGCCTCCGAACAGGTCGAGGACATGGCCGCCCCCGCTGGCGAAAGCTCGCCAGAGGTCGTGGTGCAACAGCCGCCCTTGCTAACCTCGGTGCTCACCCACGCGGCGAACATGATTATCTCGATCGGCGTGGCAATGATCCTCGCGCTGTTTCTGCTGTCATCGGGTGATCTGTTCTACACCAAACTGGTGCAAACCTTCCAAAAAATGAGCGACAAGAAGCGCGCGCTGACCACCGTCTACGACATCGAACGCCGCGTCTCGCGTTATCTTCTGACGATCACGCTTATCAATGCGGGTCTTGGTCTGGTCGTGGCCACCGCGCTCTATCTTCTGGGCCTCGAATATGCCTACATCTGGGGCATCGCTGCATTCTTGTTGAATTACCTACCTATTCTGGGCGGCATTATCGGAACGCTTTTGGTCGGCGTGCACGCGATCGTCTATTTTGACGCGCTCTCCTATGCGTTGCTGGCGCCATTGGTCTATCAGATCCTGACCTCAACCGAGGCCCAGTTCATCACACCCTATCTGGTCGGCAAACGGATGGAATTGAACATCGTCGCCGTTTTCCTGACCATTGTTTTATGGGCCTGGATCTGGGGCATCGCAGGCGCGCTTGTCGCCGTGCCGGTGTTGCTTGTGTTCAAAGTCGTATGCGAGAATTTCTCGTCGCTCAACAAGATCGGTAATTTCCTGGGCGTGGCCGACAAAAGCCACAGGCCGCTTTAGACTTACGTCACCCGACTGGTCGTTTTGAACTCAGCACGATCCCACAAGCGATTGCTCAGAACATCCTCCAGAATGCCCACCGCGGCGCGCACATCCGCGTCGTCGATGTAGAGCGGCGTGAAGCCGAACCGCATAATATCCGGCGCTCGGAAATCCCCGATTACCCCTTTGGATATCAGCGCCTGCATCGCCGCATAGCCATGCTCAAAATGGAATGACACCTGACTGCCCCGCATCGCCGCGTCACGCGGGCTGGCAAGACGCAAGTCCGGACAGCGCGCCTCCACCTCCGCGATAAATGTCTCGCAAAGCGCCACACTCGCTGCGCGTACATCCGCCATATCAAGACCATCCCACAGCGTCAGGGCTTCCTCCAGCGCGGTCATCTGCACCACCGGCGGCGTCCCAACGCGCATCCGCTCGATATCCTTAGCGGGGCGATATTCCGTCTCAAACGCAAACGGCGCAGCATGGCCCAACCAGCCTGACATGGCTGGCATAATGTCTTCGACCAGATCGGGGCGCACATAGATAAACGCGGGCGCACCCGGCCCACCGTTGAGGTATTTATACGTGCAGCCCACCGCAAATTCGCAGCCGCTGCCCTGCAAATCAACCGGCACCGCGCCCGCACTATGGGCCAGATCCCAAAGCATCACCACGCCTGCCCCATGCGCCTTCGCCGTCATCGCCGCCATGTCATGCATTCGACCGGTGCGGTAATCGACCTGCGTGATCATCGCGACAGCAATCTCGTCGGTCAGCGCGTCCATCACCTGCTCGGGTGCAACGATCCGCAACTCATGCCCTTGACCCAACTGCGCAATCAGCCCTTGCGCCATGTAAAGATCAGACGGAAAGTTCCCGCTATCTGACAAGATCACTTTGCGATCCGGGCGCATCTGCACAGCAGCGGACAAAGCCTGGTACACCTTCACCGACAGCGTGTCGCCCATCACGACAGACCCTTCCGGCGCGCCGATCAGACGGCCCACCTGATTGCCAACGCGCATCGGCTGACCCATCCAGTCATCGACGTTCCAGCCCCGGATCAGATGCTGCCCCCACTCACCGGTGACCATCTCGGCCACGCGCGGCGCTACCGATTTCGGCAACGGCCCAAGGGAGTTGCCATCCAGATAGATCACCCCCTCTGGCAGCATGAACTTGTCTTTCATCGGCAATGACGTCATTGCATCTTTCATAGATGTCCTCGCATTTTCCAAAGTTCCGGGAAAAGCTCCACTTCCAGCATCTTACGGAGGTATTTCACGCCCGATGTGCCACCTGTGCCGCGTTTAAACCCGATGATCCGTTCAACGGTCGTCACATGATTAAAGCGCCAACGGCGGAAGTAATCCTCAAGATCGACCAACTTTTCGGCCAGTTCATACAGCGCCCAATGCGCGCCGGGATCACGGTAAATCACCGTCCACGCGTCCATGACTTCAGTGCTCGCTTGATGGGGCTGATCCAGACGATAGGTTTGCGGGTCAAACGTGACGTCTAACTCTGCCGCCAACGTATCCAAAGCGACGTGATACAGCGATTTTGTCTCCAGCTCTTGTCCCAACATATGGTGAAGCTCAGGCCGGTGCTCATGCACCTTCATCATCGCGCGATTGCGATTGCCCAACACGAACTCGATCAACCGATACTGATGCGACTGAAACCCTGAAGACGCTCCCAGATCGTCGCGAAACTGCGTGTATTCGCTGGGCGTCATCGTGCGCAAAACGTCCCACGCGCTGTTGAGCTGCTCAAATATCCGCGCCACCCGCGCAAGCATCTTGAACGTCTTGGGAAACGCACCCTGCGCCAGCGCTTCCCGCGCGGTTGTCAGCTCATGCAAGGCAAGGCGCATCCACAACTCGGACGTCTGATGCTGGATGATGAACAGCATCTCGTCATGGGCGTCCGATCGCATGTTCTGCGCGCCAAGGATCGGATCAAGCGACAGATAATCGCCATAGGACATGTACTTGGCAAAGGACATTTTCGCACCGTCGCGTGATGGGTCATACCCGCTCACAGGGCACCTTCGATCACGCGGAGCTTTTGGCCATCTCGCCTGCTTCGTTTCACCTGCGATCCAGACATCTCACAGCTCCTCTCTGCGATGGATCCTATCATATCCGATCCGCGATACTCCATTTTATGCAAGGATCGCCTGCGTCAGCGCCCCTTGCGCATCACGCAGCCCATCCAGAACCGTGAAATGATCGTGGCTGCCATCGACAACACAGTCGACGGTCGCGCCCAGCCCCTCCCACATCAACGCCAAGAGTTGCGATTGGCGAATGAACTCCGGCCGTTCACCGCCCCCGACCCACGCGGTGATGTTGGCGTTGGGATGCGGGCGTTGGAGTACCGCACTTTCGGCCACAGCTTCCGCCTCGTCCAGCCGCAAGTCCGCGTTCATCTCCGTCCACATCAGGGGCCGCAAATCATGCAATCCGCTGATCGACACCGTGCGCACGACGCGCGCCATCACAGCCTCCGACAAAGGGCTATCCGCACACACCATGCGCGAGACCAGATGCCCGCCCGCCGAATGACCCGCCAACCGGATCGGACCGTCGATCAACTCCGCCGCTTTCGCAATCGCGGCCCCGATCTGCCGCGTGATCTGCCCAATCCGCGCCTCAGGAGCCAACGTATACTGCACCATCGCAACGGCCCAACCCGACGCCCGCAGCCCTTCTGCGAAATGCGTCCAGTAGGACTTGTCCAGCCTTACCCAATAGCCGCCATGCACAAACACGACGAGGCCTTTAGGGTCTCCATCCGGGTGCACCAGATCAAACCGCTCCCGCGGATGATCGCCATAAGCGATGTCCTCGTCGATCCGCACACCGCTCGCCTGATAGGCCGAAGCCTCCGCTGCCCATTGCGCGGGCAGTGCCTCTGACCCCGGAATATGCGCCATATTCGCATAGGCATCATCCCAGTCGCGCTTGGGCCTGTCGGTCATATCTCTGCTCCCTGCTCCGAGGTCATGAACATCGGCCCACCACGCCAGCGCGGAAAGCCGTAGCCATTGACCATCACCACGTCGATATCCTCCGCCCGCGCGGCGATCCCTTCGGCCAAAATCGCACGCCCTTCGGCCTGCATCACATCCAGGATGCGCCCCATGATCTCGTCTTCGCTCAGCGGAGTGCGCGTGATGCCCTTTCGGGCTGACGTTGCCTCGATCAGCGCGGTCACCTCCGGGTCCACCTGCGCGCTCTTGCCGTCGTAAAGATACCAGCCCAGGCCGGTCTTGCGCCCGAAACGCCCCTGCTCACAAAGTTGATCGGCTATGTCCACATAGCGCTCGGCAGGGTCGCGCGTTGCTGACTGGCGCTTTCGCATCGCCCATGAAATGTCGAGCCCGGCAAGGTCCTGCATTTCGAAAATGCCCATGGGAAACCCAAAACCACGCATCGCCTGATCGACATCTGCGGGCAGAGCCCCGTCCTCGATCATATATTCGCAGGCGCGCCGATAGGCCGACATGATCCGGTTGCCGATAAACCCGTCGCACACGCCGGACGGCACGGTGATCTTGCGCAGACGTTTGCCCAAAGCCGCCCCGGTCGCGACTGCATCAGGGTCAGCGCCGACTGGGATCACCAACTCCAACAGCTTCATGATATGCGCAGGCGAGAAGAAGTGCAGACCGATCACCCGTGCGGGCCGCGCCACCGCTTGAGCGATCTGCCCGACATCCAGATAGGACGTGTTCGTGGCCAATACCGCCTCTGGCTTCACAACCGCGTCCAGCGCTTCGAAGACGGCGTGCTTTACGTCCATGTCCTCGAACACCGCCTCAATGACCAGATCAGCCTCTGCCAAGGCGCCGTAGTCCACGCTGCCCGAAAACGCCTCCAGACAGTGCGCGTGTCCGTCCTCTGACAGCACCCCGCGCTTGAAGCTGCCGTCCAAAACCTCGACCACCCGCGTGCGCCCTGCCGCCACGGCGTCCGCGTCACGTTCCACCATCGTCACGCGCAATCCCGCCAGCAAAGCCGCCACCGCGATGCCCGCGCCCATGGTGCCGCCGCCGACCACGCCGATATGCTCTAAAGGCAAAGCTGAGCCATCGGGCAGCGACTTCCCCACGCTGCGTTCCGCAAAGAAGATATGTCGCAAGGCCCGTGACTGCGGATCGTCCTTCAAGCGCAGAAAGAGCGCGCGCTCTGCCGCCAACGCCTCGGATGCATCCATCCGCGTGGCATTCAAAACCGCTTCGCAAACTGCCTTTGGGCTATTCTGCCCACGCGCCTTTGCCTCGATAGCCACGATCCGCTGGTGCAGGGCCCCTGCGTCGAACTCCGGCACATCCCGCGCACTCAAAGGCACCGGCATGTCCACGTCGATTATCTCTAAAGCAAACGCGTGAGCCGCTGTGCGCACGTCGCCCTCCCGCACGGCATCGACCAGCCCAAGCTCAAACGCCCGCGCCGCGCCCACCGGTTTCCCACTCGCCATCATATCAAGCGCAGGCATAGCGCCGATCAAGCGCGGCAAGCGCACCGTGCCACCAGCCCCCGGCAAAAGTCCCAACGCGACCTCAGGCAACCCCATCCTGGCAGTCGGCACCGCGACCCGGTAAGCGCAGCCCAACGCGATCTCCAGCCCGCCACCCAAAGCTGTCCCATGCAAAGCCGCGATCCACGGTTTCGTTGCGCCTTCCAGCGCCAGCACCACATCGGGCAACAACGGCGCAACAGGCGGTTTGCCGAACTCTCGCACATCAGCGCCCGCCACGAACGTGCGACCGGCACACAGTAAAACAACAGCCTGCACCGCCGTATCCGCTTCAGTCTGCGCCAAGGCATCCATCAACCCCGCGCGCACCGCATGGCTCGCCGCGTTTACCGGCGGGTTGTCAATTTCGACAAAGGCGACCGGTCCGTCCGTGTGAACCGAAACCGTCACTTACTGAAACGCCTGCATCCCCGTGATCCCACGCCCCAGAATAAGCGCATGCACGTCATGGGTGCCCTCATAGGTGTTGACCGCCTCGAGGTTCATCACATGTCGGATCACGCCATATTCATCCGACACCCCGTTACCGCCATGCATGTCACGCGCTTCTCGGGCGATGGCCAACGCCTTGCCGCAATTGTTGCGCTTCATGAGGCTGATTAGTTCAGCCGGAGCCGTATGCGCATCAAACATCCGCCCCAGTTGCAGCGCGCCTTGCAGGCCCAGCGCAATCTCGGTCTGCATATCGGCCAGCTTCTTCTGGATAAGCTGTGTTGCCGCCAAGGGTTTGCCAAACTGCTTGCGATCCATCGTGTAGCTGCGCGCCGCGTGGAAACACGCCTCCGCCGCGCCCATCGCACCCCACGAAATGCCATAGCGCGCGCGGTTCAAACAGCCAAACGGACCCGCAAGCCCGCTCACATTGGGCAGCAGGTTTTCTTCAGGCACAAACACTTCATCCATCTGGATCATGCCCGTGATGGAGGCGCGCAGGCTGAACTTACCCTCAATCTTCGGCGCGTTCAGACCCTTCATCCCTTTCTCAAGGATGAACCCTTTGATCTTGCCGTCATGGGCGTCGGATTTCGCCCAGACAATAAACACATCCGCGATGGGAGAGTTGGTGATCCAGTTCTTCGCACCTGACAGCGAATAGCCACCGTCAACCTGCTTGGCGCGGGTCAGCATCGACGCGGGGTCCGACCCGGCATCCGGCTCCGTCAGACCAAAGCAGCCGACCATCTCGCCACTGGCGAGCTTGGGCAGATACTTCTCGCGCTGCGCATCGGTGCCGTAGGCGTAGATCGGATGCATCACCAAAGACGACTGCACCGACATCGCGGAACGATACCCGCTGTCGATCCGCTCCACCTCACGCGCAACCAGACCGTAGGAAACATAGTTGGCCCCCACCCCGCCAAACTCCTCGGGGATTGTCGCGCCCAGCAGACCCAGTTCCCCCATCTCTGACATAATCTCGCGGTCAAATGTCTCGGTCCGGTTGGCCATCATCACCCGCGCACCCAGCTTGTCCTGACAATAGGCATGAGCGGCATCGCGGATCATCCGCTCTTCCTCGGTCAGCTGTTGCTCCAGCAGGAACGGATCATCCCAGACCAGATCAGCGGGTTTCGCGCGGGCCTGTTCCGGACCAGACAGAGACGGGATTTTTGCGGGGGCGTTCATAAGGCGGACTCCTGACAGCATCATGCAGAACAAATTCTAGACTGGCACCGCAATTCCTTCAAGTTCAAAATATTTATACTTGAAGTTTATAAGGAACCTTTTTAGCCTGACCTTATCGTTTCATCAGGGATAGGACAATTCCATGCGTATTGCATGTCTTGGCGGCGGTCCTGCGGGGCTTTACTTCGGCATCTCGATGAAACTGCGCAACCCGGGCGCTGAGGTTGTCGTCTTCGAGCGCAACAAACCTGATGATACATTCGGTTGGGGCGTCGTTCTGTCGGACGAGACACTGGACAATCTGCACGCCAATGACCCCGTCAGTGCTGCACAGATTCGCGCCAACTTTGCCTATTGGGACGACATCGCGCTGCATTATAAAGGCGAGCGCCTTGTCTCAGGCGGACACGGTTTCTGCGGCATCGGGCGCAAGAAGCTGCTTCTCTTGCTGCACGCACGCGCCCAAGAGCTTGGCGTCGATCTGCGATTTGAGACCGAGGTCGGGGCCGCCTCGGACTACATGGAAGATTTCGATCTGGTCGTCGCCAGCGACGGTCTGAACTCCAAGACCCGCACCGAGTTTGAGGACGCGTTCGAGCCTGATATCGACTTGCGCAAATGCCCATTCGTCTGGCTCGGCACGCACCAAAAATTCGACGACGCTTTCACCTTTATCTTCGAGGAAACCGACAAAGGCTGGCTTTGGGTGCACGCCTATCAATTCGACGATGACACCGCGACTTTCATCGTCGAATGCAGCCAAGAGACGTTCGACGCCTACGGCTTTGGCGACATGACCCAGCAGGAAACCATCGCCATCTGCGAAGAGGTGTTCAAAGACCATCTGGGCGGTCACAAGCTGATGACCAACGCCAACCACATCCGCGGCTCTGCGTGGATCCGTTTCCCGCGCGTCCTTTGCAAGAAATGGAGCCATAAGAACCTCGTCTTGCTTGGCGACGCCTCCGCCACCGCGCATTTCTCTATCGGCTCTGGCACGAAACTGGCCCTCGAAAGCGCCATCGCGCTGGCCGAGGAGATCACTACCGAACCCGATCTGGAAACCGCGTTCTCCAATTACGAGGCCAAGCGCCGCTTGGAAGTGCTGCGCCTGCAATCAGCCGCGCGCAACTCTGTCGAGTGGTTCGAAGATGTCGAACGCTATCTCGATCTGGACCCGGTGCAGCTGAACTACTCGATGCTCACCCGCTCGCAACGCATCAGCCACGAGAACCTGCGCGAACGCGATGCCGACTGGCTCAAATCGGCAGAAGCCTGGTTCATGGCGCAATCGGGTGCCGACACGAACGGCCCCGTCCGCCCCCCGATGTTTGCCCCCTTCAAACTACGCGACATGCACCTGAAAAACCGCATCGTGGTTTCGCCCATGGCGCAATACAAGGCTGTGGATGGCTGCCCCACCGACTGGCACCTCATCCATTATGGCGAGCGGGCCAAAGGAGGCGCAGGCCTTGTTTATACGGAAATGACCTGCGTCTCGGCAGAGGGGCGCATCACCCCCGGCTGCCCCGGCCTCTACACGGCTGAGCACGAGGCCGCTTGGGCAAGGCTCAACACGTTCATCCATACCGAGACCGAGGCAAAGACCTGCTGCCAGATCGGCCATGCAGGCCGCAAAGGCTCGACCCGTTTGGGCTGGGAAGGAATGGACCGCCCCCTTAAAGACGGCAACTGGCCCCTGCTCTCAGCCTCCGCAATTCCGTGGTCCAACGAAAACGCGACGCCCAAAGCCATGGACCGCGCCGATATGGACGCGGTCGCGAAAGAATTCGTGCAAGCCGCGCAGATGGCCGACCGCGCAGGCTTCGACATGATCGAACTGCACGCCGCCCACGGCTATCTGATCTCGTCCTTCATCTCGCCGCTCTCAAACACCCGTGACGACGCTTATGGCGGCAGCCTCGAAAACCGCATGCGCTACCCGCTTGAGGTCTTCACCGCCATGCGCGCCGCGTGGCCTGCGGGCAAGCCGGTGTCCGTGCGTATCTCTGCCACCGACTGGACGGGCGAAGACGGGATCACACCCGAAGACGCCGTGCAAATTGCCAAGATGTTCGAAGCCGCGGGCGCTGACATCATCGACGTCTCCGCCGGGCAAACCTCCACCGACGCACAGCCTGTCTACGGGCGCATGTTCCAGACGCCCTTCTCGGACCGCATTCGCAACGAGGCCGGGATCAAGACCATGGCTGTCGGCAATATCTATGAGGCCGATCACGTCAATTCGATCCTAATGGCGGGCCGTGCCGATCTGGTCTGCCTCGCCCGCCCGCATCTCAACGATCCTTACTGGACGCTGCACGCCGCCACCGCCCTTGGCGACCGATTTGAAACATGGCCCCGCCCCTATGAGGCAGGCCGCGATCAAGCCTGGCGTCTGGCCGACCGCGAGGCCGAGGCCGCCCGCGTATGAGCGTCACCGGCACCCATATCGTCGTGACCGGAGGCGGTTCTGGCGTCGGTGCGGACATCGCCCGGCATTTCGCCCAAGCAGGTGCAACCGTCACGATCATGGGCCGCCGCGAAGCCCCGCTGGCTGCGCATAACCTGCCCTATCAGATTTGCGATGTGACCGATGCCGATGCCGTACAAAGCGCCTTCGCCGCCGCCCGAAAAGCCCATGGCCCCATCACCACCGTAATCGCCAATGCCGGCGCGGCAGAGGCAAAGCCGTTCGCCAAAATGACCGCCGCCGATCTTACCGCGATGACCGATGTGAACCTGACGGGCGTCTTCAACGTCTGGCAACCCGCCCTGCCTGATATGCAAGCCGCAGGCACGGGCCGCTTGATCGCAATCGCCTCCACCGCAGGGCTCAAGGGCTACCCCTACGTGGCGGGCTATTGTGCTGCCAAACACGCTGTGATCGGCCTGACCCGCGCTTTGTCGCTGGAGCTTGCGCAAACCGGCATCACCGTGAACGCGGTCTGTCCGGGCTTTGTCGAAACCCCGATGCTCGACCGCTCCATCGACAATATCGTCGGAAAAACCGGCATGACTGCCGACGCAGCCGCCGCCTCCCTGCGCGAAAACAATCCGCAAGACCGCTTCATTCAAACCGACGAAATCGCCGCCGCCGCACTCTGGCTCTGTTCGGACGCCGCGCGCGGTGTGAACGGCCACGCCCTCAGCCTCTCTGGAGGAGAGATATGACACAGACCGATCCCAAACCGACCCTCGGCCCCGCCTCCAAGGAGCGTTTGCGCCTCTGGCTGCGCTTGCTCAAAGCCAGCCGCACGGTCGAAGCGCAGCTACGCGAAAACCTTCGGACAGAGTTCGACACGACCCTGCCCCGCTTTGACGTGATGGCCGCCCTGTCCCGCTACGACTCCGGGCTCAAGATGAGCCAGCTTTCTGGCGTGTTGCGCGTCTCCAACGGCAATGTCACCGGCATTGTGGACCGCCTCACCGAAGACGGCTTCATCATGCGCGTCGCCGTCCCCGGCGACCGCCGCGCCTCTCTCGTGCGTCTCACCAAACGAGGCCGCGAGGAGTTTGACCGCCAAGCCGAAGCCCATGAAAACTGGATCGCAGACATGCTGGGCGACTTCACCGCCGAAGAAGCCGCAGACCTCGCCGAACGCTTCGACCGCATGGATGGCGAGGCCCCAGAATGAGCACGCGCACCGACGTCACCCATTTCAACTGCACGCTCGCGAACCGCATCGCGACGGTCAGCCTGAACCGGCCCGACCGCAAGAACCCGCTGACCTTCGACAGCTACGCCGAGCTGCGTGACTGGTTCCGCGATCTGGCCTATGCCGATGACGTCGACGCTGTGATCTTTGCCTCCAACGGCGGCAATTTCAGCTCTGGCGGTGACGTGCATGACATCATCGGCCCGCTCACCAAAATGCGTATGAAAGAGCTGCTAAATTTCACCCGCATGACCGGCGATCTGGTCAAAGCGATGGTCAATTGCGGCAAACCCGTCATCGCCGCCATAGACGGCATTTGCGTTGGCGCTGGCGCGATCATCGCCATGGCCTCGGACCTGCGCATCGCAACGCCCGAGGCGAAATGCGCGTTCCTCTTTACCCGCGTTGGACTTGCCGGTTGCGACATGGGCGCCTGCGCGATCCTGCCCCGGATCATCGGCCAAGGTCGCGCGGCAGAACTGCTTTATACCGGCCGCTCCATGAGCGCCGACGAAGGGGCGGCTTGGGGCTTCTACAACCAGATCACCCCAGCCGACACGCTGGACGAGACCGCGCAAAACATGGCCACGCGCATCGCCGCTGGCCCAAACTTTGCACATATGATGACCAAGACGATGCTGGCACAGGAATGGTCCATGTCCATCGAACAAGCCATCGAAGCCGAAGCCCAATCCCAAGCCATCTGCATGCAAACCGGCGATTTCGAACGCGCTTACCGCGCCTTCGTCGCCAAGGAAAAACCGGAGTTCAAAGGCGACTGATGCCCGATCGCAGCTTCCTCTCCTGGCCGTTTTTCGACCCGGCCCATGGCGCTCTGGCTGACCCCCTTGAGGCGTTCGCGAGCGGGCTGCAAATCGACCACACGGATACCGATCAGGCCTGCCGCGATCTGGTCGCAACCTTGGGCGCCGAAGGCTGGTTGAATCACGCCACCGTCATCCCCGGCTCCAACACGCCGCTTGATGTGCGCACCCTGTGTCTGATCCGCGAAACACTCGCGCGCCATGACGGCCTTGCCGATTTCGCCTTCGCCATGCAGGGCCTCGGTACCGGAGCGATCTCGCTTTTCGGGACCCAAGCCCAGCAGCAAGACTGGCTGCCCAAAGTGCGTAGCGGCAAGGCCATCGCCGCCTTCGCGCTGACCGAACCGGCCTCTGGCTCGGACGTGGCCAACTCCACCATGACCGCGACCGAGGATGGCGATCATTACGTCCTAAACGGCGAAAAGACGTGGATCTCCAATGGCGGCATCGCTGACCTTTACACCGTCTTTGCCCGCACCGGCGACGCGCCCGGAGCCAAGGGTCTGTCGGCCTTCATCGTCCCTGCGGATACCCCCGGCCTGACGGTCACCGACCGCCTCCAAACCATCGCCCCCCACCCGCTCGCCACGATTGATTTTGACGATGTCCGCATCCCCGCCCATGCCCGCCTTGGCGCATCCGGCGACGGCTTCAAGATCGCCATGTCGGTGCTGGATGTCTTCCGCTCCACCGTGGCCGCCGCCGCCCTCGGCTTTGCCCGCCGTGCGCTCGATGAAGCCCTGACCCGCGTCACCACCCGCCACGTCCAAGGCGCGCCGCTGTTTGATCTGCAAATGGTGCAAGGCCATATCGCCGACATGGCGGTCGATATCGACGCCAGCGCCTTGCTGGTCTATCGCGCCGCATGGGCCAAGGACAAAGGCGCCCCGCGCGTCACCCGCGAAGCCGCGATGGCCAAGCTCTTTTCCACCGATCAGGCCCAAAAGGTGATCGACCGCGCGGTGCAACTTCATGGCGGCGACGGCGTGCGCAACGGCGAGACCGTCGAAAACCTCTACCGCGAGATCCGCGCCCTGCGCATCTATGAAGGGGCATCCGACGTGCAGCGCGTCATCATCGCGCGACAAACCCTGGCCCAAGCCAAACCCGGAGGACAGACATGACCCCCGATGCCAACACCATGCTGCGCCCCTCCGCCCATACAGACACGTTCACGCGGGACAGCCTGCCACCGGCCGCGCTTTGGCCCGATCTCCCACAAGACGGCTTCCCCTATCCTGACCGCCTCAACGCAGCCGTGGAACTGACCGAAGCGATGGTCGCCAAAGGCTTCGGCGATCACACCGCGCTGATCGGCAATGGCCGCCGCCGCACCTACAAGGAACTGTCGGACTGGACCAACCGCCTCGCCCACGCGCTGGTCGATGATCTGGGCGTGAAACCCGGTAACCGTGTGCTGATCCGCGCGGCCAATAATCCTGCCCTTGTGGCCTGCTGGCTGGCGGCCACCAAGGTCGGCGCGGTGGTCGTCAACACCATGCCGATGCTGCGCGCCAAGGAACTCAGCGCCATTGTCGACAAGGCGCAAATCACCCACGCCCTCTGCGACACCCGGTTGATGGACGAGATGACCGCCTGCGCCAAGGACAGCCGCTACCTCAAGACGGTCGCCGGGTTTGACGGCACGTCCAACCACGACGCCGAGCTTGACCGCCACGCCCTTGAAAAACCCGTGCAATTCGACGCGGTGCAGACCAGTCAGGACGATGTCGCTTTGCTCGGTTTCACCTCCGGCACCACCGGCACGCCCAAAGCCACGATGCATTTTCACCGCGACCTGCTGCTAATCGCGGACGGCTACGCGCGCGAGGTGCTGCAGGTCACGCCAGATGATATCTTCGTCGGCTCCCCGCCGCTCGCCTTCACCTTCGGTCTTGGGGGGCTCGCGATTTTCCCCCTGCGTTTCGGGGCCACCGCGACCCTGCTGGAAACCGCCTCTCCCCCCAACATGATCGAGATCATCGAGACCTACAAAGCCACCGTGTGCTTCACCGCCCCCACTGCCTACCGCGCGATGCTGGCCGCGATGGAGGACGGCGCAGACTTGTCATCCCTGCGCGCCGCCGTCTCAGCGGGAGAGACCCTCCCCGCGCCGGTCTATGACGACTGGCAAAAGCAAACCGGCAAACCCATGCTCGACGGGATCGGCGCGACCGAGATGCTGCATATCTTCATCTCGAACCGGTTTGACGATCACAAACCCGCCTGCACCGGACGCCCCGTGACAGGCTACAGCGCCAAGATCATCGACGCAGATGGCAAGGAGGCCCCCCGTGGCGAGGTGGGCCGCCTTGCCGTGCGCGGCCCCACCGGCTGCCGCTACCTGGACGACGCGGACCATCAGGCGGCCTATGTGCTGGACGGCTGGAACATCACCGGTGACGCCTTCTGGATGGACGATGACGGCTACCTGCATTTTGCTGCCCGTAACGACGACATGATCGTCAGCTCCGGCTACAACATCGCCGGTCCCGAGGTGGAGGCCGCCCTTCTTTCCCACGCCCATGTCGCGGAATGCGCCGTAATCGGCGCGCCCGATCCCGAACGCGGCATGATTGTCGAGGCCCATGTGGTGCTGGCCACTGGCACGCCCGACCCCGACACCGTCAAAACCTTGCAAGATCACGTCAAAGCGACCATTGCTCCTTATAAATATCCGCGCCGGATCGTCTTTACCGACAGCCTGCCCAAGACCCAGACCGGCAAGATCCAGCGCTTCCTGCTCAAAAGCTGAAAGGCCACGCCCATGAAATGTGTCTTCGTTCAAATCCGCTGCAAACCCGGCACGACCTACACCGTCGCCGACGAAATCATGAAGCGCGAGATCCATTCAGAGCTGCATTCGGTCAGTGGCGAGTTCGACCTGCTGCTCAAGCTCTACATCCCAGAGAGCGAGGATATCGGTCTCTTCATCAACAACAACGTCGCCAATATCGCCAATATCGAACGCACGTTGACCACGCTGACGTTCAAGGCGTTCTGAACGGCCATGACTGCCAAGACAATCCAGCCCGACGGATGGGCGCCCGCCAAAGGCTATGCCAACGGCATGCTGGCCGCCGATGGTACGCTCTATGTCGGCGGTCAGATCGGCTGGACCGCCGATCAGGTTTTTGAAAGCCATGATTTCATCGGCCAGATGGAACAAGCGCTCCGCAATATCGTGGTCGTAGTCGAAGCTGCCGGGGGCCGCGTCGAAGACATCACCCGGCTGACTTGGTTCGTCATCGACAAGCGTGAATATCTCGCCCGGCAGCGCGAGGTGGGCGAGGTCTATCGCCGCGTGCTGGGCCGTCATTTCCCCGCTATGTCGATGCTGATCGTCGCTGGTCTGGTCGAGGACGAGGCGCTGCTCGAAATCGAAGCCACCGCGCATATCGCGCGCCCCGCCTGATGGCCCGCGCGTTCATCTGCGACTATATCCGCACGCCCATCGGGCGCTATGGCGGCGCGCTCTCTTCGGTCCGCCCCGATGATCTGGCCGCCCATGTGATCCGCGCGCTCACCACCCGCCAAGATCTCGATTGGGCCACCACGGATGAAGTCATCTTCGGCTGCGCCAACCAATCCGGCGAAGACAGCCGCAACGTCGCCCGCATGGCGACGCTGCTTTCTGGCCTGCCCGACACCGTGCCTGCCCTTACGCTCAACCGCCTCTGCGGCTCCGGCATGGACGCCGTAACCGCCGCCGCCCGCGCAATCCGCAGCGACGAGGCCGATCTGATCATTGCAGGCGGCGTCGAAAGCATGTCTCGCGCACCGTTCGTGATGCCCAAATCCACGACGCCCTTCGCCCGCAACCCGAAAGTCTTCGACACCACCATCGGCTGGCGTTTCGTCAATGCCGCAATCGAGGCGCAATACGGCATCGAGTCGATGCCCGAGACCGCCGAAAACGTCGCGACAGAACGCGCGGTCCCCCGCACCGATCAAGACGCCTTCGCTTTGGCCAGCCAGCAAAAGGCCCGCGCCGCGCAAAGCTCTGGCAGGCTCGCCCGCGAGATCACGCCCGTCGTAATCCCGCAACGCAAAGGCCCTCCGATTGAAGTGGACCAAGACGAACACCCCCGCGACACCACGCTTGAAAAACTCGCCGCCTTGCCCGCGCCCTTCCGCGAAGGCGGCACCGTCACCGCAGGCAATGCCGCAGGGATCAATGACGGCGCGGCGGCCCTACTCGTCGCGTCCGAGGCCGCCATCCATCGCCATAACCTGACCCCGCTTGCCGAGATCCTCGGCAGCGCCAGCGCAGGCCTCGCCCCGCGCATCATGGGTCTGGGGCCAGTTCCCGCCGTGCAAAGGCTGTGCGCCCGGCTCGACTTGACCCCTACTGATTTCGATGTGATCGAGTTGAACGAGGCTTTCGCGGCCCAATGCCTCCCAGTCCTCCACGACCTCGGCACTGACCCCACCGACCCGCGCGTGAATCCCAATGGCGGCGGCATCGCGCTGGGTCATCCCTTGGGTATGACCGGTGCACGGATCGCTGGCACCGCCGCTCTGGAGCTTAGCCTGACCGGCGGCACCCTCGCCCTTGCCACCATGTGTGTCGGCGTCGGCCAAGGCGTGGCTCTCGCCCTACGCGCGCCCTAGACCTGATCGCCCGCCATCCGCGCGCGCACATCCTCGGGCCACGGAATAGGGCGCCCGGTGTCCAGATCGACATAGACCAGCACCGACCGCACCTGCATCCGCACCTCGTCGCCTGCCTTTGCGGTGATCTGTAACCCAACGCTGGTGCGCCCCAGCTTGGTCACGGTCAGCTCTGCTTCCAGCAGATCGCCCAACCGGCTAGGCGCAGGAAAATCCGCCTCTATCGTCGCCGTCGGCACCCCACGCCGCGCGCCGTGCATTTCGGCAAAAGACAGGCCCAACCGCTGCGCAAACCACTCCTCGACGGTCAGGTTAATCATCTCGAAATAGCGCGGATAGAAAACGATCCCTGCGGGGTCGCAATGCTGAAACACGATCTTGATCGGTAAGGTAAAACTCATCGCGACGGGGTCCGTTCTGTCCAAAGAAACCGCTCAGATGCCCAGATACTTGTCCTTGAGCTCCGGCGTCAAATCATCAATCGCGCCATGCCACACCGACGTGCCCCGCTCCAGAATAGTCGCGTGATCAGCAATCTGGCGCAGCTCGCTCAACGTTTTATCCACCACAAGGATCGACAGACCGCTCGACTGTTTTAGCGTGCCAATCGCGTCCCAGATTTCTTGCCGCACAACCGGCGCCAGTCCTTCTGTCGCCTCATCGAGGATCAGCAAACGCGGGTTCGTCAACAGCGCACGGCCAATCGCTAGCATCTGCTGCTCGCCCCCCGACAGCGACCCCGCCGACTGATCCGCGCGCTCCCCCAACCGCGGGAAAAGCCCGTAAACGCGGTCTTTCGTCCAATCCCCGGGCCGCGCCGAGGCGTAAAGGTTCTCCCACACAGACAGGTTCGAGAAACAGCGCCGCCCTTCCGGCACTAGGCCCAATCCCAGCCGCGCCGCACGATGCGCTGGCAGCCGCGTCAGGTCCTGCCCCGCGAACGAGACCGAGCCCTCCTGATTGGCCAGCAACCGACAAATCACCTTGATCGTCGTGGATTTACCCATCCCGTTGCGCCCCATCAGCGCCACCAACTCTCCCTCGCCAATCGTCAGATCGACCCCAAAGAGCGCCTGCGAGGATCCATAAGTCGCGGTGATCCCGCGCAGCTCCAGAAGCGCGCTCATGCCTCGACCTCCTCGTCGCCCAGATAGGCCGCGCGCACCTCTGGATTGGCACGGATTTCGGCCACTGACCCGGTCGCGATAATCTTGCCGTAAACCAAGACGCTGATCCGGTCCGCCAAGGCGAAAACCGCGTCCATGTCATGCTCCACCAACAGGATCGGCGCTTCCGCTTTCAGCTCGCGCAAGAAACCCGTCAGCGCCTTCGATCCTTCCGCGCCCAAGCCCGCCATCGGCTCGTCCATCAGGAACGCTTTCGGCTCCAGCGTCAGCGCCACCGCGACCTCCAGCTGACGTCGCTGCCCATGGCTCAACTCGGCCGTCTTGGTCTGCGCATGATCCTGCAACCCCACGCGTTTCAACGCGTGATGCGCACGCTCCAAATAGGCAGGGTCTTTCATGACGGGCCGGAAAAAGCGAAAGACGCTCCCGCTTTCGCCCACCAGCCCAAGCACGACATTCTCCAGCACGGTGAACTGCATCGCCAAGGCCGAGATCTGAAACGTCCGCCCCAACCCCAACCGCGCGCGCTCATACACCGTGTCGCCGCTGATCTCGCGTCCTTCAAAATGCACCGTCCCGCGATCGGGCGTCAGCCCGCCGGCGATCTGCTTGATCAGCGTGGATTTACCCGCCCCGTTCGGCCCGATCAGCGCATGGATTTCACCCGGCATCAGGTCCAGCGAAATCCCGTCGCTCGCTTTCAAAGCGCCAAACGCTTTGTGCACATCTCGCACGGACAGGATCGGCTCAGTCATGGGCTGCCTCCCGCTTGCTCAGCCCGCCGATCAAACCGCCTTGGGCAAACAGCACGACAAAGAGCAGGATCAATCCCAGATAAATCTGCCAATACTCGGAAAACGCGCCCAGATAATGCTCAAGAATGATGTAGACTGCGGCCCCCGCAATGGGACCGTAAAGCCGCGCCACACCGCCCAGAATGATGAAAATCATGATCTGGCCACTGGTATGCCAGCTGAACATCGTGGGGCTAACAAACCGGTTGAGGTCAGCAAAAAGTGCGCCCGCCAGCCCCGTGATCCCGGCTGAGATCACAAAGGCCACAAGGCGCACCCGCGTGATGTCGATGCCCACCGTCTCCGCCCGCTCTGGGTTAAAATGCGCGCCAGACAGCGCCAGCCCAAAGGCCGATTTGTTCAGCTTGGACACAAAGAACAGCACCGCGCAGAGCACCGCAAAACACAGGCCAAAGAACTGAATCGGCACCAGCGTGTTGAGCCCCGGAAACTCGTTGCGCACAAAGATCACAAGCCCATCCTCACCACCGTAAGCGGGCCAGGAGATCGCGAAGTAGTAGAACATTTGCCCGAAGGCGAGCGTCACCATGATGAAGTAAACGCCCGACGTGCGCAGGCTCAAGAGGCCTACCAACAAGGCGGCCAAGCAGCTTACCACAATGGCCACGATCCAGATGACTGGCATCAGGTTGGTGCCCTCGATCAGGAACGGAGCCTCCATCAGCGGGGTAAAACTCTGCGCATGGCTGGCCAGAATGCCCATGGAATAGCCGCCCAGCCCGAAGAAAATCGCGTGTCCAAAGCTGATCAGCCCGCCTTGACCCAACGCGAGGTTCAACCCAACGCCCGCCAGCGCCAGAATGGTCACTTTGGTCGCCAAGGTGATGATGAACGGCTCGTTCAGCGCAAGTGCGACCAGTGGCACGATCAGCAGTGCGAGGAGGATTATCCCGTTCAGATGTGTCTCGCGCAGCATCTCAGGCCTCCCCGAACAGGCCGGTGGGCTTGAACACCAGAACCCCCGCCATCAGAATGTAGATCAACATCGACGCCAGCGCCGACCCAACGGATGTCGCTGCCGACGGGTCCATGAAACTGCCGAAGATCACCGGCAGCAACGTGCGCCCCATCGTGTCGGTGACGCCCACGAGAATGGCCCCTGCCAAGGCTCCTTTGATCGAGCCAATCCCGCCGATCACGATCACCACAAAGGCCAGGATCAACACCGGCTCGCCCATGCCAACCTCAACCGATTGGATCGCACCGACCAGCGCGCCCGACAGGCCCGCCAAAGCCGCCCCCAGCGCAAAAACGAGCGTATACAGAACCGAGATATCGACGCCCAAAGCGCTGATCATTTCCCGATCGTTCTCACCCGCCCGGATACGCATCCCGACGCGGGTTTTCGAGATCAAAAGAAACAGCCCCGCCGCGACCAGCAAGCCAATCCCGATGATTGTCAGGCGATAAAGCGAATACTCGATCCCGCCGGGCAGCATCACCGTGCCCGACAGCATGTCGGGAATGTTCAGAAACAGTGGGAACGATCCGAACGCCCAGCGCGTGCCTTCCGAGAAGACGAGGATCAGCGCGAACGTGGCCAGAACCTGATCCAGATGGTCGCGTTTATACAGCCGCCGGATCACCGTCAGCTCAATCAGCGCGCCAAACATCGCCGCCGCCGCAAGGCTCGCGATCAGCGCCAAGGCGAACGACCCCGTCAGCCCCGCAACGCCTGCCGCCGCAAATGCGCCCACCATGTAAAGCGAGCCATGGGCCAGATTGATCAGCCCCATCACGCCGAAAATCAGCGTCAGACCGGCCGCCATCAAGAACAGCATCACCCCGAACTGAAGCCCGTTCAGAAGCTGCTCGATAAGAAGGATCGTTGACATCTTGCGCCCTTTGACAAGAGGCGGGCGGCAGCCTCACAACCACCGCCCACAAGGAACACTCAAAGGTTACAGCGCACACTCGGCTGCGTAGATATCCTGATGGTCGGTCAGACCGGTGCTCACGATCTTGTTGGTAAAGACGTCACCTTCCTGAATGACCTCGCGCACATAGATGTCCTGAATGGGGTGCTGGTTGTTGCCAAACTCGAAATCCCCACGGACAGAGTCGAAATCAGCCTCCAGCAGCGCGGCACGGAACGCGTCCTGATCGGTGATATCGGCCTTGCCCATCGCACTGATAATCAGGTTTGCCGCATCAAAGCCCTGCGAGGCATAAAGCGACGGCAGGCGGCCATACTTGGCCTCAAACGTCTCGACAAAAGCTGCGTTGGCCGCATTGTCGATATCCTTGGACCATTGCGAGGTGTTCTTCACACCCAAAGCCGCGGCACCAACCGCTTGCAGGATGCCCTGATCAAAGCTGAAGGCAGGCCCCACGACCGGCAGGTCGATGCCACTGTCGGCATATTGCTTGAGAAACGAAATCCCCATGCCGCCGGGCAGGAAGAAGAACACGCTGTCTGCGCCAGAAGCTCGGATTTGCGCGATCTCGGCGGCATAGTCCGTTTGGCCCAGACGGGTGTAAACCTCGCCCGCCAGTTCACCTTCATACATCCGCTTGAAGCCGGTCAACGCATCCTGACCCGCCGGGTAATTCGGCGCCAGAATGAACGTGTTGCTCAGACCGGCGCTGTTGGTGTAAGCGCCCGCAGCCTCGTGCAGATTGTCGTTCTGCCACGCGACATTGAAGTAATTCTCATGACAGCCGCGCCCGGCCAGTTGCGTCGGTCCCGCATTGGGCGAGATATAGAACTTGCCCTGCGCGGTCGCAGAAGGGATCACGGCCAGCGCAAGGTTCGACCAGACGATGCCGGTCATAATGTCGACCTGCTCTGACTGGATCAGCTTGTCGGCCAGCTGCACGGCAATCTCTGGCTTGCGCTGGTCATCTTCCACGAAGACCTCAATATTGTCCTTGCCCGACTGCTCTACCGCCAGCATGAAGCCGTCGCGAATGTCGATGCCCAAACCCGCGCCACCGCCGGTCAATGTCGTGATCATGCCGATCTTCACATCACCGCCATGGCCCTCTGAAATCGCGGCCGTTGAAAGCGCCATCACGGCGGCCGCCGCGCCAAGCGCGCCACAGCCCAGTTTTACGATACGTTTGAAATTCATTCCTAATCTCCCGGTCGGTCTGTTGTGATCTGTTCCGGACCGGGTCTTTACAACCTCTGCGAACCGGACAGGTTTCGTATGTTCCAGCTTTCCTTACGACGCGGCGGCATACAAGAGGCGTTTGCAGCGCGCAGTCCATCGAAGGTCCCGCAGTCCAGGCGGGGACGACTCGAACGGTAGTGCAGGGATAATTTTATTTCAATCTTAAATATTTTGTGCTTCAATTATTTTGGAAAGATGCTCTAGAACAAGGCATTACCTATCCGGATTGCCTGCTGCGACGGCGCTCAGTTGCTCCAAAAGGCGCTGCACAAGCTGTAGTTTTGAACAATCCGCGCGGGTCAGAATACCCAGCACACGCGACGGGGCCTCCGGCCCCAGCGGCAGTTTGCGCAACTCGGCAAAGCTGGCATCCGGCACGCACATATTCGGCACCACCGAAACACCCAAATCATGGGCGACCATGCTGACGACGTTCTCAAGCGATCCCATTTCCATTGCGTCCTGCACCGTGATGCCTTGCGCAAACAGCCACGCCTCCGCAAGTTCCCCGACCGCCGCCTTGCGCGTGTGCCGAATATAGGGCTGCGTAGCGAGGATCCGGCGCGGGTCCGTCTCGGTCACAGACGGTGCCGTCAGCAACACCAGCTCTTCCTCATAGAACGGCATCCAGTTCAACCGCTCCGTCACCCGTGCGGGCGCGCTGAGAACGGCAGCATCCAGCACGCCCTGCTCCACCTGCTCCAGCAAGTCCGGCGACAACCCTGGCACCACGCGCATATGCAAGTCCGGGTAAAGCCCCATCAGCCGCTTGGCCGTCTGCGGAATAAGCCCCCGAATGGACGACGGAACCGCCCCCAGCGTCAGCTCGCCAATCATGCGGGGATCGCCGATCAGATCATCCAAGATCGTGTCATAGGCCGCCACAACCGCCTGCGCCTTCGGCACCAGCGCCTTGCCCAACTGGTTCAAGCGCGGCGTCTTCTCCGAGCGATCGAACAAAGCCACGCCCAACTGATCCTCCAGCCGTCGCATCTGCTGGCCCACAGCGGCATCGGTGACACTCACCTGCGCGGCAGCGCCCCGAAAACTGCCTGTCTGCGCCACCGCGACAAGCGTCCTGAAGAGAATGATCGACATAAAGACCTCCACCAAAGGAAACTAAAACATCACTTTAGCAAAAGCCAAAATTATATGACTGGCACAAAGTTCTCTTTTAGGCGAAACCCAAGACATCTTTAACGCGGAGCCGCCATGTCCATAAGTTCCAAACTCGTCGATGATTTCATCGCCAATGACGTGTCCTTCATAACAACCGTGCCCTGCAAACAGCTTGCCGGTGTGATTGACGAGGTTGAAGCCCGCCCTGAAATCCACCACGTCCCCGCCAACAAGGAAGACGAAGGCATGGGCCTGTGCGCAGGCGCGTTCATGGGCGGCAAGCGCCCTGCGATCATCATGCAGAACACCGCGATCGGTGTGACGATCAACACGCTTGTGACGCTCACCCAGTTCTACCGCATGCCGCTGCCCATGCTCATCAGCTACCGGGGCGAACTACGCGAGCCCGTCGCCTGTCAGGTCGAAATGGCCGTGCACACCAAGGCGCTTTTGAACCAGCTGCACATCCCGACCTATCACTTTCATAAAGAAAGTGACGCCGACGAATTCGACACGATCCTGAAATACACGTTCATGTGCAACAAACCCGTCGCGATCCTGACCGACGCGTCCTTCTGGGGAGGCTATGGCGACCAATGATCCGCTCTGACGTTCTGCGCGATATCGCGCCCATCATCCGCGATCACCTCGTGATCTGTAACATCGGCCTGCCCAGCCAAGAGCTGCACATGATCGACGATCAGCCGACCAATTTCTACATGCTCGGAACGATGGGGTTGTCCTCCTCGATCGGGTTGGGCGTGGCGCTGGCCCAAGACAAACCCGTCATCGCCATCGACGGCGATGGCTCTGTGCTGACCAACCTTGGCACCTTGCCGACCATCGCCAACAACGTGGCCGATAACTTCATTCTGCTGATCATCGACAACGGCTCTTACGGCTCCACCGGTGATCAGCCGACCTATGCAGGCAAGAAGACGTCCCTCGCCGCCGTGGCCTCTGCCTGCGGATGCGAAAATGTCGTGGAATGCGCCGCCGAAGATACCGGCAAAGCCCTGCAAGCCGCCCTCGACAGCGGCAAGATGACAATCATCGTGTGCAAATGCGAAAGCGGCAACATCAAGCTGCCGGTCATCACCAAGGACCCCGTCGTGATCCGCGACCGCTTCATGACCGCCGTGAAGGCCTGACCCAAGCCCCATGCTGCGGGACCGGTCCATCCACTGCTATGACGACGCGCGCCGCATCGCCAAGCGTCGCCTGCCATGGATGGTTTTCGACTATATCGACGGGGCCGCAGGCTCCGGGCATGGCGAAGCTGCAGGCCGCGCCGCGCTACGCGACACCCCCCTGCAACCGCGCATCCTGAACGGGGTCGAGCACCGCTCGCTGACCACCACGCTCTTTCGCAAAGAGACGGCGCTCCCCTTCGGTATCGCCCCCATGGGCATGTGCAACCTCACCTCACCCCATGCCGACCGCTGGCTCGCCAAACTCGCCGCTAAACATCGCATCCCCGTGGGCGTCTCCACCGTCGCCTCCACCTCGCTGGAGCAAATGATCGACTGGTCCGGCGGCCATGCGTGGTTCCAGCTTTACGTCAGCTCCAGCACAGACGGCCCCGGCCCGCTTGTCAGTCGTGCCCAAGCCGCAGGCTACGAAACCCTCGTCCTCACGGTCGATGTCCCCGAAGTCGGTCGCCGCCCCCGCGAGCTGCGCCGCGGCTTCAAAATGCCCTTCCGCATGGGGCCGCGCCAAGTCTTCGATTTCGCCTGTCACCCCGGCTGGTCAATCCCGCAACTCATCCACGGCAAGCCCGAGATGGGCAATTTCGGCGGTAAGCACGGCGCGTTTGATCGCACCAGTAGCCGCGCTGGGGCCAACTGGGACATGCTCGCCAAAATGCGCGATGACTGGTCCGGCAATCTGGTCGTGAAGGGCGTGCTCAGTCCCGAGGATGCGCGCAAGCTGCAATCGCTCGGCGTCGATGCCATTCAGGTCTCCAGCCATGGCGGACGCCAGCTTGACGGCGCCATCGCCCCTGCTTACGCTCTGCCCGCGATCCGCACAGCCGTCGGCCCAGACATGCCGCTCTTCTTCGACAGCGGCCTGCGCTCCGGCGAGGATATCGTCAAAGCCTACGCCCTCGGTGCCGACTTCGCGTTCCTCGGGCGTCCGTTCTCCTACGCCATCGCCGCCGACGGCGCGCGCGGCCTTGATGCCCTGACCGAAGTCCTACGGGACGAGGTCAGCATCACCCTTGCCCAGCTCGGCCTCCGCGACATCAACGATGTGAATGAAGCCGCGTTGGCGCAGCCCTAACCGCGCCGCTTGGGGGTTGCGTTGCCCCCTTTGCCCGCCGCCGCCCGCGCCCGGTTCTTCTTGCTGCTTGGCTTACCTTTCGGCGGCGGTGGGCCTTTCTTACCCGGCCGCTCGAACCGCTTGCTGGGATCCGCCGCATCCGACCGCTGCTTGGGTTTGGCGTCCCCCTCAAACGCGCGCTTCGGTTTGCCGTCGCCATCCGTGCGCCGCTTCGGCTTGTCGTCAAAAGACCGCCGCTTCGGCCCATCTCCATCCGATCGCCGCTTCGGCGCGACCGCCCCATCATAGTCCCTGCGCTCTTTCGATTTATGCTTCGGAGCGCCCCCTTTCGGAGCCCCCTTCGGCTTCTTCACCCTAGGCGTCGGCGCATCATTCCAATCGACCGGAGTCGTCGTCCCCTCCGTCCGCGCAGGCCTTGCCTGCGCCGGTTTCTCGGCCCGCGGTTTGCGCGGCTTGTCGCCATAGTCCCGCTTCTGCCCACGGGGCTTCTCATCGTAATCCCGCTTCGGTCCACGCGGTTTGTCGCCATATTCGCGCTTCGGCCCACGCGGTTTGCCTTTGAATCCGCCGGGTTTGCCACCGCTTGGCCCCAAATCCGGCGCCTTCTCCAGACGCACCACCTGCGCGCCCTCTTCAACGGTCATCGCCTCACCCAGCTCTAACAAAAAACCGTCCACAGCCCCTTCCCGCAGCTCGACATAAGACACGTCCTGCTGCACCCGAATGGCCCCGATGTCGTCTTTGGTCAGCCCACCGGCCTTGCACAGCATCGGCAACAAGCGGCGCGGCTCCGCATCCGCAGCGCGCCCGCCTGCAACCGAAAACCAGACCGACGGCCCAAACGCCTTGCGCGGCGCGGGCTTGGCGTCAACCGGCGACAACTCCTCCGGCGCAGAGTGATGCGCATGATACAGCCGCAAATACGCCGCCGCGATCTGCTCTGGCGCGAACCGTCCGACCAGCATGTTGACCGCACCGATATCCGACCCCGGAATCTCTTCCAGCCACGCCGGATCCTCGATCATCCGCGCTTCATCCGCAGCCGTCACCTCATCAGCCGACGGCGCTTCCCCCCACTCCGCCTTCAGCTTGGCGAAATGCAAAATCCGCTCCGCCTTCTTGCGCGCCGCAGGCGGCACGATCAGCGCAGAAACCCCCTTGCGCCCCGCGCGCCCCGTCCGGCCCGAGCGGTGCAACAACGTCTCATGGCTCGACGGCAATTCCGCATGCACAACCAAGTCTAAGTTCGGCAAATCAATCCCGCGCGCCGCCACATCCGTGGCCACGCAGACCCGCGCCCGCCCGTCCCGCATCGCCTGCAAAGCATGGGTCCGCTCGCTCTGCGTCAACTCCCCCGACAGCGCCACCACCGGAAACCCCCGGTTCGATAGCCGGGTCGTCAGCCGGTTGACCATTGCCCGCGTATTGCAAAACACAATCGCATTCGGCGCCTCGAAATAGCGCAGCACATTGATGATCGCGTTCTCGCCATCGCGCGCCGACACCGCCATCGCGCGGTACTCAATATCGGCGTGCTGCGAGGCACCCGACACCGTCTCCACCCGCACCGCCTCGCGCTGATAACTCTCCGCCAGTTTGGCAATCGCCCGCGGCACCGTGGCCGAGAACAGCAGCGTCTGCCGCTCTTCCGGCGCTTCGCCCAGAATAAACTCCAGATCCTCGCGGAACCCCAGATCAAGCATCTCGTCGGCTTCATCCAGCACAACCGCGCGCACGCCACTCAGATCAATCGACCCGCGCATGATGTGATCGCGCAACCGCCCCGGCGTCGCCACAACCATATGCGCCCCACGCTCCAGCGCGCGCCGCTCGTCGCGCATGTCCATGCCGCCGACGCAAGACGCCATGACAACGCCCGCCTCCGCGTAAAGCCACGCCAGCTCCCGCTTCACCTGCATCGCCAATTCGCGCGTCGGCGCCACAACCAAGGCCAAGGGCGCGCCCGACGCCTCAAACCGCTCCCCCTCCAACACGGTCGGTGCAATCGCCAGACCAAAGCCCACCGTCTTGCCCGATCCCGTCTGGGCCGAGACAAGCATATCCGCACCTTCCAGATCAGGCTTGGTCACAGCCTCCTGAACCGGTGTCAGAGTGGTATAATCACGCGCCGCCAGCGCATTAGAGAGAGCTTGTTTCAAAGGGGAGGTCACTTTTTGTCAGATCAAGGCCCCGCCTCTAAAGACAAGCGCCCCCCTTGTATAGGGGCCAGTTGCCGCGCCCCCCTTCACCTTTGCTGAAATACTCGCGCCGCAGGCACGCCTATCCTTCACCCGGCAGCGTCAGCCCGGCATGGCGCGCATAGACCTTGGCCACGGCCGCATCATCCTCAAGCCCATGCCCCATGCCAGAGGCCGCCACATATTGCTGCAACGCCGCCGCCGTGATCGGCACGCCGAATTTCGAGTTCTTCGCGATATCCAACACGATCCCCAGATCCTTCAGCCAGATATCCACCGTGGAATGGGGCGTATAATCCCCGTCAACGATATGCGGCCCCCGGTTCTCAAGCATCCATGAGGTGCCGCCACAATTGGGCACGATCTCCATGAATTTCTCCGGCGCGATGCCTTGGCTCATCCCAAAGGTCATCGCCTCTGCCATGGTGACAATATTCACGCCCGCCAGCACCTGATGCACGGCCTTCATCGCCGATCCCGCCCCGATCTCGGGACCCATGTTATAGACGTTGGACGCCGTAGCCTCCAAAGCAGGTCCCGCCGCGGCAAAGGCCTCGTCCGAGCCAGCAGCCATGATCGTCAGATCCCCATCCGCCGCGCGCAACGACCCGCCCGAAATCGGCGCGTCCAGATAAAGCACCCCGTGCTCCGCACAGCGCCCAGCCATCTCGCGCGCAAACTCCGGCGGCACCGTCGCGCAGGCAATCACCACCGCGCCTTTGGCCATCTTCGGCACCAGCGCATCGTCGCCAAAAAGCACGCTCTCAGTCTGGGCCGCGTTCAGCACCACGACCATCGCCGCACCAATCGTCGGCGCAACCTCCGCCAGCGATCCCGGCTGCCCGCCCGCTTCTTGAAACCGCGCCATAGCATCGGCGTTCACATCGAACCCATGCACGACTAACCCGGCCTTCAAAGCCGAAGCCGCCATGCCATATCCCATTGATCCCAAACCGATTGCCGCGATGCGCATGTCTCTCTCCTCCCAAAGATACCCCGCGAACCCTAGGCGCTCCACGCGCCCCTGTCCAACCCGCATCGGCACATTCTGTCGCATCCCATCGCGGCCCTTGCATTCCTACCTTTAGCCCATGAAACATCTCATCCTCGCAGCCCTCCTCGCCCCGTCCATCGCGTTCGCCCATGGCTTCAGCGCCGACAAACTCATCATCGCGCACCCGATGGCGTTCGAGACGACGCCGACCGCGCAAACCGCAGACGGCTACATGGTGATTATGAACAACGGCGACACCGCGGATCGCCTGCTCGCTGTCAAAGCGGATTTCCCGAAGGTCACGCTCCACAGCACCGTTGAGCAAGACGGCATCGCCCGCATGCAAGAGCTCGACGCCATCGACATCCCGCCCATGGCGCAAACCCCTCTACAACCGGGTGGGCTGCATATCATGTTCATGGGCCTGAACGGTGATCCCTTTGAAGTTGGCGAGGAAATCCCCGCTACGCTGGTCTTTGAAAAAGCCGGGGAAGTCCCCGTCACATTCCATGTGGAGCCGCGCGGCGCGGGTGCCATTGACCACTCCAACCACGGGGTCACAAATTGATCGACCGCCTCGACCATCTCGTGCTCACCGTCGCCTCGATCGAGGCCACCTGCGCCTTCTATGAGACCGTGCTCGGCATGCAGACGGTCACGTTTGGGGAAGGCCGCAAAGCGCTGACCTTTGGAGTGCAAAAGATAAACCTCCACGAGGCGGGTGCCGAGTTCGAACCCAAAGCCCACGCCCCCACAAAAGGCAGCGCCGATCTGTGCTTTCTGCTAACCGGAAGCCTCAACGACATGGAATCCCATCTGAAAGAACACGGCATCCAAATCGAAGAAGGCCCCGTCCCCCGCACCGGTGCGACCGGCCCGATCATGTCGCTCTATATCCGTGACCCCGACGCCAACCTCATCGAACTTTCCACCCCGCCCCGGACCTGATCCGGGACCCCGAAGCCATGAAGATACCCCGCCCCGGACTTGATCCGGGGCCTCGCGTCCCGAACCCGGCATACCCAATCAAAACAACATACAATCCGCACCCGGCGGCAACGGCTCCGCACCCTCTGGCAAGGTCGGCGTATACGCGAACGTCACAATTTGCGCGCCGCCATCAAACGCCACAAACAATTGGTTCGACCCCGGCCGGATCGCAATCCCCTCCGGATCAGTGCCATATTCCAGCAAACTCGCCTGCGCCAAAAGCTCCCCATCCGCCGTGAACTCATAAAGGCTGTTGGAGCCTTCCCAATCATCCACAATCAGCAAATGCCCTGTACGCGGATCAATCGCGATCCCCTGCGCCTCGCTCAACGGGGGATCAAGGTCCATCGTATCAATCCGCGCGATCATCGCGCCACTGCGATCAAACCAGGTCAGCCGCTCGGGATCATCCTCCACCGTCAGGATGTGGCCGTCCGCATTCACCGCAACGCCCTCGGTATCCGCAGCCCCCCCGTCCAGCTGAAACGGCTCCGCCAAAGGCTCGCCATCCTTGCTCAACCGCTGCAATTTCCCGAACCCGTCGCCCACCAGCAGGTGATCGTCCTCTATCGTGATCGCCTTGATGCGAAACAGATCGCTTGTGATCCGCCGCAACTCATCGCCCTGCAGCGTCATCAACACCGCCTCTGGTCCTTCATTGGCAATCCAAAGCCCGCAAAATGTCGGATCATATTCGAGGCTCGCAGGACGGTTCAGCTCATAGCGCCCGGTCTCCACCAGCTCCAGCGCGGCCGCCGAGACCGGTATCAGAACGAGTGCAAGAAAAGCTGCTTTGCCGAACATCGTCGCCCCCGCGCGTTGCCTCTTTCACAAGACTGCACCGCAGCAGCCGCAGGTCAATGAAAACCGGCTTGCGCTTCCCTCAATACGTAATGTTATAACATTGCAAATCTATCACAGGACCCGCCCACAGTGCCCCGAAACCGCGGTAAAACCAGCCTCAAATGCAAACGCCGCACCGCGAACCCGATGCGCGAATACGATCACCTGCCCGCCGAACTGCGCGCATGGCTCTCTCAGGCTGTGCTCCCATGGCGCGCAGGCTCGGTGAAACGCAGCTTCGATAAGGCGCTTGCGAAAACCGGAGACCCCGCCAAGGCCCTGCAAGAGCTCGACCACCTTCAGGCCCGCCTCATCGCGAAAGA
The DNA here is from genome assembly GCF_020177595.1 of Cognatishimia sp. MH4019. GTDB lineage: Bacteria > Pseudomonadota > Alphaproteobacteria > Rhodobacterales > Rhodobacteraceae > JAHTBL01. The sequence goes on along the minus strand of NZ_JAHTBL010000008.1, from coordinate 138,650 downwards.
CGCCCCATCCGTCTGGGGCCAGGCGCACCCGTCCGGCTCAGCACATTAACTAAGCGCGCAGCCGTTTACCCTCCGGATCAAACGGCGGGTCCGCCAAAACCACGCCCCGATGCGGGCGGCCCAGGATCATCACATCCACCTCAGCTCCCGGCTCCACGCCTTTCAAAAAGCCCAGCGCCAGCGATTTGCCCACGGTATAGCCATAGGCTCCGCTGCTGACCCGCCCCACGGGCGTCCCGTCGGGCAAGAAAATCGGCTCACCCCCCGACGCATCCGCATCCTCGACGTCCAACACCTCAATGATCGACAACTGTTCGCGCGGCGCGTTCTCCGCCAGTTCGGCATACGCCCCCTTGTTCAGAAACGCCTTGCCCATTTTAATCAGCGGCGCCAGCCCCACTTCCTGAGGCCAATATTCCGGCGAATATTCCCGCGACCACGATCCATAGCCCTTCTCGATCCGCAAACTCATCAGCGCCCGCGACCCGACCGGCCCGGCGCCCACCGCGCGACCTGCCTCCAGCAAAGTCTCATAGAGACGCGCCTGATCCTCAACCGCGCAATGCAATTCCCAGCCTAGATCACCGGTGAACGACACCCTGAGCGCCACCAGATCAACGCCCGCCAGCGTGATCCTTTGCGACCGCATGAACGGAAAATCCTCGGTCGCCAGCGACGCATTCGTCAGCTGCTGTAACATCGCGCGGCTCTCCGGCCCGGCGACGTTAAACCCGCACATCGCCTCCGTTTTGCTTTCAAAAACAATGCTCTCTGGCCGTTCCACCGCATTGAAGAACCGCAGATGATACCGTTCCGCCATGCCCGAGCCGATTACAAGGAACTCCTCCTCCCCCAGCTTCGTCACCGTGAAATCGCCCGCAATCCCGCCGCGCTTCCCAATCAGAGGCGTCAGACAAGACCGCCCCACCGCCTTGGGCATGTTGTTGGCGAAAAGGCTATTCAGCCAATCGCTCGCGCCTTCGCCTTTCACCGAATATTTCGCAAAGTTCGAGATATCGATGATCCCCGCGCGCTCTCGCAGCATCCGGCATTCCGCGCCGACCGGCTCCCACCAGTTCTGCCGCGTGAAGCCGTTGGTATCCACGACGCCGGGCTGGTCCGCAAACCACAACGGATGCTCCCACCCGTAGTTCAGCCCAAAGACCGCGCCCATTCCTTTCTGCATTTCATAAATGGGCCGCACCCGCGCAGGTCGACCCGCAGATCGCTCCTCATTCGGGAAGTGAATGGAGAACCGGTTCGCATACTGATCCCCCACTTTTGCCTTGGTAAACTTGCGGTCCGCCCACGCGCCAAAGCGCGCCATGTCCCACGGGAACATATCGAGATGCGGCTCGCCCGTGACGATCCATTCCGCCGTCAACGACCCCAGCCCGCCAGATTGCGAGAACCCCGGAATGATCCCGTTACAGCAAAAATACCCTTTCAGCTCCGGCACTGGCCCAAACAGAGCGTTACTATCCGGCGACCAGATCATCGGCCCGTTGATCACCCGCTTGATCCCCGCCTCACCGACAGCAGGCACCCGATCAATCGCGCGCATCATGTTATCCTCGATCCGCTCCAGATCGTCGGCAAACAGCTCATGGCCAAACCCTTGCGGAGTTCCATCCTCCGCCCAGAACCGCACGTCCTTTTCATACGCGCCCACCAGCAGACCTTTGCCTTCCTGCCGCAAGTAATACTCCCCATCGCGATCAGCGACGGACGGCAAACGCCGATCCAACGCAGCAATCTCGGCAATCGTCTCCGTCACGAAATACTGATGCTCCGTCGGCAAAAGCGGCAACTCAACCCCCGCCATCGCCGCCACCTCGCGGCCCCACAACCCGGCCGCATTCACCACCACTTCCGTCCGGATGTCGCCCTTCGGCGTCCGCACGATCCATGTGCCGTCGGGCTGCTGCTCCGTCCCCGTCACAGGCGTAAAGCGATGAATTTCCGCCCCGTTCTGCCGCGCGCCCGTCGCATAGGCATTCGTCACCCCCGACGGGTCCACGTTCCCGCCCGAGGGCTCATACATGATGCAGCGGATCCCATCATAATTGACCAGCGGATGCAGCCGCTCCGCCTCATCCCGGTCCACCTCATAGAAATTCAGCCCGTAATATTTGGCCTTCGCCGCCTGCAACCGTAGCTGATGCTCGCGCGCCTCGGTCTGCGCCAGATACAGCGATCCGGGCTGGAACACGCCACAGCTTTGCCCCGTCTCGGCCTCCAAAGCGTTATACAAATCCATCGTATAATTCTGGATGCGCGTGATGTTGTTGTTGTCGTGCAGCCCATGAATATTCGCCGCCGCGTGCCACGTAGACCCGCTGGTCAACTCGTCCCGCTCCAACAGCACGACATCCGTCCAGCCCAGCTTCGTCAGATGATACAGGATCGAACACCCGATCACCCCGCCCCCGATCACAACCGCCTGTGCGTGGGTTCTCATCGCTGTCTCTCCATTGCTGCGCGGTCCCAATTTACGCCGCTCGCCCGCCAAAAATTGCCCGTTCGCGCCAAATCAGGCCCCTGTCAGTCGCAAACCGGCGCGCGCGGCTCGCGGCCATGATCGGCCAACCGCGCCTGCAAGCCGACAGCCTCAGGCGCACCCGCTTCCAATGCAAAAACATACGCATGTGTCAGGTAGAAACAGGCCGCGTCCACATCACCGGCCTGATCCGCCGCATGCGTATAAAGCGCAATCAGCGCGCCCGCGTCGCCCGCCGCATGCGCCGCAATCAACGCCTCATCCAGCGCGCTCACCGCCGCGCCGCATCCACATTGCTGGCCACCCAATGGTGAAAGTTATGCGTCGGCCCATCCATCTCCGGCGAGAACTTGCCTCCATCAAACAAAGCCCCATGCCGCCCCTTCTGCATGCCTTCGACGACGAACACATCCTCGGAAAATACCGTCTTCCAAAGGCTCGCATTCTCAGCCCGCAAACCCGCGAACGCCTGCGACCGCGCGCCGTCTTCGGTGTAGTAAAGCTCCACATGCTCCACCGTCCGGTCCAAACCTTTCGGCTCCAGAACGATCGCGAAATAGTGGTCCCGATGCACGCCCAGCAGCACGTTCGGATACACAGCGATATACTCCGCGCCCTCCTCCCACTGCTCTGAATGGTCGCCAAAATCGGGGAAAGTCGCGCCACCTTCGCCTTGCAATTGCTTATAGACCAACGTCCCCTGCCCTGAAAATTCTCCAGCCTTTTCAATATTATAATGATCTTCCAACCGCGAGTAGCTGTTCAAACCCGGATGCACCCACGGCAAATGATAGCTCTCGCAGTAATTCTCGACCGCCAGCTTCCAGTTCGTCGCCACCTCCAGCTTGAACGACGAGCTTTCACCGCCATGCACCATCGGCACGTCAAATTCCGCCCAGCGCGCGATCAGGTCTGCATGCACCTCCTCAAACGGCGCCGCATTCCCGTTCACATTCACATAAATCACGTCATGCCACACGTAAGACGGCACCCGGATCAGCCCCAACTCATCACGCTTGATATCTTCATGGGTATTGCGCCCCGGCCCGCCCACATGGGGCGTCGATTTCAGCTCCCCTTTCAGCGAATAGCACCAAGAATGATAGGGACAGCGGATCGCCCCTTCGATCTTCTTGGGCTGGTCCACCAAAATCATCCCGCGATGCCGACAGGTGTTCTGAAAGACGCTCACCTCGCCCGCGCGATCTCGCACGATCAGCAGCGGCATCCCCAGAAAATCCACCGGTCTTGCATCGCCAATCTCCGGCACATCTTTGCCAAAGCCCACGCCCGCCCACTGGTCAAACAGCACCGCCTGCTTTTCTTCCTCGAACACCTCGGGCGACACGTAATGCGCATTCGGCAAGCCTTTGGCCTGCGCCACTGACGTCATCACCGCGCCCAAATCCGTTTGCACATTCATCGCGAGCCCTCCTGATCGATCGCGAAATCCTGCGCCTCAAAGGCCGCTCACTCAATCCGTGAAAATTTCGCCTTAAGATGAGTTCATTTCACTTCAAAAGCCACTGCTCCAGCAAATCCACGCTCCCCCGCGCCTCCGCCTTCGCGCCGCGCGAGATGTAGAAGCTGCTCGGCGCGGGCAGCGCGTAGCCTCCAAACGCAACGAGCGACCCATCCTCCAACATCGGCGCCACCAACCGCTTCCACCCCAGCACCACCCCCACCCCATCGCAGGCCGCCTGCAATGCAATCATATAGTTGTTCACTTTGGTCCCGCGCGCCAAAGACCCCTCATACCCCAGCCCCGCGAACCACCGTTTCCACGTCGTCCAATCCTGATTCTGCGCCGTCAAATGAATAAGCGGCATCGCCGCCAGCGCCGCCAATTCCGGCACCGGACGGTTTGCCGCAAACTCTGGCGATGCCACCGGCACCAACACATCCGTAAACAATTCGCGGCTCTCTCCCGCGCGCCCTTTTGCTAAGCCATACTCGATGATCAGGTCCCAGCCGCTGCCTTCAACCCGCGTATCCGACACCACTTGGTTAACTCTGATATCCGGCCTCTCGCGCCAAAATGCCGTGATCCGCGGCGTCAACCAAAGCGCCGAAACAGCCGTCGTCGCCGCCACGGTAATCGCCCGCTCTGTATCCGCCCGCTTGATCTGCGAAAGGCTCCGCGACATCGCCGAAAACGCGCCCTGCACACTGGTGAACAGGTCCTGCCCGTCCTCTGTCAGGATCACCCCGCGATGCACCCGCTCAAACAGCGCGACGCCCAACTCGCCTTCCAATGCCTTGATCTGGTGGCTCACAGCACCCGGCGTCACGTTCAACTCCGCCGCCGCCGTCTTGAAGCTCCCATGGCGCGCCGCCGCTTCAAACGCGACCAGCGTCGTCATCGGGGGAAGATCATAAAACGCCCGCGCCATAGCCGCCTCGCTTGAATTTAACTCAGTCGATTATGAAAGCCCGACTGTGCAAAATCCAGCAAATTACGCGCCAATCTCCGCCAGCACCGCTGCATATTCCTCCACCGCCGCCTCGCCCATGGGCGACAGCGCATAAATCCCGCGCTCCACCCGCTCGAACCAGCCATAGTGATTGTCCGACATTACACGCCGCGCCACCTCCACCCCCGAGGCCTCAGCCACAGCGCTGGCCTTCAACGGCCCCTGCCGCAAGGCACCCACGCAGCGCAGCGCATCATGCCGATAGGCCGTGACAATCCCCACACGCATCTGCCCACCGGTGTTCGGATCGCCTGCCAGCCGTGAAAACTCGCGCAATAACCGCCCTTTGCGCTGTTTCGACTGCCGCGGCACATAAGGCGCGGGGTCCAGATGCACCTCCGTATACCCGTCCTTCAACCGCACCGTAATCAGCCCCAACCCCAACCGCCGACAGAGCAGCTTGTTGTTCTTCAACGACGCCTTGAACGCCCGCCCCTTGCCGCGCGGCACCGCCAGATAGACGTCATCCGACAGCGTCTGCCGGGCAATGCCCTGATGATAAAGCGCCAGCGAAAACCCCGTTTTCAGCTCCACAATCACCGGGTCATCGCCGTCCCGCACCGCCACAATATCCGCAGCCCCGACCTCGCCTTTCACGACATAGCCCTGCCCTTCCAGCAGCGCTTTCACAGGTTCATAAAGCTCAGTCTCACGGATCACGGGTTTCGCCATACCCGCACCTTAACGCAGGAAAATCGCTTAAAATACCCTTAAATAACAGTGCGTTCCAGTGTTAACCCTTATTATGTTAACTCCCGAAAACAAAAACCCAATGTTATCAACGAAAGCGTCCCGCAAACCCGGTTTCGCATGCGAAACGCCCCTGCTTCTTTTATGCGAAAATACTCAAACAACGTTGAAATTAGGCCCATACGGATAGCCCGTGATATCCTCTGCCCCGTCCTCGGTGATGACAATAATATCATGCTCGCGGTAGCCCCCCGCGCCGGGTTGCCCATCCGCAATCGTCAGCATCGGCTCCATCGAGATCACCATCCCCGGCTCCAGCACCGTGTCGATATCCTCACGCAGCTCCAGCCCCGCCTCACGCCCGTAATAATGGCTCAGCACCCCGAAGGAATGCCCATAGCCAAAGGTCCGATACTGCAACAAATCGCGCTCTTCAAAAAACGCGTTCACCCCCGCGGTCACCTCCGCACAAGACGCACCGGGTTTCAGCAGCGAAATCCCCAACTCATGCGCCCCCACATTCGCCTCCCAGATCGCGCGCGAGGCGTCATCGACCTCGCCCACAAACAGCGTCCGCTCCAGCGCGGTGTAGTAGCCCGAGATCATCGGAAATGTGTTCAGGCTCAGGATATCGCCCCGTTGCAGCACCCTCCCCGTGACCGGATTATGCGCGCCATCCGTGTTGATCCCCGACTGAAACCAAACCCAGGTATCGCGGTACTCCGCATCGGGAAACCGCTTGGCAATCTCCACCTCCATCGCGTCGCGCCCAGCCATCGCGACATCAATCTCTCGCACGCCTTCCTTGATCGCATCGCGGATCGCATAGCCGCCCACATCCGCCACAGCCGCGCCTGCGCGGATCAGGTCAATCTCGGCCGCGGACTTGTGCATCCGCTGCCGCATCGTCGCCGGGGCCAGATCGGTCACGTCCGACGGCTCCAGCATCGCGCAAAACAGGTCGCGCTGCGAAACCGTCATATGATCGCCCTCATAGCCGCAATGCGCGCCGGTCCCGGTCACCGACCGGATCGCGCGCCAGAAGTTATTCCGCTGCCAATCGGTATAGGTGATGTTGTCCCCATAGCACCGCCGCCACGGCTGCCCTGCGTCGATGCCCGCCGAGACTGTGACGCACTCCGTCTCGGTCACAACCAACCCGTAGGGCCGCCCGAACGCGCAATAAAGAAACCCCGAATAATACGCGATATTGTGCATCGAGGTGAACACAGCCGCCTGCACCCCTTCCTCTGCCATAGTGGCGCGCAGCCCCTTCAGCCGCGCCTCATATTCGGCGTCTTCAAAAGGCAGGGCGGCCTTCTGGCCACTGTGATATCGATAGAATTCTGGACGGTTCATAGCGACCCCCGTTCAAAGAGGTCCCGGCGTTCAGGACGGAAAAAGCAGCAAACCGGGCGACGCCATCGCCCCTGCAGCGCAACGCTGACCCAAAGCGCCAAATAAGTAAAGTCTTGCGCCGCAGGCGCTCCGCTGACTAGCCTCCCAGCATGAAACCCGGCGCCCGAAATCTGATCACCGATGTCCCCGGCCTGCGTGTCGGCAATGCCCATGATGCCGCCATCAAAACCGGCACCACGGTCCTGACCGCAGATCAGCCCTTCACCGCAGGCGTCCACATCATGGGCGGCGCTCCGGGTACGCGGGAAACCGATCTGCTGGCCCCGGACCGCCTGGTCCAGAAGGTCGACGCATTGGTGCTCTCTGGTGGCTCCGCCCTTGGCCTCGACGCCGCCTCCGGCGTCGCAAATACGTTTCGCGCGCGAAACCGGGGCTTTGAGGTGGGCGGGCAGCGGGTGCCGATTGTGCCTGCGGCGATCCTCTTTGATCTGCTTAACGGGGGCGATAAAAGCTGGACGGAAAACCCCTATGGGCAACTCGGCATAGACGCCCTCAACGCGGCCTCCGACAACTTCGAGATTGGCACCCATGGCGCGGGTTTCGGAGCCACCACCGCCACCACGATGGGCGGTCTCGGGTCTGCCTCAACCGTCCAAGAAGGCCACTCAGTCGGCGCCCTGGTCGCCGTCAATGCCCTAGGCTCAGCCACCATTGGGCAGACCAAATCCTTCTGGGCCACACCCTTTGAGCAAGCCTCCGAATTCGGCGGCCTGCCCCCCGCAACCACCTTCCCGAAGACCATGCCCGACACCAAGCTCAGCCAGCACAACACCACCATCGCGATCGTCGCCACCGACGCCCCATTGACCCAAGCGCAATGCACCCGCCTTGCCACCGCGGCCCATGATGGCATGGCTCGCGCGCTGGTTCCGTCGCATACGCCTTTCGACGGGGATCTCGTTTTTGCGGCCTCCACCACGGAGGGACAGACGGATGACACGACCCTTCTGACGCTTTGTCACGCGGCAGCCACCACCTTGGCCCGGGCCATCGCACGGGGGGTTTTCGCAGCGAAACCGCAACCAAATGACCCTTTGCCGTGTTGGTCCCAGTTGCCCGAGTGAGTTGCCAATCCTGCGCGACATGCCATCTATGACCCAATGATTAAGGGAGAGACCAATGCTGGACCAAACCACCGATCTGCGTGCGATGCTGAACGACCCGGAGCTTTTGCAGAGCAAAGCCTATGTCGGAGGCGATTGGATTTCTGCCGATAGCGGAGAGACTTTCGATGTGGTGAACCCGGCGCGCGGTGATGTGATCGCGCAGGTCGCCGATCTGGGCCGAACGGAAGTGGCGCGCGCCATTGAGGCAGCGCGAATCGCTCAGAAGGATTGGGCGGCGAAAACAGCAAAGGACCGCGCCAATATCCTGCGCACCTGGTTCAATCTGATGATGGAGCATCAGGACGATCTGGCAACGATCCTGACAGCCGAGATGGGCAAACCGCTGGCCGAGGCCAAGGGCGAGATCGGCTATGGTGCCTCCTTCGTGGAGTTCTTCGCCGAGCAGGCCAAGCGCGTTTACGGCGAGACGATCCCCGGCCATCAGCCCGACAAGCGCATCACCGTGATCAAGCAACCCATCGGCGTTGTCGGCTCTATCACGCCGTGGAACTTCCCCAATGCGATGATTACCCGCAAGGCCGCGCCTGCCTTGGCGGCGGGGTGCAGTTTCGTGGCGCGCCCGGCGGAGTTGACGCCTTTGTCCGCGCTGGCCATCGCCGTTTTGGCAGAACGGGCGGGCATCCCGAAAGGCGTGTTTTCAGTGGTGACCGGTTCGGATTCTTCGGCCATGGGCAAGGAGTTCTGCGAGAACGAGGCGGTGCGCAAACTGACCTTCACCGGCTCCACCGCCGTGGGGCGTATCCTGCTGAAACAGGCTGCCGATCAGGTGATGAAATGCAGCATGGAGCTGGGCGGTAATGCGCCATTTATCGTCTTTGATGACGCCGATCTTTACGCCGCTGTTGAAGGGGCCATCGCCTGCAAGTTCCGCAACAATGGCCAGACCTGTGTCTGCGCGAACCGCATCTATGTGCAGGCTGGGGTCTATAATGATTTCGCGGCAAAATTTGCCGAGGCTGTCGGCAAGATGAGTGTTGGGGACGGCTTTGACGGGGCCGATCTGGGGCCGCTGATTTCCGACCCGGCGGTCGAAAAGGTGAAGGATCATATTGCGGACGCGACCGGCAAAGGCGCAGAGATTTTGACGGGCGGTGCGCCCCATGAGCTGGGCGGCAAGTTCTTCGAGCCGACCATCCTGACGGGCGTCACACAGGACATGAAGGTCAGCCAGGAAGAGACTTTTGGCCCTATGGCGCCGCTCTTCAAATTCGAGACGGAAGACGACGTGATCGAAATGGCCAATGACACAATCTTCGGCTTGGCCGCGTATTTCTATGCCAACGATCTGAGCCGGGTCTACAAAGTGGCCGAGGCGCTGGAATATGGCATCGTGGGCATCAACACCGGCATCATCTCGACCGAGGCCGCGCCTTTTGGCGGGGTCAAGCAATCCGGTCTGGGGCGCGAGGGCAGCCATCACGGGATCGAGGAATTCCTTGAGATGAAATACATGTGCATGTCTGTCTGATCTGGTCTTAAATCTGCATTTGATCTGGCCCTAACGATCCAAGGCCACCCTATTTATTTTACGCGCAACGCAAGCATTGCTGCTTTGCGAATACATGGGAGATTTCTGCGATGAAAATGACGACGGAAGAGGCGTTTGTAAAAACGCTGCAACTGCATGGAATTCAACACGCTTTCGGGATCATCGGCTCGGCCATGATGCCGATTTCGGACCTGTTCCCAGCCGCTGGCATTCAGTTCTGGGACTGCGCCCATGAAGGCTCTGCCGGGTTTATGTCGGACGGCTACACTCGTGCGACCGGCAAAATGTCGATGATGATCGCGCAGAACGGTCCCGGCATCACCAACTTCGTGACCGCCGTCAAAACCGCTTACTGGAACCACACGCCGCTGCTGCTGGTCACGCCGCAGGCCGCCAACAAGACCATCGGTCAAGGCGGGTTCCAGGAAGTGGAGCAGATGAAACTGTTTGAGGACATGGTCGCCTATCAAGAAGAGGTCCGCGATCCGTCGCGCATCTGCGAAGTGCTGACCCGCGTGATCGCCAAGGCGCACCGCCTGTCCGGCCCCGCCCAGATCAACATCCCGCGCGATTTCTGGACGCAGGTCGTGGATATCGAAATCCCCGAGGCGATTGAATTTGAAGTCTCGCCCGGTGGTGAGAATTCGGTCGCGAAGGCGGCGGAGCTGATCTCGAACGCGAAGAATCCTGTGATCCTGAACGGTGCGGGCGTTGTCCTGTCGGAAGGCGGGATCGACGCGTCGATCAAGCTGGCGGAGCGCCTGGATGCACCGGTTTGCGTGGGCTACCAGCACAATGATGCTTTCCCCGGCTCGCACCCGCTTTTTGCGGGTCCGCTGGGCTATAATGGCTCAAAGGCGGGGATGCAGTTGATCTCGGAAGCGGATGTGGTGCTGTGCCTTGGCACGCGTCTCAACCCGTTCTCGACCTTGCCGGGGTATGGCATTGATTACTGGCCAACGGATGCGAAGATCATTCAGGTCGATATCAACCCGGATCGCATCGGCCTGACCAAGAAGGTGACTGTCGGCATCGTGGGTGACGCGGCCAAAGTGGCCAACGGCATTCTGGACAAGCTAGCTGATGACGCTGGTGACGCAGGCCGCCAGGAGCGCAAGGACAAGATCGCGCAAACCAAATCGGCCTGGAAGCAGGAGCTGTCGTCACTGGATCACGAGCAGGACGATCCCGGCACGACCTGGAACGAGCGTGCGCGGGAGGCCCGCCCCGACTGGATGAGCCCCCGTCAGGCATGGCGCGCCATTCAAGCGGCGTTGCCGCGGGAGGCGATCATTTCGTCCGACATTGGCAACAACTGTGCGATCGGCAACGCCTATCCCGACTTCGATGAGGGTCGCAAATATCTGGCCCCCGGCCTGTTTGGCCCCTGCGGTTATGGTCTGCCCTCGATTGTCGGTGCCAAGATCGGCCGCCCGGATGTGCCGGTTGTGGGCTTTGCAGGCGACGGTGCATTCGGCATTGCCGTAAACGAGCTGACCGCGATTGGCCGCCCCGAATGGCCAGCCATCACGCAGATCGTCTTCCGCAACTACCAGTGGGGGGCTGAGAAGCGGAACTCGACGCTGTGGTTTGACGACAATTTCGTCGGCACGGAACTGGACATGCAGGTCAGCTATGCCGGTATCGCGCAGGCCTGTGGGCTGATCGGTGTGCAAGCCAAGTCGATGGATGAGCTGACAGAGATGCTGAATCAGGCGATCAAGGATCAGATGGAGAATAACAAGACCACGCTGATCGAAGTGATCCTGAACCAGGAGCTGGGCGAGCCCTTCCGTCGCGATGCGATGAAGAAGCCGGTCAAGGTGGCTGGTGTCTCTAAAGATGACATGAACGTCGCGGCAGAGTGATCTTGGCCGGGATAACAAAAGTGGAAGCGGCGGCATGAGTTCGCCGCTTCCTGCGTTGCGGGAGCGCGCCAAGGCGGCGCGTCACCATATCGTGCTGTCCGAAGGCGTGGATGCGCGCGTGATCGAGGCGGCGGGCCGCGCGGTGGCGGATGGCATGGCGCAGATCACTGTGCTGGCCCCTGAAGGGACAGCTGTGCCCGACGGCGTGCTGTTGGAAGACCCGGCGACAAGCCCTCATCGCGAGGCGATGATCGAAAGCTTTCTGGAAGCGCGGGCGAAGAAAAACCCCACACGCGCGCAGGCGGAAGAAGCGGTCAGCGACCCCCTGGTCTGGGCTGCGCTGATGGTCCGGATGGACCGCGCAGGCGGCACGATTGGCGGCGCGATCAACACGACCTCCAACACGGTGCGCGCGGCGCTGCAGATGATCGGCACCGCGAAAGGCGCGCCGCTTGTGTCGAGCTTTTGCCTCATGGTGCTGCCTGAGGATCACCCGACACGGCCCGGCGCATCGCTGGTTTATGCCGATTGTGGCTTGGTGATTGAGCCCTCCGCCGAGGAGATGGCCGCGATTGGCGTGCAGTCCGCGGGATCGGCCCGCGCGTTGCTGGGCCTGGATCCGAAGGTGGCGATGCTGAGCTTCTCCACCAAGGGATCGGCGCAACATGAGGCGGCGTTCAAGGTGGCGCAGGCGACGCAGATTGCTCAGAACAATTCGGATTTCGCGATTGATGGCGAGATGCAGTTCGATGCCGCTTTTGACGCGGCTGTGGGCGCCAGCAAAGCGCCCGGAAGCCCGGTTGCCGGGCAAGCAACTGTGTTCGTGTTTCCCAGTCTGGAGGCGGGCAATATCGCTTACAAGATCACCCAGCGCATTGGCGGGGCGATGGCGATTGGTCCGGTTCTACAAGGTTTGGCCAAGCCTGCGAACGATCTAAGCCGGGGCTGTTCGGCGGATGACATTTACGAAATGATCGCGATTACCTCGGCCCAGATTGACGCGCTAAGCTCATGAGTGCGCTGCTTGGGCTGACCGGGTCCGAGATCCTTATCCTGATTGGCATTACATTTGTCGCGGGGCTTGTGCGCGGCTTTTCGGGCTTTGCACTATCGGCGATGGTCATGGCCTCGGCTGTGCTGATCCTGCCGCCGGTAGAGCTGATCCCGATCTGCTGGTGGTTGGAAATGTCGGCGTCGCTGTTGATGGCGCGGGGCGGCTGGCGCGACGCGGATCGTGGCGTGGTCAAAGGGTTGGTCATCGGGTCTGCCATCGGGTTGCCGATTGGATTGGCGCTGACGCAAGCGGTGTCGGTCGAGGTCTCGGCACTGATCGCTTTGAGCCTGTTGATCGTGCTGGCGGCCTCGCAATTGGTTAAGCTGCGCTTGCCGTTTCTGGCAACGCCGCAGGGGCTTTACGGATCAGGCCTGTTGGCGGGCATTGCGACGGGGCTGGCGTCTATCGGCGGGATGGTCGTGGCGCTTTACGTGCTGGCGCGGGATGCGCCCGCGCGGCAGATGCGCGGATCGCTGGTGTTGTTCCTGTTCGTCTCGGCGGTGATCAGCTTGTTCACGCTTTTGGCGTTCGGAGTGATGGACCAGCAAGCGACTGTGCGGGGGCTGGCCTTTATCGTGCCGACGATGGCGGGCGTGCTGCTGGGGCAACGCTTGTTCACGCCGAAATACGAGCCCTATTACAAACCGTTTTGCCTGTCATTGCTGATTGGGCTTGCATGTTTGGCGCTGATACGCACTTTGGTGGCATGAGCCAAAACACCCCTTTTATGCCCGGTTTTGACCCGCGTTGGGAGAGCGTCGAGGATTACATCCTCGGCATCACCGAAGACATCTGGGAAAAGCGCGGGATCGATACGCTGCATGGGTTTTACGGCGATGATCTGATCGTGCGTTCGCCAGCGTCCGTCGTGCAGGGCAATGACGGGATCATCGGCGCGACGATGGCAACGCTGGCAGAGTTTCCAGACCGCGAATTGCCAGGCGAGGATGTGATCTGGTGTGCCACGGGCGCAGACAGTTTTCTGTCGTCGCATCGCTTGTATTGCTGGGCGACACATACGGGGCCGGGTGTTTACGGCGCGCCGACGGGCAAGCGGTTGGAGTATCGGATTCTGGCGGATTGCTGGTGTCAGGACAATGCCGTGAAAGACGAATGGCTGGTGCGCGACCAAGGGGCGATTGTGCAGCAGATGGGCGGTGATCTGGTGGGCTGGACCCGCGATCTGATCCAACGCGAAGGCGGGCCGGAGACGTGCGTGAAGCCGATGACCCCTGCGACGGATATTGCGGGGCCTTATGCCGGGCGCGGCAACGATGACCCTTGGGCGGCAAAGCTGGCTGGGCTGCTGGAACGGATCATGCAGGCGGAGTTCTCGGTCATCCCGGCAGAGTGGGACCGGGCCTGCGCATTGGCCTATCCGGGGCATGTCAGCGCCCATGGCCCCGCGGCGGCAGATCGGTTTTGGCTGGGGCTACGGTCGGCCTTTCCGTCGGCGGAGTTTCGGATCGAGCATCAGATCGGACGCGAAGACCCGATGATGCCACCGCGCGCAGCGGTCCGGTGGTCACTGCGCGGCACACATGACGGCTGGGGCCGCTTTGGGGCGCCAACAGGGGCAGAGATCTACGTCATGGGCATTACTCATGTAGAGTTCGGGCCGTGGGGCCTGCGGCGGGAGTTCACATTGATTGATGACACCGCGATCTGGAAGCAGATTTTGCTGGCGACAGGCGACGTCTAGGCGCTGGAGCGTTTGATCAGTTCGACCGGTATCAGCGAAGCGCGCGGCCGCGCGCCGTCCATGCTGCTGAGCAATCCATCCACCGTGGCGCGCACCATGGCGGTGCTGTCCTGACGGATGGTTGTCAGATCATAGCTGGGCCAACTGGCCACAGGCACATCGTCGAACCCGATCACGGCGACATCCTCTGGAATGCGCAAGCCCATCTCGAACCGGATCACGTCCATGACCGGGAAGGCCATATAGTCGTTGGCGACGAAAACCGCGTCGGGACGGTCGGGGCCTGCGAATATGCGGCGAGCGGCATCGCGGGCGCGTTCAGGATGAAAATCGCCGACCTCGCGGGCGTGCAGGGTCAGGCCAGCAGCGTGAAGCTCGCTAAGGAACCCGGCCTCGCGATCAGCCTGGGTCGAGGCCCCTTCCCACCCGGCGATATGGCCGATCTTGCGCGCACCGCGGGCAATAAGGTGGCGGGCGGCCATGCGCCCCCCGGCTTCGTTGTCAGAGGTGACGGACAGCTGGTCATCCCCTTGATGGCGGTTAAAGAGCATGACGGGCACGCCCCGCGCACGACAGCGCTGCGCAAGGGGCGAGCTGAGCGCGACAGAGGCGAGGATCAGCCCATCGATCTGGTAATCGAGGATATCCTCGGCCACCTCTTCGATATTGTCGGCGGTCTGGGCGGCCATGAAGATCAGAACGTGGTAGCCCTGATCTTCCAGCGCGGCAGAGAGTTTCTCAAGCGCGCCGGGATAGAACTGGTTGTCGAGATAGGCGACCACCAGCCCGATCATCCGGGATCGCCCGGTGAGCAACCCGCGTGCGAGGATGTTGGGGCGGTAGCCCAGCTCGGCTGCGATCTTGCGCACTTTCTCGGCGGTCTTGGGGGCCACAGAGGCCCCCGGCGTAAATACCCGACTGACGGCCGAGCGGCTGACGCCTGCTTTCTCCGCCACAGCGCGCGATGTCACGCGAGAGGGCATTACCCTTTGACGGCGCCCGCAGTCAGGCCCGATACGATCTGGCGCTGGAAGAACATCACCATGATAAAGAGCGGCACGGTGGCCGAAACCACTGCGGCGACCGCGAACATCACATTGCCTTCGGTTTGCGTGGTGCCAAGGAAGGCGGCGACGGCGGGGATCATTGTGCGGTTGGATTCCGACAGCAGCATCGCGGTGACCGCAAAGTCGTTATAGGCCAGCAGGAAGCTGAAGAGACCCGTGGTGATCACGCCGGGCCACATGACCGGGATGATGACGTGGCGAAAGGCCTGAAACTGGGTGCAGCCGTCGACCTTGGCGGACTCGTCCAGTTCCTTGGGGATTTTCTGAAAGAAACTGTGCAACATCCAGAGCGTGAAGGGCTGGTTGATGGCCACAAGCACGATGATCGCAGTGGGCAGGTACCCCCAGATGTTCCACTCAAAGAACGGTGGCAGATAGCCCGAAACCAGGGTGATCGGCGGCAGAGCGCGAAAGATCAGCGCGGTGATGAGCAGCCAGAAGACATAGTTATGGCCCGAGCGCGACAGCGCGTAGCCGCCCAGTGTTCCGAGGGTCAGCGAGATGCAGACCACGAAGAAACACACGATGAAGGTGTTGATGACCGAGCGCCAGAATTCCTCTTGGATCCACGCGCCTGCATAGCCCGCGCCTGTGAAGGGGTGGCCATAGGTAAACTCCGTCCGGGGGCCGGTAAGCGCGTCGCGCCAGTTGGAGATCGAGAAGAAATCAAGCTCGACCTTGAAGCTGCCCCAGAGGGTCCACATGAACGGGAAGGCTGCCGCGATAAGCCACACGACGAGGAAAACCGTCAGCAGAATGCGCAGACCAAGCGGTTTTTCTTGAGCTTTGGACGCCATGGATCAGGCCTTTCCTTTGAAGTCGCGCCATGTGCGGACCAGCACAGGCGTCAGCAGGATCGCCACGCATAGAACGGTCAACACCGAAGTGGTGGCGGCGGCAGACAGTTGGCGGGTCTCGCCACCGAGGTCGTTGAAGATGATCCAACTCAGCGACGTCGCGTGGGCTTGGGCCGAGAAGCCGATGATCGGTTCGAAGACGCGGAAGTTGTCCATCAGCTGGATCAGCGCCACAAAAGTGATGAGCGGCATCAGGTGCGGGATCAGCACATAACGGATTTGCTGCCAGCGGGTTGCACCGTCAATCTGGGCGGATTCCAGCGTGTCTTGCGGCACCGTTTGCAGACCCGCGTAGAAAACGACGAAGGCGAAGGGGGCCGATGACCAGATGCCGTAGATGATGAGGGATATCCACATCAGCGGCGTTGACGCCTTCAGCGACAAGTCCGGATCGGCAGCAAGATACTGGATCAGGTTCCCCAGAACTCCGCGCGCGTCGATCATCCAGAAGAGAATCAGCGAGCCGACCAGCGGGGTCACGATCATCGGCAGCAGCGAGAAGAAAATCAGGAGGCCGCGGAGCTGGCGGGTCACCGAGTTCACACCAACGGCAATGAAGAAGCCCAGCGCGATCAGCAGCGGGGTCACGGTGAATGTGTAGGTCAGCGTGAAAGCCATGGCGCGGTAGAACGGCAGGTTGTTCAGTTCGCCGAAGAACGCGCCCAGGCTTTCGGAGTTGCGCCATGCGGCGGCGACTTCGGCGGTGGCAAGGTGGCCCCGGTCAAAATACACTTCAAGCCCGGCAAAACGACCCATGGGGGCGGCGTCACGCAGGGCTTGGGTGGCTTCTTGATCAATCGAGGTTTGTTGCGTGCAGCCGAAGGGGCCACAGTTTTCAACCTGAATGAGCACCGCTTCATGGGGCAGGAACAGGGATTGCATCACCACCGAAACGATGGGGGCCGCGATAAAGATCAGCATCGCCATCGCTGTCGGAAGGAAAAACCAGAAGAAGGTTTTATGTTTCATGGCCTGTGCCTGCCGCTAGAAAAATCGAATGGGATGCGCGGGGCCGTGAGTGGCAGGCCCCGCGCGGGATAGCGCCCTTATTGAAGGAAGCCGTTCTCTTTGGCGGCGGCTGTGTAAGCGGCCTCAACGTCGGCGAGCGCCTGTTCGGCAGATTCGTTGCCTTGCATGAAGTCGGTCAGCTCAGCGCCCAGGGCGGTGTGCATCAGACCCATATAGGGCAGCATCGGATAGGGTGCCGTGCCGGAATTGGCAGCTTCGAACACACCGACAGCAGCCTCGGTCGGCTCGTAGCCGTCGATCAGCCAAACCGCCTGGCTTGCAACATCTTCGCCGCTCAGGATCGAGGGATCAATGCCGTTGAGCAAGGCCTTGAAGGTCGCTTCGGCATCTGCATCAGAGATGTTCTTGGCGACAGTCCAGCCATCCCACCACAAGGTGGAAGCGGGTGTGGTGCCACCACCAACTGTCAGCGGACCCGCGATGGCGAAGCCGTCCACAACCTCTTGCGGAACACCTTCGGCTTCGACGAGCGTCGCAGCGCGGGAGCCCCACATATGCATCAGAGCGGTGTTCCCAGCGCGGAATTCAGCGTTGGTGCCGTTGGAATCGTGGGTCAGGTAGTCGGGGTTCATGTATTCCGACAGCGCCTTCATCATCTCGAGTGTTTTGACACCGGCCTCGGAGTTGACGGTCGGATTGGCCGTGCCGGGCTCGAAGTGCTGACCACCAAAGCCGAGGAACATGTTGTTGAATTCCTGCGCGAGGTTCCAGCCTGCGGCATAGGGGCCGCCCACGGGGTTTTCCATGATGCCAGCGGCGCGGATCGCTTCGGCTGCGGCGAGCATTTCCTCATAGGTGGTCGGCACAGCCACGCCAGCCTCTTCCAAGACGTCCGCACGATAGACAAGGTGCTGGGCGTTTGCCATGAACGCAATCGCCATGGCCTGACCGTTGATCGTCACGATCTGGTTGGGCTTGAGGCTTTGACCATGGGCGGCGATCAGATCATCCAGCGGGCGGATGACGTCTTCGTTCATCAAGGCCACGATGGACGAGTTTGCCACGATCGCAGAGGTGTATTCGGCCGGATTGCCCTGCATGCCGGGCAAGTTGATCGTCTGGTGATCGGCGGTGAGGTTCGTGCTGACCTCGACGCTATCAGAGGCGCATTCCATCGCATTCGCGCCAACGGTCTGGATCGCGGGGAACTCGTTACCCACGATGCTGACGCGACCTTCGGAAATGCCGCAATCGGCCATGGCGGTGCCTGCGGCAACCGTCAGCGCAATTGCTGCAACTGTGTTCTTCAGAAACATATGTCTCTCCCTGTTTCGTATTAGGCCCAGGGGCCATTTTCAGGCCCCACGCGCGGGGCCGATGCAGAGGTCTTAGCCTCCGATCCGTTCACCTGTTTCTGCGCTGAACAGGTGGCAGATTTCAGCCGGAATCGAGAAGTGGACTGTGTCGCCAATCTCGCACCGGTAATTCTTGTCGGCTTTCACGCTAAGCTGTTCGCCTGCGACGCGGATGGTGATCATGGTGCTGTCGCCCAAAAGCTCCATCGCGTAGGCTGGCGCATGCGCCTGACCGCCGGTCTCCGCCACGCTCGCATCCTCGGCGCGGAAGCCAAGTGTCACTTTGCCGTCGGGCGCATTCAGCCCGGGCACTTCCATGCTTTCCGCCCGGAAGGTTCCACCCGTGATCTCGCCTTCGATCAAGTTCATGGCCGGAGAGCCGATGAAGCTGGCCACAAATGTGTTGGCGGGGCGGTCATAGATTTCGGTGGGCGTACCAAGCTGCTGCACAACGCCTTTGTTCATTACGACAACACGGTCGGCCAGCGTCATCGCCTCGATCTGGTCATGGGTCACGTAGATGGTCGTGACTTTCAGCTCGTGGCTGAGGTTTTTGATCTGCGCGCGGGTCGAGACGCGGAGTTTCGCGTCGAGGTTCGACAGAGGTTCATCCATCAGGAAGACCTTCGGACGGCGCACGATGGCGCGGGCCAGAGCCACACGCTGGCGCTGACCACCAGAGAGTTCCGCCGGTTTGCGGTGCAGGAACGGCTCAAGCTCGACCATGCCTGCGGCGCGCATGACCCGTTCGTCATGGGTCGCAGGGTCGATCTTGCGGACCTTTAGGGGGAAGCGGATGTTCTCGTAGACGTTCAGGTTCGGATAGAGGCCGTAGGACTGAAACACCATCGAGATGTCGCGGTCTTTCGGCTCTTTGTCGTTGACGCGCTGACCGCCAATCAGGATGTCACCTTCTGAGGGGTCTTCAAGCCCTGCGATCATCCGCATGGTCGTGGTTTTGCCACAGCCGGACGGACCGAGCAGCACCAGAAATTCCTCGTCTCCGATGGTCAGATCGAAGTTATTGACGCCGATGAAAGAGCCCCAGCGCTTTCCGACGTTGCGAAGCTGAATCTCAGCCATTCGCGTCTCCCTGTTGTCGTGGTGCGATTTTTTGCACACGTTTGCAAAAAGGCTAGACTCCCGAGTTCGCCTTTGCCAAGTCAAATCTGCCAATTGCGGAAAATAAAACAGGGAAGGCCAGTTAAGTGACAGATTTTAGGGCAGAAATTCAGCAGGATCTTGCAGCGCTATGGCGGGGTGAGGCACAGGCAGAGGCGGTAATCGCACAGGAATCACTCTGGGATGTCGCTTGGCCCGTTAACCAATGTGCGGGGCGCGCGGAGATAATTGCGGACTATGTCGCCCCCCTGCGCGCAGCCTTCGAGGGGCTCCACCGCCGCGATGTGATCTTCGTCGGCGGTCAGAATATGCGCGAGGCCGGAGGGCGCTGGTGCGCCTGTATCACGCATTACATTGGCAACTTCACGAAACCCCTGTTTGGTCTTGCCCCATCGCATCGCATGGCCTGGCTGCGCTCAGGCGAATTCTACCGAATTGAGGACGGTCAGATTGTCGAGGCGAAGATCATCTTCGATCTGCCCGATCTGATGGTGCAAGCCGGGACGATGCCCCTACCCTCTTTGGGCACCGAGCTCACATTTCCTGCCCCCGCAACGCAAGATGGTTTGCTGCCTTCGAAGGGCGACGGCGCGGCATCCCTCGCGGTGGTGGAGGCGATGCTGTCCGATCTGCATGTCTATGATCCAGAGACGTTTGGATCGGAAGGGCAAACCGGCGCCAATGGCGTCTGGGCGGATGATATGCTGTGGTATGGGCCTGCGGGCATTGGCTCGAACTTCCAGTGGTCGGGCTTTGTGAAGGATCACCGGGAGCCGTTCCTGCGTGCCTTCCCGGACCGCAAGGGCGGCAATCACTATTGCCGCTTCGGAGACGGAGATTACGCCGCCATCTCGGGCTGGCCGTCGATGACGATGACGCATCAGGGCGCATATCTGGGCGTGCCTGCGACCGGCAAGGCGATGACGCTTCGGGTGATGGATTTCTACCGCATTGCCGGTGGCCAGATCGCAGAGAATTGGGTCACGCTGGACTATGGCGATCTGTTCCATCAGATGGGGGTTGATCTGATTGAACGGTCCAACGCGATGGGCAAGCAGGGCGTGCCGCGGACCTGATCCGGGGCGGGTTTACTTCAAAGCGTCTTGCAATCCCTCGGCAAGCGCAAGGAGCTTGCTGTCCGCGCCAGCCTTACCCACCAGTTGCGCCCCGATGGGTATCCCGTTGTCATCATAGCCGATCGGCAGTGTGACAACGGGCCAACCAAGCACCGTCAGTGGCAAGGTGAACCGTGTCAGCGCATCGAAATAGCCCAGCCGCCCGGCGCCGGTTTCAAAGGTCTGATCATAGGTCCGCACCCCGTTCTGATCGCGCAGGGGCGTTATATGCCTGAACGCGCAGACGGCTGAGACCGGTAACAGCAAGGCGTCCACATCTCGCCATGCTGTCAGCGCCGAGGCCCGTCGTTCGGCGAGCATTCTCAGGTTTGCCTTGTGGCGCGTGTGGTCGCGTTTGTAGCCCATATGCACATGGGCAACGAACCCCGGCGACGTGTCTTGTGCGTGCCGGTCGCGGCGCATGATCCAGCGGATCGGCCATGGCACCAGCGCGCCTGTTTCATATCCGATGATTTCGCCCGCCAAGCGGTAGATCTCGGGATCAAAGAGAGCCGTCATCGGATCGGCTAGGGTTGCGGGATGAACGGTTTGCAGCTTCTTGGAAAGGCGATCCCACCTCTCTAGGGTGACCTGATCGCCCATCTTCTGGCGGTCCGGCGTCCATATGGCGAGACGGGATTGCGCGATTGCAGTATCGGCGGCTTGTGCTTTTGACTGGAGGGTTTGCGAGATGTAGCGAAGATCTGACGCAGTCTTTGCGGTCAGCCCGATCCGGGCGAAATGGTCCAGCTTTTGCGCGCCGCGCAACATGCCATCGCGGGGCCACAGATCCTCGCTTGGGGTGTAGGATGTCACGCCGCACCATGCCGCGGGAATGCGTAAGGAACCGCCGAGGTCAGCGCCAATATCCAAGAGGCTCATACCGCTGGCGACAGCCGCAGCCCCGCCCCCGGTGCTGCCGCCTGCTGTGAAGAGCGGATTATGCGGATTACATGTCGGGCCACGGCGTTTGTTGCCGGTTTGAAAATCCATGGCGTTGGGGGGCAGCGCGGTTTTGCCGGTCACGACGGCACCGAGGGCCTGCAATCGTGCGACCAGCGTTGCCGAGCGGGTGTCGGGTTTGACGTTGAGGCGCTCCATGCCGAAGCCCGTCGGCCATCCCGCGACCGCGATCTGGTCTTTGACCGTGATCGGCAAACCATTCAGTGGCCCGGTGACCTTTTCGGGGCACGCCTCGCGTCTGGCCTCAAACGCGTTCAGGACGGGTTCTGCCATCTCTCGCCGTGCGGCCATTTCTGCATAGAGCGCCTTGCGGTGTGAGGGGTTTTCGATGCGTTGCACGACATGCGCGAGATCGTCGGTTGCGTCGCAGACAAGACGTTCGGCATCATTTGAAACTGACAATAGGGGCATCCACTGACCTCATCATTTGCAATTGATGATGACCTAAGGCGCAGATGCGTCGCGCGCTTTCCCGATTGTGCTTTTCTGCACCGGCAGAAAGATCAGAGCGGAGATTTCGGTTTTTGGCGCATCCGGGCGCGCTGACAGATAGGTTTCGAACATCCAGGATGGGCGAAAGGCAACGCCCAGTTGATCGAACCCAGCCCTGACGGACCGGTGCCATGACAAATGAAGCGTCGAGAACGGCCCAAAATGAGGAAAAACCGCAAAGAGACCGCCGGGCAGACCCCGCCATTGTGATGACCATGCCAGATCAAATCGATCCGACGCGATTGCGCCATATAGCGCCGTCGCATCGGGATCATTGTATCCTTTGGGGCCTTCGGGAAAAGCAGTGGCCAGCAGAGCGTTGCGACTTCCGAGTTCGGTGCCTAACGCTTTGAAGTCGTGATGGATGCTTTCGATATCACTGAAATAGACGCCGTCTTGCACGCCCTTGGTCTGGCGACAGCACATCCATTGATCGGGAATTTCGACCAGATCGCAGTTTGAAATCAACGTGCGCGATGAGAGGGGTCGCAGATAGGGCCTTGGCGGCAAACCCTCGTTCTGAGGTGGGAGACCTTTTTGACGGAAGTCCCGTGGGCTGATGCCGAAATGCGCGGTAAAGGCGCGGGTCAACCCGGCATGGGTCTGAAACCCGGTCTCAAGAGCGATGTCGATGATCCGGTCAGGCGTGTCCCGCAGCGCCAATGCCGCGCGTTCCAGCCGACGGCTGCGGATGTAGCCTGCCACGGTTTCACCGGTCACAGCTGCGAAGGAGCGCTGAAAGTGGTGAGGGGCCATACCGGCTTGAGTGGCAAGAGCGCCCATGCGCCATGAATGGCCAAGGTCCGATTCAATCGTGCGACAGACCTCGGCGATCCTGACAGACAGTATTTTGGGCATCTTGGCCGTGCGCTCGGTGATCTGTGTGGGTTCCTTAAATTAGGCAGCCTACCGCATAAAATCAAAAGAGAGTTGAGCCGTTCCGAAAGAGCGCCAATACACCGCGCAAGGTGGGGCGACGCTGCATCGGCGCGACGTCTACCTGATGCGCGCTTCGGTCTGTGTGTCAAACAGCATCGCGCGATCCGTCTCGAAGCTGAGGCCAACCATGTCGCCGATCTTGGAGCGTTCATCGCCACGTTCTTCGACGATGATCTTCTCGCCCGTGGGGGTGACAAGATAGGCGTAGGAGACGCCGCCCAGCGCCTCGGTCAGCTCGACCCGGTGGGTGTCACCTTTGGTCATCACCAGATGTTCGGGGCGCAGGCCGATTTGGACCTGGGTGCCTGGGGAGGGTATGGTGACGGGGAGCTTTACCGTCTCTTTCAGGCCCGGCACTTCTACATCGCCAGCGGTGATCTGGCCGTCAAGGAAGTTCATGGCAGGCGAGCCGATGAAGCCCGCGACGAAACGGTTGTCGGGGTTGCGATACAAATCCATGGGCGCGCCGACCTGTTCGATGCGGCCAGCGCGCAGCACGACGATTTTGTCGGCGAGCGTCATGGCTTCGACCTGATCGTGGGTGACGTAGATCATCGTCGCGCCGATTTCCTGATGCAGGCGCGCGATCTCGACCCGCATTTCGACGCGAAGTTCGGCATCGAGGTTGGAGAGGGGTTCGTCGAAGAGGAACACTTCGGGCCCGCGCACGATGGCGCGACCAATGGCGACACGCTGACGCTGACCGCCTGAGAGCGCTTTGGGTTTGCGTTTGAGATAGTCGTCGAGCTTGAGGACCTTGGAGGCGGCGGCAACCTTCTGGTCGATCTCGGCCTTGGGGTGGCCGTTCATTTTGAGGCCGAAGCCCATATTCTCAGCCACGCTCATATGCGGGTAGAGCGCGTAGGTTTGAAAGACCATCGCGACGCCCCGGTCAGAGGGATCAAGGCGGGTCACGTCACGGGGGCCGATATTGATCTGGCCTTCGGTGGTTTCCTCCAACCCTGCAACCATGCGCAGAAGGGTGGACTTGCCGCAGCCTGACGGGCCGACGAAGACACAAAACTCGCTGTCTTCGATCTGCAGATCAATGCCGTGGATCACTTGGGTTTCGCCGTAACGCTTGATGACGTTGGAAAGAGTGACTCCGGTCATGTCAGGATCCTGCGGTTGAGACTTGGGTTGGGAAATGCCACGCGCCAGCCTCTTCGGCGATGGCGTGGGCGGCGGCGCGGATATCGGGGACGAGCCGTTCGAGGGCGGCCAGATTGGTCCGCTGCGTCGTCGAGGTGACCGACAGCGCGCCAAGCACGCGATTGGAAGCGGTCAGGATGGGGTGGGCCACGCAGATGATGCCGGGCTCGTGCTCTTCGCGGTCAAAGCCGTAGCCATTGGCGTGGATATCGCTTAGCTCGGCGCGCAACGCGCGGGCACTGGTAAGCGTGTGATCGGTGAAGCGGTGAAAGCTCTGCTGGGCGATCACGCGGTCTTGTTCGGACGGCTCAAGAAACGCGAGCATCGCCTTGCCGACGCCTGTGCAATAGGCGGGGCCGACCTTGCCAGCCTGGGAATACATCTCGACCGGGTCTTTGGCGTTGCGTTTGTCGACATAAAGAACCTGCGCGTGATCGAGCTGGGCCAGATGCACCGTTTCGCCCACTTTGGCAGACAGCGCATCCAGATGAGGCCGCGCGATGGGCGCGAGGCTGGACTGTTGCCATGCGGCATGGGCCAGACGCACAAGACGCACGCCCAGCGAATAGACCTGACGATCCGGTTCATAGCTGAGCATGCCCTGTGAGGTCAGTGTCTGCACAAAGCGGTAGAGCGTGGCTTTGGGATAGGGCGACGCCGCGAGCAGTTCGCCAAAGCGCACCGGGCGGCCAAAGCCAGCCACCTGATCGAGCACATCAAGGGCTTTGCCCACGGTGCCGTCGCCATTACGCGGTGCGTTCATCCTTCTCCTCCCCGCTAGACCGGGATTCTGATGATCCCGTGACCGGCGCTGTTGACAAGCATAGGCGAGTCGGGATTATGATTTCAATATACAAAACTAAGTTTCAAATAATGAAACTGAAAATTCTGGAAGCACTAGGGAGGAAACCATGCATTCCATGCTCAAAGCGTCCATCGCGGCGCTTGCGACAACGGCTGTTCTGGCAGGCGGTGCGCCGGCCGAGGGCCACGGCGAAAAGCTGTCCGGCGATCTGAAGATTTTCCTTGATACATCGAACCCCGCGCCGCGCGCGACGATGGAGGACATGATCGCCCGCTTCTCAGAGATGCACCCCGATCTGACCATCGAAACCACGGTCATCGACCGCGAAGCCTATAAGACGCAGATCCGTAACTTCCTGACGGCCAATTCGCCCGACGTGGCGACATGGTATGCCGCAAACCGCATGACGCCTTATGTGTCCGCCGGTCTGTTCGAGGACGTATCGGATCTGTGGATGGAAGAAGACATCGCCACCAATCTGGCGTCGACCAAGGGTGCGATGACCATCGATGGCAAGCAGTGGGGCGTGCCATATACCTATTATCAGTGGGGCATCTACTACCGCGAGGACATCTTTAACGAGTTGGGTCTGGAAGAGCCGACCACGTGGGAGCAGGAGAAAGCCAACTGCCAGGTGATCCTGGATTCGGGTCGCAAATGCTACACCATCGGGTCGAAGTTCCTGTGGACCGCGGGCGGCTGGTTTGACTACCTGAACATGCGCACCAACGGCTTTGACTTCCACATGGAGCTGGCCCGTGGCGAGGTTCCGTGGACCGATGATCGTGTGCGCGCGACTTTCGCCAACTGGCGTGAGCTGATCGACATGGGCGCGTTTATCGACAACCACCAGTCCTATAGCTGGCAGGAAGCGCTGCCCTTCATGGTGCGTGGCGAGGCGACGGCTTATCTGATGGGCAACTTCTCGGTCGCGCAGTTCCGCGAGGCGGGTCTGACCGACGATCAGCTCGACTTCTACCAGTTCCCCGCGATCACCGAAGGGCTTGAGCTGGCTGAGAACGCACCGACGGACACGTTCCACATCCCGGCCAATGCGACCAACAAGGACAACGCCCGCGCGTTCCTGCGCTTTGTCGTATCGGCCGACAACCAGACGCTCATCAACAATGGTGAGAACCTGGGTCAGTTGCCGGTCAACGCGTCTTCGTCGGTCGATGATGACGAGTTCCTGAATCAAGGCTTCGAGATGCTTTCCTCGAACAGCCCCGGCGGTGTGGCACAGTTCTTTGACCGCGACTTCCCGGCTGAAATGGCAGCGGAAGCCATGCAGGGCCTGCAGGAGTTCATGGTGTTCCCAGACAATCTGGATGACATCCTGAACCGTCTGGAGAGCGTGCGTCAGCGCGTCTACTAAGAGCTTTCGGCAGGGCGCTGGCTTTACGCAGCGCCCTGCCCGCTTTGTCCTGATAAGCTCGCGTGCGCACGGGCTTTTCTGGTCAAAGACCCATCGGAGAGCCGCTATGACCGTTGCCACCGTTCCGGATATGAACCCGCCGCGTCGCAAGTCGTTTTACAAACGAAACGAGATTGCGCTGACCCCTTGGCTGTTTCTGGCCCCCGGCATCTTGTTCTTCGCGGTCTACGTCATCATCCCGATTTTCCAGAGCTTCAACCTGTCGCTTTACGCATGGGACGGGCTGGGCGAGGCGCGGTATATCGGCCTCGCAAACTATCAGGAACTGATGACCGACCGCGCGTTTGAAGTCTCCCTTTGGAACAACGTCAAATGGCTCGCCTTTTACTTGCTCGCCATCCCGGCGGGGTTATTCATTGCGCTGTTCCTGAATCAGACAGTCGTGGGTATCCGGCTTTATAAGTCGCTGTTTTTCTTTCCATTTGTGATCTCTCAGGTGGTCGTAGGTCTGGTCTTTGCGTGGTTTTACAACCCGTCCTTCGGGCTGCTGAACACGGCGCTGGGCTGGGTCGGGCTGGGGCCGATCAACGTGCTGGGCGACCCGACGATGGTGACTTACGGAATCATCGCCGCAGGGCTTTGGCCGCAGACGGCCTATTGCATGATCCTCTATCTGACAGGCCTGAACGCGGTCGATCCTGAGCAGATTGAGGCCGGGCGTCTGGACGGGGCCAAGGGCTTTCGGATGCTTTGGCATATCATCCTGCCGCAGCTGAAACCGGCGACGTTCATCTGCTTTGTGGTCACTATTATCGGGGCGCTGCGGTCCTTCGATCTGATCTCGATCATGACGAATGGGGGGCCGTTTGGATCATCCCGCGTGCTGTCGTTCTACATGTTTGAAAAAGCGCTGTCGGAATACGGCTTTCGCATGGGCTACGGCGCGGCCATCGCCGTGGTGCTGTTCCTGATCATGCTGATCTTCATCGCCTATTTCCTCTGGTCAATGTTCCGCGAAGAACGGGGGCATTAACGATGTTTCCGACCCCGATTGAGAAAACCTCCCGCTCTTGGCAATTCACCTATCAGAGCCTTTTGCCGCTCGCGCTGATCATGTGGCTGCTGCCGCTGATCGCGGTCGCAATCTTTTCGATCAAGCCAGCGGCAGATTTCGCGACCGGCAACTACTGGGGGGCGCCGACATCCTTTGAAGGCCTCACCAACTACATGGCCGTTTTCACGCAAAGCGACATGCCGCGTTACCTGATGAACTCGTTCCTGATCACAGTCCCCACCGTGTTGGGCTGCATCATCCTGTCATCGATGACGGGCTTTGCGCTGGGGGTCTACCGGTTCAAGTCGAACCTGCTGATCTTCTTCATGTTTGTGGCGGGCAACTTTGTGCCGTTCCAGATTCTGATGATCCCGGTGCGCGACCTCACGCTGCAGATGGGTCTGTATGATACAAAGATGGGGCTGGTGCTGTTCCACATCGCGTTCCAGACCGGGTTTTGCACGCTCTTCATGCGCAACTTCATCCGCGCCCTGCCCTTCGAGCTGATCGAGGCCGCACGGGTTGAGGGCATCGCAGAATGGCGCATCTATTGGTTCGTGGTGCTACCGCTGATGAAGCCCGCGCTGGCCGCGATGGCGGTGCTGGTCTTTACCTTTATCTGGAACGATTATTTCTGGGCGGTCGTGCTGACCCAAGGGCCAGAGGCGCAGCCGGTGACGGCGGGCATCACCTCGTTCAACGCGCAGTTCGGCGTGGCCTATCACATGCTTTCGGCAGGCAGCATCGTGGCGGCCCTGCCCCCGGTCGCGATGTTCTTTCTGATGCAGAAGCACTTCATCGCAGGGCTCACGCTGGGCGCCGTCAAATAGTGCACACATGGCGTGTGGATACGACAGCGCAGACGATTGCGCTGGCCTCGGATGGTGGTGTGCCATGGGTGAGCTATTGGGGCCCACCCTTGCCGAAAAGCGAGGATCTGGAGGCGTTGGCCAAAACCGGTCAGCTGGATTTCACCGGCGGGATGCTGGACGGGATCGCGCCCTTGTCGCTTTGCCCTGAGGCCGCCACGGGCTTTGCCGGGCAACCGGGGCTGATGGCCTATCGCGACGGCAAACTGCTGCAAACGCGGTTGCGCTTTATGTCGGCGGATCGGTTTTCGAAGGGGGATGAGAGTGATGACACGCTGCGTATCACCGTCGGTGATGACGACCTGACAGTTGTCTTCGTGTTTCATACGCGCGGGCCGATGATTGAGGCCTCCACTCAGTTAACCACGTCTAAGCCGGTGTTGCTGCACCGGTTGGCAGCTCCCGTCTTGCCCGTGCCGGAGGGTTGCACCGAGGTGTCTGACGTCGCGGGCAAATGGGTCGGCGAATGGCGCGTGCACCGGTCAGATATTCGCCACGGCATCCATATGCGCGAGGCGCGGCAGGGGCGGTCGGGGCATGATCATCCACCTTTCGCGATCCTGCATGATCCGGCGCTGTCGAACACAGATGGTGTCGCGTATTCAATGGCTTACGCGTGGTCGGGCGGTCATCGAATGATTATCGAGGCTCTGCCTGATGGGCGTCGCCAGGTGCAATGGGGCCATGCCGATGGCTCTGCCCGGATCGGCACAGAGTTCGCAACGGCTCCGCTAGTTCTGATCGCCGGCACGGCTGGCTATAACAGCGTGTCGGTGCCGATGCAGCGCCATGTGCGCGAGACCTTGGTGCCTTGGGTCAAGCGGGATCGACCCGTTCATTACAACTGCTGGGAAGCGGTCTACTTTAACCATGATTTCGAGGTGCTGCGTGAGATTGCAGATCGCGCAGCCGCCCTTGGCGCAGAGCGCTTCGTGCTGGATGATGGATGGTTCGGGTTGCGCGACGACGACACGTCGGGCTTGGGCGATTGGCAGATTGATCCGCGCAAATGGCCCGCGGGCCTAAAGCCGCTTATTGATCATGTGCGCAAACTGGGAATGGGCTTTGGGCTGTGGTTCGAGCCCGAGATGATTAACCTTAACAGCGACCTCGCGCGCGCGCGTCCCGATTGGATTTTGGGCGCGATGGATCAGCTTGAAGGGCGTCAGCAGCGCGTGCTCGACCTCTCTCGCCTTGATGTGCGGGAATATATCGTAAATCAAATTTCCAAACTCTTAAGCAATAATGAGATAGAATACATCAAATGGGACCATAATCGTGTGCTGCCCGTTTCGGATGCGGCACAAACCTATGGGATCTATGATGTGTTTGCCCGCCTGCGGGCGGCCCACCCGAAGGTTGAGATTGAAAACTGCTCTTCCGGGGGCGGTCGCATTGATCTTGGGATGATGGAATTTACTCAGCGCGTTTGGCTCTCGGATAGCAACGACGCCGTAGAGCGTGCGCGGATTCAACACGATTCCGCGCTATTTCTGCCCTGCGCAATCACCGGCAGCCATGTCGGGCCGCGCATCTGTCATACATCCGGGCGCAAGCTGAACATCAAGCTACGCGCCTGGACTGCGGCGCAGCGTCATATGGGTTTCGAAATGGACCCGCGCGAGCTGACCGACGACGAGGCGGAGTCGCTGACACTGATCACCGCTTGGTGGAAAGAGAACCGCAGCTGGATGATGGGCGCGGACATCCTGCGGCTTGATACAGAAGACGCCGCAGTTCTGGCAGAGCAGCAAATCAGCGCCGAGGGCGACCGGTTTGTGGTCTTCCGCACACAGATTTCCAATAGCACCCAAATCTCGCCGCGTTTACTAAGGTTAACAGGGTTGGAGCCTGACGCCGTCTATGAGATCAACCTGCTGAACAAAGCCGATGGCAGCCATTTGTCGCGCGGAGCCCTTGAGTTGAAGAACGGTCCGGTAAGGTTAACCGGGCAATCGTTAACGGCGCGGGGTGTTGCACTGCCCTGGGCTTTCCCCGAGACAATCTGGGTCCTGGAGGGCCGCAAGATATGACCAAAGATCGCCGCAATCGCGCTTGGTACGGCAAGCTGGACAAGGACGGTTTCATCCACCGGTCGTGGATGAAAAACCAAGGGTTTCCGGATCACGCGTTTGATGGTCGTCCGGTGATTGGCATCTGCAATACGTGGTCGGAACTGACACCATGCAACAGCGGCCTGCGAACCTTGGCCGAGGGGGTGAAACGCGGCGTTTGGGAAGCCGGTGGCTTCCCGGTTGAGTTCCCGGTGATGAGCCTGGGCGAGACACAGATGAAGCCGACAGCAATGCTGTTTCGGAACCTTTTGAGTATGGATGTCGAGGAGTCGATCCGCGCCTATGGTATTGATGGCGTTGTGCTTTTAGGCGGTTGTGACAAGACAACGCCAGGACAGCTGATGGGGGCTGCGTCGGTGGATTTACCGTCAATCGTGGTCAGTTCAGGGCCGATGCTGAACGGGAAATTCAAAGGGCAGGACATCGGATCGGGCACGGATGTCTGGAAGTTCTCGGAAGCGGTACGGGCGGGCGACATGACCTTGCAGGATTTCATGGCCGCCGAGTCTGGCATGTCGCGCAGTGCAGGCGTTTGCATGACGATGGGCACGGCCTCGACCATAGCGTCTTTGGTCGAAGCGATGGGGATGTCTTTACCCACAAACGCCGCTTTGCCAGCCGTTGACGCGCGACGGATGGCGCTGGCGCATCTGACCGGCAAACGGATTGTGGAAATGGTCGACGAGGACATCAAACCGTCTGACGTATTAACCAAGGAAGCGTTTGAGAACGCGATCCTGGCGAATGCGGCTGTGGGCGGTTCGACCAATGCGGTGGTCCACCTGCTCGCACTCGCGGGACGGGTCGGTGTTAACCTTGATCTCAAGGATTTTGAGATCGGTGGAGAGATTCCACTGTTGGTTAACTGCATGCCATCGGGCAAATACCTGATGGAAGATTTCTGCTATGCGGGCGGGATGCCGGTTGTTCTGAATGAACTCAAAGACCATTTGCGACCCGCGATGACCGTCCTGGGTGGCGATATCAGCGCCTATGCAGACGGCGCTGAATGCTACAATCGTGATGTGATCCATGGCTTTGATGACCCCGTGAAACCAGCCGCAGGATTACGGGTTTTACGCGGGAACCTGGCGCCCAATGGCGCGATTGTGAAACCGTCTGCTGCGACTGACGCATTGCTGGAACATGAAGGGGACGCCTTCGTGTTTGAGAGTATCGAGGACTTGAAAGCCAACATCGACCGCGATGATTTGCCGGTCACACCACAGACGATTTTGGTGCTGAAAGGCTGCGGGCCGAAAGGGTATCCGGGGATGCCGGAAGTGGGAAATATGCCGATCCCAAAGAAACTGGTGCAGCAGGGTGTGCGCGATATGATCCGGGTGTCAGACGCACGAATGTCGGGCACAGCGTATGGGACTGTGATCTTGCATGTGTCGCCGGAAGCGCAGGCAGGCGGGACTTTGGCTTTGGTTAAAACAGGCGACCGGATCAAGGTGTCGGCGGCCTCTGGCACACTTGAGTTGATGGTTGATGAAACTGAGCTGAAAGCACGCCGAGATATGTGGCAATCGGATGAACCTAATTATTCAAGAGGCTATGCAAAGTTGTATATTGATCATGTGCTTCAAGCAGATCAAGGCGCTGATCTGGATTTTCTTGTGGGCAAAGACACCCGCCCCGTCACGCGGGAGAGCCATTGATGGACGCCGTATTTCCAGACTTAAAAGGCGCGTCTGTCTTCATCACAGGTGGAGGAGCGGGCATTGGAGCCTCGATCACGGAAGGATTCCTGAAGCAAGGCGCGCAGGTGGCGTTTGTCCAACGCTCGGACGCGTCAGACTTTTGTGACGAAATGGAAGGCAAGCACGGGGTTCGACCCTTGTTCTTGCCGTGTGACATTACCGATATTGGCGCGCTGAAAAGTGCGATTGATCACGCGGCGGAAGCACATGGCGCCATCTCTGTTCTGGTTAACAATGCAGCGAATGATAAGCGCCATGAGACGCTGGCTGTCGACGAAGAATTCTGGGACTGGTCGCAAGCCATTAATCTCAAAGCGTACTTCTTTGCGTGTCAGGCGGTGTTGCCGGGGATGCAGGCGGCGAAGGGTGGCGCAATTATTAACTTCTCCTCTGTCAGCTACATGATGGGTAACAGCGGTTATCCGTCTTACACGACTGCGAATGCGGGGATTACGGGCATGACGCGGAGCTTGGCGCGCGAGTTTGGACCGGATGGGATCAGGGTTAATGCGTTGGCTCCAGGGTGGGTTTTGACGCAAAAACAGCTGGATATGTGGGCCGATCCAGAGAGCTTGGCGGATCATTTGGAAAAGCAGTGTTTGAAAGAGCATTTGGCGCCGGCGGATGTGGTTGGCGGAGTTTTGTATCTGGCGTCAAAAGTGAGCCGAATGATGACCGGTCAGGTCATGGTGATCGACGGCGGCGTGGTGACGACGGGATGAGCAAACCGGACTGGATAGCGGTCGATTGGGGCACCTCGCACTTGCGCGTTTACGCAATGTCGGGCGGGTCTGTTTTGGACGAGCGCGCGTCGGACGATGGCATGGGATCGTTGGAGCGTAACCAGTTTGAGGGAGCGCTTTTGGCGCTCGTGTCGGATTGGTTGGGAGACCGGACGCCGGTTTTGGCTTGCGGCATGGTCGGCGCGCGCCAAGGCTGGGTTGAAGCGCCTTATTCGAGTGTGCCAGCGGCAGTGGATCAGGTGAAGATGGTTAATGCGCCGACCTCGGACGCGCGCTTGGATGTGCGGGTTTTGCCGGGAGTGAAACAGGTGCAACCAGCCGATGTGATGCGCGGGGAAGAAACGCAAATTGCGGGGTTTCTCGCCCTGAACAAAGGATGGGACGGGGTAATTTGTTTGCCCGGAACTCATAGTAAATGGGTTTTGGTGAGTGCTAATGAAATCGTTTCGTTCCAGACATTTATGACAGGGGAGCTGTTTGCCTTGCTGTCAGAACAATCGGTGCTGCGGCACACAGTGACGACTGCAAACTGGGACGAAAGCGCGTTCTCAGAGGCCCTGTCGGATTCGATGGCACGACCAGAGAAGTTGGCGGCGAAGCTCTTTTCGATCCGGGCGGAGAGTTTGGTTAATGGAACAGCCGCTGAGGTTGGACGCGCGCGGCTTTCGGGCCTTTTAATTGGCGCGGAACTGGCAGCGGCGCGGCCGTATTGGTTGGGCCAAAAGGTGGCAGTGATTGGCGCGCCAGAGGTCGCGCGGCTTTACGTGGCGGCTTTGGCCGAACAGGGGGTTCCTGCGACACACGTGCAGGGCGACCGGATGACAATTGCGGGACTGAATGCGGCGCGATTGCGGGAAGGGATCTCGGCATGACACGGGCGTTGATAGCAATTTTGCGAGGGGTCACGCCGGATGAGGCGGTGCCGATCTGTGGCGCGTTGATCGAGGCTGGCATCGACTGGATCGAGGTGCCGATGAACTCTCCGGAGCCAGTTGAGAGCATCACCAGAATGGTTAACGCGTTTCCGGATGCGGTGATCGGCGCTGGCACAGTGTTAACCACATGTGAGGTCGATGCGATCGCGGAAGCGGGCGGACGGTTGATTGTCTCGCCAAACTGCGATGCAGAGGTGATCGCGCGCACCAAAGCGCGCAGCATGGAGAGCTGGCCGGGTGTGTTTACGCCAACCGAGGCGTTTGCAGCGCTGAAGGCGGGCGCGGATGGGTTAAAGCTGTTTCCGGGTGATATGGCAGGCACCGGAGGGCTGAAAGCGATGAGGGCGATCTTGCCGAAAGGTACGAAAGTGTACGCTGTGGGTGGCGCAGGGCCGGAGAATTTCGCGGACTGGATTTCAGCGAGCGCAGACGGATTTGGATTGGGCTCGGCGATCTACAAACCTGGGATGAGCATGGGCGAAGTAGCAGCGCGGGCGCAGGATATCGTGGCAGCTTATGACCGGGCAGTGGCATGAGCGTTGTCTTTGATGACAGCGTTTGCATGCTTGGCGAAGGGCCACTTTGGCACCCTGAGCGGCAACAGTTCTTCTGGTTCGATATAGATGGCAAAAAGCTAATAACGCATCAAGATAGCTATCAAAAAGTATGGCAATTTGATGAAAACATTTCAGCCGCGGGATGGGTCGATAAGGATCGATTGCTTATGGCCTCGGAAACCGGGCTCTATGTTTTCACGATTGAAACCGGCACTTCTGAGCTGTTGGTGAAACTGGAAGCGGAGACCGCTGTGACACGCTCGAACGATGGGCGCGCGGACCCTTGGGGCGGGTTTTGGATCGGCACAATGGGCAAGAATGCTGAGCCGGATTTGGGCGCGATCTATCGGTATTATCAGGGGGCGCTGACGAAGCTGTATGTGAACGTCACGATCCCGAATGCGATCTGTTTTTCGCCAGATCGGCGCTTTGCCTATTATGCGGATACAGCGACCAAACAGGTGATGCGGCAGGCGTTGCGAGCAGAGGACGGGATGCCGGACGATTTTGCGGAGCTGTGGCTGGATTTGCGCGACGAAGGTTTAAACCCCGATGGCGCTGTTATTGATGCCGATGGACGGATATGGCTGGCGCAATGGGGCGCTGGGCGGGTCGCCTGCTACAGTCAAGACGCGCAACTTGTTGAAACTATTGAGTTTCCCGCGCGTCACACTTCATGCCCGGCCTTCGGCGGGCCCGATCTGCAAACGCTCTATTGCACAAGCGCGGCGATTGGGGTTTCCAAGGTGCAGCGGGACTTGGAGCCGACAAACGGGATGACCTTCGCCGTTAAGGTTAATGCGACAGGGCAAAAAGAACATCAGGTGATCTTATGAAGCGCGCATTAGGCGTCTGTTATTACCCAGAACACTGGCCAGAAGCGATCTGGGCCGAGGATGCGGCGCGGATGGTCGAGACGGGAATTTCCTGGGTCCGGATTGGGGAATTTGCGTGGTCTCGGCTGGAGCCGTCCTTCGGGGATTTGCAGTTTGACTGGTTGGACCGCGCGATTGGCGTGCTTGGGTCGGCAGGGCTGAAAGTGATTCTTGGCACGCCGACGGC
The DNA here is from genome assembly GCF_020177595.1 of Cognatishimia sp. MH4019. Taxonomy (GTDB): domain Bacteria; phylum Pseudomonadota; class Alphaproteobacteria; order Rhodobacterales; family Rhodobacteraceae; genus JAHTBL01. The sequence continues at coordinate 103,115 of NZ_JAHTBL010000008.1, read as the reverse complement.
GACGCCGCCGCGCTGGATGCTTGACCGGCATCCGGACATGCTGGCCTGGGACGCGGAGGGACGGCCGCGTGGCTTTGGATCGCGCAGGCATTATGATTTCAGCTATGACGGCTACCGCGAGGAATGTGCGCGGATCGTGGACATTCTGGCGCGGCGCTATGGGGCGAATCCGCACATCGCTGCGTGGCAAACGGATAATGAGTATGACTGCCACGACACGGCGCTGTCCTATTCGCCCGCGGCGGAGCGCGCGTTTCAGAACTGGTTGGCGGAAACCTATGGCACCATTGACGCGCTGAATGCGGCGTGGGGCAATGTCTTTTGGTCGATGGAGTATGACCATTTCGAGCAGATCGAGCTGCCAAACCTGACGGTGACTGAACCGAACCCGAGCCATGTGATGGCGTTTCGGCGGTTCAGCTCTGACATGGTGGTGAAGTTCAACAAGGTGCAGGTGGGGCTGATCCGGGCGCAGACGGACGCGCCGATTATCCACAACTATATGGGTCGCGTGACGGCGTTCGATCACTACGACGTGGGTGCGGATCTGGATATCGCGTCTTGGGACAGCTACCCGATTGGGTTTTTATCGGATCGATTGGAGGAAGCCCCCGAGCACAAGCAGCATTATTTGCGGCAGGGCGATCCGGATTTTCAGGCGTTTCACCATGACTTGTATCGCGCTGTCGGCAAGGGCCGCTGGTGGGTGATGGAGCAGCAGCCGGGGCCTGTGAACTGGGCGCCGTATAATCCTGCCCCCCTGCCCGGCATGGCGCGGCTTTGGGCGTGGGAGGCGTTTGCCCACGGGGCCGAGACGGTCACATACTTTCGCTGGCGACAAGCGCCATTTGCGCAGGAACAAATGCATGCGGGGTTGTTGCGCCCTGATTCCGAGGCAGCTCCGGGGTTGGCTGAGGCCGCGCAAGTGGCTCAGGAATTGGAGGACGCACCGGACGTGTCTGTGACGCAGGCTCCTGTGGCACTGGTCTTCGATTATGCATCGCAATGGGCGTGGGAGACGCAGCCTCAAGGCGCGGATTTTGACTATTTCCGGCTGTGTTTCGAGATGTATCGCGGGCTGCGCAAGCTGGGGCTTTCGATTGATGTTCTGCCGCCTGATTGCGCTAATTTGAGCGGCTATAAAATCGTCCTTGCGCCGGGGCTTTTGCAGCTGTCGGACGCGTTGAGAGAAGCATTGGCAACGTTCGACGGGCAAGCGGTGCTGGGGCCGCGCACGAATACGAAGACGGCGGAGCTGACGATCCCGACGTCGATGGGGCCGGGCATTGCAGGGCTGGATGCGACGATTGCGTTCACGGAAAGTGTCCCGCCCTCCGAGCTGATCCCGCTAACGCGGGGTGGTGTTCTGGTGAAGTGGTTTGAACATCTTGAGGGCGATGCCGAGGTGGTCGAAAGTGTAGTCGACGGGCGGCCTGCGATGGTGCGCGCGGACAGGGTGCACTATCTTGCGGGATGGCCGGATGAGACTGCTTTGGACCGCATCTTGCGCGATCTGTGCGAGGTGGCGGGTCTGGTCACGCTCTCACCGCCCGATGGCTTGCGCCTGCGCGACACGGGGGCGCATCGCTTCTACATCAATTACAACCCCCATGAGGTCGAATTTGATGGGCTTCTGATCGGGGCGGCGGATGTCACATGGCGGCCCTTATAGCGTCCTTTGGAACGAGCAAAGCAGGCGCATCCGTGCACCGCGCGGTGCTGGACAATGGCGAGCTGCGGGTCGCTTTTCTGAGCTACGGCGCGACGGTGCAATCGGTTTTGTTCAGCGGTCAGGAGATGACTGTTGGCGGGGCGACAATGGCGGATTACGAAGGGCGGCGCCGCGTCTTTGGCGCGTTGGTGGGACCAGTGGCCAACCGGATCGGATACGGACGCGGAGAGATTCACGGCGTTCTGCATCGGTTCGAGGTGAACCGTGCGCCGCATATGCTGCATGGGGCCTCGGCTGCGCTGCATTTGCGGGTCTGGAATATGGCGCTGGAAGGTGAAACGGTGGTCTTCCGCATCACCTGCGCAGATGGCGAGGCCGGGTTTCCGGGCAATCGCGAGATTATCGCACGCTACCGCTTGGGCGGCTCGGCGCTGGAGTTGGAGATCGAAGGGCGCACGGATCAGCCGACACTGATGAATATCGCCAATCATTCCTATTGGAACTTAGGCGGCAATTTTGCAGATCATCATCTGCAAATCGACGCGGATCACTACTTGCCGACAGATGACACCAGCCTTCCAACCGGCGAAATCAGTGATGTGAGCGGGACGCCCTATGACTTCCGCGAAGGGCGGCGGTTGATGGAAGGGGTGCCGCCGCTGGATCATAACTTTTGCCTGGCTACGGGCGGTCGTGCCGTGTTGAGCGGTCCATCCGCGCGGATGACAGTTGAAACCGATGCGCCCGGTCTCCAAGTGTATGACGCGGCAACGCAAAGCCCGAATTACTGCGGACTTGCGCTGGAAGCCCAGCACTGGCCGGATGCGCCAAATCACGCTGATTTTCCCACAATTTTGGTGCAACCGGACGAGGTTTATCGCCAAAAAACGCGCTGGATTTTCGCCTAGATTTCAACCGGGACAGGCTGACGCGCGGTGTGCGGTCGCACCCGGCTGAAAGAGCGATCCAGTCACCTATCTCAGCCGTAATACATCGTGAAAGAGCAACTAAAAAAGGCCAGATAATGGACACTCTGCTGCTGTCTCGTATTCAATTTGGGGCGAATATCTCGTTTCATATCCTGTTCCCGACCATCACGATTGCCCTTGGCTGGGTGCTGCTGTTTTTCAAGCTGCGCTTTAAAGCAACGGGCGACATGAAGTGGATGGAAAGCTATCGCTTTTGGGTAAAGGTCTTCGCTCTCAGCTTTGCCATGGGCGTCGTCAGCGGCATCACAATGTCGTTCCAGTTCGGCACCAACTGGCCGGGCTTCATGGAGACGGTCGGCAACATCGCGGGGCCTTTGCTGGCCTATGAGGTGATGACGGCGTTCTTCCTTGAGGCGGTGTTCCTTGGCATTATGCTTTTTGGTTTTTCCAAGGTTCCCAGCTGGTTACACACTACTGCGACATTCCTTGTGGCGTTCGGCACGACGATGTCCGCGTTCTGGATTTTGGTCCTGAACAGCTGGATGCACACGCCTGCGGGCTTTGAGATGCGCGATGGTGTGGCTTTTGCGACAGACTGGTGGGCGATCATTTTCAACCCGTCGATGCCCTATCGTTTGGTTCACATGCTTCTCGCCTCAGGTCTGACCGTGGCCTTCCTGCTGGCCGGTATTTCGGCCTTCCGTTACCTGATCGGCGACAAGTGTGAGAGTGTCAAAGCGACCTTGCGTACGGGCGTCACCCTTGGCGCGCTGTTGATCCCGATCCAGATTTTTGCAGGCGACATGCACGGGCTGAACACGCTTGAGCATCAGCCTGCGAAGGTGGCTGCGATGGAGGGCAACTGGGAGACCGGACCGAATGTGCCGCTGGTGCTGTTTGCCATTCCCAACCAAGAAACCCGCTCGAATGATTTTGAGATTTCGATCCCAAATGGGGCGTCGCTGATCCTCAAGCACTCTGCCGATGGTGTTGTCCCTGGCCTGAACGATTTTGTCGAAGAAGATGGCACTATCATGCACCCCCGTGTTGCGCCGGTTTTCTATAGCTTCCGGGTTATGGTTGGCGTTGGCATGCTGATGCTGGTGATGAGCTGGGCCGCTGTCTGGTTCACCCGCAAAAAACGTGGTGGTATCGCCGGTCTTCCCAAGCCGATGCTTTACGGCTTTGTCGCGATGGCCTTCTCGGGCTGGGTGGCAACGCTGGCGGGCTGGTACACCACTGAAATTGGTCGTCAGCCGTGGCTTGTAACGGGCGTGATGGATACGGCATCGGCGGTCGCTGACGTCCCTGCCCCGCTGGTTGCATCGACGCTGATTGCATATCTCGCGATCTATGTGGTGCTCATGTTCGCCTATATCGGTGCGATCTTCTATCTGGCCCGCAAGGCCGCGAAAGGAGAGTCCATCAAACCACGCGTGCCCTCCTCTGGCGGTGCGGCAGTCTCAATCCCGGCGGAGTAAGCGACTATGGACCTTTTTGGCGATCCCGCCGTCTGGCTGCCCTTGGTATTTGCAGGCCTTATGGGTGTGTCGATCCTGATTTACGTGGTTTTGGACGGTTTTGACCTAGGCGTAGGGGTTCTGTTTCCCTTCGCTGAGGACGCAGAGAAAGACCGCATGATTGCGTCTATCGGGCCGTTCTGGGACGCAAATGAAACATGGCTTGTGCTGGCGATTGGCCTGTTGCTGGTCGCATTTCCATCGGCGCACGGAGCCATTCTGACGGCGCTCTACTTGCCTGTGGCGATCATGCTGATCGGCTTGATCCTACGGGGTGTTGCGTTCGAGTTCCGCGTGAAAGCGCCGTTAAAGCACAAGGCCTCGTGGAACAACGCGTTCTTTATCGGGTCGCTGATGACGTCGCTGAGCCAGGGCTTCATGCTGGGCATGTATATCATGGGCTTGCAGTATACTTGGGCGACATTTGCCTTTGCCTGTGTGACGGCAGTGTTTCTGACCGTTGGCTACAGCTTCATTGGCGCGTGCTGGTTGATCCTGAAAACAGAAGAAAAGCTGCAGCTGAAGTCGGTCAGCTGGGCCAAAGGGGGCATCTGGGGACTGATTTTGGGGCTTGGGGCGATCTCGCTTGCGTCACCATTGGTCAGCCCGCGCATCTTTGAGAAGTGGTTCTCGTTCCCGGAAGCGATCTTGCTGGTGCCGTTGCCGATCATGTCCGCGCTGCTTGTAGGCCTGTTATGGGCTGCGTTGCGCAAGCTGCCCACGAAAGACGACAGCTGGGCATGGTTCCCGTTCGTGTGCTCCATCGTGTTGTTCACGCTCAGCTTCTTCGGGCTGGCCTATAGCTTCTATCCTTATGTGGTGCCCGAGCAGATCACGATTTACGAGGCTGCGTCCGCGCCGGAAAGCCTGTTCATTATTCTGGTGGGAACGGTTTTCGTGTTGCCAACGATCATGGGCTACACGGTGCTTGCTTATACGGTCTTCCGCGGGAAAGCGACGGAACTGACCTACGACTGAGGCCGCACGAAAATCTACTTGCGAAAGAGGTTGTTCAACACACCTAAGAACGTTGCCAAAAGACTGAGCAATGTTGCGATGCCGATGGCGAGGGGATCGTTTGCAATCCTCTTGGACCAGGTAGGTTCGATATAGGACGGATTAGCACGGGCGCGTTGCAGCCTCAGGCGGCTATCCTCTTCGGGGGAGGTTGCAATCACGCGCAAGGGGGTGACACCGTCTGGTTGGCTTGGGGCCAGGGTCACAAAAGCATAGGCTGACAAGCGCTTGTCCTGTTCGATAGCCTCTATGGTGATTGCATCCCCCATCGACAGGGTGCCGCTGTCCACCAGCAACGCGTTTGAGCGAAAGAACGGAACCTCGCGGGTCTCATAGCGCCCCTCGCGGAGCAATTTGAGGGTTGCATGCTCGGCGGTTTGCCCCAAAACCACATCCCCTGACAGGCCGAGGCCGCCAGTTTCGGTGATTACAGTATGAGGCAGGCGCAGGATCGTTTCCGGCACAATCGGGATTTCCCCGATGCTGATCTGCCGCTCTGGCGCAAAGCGTATAAGCAAATCAATGGCGTCTGTCGCGCCACTGCGGAGCATAAGTGTCACGTCAGCGGGCCAATCCAGTTCGACATTGCTGATGCGCTGCGCAAGAAACCCACGCCCGCAGGCTTGGTCAAGATCGGCAGCCAGACGCGCCGGGTGGTCCTCTGGCAAACGCCGTTCGGGCAGGCAAAGCAACGCACGGTCAATGTCCCAAACGATTTGGGTATCGGCATCCGTCGTCACTTGTAGAAAATCAGTGGTGACATCCAGAAAAAACGATTTGGGTCGAGGCCAGACGTAATAGACCATAACGCCCAGAAACAGCAGAACGACAAGGCCCGACACCAGCCCAGGGATGCTTGATCTTTGCCCCAATAAGCGCATCGGCGCGCCCACAAGCGAAATCACCCATGGCTTGGAAAGCCGTTTGTGCGCTTTGGGAGGTGGGTACGTCTTTGCCACGGATCAGGGGTCCGCAGGCGGAAACAGTTTGATTGTCGCGGTCCGAGGCGGCGCCGCACGCCCAAAGCGTAGACGTTCGATCGAAACATCAAGCGTGGCCGAAAGTTCTCGCGGGACAGCGAAAACGCATTGATAGTTGAACCCCACACCACGCGCGGTAGTTGGATCACAGGTCATCTCGATTGTCACATCGCCAGAGGTTGCGGCGCCGAAAACACTATCAGCGCGTCCTGCGTTGATGTTGAGCACAAGCTCGACCTGCCCGTCCGCATTGGCCTTGGGACTATCGAGCGCGTTCCAGAGAACGGGGACAAAGGTCTGGGAGATACTGTCGCAATCGCCTTCATGGACAGCAACGCCGCTATTGCTATCGTCAATATTGCTCACGAAATCAGGGTGTTGGGTCGGATAGATAAACTCAACAAGCCCCCCCTCCCAACTGTTAGGCATCTGATAGGGATAAAGGGCATTGTAGCGCCCATTCTCGCCGATCACCCGGACACAGACGGCCTTTCCAGCCCATTCGCTTGAGACATGACTATAGAGACGCGGCACATCATCGGCACGATCCGCACGCGTGTGCACGCCAACCAACCAGTTGCCCGAAATCAGAGCATCCGCGCGGAGGTCATCATTGACCTCGACGATCGGCTCAAGCTGGACCAGAGGCTCCGCAGCAGCAAAACTTGCAAACAAGATGGACAGCGCCGCAGCGCAAAGGTGATAAAGAAATAGCTTTTGAAACATCGTTCTTTTGAAATTGTGACAATTGAATATAAACAAGGATACCCAAAAAATGGCTTTTGTGCACGCGTCAAGATTTCTCCTGTCGGTCGCCGTTTCGATCTTGCTGCTTTTGGGAATGCCGCGCGATGCGGAGGCCACGCAAATCGCGCTTGTGGACAGGGACGTTGGTCACGCGCTTCTCTTCAAGCATCGGGGCAACTGTTACGCGCTCTTGCCCTCACATGTGGCCGAGCGGGACAGCTTCTCGCTTCAGATGCCTTTGCAGAACCTTATCGGAGCCGGCACCGTCTTCTTGCGCGACGCGCAGAGCGATCTGGCGCTGGCCTTTGTCGAGGGCGATGTCATCCAGCGGTGTCTGGACGACTGGAGCAGCTTTCAGACAGATTTGACAACCCTTTTGGACAATCAGAAAAGCGGCGAAATCTTTCGCCTCAGCCCGGAAGGTATCCAAGACAGAACTGCCGGGGATGTGTTCGTGGTCACACCCGATATCGTAGCCGTGCGGACCAGCGATGACCTTGCGCTGGGCGAGATTCAAAAAGGCTCAAGCGGGTCGGTTCTTGAAATCGCCGGGACGGTTATCGGCATTGCCCAGCGCGCACCCAGCGGATCAGAGGCCGTCTTTTACCGGATGGATGAAATCGCGCGACGCCTTGGGAGCGACTTGTCACAAGCCCATCTGAACCATGACGGGCAACAAAGTGGGTTTCGGGTGACCGGGTGGTCAGGCAAGACGGCGTCTTCTGAACCCGACGAGGCAGGCCAAGGCCTGCTGGAGCGTGCATTTGTCACGACGTGGGACGGAAAACCGCAACAGATCGAGATCACGCTGCATCCGACGGAGCCCATTGCGCTGAACAGTATCATTCTGGGAAGCCAGGTCGGGGATCGCACCTCGCAGACCCCGCCCAAGACAATCTCGATCCAAGTGGATGCGGGACCACCGGACGCGCCTTTCTGGCGCAGTGTTGGTGTCAGGGACATGACGCCGCGCGGTGATCTGAAGATCGACATCGGCGGTGTCTTCGTGCGTCGCGTACGGCTGACGATGAATTCGGTCTGGTTTGCAGACCGACCGCTTGTCAGGCTCGACCGTTTGGACGTCGAGTGATCATTCCTTGAGGTCGATGGCCGCGTCCGAGTTGTGGCCACCCGCAAGGAGCTTGCCGCGCAAGACCCCATCAGACCCCAATGTCAGCGCGGCCTGCGCCTTGGTTCCGCTGTTCCCATGATAGTAGAACTGAACTGTCGTGCCCGAAACCCGCAACTGGCACGTCGAGTCGTAGCGCGCGTCCATCCAACACTCTTCGGTCATTTTGCCGATCGGGAAGATGAAATTGCCCACGCGGCCATCATGGGTCCCGCCGACATTGGAAATCCATTGCAAGCCAGAGGCAGATTGTTCGTTCGTCGCTGTCACCTGAAGACGCAGGTTTCCGCCAGCCTCGAAGATCGCAACAATTGCAGAGTTTCGTAGGACCGGGTTTGTGGAGAAGAGTGCATGCTCTTTCGCAATGCGCACCAAGGCGGGATCCTTGGATTTCAACAAGAGCCGCACGGCTTCATACTGGACCCGCGGGTCGGGGTTCTGAAGCGTCTGCTGATACTGCGCAATGCGGTTGGCCCCTGCCATCACCTGCGCCTGAAAGTCCTCAAGCGTCATCTCGGCCTGCGCGGTCACTGCGCTTGGAACTCCCAAAACTGTAGCTGTTAGAATTGCAGCAATACGCATGTTTTTGACGGTTTTTCGCAAAGCGACCCCTTCCCGAATTAACAGCCAATGCTTGCAATGACTCGATTAATCACCAATCATCGTGGAATATTACAAGCTTGGGATCAAGCGACCACATTTGTTTCGGGGGATTTCAATGGGTCGAGCGAGCGTTCTTTTTGCTCTGCTATTCAATGGTGCCTTTGTTGCTCTTGCAGCGATGTTCCTATTGATCATTGGTGCGCCAGACGTGCGCGCGCAGGCGCAGCAAGCGGATCAAACGCAACAGGCGTTTAAGAATTTCCTCGCGCAGGGCGATTACAACAACGCTAACTTCTATTTGCAAAATGGCCTGATCAATCCAGAGCAGTTGGATACCGGCCAGATGTTTTATGACATCCTTCATGCGCAATACTGGCAGACGCTAAACGGCCCCAACCAAAAGGTGGCTGTCTTGCATGACTACCTTGGGAAGCTGAAAGCCTTTGATATCAATCAAGAGATGACCTGCGATTGGCGCAATGGTCGAGTGCAGTCACGGTGCACGTTGTTGAACGATCTGGCGGCCTCCAAATCGGCTGTCACGCTGGCGTTTTTTGCGGATCTCAGGCTGGATCTGAACAAGACCTTTCCCAAGCGCACTGCCGCGACCTTCGACGTGATCCACCGCCTCGGGACGTCTTTCTCTTTGGCGGATATCCAGATGCTGAGCCAGAAGGGGATGATCTTTGGCGACGAGGTTTATGAACCCGTAGCGCTTGCCGCGCATTATGAGATCAATAACACTGTATCGCTGCACAGAAACGTGCCCCGCGGGCAAAGCTTGCAGATGCCCGACAACTACTTGTCGTTGAACCAGCTGAATTTCATGGACGTTCTGATCGTCGCTTTGGGAAACCAGCAGGGCTACAGACAGACCAGCGAGGCCAGCGCACGTGATGCGTTATTGTGCCAATACGTGACATTTGTTGCCGCGCAGATGCGCCCGTCTTTCGACTATCTCGGGTTCGTGTTGTTGAAACGTGATACGTTCCGCGCGGCTCAGATCGGGGAAAGGGTGCGCGCCCGCAACGCCATTTACGAGCCCTTCCCACCTGCATGTGTCAGCCTGATCGCAGGGATGGCGCAAAACCATGCACGTATCAACGACGTCATGTCGCTTTTCGCGGCACGCGGAGATGTCGAGACCGCCAGCTGGCTTTTGTCACTCAAGGCTCCGGCGACGGCCGCAACAGGAGCGACGGGCACCACAATAAATCAGTAACGCATTCGAGCCGCGATTATGCGGACAGACCAAAGGAGATTTTCATGACCACGACATTCAAACGATACATTGGCACGGTCTGCGCAACGGCGCTTTTGGCGACAGGTGCTGTGCACGCACCCCAAAAGGCATCTGCGGACAATGACTTTATCAAAGGGCTTGCCGTTGGCATTGGCGGCGCACTGATTGTGAACGAAGCCAACAAGGCGAACAAGAAACGACAGCAACAAGCCAAGCCGAAGCGCAAGGTCGTCAAGAAAGCGCCAGCGGGTCCTCGTCCGACGATTGCGACCTTCCCGACCACGCGTGATCAGGTGCGGGACTATCAGGCGCGGCTGAATTCAATGGGTTTCAATGCAGGCGCACCGGACGGGCTATACGGAGGCAAGACGCGCACAGCGGTGACGCAGTTTCAGACGTCAATTGGAGCGGCGCCAACGGGCAAGCTGACAGAAAGTGACGCCAGCATCCTGTTCCAACAAAGCAATCAGATCGCAACCGGATTGGCGGCCATGGGAACAGCCCCCGCAATGCCGCAGAACGGCCTTGCACCCGCGCCCAACGCGGCTGGTCAGATAGTCGCGGCTCCGGCACCTGCATTCCCAACCGTCGGAGCGGTCGGGCAGACAGCACCAGCCGCCACACCGACCTTCCCAGCTTCAACTGCACCCGCACCGGGTCAGCTTGCTGCCGCACCAGGCACGGCTTTCCCAACCCTCGGCGGAACATCACAAGCGGAGCCTGCGGCGAACCCTGCCTTCCCAACGACGGGTGCGGTCACACCAACGGCTCCGGCTGCGAACGCACCGGCATTTCCCCAAGTTGGGGGCGCTCCTGCGGGGACCTTGGCTGCTGCACCGGGCGCGGTAGCACCGACAACGACCTTTCCGGCCTTGGGCACGGCAGCCGTGGCTGGTGCCGCAGTCGCAACAGCACCCACCTTTCCAAGCGTAGCTGCGCCACAACCGCAGGACACCGGAAATGCGGCCCTCGCGCTGGCCGCCGCACCAAAGGTAGAGTTGCCCCAGCAAGAGATCGAGAAATTCTCGATCCTTGGTCTGGCGACAGGCCAACCGCTGGACGATGCGTTAAGCACACTTGCGACCGAAGGCTATGGTTCATGCGAAACGATTGGAACGATCACACATTGCGTGACCCAGGCTGGCAGTAATCAAGACATCGTTTCGCTTCATGCGATGGTTATGCAGGACGGCTCGAAACAGGTTGCCGCTCTGAGCCGTCGGATTGAGTTTGGTCAACAGATGCCCAAAGCCCAACTGGCTACGATGATGTCAGATCGCTATGCGAACTTGCTGGCTGCGCCATCTCATATGATCGCGACGGCAGACTGCATGGGTCAGACACAGCTGGTGCAAGCCAGTGCGTCAGGCCTTTCCGAGGATATCATGTCCGAGGACAATCCGGCGCTGGCGGGCCTGATTGATAATTGCGCCCATTTCTCTCGCATCGTGTTTGGAGAAAACACCGGCGAAGCGACGGTCGATAACCTGAGCATTTTCCTGTTTGATGGCGGCATTTTCGCGGCGAGCCCGAACCGTCCAACAGGGGCGGCGGCGATTAAGTTCTAAGCTCTGATAGACAGCCGTCTCGGCAAAGAAAAAGGGCGGGGGCTTTGCGGCCCCCGCCCTTTTCGTTTGTCCATGAGTGGACTTATTTCAGATCGAAGCGGTCCAGTTCCATAACCTTGGTCCAGGCCTTGACGAACTGGCCAACGAAGCGTTCTTCGGCGTCGTCCTGCGCGAAGACTTCTGCAATCGCGCGCAGTTGCGAGTTGGAGCCGAAGAGCAGATCGACACGGGTGCCGGTCCAGACCGGATCGCCGGTCTTGCGCGAGCGGGCTTCAAACACGGTCTCGCTGTCGCTGACGGCTTTCCACTCGGTCTCCATCGAGATCAGGTTGCGGAAGAAGTCATTGGACAGCGCGCCCTTGCGGTCGGTGAAGACCCCGTGAGAGCTATCTTCGTGATTGGCACCCATCACGCGCAGACCGCCGACAAGCACCGCCATTTCCGGCGCAGACAGCGTCAGAAGTTGGGCACGGTCGACCAGCAGTTCTTCCGCCGAGACGGAGAAGTCTTCGGCAAGGTAGTTGCGGAACCCGTCGGCTTTCGGCTCTAGCGGCTCGAAGCTTTCGGCATCGGTCTGCTCTTCGGTCGCGTCCATCCGGCCCGGTGTGAAAGGCACTTCGATGTCGTGACCTGCCGCTTTCGCAGCCTGCTCAACACCGACACCACCGGCCAGCACGATCAGATCAGCGAGCGAGATTTTCTTATCGCCCGATGCGCTGCCGTTGAACGCGCTTTGCACGCCTTCGAGGGTCTCAAGGACCTTTGCCAGCTTGGCAGGCTCGTTCACCTCCCACCCGTTTTGAGGGGCCAGACGGACACGTGCGCCGTTGGCACCACCACGACGGTCAGAGCCGCGGAAGGTCGAGGCCGAGGCCCACGCGGTGGAGACCAGATCAGACACGCTTAGACCTGTCGCGGCGATATCGGCCTTCAGCTTGGCGATGTCCGCGCCATCCACGAGCGGATGATCGACAGCGGGGATCGGGTCCTGCCAGATCAGATCTTCATCGGGGACGTCCTTGCCCAGATAGCAGACCTTGGGGCCCATATCGCGGTGGGTCAGCTTGAACCAAGCGCGGGCGTAGGCGTCTGCAAACTCGTCGGGGTTGGCGTGGTAGTGACGCGAAATCCGCTCGTATTCTGGGTCCATGCGCAGCGCCATATCGGCGGTTGTCATCATCGGCTTGTGGGTCTTGGACGCATCATGCGCGTCCGGCACCAGCTTGGCGGATTCAGGATCCTTCGGGTGCCACTGATGCGCACCTGCGGGGCTTTTGCCCAGCTCCCATTCGAACCCGAAAAGCGTGTCAAAGTAGCTCATGTCCCAAGTCGTTGGTGTTGGGGTCCATGCACCTTCGATACCTGACGTGATCGTGTCGCCGCCCGAGCCAACACCGTGGGTGCTGAGCCAACCGAAGCCCTGATCCTCAATTGCGCCGCCTTCCGGCTCGACACCGACCAGCGTTGCATCCCCGGCACCATGGGCCTTGCCGAAAGTGTGACCACCGGCGACCAGAGCGACAGTTTCTTCGTCGTTCATCGCCATGCGGGCAAAGGTTTCGCGAATATCGCGGGCCGAGGCCACAGGATCGGGATTGCCGTTGGGACCTTCGGGGTTCACGTAGATCAGACCCATCTGGACAGCCGCGAGCGGGTTGGCCAGTTCACGGTCGCCGGAATAACGCTCGTCGCCCAGCCACTCGGCCTCGGTGCCCCAGTAGATGTCTTCTTCGGGCTCATAAATATCAGCGCGACCACCGCCGAAGCCAAAGATTTTCAGACCCATGGATTCCTGCGCGACGTTACCGGCGAGGATGAACAAATCCGCCCAAGACAGGCTGTTGCCGTATTTCTGCTTGATCGGCCACAGCAGGCGGCGGGCTTTGTCGAGGTTGCCGTTGTCGGGCCAGCTGTTGAGCGGCGCAAAACGCTGGTTGCCAGTGGACGCGCCACCGCGACCGTCAGCCGTGCGGTAGGTGCCTGCCGCGTGCCATGCCATGCGGACCATGAAAGGGCCGTAGTGACCATAGTCAGCGGGCCACCATTCTTGGCTGTCAATCATCAATGCGGTGAGGTCCGCCTTGACCGCATCGAGGTCCAGCTTCTTGAAGGCTTCGGCGTAGTTGAACTCTTCCCCAAGCGGGTCAGAGGCCGGCGCGTTCTGGTGCAAAATGCGCAGGTTTAGCTGGTTTGGCCACCAGTCTTTGTTGCCACGTCCTGCAAATGTGGTGTGCAGGGTTGTGCCGTGCATCACGGGGCATTTCCCACCGGTTCCGACGTCATTTCCGTCCATGTTTTGCTCCTCAAGTCGCTATATGTGTTCGGGTCAAGCAGCGCTGCAGACGCTCTTTGCACCGCCTCTTCAGGTCGGGCGCAATAGAATCCCCCACAGCTCTTAAGCACGACGCTAACAAGGATTTGGAATTATTATAAGTTGTGTTTTCTAATGTGATTGATAACTTCAGATTATGAAAAATATCACTCTGAAACAGCTTCGTTATTTCGAGGCTTTGGCCCGTCACAAGCACTTTGGACGCGCGGCGGATGCCAGTGCCATCTCGCAACCTGCGCTGTCGATGCGGATCAAGGAGCTTGAGACCTCGCTTGGGACCGCGCTGTTTGAACGGGGGCCACGGCAGGTGAGCCTGACCGCTTTCGGCGAGGAGTTTGCCCCCCGCGCCCGCGACATTCTGCGGGCTGTGGACGAGCTGGGAGAGATGGCGCGCGCGGCAACGACAGGGTTGTCGGGACGGCTGCGGATCGGGGTGATCCCGACAATTGCGCCCTATCTGCTGCCGGCGCTTATTGGTGAGCTGACACGCGCGCATCCGCAGGTCGATATGCAAATCCGTGAGACGGTGACCCCACGCTTGCTGGAAGAGTTGCAGGACGGGCTGCTGGATACGGCGATCCTCGCTTTGCCGATTGAGGAACCCACGTTGGTAGAGACGCCGCTCTTCGAGGAAGCGATGATGCTTGTGCGCCCGAAGGCAGAGGCGGACGCCCCGGTGCCTGGCAAGGACAAGCTGCGCGAGATGCGTTTGTTGCTTCTGGAGGAAGGCCACTGCTTTCGCGACCAAGCATTGTCTTACTGCGATATGCCTGCGCAGCAACCGCGGGCGGGGCTGGACGGAAGCTCCCTCTCGACGCTGGTGCAGATGGTGGGGGCTGGCATCGGTGTAACGCTTATCCCAGAGATGGCCGTGCGGGTGGAGACACGCTCGGCCCCGGTCTGCGTGGGGCATTTTGCAGGCGAGCCGCCCAAACGCACAGTCGGGATGGTTTGGCGCAAGACGCATCCGCTGGCGACGCAGTTGGAGGAGGTCGCCGCGATTGTAAAACGCGCGGCGGTCAGCTTGATTGATGGAGTGACAGACTAGCCCGCGGCGCGGGCATCCATTGCTATGCCGTATTTCGGCAAGTCCGCAGCGGTCTTGCCGTGGGCAGCCATGAGCGTATCGCGAACGTAAGCGATATGAGCTGTCTCTTCGATGATCTCGGCCAGATATTGCGCGGCGGTCAGTGTCTTGCCGACCCCGATGGTGCCATGATTGGCCAGCACGGCAGCGCGCACGGAGGGATCGCGGAAGACCGGCGTAATCTCGACCTCGGTCTGGGGACCCCCATTGGACGACAGCGGGATCAACGGCATTCGCCCAATCTTTTCGATGGTCTGCACAGTGAGGCACGGGATCTCGATCCCGGCGCTGGCAAAGCCGGTGGCCCAAGGGCTGTGGCAATGCACGATGGCGTTGATATCGGGCCGGATGCGGTAAAGATCGAGGTGGAAATCCATATCTTTGGAGGGCTTGAACGGTGTCGGCTCAATCGTCCCGTCCAGATGCACAATCTGCAGGTTGTCGCGGGTGCATTCGGCAAAGCCGACGCCGGAAGGCTTGATAACAATGGCGTCGCCACTGGACAGGCGCACCGACAGGTTGCCGCCTGCGTTGGTCTGCAAGCCACGCTCGAAACAGCGCTGCGCGGACCAGATCAGGGCATCTTTCTTGGCTTCGATATCGGAAGGGTCAAGCATCGGGGGCATCCTTTGTGATGTCTTGCAGCGCGGCTACGGCGGCCTTGGCCACGGCACTGTCGTTGATGTGACCCGGCAAGCGGGTCAGCGGAATGTGGGTTTCCAGCGTGTCGGCAAAGGCTGCGCGCAGGGCTGGGGCTTCGATGGCACCACCGGGGCGATCCTCGGACGAGAAGCCGCCCATCGGGATAAGAACGCGCACGGGGGCTTCAGCCTTCACAAGCGCACGACCGAGGATATCGGCGCAAGTCACGACCTCGTCTTCGGTGCATTGCACATGGGTGAAAAGCGGTGAATGAGAATAGTGCGGACGCGCGCTGTAGAGGTCGGGCATCAGCGCCGCCTCTCCCAGCCCGATGAAATTAACGCCGCCGGGCAGAACCACGCGGGGCAGATGGCCCATACCGGTGAAGCGGGCCGGCATATCGGCATTGACGCCTGCGACATAGCAGCGGGTCAGCTCGTGCGGCGTGTAGTCGATCACCGATTTGAACGCACCGTTTTGCGCCCAGCGCGTGAAGGCGGCACCGCCAAAGCCGTTGGCATGAAAGACGGTGACTTCTTCCCCAGCGGCACGGAGCAGATCGCAGACTGTATCGGTGCCAGCACTGGTGACGCCCAGTGAGGTGACGCCGATGGAGGGGTTCAGCGACGCGTCGCCCGTGGGCAGCGTGCTGTGATAAAGCCCTCCGGTGATGGCTGCGGCCTGATCAAGGGCGGCGCGCGTCGTGGCGTTCAGACCGCACAGATCGGCAATGGTCGGCACCAGCACAATCGAGCTGTCGGCGATGATGTAGCGCGGATCAAACGGCAAGGTCGTGACCAGCACCTTGGGTATCGCAAGGGGCAAAGACTGCAGCACCTTGAGCGCGATCTGCCCGCCCGTGCCACCACCAATGGCGACCACCATGCGCCGCCCGTTGCCCGTATGCTCGGAAATCTCGGCGATAGCGCGATTGGTGGCAGCTTCCATGCCCGCCAGCTTGGCCTCGGGCGACCATTGCACACCGCGTGCATGAAGCGAGATATCGCAGCGCTCTACCTCGACCCCGAGGGCCAGCAACGCGGCGATCAGGTAATTGGCTTCCTCGGCCTTTGTGTCGTAGGTGGCCAGCAGAAGGACAGACATCAGCCTTTCACGGCTCCTGCGGTCATGCCGGTGATAATCTGACGGCTGGCAACAAAGGTAAAGATGATGGGCGGGATAGCCAAAAGCATCCCTGTGGCCATGATCACGCCCCAGTCGATGTCAAACTCGGTCAGCCTGTTCACGATGGTGACCGGCACGGTGCGGCTATTGCGATCCGAAAGCGCATTGGCCAGCAGAAATTCGTTCCACGCGACCCGGAACGTGAAGATCGAGGCGGCTGCAATACCCGGCTTGATGAGCGGGAGCACCACAAGAAAGAAAACCTGGAAGGGACCGGCGCCATCCATGCGCGCGGCCTCTTCCAGCTGGATCGGCACTTGAACAATAAAACTCTGTAAGATCCAGATCACGAATGGCAGGTTGAGCGCCACGTAAACAAGAATGATCCCGCCGCGCGAGCCGTCGATCCCGAATTGGAAGGTCCATATACCAAAGACCGGCACCAGAAGAACGGCAGGCGGCACCATGCGCATCATCAACGTCCAGATGGAGACCACATCGCGCCCCATGAAGCGAAAGCGCACAAGCGCGTAAGCGGCCATGGTTCCGATGATGAGCGTAATCGCGGTGGAGATCAGGCCAATGATCAACGAGTTGGTTAACGCGCGGCCAAAGGTCGGGTCGCAGCGGCGCAGGTGTTCTGGCTCATACCAAAGGAAATCGCAGAGCGCGGTCTCGTAATTGCGCAAGGTCGGCATGAACAGCCAGCTGCTGTTTTCCGACATGATGTCGACATTCAGCTTCAGCGAGGTCGCCAGCATCAGGTAGATCGGCCCAATGGCCATCAAGACCAGCGCGACAAGCAGCGCGTAGAAGGCGGGGTTCTGACGGTCGTAGGTTTTCTGGCTCATGCTTCTTCCTCGGCCGCTCGCATGCGCTCTGCGCGGATCTCCTGCGCTTTGTTATAGATGAACATCACGAAGGTCAGGATCAGCAAGACGATCAGAAGCAGGTTCGACATGGCTGCCGCCTCGCCCAGTTCACGGAACTCAGACGCCGTTCGGTTGATGCGAATCGACAGGATTTCCGTCGAAAGACCCGGCCCGCCATTGGTCATCACAAGGATCACTTCGAGCACTTTGAAACTGTCGATCAGACGCAGGAGCAGGGTCACGATCAGGACGGGCAACATGAGGGGCAGCTTGATATAGATGATCTGCTGCCAACCGGTCGCCCCGTCGATCTTGCTGGCCTCGATGGCCGAGGATGGCAGCGATTGCAGGGCGGCCAGCGACAGGATGAAGATAAACGGTGTCCATTGCCAGACATCAGCGATGATCACAGAAGTGAAGGCCCAACTGCCGTCGGACAGCCATGGGATTGGTTCAAACCCCCAGGATTCAAGCGTCTGATTAAAGATGCCCACGGTTGGGTGATACATGTAGCGCCACATGAGACCGACCACGATGGGTGCAATCATCATCGGTAGAATGAAGAGAGTGCGCAGCACGGACATGCCGCGAATGTTGCGATCCAGAAGCAGCGCAAGGCCAACGCCAATGACCATCTCAAGCGTCACCACGATGGCTGCAAATCTGAGCGTGACCCACATGCTTTCGCGGAAGGCGTCATCGCTGAAAAGTTTGATGTAATTGCGCAGGCCGACGAAATCCGCTTCACCGATGCGCTGGCTCGGGTTCCAGTCCAGAAAACTGGCGTAGATCATGTAGCAGATCGGGTAGAACAGCGCCACCAGCAACACGATCCCGGCGGGTGCCAGAAAAAGATAGGGGGTCAGCCGGTTCGCACGCGCAGTGGACATCAGATCAGAGCCTTAGAGACGGTCAGGATGGGCCGGCGCCGTAGCGCCAGCCCGGAAGGAGTGCTTACTGCCAAGTGTAATACCCGGCCTCTTCCATAACAGCGCGCGCCCGTTCGGCCACACCGTCCAGCGCTTCCTGCGGGTCCAGACCTTCGGTCAGAACCTGACTCATGGTGGTGCCGATATCCGCGTTGATCTTGCCCCATGTGGGGATGATCGGACGCCAATCGGGGTCGGCAAATTGCAGCGCTTCACCGAAGGTTGCGGAGTAAGGATACTTCGCGTTCAGCTCGGCATTCTCATAGGTGGAGAAGCGCGACGGGTTACCGCCTGCCATGGCCACGGCCAGATCACCCTCTTTCGAGGTGAGCCACTGCATCAGAAGGAAGGCCGCTTCCTTGTTCTGTGCGTTGGACGGAATGCCGATGCCGAAGCCACCGGTCTGGCTGCCGCGACGCACACCTTCGGGGTGCAAGGCGTAGCCGACCTTACCCGCGACGGTGCTTTGCGACGGATCCTCGAACCCGGCGGCAAAGGCGATGCTGTCCATGAACATGGCGGAGGAGCCTTGCTTGAAGGACGCAGCCGCTTCTGCCGGACCAAAGGTCTGCGAGCCTTCGGGGCCGCAATCGACGATGGTTTTCAGCGCGTTGGCCGCTGCGACACCCGCTTCATTGTTGATGATCGGGTTCCACTGCTCGTCAAAGACGCGACCACCAAGGGGCGCGAGGTGCAGAAGGAACGCGTGGCTCGCCTGGTGGCCGGAGGCCGCACGAGAGGCCATGCCGCCCATTCCGGGCTCTACTTCGGGGATCTGACACGCGACTTCGAGCAGTTGGTCATAGGTCTGCGGGACCTCGATACCGTGCTTCTCAAAAATGTCCTTGCGGTAGGCCAGAACCGACGTTTCAGCGCCGAACGGAATACCAAAGAGCGAGCCGGTCGGACCGGGCAGATAGCCCTTTTCGCCGCCCGCAACACCGATGTTCTGGACATAGCCGTCAATCAGGTCGCCCGCGTCATAGTTGGGGTTCGCCAGTTTGGGGTTCATGAAGTATTTCGCGAGATTCTCAAGCTGATCGGCAAAGACGTAGTCAGCTTTCGAGAAAACCACATAGGAAATGAGGTCGTAATCGCCCTCGTCCTTGGTCAACTCAAGCGTCTGGCGCTCGCGCATCTTGAGGTATTGCAGTTGGTCAACTTCAACCTCGATACCGGTTTCTTCGGTGAACTGTGGCAACACGTCGAGCACAGCGTTGTAATGCGGATGCGCGGGGAAGTTCACGACCAGCGTTGTGCCTTCATAAGGCGCATAGACATCGGCGGTGTGACCTTCGGCAAGCGCGTAGCTGGCAGTGAATGTCATCGACACCGCCATCGCGGCTGACCAGACATTGCGTTTGAGTGATTTCATATCATCCTCCCAGATGGTTATGGGCCTCTGCGGCCCCTTTTTATGAGCGGCTAGAGTGCCGCCTCTGACTGCGGGTCAAAGAGATGAACCTCATCCCCCTGCACCGTGAATTCGCGGCTTTCGCCTGCGCGGATCGGGGCCACCGTGTTGACCTCAATCGCGACCTGCTGGCCGCCCAGCTCGGAAAT
The DNA here is from genome assembly GCF_020177595.1 of Cognatishimia sp. MH4019. Classification (GTDB taxonomy): domain Bacteria; phylum Pseudomonadota; class Alphaproteobacteria; order Rhodobacterales; family Rhodobacteraceae; genus JAHTBL01. Next base: position 83,157 of record NZ_JAHTBL010000008.1, on the reverse strand, counting down.
CAGTACAGATTGCGCGCCGATATATTCAGACAGGATCACTGGCATCGAGATGCCGCCGCTGCCTTCAGCAAAGCTGGACGGACGAATGCCTAGCGTGATTTTGCGGTCCTTGTGGGCCTGCAGCCGCGCCTTGCGATCCTCGGCCAGCGGGATTGCAAACCCGGTGCCGCGGGCGTGAAGCACGCCATCTTCTTCGGACAGTTCGGCGTCCAGAAAGTTCATTGTGGGCGAGCCGATGAAGCCAGCTACAAACTTGTTCGCAGGGTTGCGATACAGCTCTTCCGGGGTGCCGGCCTGCATTATCTCGCCAAACTTCATCACGACGATCTTGTCGCCCAGCGTCATCGCCTCGACCTGATCATGGGTCACGTAGATCATGTTTTTCTTTATACGCTGGGACATCAGCGCCAATTCGGCGCGCATCTGACCGCGTAGTTTGGCATCGAGGTTTGACAGCGGTTCATCAAACAGGAAAGTGCCCGCGTCGCGCACGAGGGCGCGGCCCATGGCGACGCGCTGACGCTGGCCGCCCGACAGCTCGGCCGGTTTGCGGTCAAGATAGGCGGTGAGATCCAGCGTCTCGGCCACTTCCTTCACGCGCGCTTCAATATCAGACTTGTTCATCCGCGCCAGACGCAAGGCAAAGGACATGTTCTTGGCGACGTTCATATGCGGATATAAAGCGTAGTCCTGAAAGACCATCGCCAGATCACGCTCTTTCGGCTCAAGCTGCGAGACGTCACGATCCCCGATCATGATCTGACCGCCAGTGACGCTTTCCAGACCCGCGATCATCCGCAGCGTCGTGGATTTGCCGCAGCCTGATGGGCCAACCAGCACCGTGAACTCGCCATCGGCCATCTCGAGGTTCAAATCCTCAATGACGGTCAGGGCACCGTAGTCCTTGCGCAGATGCTGTAGTCGTATCTCGGGCATTCAAGGCGTCTCCCACACTCGATGCTGAAAAAATAATAGTTTGTATACAAAAGCAATCTTAAATATCCAAAATAACCAGATTGGATGGTTTTTCCGCAGAGAGCATGCTACAGACAAAGGGCACAAGCCTGACAGGAGACCTCCATGGTGCAAACCAGCCCCCTTCCGCGCGAATCGACCGGTCAGAGAATCGAAGCGGCTTTGCTGGACGATATTTCAGGTGGATTGTTGCAGCCGGGCGAGCGGTTGGACGAGACCAAGCTTGCCGAACGCTTTGGCGTGTCACGCACGCCGGTCCGCGAAGCGCTAAGCCGTCTGACAGCGCAAGGCGTGTTGGTGGCGGGCGAAAAGCGGGGCGTGCGCGTCGCGCAATATACCCGTGAAGAACTGGCGCAGATGTTTGAAGCCATGCAGGAAATAGAGAGCATTTGCGCACGCTTAGCCAATCAACGCCTGACTTTATTGGGCCGTGCGGAGATTGAAGCAGCGCAGGCCGAGTGCGTGGAGGCCGCCAAGCACAATGACAGGCTGGCCTATATCAAGGCCAATGAAAAACTGCATCTGGCGATCTACCGCGCGACGGACAATCCCTATATCTGCGATCTGGCGTCGGACTTTCGCCGCAAGACCGGACCGTTCCGCGCCAAGAAACTGGCGACACAGGAAGATTTGTTAGCCTCAGTCGAGAACCATGTCGATCTGCTGAACAAAATCTTCTCGGAGGATTCACAAACGGCAGTGGATGGCATGCGCAAACATATGACCGAGAGTTTCATGCGCGTTCTCGCCGCGAACTGAGAAACTGACGGAAAGTTTTGCTGCGTATGTAGACACTTCCATATTTTTGTATACAAAAGGTTCGACTCGTATCTGGAGGACCACAATGGGTGTCGCTGAAACCAAAATCTATCCGATCAACACCGGCTGGCTCGAAGCCGACCTTGGGACCTACATTTTCTGGAAGGGTCCAGCGGGTCAGAAAATCTGGAACCCTTGTTATTGCTATTACGTCGACACCGGCGAGCATAAAATTCTGATCGACACCGGTCTTTGCGACGAAGAGCGCGCCACGAAATACCACCACAAATGCGACAAGCGCGGCAGCACCGAGGTGCATCTGCACCTCAAGGAAAAGCTGGGCGTCGACCCGTCCGAGATTGACGCGATTGTCTTTACCCACCTGCACTGGGACCACGTGCAGAACATGAAAGAATTCCCGAACGCGCGCTATATCGCCCCCTCTGCCGAGATCGAGATGGCGTATAACCCACTGCCGCTTTACTACCGCACCTATGAGTGCGGCATCCTTGGGATTGAGCCAGCCTACGCGGGGTGCGTGTTTGAAGGCATCAAGGACGAGACGGAGGTGCTGCCCGGCATCACCATGTTCCACACACCCGGACACTCGGTTGGGCATATGGCCGTGACCGTTGCCACATCGGCTGGCGATATCGTGGTCTGCGGCGATGCGATTTTCCAAGCACGCAACCTTGAGCCGAACCCTTCTGAGATGTGGCGCTATTGGGTGCCTGCGCGGTTCGTGAACTCCGTCGATGGGTGGAAATCGGTCGAGGAGATCGACAAGCGGGCAGACTACATTCTGGCCTGCCACGACAAAGCCTGCGGCGATCACGAGGTCTATCCTTTCCCCGGAATGGAGTTGCGCAAACGACGGCAGTTCATCCCTGGCTACCCATTCTATTTCGGTGACATGCCTCCGGGTACGGCCGAAAAATCGGCCCCTGCTATGAAGCCTGACGAGGTGGACGCTTATATCGAAAGCCTCGTGCCGCCGACACCGGACCCCAAGTAAATGCAAACGCTCGACAGCATCCTGACGGTCGCGGACCGCTATGATGCGATCGTGTTTGATCAATGGGGCGTGCTGCATAATGGCAGCGCGCCCTACCCTCATGCGGTCGGAGCTGTTGAGGCGCTGGCTCATGCAGGAGTGATGTTGGGGGTTCTGTCGAACTCCGGCAAATCGGCGGCGATCAACCGGGATCGGATCACGGGGATCGGGTTTCCGGCCTCGGCATTCGGCCCGGTGATGACCTCAGGCGAGGCGCTGAAGATCGACATGCGTGCAGGGCTCTTGGCGCATATCCGGGCGCTTTACGTGATTTCAGCTACGCCAGAGGACGCCGCGCGCAGCGTGGCGGACATGGGCGTGGCTCAAGTGGCGACCCTGTCCGATGCGGACGCAGTCTTGCTGATGGGGCTGCCGGACGGCGGTGACCATGCGACTGAACGGGCGGTGCTGCGCGAGGCGCGGGCTCAGGGAAAACGCTTGATCTGTTCAAACCCGGATCGGCACTCGCCCCGCGCAGATGGCGTGCTGGTGGAATCTCCTGGCGCACTGGCCCATGAATACGCAGATGAAGGCGGCGAGGTGTTGTTCTACGGCAAGCCCCATCGCCCGATTTTCGACGCGCTTGGTGCGCAGCTGGGCGCGCGTCGCGTTTTGATGGTGGGTGACAGTCCAGAGCATGACATCGCCGGGGCCAAGGCCGCCGGATGGGACAGCCTGTTCATTCAAGGCGGTCTGTATGCGGATGTTGAACCTAGGGCCGATCTTTTCGACGGGATCGGGCTGCCTGACTATATGCTCCCCACTCTGAGGTAATCTGATGACCGACCTGTCCCCCGCCTTCCGCACGCTGTCTGCGCGCCTTGGCCAAGACCCTTTGCAAGTGCAAGGGCCCGGCGGCAACACCTCGATCAAGGAAGGGGAAGTGATGTGGATCAAAGCGTCCGGTACAGAGCTGGCGGACGCGGAGGTGAAGCCGATCTTTGTGGCAGTAGACCGCGAAAAGGCCAAGGCGGAGGCGTTTGGGGCAGGCGACGGGACCTGCAAGGCGACTGTGATTGATCCGGCCAACACGCTGCGCCCGTCGATTGAGACAACATTTCACGCGCTGCTCGATTGGTCCGTCGTTGCGCATACCCATTCGGTGCCGACATTGGTGCATGCGATCAGCCCAGAGGGCCGTGCTGTGGCGGCGGAAAAACTGGCTGGGCTGCCGGTGATCTTTGTGCCTTATCACAAGCCGGGTGTGCCTTTGACAGGTGCAATTGCGGAGCGTTTACACGCGGAGACGCAGGTGATTATCCTAGAAAATCATGGCCTTGTTTGTGCGGGTGATACAGTCGAGGACGTCGCGGCATTGATCAAAGAGGTCGAGGCGCGGCTGGAAATGCCGGTTCTGATATCGGCCGCTGCGGTGCCAGAACGTGCAGCACCGGAAGGCTATGAATGGATGCCCGAAGCAACGCCTTTGGCGACAAACGCGCAGCTGAGGGAACTGGCATTGGCCGGATCTTACTACCCGGATCACGTCGTGTTTCTGGGCGCTGCGTTACCGACCAGCCCTGACGCGCCCGCCTTCCTCACCGAAGATGGGGCGGCTTTGCGTGCGGATGCGACGACGTCTCAGCGGGCGATGTTGCAATGTCTGATGGATGTGCTTTCGCGCGTGCCGGAAGACTGGACTCCAGAGCCCATTGGCATGGCTGCCGAAGCAGAATTGCTGAACTGGGATGCAGAGAAGTACCGTCAAGCATTGGCGGAGAAAGCAATACCATGAGCCTGTCGCTTGGCATTGATCTGGGCACCTCGGGCATTCGCTGTGCGGTGATTGACGCTGATCATCAGGTGATCGCGATGACGCGCGGGGGCTACCCCGATGACAGTGCGATGGGCTGGTGGCATGCGGTTGTCGAAGGGCTGGACGCGCTGCGGGCGGAAATTGGCACGGACCGAATGGCGGCGATTGAGCGCGCCGCGATTGACGGGACGTCCGGCACAATGGTGTTGGTGGATGCCGATCTGACGCCGGTGACGGACCCATTGATGTATTTCTCTGGCGGGTTCGACGAGGAGGCGGCTCAGATCGCGCAACACGCGCCAGATGGGGATATTACCCGCGGGGCCTCCTCGGCGCTGGCGCGGTTGTTGCGGTTGCAAGGGTTGGATACCGCCCAGCGCGCGGCGCATATGTGCCATCAGGCGGATTTCATTCTGGCGAAGTTGACCGGCAAAGCGGGGCTATCGGATGAGAATAACAGCCTGAAAACGGGCTATGATGTGGTCGCGCGGCGCTGGCCTGATTGGATTAACAGGACGCCAGTCAACACGCATCTGCTGCCGGAGGTGCATCCGGTTGGCACGCCGCTGGCACAGGTGAGCGCGGACGCTGTGGCGCAGTTCGGCTTTACGCCGTCGTTACTGTTCTGTGCAGGCACAACCGACAGTATCGCGGCATTTCTGGCGACAGGTGCGTCTGAGATCGGCGAGGTTGTGACCTCGCTTGGGACGACGCTTGCGATCAAGTTGCTGAGCGATGTGCGGATTGTTGATGCGGCCCACGGAATATACAGCCACCGGCTAGGTGATGCATGGCTTGTCGGCGGGGCCTCAAATACGGGCGGAGGGGCCCTTTTGGCGCTGTTCGAGTTGGAAGATTTGGCCAGTCTCAGCGCGCAAATCGACCCGGCGCAATCGAGCGGGTTGGATTACTACCCCCTGCCCCGCCCCGGCGAGCGCTTTCCGGTGAATGATCCCGCGCTGGAGCCGAGGTTGACCCCGCGCCCGGACAGTGACGTGCTGTTTCTGCATGGGCTTTTGGAGGGGATCACCCGGATTGAGGCGCAATGCTACAAGGCGCTAAAGGCGCGCGGCGCGCCCGATATTACGCGGGTCTATACAGCAGGCGGTGGGGTGAAGAACCCAGCTTGGCTGGCCATCCGAGAGCGGATGATTGACGTGTCCTTCCAGATCGCACCGCAGACCGAAGCGGCTATCGGAGCCGCGATCCTCGCCGCGCAAGACGCTTAGCAAAAGGGCAAAACCTGCGGCCCATACGTATTGGATCGGTGCCGTGTATTCTTGAAAGGTTGATTTCTGACGCGCGACAAGAAATGCTTTGCCTAGGAAAGTTTTCGATCTTTACGGAAGCTCATATGAGAAGGCAGTGACATATGGCGGGCATCAAAATTCGGAACATGGACGAGTTTGCCCGCGTGAGCGGCGTCTCTCGACCCACATTGTCCAAGTACTTCAATGCACCCGAAAGCGTAAGGGAGCGCACCCGCACCAAGATCGAAGCCGCCTTGGAGGCGCATGACTACCGGCCCAATATCTACGCGATGAACCAGAACCGGAAGCTGACCAAGACGATCGGAATTGTGGTGCCGCTTCTGACTGACCCTTATTTTGCCGAGATTGCGCGCAGCCTTGAGCAAAGATGTGTCGCGGAAGGCTACCGTCCGACGCTGTTCAGTTCCCACGGAGATACGGCGATGGAGGTGGAGGTTCTTGAAACGCTCCGCTCGCTGAAGCCCGCTGGGGTGCTTTTGGCGCCGCTGGGGCGGGCCTCTAATTTGCGGGGGCTTGAGAAGTTCTGCGCAGACGTGCCGACCTTGATTTTTGACAGCAGTGTGGATCAAATCGGCCTAGCTTTTGTAGGCTCTGACAACTTTCAGTTCACATCGCATATCACCGATTATCTGTGCCGAACCGGGGAGCCACCCTGCTTTTTCGAGATGAAGACACCGGCCAATCCGAATGCGCATCGCAGACGACAAAGCTATCTGGATGCGATGAAAGTCTATGGATTTGAACCGCATGTTATCTCGGTCGAAGGGGAAGGTTGGGACATCGAAGAGATTGGACGTCTTGGCGGGCATGACGCTTTGAAAAGCGGCCGCTTTTCGACCAATACCATTCTGTGCTCAAACGACCGTCTGGCAATTGGATTGCTGACGGCCTGCTACGAGCAGGGCATCCATGTCGGGCGCGGTCCGGAGTGCACGATTCGTGTTGCGGGACAGGACGGTCACCCGCATTCGCGCTATACCTGCCCTCCGCTGACAACCATTTCGCATGACTATGATGCGGTTTCCCAAACCGCTGCCGAAACCCTTTTTACGGCAATCGAAGGCACGGTAAAGCCTTGGGAAAGCACGAGATTGGAGGGCAAGCTGATCATGAGAGACTCAGCTTAAGCTCAAATTATTTTACGCGCGTAAATTTTTTATTGACGGCGCGTGGCCCCGCCGATTAGCGTGCGTGCATCACATCCAATAGGGAGGAACTCGGATGTCTTTGAGGACCACACTTTGTGCGGCCACAGCGATGACGTTGGTTGCCACAAGCGGTGTATTCGCCGAAAGCCACAGCAAGACCATCACCATTGCCACCGTCAATAATGGCGACATGATCCGTATGCAGGGCTACACGGACACGTTCACCGAACAGACCGGCATTGCGGTTGAATGGGTTACACTGGAAGAGAATGTACTGCGTCAGCGCGTGACGACAGACATCACCACAAAAGGCGGTGCTTTCGACATCATGACCATCGGCATGTATGAAACGCCGATCTGGGGTGCCAACGAGTGGCTGGTCCCACTGGACGATCTGTCGGCTGAATATGACGTGGACGACATCCTGCCTGCAATGGCCGGTGGTCTGTCCCATGACGGCACGCTTTATGCGGCACCGTTCTACGGCGAAAGCTCGATGGTGATGTATCGCACGGACCTGATGGAAGCCGCTGGCCTTGAGATGCCAGACGCGCCGACATGGGAGTTCATCCGCGAAGCAGCCGCTGCCATGACTGACCGCGATAACGACATCAATGGCATCTGCCTGCGCGGCAAAGCCGGTTGGGGTGAAGGCGGCGCATTCATTACGGCAATGTCCAACTCGTTCGGTGCACGCTGGTTCGACATGGACTGGAACGCACAGTTCGACACCGAAGCTTGGGCCAATACGCTCAACTTCTACAAAGGCATGATGGACGAGTCCGGCCCTTCGGGTTACGCGACCAACGGCTTTAACGAGAACCTGTCGCTGTTCAATCAGGGCAAATGCGGCATGTGGATCGACGCCACAGTAGCTGCATCCTTTGTGACCGGCGACGACTCGACCGTTGCAGACAGCGTGAGCTTTGCACTGGCACCTGACAATGGTTTGGGCAAACGCTCCAACTGGTTGTGGGCATGGGCCTTGGCGATCCCGGCGGGCACCCAGCAGGAAGCCGAAGCCAAGCAGTTCATCGAATGGGCCACATCCAAGGACTATATCGAGCTGGTTGCAGCGAACGAAGGCTGGGCCAACGTGCCTCCGGGCGCACGCACCTCGCTTTACGAGAACCCTGACTATCAGGCCGTGCCTTTCGCACAGATGACACTGGACTCGATCCTGTCGGCCGATCCCACGGACTCCACTGTCGAGCCAAGCCCCTATGTCGGCATTCAGTTCGCAGCGATCCCCGAGTTTGCGGGTATCGCGACCGAAGTGAGCCAGGAGTTCTCGGCCGCATATGCAGGTCAGCAGAGCATCGAGGAAGCGCTTGAAAAAGCTCAGGCGATCACCAACGAAGCGATGGAAGCCGCAGGTTACCGCTAAATCGCACTGGTTTCACGGGCGGCCTTGTGCTGCCCGTGAGCCCCCCTTTCAAATTTCGCACCGTTCCATAACGTACCCAGACGGCGCCCCCGTCTACGAACGAGGTATATCCAATGGCAACCAAAGCATCTCGCTCAGCCGCCCGCATCATGATGGCGCCCGCCGTGGTCTTGCTCCTTGGATGGATGCTGGTGCCACTGACGATGACGCTGTGGTTCTCGTTCACCAAATACCTGCCCTTACGTGGTGACAGTATTGAGCGTGGCCTGGATTGGGTCGGGTTTGACAACTACGCGCGCTTTTTGTCGTCCAGCTCGTTCTGGCCCAGCGTGCAGACCACCCTGATCATGGTGGGCGGTGTTTTGATCATCACGGTCGTTCTCGGTATCCTTCTGGCGATGCTGCTGGATCAGCCGATCTGGGGCCAAGGCGTTGTTCGTATCCTTGTCATCGCTCCGTTCTTCGTGATGCCAACCGTTTCGGCCCTCGTATGGAAAAACATGCTGATGGACCCGGTGAACGGCATCTTTGCCCATATCTGGCGTTTTTTCGGGGCCGCGCCCGTCTCGTGGCTGTCGGATGCCTCGCTCAGCTCGGTCATCATGATCGTCTCGTGGCAGTGGCTGCCCTTTGCAACGCTGATCCTGCTGACCGCGATCCAGTCGCTGGACAGCGAACAGTTGGAGGCCGCAGAGATGGATGGCGCCCCTGCCCTCAAGCGGTTCTGGTTCATCGTGCTGCCGCATCTGTCGCGCGCAATCACCATCGTGATCCTAATTCAGACGATCTTTCTTCTGTCGATTTTCGCAGAAATTTTCGTCACCACCGGCGGCGCTTTCGGCACCCGCACCCTGACCTATCTGATCTTCCAGAGGGTCATCGACAGCCAAAACATCGGGCTGGGGTCTGCGGGCGGTGTCTACGCCATCATCCTTGCCAATATCGTTGCGATCTTCCTGATGCGCATCGTCGGCAAAAATCTGGACACGTGAGGAGCTGATCTCATGGCCCGTGCTGTAACGACCAATCGCAAGATCATCACCAGCGCTGCTGCGTGGACGATTGCGCTAATCATCTTCTTCCCGATTTTCTGGACGATTCTGACAAGCTTCAAAACCGAAGCGCAGGCGATCAATGATCCGCCGCTGTTCTTCAACTTCGACTGGACGCTGGAGAATTACGCCATCGTGCAGGAACGCTCGGACTATATGAAGTTCTTGTGGAACTCGGTTATTGTGGCCGGTGGTTCGACCTTGCTGGGCATCCTCATTGCGATCCCCGCGGCATGGTCGATGGCTTTCGTGCCCTCTAAGCGCACCAAGGACATCCTGCTGTGGATGCTGTCCACCAAGATGCTGCCCGCTGTCGGCGTGCTTTACCCGATCAGCCTGATCTTTGTGGAGTTCAACCTGCTGGATACCCGTGGTGGTCTGATCGTTGTTCTGATGCTGATCAACCTGCCGATCATCGTCTGGATGCTCTACACCTATTTCAGGGAAATTCCTGGTGAGATCCTTGAAGCAGCCCGCATGGATGGCGCGACCTTGAAGGAGGAAATCCTTTACGTGCTGACCCCAATGGCGGTCCCGGGCATCGCCTCGACAGTGCTGCTGAACTTCATCCTCGCGTGGAACGAGGCGTTCTGGACGCTGAACCTGACGGCGGCCAATGCGGCCCCGCTGACTGCGTTCATTGCCAGCTATTCCAGCCCCGAAGGCCTCTTTTTCGCAAAGCTCAGCGCGGCCTCGACCATGGCCATCGCGCCGATCCTCATTCTTGGCTGGTTCAGCCAAAAGCAACTTGTGCGCGGCCTGACATTCGGCGCCGTGAAGTAAAGGACCAGAGACATGGGACAGATAGAACTCAAGCAAGTCACCAAAAGCTTTGGCGATGTTCAGGTTATTCCTCCGCTGGACCTGACGATTGAAGACGGCGAGTTTACCGTCTTCGTCGGTCCCTCGGGCTGCGGCAAGTCCACGTTGCTGCGCTTGATTGCCGGGCTGGAGGATATCACCACCGGCCATATCGAGATCGATGGCAAGGACGCCACGGATGTGGTTCCCGCCAAGCGCGGCCTTGCGATGGTGTTCCAGTCATATGCGCTTTACCCGCATATGTCGGTACGCAAGAACATCGCCTTCCCACTGCGCATGTCCAAGATGGATCAGGCAGAGATCACCAAGCGGGTGGAAGGTGCGGCCAGCGTGCTGAACCTGACCGACTATCTGGATCGTCGTCCCGGTCAGCTGTCGGGCGGTCAACGCCAGCGTGTGGCCATCGGACGCGCAATTGTGCGCGAGCCTGCGGCGTTTCTTTTTGACGAGCCTCTCTCAAACCTTGATGCCGCGTTGCGCGTCGGCATGCGCCTTGAGATTTCCGAGCTGCACAAGCGGCTTGAGACCACGATGATTTACGTGACCCATGATCAAGTCGAAGCGATGACCATGGCCGACAAGATCGTCGTGCTGCAAAGCGGCGTGATTGAGCAGGTCGGCACCCCGCTTGAACTCTATCGCACGCCGCGCAACACGTTTGTGGCGGGCTTTATCGGTTCGCCAAAGATGAACCTGATCGAAGGGGCTGAGGCAGCCAAGCATGACGCCACCACCATCGGTATCAGGCCAGAGCATATCGACGTTGTCGAAAGCGGTGGGCTCTGGCAAGGCACGGTGGGCGTGGCCGAGCATCTGGGCTCTGACACGTTCTTTCACATCCACAATACCGGGCTGGCCGAGACCTTGACCGTGCGCGCGATTGGGGATGTGAGCCTTAAACATGGCGACACCATTCATCTGACCCCGCGCAGCCACGAAATTCATCGCTTTGGCGCAGACGGGCTGCGGATGGCGTAATGCAAAGGCTGGCAGGCAAAACCGCGCTGATTACGGGCGCCGCCCGTGGGATCGGGCTGACCTTCGCCAAGGCCTATGTGGCCGAAGGCGCGCGAGTGGTGATTGCCGATATCGACGCAGATCGTGCCGAAGTCGCGGCGCATGAGATCGGTACAGCCGCGCTTGCCGTGAAAATGGACGTCACCGACCAAGCCAGCGTTGAAGCCGGGATTGCAGCGGGTGTAGAGGCCTTTGGGCAGATCGACATCCTGATCAACAATGCCGCGATTTTCACAGCAGCCCCTGTGATGGAGATCACCGCGTCTGACTATCAGCGCGTCTTTGATATCAACGTCAAAGGGGCGCTTTTCACGATGCAGGCGGCGGCGCGGCAGATGATCGCGCAAGGCAATGGCGGGCGGATCATCAACATGGCATCTCAGGCCGGACGGAGAGGCGAAGGCTTGGTTGCGGTCTATTGCGCCAGCAAGGCCGCGATTATCAGCCTGACCCAATCGGCAGGCCTGGATTTGATCAAGCATGGCATCAACGTCAACGCCATCGCGCCCGGTGTCGTCGATGGCGAGCATTGGGATCATGTGGACGCGCTCTTTGCAAAATACGAGGGCAAAGAGCCCGGCCAGAAGAAACGCGAAGTGGGGGCAGCGGTGCCTTATGGGCGTATGGGCACCGCAGAAGACTTGACCGGCATGGCGGTCTTTCTGGCCTCTGAAGAGGCGCGTTACATCGTGGCCCAGACCTACAATGTCGATGGCGGGAATTGGATGAGCTGATGGCAGGTCAGGCTGAACATACGGCCGTCTCAAAGCTGAGCGAGGCAACCCTGCGGACGCTTCCGGCGACCGTCAAAGTGCCGGGTTACGACCATGCAGCACTGACCCCAGGCATTGTGCATATCGGTCTAGGCAATTTTCACCGCGCCCATCAGGCCTGGTATCTACACCAGTTGATGGAGCAAGGCCTCGCACATGATTGGGCGATTATCGGCGCTGGCGTGCGGTCGGGTGATGCGAAGATGCGCGAACGGCTTTTGGCGCAGGACTGTCTGACGACACTGATTGAGCTTGATCCCAAAGGAACCTCGGTAGAGGTCACAGGCCCAATGATTGACTTCATCGAGGTTCAGCCTGGTAATTCTGCGCTGATCACAGCGATGTCTGACCCGCGGATCCGGATCGTCTCTTTAACCGTGACCGAGGGCGGGTATTACCAGACCGAAACCGGCGCACTGGACATAGATCATCCCGACATCCAGCACGATATGCATCATCCTGCAAAGCCGATTACAGCCTTCGGTGCGATGATTGCGGCCTATGCGGCGCGGCGGGCTGCCGGGATAAAGCCGTTCACCGGGCAATGCTGCGACAACCTGCAAAACAATGGGGCTGTGCTGCGCCAAAGCATTGTCGGTCTGGCCAAGCTGATCGACCCGGAATTGGCAGATTGGATCGACCGCGAGGCCTGTTTTCCCAACGCGATGGTGGATTGTATCGTCCCGGCCACGGGCGACGCTGAGCTGTCTTTCGTCAAACAATTGGGCATTGATGACGCCGCCCCCGTGACCCACGAGAAGTACCGCCAATGGGTGCTGGAAGACCGATTCTGCGCGGGGCGCCCCCCATGGGAGGAGGCTGGCGTCACCATCACCGATAATGTGCACGCCTACGAGAACATGAAGATCCGCATGTTGAACGCAGGGCATCAGGTTCTTGCAAATGTCGGCCAGGTTTTGGGCATTGCCACGATTGCCGATTGTATGGCCGATGCGGATGTGGCTGCGTTCTTCAATAAGGTCGAAACGGACGGCATCCTGCCCCATGTGGATGCCGTGGAGGGTGTTGACCCACTGGATTATCTTGCGCTGATCGAAGGCCGTTTTGCCAATCCGCTGATCCGGGATACGACGCGGCGCGTGGCCTTTGACGGCTCTTCCCGACACCCAGGCTTTGTGCTGCCGATCTTGCGAGATGCTTTGGCGGCTGGTGCGTCCATCGACGGCTTGGCGCTGGTCGAGGCATTCTGGGCGCGCATGTGCGAAGGCACGCGCGAGACCGGAGAGCAGATTGAAGCCAATGATCCGGTTTGGGATGATCTCACATCTGCTGCCCTCGCGGCGAAATCCAACCCGAACGCGTGGCTGCAGCAGACACAATTCTACGGCGATCTTGCCCATGATCATCGCTTTGCCCAAGCCTTTGATCGCTGGTTGCGGATGATCTGGAAAGATGGCGCGCGCGCGGCGATATCAGCTTATTTGTCCGCGTGATGGCTGGCACGGATTTCGACACACTTCTGCGTCGCATCGAGGGTCTTTCGCCGAATGCTGCGCGCTGCCTGATTGCCATTGCGGGCCCGCCCGCATCTGGCAAATCCACCTTGGCCGCAGAGCTTGCCGAACACTTGGGCGCGATCGCCATGGTGCTGCCGATGGACGGGTTTCATTTGGATAATGCGGAACTCTCCGATCTGGGCCTGCTCGACCGCAAGGGTGCGCCCGAGACCTTTGATGCACAGGGCTTCGTCGATCTGGTGCAAAATCTGCGCGAGACGCCCGTTTTGACGGTCCCGACCTTCGACAGGGCTGCGGACAAGACAATACCCGCAGGTGATCGGATCGGCCCTGACACCCAGATCGTTCTGATTGAGGGAAATTATCTATTGCTGAATACCACGCCCTGGGCTCAGCTAAAGAACGCGTTTGATCTGACTGTCAGCCTGCGTGTTGAGCACGATGAACTTGAAAGACGCCTCGTTGAGCGTTGGTACACTCATGGTCTGTCGCATCGTGACGCCCTCAAACGCGCGCGTGAGAATGACTTGCGAAATGCAGATTTTGTGGACGAACATTCCTACCCGGCCGATGTGGTTTATCTCGGGTGAAGGGCCGCCAGGTTCATAGGCGCGTGAAGAACTGTGCGGTTGGGGAGCGGGTATTTAAGATGTGATGCCGACAGGCACTTGATCTTAGTATTTAAAATTATTGTTATGACTAAATAATTTTTCACGCCACGAACACCTTCGACTAATTTTTAGGCGACACCTGACATGCATTTTGGTCAAGTTGTGAATATGGGTTCTACGAAAGGTGTCTACCTTCAGCCCTAAGCCAACCTGCAGCTCTACAACCAAAAGCTGCGCTGTAGCCCGCCCAGTCGGTCATATTCTGCGTCTACAAGACCGGTGTTGCCTTAGCTATCCGAGCGGAACGAAGTTGCGATCCGGAAACGGAACCATTGTTTCTGTTGGAGGTTGTTCAGAGTGATCCGCTTCCAAACAAATGGGATGTCATGTCCGTAAAACTCTTTCTCGCTCGCATTCTGGAGCCCATCGAGCGGCGCATTGATGCCGTCAAGAACGTAAGCGATGCGCCCTGTCGTATCGAGCCATACGCCGGATATGAAACGCCTGAGGGCGTGGTGCTTCGTGGTCGCATTCTGACTGCGGCACCGAAACGTCGCGACCACGATGAGAGCAATAAATGGCAAAGTGCGCGTGAATTTTTCCGTCGTTTTGCAACCGATGAACGGGCTGACGTCTCGGTGTCGATCGCTTCGGGTGACGTCACGGTGGAAAGCGACGAGGAAGGCTATTTCAAGCTTGTTGTCCCCCGCGACGCGATTGCCGAGGACGGGACGGTCGAGTTAACGGCCAAAACCACAAGCGCGCATGCCAAGGTCTTTCTTGTTCCGGATAACGATGAAACCGGCGTGATCTCGGATATCGACGATACGATGATGCATACCGGCGCATATTCCCTTGTGATCAACCTGTGGAACACGATCACGGGTAGTGTTGCATCGCGGCAAGTCTTTCCAGGCTCGATTGATCTGATCAAACACTTTCATTCGCGGGGCGCACCGATCTTTTACGTGTCGTCGTCCCCTTGGAACCTGCATACGTTTCTTCATCGTGTGTTCGAAAGGAATGGGCTTCCTCTCGGCCCCATGTTCCTACGCGATCTGGGCATCTCGCAAACACAATTCGTGACGGGCACGCACGGCGATCACAAGGGCGCGGCAGTCCAGACCATCCTCGCCGCTCAACCCGATCGGAAATTTGTTCTCGTCGGGGATACCGGTCAGCACGACGCCGAAATTTACGGAAGGATTGCACGAGATCATCCCGAGAGGATTTCGCGCATACTCTTGCGGCAGCCGACCGACAACTTACCGGAAATTGCCGAAGACGCCGTAGGATGGAGCCGTGCCATTGGTATCGATGTTCAAGTTGTTCGAGATTTCAGCGAGGTTGAGCTGGACAGTGGCAGATAGTCCGCAGCTTTCAAGAAAATGGCCACGCCTTCTCTCTCGCACGCGTATCGTGTCGGTATCAGACAAACTAAGCGCTGCGGGCCGCCATGATGTCGGCCTTCCCTCTAAAGCAGGTGTTTGAGAGCTCTGGTGAGCATTTGCGCGCATTTCGTGAGTTGCGCTTCGCAGATGTATTCGTCTGCCTTATGGCCCTGATCTGCCATCGAACCGGGGCCGCAAACAACCGTAGGAATGCCAAGGTCTGAAAGAAAACCGCCTTCTGTGCCGAAGGCCACTTTGCAGATTTTGCCACCTGACCAGTTTTGCACTGAGGTTACTGCCGCGTTCGTGGCTGCAGTCGCCAAACCCGGATAGGCGGCCAAGGGCTGCAGTTTCACGCCAGCAACTTTGGAATACGGCGCTTTCACTGCATCGACGGCTTCGCTGATCCTACGCTCCAGAAGGTCTGGATCATCTTCCGCGAGGTGTCGAAATTCGAACAGCACTTCGGCGCTAACCGGCACTATATTCAATGCGGTGCCACTGTGCATCCGGCCCACATGGATCGTAGTATAGGGAATGTCATAGCTGTCATCCCGGCTGCCGTTTCGTGCCAACCCGTCCTGCAACGCGCGCAGGGCCGCGACAAAGTCCACCGCAATATGCAGTGCACTGACATGCCGTGGTGCCAACGCAGAGTGACCTGCCTGACCTGTTATCCGTGCCATATAAGCCCGCTTGCCCTTGTGACCTATCGCGACTTGCATTTCGGTCGGTTCGCCAACGATGGCCAGTTCGGGGCGCTTCAACAGAGGTTTCAGGCGGTCTTTCATGCGGTCAATGCCAACGCAGCCGATCTCTTCATCGTAGGAGATCAGCAGCCTAAGCGGCGCTTTCAGGGCTTTTCCGCTCGCCCTATCCGCTGTCGCCAGCATTTCGGCCAAAAAGCCCTTCATATCCGTCGTGCCACGCCCGAAAAGCTGGTCGCCCTTGCGTGTCAGCTGAAAGGGTGGACGGGTCCATGCCTGGCCTTCCACCGGGACAACGTCGGAATGCGCTGACAAAAGAAGGCCGCCGTCCGTCTGCGGGCCGATCTCTGCGTAAAGGCCTGCTTTTTCCTCGGTTAGATCGGGGATACGGTGGACCCGAAACTGTCGCGCGCGCAGAAAATCCTCAACATAGGCTATCAGATCAAGGTTGGGCCGGTGACTGACGGTGTCAAACGCAATCAGCCGGTCCAGAATGTCCAGTGACAGCGTCATTACAACGGCTCCCCGCCGATGGGTTCAAGCGCACCGCAGGCGACCTGATCGCGGGCGAAATTCATGAAGGTTCGCACGGTGCGAGAGTTTTCCGCACCCTGCGTCGTAAGCAAGCCCATGCGCAAAGGCCGCACAGAGCCTGCAATGGGCACGCAAACCAGTGGCAGCCCATCCGGGGAGACATCGCTTTGCGGTCGGACATTGGCGATGGAATAGCCAAAACCATTGCCGACCATCGACCGCATCACTGCCATGTCGCGCGTGCGCTCGGCGATGCGGGGGCGTTGTTTGACGGCTTCGAACAGAGAAAGGAAGTAATCCGTGCTGATCGGCAGATCCAGCAGCACCATTGGCAGATCAGCGAGGTCTTTGATGTCAATCTCTTCTTTGTCCGCATGGTTGTGCGTAGCACTTAGCAATGCGAAAGGGCGTAGGCGCACAAGTCCGGTAAATTGCAGATCCGTGGGGATATCCATATCGTAGGTCAGCGCGATATCAATATCGGAGCGGCGCAATGCGCTGAAGATCTCGGCCTGGTTCAGCTCGGTTTGATTTATGCGGACATCTGGATAGGCCGCTTCATATCCGGCTCGCATGCGCGGCAAGACGAGCTGTGCGAAAGTGATGAGGCATCCGACAGCCAGAGGGCCACGTGCTGTGCCGGACACGTCTGAGGCAATGTCGGCGATCGTCGCGGCCTCTTTCAGGACGTGCTTTGCCTGATCAATCACCTTGCGCCCACCTTGTGTGATCGACAGGCCTTGAGCGTGTTGCCGGACAAACAGAGAAATGCCGAGTTCGTCCTCCAACTGTGAGATCGCGGCTGAAATGGAAGGCGAGGACACATTCAGGCGCTCGGATGCCCGAGCGATGCTGCCTGTCTCACCAACGGCGACAAGATACTCCAATTGCCGAAGTGTGAAGCGGGGCAAATGTACTTCCTTTGACATGAACCTGCATGCAGCAAATCAGGTTTTCTACCCCAGAGCCAGAGAAGGCTCCACGTCACATGCGTCCCCGCTTACCAGTTTGCCCGAAAGGGGCTTCATTCGGATCGAGGGTTACACAGATAAAGCCCGCCGTCTCGGTCATCTGCCTGATGTCACGCGTCGCCCGGCACACCGTAGGACGGGGCCTCTGAAGGGTCGAGCGCGCGGCGCACGTAGTCATCCAGTTGAGGTTTGTAGACATCCCATGCGGTTGCAATCGCTTTGATGGGGCAGTCTTCAGTCCAGTCGCAGCGCAGTTCGGCCACGGGCCAAGTGACCTTGTCGACCAACAAGAGACCCGCCGAATGAACCGGCCCGGCTTCACCGCCTGCAGCAAGACCTGCGCACATGGCGGCAATCAGGCGGTCGCCCAGATGGCCTGTCGCGGTCTCAAACCCTGCGACAATGGCGGCGGGCACCTCTGTGTTGTCCAGCAAATTTCCACCAGAGGCCACGTTGCGTCCCTGCGCCTCGTTCCAATTGCCCAGCACATTTGCACCCGAATGAATCGCCGTACGCCCAGCGGTGTCGATGGCAAGAAGCTGGCGGTATTCCATATGGGCCGCGTCTGTCACAACAGCATTGACGGCTTCCGGCGCAGACAGGCCTTGCGCCATCCGGTCCAATGTCTTGGGCCCCAGCGTTGGATCAGTCACATTTTGACTGGCCACCGCGCCAACACCAGCACGCGCATAAGCACAGCGCGCCGCAACTGCAGGAGAGGAGGACGAGATGGCCATGCCGAACATGCCTGTATCCGCGCATCGGGCGACAAGGGAAAATGTCATGGGTCTAATCCGGGATCACGGCTGTGGCGTCGATCTCCACCAGCCATTCGGGCCGCGCCAGCGCCTGCACCACCAAACCGGTCGAAACCGGATGCACGCCTTGGATATACTCGCCCATCGTGCGGTAAACCGCTTCGCGGTGGCGCACATCGGTGATGTAGACGACCACCTTCACCAAATGCTCCATCTGTCCGCCTGCCTCTTGGATCAACTGGCGAATGTTCTGCATCACCTTGTGGGTCTGTTCGACAGGATCATGGCTGTCGAGGTTGACGGCATCATCCAGGTTCTGCGGACACTGACCGCGCATCCACACCGTTTTGCCCCCGTGGGTCACAACCGCCTGACACAGATCATTGTCCAGCGCCTGTTCGGGGTAGGTATCGCGGGTGTTGAAAGGGCGAATGCGGGTATGTGTCATGTCAAGCCGCCTGCCCTTCATCAATCTTGGCCATCAGATATTGCGCAAAATCATAGTTCGGCCGTTCCGAGTGGCTCAGATGCCCCGGCGTGGCCGCGTCAGAGCAAAGGCCGCGATAGACCTTCTCTGTGCAACCCCGATCCTCAAGATTCACATCATCCAAAAGGCTCTTGAGCTGTGCAAAGTTCTCGTTCGTATCCGGATCATTGGCAAAATCGTTGGACATGCCACCGCCGAAGCGAATGTGGACCTGACCCGGCCCTTTGGGGTGCAGGGACAGATACCAGAAATAGCCGGGCGTAAGCGTGATCATCAGGCTGGGATAAAGCGCCAGAAGATATGTCATACGCCGTTCCTCTCCCTTCAAGCGGTCATTCTTTGTGGGATGCGCCATCGCAATGCGAAGCGCTTCATCTTTCAGAATTGTGTGGTAGTTGAAGGCAGGGCGGCCCGGGGGGCAGATCATGTCTTCGAGCTTGGACAGGCTCCCGATCGTGCCTGCATGACAAACTGGCAGATGGTAGCTTTCCATGAAATTCTCGGCCAGCACTTTCCAGTTGGTATCCCAGACGTGTTCTTCGTAGAACGCCTCGGAATAGTTGGTCATGTCATAGCCAGAGATCATCTGTGCGACCTCTACCAACTGATCGCAGACCGGCGCGGCATCGGGGTCGAGGCAGACAAAAACCCAGCCTAACCATTCTTCGCACCGCATGTGCGGGAGCGCGTAGTGATCCTTGCAGAACCCTTCATTCTGCGTCATCGCCGGTGCGCCGCGCAGTTTGCCGTCAAGGTTGTAGGTCCAGGCGTGGTACGGACACACGATGGTCTTGGCGCTGCCCCGCCCGTGCAGCAAGGTCGACATACGGTGCAGGCAGACATTGTTGAGCGCCCGCAGAGCACCCTCACCGTCACGCAGAACGACAATAGGTTGGCCTGCAAGTTCGCAGGATACATAGTCACCCGGGGACGACAGTGAATCTGCGCGCCCCACACAATACCACTCTTTGCTGAAGATATGCTCCAACTCGGCTGCGACGAAGGTTGGCGACGTATACACCTCTGTCGGCATGGCGCGTGCACGCTCGAAAGGCACGGACGTGTTATCGCGCAATGCGGCAATCGGGTCGACATGATCCTTGGGCATGGGCACATCTCCTTGAGCGAGTCGGCACTGAAACGTCACGCAACATTGTGCGACCGCCTGCCCTTAAAAGAAAGTGTGCCGTTAACTTATCATTGCTTAGGCAAAGCAGAACCACTGCTTCGCAAATGACTGATTGGTTCGACGTCCCTCGCACTATAGCACGTTGGACAAAGCAACAGAGGCGATTGCCATGGAACAGATCGACACTCTTGTTATCGGCGCAGGTCAGGGCGGTGTTGCGACCAGTGAACATCTGCGTGCAGCTGGCATTGATCACGTGGTTGTCGAACGGGGTCGCATCGCAGAGCGCTGGCGGTCGGAGCGGTGGGATTCTTTGAAGGCAAATGGTCCGGCCTGGCATGACCGCTTTCCCGGAATGGCCTTTTCATGTGACGGCGAAGACTTTCCCGACAAGGAGAGCGTCGCTCGCTATTTTGAAGACTATGCCCTTATAATCGACGCGCCGGTCCGGACCGGCGTCACCGTTGAAGCGGTCACACCACACCCGGGTCGCGCAGGTTTCCATGTGCGCACATCCCGGGGCGAGTTTGATGCCCACAATGTCGTCTGCGCCACCGGTCCCTTCCAAAAACCGGCCATCCCGTCGATCGTGCCGGACACGGCGGAGGTAACGCAGATGCACTCGACCGCTTACCGCAACCCGCAGGCCTTGCCCGAGGGGGCTGTTTTGATCGTCGGAGGCGGGTCATCCGGCTCCCAGATCGCGGCCGAATTGCATGATGCCGGACGTGAGGTCTATTTCTCAATCGGCCCGCACGACCGCCCTCCACGGCGCTATCGGGGGCGTGACAACGTCTGGTGGCTTGGTGTACTGGGCATCTGGAACATGGACACCCCTGCGCCGGGGACCGAACATGTGACCATTGCCGTGAGCGGCGCACATGGCGGCAAGACCGTGGATTTTCGACGACTTGCTGAACAGGGCATCACGCTTTTAGGGATGACCAGCGGATATGAGGACGGGGTCCTGCACATTGCCGATGATCTCAAAACCAACATAGACGCAGGCGATGCCAACTATCTGTCTCTTCTGGAAGCTGCAGACGCCTATGTGCGCCGCACCGGGATTGACCTGCCGCCAGAGCCCGAAGCCTGGCAAATCCCCGCTGATCCCACCTGTGTCACCGATCCGGTCAGATCGCTGAACCTGACCGAGCGTGGCATCGGCACGATTATTTGGGCAACCGGTTTTCGATTTGACTACAGCTGGCTGCACGCGGACACGCTGGACGAGAGCGGTAGACCGATCCATCAACGCGGTGTCTCGAAGGTGCCGGGTCTTTACTTCGTAGGCTTACCTTGGCAGTCCCGCAGAGGCTCCTCTTTCATTTGGGGGGTCTGGCACGACGCCAAGTTCATCGTGGACCAAATCGCGATCCAGCAAAACTATCAAGACTATCACCAGAGCAAGGCGTGAACTGATTAGAGTGTCAGGATCAACCGCCGCAGCAAGTGCGAAAACTTCACGCGCCCAAATCTAGCAAGCGCGCCATTGCTACATGCTTTAAAGGCGCCAGCTACAAAACTGTTCGCAATTGATAGCCCGGTGCATAGATCAGTCGGACTTTTGTGACGGATGCGGTGTGATCCCAAGTCAGACGGTCTATGGCAAAGAGTGCGCTGCGCTCTGACACACGCAGCATATCTGCTTCTTCCGGTGTCGCCTGAACAGCGGAAAATCCGATCTCGCCGCCAGTGTAGGGGGCATTCGCCATGAGCCACTCGTTTGCGCTGATCTGATCGAAGCCCTCGGACAAGGCTTTCGGAACAACGGTTGTATTGATCCACCTGTCTTCCAGCGCGTAGGCCGCATCGTCGGCCAAATGAAGTGCGCGCACGTGAAGCAGCGTGCCGGCGGCTGGGGTTCTCATCGAACCACTTACCTCCAAAGGCGGGATAGCCTCGCTGCGTTCGATCAACTGGTAGCCATATTTGCAGCCCCGCTCTTCCACTTCCTTGCGGATGACAGAGATATCCAAAGTGGCTTTTGCCACGGGCTGAGCGGCAACGCGCGTTCCGGCTTTGCGCCGACGATCAAGCAGCCCACTGTCCGCCAGAGACCGCAACGCGCGGTTCACGGTGGCTCTTGCACAGCCAAACTCCATCGCGAGGTCGGCCTCATTCGGTATCAACTCCCCCGGAGGCCATTCGCGCGCATGAATGCGGCGACGCACTTCCTCTTGAACGCTCTGCCAGTTGCGGAATGTCGGTGCGGTCATAGTGCGTCTCTAAGCTCGTCAATCGTGTCTTTGTATGCCGCGACAATCTCGCTGCGACGCGTGTGGGCGCCATCCTTTACCATGTGACGTCCGGCCGACCAAACATCGGTCACCAATCGGTCGTCGCCCGAAAAAACCCAAGCGTCGAGAGCCGTGTCCCGGTCTCTGCCCCACATGAATTCTGAACTTGTATCAAGTGCAAGCATATCTGCCCAATATCCGACTTCCAGGCTGCCCGTTTCTCTGCCCGAGGCCTGTGCACCGCCTTCGACGATCCCTTCGAAAATGCGCCGCCCGGTGGACTGCTCCGAGGACGCAAGCGCCGCACGCGTTCCGTCCCGTAGTCGCTGGGAGTAGTCGAGCGTTCTGAGTTCTTCGCTGAGCGAAATACGGATGTTGCTGTCAGATCCAACCGCAAAGGTGCCGCCATTATCCACCCAGCGGATCGCATCGAAAATACCGTCTCCCAAACTGCTTTCGGTTATTGGGCACAAGCCTGCAACTGCACCTGAGCGTGCAAGCGCAACGGTTTCTTCCGGCGTCATCTGGGTGCAATGTATCAAACACCAGCGCTCATTCAGATCGATGTTGTCTAGGGCCCAAGTGACAGGACGTGCGCCCCAATGGCTTTCAACTTCCTCGACCTCTGCGCGCTGTTCCGCCAGATGCATATGGATGGGGCCGTGTTCAAAAGCCGAACTGTAGGCACGAAGCTGATCGACCCCAACGGCACGAAGCGAATGAGGGGCGACACCGATTTTCGTATCCAGCGATGAAGCCCTGACACCATCGGCTGCTGCATCGACCAATGACAGAAACTGATCGAAATTATTTGCGAACCGGATTTGTCCGGCGGTCAGGTCTCGCTGATCACACCCGCCATATTGATAATGGACCGGCAGTAAACACAGCCCAATGCCAGTTTGATCGGATGCAGATAGAATGCGAAGAGACGTTTCCGCGATAGTGTCATAATGCGCGCCGCCGGGTTGGTGGTGGAGATAGTGAAATTCCACCGACGCGCCGTATCCAGCCTCCAGCATTTCCATTTGGGCCAATGCGGTGATCGCCTCGATATGCTCGGGGGTCAGCCGGTCAAGAAACCGGAACATAAGTTGGCGCCACGTCCAGAAGCTGTCTTGTCGATGTGAGCCGCGACCTTCCGTCAGGCCCGCCATGGCGCGTTGAAATCCGTGGCTGTGCACATTGACGGGCGCGGGAAGCAACAATGCGACTTGGTTGCCAACCTTTGGCGCGCCTACTTCAAGCGCATCTATCCGACCTGACGCATCAACCTCAACGCGCACCTTTGAGGCCCAGCCGGACGGCAAGAGCGCTGTCTCTGCCCAGATCGTTTGCATGTTTCGCTCCGCTTGACAGATTATTATGTGCAGACATAAAAACATTAAACATACCCCTAATCAAGTGAGTCGATTGATGCTTCTTACAAACGCACATCTCACGACCCTGAGGGACAATCGCGACTATGGCTTGATTGAAAATGGGGCAATCGCACTTGATGGCGCGCAGATTGCGTGGGTGGGACCAGCTGGGGGCATTCCACCCGAATATCAGTCCGCAGAGACACATGATTTAGGTGGGCGGCTTGTGACGCCGGCGTTGATCGACTGTCACACACATATCGTGTTCGGAGGTAACCGTGCCGCGGAGTTCGAGTTGCGCTTGAATGGTGCCAGCTATGAGGAAGTGGCCCGGGCTGGCGGCGGCATTCTATCCACGGTAGCCGCCACACGGCGCGCGGACGAAACCGCCCTTCTCGAAGATGCGCTTCGCAGAGTGGACACGCTTCTTTCCGAAGGCGTCACCGTGATCGAGGTGAAGTCAGGCTACGGTCTGGACAACGACACAGAGCTGAAGATGCTGCGGGTCGCGCGCCGGATCGCACAGGAAAGATCCGTCCAAATACGCACCAGTTTCCTTGGCGCGCATGCTGTGCCACCTGAGTATAAGAAAACGCCAGATGCATATATAGATGATGTCTGCATCCCTGCCCTTCACGCCGCACATTCAGACTGTTTGGTCGATGCCGTAGACGGGTTTTGCGAAGGGATTGCCTTTGACACCAAGCAAATCCGGCGTGTTTTTGATGAGGCCGTGCAGTTGGGCCTGCCGGTCAAACTACACGCCGAGCAGCTTTCAAACATTGGCGGCACCCGGTTGGCCGCTGAATACGGCGCTCTGAGCGCTGATCACCTCGAGTATGCGACGAATGCCGACGCAAAAGCGCTTGCGGGCTCCGGCACAGTCGCAACAGTTCTGCCAGGCGCATTCTACACCCTGCGCGAGACGCAGTTGCCGCCGATCCAGGCCTTCCGGGACCACGGCGTTCCGATTGCTTTGGCGACGGATTGCAATCCCGGCTCGTCCCCTCTGACGTCACCTCTTTTGATAATGAACATGGCCTGCACGCTTTTCCGCATGACGCCGCTAGAGGCCTTGCTGGGTATGACGGCCCATGCGGCCCAAGCGCTTGGATTAAAGAACCGTGGTCGCATTGCGCCCGGTTATCGTGCTGATCTGTGTGTTTGGGACGCGGCACATCCTGCGGAACTGTCTTATCGGATGGGCTTCAATCCCCTTCACACGCGCATTTTCAGGGGCGTTTTATAATGATCATCCTCACACCCGGCACTGCGACCCTCGCGCAACTACAAGACATCTGGGCGGGCAGTTCCAACGTTCGGCTTGATCCGGCTTTTCACGATGGAATTGCAGCGGCGCATGCGATGGTCACTAAGGCCGCAGCGGGGGAGAAGGCGATCTATGGCGTCAATACCGGGTTTGGGAAACTGGCCAGTGTCAAGATCGCGGCGAATGATGTCGCAACCCTGCAGCGTAACCTGATCCTGTCGCATTGCTGCGGTGTGGGCGAGGCGCTGGATGATGCCACCACCCGGTTGATGATGGTACTCAAGCTACTGTCACTGGGGCGCGGCGCGTCCGGTGTCGCCATGCGTACGATCCAGATCATTGAGGACATGCTTGCCAAAGGT
Organism: Cognatishimia sp. MH4019; assembly: GCF_020177595.1. Lineage (GTDB taxonomy): Bacteria > Pseudomonadota > Alphaproteobacteria > Rhodobacterales > Rhodobacteraceae > JAHTBL01. Next base: position 57,844 of record NZ_JAHTBL010000008.1, on the reverse strand, counting down.
GTCTTGCCCTTTATTCCTGATCAAGGCTCGGTCGGTGCTTCTGGCGATCTGGCGCCCCTCGCCCATATGGCGGCCGCAATGATCGGAGAGGGTGAAGCGACACTGAATGGCGTCAGGATGCCCGCAGGCGACGCCCTGAAAAAAGCCGGTCTCAAGCCCATCGTCTTGGGCGCGAAAGAAGGTCTCGCCTTGATCAATGGCACGCAGTTTTCGACGGCTTGTGCCTTGGTCGGGCTATGGGGCGCATGGCGCAATGCCGCGACGTCGGTTTTGACCTGTGCCTTGTCGACAGATGCCATCATGGGATCCACGGCCCCGCTACAGCAGGCGATCCACACATTGCGCGGTCATCCCGGCCAAATTGCGGTCGCGCAGGCTCAACGCGCCTTGATGGAGGGCTCGGAAATTCGCGAGAGCCACCGCGATGGAGATACCCGGGTTCAAGATCCGTACTGTATCCGCTGCCAACCTCAGGTGACAGGAGCGGCGATGGATCTTCTTCATTTCGCAGGGCGCACGTTGGAGATCGAAGCAAACGCGGTGACCGACAACCCATTGGTGCTGGTAGATGACAACCTGATTGTATCGGGTGGAAATTTCCACGCAGAGCCTGTCGGTTTTGCCGCCGACCAAATCGCCGTCGCTCTGTCAGAGATCGGGGCGATTGCGCAACGGCGCGTCGCATTGATGGTGGACCCCACATTGTCCTTCGATTTGCCACCGTTTCTGACGCCGGATCCCGGGCTCAATTCCGGTCTGATGATTGCCGAGGTCACGACGGCTGCGCTGATGAGTGAAAACAAACACCTTGCCAACCCTTGCACGACTGACAGCACGCCCACCTCTGCCAATCAGGAAGATCACGTCAGTATGGCGGCACATGCCGCGCGCAGGCTGGAGCGGATGAATAAGAATCTGAATGTGATCCTTGGCGTAGAGGCGATGTGCGGAGCGCAAGGAATTGAATTCCGGGCGCCGCTTGAGACAAGCGAACCTCTCAAAGCCGCGATGCGTGTCCTGCGTGCCGACGTGCCTGCAGTTGTAGAGGACCGTTACATGGCGCCCAGCATTGAGGCGGCCAGCGCGTTGGTTGCGACCGGCACCTTGTCGGCATCGGTCGATCTGCCCGGCTTCGTCAAAGGAGACGCGGCATGACCCCGGTCACCGTTACTCAAGGTGACAGTGCTGTTGTGCTGGGCCTGCCTCATACTGGCATGTTCATACCGACCGATATTGCCTCAAAGCTCAATGAGACGGGTCACGCGCGCGCTGACGCGGACTGGCATGTAGACTTACTTTATGAAGGTCTGCTTGAGGGCGCGACAACCGTCCGTGCAAATTTCCACCGCTATGTGATTGATGCCAATCGGGACCCGGCGGGCGCCAGCCTCTATCCCGGTCAGAATACAACGACATTGGTTCCAGCCACAGATTTCGACGGCCGGATCATTTGGAATGACCCGCCAAGCGCAGACGATGTTCCGGGCCGGGTCGCGTCATATCATAGGCCCTATCACTCGGCGCTTCAGTCAGAACTGGAACGGGTGAAAGCGTATCATGGCCACGTTATCTTGTATGATTGCCATTCGATCCGAAGCCGGATCTCGCACCTCTTCGATGGCACTTTGCCCGACGTCAACATTGGCACTTTCGAGAGCCGATCCTGCGCGCCCTCAATCGAACGCACGGTGCAGGACATCTGCCAAAGCACGCCAGATTTTTCGTCGGTGCTCAATGGGCGTTTCAAAGGGGGATGGACCACGCGCCACTATGGCCAACCGAACCAAGGGGTCCACGCGATCCAGATGGAACTGGCTCAAAGCACTTATCTTAGCTCCGAAGCTGCCCCTTGGGGCTATGACACTGAAAAAGCGGATAAATTGCGCGGCTTTCTACACACCATTCTTTGCTCACTCGCCGATTGGAGGCCCGATACATGACCAATCCTCGCCATAACCAACGCGATGTCTACCCTCCCACCGGGTCCGAGATCACAGCGAAAAGCTGGCTGACCGAAGCGCCGATGCGGATGTTGATGAACAACCTGCATCCCGATGTGGCCGAGAACCCACACGAGCTTGTGGTCTACGGCGGAATTGGACGTGCCGCACGGACTTGGGAAGATTTCGACACTATTGTCGCGACCCTCAAGAACCTTGATGAGACCCAAACCCTGCTGGTTCAGTCCGGCAAGCCCGTGGGCGTTTTCAACACGCACAAGGATGCGCCACGTGTTTTGATCGCCAACTCAAACCTTGTTCCCAACTGGGCCAATTGGGATCATTTCAACGAGCTCGATAAGAAGGGGCTTGCGATGTATGGCCAGATGACCGCCGGATCCTGGATTTACATCGGCACACAAGGCATCGTGCAAGGCACCTACGAGACCTTCATGGAAGCCGGGCGCCAACATTACGATGGCAATTTGAAAGGGCGTTGGATTTTGACCGGCGGCCTCGGCGGTATGGGCGGTGCGCAGCCTCTGGCTGCTGTCATGGCAGGAGCATGCTGTCTGGCTGTCGAATGCGATGAGACGCGTGCAGATTTCCGCCTCAGGACGCGCTACGTCGATGAGAAGACCAAGGATCTGGACGAGGCGCTGTCTATGATCGAGGCTTGGACGGCCGCTGGTGAAGCGAAATCCGTTGCCTTGATTGGCAACGCCGCAGATGTCTTTCCGGACTTGGTGAAACGCGGCGTGACCCCCGATTTGGTAACCGATCAGACCTCGGCGCATGACCCGATCCACGGGTATCTGCCTCAGGGCTGGTCCGTGGCCCAGTGGCGTGACAAGCAGGAAAGCGACCCAAAGGCGGTTGAAAAAGCAGCCCGCGCGTCGATGAAAACCCAAGTCGCGGCGATGGTCGATTTCTGGAACAAGGGCGTTCCGACGCTGGATTACGGCAACAACATCCGGCAAGTGGCACAGGAAGAAGGTCTTGAAAATGCCTTCGCCTTCCCGGGTTTTGTGCCCGCCTATATCCGACCGCTTTTTTGCCGTGGGATCGGGCCCTTCCGCTGGTGCGCGCTGTCGGGCGACCCCGAGGACATCTACAAAACCGACGCTAAGGTCAAAGAGCTTATCGACGATCCGCATCTGCACAACTGGCTGGACATGGCCCGCGACAGGATCGAGTTTCAAGGTCTGCCCGCACGCATCTGCTGGGTTGGTCTGGGGCTGCGCCACAAGCTGGGTCTGGCGTTCAACGAGATGGTGCGCACTAGCGAACTCTCGGCACCGGTCGTGATTGGCCGGGACCACCTTGATAGCGGCTCCGTCGCGTCGCCCAACCGCGAAACAGAAGCTATGAAAGACGGCTCTGACGCCGTTTCAGACTGGCCATTGCTTAATGCGATGCTGAACGTTGCAGGAGGCGCCACGTGGGTTTCGTTGCATCACGGTGGTGGCGTCGGCATGGGTTTTTCTCAGCATTCTGGAATGGTAATTTGCTGTGACGGTTCAGAGGATGCAGATCGGCGCATTGCGAACGTGCTTTGGAATGATCCAGCGACGGGTGTCATGCGCCATGCAGACGCGGGATATGAAGACGCGTTACAATGCGCGCGCGAAAAGGGGTTGGATTTGCCCGGGATCTTGAGACGTTAGTTGGATGGTTTCAGGTCATGCTTGGACCACAGCGAAGAGATTTCAGACAGGCGACCGGCAAAAGCTCTGAATGCTGAAAGCGTAGCGGCGCGCAAACGCAGCTTGAAAAACATCTGGTATTGCAGCCCCGGAAATCCCACAAGTAGCATGCAAAACCGGAACAATTTTTAGAGGCCGCGCAGCATGAAAGCAAAGCACAGAACAGCGATCATAACAGGTGGGCTGTCAGGGATGGGGCTTGCGATTGCACGCAGGTTTGCACAGGACGGAACAGCCGTTTTTGTTGGCACACGCAGTGCAGGCAATGCGGATTATGTGCAGCGCATACTTGGAGCAGACGCGGATCGCATTCATGCGGCCGCACTCGACGTCCGGTCACGTGACAGTATCGACGCTTTTGTCGACCATGTTGTGACCACGCGGGGCGGTGTTGATATTCTGGTAAATGCTGCCGGTGTCTATGAAGAGGCCGCAGTAATCGAACATCCCGACCAGATCTGGGAAGACCATATCGACATCAATCTCAGTGGCACATTCCGTATGATACGGGCTGTGATGCCCCATATGAAACGCGGTCAGTGGGGGCGCATCATCAATTTAGCCTCCGTGGCGGCCCATCACGGGATGCCTAACAATGCCGCCTATTGCACATCCAAGGCAGGGCTTTTGGGGTTGGGCCGTTGTGTCAGTCTGGAGGGGGCGGCGCATGGGATCACCTGTGTCTCCATCAGCCCGACATGGGTTGAGACCGAAATGCTCAAGCGCTTTATCGACGCTGACATGCAATCAACAGGGCAGACACTGGAACACGTCCGTGCAGAATATGCCAAGTCGAACCCTCAAAACCAGCTTGTCCAACCATCCGAGATTGCCGAATTGGCTGCGTTTTTGGCGAGCGATGCTGCCCGCGCATTGACGATGGAAGACTATCAGGTCAACTCTGGATCCCTCTGGTAATTCTGCGCACGACGCGCCAGTAGGGTTTTTGCGTCGCTAATTGCCTCAAATGGTCTGCTGTCGATCTGTGCCCAAGCGGCGCGGGCCGCTGTGTTCACAAAGACTGAATTTGCGCACAAAGTATCAGGGAACTCTGCAATCACCTTGGAAATACCCTCAGGCAGATCTGCTTTCGCCAACCAGTCCTTTGGCATCAATGCAGTGAGGTCCTGGGGAATGATCCGTTTGTCGCCCATCAGGTTGTATATTGCGCCGCCGGAAGTCGTAATATCGCCCAGCAGAAATGCCGCCGCCGCCGTGACATCGGTCATAGGAAACTCCAGCGCGTGCGGCATATATCCAGCGCGCAGGGACGCTTCCATAATGATCTCGTAGATATCACGCGAGTTCGGCGCGTCCAAATCATAGAGAGACGGCAGACGCACAATGGCTGCGCACACACCCGAGGCTTGAATGGCCTGTTCTGCCGCGATCTTTGCCGCGCCATAGCCGGTGCATCCGTCCCAAACCGTTGTGGGTGCTTCTGGCCAAGGGCCGCCTTGATCGGGGAACACGGCACTCGATGATGTAAAACGCAGGTCAGCGTGCGCGTCGGCACAAAAACCAAGCACGGTGTCCATGCCGCGTGCGGACCAGTCCAGCATATCCTTGCGTCCGATGGCGAGGTTTACCATTGCCGCACAATGCACCACCTTCGTCACAGACCGGGCAAGTGCTGCATAGGCATCGGGTTCAAGCGCAAACTGCACTGCGTCAAGAGTGCCATGCACAATGACATACCGATCCTGAGGGACCCCATGGGAGCGCGCCACTTCATTCAAACGGTCACGCGCCCCGCGATTTTTGTCTCTGACAAGACAATAGACGACATGGCCTTCTGGCAGATCACGTGCGGCTTTTGCCAAGACATGCCCGCCCAAAAACCCCGTCACACCGGTCACCAGAATGCCGGGTCTGTCGAAATCCTCAACAGGCGCGGGCGCATCGGCTTCTTGGGTCATTAACTGATCAAGCCGATGCAGCGGCACATTCATCGCAAGATCGAAATCAATGGGCATGCCATAGGTCTTTTCAAGCTCCAGCATCAGCGTCACACACATCAGGGAATCACCGCCCTGATCATGAAAGCTGAGCGCAGGATCAATATCGGAGGCTGCACATGACATCGCCAAAGCCGCAGCGGCGACAACAGCATCTTCTGTTGCCTCTGCGGTTAGGGTTTCCGCCTCGACGGCTGGCAGAGCGCGCATGTCTGCCTTGCCCGAGACCGGATGCAGGGGGATCGCATCCATCTGCACCAGAAATGACGGCACGCAATAGGCAGGCAATACGGCGCGCAGATCAGCGGCGAGGCTTGGGGGCATTTTGTTTGCACCAGCCACAAGTCCCCAGCTTTCAGCGTTGCTTCGCGCTTGTGCTGTGTCAGCCGCGAAATAGAAGATAAGCGACGGCCCCCGCGCGCCAACCTCGGCCACCCACGGGGCGGCACTGGAAAACGCTAACCTGTCGCGCATCGTATCGGTGAGCTCTCTGGTCTGAATGGAGAAGCCACGCAGCTTCAACATATGCGCAATCCGCCCCTCGATATGCAGGGCGCCCGTTTCATCAACCCACGCCTGATCGCCGGTGTCATAGAGCCGCGCAGCGCGTCCATCAATGATCAGGTCCCGAAACCGCAGACGGGTTTCCTCCGGGCGGTTTACGTAGCCGGGGCCAAGCATCCTCGGACCCTCAAAATGAAGCTGGCCCGAGGTGCCGGGCAAGCATGGTACATCGTTGTTATCCAGTATGACCGCACGCAAATGTTCCATCGGAATACCAACAGATGCAGGCGCATCCCCAGCAGGTTCCGTCAGACGGGACATACAGACGTCATGCGTTTCACAGATGCTATACAGGTTCCACAAAGCGACATCAGGCAGCTTTGCCAATGAGCCGATAATCAGATCGTCGCTGACCACTTCACCGTTCAGGACGACCCTTTTGAGGGGTAGGTTCTTGGCCCTGTCGTCGTCTAACGCGTTCAGGAATGTGTCATAAAACGACGGTGTGAACAGCATCTCGTCAATATCATTGTCGATGAGAAAATCCGCCAACTTGCCCGGCGCAAACAAGGTGGTGGCATCGGGGAACCACAGGTTCGCGCCCTTGCGCAGCGGGCGGAACATCTCCCAGATTGCGAAAATATAAATCCCGACCCGCATACCGGGGCTGTAGGGCGTGAACGCATCGCGCCATTCATAAGACAAGAAAGCCGCATCCTGGGAGACAGGAATGCACTTGGGTCGCCCCGTGGTGCCAGAGGTCGCCACAAGATAAATCGGATCATCTGGTAGAGTGCATCCGGCTGTGAGAGACGCGTAATCGGCAGGTGGGCGTTTCAGCAGGTCATTGGCATCAATCGCCCTGCAATTAGCTGGCAACTGGCCGGGCGCCGCTGGCTCGCAGGTGATTATCAAACTGACCTGCAATTCCGAAACGATGTTATGCAGCACCATCTGCGGCATGGCCGGGTCGAGATGGACAAACGGGCGGCCATGGACAACGCAAGCGACAGCACTCGCAGCCATCGCAATACCGGGCGAACCGAAAACGCCAATAACCTGCGGTCTCTCCAGATGCGTCCTCAAGTCAGAGACAAACTGGCCCAACCTGTCATAGGTGATTGTTGCTGTGCTGTCGGACATCGCGGGCAAGCGCGTAAATTCGGCAATCGCTCGGGCCAAATCCTGCCCAACGTTTTGTGGTGATGTCATGGGACCGGCCTCTGCTGGATGCGCTAGTGATATCAGTTAGGCGAAAAAGAACCAGCCTGCCTTTCGGAACGTCGCGGCCTTGTGACCTTGGGCGTCCTCTAGCGAGATGGTGCACAAGCGGCCAATCCGCATAAAAGACCAGCCGTTGCAAAGACCACGATCGGAAACAGAGGCGCCATTGTCGCCGCCGCTACGGTCGTTTCCGCTGCGGTGCCTAAGTAAATACCGCCGATAATTGCGATGCTAAGCGTGACGCCGATCTGCTGCCCTGTCTGGAGCAAACCGGACGCGGCCCCGGCAACGTCATTTGATACAAGAGCAAGTGCGCCTGACATCAGTGCGACGTTGCTTAGCCCCATGCCAAACCCGACAAGAGCGAGCGGTGCCAACAAAGCCAGCGCAGCAATGTCATCGCCAGCTTGTGCGAATGCGAGAACGATCAGCGCGGTGCCCGTGCAGGCCAGGACCGATCCCAGGCCCGGCAGCGTCCACGGATTTGCCGAGGTCCACCGCCCCGCGACAGCCGCCCCTGCCACCGCAAAGATCGGATGCGCGGCAAGCGCCATTGCGACTTCTCCCGGCGAAAGTTGAGGTCCGGTTTGCAAAACAATCGACAACAGAAAAGGAACGCCTGCGATGCCGGAAAAGACAAACAGGATCATGGACGCACGCAGTAGAAACAGGCCGGACCTCAGCAGGGTCGATGGCAGCAATTGCCAAACAGATCGACAGACAGGCTGCTCCACCAACGATCGGTCCCGCGACAGCGCCCAACCCGCTGACCATACCGAAGTAGCCCACGGCACGCCACTGCTGGTGAGGTGGCAAGATGACGTGTGTCAAGGCCAGGACCTGAGGCATCATTGTCGCGGCTCCAACACCCTGAAGGACACGCGCTGAAATCAAGACTGTCATGTTCTGCGCCGTTCCCGCAGCCAGCCCGCCAAATGCAAACCCCACGACACCAAAGAGGAACAACCGGCGTCGTCCCAAGGCATCCCCAAACCGGCCAAGTGGCAGAAGGAGCACCGCAAACGGCACAAGATAAGCCAACAAGACTCACTGCGATTGCACATCCGTCGCTTGCAGATCGCCCGCGATGCTCGGCACCGCGAGCTTGACCACCGTGACATCCAGCAGCGTGATGAATGCCGCAAGCAAAAGAGCCCAGACGGCTGTCCACTGCGTCTTTGTGGCGTGCAATTGGTCATCGGGCGATAGCAAGGACAAGCTTAATGACGAAAGGCTACGATAGTCCTGAATTCAAGAACCCGTTCTTTGGGATATCCGCATCATGGGTCAAATGTGATACATTGCAGCCGCGTCGGCGGGATCGGCCCACGAAAAGATGCGAGCCAAATGACGTCCCCTGTTCCCCGACACATGTGATCGGTCAGCAACCTTGTGTCGTACCCACAACGGGCATCTGTGTCGAAGACAGCGCTTCAAGTCCCGCAGCGGTCTCTGGTCAGAGAGGCCGCATTACGTGGTGAGAACGCATAATCAACGAAAGAGCAAAGTAGGAATTCCCGCGTCTGAACAAAGGCAAGCGCCCACAAAGAGAGCAGCCGTTCAAACATCTGGCTTTGTGCGGTTGGCGCATGGCAGGCTATGGACAGCCACACAATTCGCCAGTCTGGCTTAGCCCATTTTTGAACCAGTCGCTTAGGGCATCTAAATCGGGTGGCACTTGCATGGCGAGACCTCCGACAAACTCCATAAATGCATCACGGTTCATCGCGTTGATACCGATCAAGATAGGAATCTCACGCTCGATTGCGCGCGCGATCACGTCGCGAAAACCGCGACCGTCGGCCTCGTGCTTGCCAAACTTATTGATGATCAGAACATCAGCCGCATCGTCCAAGGATGCCGCGACATGGCCGACAGCGGTTTCAAGAACAGACGGATCAAGCCTGCATCCTTTCGCATCGCGACCAAGGTTTTGCGAAATGCGCAGCACCGGGCCATCTGGCAGAACTTGCACATCCATATCGCATGGGCCTTCGGTGCGATCCGTATTGATTTGAACGGTCCCGCGACATTGGATGCCCTGCGCGGCAAAACGTTTGGCGAGTTTGAACAGAAGGAAGTTAACGTCGCCCTTCCCTGGGGCCATTGTGTACGCAATTCTCATGGCTCTGTGCCCTCTAACGCTAGAAAGGAGTGAATTCGACCAGCGCCCCTTCGGGCAGCATGTCAGCCTCGGCAGGGACAAGAAGCATCCCGTCCATCTCAGGAAGCGTTGAGACACGGCCCGAATGGGTTGCATCGGCAAAGTCAGCAACGTCGCGACCCAGCGCATCATGGCCGACAATCCGCGCAAGCCGCATCTCGCAGCGTCCCGGCTTATGTTGCAAAGCACACGACAGCACGACGTGACGCCGAGGCGCGGATTTTGCGACTTGACCGGTCAGGGCTTGGATCAGTGCCTTTCCAAACAAGTGCCATGTCACCAAGGCTGACAGCGGGTTGCCGGGCAAGCCCAGCCAGTAGGTTCCATCAAGCTGGCCGAACGACACCGGCTTGCCGGGCTTCAGCGCGACACCGCTGAAGGTTACCCTCGCATTCAAATCAGATAGCGCGGGTTTGACATGGTCTTCTTCGCCAACTGAAACACCCCCTGTTGTGACGATCAGATCGACCTTTTGGGAGAGCTCCGACAATTGCGCGCGCAAAGCGTCCCGTGTGTCGGCGGCATGCTGTACCTCGCAAACCTGCACCGAAGGGGATGCGATGGCAGCTTGCAGCATCGGCGTGTTCACATCCCAGATGCAGGCGGCCCCGCGCGCTCGCCCCGATTGACGAAGTTCGTTGCCGGTGACCAGCAGAGCGACACGCAAGCAGTCACGTACTTTGACACTGTCGTGCCCTGCCGCAGCGCAGGCCGCAATGTCACGCGCTGTCAGAGCGCGGCCCGCCGGAACGATGATCTTGCCTGCCGTCATGTCTTCGCCCGCTGACCGGATATGCGCACCAGGCTGCACAGCTTTGCCAAGGCGGATGCCTTCGGCGTGTCGTTCCACGTGTTCTTGCATCACCACAGCGTTGGCACCGTCGGGAACCGGTGCTCCGGTGAATATCTGCACAGCAGCGTTGCGCACCAATGCAGCGCCTGCCGCTTGGCCAGCGGGGATACGATCGCGGACCGGTAGATCCCAAGGGCCATCACCCTCCAGATCATCGGTATGAATCGCGTAGCCGTCCATGGCCGCGTTGTTGAAAGGCGGCACCATCCCTCGCGCGCGCACCACATCCAGCAACACGCGCCCAACCGCATCTTGCAGCGCGATGGTCTGTGTTCTGTCGATCGGTGCAGCCGCCCGCGCAATCTGGATCAGAGCCTGATCAATACTGATCAGGGTCTCGCCGCCCAGACTGTCACAGCCACAACCTTGATTGAGACGCGGCTCTAAGATGGTCATGCTGTGTCCTTTGCGTTGAAATGTCCGGGGCCGATGGTACAATCAAGATCGCTCAACTGTCCGTCTTTCAGCCCATAAATCAGACCATGGATGCGGACTTGAGCCCCTGCCCGCCATGCTTTCTGGATGATCGGGGTCTCGGCCACACGGCGCACCCCTTCAACCACGTTCAGTTCCGCCAGCTTGTCGCGCTGCGCCTCGGGATCCTCAAGCTGAGCCAGATCAACAGCATAGGCGCGGGCCAGTCGGCGGATCGGTTCCAGCCAGTGGTCGGCAAGGCCATGTGGGAAATCCTCGGTCGCAGCTTTCACCCCACCGCAGCCATAATGCCCGCAAACGATAACCTCACGGACCTTCAAGGCTTCGACGGCAAATTCGAGGGCCGAGAGCATGTTCAGGTCAGCCGAATGGATGACATTGGCCACGTTGCGATGCACAAAAACCTCGCCTGGATCGAGGCCCGCGACAACATTGGCAGGCACGCGGCTGTCCGAACACCCGATCCAGAAGAACTCAGGCGCCTGTTGTGCGGCCAAGCCTGAAAAATAGTCCGGTTCTTGCGTGACCTGAGCATTGGCCCAATCCGCATTTCTTGCCAAGAGATCAGCCAACATCAACTTGTATCCCCCCATGCTTCGGCCCGGCAAACCTTTCCTTGAACCGGTTTAGCTGTCATCTTTGGCCTCCATCAGGTTATTGAGCCCGCGTCGTTGGCACATCCGGATGTGAAGGGTGTGAAGATCGGTTTCTGTCAGCCGCAATCGCGCGAACGGCAGAATAATCGCGTTCTCAAGGATCAGGTGACGGCGCGCATGGGACGCAAAGGCCTTTAGAACCTCGCACTCTTTCCAGGACGGCAGACGTGACGTCGTTCGGAGACCTTCAAGAAGTTGAATAACCTTCGGGGTATCCTCCCCGGCATGGGTGTGATCGGCATGCAGCTTGGTGATGACCCGTCCGATTTCGTCCTCGGCTTCGCAACGACGACGAAGAAGAGGGAAAAGGTCTTCTTCCTCGTCCTTTAGGTGCAAAGGCAACTCTGTATTCAGAAATCCCAAAACGCTTGACAGGACTGCGTCGTCGGATGTTTCGCCCTGAGCAATCTGATCCAACAACGTACAGATTTGCCGCTCACGAAGGTGGTCTTCGTGGATAAACTCCAGTGGCTCACCCAGCAACGACGCCTGCGTGGGTTCAAGGCATTGGCCCCGGCTCAAATGTCGATTGAACTTACCCATCTTCTTTCCCTTCGGGGGCTATTTAGCCTCAAGGTCCGCGCCGGATATTTCCGCGGACGCGACCAGTTTCTGGACAAACTTCTGGGCTTGTCGGGCCCATGACGCTTTTTCCATGGCGTCTGCGATCTTTGGCTTCACCGCGTCAAATGGCAGGACCCCACCCAAAGCGACGGCATCCATACGCACGATGTGCCAGCCGTGACGCGTCAGGATCGGTTCTGGCGTGATCTCGCCTTCGTCTAGGCTTCGCAGGACGGCTTCAAACTCGGGCACGGTATCGCCTGGCCCAAGCTGGCCCAGCGCACCGCCAGATGACTTCGATCCGCAATCGCTTTCGCGCATGGCAACGGCGGAAAATGCTTTGGCGTCTTTGCTTGCCACTGCGATCAGGCTTTCGGCACGGTGCATGGCGTCGCGCTTGGCCTCTTCATCGCGCGGGTCACAGGCACACAAAATATGAGAAACTTCCCATAGGGGTGGTGCATGAAAACGGCTGGGGTCTTTTTTCCATTCCGCATAGATCGCGTCATCGTCAGGCACGTCGGGATCAACGACGCTTTCTAGAAGGCCCCTGATCTGGGCCTCTTCGTCGGTTTCAAACTTGCCCGGAGCAACCTCTTGACGCTCAGCAACAAGCGCACGCGCGCGGGCCTCTTGCAGCAACAGGGTGCGGATTGCGACGGCATTGGCGGCCTTGCGCCAGGCGATGCCCGGCTTTCCAGCCGGGGCATCATGGTTTTGGGTCTCGGACGCCACCAACGTGTGCGGCACCGTCTCGCCATTGACAATCAGGTCAGGGAAGAGGGCTGAGTTCATCTGGCTTACTCCGCTGGTGTGGTTTTGGGAGCGCTGCGTGCCGGCAGAGCTTTGGAACGGCGTGACCGCACGATCTGGTAGCCGGGGCGCAGCAGGTATTTCACCGGCGTTGCAAAGCCCGAAACCATGTGCACCAACCGCGAGAATGGGAAGAGCGCGGTGATGATCAGCCCCAAGAAGATGTGCAAGCGGTAGAGCCAGTGGACATCCACTACGTCGGTCCACGCATTGATGTTCCATGTCACGATGCTTTGCGACCAAGTCATGAAACGCACCATTTCCGAGCCGTCCATATGTTGGAGGGTTTGGGTAATGGTGAGCAGGCCGATGGCCAATTGCCACCAGATCAGCACCATGATGATAATATCCATCCAGCTGGACGTGGCGCGGATACGCGGTTCGGTCAGGCGGCGGTGCAAAAGTAACGTCCCGCCGATCAAGGCGGCAACGCCAGCGGGGCCACCTATGATGACGGCCATCCACTGCTTCAGCGCATAGGGGATGCCAAGCGCATCTAGCACCCAGACCGGGGTGAACAGGCCAATCAGATGCCCGAAGAAAACTGTGATGATCCCCACATGGAACAGGATTGACCCCCACATCAGCTGCCTGCGACGCAAAAGCTGGCTCGAGGAGCTTTTCCAAGTGTATTGATCGCGGTCATAACGGGCGATGGAGCCCACGACGAGGATCGTCAACGCGGCGTATGGCATGATGCCAAAGATGATGAAGTCGATATCAAGGTTCTGAAACATATCTTTCTCTCCCTATTCGGCCGCGTGACGCGGTGTGGGGTTTGCCGACGGGGCCGGGTTCACTGGAAGATCCATCTGAGCAAGCATTTCGCGCGCTTGTGGACAGCCTGCATTCGGATCGGGACCAAACAGCACTTCGCTTTCCTCCCAAACCTCGTCCAAGGCCTCCAGATCGGTGGGATCATCATCAGGTTGCGCCAGCATTTCTGCGACGGCCTCTTTGTCGGCGGTTCCACCGGCAAGCTGAAGAAGGCTGGCGAACACGGCTCCATAGGGGCTTTCCCGACGCACCAACCGCGCGTTGAGGGCCTCAAAAATATGAGCCGCGTCCGCCAGCGTCTCCTGCGCCACAGCAGGGGACTGCGTGGACAGGAATTCTAGCAAGACAGGCAAATGGTCCGGCAGTTCGGAGGTTGCAGGATCGAAACCGGCCTCGCGGTAGGTTTCCACCAACGACACCATCGCGCCGCCCCGGTCGCGGCTTTCTCCGTGAACATGCTCGAAAAGGTTCAGCGACAAGGTGCGGGACCGATCAAAGAGCAGCACAAACTGCTCTTCAAGATCATAGATGTCGCGCCCGCTCATTTCCTCCAAAAGCGGGCGCAACGCCCGACGGGCAGCTGCCGTCAAACGCGTGTCAGACGCAAGGACGCCCCCTATCTCGGGTATGGCTTCCTGCAGCTCGCGGGTCGGGTAACTCAACAACACAGAAAATGCTTTGAGAGTGCGATCAAATGAGTGGGTCATATCACAGTGCCTCCGTCGGCATTTTCAGGGGTTTCTTAGAGCCGCCGAACAGCGACCCTTTTGACGATCCGCCACCGCAACCATTGGTGTCGGTAAAGCCGCATCCGCCGCGCAGATCATAGGCTTCTTCAACCTGTTCACGGTGGGTGGTCGGAATGAAGAAGCGATCTTCGTAGTCGGCTAAGGCCATGATTTTATACATGTCCTCGATCACCCGACCCGACAGACCGACACGCGCCGCGATGCCTTCGTCGATGACGCCTTCGATGGATTTCGAGCGCATGTATGATCGCATTGCCAGCATCCGTTCCAACGCGGTGACGACGGGGGCTTCATCGCCCGCGGTCAGCATGTTGGCCAGATATTTGACGGGTATGCGCAGATCTTTGACATCTGGCATGCCTTCGCTGGTGCCAATCGCACCCGCCTCGGCGGCGTTCTGAATGGGCGACAGCGGCGGGATGTACCACACCATCGGCAGCGTCCGGTATTCCGGGTGCAGTGGGAAGGCGACCTTCCACTCCATTGCCATCTTCCAGATCGGGCTTTCCTGAGCCGATTTGATCCAATCTTCCGGGATGCCGTCCGCACGCGCGGTCTCGATCACAACAGGATCGTTGGGATCAAGGAACACGCCAAGCTGCGCATCATAGAGATCCTGTTCGTCCTCCATGTTGGCCGCATCTTCGATCTTGTCGGCGTCATAAAGCATGACACCCAGATACCGGATGCGCCCGACACAGGTTTCTGAACAGACCGTCGGATTGCCGGACTCGATCCGTGGATAGCACAGGGTGCATTTTTCGGATTTGCCGGATTCCCAGTTGTAGTAGATCTTCTTGTAGGGGCAGCCCGACACGCACATGCGCCAGCCACGGCATTTTTCCTGGTCGATCAGAACGATGCCGTCTTCTTCACGCTTGTAGATCGCGCCCGATGGACAGGACGAGGCACAGGCCGGGTTCAGGCAGTGTTCGCAGAGCCGGGGGAGATACATCATGAATGTATTCTCGTATTCCCCGTAGATCTCTTTCTGGATGCCTTCAAAGTTGTAATCCTCGGACCGTTTCGAGAATTCACCGCCAAGGATTTCCTCCCAGTTCGGGCCTTTCTCGATCTTCTCGATCCGCTCACCGGTGATCTTGGAACGAGGGCGCGCCGTTGGGAACGCCTCCATCTCGGGGGCTGATTTCAGGTGGTCATAGTCGAAATCAAACGGCTCATAGTAGTCGTCGATCTCGGGCATGGACGGGTTGGCAAAGATGTTGGACAGGATCCGCCATTTGCTGCCCTGTTTGGGTTGCAGCTTGCCCGCCTTGGTCCTTTCCCAGCCGCCTTTCCAACGCTCCTGGTTTTCCCAGTCGGTTGGATAGCCAAGTCCGGGTTTGGTTTCCACGTTGTTGAACCAGGCGTATTCAACGCCGTCGCGGCTGGTCCAGACGTTCTTACACGTGACAGAGCAGGTGTGACACCCGATGCATTTATCGAGGTTCAGCACCATGCCGATTTGTGCGCGGATTCTCATGTCTCTGCCTCCTGTGCAGGTGCTTCCCAGCTCTTTTCCTTGTCGAGCCAGTCGACTTTCTTCATCTTGCGGACCACGACGAACTCGTCCCGGTTTGCACCCACGGTGCCGTAGTAGTTGAATCCGTAGGATTGCTGGGCATAGCCACCGATCATGTGGGTCGGCTTCAGAACCGCCCGCGTGACCGAGTTGTGGATACCGCCCCGATGCCCTGTCTTTTCAGAGCCCGGCGTGTTCACGATCTTTTCCTGCGCGTGATACATGAAGGTCGTGCCTTCCTTGATCCGCTGGGACACAACCGCCCGCGCCGTCAAAGCACCGTTGGTGTTGTAAACCTCGATCCAGTCGTTATCGACGATACCGGCTGACTTGGCGTCCACTTCGGAAATCCAGACCACCGGCCCACCGCGGTTGAGCGTCAGCATTAAAAGGTTGTCTGTGTAGGTCGAATGGATGCCCCATTTCTGGTGGGGCGTGATGAAGTTCAGCACAAGGTTGTCGCCATCATCCTGCACATCCTTTGTGATCGTTTTCAGATCAACCGGCGGGCGGTAGGACATAAAGCCTTCACCAAAGGCCAGCATCCAAAGGTGATCCTGATACAGCTGTTGTCGCCCTGTCAGGGTTCGCCACGGGATCAGCTCATGCACGTTCGTGTAGCCCGCGTTGTAACTGACCTTTTCCGACTCAATCCCCGACCATGTGGGGCTTGAGATGATTTTGCGCGGCTGTGCAGCGATGTCATGGAAACGGATTTTGTTGCCATGCTCACCCTCGGCCAAATGCGCGTGTTCGCGCCCGGTGGCCTTCTCCAGCGCTTCCCAAGCCTTCACGGCGACGTTGCCGTTGGTTTCGGGCGCCAGCATCAGGATGACCTCGCAGGCATCAATCGCGCTTTCAATCTTTGGCCGGCCAGCCGCAGACCCATCCAGCTGCACGCCGTTCAGCGCGCACAGATTGTCGATCTCTTCCTGTGTGTTCCAGGCGATGCCTTTGCCGCCATTCCCAAGCTTGTCCATAAGCGGGCCAAGCGCTGTAAAACGGTCATAGATCGCGGTATAATCCCGCTCGACCGCAACATAGGCAGGCGCTGTCTTGCCTGGGATCAGGTCGCATTCGCCTTTCTTCCAGTCCTTCACCTGATCCTGCGCAATTTCCGCAGGGGTGTCGTGCAGGATCGGCAGCGCAACGATGTCGGTTTCCTTGTCCAGATAACCCGGTGCGATCTCCTGGAATTTCTTCGCGATGGCTTTGAAGATTTCCCAGTCTGATTTGCTTTCATACGCCGGGTCCACCGCCGCTTGCAGCGGGTGGATGAACGGGTGCATGTCCGACGTGTTCATGTCGTCCTTTTCGTACCAACTGGCCGTTGGCAGAACGATGTCGGAATAGACCGCCGTAGTGGACATCCGGAAGTCGATGGTCACCAGCAAGTCCAGCTTGCCGCGCGGCGCATCCTCGTGCCACTTGGCCTCTTTCGGCAGTTGGCCACCATCTTCGCCAAGATCCTTGCCCATCACACCGTGATCGGTGCCAAGCAGGTGCTTGAGGAAGTATTCATGGCCCTTGCCGCTGGATCCCAGCAGGTTCGAGCGCCAGACAAACAGGTTACGCGGCCAGTTGGCCGGGTTGTCCGGGTCCTCGCAGGACATTTCCAGATCGCCAGATTTCAGGTTCTCGGCCACGTAAGCCGGGATGTCCTTGCCTGCCTCTTTCGCAGCTTTCGCGACCTCAAGCGGGTTCGTCTTGAGCTGCGGTGCCGATGGCAACCAGCCCATACGCTCGGCCCGGATGTTGTAGTCGATCAGGCTGATATCCCAATCACCGTCCGGCGCTGTGGGCGACAAGATCTCATCGGCTTTCAGGGTCTCGTAGCGCCACTGATCCGTGTGCGCATACCACGCCGAGGTCGAGTTCATGTGCCGCGGCGGACGGTTCCAATCCAGCGCAAAGGCCAGCGGTTGCCAACCGGTTTGCGGACGCAGCTTTTCCTGGCCCACATAATGCGCCCAGCCACCACCCGATTGCCCGACACAACCACACATGACCAGCATGTTGATAACCCCACGATAGTTCATATCCATGTGGAACCAGTGGTTCATCGCGGCCCCGATGATGATCATCGACTTGCCGTTGGTCTTCTCGGCATTGTCCGCAAATTCGCGGGCAACATGGGCGATTTTGTCAGCAGGCACGCCCGTGATCTTTTCCGCCCAAGCCGGTGTGCCGGGCATTTCATCCGCGTAATCGGATGTGACCCAGTCACCGCCCAGACCACGATCCAGACCGTAGTTGGCGCAGAAAAGGTCAAAGACAGTCGCAACGGCAATCTCACCGTTCTCGGTCTTGACCCGCTTGACGGGGATATTGCGTGTCAGAACGTCGGGGTGATCGGCATCCGTTTCAAACTGCCCATAGGCCTCCCCCCCGAAATAGGGAAAATCAACGCCGACGACATCATCATGATCCTCTTCAAGAACAAGAGACATCTTCAGTCTGGTGTCGGCCTCTTTCGCCTTTTCCTCAAGGTTCCACTCGCCGTCTTCACCCCAGCGATACCCGACAGAGCCATTTGGCGCGACCAGCCCGTCTGAGAGTTCGTCAAAGGCGACGGTCTTCCATTCGGGGTTGTTGTCTTCGCCCAGCTTGCCGTCCAGATCATTAGCACGCAGGAAGCGACCCGGGATCATCTTGCCGTCTTTTTCTTCCAGCTTCACCAGCATGGGGAAGTCGGAATACTTGCGGGTGTAGTCCTCGAAATACTCGGCCTGGCGGTCAAGATGGAACTCGCGCAGGATCACGTGGCCAAAGGCCATGGCGAGGGCCGCATCGGTCCCCTGCTTGGCGTTCAGCCAGACATCGCCGAACTTTGCAGCTTCGGAATAGTCCGGGCAGATGACGGCGGATTTGGTCCCTTTGTAACGGGCCTCTGTATAGAAGTGCGCATCAGGCGTCCGCGTTTGCGGCACGTTCGAGCCCCAGAGCAGCAGGTAGCCCGAGTTGTACCAGTCCGCGCTTTCGGGCACGTCTGTTTGTTCGCCCCAAGTCATCGGCGAAGCTGGCGGCAAATCGCAGTACCAATCATAAAACGACATACACACGCCGCCCATCAGGCTTAGATAGCGCGAACCAGCAGCGTAGCTGACCATCGACATTGCAGGGATTGGCGAGAAACCAAACACGCGGTCGGGGCCATAAGTTTTCGCGGTGTAGGCGTTGGCGGCGGCCGTAATCTCGGTCGCTTCATCCCAGGTGGCGCGCACGAAGCCGCCCTTGCTGCGTGTCTCCACGTAAGAGGCGCGCAGGATCGGATCGGCTTGCAGCTTTGTCCACGCGGCAATCGGGTCCATCGTTTCGCGCATCTTGCGCCAGACCTTCATTAACCGGCCCCGAATCAGCGGGTTCTTCACGCGGTTCGCGGAGTACAGATACCAGCTATAGCTTGCCCCACGGGCGCAACCGCGCGGTTCGTGGTTGGGCAGGTCAGCGCGGGTGCGCGGATAATCTGTTTGCTGGGTTTCCCACGTCACAATTCCGGATTTGACGTAGATTTTCCAGCTGCATGAGCCCGTGCAGTTCACCCCATGGGTAGACCGCACAACTTTGTCGTGGCGCCAGCGATTGCGATAAGTGTCTTCCCAATCGCGGCTTTCATTCGTGGCCTTGCCGAACCCGTCAGAGAACGTCTCGAGGTTCTTTGAGTCCAGAAAGTTGAGTTTGTCGAGCAGGTGGCTCATGGCTTTTTCCTCTTGTTGGCTACCTGCGCCCAGAACGGTGTCCGGGCGCAGTGGCGTTTATGAGTTCAGCAAGGAACAGGTGCGTTTTTGCGGCTGTAGAAGATCCAGCAGATCACAGCGCAGACCGCGTAGAAGCCGAGGAAGGCCCACAACGCGCCATTTGGTGCGCCGGTCATCGCAATCGAGGTGCCATACATCTTCGGAATGAAGAAGGCGCCGTAAGCTGCGATGGCTGAAGTGAAGGCGATGATGGCCGCACTTTCACGCTCGGACTGCTTGAGGGTCGCAGCTTCGTCCAGATTGGACATCAGACGCGGCACTTCCTGGCGCATGATCGACGGGATCATCTGGAAGGTCGACGCGTTGCCGACGCCGGTCAGGAAGAACAGCGCCATGAAGCACGCAAAGAAGCCCCAGAAATTACCGTCAGGTGTCGCCTCGGACGGCAGGAATTGCAGGACACCGAAGACCGCGACGATCATCGCAAGGAAGCACCAGAAGGTCACACGACCGCCGCCAAATTTGTCCGACACCCAGCCGGTTGCAGCACGGCTGAGCGCACCCACAAGCGGACCAAGGAAAGCATATTGCAGCACGTTCACTTCAGGGAACTGCGTCTTCATCAACAGCGGGAAGCCCGCAGCATAACCGATGAAGCTGCCGAAAGTGCCGGTGTATAGCACACACATGATCCAGTTGTGCTTGCGGCTGAAGATGATCGACTGCTCTTTGAACGACGATTGCGCATCTGCGATATCGTTCATGCCAAACCAGGCAGCGACAGCGCTGACGGCAAGGAAGGGAACCCAGATAAAGCCTGCATTTTGAATGAACAGCTGACCGCCATCAGACAGTTGCTGTGGCTCGCCACCGATTGCGCCGAAGACACCCATGGTGATCACAACCGGCACGACAAACTGCATGACCGACACACCAAGGTTGCCAAGACCCGCGTTCAAGGCCAGCGCGTTGCCTTTGGTTTTCTTCGGATAGAAGAAAGCGATATTCGCCATGGACGAAGCAAAATTACCGCCACCGAAGCCGCACATCAGCGCGAGGATCAGAAAGGTCGAATAGCTTGTTTCGGGGTTTTGCACCGCAAAACCGATGCCCAGCGCAGGCAGCAAAAGCGAGGCTGTTGAAATTGCGGTCCAGCGACGTCCGCCAAAAATCGGCACCATGAAGCTGTAGAAAATCCGCAGGGTTGCGCCAGACAAGCCCGGCAAGGCTGCAAGCCAGAAGCGTTCGCCGACCGAAAAGTCAAAGCCGATGGCAGGCATCTTGGCGACAACAACCGACCAAACCATCCAGACCGAGAAGGCCAAAAGCAGGTTGGGGATCGAAATCCAAAGGTTGCGTGTTGCGATACGTTTGCCGTCGGTTTCCCAAAACTGGGTATCCTCGGGCCGCCAATCGGTCAAAAGATAACCTGAGTTGGCTGAAGAGGTTACTGTGGTCGCCATGGTGGGGTCCTCCCGTTGTGGCGTATTTTGAGAGGCGGGCCGCTCATCAGCCCGCCAATTCGGAATTCATTCGGCTGGCTGAGAGCCGTTCTTGCGAGCGATGGCCGTCATGCCTTCTTCAAGGGCTGCATTGGCTTTCTCGGCACGGGCCCGCAGAGTTTCGATATTGGCGGCGGCAAAGTTGGCGCGCTCTTCGTCTTCCTGCCGGGTCGAGAACCGGACGAAGAAGGCAAGGAAGGACGCACAGGTCACAACGATGCCGAGGATGAAGAAGGCTTCGCTCCAGTCGATGACGTTCTTGAAGAGAAAGCCTGCCAGAACAGCACCCGCGTTGCCGCCTGCACCGACCACACCAGCAACAGCGCCAAGCGCCTTTTTGTTGATGAAAGGCACGACAGAGTAAGTTGCACCCTCAGCCATCTGGGTGAACAGTGAGAACACGATCAACGCCGGCAATGCGAGGAACAGCACGCTCATCTGGCTAAAGACCATCAGGGCGCAGCCTTCAAAGAACAGGCAGATGAACAACCAAAACGCGCGGCCTTTGAGACCCCAAAGCGAACCGAAATTGTCGCCGAACAGACCGCCCAGGGTGCGGGCAAAGAGGTTCATCAGACCAAACGAGGCCGCGACGAAACCAGCAGTGACCAAGTTCAGGTCAAAGTAGTCCATGAAGTAGAGTGCCGCGACATTGTTCACTGTCAGCTCAATACCGAAGCAGGCACCGTAGATCACAAACAACACCCAGACGCGGGGGTCTTTCAGGGCCTGCATATAATTGCCGGTCACCTTCTTCTTTTCTTCCATTTTGCCAGCGGCGCGCAGATCGTCAAAGTTGCCGTCCGGCGCATCCTGGGTCAGGAAATAATAAGCGATACCGGTCAGGAAGATGATGACACCCACCACCACCATCGACAGACGCCAGCCGACCGCCTCGGAAAAACCAAAGCCGATGACCATGACCGAGAAAAGCAAGGGCATTACAAACTGGGTCACACCGCCGCCAAGGTTGCCCCATCCGGCTGAGGTTGCGTTCGCCTGCCCCACCACATTGGGCGCAAACATCACGGATGTATGATATTGAGTGATGACAAAGGCCGCACCGATACCGCCGATCAGAACCCGGAACATCAGGAACGTCTCGAAATTCTGCGCGAGGCCGATCCCCATGACAGGCAAAGAGCCAATCAAAAGCAGCCAGGTATAGGATTTCCTCGGGCCGATCCGGTCACAAAGCCATCCGATAAACAGCCGAGCAAAAATCGTCATCGAGACCGATCCGATGATCGCCCACCCGATCTGATCAGGTGTCAGCCCCAGCTCGTCGCGCACGACGCTCATCAAAGGGGCGATGCCAAACCACGCAAAAAAGCACGAGAAGAACGCAAACCACGTCATGTGGAAGGTTCTGATCTGCACCATCTTTACGTTAAGAAAGTTTGACCACAGAGCTGTGGCCTTGTTTTGTAGTTCCATCGAATGTCCCCTTCGGCTTATTGCGCTCAATCGGAAAGTTGAGTGCGTTGCCAAGAAGCTGCGGGGGAACGGCGATATCTCTCTTGATCCAAATCAAGAAATGGTAAAATACCTTGTAAAATAAATGACTTACCTAAAGATGTCATGTTGGCGGTGGCGGCAGGTCAAAGGTCCACGAAACAGAAATCAAGTTAGTTATTGACATTTATCAATCGATAACTTGATAAAGATCAAGGGAGATATTCAAGTGTTATTGGGCATGCCAGAGTCGGACTACCCGGATATCCGGGGTCTTCATCTTTTTGAACACATGTCCGATGAGCACTTTTCCGCGCTCATGCGAGGCTCCTATGTTCAAACCTTCCCGCCACAGATCGATCTGATTTCCGAGGGCGATCCAAGTGACTTTCTTCATATTGTCCTGTCCGGCTCGGTCGAGCTGTTTTCAAGCTGGAACAATCGCGAAACGACGATGGCGACAGTTTGGCCAGTATCTACTTTCATTCTGGCGGCATCCATCAAGGATGCACCCTACCTGATGTCTGCCCGAACCCGCGAAAAAAGCCGCATCGCACTTATTCCCAGCCAGGATGTCCGCGGCGTATTCTCTACGGATCATGACTTTGCCTGCGCAATCGTCACGGAACTCGCACAGTGCTACCGATCCGTTATTAAATCGCAAAAAGACAACAAGCTGCGGACCTCGCTTGAGCGGCTGGCCAACTATCTTTTGCGACAACAGATCAAAAGCAATGGCGCGCGCGAATTCGAACTTGTGCTGGAAAAGCGCAAACTGGCCTCTTTTCTGGGGATGACACCAGAAAATCTGAGCCGCGCTTTCAAAGGGCTGAAAGCCTATGGCGTCATTGTCTCAGGTACGAAGATCACCATCACCGATCAGGCAGATCTTGAGACCTTTGCAAAGCCCACACCCCTTATCGACGACTACGCAATCTAAGGACATCCTTCCATGACAAAGACCATGCCCGGCGCCGCTGGAGATCTTGCAGACCAGCAGCCAGACATCTGGCAGGCCTACTCCGATCTGGGCAAAGCCTGCGCGACCGCCGGGCCCTTGACCGACCGCGAAAAGCGTCTGGTCAAGCTTGCGCTTGCGATAGGCGCATCCTCGGAAGGGGCGGTGCATTCACATACGCGACGCGCCCGCTTGGAAGGCATTGACGAGGCGGCGATCCAGCAGGTCGCCTTATTGGCGATCGGTCCATCGGGATTGCCCCGCGCCGTGGCCGCGAAAACATGGATCGAAGACGAAAAGCCCGAGGCCTAGGGTAAAGGGCTGACCCCGAACACTAAGGGATGCAGCGCAATCAGGCTCACCCACAGCACGACAGCTGCGATGCATCGGCGAAGGGTGATCCCTGCGAGGCGTCGTGGCACCTGACGGGTTTGCGCCCACAGTTTGGCCCAATCTCCGCCCATTTGCTTTTGTTTGCGCCGGTCGATAATCCACTGACCAAGGACTGCAAAACCGCCAAAGACCGCAAACAGGATCACATGCGCCAAGTTGCCGTTCGGCAGGATATGCGCAAAGGCCCATAGGGCCAGCGCCACCAGCAGCGGATGACGGCACAGGCCTACAATTCCGGGAGTGTCTGGATCGAACGGGTCCTTTCGCGCGCCGCCAAAGGAAAACGGGTTTGGTCGCCCGATTGCCGTGGCAAGCAGCAGGCACGCAGCGGCCATCACGATAAGGACGACCGTGTTTTGCCACGGTGCCCAAGACCAAAGCGGGACATAAGGCGCGCGCCCCGCCGCCACGATCAGCCACGCCAGAACTGTCAGGGACAGGGTCGAATACGCCAGCGTAAAGCCAGTCGGACCCAAGCGCCGCACAAGAGCGGCCCGCACGGGCGGACGCACCGGGATGGAATGGCTAAGAAAGAACACCACAAAAGCGGCGATAAACGAAGCCCAGCCTTGCATGCCTAAAGCGCTTTGGCTGGTGCGGCGCGCAGGAGTAACGGCCCGTACAACAACGCGAACCCGCCAAAAGCGACCAGCCACGCCAGACCTGCAGCGCTATAAAGCTCGGTGGCAAACAACGGCCAGATATCCGCGGCTACGCGCAACACGGTCGCCAGCATGACTGCGCTATAGATCGCCAATGTCCCCGACCCCGCGCGCAACGTTTGGCCGGTATGGCCCAGCGTCGCGCGTGTCATCACAGCCAACGTCATCAATCCGATGGCACCGCTCATCCAAAGGTGCTGGACCGCACCAAGGCCTATCGCTGTCGGCAAGATGATCTGAACAGCCATCGCCAGCGCGCCAACTGGCACGAAAAAATATGCGACGTGCAGGACAATAACCAAAGGTTCGCGACGGGTTTGCAGCCCTCCCCAGCGCGTCAGCCGCGCCAGATGCAGCATGCCGGCCAGCGCTAACAACAGCGCGGCAAAAAGCGTCTCAGGCAACGCCACCCAACTGACAAGTGCGACGAGCAAGCCAAGCAACGCAATTTTGTCAAACCGCTGCATCGGCGGGGTGGGTAGTTTGTAAGCCCCCTGTTTGACCAACCAGTTACGCGTAAACGATGGCACGATCCGTCCCCCGATCACGGCTATCATCATCAAGCCCGCCCCCAGACCAATCCGCAGCCCATACCCTTGCGCCGCCATATCGCCCCGCGCGGCCTCCCAGTGAAGTACAGCATTTCCCAGCATCAAAACCCCGAGCATGCCCAGCACGATCAGGTTGCGCCAGTTCTTGCCTGCAACGATCTCACGGGCGATGACGATGGCCAAGGCGACAGGCATCGCCAGATCAATCACCGCGACCAAAAGTGGAGACATGCCCGCCGAAAACATCACAGCAAAACGCCCTGCGATCCAAAGGGCGAACAATCCGCCAAGGGGCCATCCGACGATAGGCAGCCGCCCGGTCCAATTGGGAACCGCCGTCAGGAGGAACCCGGCCACCACAGCAGTCAGGTAGCCGAACAAAAACGCGTGCGCATGCCATGTGAGCGGATCAAAGGCCGTCGGCAGGCGCAGATAACCGGTGATCATCGGCACCCAAAGCAGCATCGCTAGCGCCGCCCAAACCGCGGCTCCGAAAAAGAAAGGCCGGAACCCGTAGCTTAGGATCACAGGCCCCTGCCAACTGCGCATTTGCTGTGTTGTGCTGGTCATGGAGTATCTCTTCAGCCCTTTGGCTTGCACAAACGCATACGTCCGCTAATAAGTATTTTAAATACCAATTCATGAAGGAGCCTTTAATTGCGCCTGACTTCATTCACCGACTACGGACTGCGTATGTTGATGCGGATGGCAAGTGTCCCAGATCAAGTATTCTCGACAGCGGCCCTTGCAGACGAGCTTGATCTATCCCGCAATCATCTGAGCAAAATCATTCAGCGATTGTCCCAAGCGGGCGTTGTTCAAACGAGGCGAGGCGGTGGCGGCGGCGCAATCTTGGTCCACAAGCCGCAAGACCTGCGTTTGGGAAGTCTGGTACGCCTACTTGAACACGGCCAACCGCTGGTCGAATGTCTGGCAGATGGCTCAAACAACTGTTCGCTGGATGGCCGCTGCGGCTTGAAAGGCAAGCTTCAGGCCGCCGAGCGGGTCTTTCTTGCCGAGTTGGACAAAACAACACTCGCTGATATTGCTATTGCGGCAGGAAAGTAAACGGTCGCGCATTTCAACCCATTCCGGCCGTTCGTCCCTTTCACTTACAATAATTTGGTTAAGTCTAGCGCCTAAGATACCGCGAAGGATATTTGTTCCAGAAGCTGGTTAAGCACTAAAATGCGACGCGTTGCTCGTTGGTATCAAAGGCAAAGGCCGAGCTGTTATCAAACTCGAGTTCGACAGACGCACCCACAGCGGTGCTGTCTTGACCAAACAGACGCACCGTCATTTCCTCCTTTTGGGACGTGGCAATAAGAAGGTTTGTGTCGCCGCCTAAACGTTCCACATGCGTCACCGTTCCTTTGATCCGGCCGCCTTTTTCCAATCGCAGGTGTTCAGGGCGAACGCCAAGTGTACCACCTTGAGGCAGATCAATCGGCGCCTTTTGCAAGAAGTTCATCGCTGGTGAGCCAAGGAACCCGGCGACAAACTTGTTCGCTGGATTGTTGTAAAGCTCCATCGGGCTGCCGACCTGCTCAACGCGCCCGTCGCGCAGCACAACGATCTTGTCCGCAAGCGTCATAGCCTCGGTTTGGTCGTGGGTCACATAGATCATCGACGCGCTGAGCGTGCGGTGAAGTTCGGCGATTTCGATGCGTGTGTTCATGCGCAAAGCGGCATCGAGGTTGGACAGCGGCTCGTCAAAGAGAAACAGCTTGGGGTCGCGCACAATGGCACGTCCGATGGCAACCCGCTGGCGCTGACCGCCAGACAGATCAGAAGGGCGGCGATCTACATAGGCGCCCAGATCAAGCATCTGAACGGCTTTGCTCACACGCTCTTCGATAACGGACTTGGGCTGTTTTTCCTGCTTCAAGCTAAGCGCCATGTTGTCACGCACGCTTAGGTGCGGATAAAGCGCGTAGGATTGAAAAACCATCGCAATGCCGCGCTTGGCCGGGGGCGTGTTGTTGACAACATCGCCACCGATCTCAACCGTGCCACGAGTGGCATCTTCAAGCCCGGCGATGACCCGCAGCAACGTGGATTTGCCACAGCCCGACGGGCCTACGAATACGACAAATTCTCCATCCTCGACTGTGAGGTTGATTTCCTTAAGAACGTCCACCGCGCCGAAGGATTTGCATACATCTGTGAGAGTAAGGGCAGTCATTCGGTGTCTCCTAAAGTAATGATGCGGCCCGACCGGATACTTTCATCGGCAGCCAGACATATGGAAAGTGATTGGACAGCGTCGTTCATGTGGCTTGTCAAATCGTTGTTGGTTTTGATTGAACTCATCATGAAGGCGGCTTCGGCATCGCAAAGCTGTTGGTGGCCAGGCTCACCCGTCAGTTCAATCAGTTCGTCACCGTCACGGCGGTGCACAAGAATCCCGCCAACCTTGGTGTGGCCATCCACGTCATCGGACGCACCTTTATTGCCGTCGGTGATGGAGACGGCCCCGTTGGGGGACACCACGTCTTTCACAAAGAACGCAGTTTCCGACATCATCGGCCCCCAGCCCGCTTCGTACCAGCCGACCGAGCCATCCTCGAACCAGACCTGAAGCTGGCCGTAATTGTACATGTCCGCTGCAATCTCATCAGACAACCGAAGCCCCATGCCATTGACGCGAACAGGCTTGGCATCGGTGATCTGGCACATCACATCCACATAATGCACACCGCAATCCACGATCGGGCTGGTGGTTTCCATAAGCGCCTTGTGGGTCGCCCAAGTGTCGCCATCCGACTGTTGGTTGAGGTTCATGCGAAACACGTAAGGCCCGCCCAGATCCCGTGCCTCTGCGATCAAACGCTGCCAGCTAGGGTGGTGGCGCAGGACATATCCAACGACCAGTTTGCGCCGCAAACGCGTGGCTGTCGCCACCACGACGCGCGCGTCTGCCACGTTTGTTGCCAGCGGTTTTTCGACAAACACATGCGCGCCAGCCTCCATAGCTGCAATCGCGTACTCGGCATGGCTGTCGGAATAGGTCGCGATGCAGACCAGATCAGGCTTAAGAGCGAGACCTCCGCGGAAAGTGTCATGCAGCGGATAGCCCTGCAACGCCTCGGGCAGATCAACCTCAGAGCGGTTGACCAATCCGATGATCTCAGCCTCGGGGTGGGCGTGATAGGCCAACGCATGGCTGCGCCCCATATTACCCAGGCCAGCGATAAGGACCCTCATTTGACCGCACCAGACGTGATGCCACGGATCAACTGGCGCGAGAAGATCACATAAAGCGCCAACACAGGCAGGATCGCCAATGACAGAGCAGAAAGAACCGCGTTCCAGTCGGTGACAAACTGACCGATAAAGACCTGGCTTCCGAGTGTCAGCGTTTTCACTTCTTCAGCAGGCGCAAGGATAAGCGGGAACCACAGGTCGTTCCAGATCGGGATCATGTTGAAGACAGCGACCGTCGCCATAGCAGGGCGCACCAAGGGCAGAACAAGACGGAAGAATATCCGGTATTCGGACAATCCGTCGATGCGACCTGCATTTTTGAGATCATCGCTGACCTGGCGCATGAATTCGGACAGGATGAAAACAGCAAGCGGCGAGCCTTGCGCCGTATAGACAAGGATCAGGGCCCAAAGCGTGTTCACGAGACCGGTTTGAACCATCATTTCCAAGATGGCGACGGTGCCGATGCGGATCGGAATCATGATCCCCAGCGCAAGGTAAAGCCCCATCAAAGTGTTGCCTTTGAAGCGGTATTCGGCAAGCGCAAACGCGGCCATAGCGCCAAAGAGCAGGATGAAAAATAGCGAGCCGACCGTCACGATCATCGAGTTCTGGAAATAAAGAAAGAAGTCACCCTGCTTGAGAACTGTCTCATACCCAATCATCGAAAAGCTCTCGGCGTTTGGCAGCGCAAGTGGTTCCCGAAAGATAGATCTGCGGTCCTTGAAGCTATTGATGACAATGATAAAAACCGGGAATAAGGCGATCAACGTATAGAGGATCAGCGCACCATGCGCGGCAAATGTGTTGAAGCGGTTTTGACGAGCAGCATTCATCTCATTCTCCTCAGAACTGATAGCGGCGCATGCGTGACTGGATACCGAAGAGGTACAGACACACACCGACAAGGATGATTGCGAACATGGCCGAGGCGATGGTCGATCCCATATGCGGGTCACCCAGTTGCAACTGGAAACCAAAGAATGTCCGGTACATGAACGTGCCCAAGATATCTGTTGAGAAATCAGGCCCTGCCAATGCGCCCTGCGCGGCATAGATCAGATCGAAGGCGTTGAAATTCGCCACGAATGTCAGGATCGAAATGATACCGATGGAGGGCAGGATCAGTGGCAATTTGATCTTCCAGAAGGCCGAGAGCCCCGTGATCCCTTCGACTTCGGCGGCCTCAAGTATCTCGTCGGGGATCGACAAGAGCGCGGCGTAAATCAGCATCATCGGGATCCCGACAAACTGCCAGACCGACACCAGCGACAGGGTGGTCAGCGCGTATTCTTCTTTGCCCAGCCAAGGCGCGTAGAGCGATTTGAGGCCCACGGCATCCAGCATCCCCGGCGCGATTCCCCAGATTGGCGACAGGATCAGTTTCCAGGCGAACCCAACGATCACGAAGGACAGGATTGTCGGGATGAAGATGGCGGAACGATAGAAGGCTGCAAAACGCAGCTTGGGATGGCTCAAGATCGCAGCAAGCGCGATCCCGATCGGGTTTTGGACCAGCATGTGAATGATGAAGAACCAAAAATTATTGCCCAGCGCGTTCCAGAACTGCGTGGACCAGACGGCATCTCCGAAGAGCGTTCGAAAGTTCTGTAATCCAACGTAGACCCGCGATTGATCAACTTCGGTAAACAGCGACAGCCGCAGTGTATTGAACAGCGGATAGATCATAACGGCCGTGTAGACCAAGACGGCCGGTGCCAGGAACACAACGATATGCCAACGGAAACGTGGTTTTTCTGCCATTTTCTTGGTCCTTCGATTTGATACGATCTATTTGGAAAGCGCCGGGAAGACGCCTTGCAAATAGTCCGTGATGCTGGGGATTTGGCCCTGCGCAGCGATGGCCGCCGCACAGGGCCGGGGGAATTACTTAGTTCTGCTGTGGTTCGTACCAGCTTTCGAGACCCGCCTGCAGGCGCGCAGCCGCATCTTCTGGGCTTTCTTCGCCTTTGATCACGGCCACGGAAGCATTCCATGTGTCGTTTTCAAGGTTTGGTGTGCCACGCGACAGCACCTGATAGGTGGATCGGATCGTGCTTTCGCACGCGCCGCGCCAAGAGATGAACTCTTGCGCCAGTGGATCTTCAAGTGTCACCGGTGCATCTGACAGAGGGAAGAACCCCGGCAGCGCGTTGGCAAAAATCGTCGCAAACTCGGACGAGCCCACCCAGTTGAGGAAAATCGCAGCCTCTTCTGCGTTTTCTGTCGCCGCGTTCATCCCGATGCCGATATCGGTGTGGTCGGAGATGTAGCACGTGTCACCAGCATTCTGCACAGGTGGGTAAAACGCGCCCATTTCGAAATCGACCAGGTTATTGAACCCGGAAATTTCCCAAGAGCCTGCCGGATAAATTGCTGCGCGGCCAAGTGTGAAAATGTTCTGGCTGTCGGGATAGGTTTGCGCCTCAAACCCGCCTCCCAGATACTCACCCCAACGTGCCAGCTGGCGATATGGTGCGACCCATCCCTCATCGGTTAGCGACTGCTCACCCGCCAGAAGCGCAAGGCGACCCTCTTCACCTTTCCAGTAGTTTGGACCGATATTGTTGTAGCCCATTGTTGCGGCTTCCCATTGGTCGTTTGTGCCCATAGCCATTGGAATGTAGCTGCCATCTTCCTTGATCGCATCAAGGACCGCGAAGAACTCCTCCTCGGTTGTCGGCACTTCAAGGCCGAGTTCGGCGAACGCGTCTTTGTTATAGATGAACCCGTGGATCACCGATGCCATAGGCACGCAGAACTGAACGGATGCGTCGTCTGTGCTCCAGCCAGATTTGGCGACTGGCGAGAAGTTTGCCATTCCATCAAGATCGCTGATGTCTGCCAGATGCCCGGCCTCAAACAGCGCCAATGACGCGTCAAACGGGCGGCAGGTGATGATGTCGCCAGCAGAACCCGCATCCAGTTTGGAGTTCAACACCGCATTGTATTCAGCCGGGGCAGACGGCGTGAAGTTCAGCTTGATGCCGGGGTGTGCGGCCTCAAATGCCGGAATGATCTCGTTCTGCCAGATCGCAAGGTCGTCATTGCGCCAGCTTTCGATGGTGAGCGTAACATCTTGCGCAGCGGCAGCGCCTGCAAGAACGGAGGTGGCCATCATGGCACCAATAAACGTGGATTTCTTCATAGTATTCTCCCTAGTTTGACGAAGTCATTTGGTTTGATTTTAGTGATGACAGGCAGGGGCCAAGGCGTCCCTCATTCTGCTTGAGAAGGTCTGCCGCCGTTTCAGGCGAGACCCCAGATGCGACAAGGATGGCCGGTTTCACAGCGCCATTTGCCTGTTCGATTGCCGCCTGCGCCGCGTCTTCAGAAACATCGGCAATACGCGACACCATTCCGATGGCGCGCTGGACCAGCTTGGCATTGTCAGCGACGACGTTGACCATTTCACCAAGATAGACATGGCCCAGATCAACACCCATCAAAGTCGACATAAGATTGAGCGTCGCCTTTTGTGCCGTACCGGCGCCCAGCCTTGTGGATCCAGCAATCACCTCTGGGGGTGTTGCAACGCAGATTGGCTCATCTGAAATGTCCAACAGCGGCGTACCTGGATTGTTGGCAACCCCAATGACGACCGCACCCTTGGCTTTCGCAGCTCGCGCAGTCGCAAGCGCAAACGGCGTTGTGCCACTGGCCGACAGGACAATCACAACATCATGTTTCGAAATGGTTTCGGCAATCGCCGCGACGGCGCCTTCGTCGTCCTCTGTATCGCCAGGCATGTGGCCGTCAGTCGGCACGCCCCCCCGCCATGTGAATTAGAATCTTGTCGGTTGGAATGCCAAAGGTTCCCCGCAGTTCGCTTGCATCCGCAAGCGCCATAAGGCCAGAGCTTCCTGCCGCTGCATAGTGCAGGCGATTATCAGACCGGATTGCCGCGGCCAATTTTCGTGCACCATTTGATATGCTGGCGCTCGCGGCCCGCACCGCCTCAATTGCGGCTGACTGCCCATCAAGCATGAGTTTCGCCGCCTCAAGCGGTGACTGCACATCAATGGTTGGTCCACTGGGCAACGCTTCTGTTGTTGGTAACCGCATTAGAATCTCTCCATTCTCAATACAATACCTTTATAATACCTTTTGTCCACAACTTTTCTTAAATAGGGAAAAACTTATGAAATCTTCTTAATTTTATTCGAAAAGTACCTAGCACCCTCATAAAAGGTATCTTATAGGTATTATATGTCTGATTCAGCAAATACCCTCATCATTGGCGTCGATGGCGGCGGCACAGGGTGCCGCGTTGCCATCGGAACCTTAGATGGCAAAGTGGTGGCTCGGGCAGAAGGTGGTCGCGCGAACATCGCCTCTGATCCTGAGCTTGCGATTGGAAACATCATCAAAACCGTCGAAGCCGCCGCAATAGATGGTGCGATTGCCGTGGATCGCTTGAGCACAGCGACGGCGCATCTGGGCCTGGCCGGCGTCATGACCACCCAAGATGCTCAAATGGTGGCCTCTGCGCTCCCTTACCGAGATACCTTTGTCACCGATGACCGCTCGACGGCGCTCAACGGCGCATTTGGTGGCCAGGACGGGGTCCTGCTGTCCGTTGGAACCGGCACGATTGCAGCCGGTCGCAAGGATGGTGTTTACAGAAGCCTGGGCGGCTGGGGCTTTTACGTCGGAGATCAGGCATCAGGATCCTGGCTGGGCAAGAAATGCCTTCGCCAAGTGTTGTTGTGCCACGATGGCATAGCACAGCACAGCGAACTGACCCGCGCCTTGTTTGCAAAGTTCGGCGACGATCCAAATGAAATTGTTGCGTTCAGCATGTCGGCGAAGCCTGGTGACTATGGGGCCTTTGCGCCAGAGGTCGTCTCGTGGGCAAAGGCCGGCGACCCTATCGGCAAGAAGATTGTTCAAAAAGGCGCTACTCATTTGTTGCGGTGTCTAAAGGTTTTGCAATTCAATGCTGGCGACCCGCTGTGTCTGACGGGCGGTGTCGGGCCGCATTACGCAAGCTATTTGCCTGATGATGTCACCGCCGGACTGGTCAAGCCCCTCGGAAATGCTCTGGACGGTGCTTTTGCCTTTGCCAAAGCAAGGGCCGAGACATGTCAGGAGGGCGTTTCATGAATATCGCAAGTTTCTTGGCCCCTGATAATTGGCTGAAACCCGATGGCGGGCCGCGCTATGTGCAGTTGCGCAAACGGTTGAGTGACGGTGTTGAACAGGGCGTACTCAAGGCGGGCAGCCCGTTACCGCCAGAGCGTGAAATCGCATCCATCACGGAAACCTCCCGGGTCACTGTCCGCAAAGCGTTCCAGGCGCTCGCCGAAGATGGGGTCATTGTCCAAAAACAAGGGCACGGCTCTTTCATTGCATCCAATACGCCACAGCTCGAACAGTCCCTTTCGCGATTAACGTCATTCAGCGAGGACATGTCGCGTCGGGGAATGACCTCGACCAGTGTCTGGCTGGAGCGCGGGATATTCATGCCGTCACCGGATGAGGTGTTGGCGCTTGCTCTCACACCGGATGCGTCTGTGTCTCGGATCGCACGGCTCAGAACCGCGGACGACAAACCGATGGCGATCGAACGCGCATCACTTTCAACGGAGACACTTCCAAATCCATTGGAAGTGGAAACGTCGCTCTATGAAGTCCTCGAGCGTTTCAATAGGCGGCCGCATCGAGCGCTCCAGAAAATTTCGGCCATCAACCTTGAAGAGGAAGACGCCAACCTTCTGGACGTCCCTGTCGGGGCCGCTGGGCTGCGCATAGAACGCGTTTCCTACTTGCGTGATGGTCAGGTCGTCGAATTCACGCAATCCATATATCGGGGAGACGCCTACAACTTCGTAGCCGAGCTTCGCCTTGCCAAAGAGTAGGTGCAAAACATGACAACTGCCCAAACCCAAATGCGCACGGAAGTGCTAGAAATTCCTGTTGCGGCCGAGCGTTTGCTGGCCAATGGTGGCGACGCAATCCGCCGCGCGGCCGAGGCTGTCAGAGCATGCGACCCACAATTTATGGTCAGCGTTGCACGTGGCTCTTCCGACCATGTGGCAACTTATCTCAAGTATGCGTCGGAACTCTTATTGGGCACACCGGTCGCATCGATCGGGCCGTCCATTGCGTCGATCTACGGCTGTAAACTGACGCTTCGCGGCAGTGTATGCCTTTCCGTTTCACAATCTGGAAAAAGCCCTGACATCGTTGAGATGGCGCGCATGGCGCGCGCGGGTGGCGCGCTCTCCATTGCAATGACGAACCACATGGACAGCCCGCTGGCGCAGGTCGCGGATCACACACTTAACTTGCATGCTGGACCTGAAATTAGCGTTGCCGCCACCAAGACATTCGTAAACTCTGCCATTGCGGGCATCTGGCTTCTCGCCGAATGCGCCGATGATGATGATCTGCGCCGCGCGATTTCCGAGCTGCCCTCTAAACTGGAAGCGGCCGTGAAGCTGGATTGGCCTGAGGTAAGGGCTGCCTTGGATGGTCAAAATTCAATCTTCTGCCTTGGGCGTGGACCGGCTTATGCCATCTCCAACGAAGCCGCGCTGAAATTCAAGGAAACATGTCAAATCCACGCCGAATCCTACTCGTCTGCCGAGGTGCTGCACGGTCCGGTTTCCATCGTTGATGGCGGCTTTCCAGTCATTGGCCTTGCCGCAAGGGACGATGCTGAAACCGCACTGGCCAGTGTCGCCGACGAGATTTCAGCGAAGGGGGCAACCGTTTTTGCAACAAGCAGCAAACTCGAAAAAGCGGCTGTTTTAGAGACCGTGAGGACGGGTCACGCGCTGACCGATCCAATCAGCCTAATCGCCAGTTTCTATTCCATGGTTGAACGGGTCGCACAATCGCGAGGGATAAATCCGGACGCGCCACGTCATCTGAAAAAAGTGACTGAAACGGTATGAGCACAATCGCTAAGGCCTTTGTTGGTGCGCGCATCCACGATGGGGTCGAAATTTACGATGACCACGCCTTCCTAATTCACACCGATACGTCCCGCAGCATCACAGCCCGTCAAGACGTGCCGAATGGCTGCCCGACAGAAGAGCTACGCGGCGGGATCATAGCTCCGGGCTTCATTGATCTGCAGATCAATGGGGGCGGCGGCGTCATGTTCAATGATGACCAGTCTGTCGAGGCCCTGCGCAACATCGCCGCTGCCCATGCATCCATTGGAACCGCTGCGGTCTTGCCAACCCTGATCACAGACACACCTCGCCGTACGAAGGCGGCAATTGCTGCGGTGGAGCAGGCAGTTGCCGAACGCATTGAGGGTGTCGTCGGGATCCACCTGGAAGGGCCGCATTTATCAGTGGCGCGAAAAGGCGCGCATGATCCGAAACTCATCCGGAGAATGGATGACGATGACCTCGCAACCGTCCTGCGTGCAGCCGAACGCCTGCCCAATGTCATGATAACCGTCGCCCCCGAAAACACAACAAACGCTCAAATTCGCAAGATGTCTGATGCAGGTGTTATTGTCTCGCTCGGTCACACAGACGCAGGTTTTGATGAAAGCATGGCTGCATTCGATGCTGGTGCGTGTTGCGTGACGCATCTGTTCAACGCAATGAGCCAAATGGGCAATCGTGAACCCGGTCTCGTCGGTGCAACACTCGCGCGTGGGGATATTCATGCGGGGCTAATCGCGGATGGAATACACGTTCACCCAGAAATGATCCGCATCGCCTTGGCAGCTGCACCGAATAGCGACCGCATCATGCTTGTGACAGATGCAATGGCAACTGCCGGATCGCAAATTTCTGGGTTTGTCCTTAACGGCAGACAAGTGATCCGCAAAGATCAGCGATTGACCTTGAAAGACGGTACTTTGGCAGGCGCTGATCTGGAAATGAGGCAAGCCCTGTCGACAATGGTAAATGCTGTCGGTGACCCGCCAGTTGATGCTATCCGCCGCGCTACCGCGACACCATTTTCTCTTCTTCGCGGCTTTTCTAACTCGCGCCCGCTTTTTGAGACAGATCTTTCACCAAACCACCTTAGCGATGACCTTTCGACTGTGACGCGACTGTTAGCTTAACCTATCTCGATGGCTGTGTGACGGACAATCAATTGTCTACGTTTCTCCGAATTCGCACCTATCTGAGTTCTGTTAAACGGTCAGAACAGAACATTTCAATCGACAATACCCATAGAATCGCAATCGCGCCTGGACGAGCCACCAGTAATCCCTTGGTAAAACAAGACTAGCGAAAGGTGGACTGATGCGCGGACGCTCTGCACCCGGTGCGGGGTCAGGTCTGAAAACCAACATATCTTTTAGAGAAATGGTGCCCCCACACGGACTCGAACCGCGGACCTACTGATTACAAATCAGTTGCTCTACCAGCTGAGCTATAGGGGCTCTGTTCAAAACGAACTTGCGCGATATAGCAGCAGAGCTTTGAAAAGGGCAATGGGGTTTTATGCATCTGCTTGCCAAATTTCAGCCGCGCGCTTTTGCCGATTTGTTACCTAAGCGAAATATGTCCTAACCTGTGACCTATTCGATGCTTCGTCCCCCGAATCCTGAAAGGCCAATGATGCGCGCAGACACATTTCAAACGGCCTCCGCTCCCGCCGCCGCAACAGGGCGGAAGACAGGGATACTCACGCTGAATGCCGGGTCTTCGTCCTTGAAATTCGGGCTTTACGGTAATGTGGCCGAACCTGAGATGTTGCTGCATGGGCAGGTTGATGGGATCGGTGCCCGGGCGCTGTTAGAGATAGAGACGACAGTTCGAAAATCCAAAACCCCTGTGACTGCACCGACCCACGCGATAGCGCTGGAGGCGGTCATGGCTGCGCTTAGTCCGCATATCGACGGGCTGAACATCACAGGGGTTGGGCACCGGATCGTCCATGGAGGGCCAGATCTGGTTGCGCCGCAAGTCCTGACGCCAGACGTGCTGGCCAGACTTGAGAGCCTTGCCCCGCTTGCGCCGCTTCACCAACCACCAAACCTTGCGGGCGTGGCCGCTGCGCAAAAGATGTTCCCTGAGGCTGTGCAGATCGGTTGCTTTGACACCGCCTTTCACCGGGATCATCCTTGGGTCAATGACACCTTCGCGCTGCCCCGGTCTTACTATGCGGAAGGTATCCGGCGGTACGGATTTCACGGGCTCAGCTATGACTATGTGACAGGCGTGATCGCGCGCGATTATCCTGAGCTTCATGCTGGCAAGATCATCATCGCGCATCTGGGCAATGGCGCGTCGATGTGTGCGATCCGGCAAGGCATGAGCGTTGGCTCCACCATGGGTTTTTCCGCGCTGGACGGGCTGCCCATGGGGACGCGCTGCGGTCAGATTGATCCAGGCGTGATCCTGTATCTGATCAAGCAAAAAGGCATGGCCCCGCAGGAAGTTCACGAATTGCTTTACGAACAAAGCGGCTTGCTGGGCCTTTCGAATATCTCAAGCGACATGCGCACATTGCTTGCTGACAAACGCCCACAAGCCGCAGAGGCGATTGACTATTACGTGTTCCGCGCGCGGCGCGAAATCGGCGCGCTGTCGGCGGTGCTCAGCGGGGTTGATGCCATCATCTTTTGCGGCGGTATCGGAGAGAATGCTGCGCCCATTCGGCAGCGCATTTGTGAGGGGTTGGAGTATCTGGGCATCTCGGTTTCGTCTGAGGCCAACGCAGCGAATGCGCGCGAGATTGGTACGGGCGCGACCCGCGTGATGATCATCCCGACAGACGAAGAACGCATCATCGCGCGCGCTGTCCATCACGCGTTATCGGCCTAGCGCAAAGCCTGAAGCATCGCGGGGGACGGAGTGCCTGTCACGGGCGATCCTCGGCTGGCCTGATAAGCCTCAATGGCGGCAGTTGTGTTTGCGCCAATCACCCCATCTGCCCCTTGGGTGTCAAAGCCCCGCGCGGTCAAGCGCTCTTGCAATATGATACGATCCTCTTTGGTCAAGCCATTGGCATCCGGGGGGAAGCTGGCGCGCAACGGACCGCCACCTGAGATGCGGTCAGCCAGATGGCCCACCCCAATCGCGTAAGCATCAGAATTGTTATAGCGCTTGATGACACGGAAATTTCGCGTGGTCTGAAAGCGCGGTCCACCGGCTTGGGGTTGCAACACAGCGCCACTGGCAGCACCGGTCACTTCCTGCCCCCAGCGGACCCCGCGCACCCAACCGTTGCGCTGCAGATATGCAGCGGTCGAGGCCAGCGCATCGCTGGGATCTTCTGACCAGATATCGCGGCGGCCATCGCCCGTGAAATCTACGGCAAACTCTTGATACGAGGTCGGGATGAATTGCGTGTGGCCCATCGCGCCCGCCCAGCTGCCGGTCATCTGACTGGCTGGGATATCACCGTTTTGGATGATCCGCAGAGCCGCGATCAGCTGACGTTCAAAGAATGCGCCGCGCCGCCCGTCAAAGGCGAGTGTCGAGGTCGCAGAGATCACCGGCACGTCACCGCGCCGCTCTCCGTAAAAGCTCTCCAGTCCCCAGATGGCGGTGATAATCTCGGCATCAACACCGTAACGTGCTTCCAGCGCGTTCAGGGTGCTGCGGTGGCGCGAAAACGCGGCGCGGCCCTTGGCGATCCGCTCATCGGACGCTGCAATCGACAGGTAGTCTTCAAGGCTCCGGCTGAACTCGGTTTGGTTGCGGTCGCGGCGCACGACACCGGGCAGATAGCCTGCGCCACGGAACGCCGCGTTCAACGTCTGCTCTGAGATGCCTTGGCGGGTTGCACGGCTGCGGAAGGCAGAAACCCAGGCATCATAACTGGCGTTTGGGACAGGCCGCAAATCGGCGGGCAGGCCGCCTTGCGAACGTGGTGTTATCGGCGGTGTCGCCCCACAGGCCGAGACGCCCAGCGCCATCACTCCAAGTCCGAACATCCGTCTGGTCAGCATCTGCCTGCCCTCTCATTTTTTTGCGCCTCAGGGGCAAGCCTAACGCATAGCTCTGTGGGCGCAATGGGCCTTCCGCTGGGGCTATCACAAGCACTTGATCTGGCGTCAGCGAGGCAGCCAGCGCTTGACGTTAGTCCATTTTGTCGCAGGGTGGGGAGGCTTCATATCACCGGGAGGGTGGACCCAATGACTTATTCCCTGAAATCTTCCGCGCTGGTGTGCATGACAGTCCTGTTGTCGAGCACCGCGCTTTCTGCCGAGACGTTTCGCTGGGCGTCAACAACCGACCCGCAAACGATGGACCCTCATGCAGTGAACTCGGCCCCGGTTTTGTCCTTTATGAACAATATCTACGAAGGCCTCGTGCGGCGCGGCAAGGACATGTCGATTGAGCCGTCGCTTGCCACCTCTTGGGAGCCGCTTGAAGGCGAAAACGGCTGGCGGTTCACGCTGCGTGAAGGCGTGACGTTTCAGGATGGATCGGCCTTCACATCCGAGGATGTGATGTTCAGCTATCAGCGTGCATCAAACGAGGCGGCAGACGTGCGGTCGTGGTTCGCTCCTGTTGCGGATGTGCGCGTCGTGGATGACTTCACGATTGATTTCGTGACCACCGCACCGAACCCACTCTTTCCCGACAGCATCGCTAACTTCATGATCCTCGACAAAGACTGGGCCGAGGGCAATGACGCCGCCCTGCCCGCTCGCGATGCCGAAAACTTTGCCACGATGAACGTCAACGGTACTGGCCCTTTCACATTGTCCAGCCGTGATCCGGGCGTGCGCACCGTGCTTACGCCGCATGAAGGTTGGTGGGGCGAGGCCGAGC
Source organism: Cognatishimia sp. MH4019 (assembly GCF_020177595.1). GTDB lineage: Bacteria > Pseudomonadota > Alphaproteobacteria > Rhodobacterales > Rhodobacteraceae > JAHTBL01. The sequence goes on along the minus strand of NZ_JAHTBL010000008.1, from coordinate 17,845 downwards.
ATAACGTGACCGAAGCCGTGTTCACGCCGATTGGCAACTCCGCCACCGGTCTGGCCGCGCTCTTGTCGGGTGAGATCGACTTCATTCAGCCGATCCCCTTGCAGGACGTGGCGCAGGTTGAAGAACGCGACGGCTTCAAGGTGCTCGAAGGCGAGGAAACCCGCGTCATCATGTTCGGTTTTGGCCACGAGCATGAAACGCTGCTTTACTCCGACGACGTGACTGACGCGAACCCGTTCACCGATCCGAATGTGCGTCTGGCTGCTGCCCATGCGTTGGATATCGACTCGATCAATCGCGTGCTCTTCCGCGGCAAGATCCAACCCGCCAGCCAGTTGGTTCCTGCGGGCATCTCGGGCTATTCGGACGCCAATAGTGACCGCCCCGAATATAACCCTGACCGCGCCCGCGAATTGCTGGCTGAAGCGGGTTATCCGGACGGGTTCAGCTTTGGCCTGAAATGCACCAATGACCGCTACATCAACGACGAAGCGCTGTGCCGCGCCGCGGCCTCCATGTTCGCAGCCGTTGGTCTGAACGCTGAACTCAGCACAGGCCCCGTGCGCGATTACTGGCCCCAACTGCGCGAGGATGACTTCGATATGTATCTGCTCGGCTGGTCGCCCGGCACGTTTGATATGGAGCACCCGATCCGCTTCCTGATGCACTCACAGGACGATGAAAAGAAGCTGGGATCGTGGAATTTCGGTAACTACTCCAACGCCCGCGTTGATGAGCTGCTGCCAATGATCCAGCAAGAGATTGACCCTGCTGCACGTCAGGCTTTGATCGACGAGGTGGTCGCCATCACGCAGGAAGAGGTGGCCTATATCCCGCTTTATACCCAACCGCTGATCTGGGCCGCAAAGGACAATGTCGACCTGACGCAGCGCGCGGATAACTTCTTCCTGCTGCGCTGGGTGACGGTCAACTAACCCAAAACTAAAGACCAAAAGGCGATGGTATATTTCATTATCAAACGGCTGATCCAGTCGGTCTTTGTGATGCTTGCCGTCGCCTTTCTGGCGTTTTCACTCTTCCGGTTTGTGGGCGATCCGATCACGCAAATGACGGGCGTCGAGACGTCGGTCGCGGATCAGGAACGTCTGCGCGAAGAGCTGGGTCTGAACGATCCCTTCATCACGCAGTTCGTTCGCTTTACAGGCGACATGCTGCAAGGCGATTTCGGGTTCTCTTATCGCACCCGACAGCCTGTGGCCGAGATGATCGCAGATCGTATTCCCGCCACGCTGGAGCTTGGCATTGTCGCCCTGCTTATCTCGCTTGTCGTTGGCATCCCGGCAGGTGTTTACACTGCGCTCAGGCCAAGGGGCGTGGTCAGTCAGACAATCCTGATGACGACGCTGATCGGTATCTCGGTCCCGACCTTTGTCATCGGGATCATGCTGATTTTCCTTTTCGGCGTGCAACTGGGCTGGCTGCCCACATTCGGGCGCGGCGGCACAGTGCAAATCGGTGGCTGGGAAAGCTCTTTCTTCACCGTGGACGGCTGGCGCGCGCTGATCCTGCCTGCGATTACGCTGGGCGTTTACCAACTGACGCTGACCATGCGCCTCGTGCGGGCCGAGATGATGGAGGTCATGCGCTCTGACTACATCCGTTTCGCCACCGCGCGCGGCGTGCCAATGCGCAGGCTCTATTTAAAACACGCGCTGGCCAACACGATGGTGCCTGTCATCACGATCATCGGCCTGCAATTCGGCGGGGTCATCGCGTTTTCCATCGTGACGGAAAGCGTCTTTCAATGGCCCGGAATGGGGCTTTTGTTTCTTGAGTCGATCCGCTTCGTCGACATCCCCGTGATGGGTGTCTACCTCGTGGTGATCGCGTTTTTCTTTGTGCTGGTGAACCTGATTGTCGACATGCTTTACGTCGCAATCGACCCGCGCCTGCGCGTGAAGGATGCCGCATGATTGCGCTTCTCAAACGTAACGAGGCGCTCTGGCTCTTTTTGCATTCGCCCGCCGCGATGATCGCTGCCATCGTCGCCATCGCGATCATCCTTGGCGCAGCCTTCGCCCCATGGATCGCGCTGGTGGACCCCTATGACCTTAGTTCGTTCAGCCTGTTTGACGGCCTTCTGCCACCTGTCTGGGAAGACGGCGGGAACCCGAAATACCTGCTGGGGACTGACGATCAGGGGCGCGATATGATTTCGTCGATCCTTTATGGCGCGCGGCTGTCGCTGTTTATCGGGCTGGCGGCGATGGCGATTGCCACAGTGCTGGGCGTGTCGCTTGGCCTCGCAGCGGGCTACTATGGCGGGCGCTTTGATGCGATCGTCATGCGCATCGCCGATGTGCAACTGGCGCTTCCCGCTATCCTGACGGCGTTGCTGATCGACGGCATTGCGCGCGGACTTCTGCCCGCCGATATCCAGCAAGAACTGCGCGTCTGGGTTCTCACCCTCGCCATCGCGCTCTCGCTTTGGGTGAACTTTGCCCGCACTGCCCGCGCCTCGACCCTCGTGCAGATGAACAAGGACTATGTGCAGGCCGCGATCATGATGGGGCAGCGCCCAATCCGCATCATGTTCGTGCATATCTTCCCCAACATCCTTGGGCCTTTGCTGGTCATCATGACCGTCGATCTGGCCTCGGCAATTCTGCTGGAGGCAACGCTGTCCTTCCTTGGCATCGGCCTGCCCGCTGATAGCCCATCACTGGGCACGTTGATCCGCATCGGCATGCAATTCCTGCTGTCCGGCGAGTGGTGGATCCTGTGGATCCCGACGCTGTTTCTGGTCGCGCTTGTCGTCTCTATCAATGTGCTTGGGGACTTCCTGCGCGACGTCTTCAATCCGAGGCTTCGCTGATGCTGACGATCAAGGATCTTGCGGTGAAGTTCCCGTCCCGCTTTGGGGACGTGACAGCGATTGAGGACGTCGATCTGACGATCAAGCCCGGTGAAATCCACGGGCTTGTGGGGGAAAGCGGTGCTGGGAAATCCACTGTGGGCGCGGCTGTGATCGGGCTAATCTCAACGCCGGGCTATATCGCAAATGGAGAGATCACGCTGGATGACACCGATCTGCGCGCGCTGACAGCTGAGCAAGCGCATGCCGTCCGGGGCGACCGCATCTCGATGATCTTCCAAGATCCGCAAACCAGCCTTAACCCGCTGATGACGGTCGAGGATCAGTTGATTGAAACGATCCAGACCCATTCCGATGTCAGCCATAGTGAAGCCCATAAACGCGCCGTTGATCTGCTCGAGGAGATCGGGATCAAGAACGCCGCAGAGCGCATCAAATCCTACCCGCATCAGTTTTCCGGGGGGATGCGCCAGCGGGTCGTGATCGCTTTGGCACTGTGCACCGACCCGGAGCTGATTATCGCGGATGAGCCAACCACGGCGCTGGATGTCGCCGTGCAGCAACAAGTCCTCGACCTGCTGCGTGAATTGGCAGACCGGCGCAATATCGCGTTCCTGCTGATTACCCACGACATCGGCGTGATCGCGCAAATCGCAGACCGCGTGACGGTCATGCGCAACGGCAAGGTGATGGAAAGCGGCGAAACAGAGCAAGTGCTGGGCGCGCCGACGCATCCCTATACGGTCGCGCTGATGGATGCGGTGCCGCCGCTGGACCGTAAGATCGCGCGCTTCCGGTTGCCTGTTGAAAACGACATTGCGGCACAAACCACGGCGAAAGGGGCCGATGCCCAGAAGTGGCTACTGGATGGCGAGCAGACGCCAGCCACAGGGCTTACCGTCAAGAACCTGACGATGCGCTTTCGCGGCACGCGCACGTCGCTATGGCAAAAGCCCGACCATTTCACAGCCCTTGATGACGTCAGCTTTGCCGTCCGTCCCGGAACGATCATGGGTTTGGTCGGGGAAAGCGGCTCGGGAAAATCGACACTGGCCAAGGTCTTGACTGGTCTTCTCAATCCATCTGACGGGACCATGACGTTAGGCGATGCGCCCCTGCCCCCCGCAAAGCAACGCAGCCGTCATCATCCGTCACGGCGCCTCATGCAAATGGTGTTCCAAGACCCCTATTCCAGCCTCAACTCCCGTCACAAGATCGGCGCAATCCTGTCGGAACCGCTCTGGCTTTACGGACTGGTTACCGACGCCGACGAACGCCGCGCGCTCGCGATCTCTATGCTGGACCTTGTCGGGATGCCCGCCGATGTCATCGACAAATACCCGCATCAGTTCTCAGGCGGGCAGCGCCAACGGATCGCGGTTGCGCGCGCCATCCTTGCACGGCCGAAGTTCCTGATCTGTGACGAGCCGACCTCGGCGCTTGATGTGTCGATCCAGGCGCAGGTGTTGAACCTTTTGAAGGACCTTCAGGCAACGTTCGGCCTGACGATCCTCTTCATCACGCATAACATGTCGGTGGCGCGTCAGATGGCCGACGACATGATCGTTCTGCGCAATGGCAAGATAGAGGAAACCGGCGCGTCAGAGACACTCTTTACCACTCCTAAAGCGCCTTACACGCAGACATTGCTGGATCTGACGCCAAAGATGCCCAGCGAGTGGCGGCGCGCGGGCTAGGACCCGACGCGTTTTGCCACCAACCACGCGACAATGGCCGGCACACCGAACACGACCAAAAGGATCGGCGCCTCCTGCGCGATGGTATACCCCGCTGAGACCACGCCGATGGTCATATTGACCAACAACGCGATCAGCCACACAGGGATAAAGAGACGCACCGCCCGGGCCACCCCGACCCCAGACAAAGCCCACCCAGTAAGGCAAAAGACTGCCAGAAGCAGCACTCCTGCGGCAACGACCATAAGCGTGTGCATCAGACCCTCCGACCAGTGACGCGGCTAGCGCACGATCCAGTTGGTGATCTGGTTGCCTTCAACCGTGAACAGGAAGTCAGCATCGCTGGAATAGCCGTTGGCGTTGCGGTAGCGCCCGGTCACCACGACCGTGTTACCGTCGACGGCCAGTGCGGCATTTTCGACCCGACCGTTTGCGTTGATGATGTCCGATTGCAACCACGACCGGAAGGCGTCGCCCGACCGGACCCGGCCAGAGCCATAGGCTTGAGAAGCGTTTTGGGCAAACAGCGGCTCCATCCGCGCGCCGTCATTCTCGGCCATCGCAGCAACCAATTCAGCGACAAGCGCCTCGGGCGTGGCGGCATCCTCAGCCCATCCAAATGCAGGGGCGCAAACGAGCGCCGTGGCGGCTTGCAACAGATGACGACGTGTCAGGACATCAGCGGTCCGGATCATTAAGGTATCCTTTCAATTGCGAGGGCACTCATGCGCGCGCAGAGCTGTGCATGCCGACAAGGCGCGACAATAGAAGAACGGTGTAGAGCGTGCCGACAATGGCCTGAAACGCTGCAACCGATTGGGCCACATGGCCCACGGGCAGCACATCGCCATAACCCAGCGTCGTAAGTGTGACGTAGCTGTAATACAGCAATTGCTGCCAACCCACCGCCCCGCCAGTTGCAGAGGTGAACGCAGCCGAATCCACCCAGAAAATTAGCCCATAGATCGCAGCGAATGCCGAGCCCAGCACCAGATAAAGGCAGGTGGCGGCCAGCACGACTTCAGTGAAAACCTGTCGCGATGTGAAGGTGTAGCGTGTCAGAACAATCAGCGCGATGGCGTGGTAGACGATTGAAGTCACATAGACTGCAAGCGCTGTACCGGAGGACGGCATATAGGAATTTGCGAGCCCTGCTGCGAAAACGGCTAGCCCGCTGATTGTGGCAGCCATGCGCAAACGCGCATCCCCCGTCAAAAGCCATGCGGCAATCACGAACATGCTTGCATAAAGCACATAGAATGCAGCTGGCGCGATCCCGCCCCAGGTCGACATTGGGTAGACGAGATTGTGCAGCAAGATCGCCGCAAGAAGGCCACCTGTCTTGGTGACCTCCGAGGTTCTGGGGAATGGATGTTGCTCGGTCATGTTGCTGCGCGGGACGGGTTTATAAGCGCAGTCGGCAGCATGACGACCAACATCCCCAAACCAAGAACAATACCGGAGGGGTGAGCGGCATACACAGCGTAGCCAATCAGCGGAAGTACAGCAAAAGGCACAAGATAGCTGATCGGCACGTGCTGCCCCAAGGTTCTCCGGAAAAGCGCATTGCCCGTCAGAAAGATCAACGGCCCTGCCACGGCGATTATAATCGCGGGTAGATTTGCAGGATCGGTCGGATGGGCGATGATCTCTTCAATCGCGACGGCAACAACGATGGCACCACCCACCATGATCCCATGCGCGTAAGCCAATCCGGCACGGGCCAGACGGGTTTGCTCAGCCTCGGTCTCAAACGCATATTCACTTTGCTCGCCAGTATGTACGAAATAAAGCCACCACATTGAGACGATCAACATGAAGCCGATAGAGGCTGTCAGAAAGAGCGGGCCGTTCAGATCGGCGCGCACCATAGTGCCACCCAACAGTAGAATGCTCTCACCCAGCGCAATGATGAAAATCAGTTGGTTACGCTCCAGAAGGTGCAGACCCTTCAGCGTCCAGGTTTCCATCGGCGTACGGCCTTTGCCCAGCACCCAAAACCCCGCATAGGGACCCGCATAGTCGATCAAAACCGCAATGATCCAAAGCTGCAGGCGCATGCTTTCGACAAGGGCGCCAGCGACCCAGAAAACGCCGGAAAGAACGCTCCACATCCCAAGTTGAAAGTAGTTTTGACCCATCTGCGTGCCGCGCATCACGGCGGACATGTAGAATGCCCGGATTAATGCCATCGACACATAACCCAGCACGAACAACCATGCCCGGTAGCCAAACGCATAATGGATCGCAACCGCCATCATGAGCGCGCAGGCCATCAGTACCAACATCAGGTTACGTCCCGCAGTTCTGTCCGGATCAATCCAGTTGGCCGACCACGCAGTGTAGTTCCACGCCCACCAGACCGCAGCAAAAAGCGTTGCAGTTTCCAGCGCGCCCATCCAAGTCTGGTGCTCCAGAAGATGGTGAGACAACTGGATAATCGTGAAAACATAGACAAGGTCGAAGAACAATTCGACTGTGGTCACTTTCAAATGCGGCCCGTCATCCCGCGTCCGCAAACAGGCGGTGGGGGCGAGCCTGTCAAGCAGAGTGGCCATGATACATACTCCCGTGTTCCGGCGGATTTCTTCATAACGCGGAAAAGACTGGCGCAACCAGATCGTTTCGGGTCATTTTGCGAACAACACTTGATCGCAAAATGAGCAAATAGATATGGATCGCATCTCTGATCTGCGCGTCTTCGTCCGGCTTGCCGAGACACTGAGTTTTACAGTGACAGCGGCCGCGCTTGGTATCGGCCGTGCGTCTGTCGCGCGCGTCATCGCGCGGTTGGAAAAGCAGCTTGGCACAAGGCTGGTCCAACGAACCACGCGCAGCGTCACCCTGACGCCAGACGGTGCAGCATTTCTAGAGCGCAGTACCCAGCTGATCTCTGAGGCGGACGCGATCGCGGGTATGTTCGCACGGTCCTCGGAGCGCCCTGGGGGCATACTCAGGGTTAACGTGCCATCGCGCATGGGGCGGCTTCTATTCGCCCCGCGCTTGCCAGAGTTTTTCGCGCAGTATCCTGATATCGAGCTAGACCTTGCCGTAACAGACCGCCCCGTTGATCTGATCAGCGAAGGTTTTGATTGTGTGGTGCGGGTGGGCACGCAGAAAGCCTCTGGCCTCGTGACGCGCAACATTGGGTCGCTGGATATCGTGAATTGCGCCAGCCCTGCCTATCTGGCCAAATACGGCATCCCACAGACATTGGACGATCTGCATCAGCATCGCTCGATCGGGTATGTCTCCCCTCGCGACAAGCGCGATTCCGGCTGGGAGTATGTTGAGGACGCCCGCGCCCATGAGATGCGCCTGCCCTGCTCACTTCGCGTGAGCAATGCCGAGCTTTACATCGCTGCGGCCCTTGCCGGTTTAGGTTTGATCCAAGTGCCCGCCTATGATGTCTCCGCGCTGCTTGCGGCGGGAAAACTGGTCGAGGTTTTGCCTCACCATCCCGCAGCACCTATGCCCGTCGCCCTCGTCGCCCCAGACCGACCAAGCCTCGTGCCAACCGTGCGGGTCTTTGCGGATTGGGCCGAGAAAATATGCCGGGACGCCACCTCTTAGGACTTCTCCGGCATAGGTGTTTGAAAGCCCCGTGATATGAGGTTTCTTTTCCTCTAACTGAAAACCAAAAGAGTTCGTCAGATCCTCACCTAGCCTGCATGTTTGGCTGCGACCTGGCTCTGCCGATCTTGCTGATGGCGCTTCCACTGACCGTAAAATCCATAGGCCAGAGACGCGATACTGCCCAATAGCAGAATAGCCGTGATCGGGCGCGCAGCGAATTCCCAATAGTTATAGTCGGCAATGACCAAACCCTGGCGCAGGCTCCGCTCGGCAATCGGGCCAAGGACAAGACCAATCACGAAGGACGCAATGGGGTATTTTAGCTTGCGCAAAAGGAAGCCGAAGGCGCCCATGGCCAGCATCACGCCGACATCGACGATGTTGGAGTTCAGCGCGTAGACACCTGTCATGCACAAGACCACGATAGCCGGACCGACCAGCGCATAAGGCGCTTTAAGAACCAGTGCAAAGTAGCGCGCCATGCGGATACCGAAGATCAGCATCAAGATGTTGGCGATAAACATGCCGATGAAGACGGTATAGACCAGTTGTGTGTTCGTCTCCATCAGCAGCGGGCCGGGGATAATGCCGTGGATCGTGAGACCACCCAGCATCACGGCTGTCGTCGCCGAACCGGGGATGCCCAGCGCCAGAAGCGGGATCATGGAGCCACCCACGGCAGAGTTGTTAGCCGACTCCGGGGCGGCAATCCCTTCAGCGACGCCAGTGCCGAACTTTTCGGGATGTTTTGACCAACGGACGGCCTCGGAATAGCTGATGAAGGCTGCGGTCGTGGCACCGACGCCCGGCAAAGCCCCAATGAACGAGCCGATCACAGATGAGCGCAGCAGGGTGATGCGAGTTGCCAGAAACTCTTTCATGCTTGGCAGCTTGGTGGACACATCGGTGATGACATCCTTGGTCGACACGCGCTCGCCCGCGCGTTGCAGGACTTCTGCCAGTGCGAATGTGCCGATGATCGCCGGCACGAAGCTTATACCAGTCAGAAGCGACAGGTTGCCGAATGTGTAGCGTTCCGTCCCGGTGATTGGGTCCAAACCAACTGTTGCGATGCCAAGGCCCAACAGGCCCGCGACCAAGCCCTTCAGAACCGATCCGCCGCCAATGGCGGAGATTGCAGTGATGCCCAGCACGGCAAGCGCGAAATATTCAGGCGGGCCAAAGTTCAAGGCAAACTGCGCCATGGGAGGGGCCAGCAGCATCAAAACAATCGTGCCGAAGATACCGCCAATGGCCGACGACGCCAGCGCGATGCCCAAGGCTTTGCCTGCTTGGCCATTCTTGGCCATCGGATAACCATCAAGGGCTGTGCAGGCCGCCTCCGGACTACCGGGCGTATTGAACAAAATCGCCGAAATGGAGCCACCGAAGGTCGAGCCGACATAGACACCTGCCAACAGCAGCAGCCCGGCGGTCGGGTCAAAGACGAAGGTGAAGGGGATCAACAGAGCGACGCCGACGATGCCTGTCAGCCCGGGGACCGAGCCAAACGCGATGCCCCAGATGACCGAAAAGATGATGAGCAAGAAGGATGACGGGTTACCGAAAAGGTAAGCGAGGGCGGATCCATAGGCTTCCAACATGATGTGGTCTCCTTGCTGTCTTCAGTAGAAGAGGATGTTGAGGTCGTAGAAGACACCGACACCCCGTGGCAGCGGCAGCTCTAACGCGCGTGTGAAAAAGAGCACCAGCGCCACGGTGAACGTGGCAGCGAACAAGAACCGCATCCCCATATTGCGATAGGGGATCACGAAGCTGGCCAGCACTAGAAACACGAAGGTGGCCAGAATGAAGCCGGTGGTCTGGAAGGCCCAGAAATACAAGAGGATCAACCCGCCCATCGCTGCGATGCGCAGCGCGGTGTAGCGGAAGTCATCAGACATGGTGAACGCGCCCTGCATCGCGTCTCCGCTGCGGCGCATCTCCAGGAATGAGCGGATCACCAGCACGCCCGTGATCAATGCCATGATGCCGAAAATGATCTTCGGCCAGTAGTCGGCGTCGGCCTGCGCAAAGCGGCGGGACTCGGGGAAGCTGTCAGCAACAAACCAAAGGAAGATCGACGCGCCGAACAGCAGGGCGGCGAACCCCAGATCAAGCAGGCGATGGGCCATAGCGGGTATCCTAGAAAAAGGTCAGCAAGAAGAGAGCCGCCGCGCGCGGACCAGGGAGCAAGGCCCATTGCGCGCGGCGATCAGGGCAGAGGTTACTCGACCAAACCCAGCGCTGTCAGCACTTCGGTATAGGTCGCGATCTCTTGCTCGATGAATTCGGCGAACTCATCAGGGCCAAGCAGGACCGAACGGTATTGAAGGGCCGCTTGCTCCTGCACTTCCTGATAAGCGTCCGAGGCAACGGCCTGGCTCACCAGATCAAACATCTTTGTGACGTGATCGGGATCTGCATCCGCAGGCATCGCGAAGGCACGCCAGCGGCCAAGCGTTACGTCATAGCCCAGCTCTTTCGCGGTGGGCACATCGGGCAGCACCGGCAAACGCTCGTCCGAAAAAACGACCAGCGGGCGCATGTCACCGGATTCGATCAAACCACGGGCCGGACCGAATTCTTCGTGCATCGCATCGACCTGGCCGCCCAGCGTGTTCGACACCATCTCGGACGAACCGAAGGGCACAGTCGTCACTTCCGCCCCGGTTTCGATGTTCCACAAGCCCATTGCCGTGTCATCAAAGCCAGCCGCACCAGTGATGCCCACAGTCAGATCGCCGGGGTTTTCACGGGCATGGGCGATGAACTCATCGATGGTCTGGAACGGGCTGTCGGCGGGCACGACGATCATGCCTTGGTCATACTGCACCCGTGCGAGCGGCTGAAACTCACCCATGTCTTGACGGCCCAGCACGTGCGCGATGATCTGGTCGGGGCTGATCGCCTTCATCGTGTAGCCGTCAGTCCGGCGCTGCAGGAAGTTGGCATAGGCCGGCATGCCGCCACCGCCTTGGATCGCAATCGGAACCATCGACTGGCCGGCAATCTCTTCAAAAGGCTGTGCCACGGCGCGCACGAAACGGTCAGTACCGCCGCCGGGCCCATAGGCGTGGATCACCTCGACCGTGCGCGAGGGATAATCCTCGGCCAAAGCCGCGGGTGCGGATAGCAGGGTGGCGGCCGCAAGGGCTACCGCGGTCGGGATTGTTTTCAATGACAACATGTTCTCTCCTCCAAGAAATCTGTCGATGTCGTGCGGCGTTCTTTTGTGAAGCGCCCTTGGCCACACATTACAGGGCGCTCCTTATGGGTCACTCGGCAGCAAGCGAGTGGGTGTAATCTCCCTTGAGAACCTCCATCGCGGCGGCGGTACCGCCTTTCTCATGCGGAACACCGGCTTTCTCCAGACCCATCTCGATCCCTGAAAGCGTGCCCATCAACATCGCGTCGTTGAAATCGCCCAGATGGCCGATGCGGAAGACGCGATCTGCGACTTTTGACAGGCCATTGCCCAGCGAAATATCGAAGTTTTTCAGCACTGTCGCCCGGAATGCATCCGCGCTGTGACCTTCTGGCATAAGCACCGCGGTCAACACGCCGCTTTCCTGCCCTTGCTGCGCGCAAAGCACTTCAAGACCCCACGCGCGCACTGCGGCACGGGTCGCAGCACCGTGACGGGCATGACGGGCAAAGACATTGTCCAAGCCTTCTTCATGCAGCATCTCGACAGTCTCGTTCAGACCGTAGAGCATGTTCGTGGCGGGCGTATACGGGAAATAGCCGGTCTCGTTAGGGCCGGTCATGTCCTGCCAATCCCAATAAGAGCGACGCATTCCGCCTTTGCTGGACACTTCCATCGCTCGCGGACCGACGCAGTTGAACGAGATACCCGGCGGCAGCATCAGACCCTTTTGAGAGCCGGACACGCACACATCGACGCCCCATTCGTCAAAGCGGAAATCAACCGATGCAAGCCCCGAGATGCTATCGACCATCAACAAGGCCGGGTGGTCCGTTTCGTCGATGGCACTGCGCACATCAGCAATCGGAGAGACCGAGCCCGTCGAGGTCTCGTTGTGGACGACGCAAACCGCTTTGATTTCGTGATTTTTGTCTTCGCGCAGGCGCTTGGCAATCGCCTCAGGGTCCGCGCCACCGCGCCAGTCACCCTCAATAAACTCAGGGTTCAACCCAAGACGCTTCGCCATCTTCATCCACAGCATCGAGAAGTGGCCCGTCTCATACATCAAGACGCGGTCGCCCTCTTGCATCGTATTGATCAAGGCAGCTTCCCAAGCGCCGGTTCCGGATGCCGGGAAGATAATCACCTGACCGGCCTCGGTCTTGAAGATCGTCTTCATGCCGTCCAGCGCCGTCTTGCCGACAGCCGCAAAATCCGGGCCGCGGTGATCAATCGTCTGCGCGCTGATCGCCCGCAAAATGCGATCCGGCACCGCGCTGGGGCCGGGGATTTGCAGGAAATGCCGTCCGGCATGTCTCGATGTCATGATGTCTCCTCCACATTGATTCAGCTGGCGCAATCGTTGATACTGTTGCCGAATGCATAATATTGAATTATGAATACAATTTGACATGAAGATGTGTCAAGCCACCTAGATCGCCGAGGACTTGCTGATGCCATTGGATACCCTAAGGGGCCGTTTTTCAGGGGAAATCTTTGAGGACGCCTTCTCGCGCGGGCGCTATGCGACCGATGCGTCAATCTATCAGATGATGCCCTCTGCCGTCGCGATTCCCCGATCCAAAGATGATATCTCCGCCGCTTTGGAGGCCGCACGGACGGCGGGATTATGCGTGACCGGGCGCGGTGGCGGGACGTCGCAATGTGGTCAAACCGTAAATTCGGGCCTGATCCTCGACAATTCAAAGCACTTCAACGGCATCCTTGAGATCGACGCGGAAAACCGCCGCGCCGTGGTGCAGCCAGGCGTCGTGCTGGACGAGCTAAACCGCGCGCTGAAGCCATACGGGCTGTGGTATCCGGTAGATGTCTCGACCGCATCGCGCGCAACGATTGGCGGAATGGCCGCGAACAATTCCTGCGGCGGGCGCTCTTTGCGCTACGGGACCATGCGATCAAACGTGATCTCGATCGATGCGATCCTGGCCGATGGGACCCAAGCCCATTTCGGCCCCGTTCAGGCAGGCACGCTTGCCAACCACCCCGCGCAAGAAATTGTCACCGACATGTTGCATCTGGGCGAGGCACATGGCGCGCTGATCGATGACCGGTTTCCAAAGCTGAACCGCCGGGTGGGCGGGTATAACATCGACGCGCTTGTTCCGAATGGGGATGCGGTGAACATGTCGCATCTACTAGTCGGCTCTGAAGGAACGCTGGCCTATTTCACCGCAATTGAACTAAATCTCTGGCCACTGGTGGGCGAGCGCGTGCTTGCGGTCTGCCATTTCCCAAGCTTCTATCAGGCGATGGACGCGACCCAGCATCTTGTGGCACTCAATCCGCTCTCGGTAGAGCTGGTGGACAATACGATGATCGGCCTGTCGCGTCAGATCCCCCTTTTCCGGCGAACGATTGAGGACTTTGTCGAAGGCGATCCCGCAGCACTTTTGTTGGTCGAGTTCGATGAAGGCTCTGCCCCTGCCAATGCCGTCAAGCTGCGCGAAATTGATGAACGGATGGGCGACCTGGGGTTTTCGTGGAAAGGCGAGGACCGGAACTGGGGCGGGGTCAAACCCATCACTGATCAGCGCCTGCAGGGCCAGATCGCGGAGGTGCGCAAGTCTGGTCTGAATATCATGATGTCGATGAAGCAAGAGGGCAAACCCGTCTCTTTCGTCGAGGATTGCGCGGTCGAGCTGCCCGATCTTGCGGATTACACCGCCCGCCTGACCGAGGTGTTCGAGAAACACGGAACGCAGGGCACGTGGTATGCGCATGCGTCGGTTGGCTGCCTACATGTCCGTCCGGTACTGAACCTCAAACATGAAGATGACGTCAAGAAAATGCGCGCCATTGCCGAGGAAGCCTTCACGTTGGTTGCCGAATACAAGGGCTCTCATTCCGGCGAACATGGCGACGGTATCGTGCGGTCGGAGTTCCATGAGCGGATGTACGGAACTGAGATCACCGACCTTTTCCGCGATGTGAAGCATCGGTTTGACCCTGATGGTTTGTTGAACCCCGGCAAGATCGTGGATCCGCCCAAGATGGATGACCGCAGCCTCTTTCGGTTCGGCGCGGACTATCATGTTGCCCCCCTGAAAACTGCCTTTGACTGGTCAGCTTGGCCCGGGGCGGGCGGCGGCTTTCAGGGCGCGGTCGAGATGTGCAACAACAATGGCGCGTGTCGTAAGTTAAAGGGCGGCGCGATGTGCCCGTCCTACCGCGTCACGCGCAATGAGCGCGATGTCACACGTGGACGGGCGAACAGTTTGCGGCTAGCGATTTCGGGACAGTTGGGGCCTGACGCGCTCAGCTCGGAGGCGATGGCAGAGACGATGAAGCTCTGCGTCTCCTGTAAGGCCTGCAAGCGCGAATGCCCGACCGGCGTGGACATGGCCCGCATGAAGACCGAAGTACAGGCGGCGCGGCTGGCCAAGCACGGGCTGAGCCTGCATGACCGGCTGGTGGGCTACATGCCACGCTATGCGCCCTATGCCGCGCGCGTTCCATGGCTGATGAACCTGCGCAACCGCTTACCCGGCGTGGCCAAACTGACCGAGCGTCTAACGGGGTTTGCAGCCTCCCGCGATCTGCCGGAATGGGCTGCCAACCCGTTCCGCGATACCGAAGCCGCGGATAAGGAGCCGGACGTGATCCTTTTCGCAGACGCGTTCAATCGCTATTTCGAACCTGAAAATCTGCGTGCAGCGGTCCGGGTGCTGCGCGCCGGTAAGCTGAAGGTGCAGGTCGCGAAACCTGTCAATGGCACCCGCCCTCTGGATTGTGGGCGCACGCTTTTATCGGTGGGCCTTGTTGATGAGGCGCGCGCAGAGGCGGAGCGGCTGTTGACGGCGCTCCAACCCCATTTGGACAAGGGTATCCCGGTGGTCGGGTTGGAGCCCTCATCGCTGCTGACGATGCGCGACGAAATCCCGGCTCTGATCACCGATGCCCGCACCAAAAAACTGGCAGAACACGCCCTGCTTCTAGAGGAGTTTCTCTTGAACCATCCCGTTGACTTGCCCCTCAAACCGCTGGGTCGAAAGGTCTTGCTCCATGGCCATTGCCACCAAAAAGCGCATCAGGTGATGCCCGATGTGCAAGCGGCTTTAACCTTGATCCCAGAGGCAGATGTCGAGGTCGTCGAGACCAGCTGCTGCGGCATGGCCGGGGCTTTCGGTTACAACCGCGATACGGTAGATGTGTCGATTAAGATGGCTGAGGCTGATCTGCTTCCAGCGGTTCGGGCAGCAGATCAAGAGACGCTGATTGTGGCGGATGGAACCTCCTGTCGCCATCAGATTGCAGACGGGACAGACCGCACGGCCGTCCATGTCGTCCATGTATTTGAACGCGCCTTGGCAGAGGGAGGCCACTAAGATGAACCTGTCCACCCCGCTCACCCGCCCTTCCCTTCACGAAGAGCTTGTCGCGCGACTGCGTGAGGCCATCGTTGAAGGCGCTTTGGAACCCGGCGCAAAGGTGCCCGAGCGCGAATTATGCGAGACACTTGGTGTGTCGCGCACGCCGCTGCGCGAGGCGCTGAAAGTGCTGGCCAATGAGGGCCTTGTCATTCTGCAGTCAAACCGCGGCGCGCGTATTTCCAAAGTCACGATGGAAGAGCTGGAGGACGCTTTTCCCGTGATCGCCGTTCTCGAAGGGTTGGCCGGTGAATTGGCGTGCAAGATCGCAACAGACGCGCAAATCGCGCAGATCGTTGCCCGTCACGACGATATGTTTCGCCACTATGACGCCGGCGACAGACCTGCATACTTCAAAGCCAACCATGATATTCACGCAGCTCTTATGGCGGCGGCAGGAAACGAGGTGCTGACGCAGCACTATGCCATGCTGTCAGCGCGGGTAGACCGGGCGCGGCTGTTGGCCAATGTCTCGGACAGTCGCTGGGCCGAAGCGGTTGAAGAACATCGCGAGATCGTCAAAGCCGTGAAGGCCCGAGATGGAGCGTTGTTAAGCGATCTGCTGCGCAGCCATCTCAACAATAAGCTGGCCGCTTTGAAGAAAGCGCTGTCATGACTGATCTCGCACATCCTGCACCGCAGCTTACGGGAACCGCCTTTGCCAGGGCGTTATGTGAGGCGCATCGCACCAACACGCGGTTCGTGCCAACCGGCCCGGTCCCCGGCAACTCAGACGAGGCCTTCGCAGCGCAAGCTGCAGTGATGGAGGAGTTTGGCCCGGTGGGCGCGTTCAAAGTGGCCGACAAGGCAGGTCAGCCGTTCGTCATGGCTCCGATCCGCGCAGATCGGATTTTTGAAAGTGGCGCCGATGTCCCAATCATTGATGAGGCCGGGATCGAGCTTGAGGTCGGGTTCGAGGTCCTGTCGTCTTTGCCGGAAGGGGCAGATCTGGCGACCTTGGTGCACCATATCTGGCCCCGCCCCGTGATCGAGGTCGTCGACACCCGGATTGCCGGGCCATTGGCCAATGACCCCTATGTGAAGCTCGCTGATCTGCAGGCCAATTCCGCTATTGTCGTTGGCCCGCGCGCCACCGCGTGGGACAGATCGGATTTCGGCTCAATGGTTGCGCAGCTGACTTGCGGCGATATGCACGTGCTGGACGGGGAGACAATGGTGCCCGGAGGATCGGCGCTGAACATTCTGGCGAAACTCACCAAGCGGATCGGCGAGCATTGCGGCGGACTTCAGCCCGGACAAATGATCATAACCGGGTCGTTGAACGGTCTGCCCTACTTTCCAGCTGGCCAGAAAGTGCGTGGAAAGATCGAAATGCTCGGCGACGTTTCCCTTCGGCTAACACGTTAGAAGAGCGCTCTCCGAAAGTGGTTTGATGCAGTCGTTCGGATCGAAGACTGGCGGATTGACCTATCGCCTGCGTCCATCAGGCGTCTATAAACCCTTTTGATCGCTCAATAGATGCGCTTCCCTCGATGAGCCTCGGCATCCAATCCAAGTCGCCTCATGCATTAAGATCGGCTTCAAAGGTTTCTGGTTTTCCAGTCCCATAAGCATTGGCGCCTCACCGTTAGGACTTCGCTTACCAGACAAAAGAAATCCGAACGGGAACCATAATTTGGACAAAGTCATAATTCAGCCTTAAGAAGAGTAGTAAGTATTTCAAAGCAACCATCAAGAGATGGAAGAAGGGGCGCACATAATGCGGATTTTGGCGGTCGATGACGATCCGATCATTCTTGATCTCTTGACGGTTGCGCTGTCGACCTTCGGCTATGATGACATTGTGACGGCCCAGAACGGGGCCGAAGCGATAGAGATACTACAAAGCGACCAAGGTCTCTTTGACACACTGCTCTATGATATTCAGATGCCGGTCATGGACGGGATCGAGTTGGTTTACCGGACCCGAGCCCTTCTGCGCTATAGCGATGTGCCGATCCTGATGCTCACGGCCATGTCCGAAAAGACCTATATTGATCGGGCCTTTCTGGCTGGTGCGACGGATTACATCACCAAGCCCTTCGACACGATGGAGCTGCAGGCGCGCCTCAAAGTGTCTGACGTCAGCACCAATGGGACAGTTTAGGTTGATTTGATAAGAGAGGGTTTCTGGCACATCGTAACCACCAAGGAGTGGAGATGAGACAGAAACCCGGAACACGTAAGAGCCACGGCGAGA
>NZ_JAHTBL010000007.1 GCF_020177595.1 Cognatishimia sp. MH4019 | reverse complement strand
CAAAGCTCAAGCCGATGGACCCAGCCTTTGAGTAAGAGCGCGGTCCTACTTCGGACATCCCAGTAAATTAACGCGATGACGCAAACCAAAGCGTCAGAAAAGAAGAGTTTTTCAACAAAATCGGCTCAAACCCGCCATTCGACGCACCTGGTCGGGGATCAGGCTTCCTCCACCGCGACAGACTTGCCGCAAAGGCGCTTTCTGACCCGAACAAACTCCAAACCCGCAGCTATGCAACCAGCGTAAATCCTCGAAACCTTAATATTTCAAAGCCTTACCGCTCGAACGTATTATGTTCACTCTCAGAAAAAGCTTGTGTTTGAAATCAATGCAGGCGTCTCAAGAACCCGGTTTCGCATGCGAAACCACCCCTGCGCTCACAGATCAATTTCCCATTGTTCTTCGGTCAGATCCCGCCCGAAACTGTGCACCGGAATGCGGCTCACGCGCCTGAACCCGTTGCGCGCACAAAGCGCGCAGGCCGCCTCATGTTCCGCATGGGTCCAAAGCTGCATCCGCGCACATCCGGCCTCGCGCGCGAACCCCATGCAGGTCTCCAGCAACCGCCGCCCCAGCCCGGAACCGCGCGCCTCAGGCACCAGCAGGAACAACCGCAGCTTGGCCGCCTCAGCATCCAGCCGGACGCAAAAAATGCTGCCCAATCGCGTCTCCCCCTCCCACGCAATCCATCCCCGCTCGCAATTCGGGTCATGTTTCGCAACGAAACCGGCCAAGATCTGCGCCACTAGCGGCTCGAGGGTCTCATCAAACCCCTCGTCACGCGCATAAAGCACCCCGTGCTGGCGCGTCAGCCAATCGGCATCCTCAGGTGTAAAGGGGCGTATCTCGACACTCATACGCTCAGCCTACCCATCTTGCGCCTGCCCCCGCAATCGCCTATCCCGGCTCCGCATCAACGGAGGCACCCATGGGCATCGACACCGAACGCGACATCGAGGCAAATCTGCAAATCGGCCCGACCGACAAGGGCATGGTGCGCCTTTATATCGAAGCCACAGGCGGCATCGAAATCCCCATGGATTTTGACCCCGACGAGGCCCGCGACATCGCCGAAGAACTCCTTGCCGCCGCCAAAGCCGCCGAGGCTGTCAAACGGTGAGCCGCTGGGCCGCCGCCCTTCTTTCTCCGATCCTGCTTCCCCAAGCCGCGTGGGTCATCGCCCGCGCCCAACGCCTGCCCGAAGCCGCAGGCCCCCGCTCTGGTCTGACCGGCACAGGCCCCCTGCTCCGGCTCCTCATCATCGGCGACAGCTCTGCCGCCGGTGTCGGTGCCAGCACGCAGGATCAGGCCCTCGCAGGTCAGCTCGTCCAGCGCCTCGCCGCGTCCTACACCGTCGACTGGCACTTGATCGCCAAGACCGGCGCGACGACCGCGTCCACCCTCGCCCATCTGCGCGGCTACGCCCCTGTAAAGGCCGACATCGCCGTCCTCATCCACGGGGTCAATGACACCACCCGCCTCGTCCCTGTCGACCGTTTCATCGCCAACCAAAGCGCGCTGCTTTCGCTGCTGAACACCCAATGGCACGTCCCTCGCGTCCTCTTCAGCGCCGTGCCGCCCGTCGGTCATTTCCCCTTGCTGTCGCGCCCGCTGCGCAGCCTTCTGGGGCGTCACGCGACCCGGCTCGACCACGCCCTGCGACGCGCTTTCTCCGACGCCCACGTCCCTTTCGATATGCCCATGGACACAAGCCTCATGGCGCCCGACGGCTTCCACCCCGGCCCGGACATCTACAGGGCCTGTGCCGCATTGCTCGCCTCGCGGATCACGCAGCAGCCCGTGTAAGCCACGGCTCAATACGAATAAGGCTCCACGAAATCCGGGTCCCGCAGCCCTTGCAACCGCAGCGCCGCGGTGCGTGCAAATTTCTGCATCATGACCTTGCGCCGCGCCGGGGCCAGCTTGCTCTCCGGCCCCATCCGCAGAATCTCTGCATCATAGCTATCGGCCATGATCAGCCCTGTCTCCAAAGGCAAAAGCTCGGACGGAAAGGCCTCATCGACGGCCCAGAAATAGCGGTCGCACCACTCCAGATAACCCTCCCATTTCTGGTCACCCATGAAGTCGGCGCGAGAGGATTTACACTCGATAATCCAAACCTCCCCCTTGGGTCCAATCGCCATCACATCCACTCGCAAACCGGATGTGGGCACCAGTTCCTCAACGGTCACGAAGTCATGGCTACGCAGATGCCTGCACACCCCACGGGCCAGCAACTGGCCGGGTTTCGCAGCGAAAGGAGGGGTCGCGTCATCCATAGCGTTAACTATGAACGAAAAGAGAACAAAAGCAAGGCTGGCGTCAGGCAGTCGCCCCGTCCAGAAGCCAGCCCGCGCCGTCTTTCCATATAAAGCCCTCTGACATCCGGCACGAAGCCATGACCTGCCATAGAGCAGACCTGGCGAAACGCCTCGCCAGACTGTCGTATCGCCCCAAAGCCGCGATGCAAATTTAACCGCTTTCTCGCAGGTCGGTGCCGTTTGCCGTAGCGACACCTGCAAGCCCGCTTTTCAAGCCGCAATGCCTGCGCTAGCCTTGAGACAGTTCAACAGGAGAAAACAAAAATGCGCTTTGCTGCTACTATTGCTGCTGCCTTGCTCGCAGCCGCCCCAGCCTTCGCTCAGGACAGGCTGACGATTGTCCATGTCAACGATCTCGACCGGATGGAGGGCACTGGCGACACGGGCGGTGTGGCTCGTCTGGCCACCGTCATCGCGGATGTCCGCGCCCAGGGCGGGACTGTTCTGGCCACCAGCGCGGGCGACAGTATCTCGCCATCGCTGCTCTCCAACTTCGATCAGGGCGCGCATATGATCTCGCTCTTGAACATGGCGGGTCTCGATGTGATGGCGCTGGGCAACCACGAGTTCGACTTCGGCCCCGATATCACGCGCGAGCGGATTGCAGAGGCCGAGTTCACGATGCTCTCCAACAACGCGATTGAGCCGGACGGCACGCTTGTGGACGGCGTGGCCGAAAACATGATGGTCGAAGTCGGCGAGCATATGGTCGGCATTTTCGGCCTGACCACCGCCAGCACCGCGGTGAAATCCACGCCCGGCGATGTGACTTTCGGTGACCCGGTCGAAGTGGCCGCAACCACCTCTGCCGCCCTGCGCGAAGCGGGTGCTGATCTGGTGATCGCTTTGGCCCATACCGATACGGGCGAGGACCGCGCACTTTATAACGCAGGCGATATCGACCTGCTTCTGTCGGGCGACGACCATGATCTGGTTATCGAATATGATGGCAATGTCGCGATGGTCGAAAGTGGCAGCCAAGCCAGTTTCGTCACCGTTGTCACGCTTGATATCGAAACCGTCGAAGGCCGTCGCGGCCCTCAGGTGGAATGGCAGCCTGCCTTTGACGTGATCAACACAATCAGCGTCGAGCCCAATGCCGAAATCGCCGCCGAAGTCGCCAAGTTCGAAGACTTCCTGTCCACCGAGCTGGACATCGAAATCGGCGAAACGCCTGTCATGCTCGACACCCGTCGCACCACTGTACGTGCCGCCGAAAGTGCCTTTGGCAACCTGACCGCCGATGCGATGCGCGCGGAAACCGGGGCGGACGTGGTCATCACCAATGGTGGCGGTATCCGCGGCGACACGACCTACGAGGCCGGCACCATGCTGACCCGCCGCGATGTCCTGACCGAGCTTCCCTTCGGCAACAAGACGGTCGTGCTCGAAGTCACTGGTGCCGATATCCGCGCCGCGCTGGAAAATGGCGTCTCGGAGATTGAGGATGGTGGCGGTCGTTACCCCCATGTCTCGGGTATGACGTTCAGCTTTGACGCCAGCAAACCCGCTGGCGAGCGCGTGACCGAAGTGATGATCGACGGCGCGCCTGTGGATGCTGAAAAGACCTATCTTCTGGCGACAAGCGACTTCATGGGCAATGGCGGCGACGGCTATGCGATGTTCGCAGACAAGCCCAGCATCATCGAGGAAAACGCAGCCGAGCTGATGGCCGCTCAGGTCATGACAGCGTTCGAGAACGGGGCAGCTGTTCCGGTTCTTGATGGCCGGGTGACACAGGCGGAATAAGACCGCACGTTCCCATCCGCAATTGAAGCGGCCGGTAAGGAAACTTGTCGGCCGTTTTCGTTTGGCGAGGCAGCGGTGCGAGACCGCTCAGCGTTGCCCGTAATAGAGCCCCACGACATGCTCGGCTTCCGCGAAAAAGAGCCAGCGAGAGGCCAACGTGCCTGCGATATGGCTGATCGCGGCGAGGGCGACGGTCACATAGGTGACGCCCAGCCACAGCAGGATTACGGGCAGGATCACCATCAGGATCAAAGAGATCACGCGCAGGGTTTGGGCGTGCTTGCGACCCACGTGGTGCACCATTTCGCGCAAGAGGTAATTGGTGCCGGTATGAGGCGCCTCGAAGTGGCGGACGGTCCCGATCGCGCCAAGGCCCGTGGCCGTTTCCTGCGTGGAGCCTGCCTGCTCGAAGCGCCCGTCACCCAGCATCCACGCGATGACTTGCAGGATGCCCGCAACGACAAGGAACGCCAGCGTGAAAACGACCTGACCCGCAAGCAACGCCCCCCCAGCAAGTGAGAGCGTCACGAAAAGCGCAGGCGTGGTCCAGCTGTTCCAGCGTGGCACGGTCTTAAGCTGGCCGTAGATCATCGACGTGGCGAAGACAGTGGCCAGCGCGAGCACGCTGCCAATCAGGCCAAGCGTGCTGAGCTTGGTGTTGAAGAAGACAAGCGCGCCACCATAGATCGCCATCACGACAAGGGTCGCCACCGACAGGCACGCCTCGCGGCTCAGCCACGAGCTGCGCCATTGGGTGAAGGCTTTCAGCGCGCGTTGCGGGTTGCCCAAGTGGAAGGCAGATGAGGCAAGGCCGACGACAGCCAACAAGTAAGCGATTGTAAAATAACCGAAAGCTACGCTGCCAAAGACGGTCGGCATTCCGAGGCCGAGAAAGGCCAGCAGGCCGAAACCGAGGCCGGAGAGTACGGTAAAGATGATAATTGAGGGGGCGGGATGCATCTTATTTGCCTCCGACTTTGCCAAGCGTTCGGTCGAGCCAACCCAGCAGGCCGTCGGCCTCGGGCGCGACGGGTTCAAGGAGGGGGGCAAGGATATCGACCTCTTCCCACGTATCTTTTGGGCGCGGTGGCAGATATTTATTGACGGGCTTGGTGCCTTGTTCGGGCATCAGATCCATGCCGCCACGTTCGGCCACCAATTGGCTGACCTCACTGTCGGGATCACTCAGATCACCAAAATGGCGCGCATTCGAGGGGCATGTGCGCACGCAGGCGGGCTGACGGTCTTCCTCGGGCAGATTCTCGTTATAGATCCGGTCCACGCAGAGCGTGCATTTCTTCATCACGCCTGCCGCTTGATCCATCTCTCGCGCGCCGTAGGGGCAGGCCCAAGCACACAGACCGCAGCCGATACAGTCGGTCTCATTTACCAAGACAATGCCATCTTCAACCCGCTTGTAGCTGGCCCCGGTCGGGCAGACGGTGACGCAAGGGGCGTCGTCGCAATGCAGGCAGGATTTCGGGAAATGGATCAGCTGGGCGGGGCCTTCCGTTGGCTGCACCTCGTAGCTATGCACCCGGTTGAGGAAGGTTCCCGAGGGGTCCGCACCATAGGGGTCTTGGTCGGACAAGGGCGCGCCGTAGTTTTCGGTGTTCCAGCCTTTGCAGGAGACCACGCAGGCGTGACAGCCCACGCAGGTGTCCAGATCAATGACAAGGCCGAGCTTCTTTTCGGTGCTGGCGGGGAGCGTGGTCATGCGAACGCCTCCGAGCTGGTGAGATGGCTTACGGGTTCCTCTTTCGAGGGGTCCCACGTGACGACAAACCAGATGAAAGAGCCGATCATGAGGGCGACGAAGACGCCGATCAGCAACAGGGTTTTGCGTTGGCCGGTCATTGTTCGACCTTCCATTTCAGCTGCTTTGGACCGGTGCCAACCGGGCTTTTCTGCTCGCCCATTTTGGGCAGGGCTTCATCGGGGGCGGCAACCTTTTCGATCTTCACTTTCAGGTCGAACCATGCGGCCTGTCCGGTGATCGGGTCAGAGTTGCTCCACCGCAGACCGTCACCCTTCGGAGGGAGAAGTTCGTGGATCAAGTGATTGAGCAGAAAACCTTTTGTCGCCTCGGGTGCGTCTTTTTCAAGCGCCCAAGCGCCTTTGCGTTTGCCGATGGCGTTCCACGTCCAGACGGTGTTCTCGTTGAGGGCAGCCATATGCGCGACTGGGACGGTTATTGCCCCGTGGGGGGAGCTGACCTTGGCCCAGTCACCCTCTTCAAAACCGTTTTCCCGCCAAATCTTGGTAGGAACATATAGCGGGTTGCGACCATGAATCTGCCGCAGCCACGCGTTCTGTGAACCCCAAGAATGATACATCGCCATCGGGCGCTGGGTCAGCGCGTGAACGGTATAGCCCTCATTGCCGGTCTGGTCTGTTTCATACCAGATCGGCAGCGGATCCATCGTGGCTTTGATCTGCTCGCGCAAGTGATCAGGGGGCTGGCGATCGCCATGCCCTTCGGCGGCGAGTTGGAACTTGCGCATCGGCTCGACATAGAGCTGGAAGATATAAGGCTGGGGCGCGTCGAAGAAACCCATCTTCACAGCCCATTCCTGATAGGCCTTGTTCCACGGTTTGTAATACATCGCCTCGTCCGGAACGTGCTCCATCCAGAAGCCGCCGTTTTCGATATAGGCGTCAAGCTGGTCTGGGTTGATGTCGCCCCTGCCCCCTTGGTCGCCTTCACCACGGAAACCGGCGAGCGGTCCAACACCCGGACGGCGCATGTGGTTAACCATGTAATCGGCGTAATCTTCGTATTTGGCGGAGCCGTCGTCATTGGTGAAACCCGGCAAGCCCAGCTTCGCCCCAAGCTGCACCAGCACCGTCTGAAAGCCGCGCACATCGCGGTCAGGCTCGATGACGGGCCAGCGGATGGCGTCGGCCACAGCGTCGGCCTCGCAGATCGGGCGGTCGAGCAGGCTGATACAGTCGTGCCGCTCAAGATAGGTGGCGTCGGGCAGGATCAGGTCGGCATAGGCAACCATTTCCGAGCTATAGGCATCCGAATATATGATGCGCGGGATGACATAATCGCCATTCTCGTCCGTATCGGTCAGCATCTTCATGACGCCGCCCGTGTTCATGGACGAATTCCACGACATGTTCGCCATATAGAGGAAGAGCGTGTCGATCTTATAGGGATCGCCCGCATAGGCGTTGGAGATCACCATATGCATCAACCCGTGGGCGGACATGGGGTTTTCCCATGTGAACGCCTTGTCGATGCGGGCGGGGTTTCCGTTTTCGTCCAGCGCAAGGTCGTCTGGGCCTTGCACGAAGCCCAGATGCGGGCCGTCCAGGGGGCCGTCTTTGGTGACCTTACAGTGTGGTTTTGGATGCGCAGTGGCGGGCTTGGGATAAGGCGGTTTGAAGCGGAAACCGCCGGGCACTTCAACGCTGCCCAGCAGGATTTGCAGCATATGCAGGGCGCGGCAGGTCTGGAACCCATTGGCATGGGCCGAGACGCCACGCATGGAGTGGAAGGAAACAGGACGGCCATGCATCGTTTTGTGCGTCACGCCGCGGAAGTCTGTCCATTCCTGTTCGATTTCAAAGGCTTCGTCAAAGGCAACACGGGCCAGTTCCGACGCGATCTTGCGGATGCGTCCGGCAGAGATACCGCATTGCTCAGCCACAGCTTCGGGCGCGTATTTCGCATCCAGATAGCGCTCCGCCAGCATGTGAAAGACCGGGCGATGGGTGATGCCCTTGGCGCGGTGGGTGCCGCCGAGGTCAGGCTCAACGCCTTCCCCATCAAACGCCGCAGGCTTGCCGGTGCGCTTGTCGATGACAAGTTCCTTGCCTGCCTTGTCGCGCAGGAAAAGGCCGTATTCAGGGCTATTCGGGTCACTGTTCACCAAGACCGGTGCGTTGGTGCGCAAGGCAAGGTAGTCCAGATCGATCTTGCCCGCCTTGAGCAATTCATGGACCAGCGCGAGGATAAAAAGCCCGTCGGTGCCGGGCGTGATACCAACCCATTCGTCGGCCACAGCATTATAGCCGGTGCGGATCGGGTTGACGCCGATGACCTTTGCGCCGCGCTCTTTCAGGCGGCCCAGACCCATCTTGATGGGGTTGCTGTCGTGATCCTCGGCCACGCCGAAAAGCATGAACAGCTTGGTCTTTTCCCAGTCGGGCTGGCCAAACTCCCAAAACGCACCGCCCATCGTGTAGATGCCCGCGGCGGCCATGTTGACGGAACAGAAGCCGCCATGGGCCGCGTAGTTCGGAGTGCCAAAATTTTGGGCAAAAAAGCTGGTGAAAGACTGCGACTGATCGCGACCCGTGAAAAATGCCAGTTTTTCGGGCGCTTCTTTGCGCAGCGGCTCCAACCAGCCAGCAGCGATGTCCAAGGCTTCATCCCAACTGATTGGCTCGAACTCACCGGACCCGCGCGGGCCGACTCGCTTCATAGGCGATTGCAGCCTAGAGGGCGCGTTGACCTGCATGATCCCGGCAGAGCCCTTAGCACACAGCACGCCCCGGTTCACCGGATGGTCCTTGTTGCCCTCGATATAGGCAACCTTGCCCTCTTTCAGATGCACATTGATCCCGCAGCGACACGCACACATGTAACAGGTCGTCTTGCGGACCTCGTCGCTGACCTTCGGAGACGTGTCCAGCTGCGGTTGTGCCATCGAATTCATCCTCCCAGAACGGGTCCAGACAACACGGGATACGCATGTGGCGCAAGCGGCGTCGTCAATATGCCAATTGACCGGAGAAATCATGCAAATAAGGACTTATGGCACAGCCTCCCCCAGCCATGTCATCTTTGACGCTACACGCTGCGCCTTGCTGCTATTAGCGCCAGTTGAGGTGTTGGATTAAGGCCAGAACGTCACGCTTTGCGCGGCTACGCTTGTTTCCCCCCACTGCGCGGCCTATGTGGGGGATAGGCAAGTTCTGCCCTTCTCGTTTTACGGTTGCATTCCGGTGGCCTTAAGCAATTCCGAGGGAGCTGGCTCTGTTCTGACCCTGGTCTGATTACCTGGCGCCCACCTGTATATACAGGTCCTCGGGAATGAGATAACCCAACGGTCGCGGCGGGCTTGCCACCGTCAATTTGGCACAGCCAAACTGACGACCGAGGAGGTAAATTTGCGCAGCAAACTTACCGCTCGGCCCCTCTCCGCAAAAGACAACGGCTCCCGTAAGAGATGTGCCCTTGCTTTCTTGTGTGTTAAAATACTCGGGGGTCTGGGGGCGAAGCCACTTCCGGCGAAATGCACGCATTTCACCTATCGTGCCACGTGCTTTCGGTCGAAAGCACTTGCCCCGCGTCGCGATTTGGCGAAGCCAAAGCGCAAAACCTCTTACTTGGCTCTACCGACGGTTTGCAGCGACGCGAACAGGAACAGCATCGCGCGGGATCATCATCCCGCGATCATCGTCGTCATCATCGTCATCGTCTTTCATCCGCATGATCGCGATACCGAATTGCACGCCGGAAAAGACAATGCCGTTGAACATAAAGAGCAAGAAAGCAGCCAACCAGCCACCTTCCGTGTGGGTCACGAGGTGCCACAGGTTCATGACGTTGAAGGCAAACAGCAGAACAACAAAGGCCGCAGACAGGATGAAACCAATGATGCATTGCTGAATATAAAGGCGGATGAGATCGGGCATGGCGTCCTCGCTTTCATCTTTCAAGCATAGAGGAAAACGTTCCCAAGTCCAATCGGATTGGAGCGGATGCGCCTAAAACGCCTCGGGTTTTGCCTCGCGTGCCATATGATCAAGCACTGCATTGACGAATTTCGGCTCGCGGCCTTCGGGAAAGAACGCCTGCGCGATGTCGACAAATTCCGAGATGACCACCTTGGGCGGCGTCTTGGATTGCGTCAGTTCAGCACCTGCGGCCCGAAAGAGCGCGCGCAGCGTCGGGTCGATGCGCGCGATGGGCCATTTGGCGACCAAAGCGCGGTCGGTCATCTGGTCGATGGGGGCCTGATGGTTCACCGCGTCTTCCATGAGCTGGCGGAAGACGTCGAGATCGCCCTCGGCCATCTCGTTGCCTTCATAGGTTGCGCCAAAGCGGTGGTCTTCGAACTCGCGCATGACTTTGTCGACAGTCTGGCTGCCCGCCTCCATCTGGAACAGAGCCTGCACGGCGTAAAGGCGCGCGGCGGATTTCATCTTGCGTTTCTGGTTGCCGGAGAGCGCGGTCATGCGGTGGGATCTTTTTTGATGTCGCCTGCAAGCAGGATGTTTTCAGAGGCGGGCTTGAAACCGATGCCTTGGGCCGGGCGGCCCCATTTGCGGCTCAGCGCGATGAGGTGGAGCGCGGCTGCGGCGGCCCCTCCGCCCTTGTTCTGGTCTTTGGGGTCCGCACGGACTTCGGCTTGTTTACGGTTCTCGACCGTCAGGATGCCGTTGCCGATACACAGGCCTTGCAGCCCCATCAACTGGATCGCGCGCGAGCTGTCGTTGCACACAGTATCGTAATGCGTGGTCTCGCCGCGAATGACGCAGCCCAGAGCGACAAAGCCGTCGAAATTTGACTTACGGTCGGCGATGGCAATGGCGGTGGGCACTTCCAGTGCGCCGGGGACTTCGATGACCTCGACCGTGGCCCCTGCGGCTTCCGCCTCGGCGGTGGCACCGGCCACGAGGTTGTCGGCGATGTCCTTGTAGTAAGGGGCGACAACGATCAGCAGCTTGACCGGCTCGTCAAAGCTGGGACGGTCGAGGGTGTAGTGTTGCGGTCCGGCCATCAGCCAATCTCCGAGATTTTGCGGGTGCCTGTGATTTCCAGCCCGTAAGCGTCGAGGCCAACAACCTTCGGCTCAGGCGAATTTGTCAGCAGCGTGAGTTTCGACAGGCCCAGCGAGGACAGGATCTGTGCGCCAAGGCCATATTGGCGCAGCGTTTGGGGGGAAACTTCCTCGGCCGCGGCGAGCTTCATATGGGTGTCGCGCAGCAGCACGAGCACGCCCCGGCCTTCATCGGCAATCAGCTTCATCGCGTCCGAGAACTCAAATGCACGGCCCCGCGGGCCGGTGCCGACCATGTCGAGCAGCGGGTCAAACGCGTGCATCCGGACAAGGACCGGATCGTCGCCGCTGATATCGCCTTTGATAAGCGCGATATGTTCGGCACCTTGGGTCTCATCCGTATAGATCTTCAGGGTCCAGTCGCCGCCAAATTCCGAAGTAAACGTCTGTTCTTGCCGGACTTTCACCAGATTGTCGTTGCGGCGGCGATACGCGATCAGATCGCTGATCGTGCCGATTTTCAGGTTGTGACGCTGGGCGAAGGCGACCAGATCCGGCAGGCGGGACATGGTGCCGTCTTCGTTCATGATCTCACAGATAACGCCAGAGGGGTTGAGGCCAGCCAAGCGGCTGACATCCACGGCGGCCTCCGTATGGCCTGCGCGCACCAGCACACCGCCGTCACGGGCGCGCAGCGGGAAAACATGGCCCGGCGTGGCGATATCGGTGCTGGTTTTGGAGGCGTCGATAGCCACAGCCACAGTGCGCGCCCGGTCGGCGGCGGAGATGCCCGTGGAGACGCCTTCGCGCGCTTCGATGGAGACGGTGAATGCCGTCTCGTGCCGCGAGGAGTTCTGCGAGGCCATCAGCGGCAGGCCTAGCGCGTCGATACGCTCCCCCGGAAGCGTCAGGCAGATCAGCCCGCGCCCATGGGTGGCCATGAAGTTGATCGCATCAGGCGTCGCCATCTGCGCGGGGATCACCAGATCGCCTTCGTTTTCGCGGTCCTCATGGTCCACGAGGATGAACATGCGGCCATTGCGGGCGTCTTCGATGATCTCTTCAATAGAGCTGATCGCGTCGGTGTAATCGGTCATTCGGGCAGCCTTTTGGAGCAGTTGAGGGCGGCATAACGCGAAGGGCAAAGGATGGGAAGGGGGGGACGTGTGCGTGACCAACTTTGGGGCGTGTTACGTGGAGGCGTCATCCCGGACCTGATCGGGGATTTCTCGGGTGAACGTTCCTCAGGACGAGCCCGAGGATGACGACGATTTTCGCACACCGCGTCCCGGGCTTGACCCGGGACCTTGTTGAAAAGGGCGAGGCCCCGGATCAGGTCCGGGGCGTGGTGGGCGCGGCTTGGTCGGGCATCTGTCCGGGGCTGGGATCACTTAGCCGGAGGTCGCCTTATAAGGTCGGCCGGTCGAGACTGTCTGCCGGAACCGTACCGGCCAGACCTGCCATTGCGCACCAATCTTTCTCAAGCTCGGTTTCGGCGATCACAAGCACGCCGTCCCTTGGGAGCCGGGAAACCAGGATCGCGGCACGGAGATGGTCGCGGCTGACAGACCAAGACTGCGCGAGCCCCGGGGCTTTTGTCGCAATTTCGAACGGCAGGTCTTCCGGTAGGATCGGCGGATGGGCCAGCGCGATAGGGGTGGCCTTCACCAGTTGGGCGTGTCGCTCTGGATCGGGTTGGTCGCCCTTGCGAAGCATATGCAACGCATTGTTTGAAAAGAGAAAAGCCACAACGTCATGACCTGACGCCGCACGAACGGAGGCGTAGGTTTTGTAAGGAAGCCCAAGCGTTTTGGCGCGGGCGACGCGGCGGCGGAGGATCTCGATGGGGAGGGTCGGCAGAAGCTGGGTACGGGCTTTGCGCCAAGCGACCCGTCGAAAGATCTGACCGGGTTCCAGCGACGGGCCCTGATTGTGACCGATCATGGTTGCCAGTCCTGCAGGCGCGCGACGTAGCGCGCAAGTGTGTCGATCTCAAGGTTGATCAGGTCTCCGACCGCGGCATCGCCCCAGGTGGTCGCGGTCTTGGTGTGGGGGATGAAGTTGATCCCGAACGCAGCCCCGTTCACTTCGTTTACTGTTAAAGAGGTGCCGTTGAGCGCGACGGAGCCTTTGGGCGCAATAAAACGCGCCAGATCGTCGGGGGCCTGCATTGTCACGCGGGTGCTGTCGCCCTCGTCCTGCATGGCGGTGATCTTGGCCACGCCATCCACATGACCCGACACGATATGGCCGCCCAGCTCGTCGCCCACTTTCAACGCGCGTTCGAGGTTGATACGTTTGCCGTCGACCCAATCCGCGAGATTGGTCTTGGACACCGTCTCGGCCGAGACATCGACGTCGAACCAGCCCTTGCCCAAAGCGACGGCTGTCAGGCAGACGCCATCACAGGCAATCGACGCGCCGATGTCGATGCCCGAGGTGTCATAACCACAGGCGATCCGGGCGCGCAGGTCGCCCTTTTGCGTCAGCTCGGTCACGGTGCCGATATCGGTGATGATGCCTGTGAACATGCGCGCGCCCTTTATGCCGTTGCGTCCCAAGAGGTAGGTCAAAGGCCCCGTGCGTGCAATGGGGCGTGACTTTTTCGGCCTCACGCCTTAATTCGGCCTTAACCTGTTGGAAATATAGGCCAACAGAAGGCGTAAGGATTTTGGGATCTCATGGGCTTTATCACCGGAGAGAACCGGCGGTTTTTGTTTCTGCAAGGACCGCATGGTCCATTCTTCCACCGGCTGGGCAAGATGCTCTCGCTGGCGGGGGCGGATGTGTGGCGCGTTGGGTTCAACGCGGGCGACCGCGCGTTCTGGTCTTCGCCGAAAACCTACATTCCGTTTCACGGCAAGCCTGAGGATTGGGCAGAGACATTTACCGGCCTGCTGGATGACAAAGACATCACCGATATCGTTCTTTATGGGGACACGCGGCCCAACCACTCGATGGCGGCCAAGATCGCCAAGGCGCGTGGCCTGGGCGTGCATGTGTTCGAGGAAGGCTATCTGCGGCCCTATTGGGTCAGCTACGAGCGCGGCGGCAGCAACGGCAATTCGCGCTTGATGGAGATGTCGGTGGGCGCGATGAAAACCGCGCTAGAGCAGTCCGATCTGGACGTGCCCGAAGCGCCCGCCCATTGGGGCGACATGCGCCAGCACGTCTTTTACGGCGCGCTTTACCATTGGTTCGTGATGTTTCGAAACGCGGATTACCGGAATTTTCAGCCGCATCGGTCGCTGTCTGTCGCCAATGAGTTTCGCTTGTATCTCAAACGGTTGGTGCTGATGCCGCTGCAGGCAATCGAACGGGCGATCGCCACGACGCGGGTCAAGCATGGCGGCTATCCCTATCATCTGGCGCTTTTGCAGCTTGAGCATGACAGCTCGTTTCAGATGCATTCGCCTTTCGGCACAATGACTGAATTTCTGGAGCTTGTGATCGACGGGTTCGCAAAGGGTGCGCCAACCCATCATCACCTCGTCTTCAAGGCGCATCCTCTGGAGGATGGCCGCGTACCGGTGCGCCGGGAAATTAGGCGGATGGCGCACGAGCGCGGGGTCAGCGCCCGCGTGCATTACGTGCGCGGTGGCAAGCTGGCGCGGCTTCTGGATCACGCGCGTTCCGCGGTGACGGTCAATTCGACGGCGGCGCAACAGGTGCTGTGGCGCGGCATTCCGCTAAAGGTCTTTGGCGACGCGGTTTATGGCAAGCCGGAATTTGTCAGCGATCAGCCGCTGGAGCAGTTCTTTTCCATGCCCGCACGACCGGACAATCGCGCGTATCACGACTATCGCCGCTACCTGCTGGAAACGAGCCAGATCGCGGGTGGCTTTTATTCGGCGCGCGGGCGTCGGCAATTGCTGCGTCAGGTGGTTGATCTGATGCTCACACCGGAAGACCCGTATGATGCACTGCTCTCCGGCAACGCGGCTCCACGGCAACAGTTGCGTGTGATCCAGTAGCAGACACAATCCCTAGCGGTAGCTTTTTGCGCGGGATTCCAGTAAGCTAAAAGAGAAAGTTAAGGCAAATAATAAGGTCGAGGAGACCAGAGCAGTGAAAATCCATGCTTCGCGCCTTGCGAAGGGCGTCGCGCTTGTGACGCTTGTCGCTATGGTGGCCGCTTGCGGCTTGCCCCGTTCGGGCCCTAACAAACGCGAAATCTTCGCGGGATCTGTGCAAAAAGAAGGCGACGCCTTCATCGTCTCCGTTAACCAACGGGTCAACACGGTGACGGCCGTGACCCCTGCCCTTGGCTTCTCGGACGCGTTCAAAAATGCAGGCCTAGTCGGATCAGACACGATCAGCGCAGGCGACACGCTGGGGATCACCATTTTCGAGAATGTCGATGACCCGCTTCTGGGTGGCGAAGGCCGCACGCCCGCCACGCTGGAAGAAGTGCAGGTCGATGGCTCGGGCTCTATTTTCATCCCGTATGCAGGGCGCATCAAAGCGTCGGGCAACACGCCCGAAGCGTTGCGCCGGATCATCACCGGCAAGCTGGATGCGCAAACGCCAGACCCGCAGGTGCAAGTGCGCCGTCTGGCAGGCGACGGGTCGACGGTTTCGCTGGCTGGTGCGGTTGGCGGTCAGGGTGTCTACCCGATTGAACGCCCGACCCGCACGCTCAGCGCGATGCTGGCCGCCGCTGGTGGTGTCGCAGTAGAGCCGTCGATTGCCCAGGTCACTGTGATCCGCGGCGCGCATCGCGGCAAGGTCTGGTTTGAAGACCTCTATGAATTCCCCGAACTCGATATCGCCTTGCGCCCCGGCGACCGCATTCTGGTTGAGGAAGACAGCCGTTCGTTCACAGCCCTTGGCGCGACGGGCGCGCAGACCCGTGTGCCGTTTGAAAGCCAGTCGCTGTCGGCGATTGAAGCGATTGCGACGGTGGGGGGGCTGCAAAGCAATGTGGCCGATCCAACCGGCGTCTTTGTCTTCCGCAATGAGCCGGAAGAGATCGCCAATCAGGTCATGGGCCGCAGCGATCTGATCGGCGCGCAGCGACTGGTCTATGTGCTGGATCTCACGCAACCCAACGGCATGTTCGAAGCCCGCGATTTCCTGGTGCGGGATGGCGATACGGTTTACGTCACTGAGGCGCCGTTCGTGACATGGGACAAGACGATTTCGGCGCTGACCGGTTCGCTTGGCTCGGTGAATGCGCTGGGCAATCTGGCCGCTGGCGCTGGCGGTGGCTAAGCCGCGTGGCCTCTGAGACAGATAAGGCCGCCGGCGATGTCCGGCGGCTTTTCGTTTACAATGGCGGTTTTCTGACCCAGCGGCGTGTGCGCCGTATTCTGGAACTATCCGGCTACCAGATCAAACTGGGCGCACCCTCGGACGGCGATATGGTCGGCGTTTGGGGTCAAAGCCCCACCTCTGGCCGCGGCGAAAAGGTGGCCGAAGCCCGTGATGCGCCGGTGCTGCGGGTCGAGGATGCCTTCTTGAGATCGGTCTTGCCGGGGCGCGAAGGCAGCGATCCGATTGGCCTGCATCTGGATCAGCGCGGCGTGCATTTTGACCCCGCAGTGCCATCTGATCTGGAGCATCTTCTGGCCACCCATCCGCTAGATGACACAGCGCTGATGAACCGCGCGCGGGATGCGATTGAGCGACTGCACCACGCGCATCTGTCGAAATACAACGCCTTTGAGCCGCAGGCGCAGGCCCCTGCCCCCGGCTATGTGCTGGTCATCGACCAGACCCGTGGTGATGCGTCGGTCACGGCAAGTGGGGCCGACAAGGCCACTTTTCAGGACATGCTGGTCTGCGCAATGACCGAATTTCCCGGCTCCAAGGTGGTGGTCAAAACGCATCCCGAGACGGTTCTGGGGCATCGCGAAGGCTACTTCACAGATGCGGTGGAAGACGGACGGGTGCAACTTTTCAGCGATCCGGTCTCCCCTTGGGTGCTGTTTGAGGGGGCGGTCGCGGTCTACACGGTCTCGTCCCAGATGGGGTTCGAGGCGATTTTTGCAGGCCACAAGCCGCGCGTTTTCGGTCAGCCATTCTATGCAGGCTGGGGGCTGACAGAGGATCGCAACCCGGTCGCGCGGCGCGAACGACGGCTGACACGCGCGCAGCTTTTTGCGGCGGCGATGATCCTCTATCCGGTCTGGTATGATCCCCATCGCGATGCGCTGTGCGAATTGGAACAGGCGATTGACGCGCTGGAGGCAGATGCCCGCGCGTGGCGCGATGACCATCTGGGATGGGTCGGCGTGGGCATGCGCCTGTGGAAGCGGCGCGCACTGCAGAAGGTGTTTGGCGGTCAGCGCCGGATGCTTTTTGACGACGATCTGGGGCGCGCAATGGACAATGCAGACGGGCGACGCGTGATGGTCTGGGCGGGCAAAGCGCCCGATATCGCGCCCGGGATTGCGCGGGTGGAAGACGGGTTCCTGCGTTCGCGCGGGTTGGGGGCAGATCTGGTTCCGCCCCTGTCTTTGGCCGTGGACGATCTGGGCATTTACTATGACCCGACCCAACCAAGCCGGTTGGAGGCTTTGATCGGTGCGTCAGGGGAATTGCCGGAGGCAGAACATCGCCGGGCCGGGCAACTGATCCGGCAGATCATCAAGGCAGGCGTGTCGAAATACAATCTGGCGGGCGGCGAGGTGCCGGATGTGCCAAAAGGGCGCTGCATTCTGGTGCCGGGACAGGTGGAGGATGACGCCTCGATCCTGAAAGGCGCCGGGGCGGTGGCAACGAACATGGCCCTGCTGAAAGCAACGCGGGCGGCAAACCCCGACGCGGTGATCCTCTATAAACCACACCCGGATGTGGAGGCAGGTTTGCGCATCGGCAAGGTCGCAGAGGACGCGGCTTTGAGCTTTGCGGACAGGATCGTGCGGGGCGATCCCGTGGCCTTGATCGACGCGGTGGATGCGGTCTGGACCATGACCTCGGCGCTGGGGTTCGAGGCGTTGCTGCGCGGCGTGCCTGTGACCTGTCTGGGCGTGCCGTTCTATGCCGGATGGGGCCTGACCGAGGACCGGATCGAGGTGCCGGACCGGCGCGGCGTGCCGGTGCGATTGACCGGTCTGGTCCATGCAGCGCTGATCGGCTATCCGCGCTATTTTGATCCGACGACCGGCGCGCCCTGCCCCGTGGAAGTCGCGGTTGAACGGCTTGCCTCTGGCGAGGTTGCACGGCCCGGTGCCGGGCTGCGGGCGCTGTCAAAGGTGCAAGGCATGCTGGCCAGCTATGCGCATTTGTGGCGGTAGGGATGCCTCCGGCGGGAGTATTTCGACAAAGGTGAAGATCAGGCTCGGCGCCAGATATGCAAAGCATCGGGGCCTATCTGGCGGGTGCTTTGCAGGGCGTAGCGTGGGGCGTCTGCAAGGCGGTCAACGCCCATCGCACCAAGGCCCGGTTGACCTTCGGCGCCCAGAGCGATCCCAGCGGTGAAGCCGATGAGTTGATCGACGAGGTCAGCCTGCAAAAGGGACGCGGCTAAAGTACCGCCGCCTTCGCAAAAGACACGCGTGAGGCCACGCTCGGCGAGCGCTTGGAAAAGAGCTGTCGGGTCGATCTGACGGCCCACCAGGGGGCATTCGATGAGGGTCGCGCCGAGGTTTTCCCAAGCGGAAATCAGGTCACGGTTCGCGTCTTTGCCGTGGCAAAGCCAAAGCGGGACGTCTTTGGCAGAATGCGCGAGCTTGCCGGTGAGCGGCAAATCCAGACGGCGCGAGACGACGATCCGCACAGGTTGGCGGGCGACGCCAAGGTCGCGCACAGTCAGGCTGGGATCATCGGCGCGCGCGGTGCCTGCGCCGATCATCACCGCGTCATGGGTGGCGCGTTGGGCATGAACGAGACGGCGCGCTTTTGGGCCGGTGATCCACTGGCTTTCGCCGGTGGCCGTGGCGATGCGGCCATCGAAACTGGTGGCGAGTTTGAGGCTGATGAAGGGGCGGTTTTCGTTAACTTTCAGCAGGAAACCTGCGTGGTCGCGGGCGGCCTCTTCGGCGCGACAGCCGGTGCTAACCTTAACGCCTGCGGCACGAAGCATGGCGACCCCCTGCCCGTTCACGCGCGGATCATCATCCTGAAGTGCCACGACAACGCGGGCGACTTGCGCGTCAATCAGGGCCTGGGCGCAGGGCGGGGTCTGGCCGATATGGGCGCAAGGCTCCAGCGTGACATAGGCCGTGGCCCCTTTTGCCTGCGGCCCCGCCTGGGCGAGAGCCACGACCTCGGCATGGGGGCGACCGCCGGGTTGGGTGGTGCCGCGTCCGACGATGCGAGATTGGTTAACGAGGACACAGCCCACCGCCGGGTTCGGCCAGACCTGCCCTTGCCCGCGACGGCCAAGGGACAGGGCCAAACCCATATAGCGATGGTCTTCGCTTGCGCTCACTCTTCCGGGGGAACGTCGGGGCGCAGTTCGCTGACGAATTTGTCGAAATCATCTGCGGCCTGGAAGTTCTTGTAAACGCTGGCAAATCGCACATAGGCAACCGTGTCGATACGGGCCAGCGCCTCCATCACGATCTCGCCGATACTTTTGGAATTGATATCCGTTTCGCCCATGCTTTCAAGACGCCGCACGATGCCCGAGATCATCTGATCCATGCGCTCAGGTTCAACAGGGCGCTTTTGCAGCGCGATCCGGATCGACCGTTCGAGCTTGTCACGGTCAAAATCCTCGCGCCGTCCGTTTGACTTGATGACGACCAGATCACGCAACTGAACGCGTTCATATGTGGTGAAACGCCCGCCGCACGCGGGACAAAAGCGACGGCGACGGATCGCAACGTGATCCTCTGCTGGTCGGCTGTCTTTTACTTGAGTGTCTACATTTCCGCAAAACGGGCAGCGCATGGCGATCCCTTTATTCTGATTTCTGCCTCGGTCATGGGGTCTTCTGCCCCTGTTATAGCGAGGACTATAGGGCAGCCTCTAGAGTTTGGGTAGCTGGAAAATGCAGCCCCTAGATTTGGGTTAACCAAGATGTGCGGCGACGTGGCGGATATGGGGGCGGGTGCGGTGCTCAAAAAGGTAAATGCCTTGCCATGTGCCAAGCGCCAGACGCCCCTCATTCACCGGGATCGACAGATGCGTGGGAAGCAGCGCGGCCTTGATATGGGCAGGCATATCGTCGGGGCCTTCATAGGTGTGGGTCAGATAGGCCATGGACGGATCGGTGCTGGGCGGCACGAGACGATCAAAGAAATTGGCAAGGTCGGTTTGAACCTCTGGATCGGCATTTTCCTGAATGAGCAGCGAGCAGGACGTGTGCTGGATAAAGAGCGTCAGAAGGCCCGTGCCTGTGACCCAATCGAAAACAGGCTGAGTAATCTCGGTCAAGCCGGGCCCGTTTGTGGTGAATTGAAATGTCGTTTGCATGATTGGCTGCAACCCATTGCCCTGTCGTGCGTTAGCCTCAAAACCCTAACGAACGGAGCATTTCATGGCCAGCAAGACATTATTCATCACCGGCGCATCCAGCGGCATCGGAGAAGCAACCGCCCGGGCCGCCGTCGCAGCGGGTTGGAATGTGGGGCTGTTTGCACGCTCCAAAGACAAACTGGAGGCACTGGAGGCCGATTTGGGATCCGCAGCGATGGCTCTGCCCGGCGACGTGACAGAACTGGCGGAGCAGCAAAAGGCGCTTGCCGCCTTGTCCGAACAGTTTGGCAGCGTGGAGGCGGCCTTCGCCAATGCGGGCACGGGCGTGGATGCGCCGGGGGCCGAAGACGGCGATCCCGAAGAATGGTCGACTCTGATCGACATCAATATCAAAGGCTTGCTTTATACCGCGAAGGCCGCATTGCCGCATTTGAAGCCTGTGAAAGGGCATATGGTTTTGACCGGGTCGGCTGCGGGGCGGCGTCACATCAGTGGCTCTGTCTATGGCGCGTCGAAATGGTTTGTGCATGGGTTCGGCGGCAATCTGGCCGAAGAAATGCGCGACTGGGGCGGCCGGTGCACCGTCATCGCGCCGGGCATGGTCGACACGCCGTTTTTCAGTGAAGGAAAACCCGACAAGCTGAAGCCAGAAGATGTGGCCGCAGCGGTCATGCATGCGCTGGACTCGCCTGAGCGTGCGGCTGTTCAGGAGGTTTTCCTGATGCCGACGAATTAAGACGCGCGCTTAGATGCCATTGCGCAAGAAGTCGTCTTGTTCGCATGCGAAAACAGCAGAGCCGACAGACATGCGCGCGCCGGGTTTGAAGCCCGATAGGAAGGTGAAGACCGACCTATCGGCGACCTGGCTGCGATCAACCAGTTCGAAAACCGCAGACCGCCGCCTGGGGTTGGTCGTGCTGGTGCCGACGCCTTGGGTCACCACCAGATAATCATTGGCCGCAGCCCCGCGCATCCGCGCGACATCTCCGGCGGCACAAAAAAGCGCCTCACGGGACCACCCGGCCTTGGTGAAGACCTCAAACTGAGTCTCGCGGAATTCGACACGCAGGCCATTCTGCGCAAGGCGCGCATCGGCGAAAGCCGGGGTGGCGAGAGCTGCGATCAGCAAAGCAGTGGATACAAGGCGCATGGGGGACAGTCCTTTTCGGTGATTGGCGCCATGGTAACGGTCGGGGCGCAGACGGCAAATCACATAAATGAAAAAGGGCGGGTGTTTGCCGCCCTTTAATCATCTTGGTCCCAACCTTACTGGTCGAGGAAACTGCGCAGCTTGCGCGACCGCGAGGGATGCTTGAGCTTACGGAGTGCTTTCGCCTCGATCTGGCGAATACGCTCGCGGGTCACGCTGAACTGCTGACCCACCTCTTCGAGCGTGTGATCGGTATTCATGCCGATGCCAAAGCGCATCCGAAGCACACGTTCTTCGCGCGGGGTAAGCGATGAGAGCACGCGGGTCGTCGTCTCTTTGAGGTTTTCCTGAATGGCGCTGTCCAAAGGCAGCACCGCATTCTTGTCCTCGATGAAATCGCCAAGCTGGCTGTCTTCCTCGTCGCCAATCGGCGTTTCGAGGGAGATCGGCTCTTTGGCGATTTTCATCACCTTGCGGACCTTCTCAAGCGGCATTTGCAGCTTCTCGGCCAGTTCTTCCGGCGTCGGCTCACGGCCGATTTCGTGGAGCATCTGGCGACCGGTCCGAACCAGCTTGTTGATCGTCTCGATCATGTGGACCGGAATACGGATCGTGCGGGCCTGATCGGCAATGGAACGGGTGATCGCCTGACGGATCCACCATGTTGCGTAGGTGGAGAATTTGTAGCCGCGGCGGTATTCGAACTTATCGACCGCTTTCATGAGGCCAATGTTGCCTTCCTGAATAAGATCAAGGAATTGCAGGCCGCGGTTCGTGTATTTCTTGGCGATGGAAATCACGAGGCGCAGGTTCGCTTCGACCATTTCCTTCTTGGCCTGACGGGCCTCTTTTTCGCCCTTCTGAACCTGCTGCACGATGCGGCGGAATTCAGAGATATCGAGGCCGACATACTGGCCCACCTGAGCCATGTCGGCGCGCAGCTCTTCAACCTTGCCGGTAGAGCGTTCGATCAGCGCCTGCCAGCCGCGACCGGGCTTTTCGGCCATGCGGTCCAGCCATGTCGGATCCAGTTCGTAGCCGCGATAGGCGTCGATGAATTCACGACGGTTGATGCGGGCCTGATCCGCCAGCTTCACCATCGCAGAGTCGATAGACATGATCCGGCGGTTGATGCCGTAAAGCTGGTCGATCAGCGCCTCAATGCGGTTGTTGTGCAGATGAAGCTCGTTCACCAGCTCGACAATCTCGGAGCGCAGCTTTTGGTACGTCTTTTCCTGCTTGTCGGAAAAAGAGCTATCTTCGTTCAGGGTCGCAGAAATCCGGCTGTCCTGCATTTCCGACAGCTTGGTGTAATCGCGGGCAATCAATTCCAGCGTTTCCAGAACGCGGGGCTTGAGGGCGGCTTCCATCGCAGCCAGCGACAGATTGGCCTGATCGTCCTCGTCATCGTCGTCATCATTGGCGATGGGGTTACCGTCGGCATCAAGCTCTTGGGTTTCTTCCTTTTTCTCTTCGCCGCCTGCAACCGGGGCGACAACAGGCGTGTCCGCCTCTTCCTCGCCCATCTGATTGCCAAAGGTGGTTTCAAGGTCGATCACATCGCGCAACAGAATGTCTTCGTTGAGAAGTTCGTCGCGCCAGATTGTAATCGCCTGGAAGGTCAGCGGGCTTTCGCACAGCCCGAGGATCATGGTGTTGCGCCCCGCCTCGATGCGCTTTGCAATCGCGATCTCGCCTTCGCGAGACAGCAGCTCGACCGAGCCCATTTCGCGCAGATACATCCGGACGGGATCGTCGGTGCGATCCAGCTTTTCGGTCTCGCCGGTAGAGACGGCCACATCGCGGGTCGAATTGGTTTCAACCACCGCGGTGGATTTGGTCTCTTCTTCCTCGGCTTCTTCGTCTTCGATGATATTGATGCCCATTTCGGACAGCATCGACATCACGTCTTCAATTTGTTCCGAACTGACCTGATCGGGCGGCAGCACCGTATTCAACTGATCGTAGGTGATGTAGCCTTTTTCACGGGCCTCGCCGATCATCTTTTTGACGGCGGCCTGCGACATGTCGAGCATCGGCTCGTTCTCGGTCTCGTCTTGCTTGCGGTCGTCGTTATCTTTGGGGGCCATGAAGGTCTCCTGATCCGGCGCGGTCTCTCGGGACGCATTGATTCGCTTGATTCGCTCGCTCGGACGAATCATGTGTGAATTTGAGTGATTCGGCCACCCGTCTACCCCGATTTCCTTGCGGCTTCCTTAGTAAAATTGCATTTCAGCACATGTCATTCGCTGTCTTTTTCGCCCTTGAAGCCGATTTGAGAGAGCAAAGCGTCAAACGCGCTGCGTTCATCCTTGTCCATCTTGGCCCCGTTCGGACCCGTCTCGTATTCCGTGCTATCGTCGCCTTTGATCCGACCCGCGCTGTTAACCGCTTCTGCCGCTTGGCTCAAACGCCATGTCACCCCTTCATCGGCGACGCCCGACAGGTCTTCCATCGCCTCGGAAATCTCGCGTGCCGCACCCCGTCTTGCATCTAGTTTGGCCAAAGCCTCTGCCACGCATAGGGTGGCAATGTCGATGTCTCCGGGCGCGCGCACAGGGGGCGCTATGGCGACGTGGGGCTGGCTGAGCAGCTTTTCAAGGGCGGAGGTGCCAAGCTCGGCCTCGATGGCAGATAAATCTGCGTTATGGGTCAAAATGGCACCGCGAATGGCCGCATGATCGGGGGTGAGGCAGTCCAGGTCGGCCAGCTGATCCTCAAATTCGGGCAGGATTGCGGGGTTCTTCAAGAGCGTGGCCAAGATAACCGCCTCACTCAGATGATCTTCAATCGCGCTGTCAGACGCTGCAAGGATCGACGCTTTGGTGCCAGGCATTGCAGTTTGCGGGGGCTGCCATTTGCCCCTGCCGCCGAAATTGCCGCCGGTATAGGCGCGTTGTTGGGGCGCGCGTTTGGGGTTGAACAGATCCCAACGCAGGCGCTTGATCTCCTCGCCATAATGCTGGCGGATCGAGAGATCTTTGATCGTCTTGATCTGGCCGCGCAAGGTTTTGTCGAGGGCGGCTTTGCGTTCCGGGCTGTCGAACACCTTGCCCTCGGTTTCGCGCTGCCACAGCAGGTGCACCATCGGGATCGCGTTATCGAGCAGGCCTTGCATCGCCCCTGCCCCTTGCGCGCGGATCAGATCATCGGGGTCCTGACCTTCGGGCATGATCGCAAACCTAAGCGACTGCCCCGCCTCCAGCAGCGGCAGCGCCAGATCAATCACCCGCATCGCTGCGCGCAGGCCCGCCTTGTCGCCGTCCAGCGCAATGATCGGCTCCGGCGCGATGCGCCACAGCATTTGCAGCTGGTTCTCGGTGACGGCGGTGCCAAGGGGCGCGACGGTCGCGCCAAACCCGGCCTCGCTGAGCGCGATCACATCCATATAACCTTCCGCCACGATCAGCGGCGCGCCCTTGCCCGCCGCCTCGCGCGCGGGGCCGTGGTTATACAGGCTGCGGCCTTTGTCAAAAAGCTCCGTCTCGGGCGAGTTCAGGTATTTCGCCCGCGCATTCGGGTCCATCGCCCGGCCGCCCAGCGCGATACAGCGCCCGCGGGCATCGCGGATCGGAAACAGGATGCGCCCGCGGAACCGATCATAGGGCGCGCCGCCATCATCGGGAAGCGCGCAGAGCCCGGCGTCCACGATCAGATCCGGTGCCACGCCTTTGCCCGTCAGATGTTGGAAAATTCCCTGCCGCGCGTCCGGCGCATAGCCCATATCGAACCGCGCCTGCGCCTCTTCCGACAGTCCGCGCCCCTCCAGATACTCGCGCGCACTAGCCGCCCCAGCGGTTTTCAACTGCAACCGGTAATACTGCACCGCCTGCTCCATCACTTGCGCCAATTCGGTCCGCTTATCGGCCTTTTCCTGCGCTTTGGGATCGCGCGCAGGCATCGTCATCCCGGCCTCAGCGGCCAGAACTTCAATGGCTTCCATGAACCCCATATTCTCGGTCTCGCGCACAAAGGAAATCGCGTCGCCCTTGGCGTGACAGCCAAAGCAATAATAGAATCCCTTACGGTCATCGACGTGGAAAGAGGCCGTCTTTTCCTGATGAAACGGGCACGGCGCCCACATGTCGCCCTTGCCCTGATTGGATTTTCGCTGGTCCCACATAACCTTACGGCCCACCACTTGCGATAGCGAGGTGCGGGTGCGCAATTCATCAAGGAAACCGGGTGGCAGGCTCATCCCAAGAATATTGCGCCAGCCCTGCCCAGAGTCGAGGGCCGCTGGCTTCTTTTGTCTCTAAATACCTAAACGCCGCACTCAGCCACGCGCCGCCACACCAGACATGGCGCGCTGCAAATCGTGCACCAGCGTTTGCGCCATTGAGCGCATGGCCATCACCTCGAACCGGTCCTTGCCCGTGCGCGTCAGCGCAACGTTGATATGCTGCACTAACGTGCGCGCCGTGTGGCCACGCTTCATCGCGCGCGTGTCGACGGGCGTGACGCGGGCCAACACGTCCTGAACGCCATCGCCTGCAATCTCAACGCAGCACCAGGCGTCAGACTGATCAGTCAACGCAGCACTTTCGATTTGAGGCACCGCGCCCAGCATCAACGCTTGCCCCCGCCCCGACCAGATCAACCGCGCCGCATCTTTGGCGGTTGTCCTGTTCGGCGCCGGAAAGGCGGTGCCGTGGGCGGCTTTCAAAGCCTCCGAGACGGCTTTTTCCTGCCCTTTGAAAGGGCTGATGGAGGTGATCGGACCTGTCTCAACCTCGGTCAAGGTCGCGGCTCCGATGGTCAGCGGCAACAGCCCATCGCAGGGCGATTTGGCAATCAATTTAACCACGCACGCGCCCTCCCTCGGGGTCAAAGAACACCGGGTCGCAGACCTCGCAAAGCGTCTCGATCTTGCGCAGGTGATCGACCATGCGCACGGTCTCCCCATGCCGCGCGCGGCCATTTTTCAGAAAGGCCAGCGCCAGATAACTGCCTAGCGTGGGTGAGAAACCAACGGACGTGGTATAGCCCTGATCGTTCACGCGGATCGCCTCTGCATCGGCCTCAAGTAGATGAGCTCCGGCGGTCAACTGCTTGATATTGCCCACGGGTTTTAGACCCACAAGCTGCTCGCGGTCGTTTCCAACCAACCCCGGACGGGCGGCCATGACCTTGCCAATGCAGTCTTTCTTTGCCGATACCATCCGCTCCATCCCGATATCGAACGCTGTGACGCG
This sequence comes from Cognatishimia sp. MH4019, assembly GCF_020177595.1. Lineage (GTDB taxonomy): Bacteria > Pseudomonadota > Alphaproteobacteria > Rhodobacterales > Rhodobacteraceae > JAHTBL01. Next base: position 179,352 of record NZ_JAHTBL010000007.1, on the reverse strand, counting down.
CCCATGGATTTCCGCGTGGGTGATAAAGCCCTTTTCGATCCGCAGCACGTTCAGCGCCTCCATCCCGTATGCGCCACCGCCCAGCGCTTCGGCTTGAGCGACCAGCAACCGAAACAGGCTGTCGCCGTAGCGCGCAGGCACGGCGACCTCATAGGCATGCTCGCCCGAGAACGAGATACGGAAAAGGCGACCGTTCACGCCCGCCACGGTCGCGGGACCGCAGGCCATGAAGGGCCAGCTGTCATCTGTGATCTCTTCTTCGATCAGAGCATTGAGAAGCTCGCGCGACTTCGGCCCCGCGACAGCGAATTGCGCCCATTGCTCCGTCACCGAGATAAAGCTGACGTCCAACTCGGGTCGCAGCGCTTGGTGCACCCATTCCAGATGCCGCATGACCTGCCCCGCCGCAGCGGTCGTCGTGGTCATCACGTAGTGATGCTCGCCCAGCCGCGCGGTGGTGCCGTCATCCATGACGTGGCCGTCCTCGCGCAACATCAAGCCATAACGCGTGCGCCCGACCTTCAACTTCGAGAACGTGTTGCAATAGACGAAATCCAGGAAAGCGCCTGCATCCGGCCCCTGAATGTCGATCTTGCCAAGGGTCGAGACATCACAGATGCCGACGCTTTCGCGCACCATATTGACCTCACGGTCGCAGGACTGGCGCCACGTCGTCTCGCCCTGCGTGGGGAAATAGCTGGGGCGATACCACAGTCCCGCTTCGATCATCGGAGCCCCGCGTGCGACACTGGCCTTGTGCGACGTGGTAAACCGCTGAGGGGCAAACCCGTCCCCCTGCGCGTCCTGCCCCATCGCAGCGATAGAGACCGGGCTGTAGGGCGGCCGGAAGGTCGTCGTACCCGTCTCAGGGATCCCGCGCCCGGTCACATCGGCCAGCAACGCGAGCGCATTCACGTTCGAGTTCTTGCCCTGATCGGTGGCCATCCCTTGGGTCGTATAGCGCTTCATATGCTCGACCGAGCGGAAGTTCTCCTTGGCGGCCAGCTTGATGTCCTTGGTGGTCACATCGTTCTGAAAATCGAGCCATGCGCGGCCTTTGCCTTCGACATACCAAAGCGGCGCGATGTTATAGGTGCCATCTTCGGCTTTCGGGGTCTTGCTGTTTTTTGCCTTGAGACCAATAGCTTGCAGGGCGATCTTCGCGCTCTCAATGCCAGAGGTCAGGCAAGCGGCGGTCGACATATGGCCCGTTGCGGCACCGGCAGGGATCAGGCCCGGGACCGCGCCGTCTGAAGGGACAAAGCTCAGGATCGACGGTTCCCAAACCGGTCGCCCGTTCATGTGGCAGGTCAGATGAACGGACGGGTTCCACCCGCCCGACATCGCCAGACAATCGGTCCGGATTGTGCGCTGACCGCCCGCGTGTCGCACCGTGATCTCGTTCAGGCCCAGACGGCCCTCGGTCGCGATCACCTGCCCGCCGGTATAGACGGGGAAATCGCCGTCAATCTGCGCATCGCCCCGACTGTCGATGACACCCGCGATACTGACACCAGCGGCAGCGAGATCATGTGCGGTGCGATGGGCATCGTCATTGTTGCCAAAGACCGTCACCGACTTGCCCGGTGCGACGCCATAGCGGTTCAGATAGGTCCGCACAGCGCCTGCCGTCATGATGCCGGGGCGGTCGTTGTTTGGAAACGCAACGGGCCGCTCCAGCGCGCCCGCGCACAGCACCGCCTGCTTCGCCACGATGCGCCAGAAGCACTCCAAAGGCAGGTCAGAGCGACGCTGACGATGATGACCGACCTTCTCCAAAGCGCCATAGGTGCCTTGATCGTAGGCGCCCGTGACCGTCGTGCGCGGCATCAAGCGGACATTATTCATCTCGCTGAGCTTTTGCAGCATCGTGGCGGCCCAATCGGCCCCCGCTTGCCCGTCCACCTCACGGGTTTCCGCGTTCAGACGTCCGCCCATGCGGCTGTCTTCATCGGCAAGGATCACATCTGCGCCGGCCTCTGCTGCGGTCAGCGCGGCCATCAGACCTGACGGGCCCGAGCCAATCACAAGCACGTCGCAAAAGGCAAAGGCACGTTCATAGCGATCGGCGTTTGTCTCTCCCGACAGCGCCCCAAGACCCGCCGCACGGCGGATGATCGGCTCGTAGAGCTTTTCCCAGAACGCCTTGGGCCACATGAAAGTTTTGTAGTAAAAGCCTGCACTTAGGAACGATGACAGCAGATCGTTGACACTGAGCGCATCGCGTTCCAGCGAAGGCCACGCGTTCTGCGGATGCGCCTCAAGCCCGTCGAAAATCTCTTGCACCGTGGCGCGCATGTTCGGCTCTTGCCCAGCGCCAGAGCCTATGGTGACCAGCGCATTCGGCTCTTCGGAGCCTGCCGTCAAGATCCCCCTCGGGCGGTGATACTTGAACGACCGCGCCACCAGCCGCACGTCATTGGCCAGCAGGGCCGAGGCCAGCGTATCCCCTTCAAACCCAGAGTAGCTTTTGCCATCGAACCGAAACGACACCGCCTTGTCGCGGCTCACCAATCCCTTGCCGTCAATCCTCATTTCGCCACCAGTTCGGTCTTGAGCACCTCATGAGTCACCGTGTTGCGCGTAACTTTGATCCACGCGCCGCACCCGGCCTCATGGCACCACAAATCCTGCGTCTCGCCAGCTGCATTATCGCGCAAATGCAAGTAGGCGTCCCAGGCCTCGTCGCCAGCATCTGGTGCCGGACGGTCCAGCATCACGGCTTCGCCTTGGTAGTAAAACTCACGGCGATCGCGTTCGCCACAGAGCGGGCATGTCAGTCTCATGTCATGCTCCCTTAATGCAGATTATGCTGGCTGCCGGTGCCTTCTTCATCCATCAAACCGCGCCCTGTGCGGAAGCGGTCGAGGCGGAATTTGGCAGCCGGTTCATGGTGCTGGTCGGTCGCGATCAGATGCGCGAAGCTATAGCCAGAGCCGGGCACTGCCTTGAACCCGCCATAGCACCAGCCGCAATCGATATAGAGGCCGTCTGTGTCGGTCTTGTCGATGATGGGCGAGCCATCGGGCGTCATGTCCATGATCCCGCCCCAACTGCGCAGCACCCGCGCCTTGCCGATCATCGGCATCAGGGTCATCGCGGCCTCCATCACATGCTCTTTCATCGGCAGGTTTCCGCGGCTGGCATATGAGCTGTAGAAATCGAGGTCTCCGCCAAAGACCAACCCGCCCTTATCGGACTGGCTGATATAGAAATGCCCCATGCCGAAGCTGACCACATGATCGATGCAGGGCTTGAGGCCTTCGGTGACAAAGGCTTGCAACACGTGGCTTTCAATCGGCAGACGCATCCCCGCCATCGCCGCGACCTGCCCCGAGCGGCCCGCCACAACAATCGCAACCTTCTTGGCCCGGATCGCCCCGCGCGACGTCTGCACGCCGCGCACCTTGCCGTTTTCAATATCAATGCCGGTGACTTCGCAGTTCTGGATCAGGTCCACGCCCCGCTGATCCGCCCCGCGCGCATAGCCCCAGGCCACTGCGTCATGGCGCGCGGTCCCGCCACGCGGGTGGAGCAAGCCACCGTAAATCGGAAACCGCACATTGTCGAAATCAAGATACGGCAGGTGTTCGCGCACCCCATCGCGGTCCAGCAATACCGCGTCATCGCCTTGGTTGATCATCGCATTGCCGCGCCGCGCGAAGGCGTCGCGCTGGCCGTCGGAATGAAACAGATTGATCAACCCGCGCTGGGAATGCATGGCGTTGTAGTTGAGATCCTGCTCCATCCCCTCCCACAGCTTGAGGGAGTGCGAATAGAACTCCGAATTGCCGGGCAGGAAATAGTTGGCACGCACAATCGTGGTGTTACGACCCACATTGCCGCCCCCCAGATATCCCTTCTCGAGCACGGCGATATTCTTCATGCCATGGTTCTTGGCCAGATAATAAGCCGTCGACAGACCATGCCCGCCGCCGCCGATAATCACGATATCATATTCGGATTTCGGTTCGGGATTGCGCCAAACGGGCTTCCAGCCACGATTGCCAAACAAACCTTCCTTTAGCACCTGAAGCGCGTTGTAGCGCATGTTGGTTATCCTCGGATGTGATTGAGCTCACTCAAGCAACATCAACGATCCGCTGCAAGACCGCAGGCCGCTTTTCGACACGAAGACGTCCCGGAACGACCCGATACCATTCGCTTTTCTCAAATATCCAAAAAACGCGGGGATGAAATCCCCGCGCGGAGCGACGCGGGCGAAGCCCGCGGCGCAAAACCTCAACCCGCTTGAAACAGGTCTTCAGATTCCCTTCGCGCGGTAGCTTTGCGCGACCTTGTCGATCGACACCAGATACGCCGCCGTGCGTAAATCCGTGACATCCTCTCGCGCGTGCCAAACCTCGCGCATGGACTGATAGGCAATGCGCATCGTGTCATCTAGACCCGAACGCACCAGCTCCAACTCATCCGCGCCGCGCAGATATTTCGATTTGAAATCGGGCGTCATCGTCCAGGCGTCCCCCAGATGATCGGATAACCGCTCCAGCTCGTCGACAACAAGCTGGTGACGCGCCTCTTCCTGGCGGCGTTGCATGCGACCAAAGCGGATATGGCTCAGGTTCTTGACCCATTCGAAGTATGACACCGTCACACCCCCCGCATTGGCATACATGTCAGGTATAATCACGCAGCCCTTCTCACGCAAAATCTGATCAGCTCCAGCAGTTACAGGGCCATTGGCAGCCTCAATGATCAAAGGGGCTTTGATCCGGGCGGCGTTTGCGAGGTTGATCACACCCTCCAACGCAGCGGGGATCAGGATGTCGCATTCATGCTCCAACACGCTGGCCCCATCCGGTACGAACGTGCCAAACGGGCTGCCCTCAACCCCGCCATGGCCCGCGATCCAGTCGCGTAAGCCATCCACGTCAATGCCAGCGTCATTCACGATGGCCCCGTCGCGTTCAATCACGCCGACAATCTTGGAGCCATCTTCCTCGGACAGGAACTTCGCCGCGTGATAGCCCACATTGCCCAAACCCTGCACCACAACCTTCTTGCCGTCGAGCTTTCCGGTCATTCCGGCCATCTCCATATCGCGCTTGTCGCGGAAGAACTCGCGCAGGGCATATTGCACACCGCGGCCTGTCGCTTCCACCCGGCCATGGATGCCGCCCGCATTCAGCGGCTTGCCAGTGACACAGGCGCGACCGTTGATATCGGTCGTGTTCATGCGGTTATATTGATCGGCAATCCACGCCATCTCCCGCTCGCCGGTGCCCATATCGGGGGCCGGCACGTTTTGCGAGGGATGGATCAGGTCGCGTTTGGCCAATTCATAGGCAAAGCGGCGGGTTATAAGCTCCAGCTCATGTTCTTCATAATCGCGCGGGTCAATGCAAAGCCCGCCTTTGGAGCCCCCAAAAGGAGCTTCCACCAGCGCGCATTTATAAGTCATCAGCGCAGCGAGCGCTTCAACTTCGTCCTGATTGACCGACGGCGCATAGCGAATGCCGCCTTTGACCGGCTCCATATGTTCCGAATGCACCGAGCGGTAGCCGGTCAGCGTCACGATCTGCCCACGCAGGCGCACGCCGAAGCGCACGGTATAGGTGGCGTTACAAACGCGGATCTTCTCTTCAAGCCCGGGAGGCAGGTCCATCAGCGCAACCGCGCGGTTGAACATCAGATCGACCGATTGGCGAAAGCTCGGCTCGTTGAAGGGTTTGTTCTGGTTCATTGGGGGCCTCCCTTGGTATCCCTGACGCGCGACTCAGATCAGGCGTCAGGGTTGAGCCTAAGCGCGAAACGATCACAAATTCATTAACCAAAGTCGCGGCAGCGCAGCATAATCCTGACCCATAAGAAGCTCGAATCGAACAGGTCTTTGCGCGATGGGCCAATTGTTTCGCCATCTCAAACAATTAACCTTTCAGTAACGCTTTACTGCCCAGATCGCTTTGAAAAGCACCTATTTAGGGCGAATTTTGCCTTATTGACGCCCTTTTTTCCCAGCAAACAAACCTTTGAGTTTCTCCGACTTGGGGAGGAGTGCGCCTTGTGCGCTAGGAAAGGGAACGACATGCGGTTTGGACAGAAACGTCTAGGACAACCGGGGGCACTGGACACAACATTCTTCGCGCGATTTGCGCGGGAGGAAGACGGTAGTTTGACGATTTTCAGTCTGTTCTTGATGCTGGCGATGCTTCTGACGACGGGACTAGCGGTCGATGTCATGCGCTATGAAAATCAAGATACGCTGCTGCGCAACACCGCAGACAGTGCCGTTCTGGCCTGTGCGGACATGCAGCAAGAGCAAGACCCCAAATCCGTGGTACTTGATTTCTTTGAAGCCCGCGGACTGTCGCACGTCATCTCGGAGGACGGTATCAAGGTCGAGGAAGGCCTGAATTTCCGTCGATGTGACGTTGAAGTCGCCGCCAACATGCAAACAATGTTCATCGACGCCGATATCTTCACCAACGATGGCTACGAAGGTATCAAATATCTGTCGAGCGACAAGACCTCCGCAGCTGAAGAGCGTATCACGGATATCGAAATCTCGCTGGTGCTGGACGTGTCCGGTTCGATGGGCGGTTCCAAGATCCGTGACCTCCATGATGCGGGTAAAAAATTCGTCGACGATGTGATCCGAGAAGAGTTCCAGGGTGTGTCGGGAACCACATCTATTTCCGTCATCCCCTATAACGGGAAGGTCAATGCCGGTAAGGAACTGGCGGACGCGTTTGGCGTGGCCGCACAGTATAGCAATGGCACCAGCGCATCGCATTGTGTGCGCTTCAAGCCTGAGCACTTCCAATACACCAATTTCCCGACAGGCACCGTTCGGCGTATTGCGCATTACGATGCGGACACGAACTACTACAACGATCAGAACGACAATGAGGACCGTATCCTGCGGCCGCATTGCCAAACCGATCCGAACGACCGCAACAAGATCATGGTCCACGAGATCGATCCCGAAAAGCTGAAGACCAAGATTGGTCGACTGACGACGGGCGGCTGGACTGCGACCGATGTTGGTGCCAAGTGGGGCACCGTCCTGTTGGACCCGACTTCGCGCGACAACATTTCATCGCTGGTTGATGAATCCGTGAACACGCGTCCGGAGGATTTTCTGGACCCTGAGACAATGAAGGTCCTGGTGATCATGACCGATGGCGACAACACCCGCCAATATGACCTGAAAGAAGAGTTCAAGACAGGCATGTCGCATGTCTATTACTCGGAAAACAAGGACCGCTATATCGTCAATCTCGATTGGCGCAGCTCAGGCCAGAAGCAATGGTATTTGCCCCATAACGACAAAGAGCGGTGGAACGTGCCGAACAATATGTCGGACATCGTTCAGGTGTCCTGGCCGGACCTGATGCAGCGTTACAATCTCGAATACATCTCCGAGTATTTCTACGACAACTATAACACGTGGGAGAACAAGACGCGCTGGGCAGAAGAAGAGTTCACCAATGATACCAATGGTGCAGGTAATGCGTTGGCCGATTCTAACCTCCTGGCCGTATGCGAAAAAGCACGGGAGAAGCAAATTCTGATCTACACGATCGCCTTCTCGGCACCGGCCCATGCGCAAAATATCCTGACACAATGCGCAGGTGCGAGCGGCAATGCGTTGATTGTTGGGTCGAACAACCTCGACAATGCGTTCGAGACAATCGCCAGTAAGATCAACCACTTGAAACTGATCCAGTAATGCGTTTCTTCCGCGAAATCACACGCCGTATCAAGCGGTTTCACCACGACGAGAAGGGCAACGCGACCGTTGAGTTCGTGCTGCTATTCCCGCTCTACATGTGGGTGTTCATTTCATCCATCGAGTCTGGGTTGTTGATGACGCGCAACGCGATGCTGGAGCGTGGCGTCGATCTGGTACGGCGTGAAATTCGGCTGAATGCTGCTTGGCAGCCCACTGAGGAGCAACTCAAGCGCGAGATTTGCAATGTCGGCGGGATGTTCAGCAATTGCGAACAGAATCTGCGGATCGAAATGACCCGCATTAACCCGCAAAATCCGGTGTACCCGGACGAGACCGCCCCTTGTGTTGATCGCGGCAATCCTGGAGACAGCAAGTCGGCCATTTCGTCAAACATCCAGAACGAGCTGATGTTGCTTCGGGTCTGCGCCCTCGTCGACCCAATCATTCCGAATTACCGGTTCTCGCGGTTCTTCCATCAGCAGACAGAGGAATCGCAGACCCGTCTTTCGATGATGGGCCTAGGTTCAATGGTGCCGCTTCAAAAAGGTGGTGGCATCGCACTTGTCGTGTCGACCATGTATGTCGTGGAGCCTCTCTGATGTTGAAAGCACTGCGTCTTCGCGTTCTGGATTTCGGATCGGACTCCTCTGGCAGCATGTCGGTCGAAACGGTTTTGATCTTTCCACTTCTGCTGTGGTTCTACCTTAGCACGTTCACCTATTTTGATGCCTACCGCACGCAAGGCACGAATTTGAAAGCAACCTACACGATTGCAGATGCGATTTCGCGTGAGCAGGATGGCGTCAACGCGAGATATCTAACGACATCCTATGAGTTACTGCGGTTTCTCAATAACACATCGCATAATGCGCGCCTTCGTGTAACCGTGTTCAGCCGTGACCCTGACAATAACAATAACTTCATTCTTGGACCGACGGGTTGGTCCTGCACGCGCGGAAACGGTGGCGCGAACTTCAAAAAACACACGGCGGCAAGCCTGAACGCGATGCGCTCGCAGATTCCCAATTCACCGAGCCCTGATCAACTGATCATGGTTGAAACATTTGTGGACTATGCACCACCATTCTCAGCGCGCTTGTTCGACGACGAAGTGCCGACTGATGGAATGATACATCAAGCAAACCCCGACGGTATTATGATCGGTCTGTCGCCGACAACATTTAGCCATCGCGAGATCTTGAGCCCTCGCTCAGAGGCACTTGTGATGCCTCTGATGCCGAACTCCAACGCCTGCAACTGACGCTTCGGTGTCGCCCCTCACTCCCGCTCCGCAAGGATCGCGCTGATAATCTCGGACATGAACTTAGCTTGAGAGGCGGCGGTTGCTCCGCCGACGCCGATGCGTCTTCCGAACCGCCAATACATGCCCGGCGACCAGACGCGCGCGCCTTTTTCCTTAGTGCGCAGCAGGAACCCGTTGGACGGCTTGAAGGCGAAAACGCCGCGATCCACGGCTTCGATGTTGTCCGTTGTCACGATGATCTCTCCGCCGCGGATGCGCAGGGCGTCCCGGGTCAGCTCGAGCGCCTGTTCGGTTGCACGCCAGAGACGGCGGGCCTCAAGGAGCGCCAATGCCCCGATGATCATCAAAAACGCCTGATAGAGAAAGCCCGCCTGTGCGGTGTTAAAGCTCAGCACCACCAGCAGCACGCCCAGCATCGACAGCACGCCTACGGCAAACCAGCGGCGCGGGGTCGAGGCCTGTAATGTGGCGAGGATTTCGGGATCGGACATGAATGCGGCTCCGGCGTTTGGACTGCCGCCTCATACTGTGTTGCGCAGGTCTTGGCGAGACCTGTTCGTTTGTGCACAGCATCCCTGTCCTACCAAACCCTTCGCGCAATTGTGCGTGACCCCTATGCGCCTTATCTGACGCAGGGAAAGGAGAACGATCATGTCTCTCAGACCTACTTTGGAAACACGTCAGGCCATTCCCACAATGGAAGGCGCGGGCGTCAAACTGCACCGGGCCTTTGGTTTTCAGGACCCAAGCGAGCTGGATCCGTTCCTGCTCTTTGATGATTTTCGTAACGAGCGGCCGCAGGACTTTGAGGCCGGCTTCCCGTGGCATCCCCATCGCGGGATCGAAACGATCACCTATGTGCTGAACGGCACCGTCGATCATGGCGACAGCCTTGGAAATGAGGGCACTCTGGGCGCGGGCGATGTGCAATGGATGACCGCAGGCTCAGGCATTCTGCATCAGGAAATGCCGCATGGGAACGCGCAAGGCCAGATGCACGGCTTTCAGCTTTGGGCGAACCTGCCCTCGTCGCTGAAGATGACCGCACCGCGCTATCAGGATGTGCAAGGCAAGGACATTCCCGAGGTGATCGATGATGACGGCACCCGTGTGAAGGTGATTGTCGGGGAATTCTGGGGCAAATCGGGGCCGGTGGACGGTATTGCAGCCGATCCGCAATATCTCGACATCTTTGTGCCAGCGGGCGTGAAGAAGACCTTCAAGGTCGACACCTATCGCCGGGCCTTTGCCTATGTGTTTGAGGGCGCAGGTGCCTTTGCCGATGCGTCCGACCCACAAGGTGTCTTGCTGGAAAAAGAGGTGGCCGGGCAAGAGGTCAATATCCGCGATCTTTCAGGCAACCGGACCCTCATCCGCTTTGGCACGGGCGAGGAAGTCACCGTACAGGCAGGCGAAGAAGGCGTGCGTTTCTTGCTGGTCTCAGGCGCGCCCATTCAGGAGCCTGTGGCGTGGCACGGGCCGATTGTGATGAACACGCAAGAAGAGTTGCAAACCGCCATGCGAGAACTGCGCAACGGGACGTTTATCAAGCCTGCGCATTAAAACGAGTGGCAGCGCCCTTTGGTGGGCGCTGCAGCCTCCGGCGGGAGTATTTTTGCAAAGATGAAAACCGCTTCAGGCTGCCACGGCGCGGCGCACGAGGGTCCAGTAGAGATCGGCCAGATCGGTTTTGCTGAGCGGGCCATCCTCGCGATACCACGTATTCACGCCTGTCAGCATGGCGATCACCGCGAAGGTGGTCACGCGCGGCTCGTCCAATGCGAATTGGCCTGTGGATTGGCCGTCTTTCAGGATTGCGTCCAGATGGCTCTCATAACGGCTCCGCAGGACCTCAATAGCGCTGAAATTGTCAGGCGAGAGGTTGCGCAGCTCCATATAGGAGATGAAGACCTGATCGGGGCGTTCGATGTGATAGGCGATGTGGAAGCGGCAGAAGGCTTCAAGCCGGGTCATCGGATCACCTGTTCCGGGAAGCTGACCAAGCGCGTCCAGTAGGTGCTCCATATGGGTGCGCAGCAAATCAAAGAGCAGCGTCTGTTTGTCGTTGGTGTAATTGTAAAGCGCACCAGCCTGCACGCCGACCTCGGCTGCGATCTGGCGCATGGAGACAGCGGCGAAGCCATGCTGCGCGATCAGGCGCAGGGCGGCGGCCTGCACACGCGGGCCAGTAATTTCCGAATGAGAGCCTGTTTTGCGCGCCATGCCATTTGATAACTGAACAGCCGTTCACTGCAAAGCCCCGCTTTGCAAGCCGCGCGCGGGCGGTTAGAGTGCGCCCATGATGATGCGTATGCTCCCTTTTATGGTCCTGATGCTGGCGGGCTGTGGCGACTTTCCCAAGCTGGAAACGCCTGCCCCCGATGACACGGCTCAGAAGGGCTTTTTGCAATTGGCCCCGATTGACCGGCTGACCGCGCGGGGTGACATCCTGACCGTGTCGGAGGATACGACCCTGACCCTGCAAGAGCGGGTGCAAAACCTCAAAAACCGCGCCGAGGCGCTGCGCAGCCCGGTGCTGAGCGATGCAGACAAGGACCGGCTTGAGGAAGATCTGTTCGAAGGTCTGCCCGAAGACGGCTAACGGCGGTTGCCGTGTGCGCGCCAAGCATGTAGATGCGCTGCAACGCGACGATAAGGCTAAGGGGCGCAGCGCATGACATCTCCTTTACGTTTGGGCATTGCCGGTTTGGGCACCGTGGGAGCCGGGGTCGTCAAGATCATCCGTGCCGAGGCAGAGCTACTGAGTGCACGTGCCGGACGCCCGGTGACGATCTCTGCCGTGTCCGCCCGCTCGCGCGATAAGGATCGCGGCGTTCCTTTGAAAGGATATGCGTGGGAAGATGATCCCGTGGCGCTGGCCAAGCGCGACGATGTCGACGTTTTCGTTGAACTTATGGGCGGCTCTGACGGGCCAGCCAAGGCCGCGACCGAGGCCGCTTTGGCCGCGGGCAAGGATGTGGTCACTGCCAACAAGGCAATGCTGGCGCTGCATGGTCAGGCTCTGGCGGAACAGGCCGAAGCCGAAGGGCGCGTGATCCGCTTCGAGGCCGCTGTTGCAGGTGGCATCCCGGTGGTGAAATCGCTGACCGAAGGGCTGGCGGGCAACAACATGACCCGCGTAATGGGTGTGATGAACGGCACCTGCAACTACATCCTGACCCGGATGGAGAGCGCAGGCCTGCCCTATGACGAGGTGTTCGAGGAAGCCAATAAACTGGGTTATCTGGAAGCCGATCCGACACTGGATGTGGGCGGCATTGATGCAGGTCACAAGCTGGCGCTATTGGCCTCTATCGCCTTTGGCACAAAGGTCGATTTCGGCGCGATGCAGTTGGAAGGGATCGAGCGGATTTCCATCGACGATATCACGCGCGCGGCTGATATGGGCTATAAGGTCAAGCTGCTGGGCGTGGCCCAGATGACCGGGCGCGGGCTGGAACAGCGCATGTCGCCGTGCCTTGTGCCTGCAACCTCACCGCTGGGTCAGTTGGAGAACGCGACGAATATGGTTGTGCTCGAAGGCGATCAGGTCGGTCAGATCGTGCTGCGCGGTGCCGGCGCTGGCGAAGGCCCCACGGCAAGCGCGGTTCTGTCAGACGTCATGGATATCGCGCGCGGCATCCGGGTCAGCACCTTTGGGCGCCCGGCCGAGACATTGGTGCCAGCCACTGCGGCGAACGAGTTGCAGCCAGCCGCTTATTATCTGCGCATGGACTTGCAGGACAAACCCGGCGCACTGGCCAAAATCGCGACCCTGCTGGGCGAGCATGGTATTTCGATTGACCGGATGCGCCAATATAACCACGAGATGTCGACAGCGCCCGTGCTGATCGTAACCCACAAGACCACGAAAGACGCGCTGGACGCAGCGCTGGACGGGTTCGGCGCGACCGGTGTCGTCGCCACGCCCCCCGTCGCCATTCGCATCGAAGAGGTCTGAGCCCTTCGCATCCTTCGCGCGCCGTTCTATGAAGGGCGTGCCACTTGAAACGACCACAGGATAATGTCCATGACTGCCACACCTGATTTCAACGACCGTATGCTCTCTCTGGGTCTCGCACGGGTGTCAGAGGCAGCCGCCCTCGCCTCGGCCAAACTGATCGGACGCGGAGATGAGAAAGCCGCCGATCAGGCCGCCGTGGACGCTATGCGCACGCAGCTCAATATGCTCGACATCAATGGTGTCGTGGTGATCGGCGAAGGGGAGCGGGACGAAGCGCCTATGCTGTATATCGGCGAAGAGGTCGGCACCGGCAAAGGCCCCGGCGTGGATATCGCGCTGGACCCGCTGGAAGGCACGACGCTGACGGCGAAGGATATGCCGAACGCGCTGGCCGTGATCGCGATGGGGCCCCGCGGGTCGATGCTGCACGCGCCGGATGTCTATATGGAAAAGCTGGCCATCGGGCCGGGCTATGCGACTGATGTCGTCACGCTGGATATGTCGCCAGCCGAGCGGGTTGCAGCGCTGGCAAAAGCGCGCAACTGCAAAATGGACGACATCACCGTCTGCGTTCTGGAACGCCCGCGCCATCAAGAGATGATTGCCGAGATCCGGTCGACCGGTGCTGCGATCCGGCTGATTACGGATGGCGATGTGGCAGGTGTCATGCACTGCGCCGAGGCCGACGTGACCGGCATCGATATGTATATGGGCGAAGGGGGCGCGCCTGAGGGTGTGCTGGCCGCGGCTGCGTTGAAATGCATGGGTGGGCAGATTTACGGTCGTCTGCTGTTTCGCAATGATGATGAGCGGGGCCGCGCGGCGAAGGCCGGGATCACCGAGTTGGACCGCATCTACACGCGCGACGAGTTGGTCACCGACGATGTGATCTTTGCGGCAACGGGCGTAACCGATGGCTCGCTCGTTTCAGGCATCAAGCGCGAGGTTGGTTATCTGACCGCCGAAACGATCCTGATGCGCTCCAAGACAGGCTCTGTTCGCCGGATGATCTATCGCAACCCGACCGAGTAACCACATGGCCTCAAACGCTTTTCTGGGTGTTGATGCGTCGCTGACGGGCCGCCGCTGGGTGGGGCTGGACGCAAACGCAGACCGGCAGTCAGAGGCGATGATGCAAGCGACGGGATTACCCCGCGCGCTCTGCAATGTGTTGGTGCGACGGGGGGTCTTGGCCCAAGAGGCGACGCAATTTCTGGAACCTCAGTTGCGGGATTTGCTACCCGATCCACGCTCCTTGCGGGATATGGAGGCAGCAGCGGCGCGGTTTTTGGAGGCCGTGCGTAGCGGGCAGAAGATCGCGGTTTTCGCCGATTATGACGTCGATGGTGGGTCCTCCGCCGCGCTGCTTTTATGCTGGTTGCGCGATTTGGGGCGCGAGGCGACGCTCTATGTGCCCGACCGGATCGACGAGGGTTACGGGCCAAATGATACCGCGATGGCAGAGCTGGCTGAAGGTCACGACATGATCGTCTGCGTCGATTGCGGGACGCTGTCGCACGGGCCGATTGCAGCGGCGCGAGGCGCGGATGTGATCGTATTGGATCACCATTTGGGAGGCGAAACGCTTCCGCCGGCGCTGGCTGTGGTGAATCCGAACCGACAAGATGAAAGCGGTGATCTTGCGCATTTATGTGCGGCCGGTGTCGTCTTTCTGATGCTGGTGGAGGCCAATAGACAGATGCGCGAAGGTGGCGCGCAAACGCCCGATTTGATGGCGCTTCTTGATCTGGTCGCGCTCGCCACCGTGGCTGATGTCGCGCCCCTGATCGGCGTGAACCGCGCGTTGGTCCGCCAGGGATTGAAGGTCATGGCGCGCCGTCAGCGGCCCGGATTGGTGGCCTTGGGCGATGTTGCGCGGATGGATTCAGCCCCCAACTCCTACCATCTGGGTTTCATGCTGGGCCCGCGCGTCAATGCTGGCGGGCGGATCGGCAAAGCTGATCTGGGCGCACGGCTTTTAGCCACTGCAGACCCGAATGAGGCCGCCGCAATGGCCGAACGATTGGACGTGTTGAACTCTGAGCGCCGCGAGATCGAAAACGCCGTGCGCGCCGCCGCAATGGAACAGGCGGAGGCGCGCGGGCTCGACGCGCCGCTTGTCTGGGCCGCTGCCGATGGTTGGCATCCGGGCGTCGTGGGAATCGTTGCCTCGCGCCTGAAAGAGGCGACCAACCGCCCCGCGATTGTGATCGGCTTTGATGGGGATGCGGGCAAAGGATCGGGCCGCTCGATCAGCGGGGTCGATCTGGGCGCAAGCATCCAGCGCCTCGCCGAAGAAGGGCTGTTGGAGAAAGGCGGCGGGCATAAAATGGCGGCGGGTCTTTCGCTGAACCGCGCGCAGTTGGAGCCCGCGATGGCACGGCTTTCAGAGCTGCTGGCCAAGCAAGGCGCAGGAGAGGCGGGGCCGAAGGACTTGCGGTTGGACGGGATGCTCATGCCCAGTGGGGCAAGCATTGATCTTGTAGAACAGATTGAAAAGGCTGGACCTTTCGGCGCGGGCGCCCCTGCCCCGCGCTTTGCGTTTGCCGATGTGCAGGTGCTTTTTGCCAAGCCCGTGGGCGAAAGCCACCTCAAGCTGAGCTTTGGTGACGGGCTGGGTGCCAAGCTGGACGCGATTGCATTTGGGGCGTTTGATACCACCCTTGGCCCGACACTTTCGAGCCTCGACAAAGGCGCGCGGGTGCATCTTGCGGGACGGCTTGAAATCAACACCTGGGGCGGGCGGCAATCTGTTCAGCTGCGTCTGGAAGACGCCGCATTGGCACATCCATAAATCGTCACGTTTGGTGCAAAAACCCTCTTGCCACCGCCCAGCACTTTGCCTAGATAACGGCGCACTGAGAGTGGCCCGTTCGTCTATCGGTTAGGACGCCAGGTTTTCAACCTGGAAAGAGGGGTTCGATTCCCCTACGGGCTGCCATTTCTCCTTACAGCTTTGCATTGCCCAATGATTTCAGGATCGGACAATCCGGTCGGTCATCCCCCGCGCAGGCTTTCACAAGGCTGGACAGCGTATCGCGCATTTCTTCAAGATCGGTGATTTTCGCCTCGATATCTTTCAGATGATCGCGCGCCAATGCGCGCACGTCGGCACTGGCACGATCCTGATCCTCCCACAGGGCCAGCAATGTGCGGCAGTTTTCAATCGTGAACCCCAAGGCACGGGCGCGGCTGAGAAAGGCCAGCTTGTGCATGTCGCTGTCACGAAACGCGCGGTAGCCGTTAGTATCGCGCGGTGGGGCTACAAGGCCGATCTCTTCATAATAGCGGATCGTTTTCGGCGGGATGCCGGCACGTTTGGCCACTTCGGAGATGTTCATGCGGGAACCTCTTTGAAGGTCGGTTTGCTCGGGTCCGGGGCTGCGTGCGGGGCCGCGACCCAACGCAAGCGCAACGCATTGCCCAGCACGAAAAGGCTCGACAATGTCATCGCACCGGCGGCGAGCATAGGCGACAACAGCACGCCCGTCGCGGGGTAAAGAAGGCCCGCGGCAACCGGGATCAGCAGGATGTTATAGCCAAACGCCCAGACGAGGTTTTGTCGGATATTAGCCAGCGTTTTGCGGCTGATCTGCACGGCGTTTACCACGCCGTCCAGCGCGCCCGACATTAGCACCACATCTGCCGCTTCAATCGCCACATCCGTTCCGGTGCCGATCGCAATGCCGATATCAGCCGTCGCAAGCGCCGGGGCGTCGTTGATGCCGTCGCCAACAAAGGCGACCGCGCCGCCTGCTTGCAAGTCCTTGAGGGCATGCGCCTTTTGATCGGGCAACACGTCCGAGATGACGGTGTCGATACCAAGCTCATCTGCGATGGCCTGTGCGGCAGAGCGGGCATCTCCGGTGATCATGGCAATGCGCAGGCAATTGGCTTTGAGGGCGGTGATCGCCTGATGTGCCCCGCGTTTCACCGGGTCAGAGACAGCGAGCGCTGCCGCAAATTTTCCGTCGACCGCCACATAGATCGGCGTCTTTCCTGGGCCAAATTCAACCTCAGCCGGAAGTGCGATACCTTCCCGCGCTGCGAGACGCGCAGCTCCGATCAGGATGGATCGCCCGTCGATCTGCGCGCGCAACCCGTAGCCGGGCAAGGTTTGCGCCGCATCCACCGCGCCAAGTTTGAGGCCCATGGACTGCGCATGCGCGAGGATGGCGCGCGCGATGGGATGTTCGGAATGCGCCTCTGCTGCGGCGACCCAGGAGAGAACGCTCGCTTCGTCAAAGTCGGACGCAATATGGATATCGGTCAAAACAGGGCGACCTTCGGTCAACGTGCCTGTTTTGTCGAACGCGATTGTGCGCACCGATTGCAGGCTTTGCAGCGCATCACCTTTGCGAAACAGCACGCCCAGCTCTGCCGCGCGGCCTGTTCCGACCATGATCGACGTGGGTGTGGCCAAGCCCATTGCGCAAGGACAGGCGATAATCAGCACCGAGACGCCCGCGACCAAGGCAAAGCCAAGGGCCGGCTCTGGGCCGAAGGCAAGCCATGCGAGGATTGTGAGCGCGGCCACCGCCATGACCGCAGGCACGAACCATAAGGTTACCCGGTTCACCAAATCCTGAATGGGCAAGCGCGCGCCTTGGGCTTGGTTGACCATGCGGATGATCTGGGCCAGCACTGTCGCCTCGCCCACTGCGGTGGCGCGGATGTCCAACGCGCCTGCGCCATTGACCGTGCCACCAGTGACCGCATCGCCCGGTGCCTTTGCGACGGCGAGCGGTTCCCCGGTGATCATGGCCTCGTTCACATAGCTTTCGCCAGAGGTGACCAATGCGTCTGTCGGGATCGTTTCGCCGGGGCGAACACGTAGAAGGTCTCCGGCACGCAGGTCGGCAACGGGGCGTTCTTGCAGGGTGTCGCCGTCGATGACCAAAGCCATTTTAGGACGTAGGTTCAGTAGCTTGCGGATCGCAGAACCGGTCCGCCCCTTGGCGCGGGCCTCAAGGGTGCGGCCCAGCAAGATGAGGGTGACGATCACGGCGGCAGCCTCGAAATAGACGGCTCGTGCGCCGGGTGGCAGAAGCGATGGGGCGAAAAGGGCCACCGTCGAGAAGCCCCATGCGGCAGAGGTGCCGAGCGCGACAAGCGCGTTCATATCGGGGGCGCGGCGCAGCAAGGCCGGGATGCCGAGACGGAAAAAACGTGCACCGGGCCAGAGGAGCACAAGGCTGGTAAGCACAAACTGGATCAACCAACTGGTCTGAAGGCCAATATTGGCCATGACCCAATGATGAAAAACGGGGATCAGATGGCCACCCATTTCAAGGATGAAAACCGGCAGCGTCAGCAGGGCCGCAATCAACGTCATGCGGCGCAGTTCGGTGCTGTCATCGGCGGGGGTGGCGGGCTGCTCTGCCAATTCGAGTTCGGCGGGATAACCGGCTTGGGCCAATGCGCCCGAGATAGCGCTGGGTGCAGGGCCGCCGACAAGGGTCGTTACACGCGCTGTTTTGGTGGCCAGATTGGATTGTGCGGACAAAATGCCCGGCACCGCGTTCAAAGCGGCTTCGATGCGGGCGGAACATGCGCCGCAGTTCATGCCGGCGATGGCGAAATTATATGTCTCTGTGCGGGCGGGCGTTCCAGCCTCTTCAAGGGACGCAAGAATCTGCAGCAAGTGCGACGGCCCTTGATCGAACTCAATGCGCAACATGCCAGTGGCCAGATTGACCTCGGCACGGTGGACGCAGTTCAGCTTGAGCAAAGCAGCTTCGGCGCGAGCTGCGCAGGCACCGCAATGCAGGTTATCAACCGGGAAGGTTTGAGTTTGGGTTTGAGGCGTCATGACCGGGATCTTTCAAAAGACACCCATGATATAGGGCTTCCAGTCACTGGAAGGTCAAGCACCCCACCCTGCGCACCTCGTCGCAGGGTCAGGCGGTTTTGCGGGCTTCATCTTCGATGTCCCGCAAGGCCGATGCGTAAAATGTGTGGCACGCCCGGCCCGCGCGTTTGGACGCATAAAGTGCGACATCCGCGTCATCCATCAGGATGGCGGCTTGCGGATCTTCGTAATCAGCGCTGATCGTGGTGCCCGCGCTGGCGGAAATACGGCACTCCTCCCCATTGAAGGGGATCGGTTTTTCAAGTGCCGCGATCAGGTGTGTCGCGAGGTCTTCGATGCGCGTTCGGTCTGTCAGGCCGTGCAGCAGCAAGACAAATTCGTCGCCCCCCACGCGGGCGATGGTATCGCCGGCACGGGTCGCCCCGATCAGCGCGCGTGCAACAACCTGCAAGACGTGATCGCCCGCGGCATGGCCCATCGTATCATTGACTGCTTTGAAGTAATCCAGATCGAGATGCATCAGCGCAAATGGCATCTGGTGATCCAGGACCCGGTCCAGCACATGATCCATCGCGCGGCGATTTTTCAGACCAGTCAGCGTGTCGGTGAAGGCCTGTTCTTCCGCGGCGATCTTGGCCCCTTGAAGACGTAGGTTCAGATCGCGCGATTCCTCCATCACGGCGGACTTGGCTTCAACGAGATACAGCATCTCGACCGTCAAATCGGTGGGCGCGAAATCGGAATTGGTCAGACCAAAGCGACCGACAGCCTCAATCACCGAGATCCCAAAGGACAGATTCAGGATCAAGCCCTGATTGGCCGGTTGGGCGACAAGAACCCCTTTGAAACTGGTCTGATCACCATTTCGAAATTGCAGATGAAGCGGGCGCCCTTCAAGGCTGAGCAAGCCTCGCATCGACGGCTCACACCGGGGGCGGCGGATGTCGAACACTTCAAGAAACCGCATACCAACCAGATCATCGCGCAGCAATTTGCGCAGCGTCGGGCCTGCATGGCTGATATGGCCAGTCGGGCCGACCAACATATGCATCGGCATCATCGTATCGAGAAATCGATTGAGATCACAAAGAGCCGTCATGGTGCACCCGTCGGAGCGGTGACCAGCTCGAAACTGCGGCCCTTTGCAAAGGCTTCCTCGACCACGTCAATCGAGAGGCTTTCGACGGCACCTTGTGTGCGTTGATGATCCAGCAAGACAAGCGCGCCGTAATCATCGGCCATCGCGCGCAGAACGCCCAACAGAACATAGCCAAACCCCGGCATGGCCCCATGGCATTCCAGCGAAAACCGGGACGGCGTATGATCGCGCAGCACAAGGTGCGGCAGGCCAAGATCAGGCACCGCAAGGCGTGCACGGTCGGGCAAATCATCGAGCGAGTGGATGAAGTCAATGAAATCCGCCCCGCTGAACCGCAGCAAGCGGCGCACGGCCCCTTGGGTCGGATGAGAAACAAGATAAGTTCCGAGATCTTCCAACAGCTCGTCACGGGGCTTGCCCAAAAGACCCACAGCCGCGTCCATCACGGCTTCGGTCAGGGCGTCGTCGTAATGCAACATCGCCTCGAACGCATTGAACCCCAGATCGGCGCGGCGGGTAACATCCTCCCACGCGGCGTCACCATAGGTATCAAGAACGAAACACTGGATCGCCCGGTTCACCAAACCATGCATGAAGTCACTCCTTACCGCGCTGATCCTGCGCAGAGGAGTGTTAAGAAACGCTCAATATCTCTAATTGAACGGATTAAAGGTCATGTCGCCCACCCTTAGAGCGTTGATATCTACGGGTGTTACGGCAAAGCCATCACTCAGGATTTGCGCGATCAAGGCCTCGCCAGTGACGTCGATGCGGGGCTGTTGGCGCAGCAGCAGACCGGTTTCGGACAACCAATAGACCAGCGGGCGATTGGCCTGCGTGCCGATGAGCAACGCATATTCCAAGCCCTCCGCGGCGGTCAGAAAATCGGCCTGCACAAGAAGACAGCGTTCGGGCAGGTCCGCGTCAACCTGCAGGCAGGTGCGGCGGATCTCGTCAAGCTGCCACGGGCTGAGCTGGGTGAACGCCGCCTCGGGGAAGGTCATGCCCTCAGGGCGCGTGATTACGCGCTCCCCCAAAAGCGCGATGCTGGCGGCACGGCGGGCGTCCTCGGATGCACCGGTATTGTCTGTATCCGCCGCTGCGAGCGCCGTTTGCACCAGCGGGTCATCGCTGTCCGAGAGGGCCGCAAACGCAGCAGCCCCGGCCTTGCCCCAGTCGTAGCGCAACTTGCGAAAAGGCAGCTCATCTGCGGTGATCGCGCCGCGCTCGAACCGGGCAAGTTGCGAGTTGACCGACAGTTTTTGCGGGTGGATCAGCGGCGTCATGCAGAGCGCCAACGCCGCCATCACGCCCAGCGCCAGCCAGACATTGGCGCGCCGGATGCGGGCCATCCAGTCGGGTCCGCGCAGAACCGTGATTGCATAGGTAACACCGTAAGCCAGCGTCACGGCAGCGATGAAGAAGGCGGCAAAGCGCGGCGGGGTCCAGCCATATTCGACCACCCGCAGCACCACCGCATAGACGGCCAGCCCGGTCAGGACGACCAGCAACCCACAGGAGATGCGCGTGGCCGTTTGCATGATCGGCCCGGCGATAGCGTCCTCGTCGTCCCGCTCCACTGCGACGGAGATAAGCGAGATCAGCCCGATCGCTGTGGCCATCATCACAAGCGCGGGCGACAATGTATCAAAGAGGTTGGACAGCCCGCGGAAGGGCAGTGCCAGCAGAAAAATCGTGACGATCACCGCCAGAGGGATCAGCAAAAGGCGTAGCAGGCTGAGCACCAGATAAGGCGAGATATAGTCAGACAGCTCGAAGATGACCGCAAGACCGAGCCCCAAAACAAGGCCGGTGAAGATAAAGGCGAACACCTCTTCATTAATGAGGTCCTCGATAATCGTGATGCCCACCAGATCAAGCAGAACGCCCGACAGCGCCAGCATAGCCCAGCACAGGCCTGCGAAAATCCACGCGGCCGTGAAATGCACTACAAGCCGCCACGAGGTATCAAAAAGTGCGGTGTAATCGCGCCAACGCCCGTCGCGCAGCGCACAGATCACAAAGGGCAGCACCAGCGAGATCAAAAGGAGCGTTACGATGATCAGATGACCGCTGTCGAGCGTTGCGTCCAGCGTCTCAAAGCGCAGACTGGCAAGGCCGACCAGAAACGCCACAGGCACCGCGACCACGAGGCCGCTCGTAACCGCTTTGCGCACGGGCAAAGGCCCCATCGCCGTCATCGCGCTGATAAAAAAGCTGACGGCCAAAGCCCAAAGACCCAGAACCACCGAGTGTGCCAGATCAAGATCGTGCAGCGGGTCGCTGAGCGCCCAAAGCGTCAGACCGCCCAAGCCTCCCAATCCGGCAAGGGTAGTGCGGAACACGGGTTTGGACGGCTCGGTCATGGGGGCCTCATTGGACAAGCTGCTCTTGTGGGGCAGCGTAACGCGGGGCGTTTGGGGATGCCAGAGCCATCGCGGTTTGGCCGCAGCGCGTCTGGTTTACGTGGGCAGTGCCGTGGTGTCCTTGATGTCGTCCATCACGAAACTGGCCGAGATTTCGGCGACGGGCACTCGTTTGATCAGACGCTGGTAAAAGCGGTCATAGTCTTTGACGCTGGCCACGCGGACGCGCAGGACATAATCCAGATCACCGCTCATACGATGCGCACCGATGATTTCAGGAAGGGCTTTGACGGCGGCCTCGAACCGCTCCAGCCAGTGGGGTTCATGAGAGGCTGTGCGGATCATCACAAAGACCGACAGGCCAAGGCCCAGCGCATCCGGGTCGACCAACGCAACGCGGGCTTTGAGGATGCCCGCCTCCTCCATCTGTTTGACGCGGCGCCAGCAGGCATTGCGCGACAGATGCACCAGTTCTGACAGCGCATCCATGCTGATCGTGGCGTCCCGTTGCAAGACCGACAGGATTCGGCGGTCTGTTTCGTCGATAATATGGCTCATATATAGGATGATATCTCATATCCTGCAGATTAACCAGTATGATTGGGATATCGTCTCTGCCATCTCGTGCAAAATTGCATTGAGATACACAGACTAGAGAGAGCCCATGTCCGCATCCCAAACCAACCCCGCCCGCACGGGTTTCTTCGCCTCTTTCAAGGCCCACCCCGCCAGCGTGGGGGAAAGCTATTTTGGCCATATGCTGTTCGCTTCCCGCTTCGCCGCCCGTCTGTTTGCGATCGCCATCGCCGCCCTGATCCACGCGATTGTGCCTGCGTGGTTTGAGACGACGGCCAGCGACCACATCAAGGCGATGGCGGATGAGATGGCGGCGCGTAAGGCGGGCTAGGCACACAAATTTGACAGTACGCAATTAAACTATTATTCTAGAATTATAGTTTAATAAGGAACTGCGTCATGCTGTCGATTGAAGAAGCCTGTCAGGGATTTGCCGCCGTCGGTTCAGAGCCGCGCATGGGCGTCTTGCTGGCGTTGGTTCAAGCGGGCCACAAGGGTCTGCTCTTTCGCGATGTGGCCGAGCGAACGGGCCTGCCCGGCTCCACCCTGTCCCATCACCTGCGCTTTCTGGCGGCGGCCGAACTGATCACTCAGGAACGACGCGGACGCGAGACGATCAATCGCCCGAATTTCGAGCGTCTGGAGCATCTGTCCTCGTTCATCCTCGCCACATGCTGTGCGGCCGTTCCGGATGCTGAGCTGACCGTGGACGCGCAGTCCAATGACTGAGCTTCTGGCCCGCCTCAACACCTCCCTCACACCGCGCTTAGCCACGGTTTGGGCCGTTTTGGCTGCCTTATGTCTGCTTCTGGCATTCGCAGCACCTGACCAACTCCCCCTTTCATTGTGGTTCACGGCACAGGCGGTCTGGTCCACCCTGCCCTTCATCCTCTTCGCCGTCGCCTTGATTGCTGGGTTAGAGGCGACCGGGGCTGCCTCGGTCCTCTCCAAAGCCTTCGAGGGGCGCGAGATACGGATGATCTTTCTGGCAGCCCTTTTCGGCGGGCTGGCCCCATTCTGCTCGTGCGAGGTGATCCCATTCATCGCCGCGTTACTGGCGGTTGGCACGCCGCTATCGGCGGTGATGGCGTTCTGGCTCGCCTCACCGCTGATCGACCCGCCAAGCCTTGTCATCACCGCAGGCGCAATCGGTTGGAATTTTGCCATCGCAAAGGCCGTCGCGGCTGTGGGCATCGGGCTTCTGGGCGGGTTTGTTACGAAATGGATTGTCTCAGCCGGTGCGTTGTCCGATCCACTGCGCGCCCGCAAAGGATGCAGCGCTTGCGGCAGTGACCCGTTCGCTGGCCGCCCCGTTTGGCGCTTCTGGACCGACGCCGAGCGGGTCGAGCGGTTCAGGACCGCAGGTCTGCACAACCTGGTTTTCCTGCTGAAATGGCTGACGCTGGCCTATTTTCTGGAAAGCCTGCTGATCGCTTACATTCCTGCCGAAACCATCGCGGGCATCGTCGGCGGTGCCGGCCTTGGGCCGATCATTCTGGCCGCATTGGTCGGCGCACCGGCCTATCTGAATGGCTATGCCGCCCCGCCGCTTGTTGCCGGGCTGATGGAGCAAGGCATGACCGCAGGGGCTGCAATGTCGTTCATGGTCGCAGGCGCCGTCAGCTCGATCCCCGCGATGACAGCCGTTTTCGCGTTGGTCCGGCGTGAGGTCTTCGCGCTTTACGTGGCTCTTGGTTTCACCGGCGCAGTTCTGAGTGGCGTGCTTTATAGCCTGACCTAAGCAGCCTCAGAAATCCGCTTAAAAATCTGTGGGTGCGCCGCCTTCGGATTTGCGCTTCTCGACGAAGGCCGCAAGCTCGTCCTTGATGGCGATGTCCATCGGGGGTGCTTCAAACTCTGCGATGATCTGCTTGAAGAGCTTATGCGCCCGCTCGGCGGTCCAGACGCCACCGGCCAGCTCCCAGCCTTCATAGTTGCGCCAATCCGACAGGAAGGGCTGGTAGAAGGCCGTCTCATAGCGATCCTGCGTATGCTGGATGCCAAAGAAATGGCCATCATTGCCCACATCCGCAATCGCATCGACCGCGATCTCGTCGGGGCCGGTGTCACAGATCACGGGCTCCAGATAACGCTGGATATGCTGGATCACTTCGCAATCCATGATGAACTTTTCGGGGCTGGCAATCAGCCCCCCCTCCAGCCAACCTGCAGCGTGGTAAACGATATTGGTGCCCGACTGCACCGACGCCCAGAGCGAGTTTGACGTCTCCCACATCGCCTGACCATCCGGAACATTGGCCGCGCACACGCCGGACGAGCGCATGGGCAACCCGTAAAACCGCGCCATCTGCCCGGTCATCTGGGTGGAGCGCATATATTCCGGCGTGCCAAAAGCTGGCGCGCCTGATTTCATGTCGACGTTGGAGGTGAACGTGCCGATTACGCACGGGCATCCGGGCTGCACATATTGAAAAAGCGCAATTGCCGAGAGCGCTTCGGCCAAAGACTGCGCCACAGCACCCGCCATGGTCACAGGCGCCATCGCCCCGGCCAGAGTGAACGGCGTCACGACAACCGCCTGCCCGCGCCGGATCAGCCGCAAACAGCCGTCAATCATCGGAATGTCATGCTTGAGCGGCGAGGTCGAATTGATGTTGGTATACATCTTCGGCGAAGCGTCGAATTCCTCATGGCTCCAGCCGCCGGAGATGCGGATCATCTCCATCACATCCTCAACCCGCTCAGCCCCCAATGAGTAGGCATGGGCAACCTTGTCGCACAGCGTCAGCTTGTCATACAGCACATCCAAATGCCGGACGGAGGCGTGGATATCCACCGGCTCTACCGGGTAGCCACCGGCAAAATGAATGCAGTTGAAATACTGCGTCAGCTTGAGCAGGTTCGCGCATTGCTGGCGGCTGCCCGAGACCTTGGTGCCGATCTCAAGATCCAAGTAGTTGGGCGGCGAGGACACGTTGCCGAAAAGGATGTGCTTGCCGCCGATCGGCAACGCGCGGTCCGGATTGCGGGGCGTGATCATGAACTCGGACGGCGCCTTGGCGATCATCTCCATCACCCAATGGCGATCCATCTTCACGTTGGTGCCGTCAATCTTGCAGCCTGCCTCGCGCAGAATTTCCAAGCCTTCAAGGTTCAGAAACTCGATCCCGATTTCCTCGAGGATGCGCATGGCCCCGTTGTGAATCGCCTCGACGCCCTCGGGACTAAGCGGTTCGGTCGGGGCATCCGTATTGACGGGAATGCGCCATGGCATCTGACTT
This sequence comes from Cognatishimia sp. MH4019, assembly GCF_020177595.1. Lineage (GTDB taxonomy): Bacteria > Pseudomonadota > Alphaproteobacteria > Rhodobacterales > Rhodobacteraceae > JAHTBL01. The sequence goes on along the minus strand of NZ_JAHTBL010000007.1, from coordinate 153,333 downwards.
ATCGCAGCGCCACCGGTGCGAGCGGCATGGCCTTTGCGCCCACCAGAACGGCGACGGCGAGGGGCGGCATCTTCCATAGGGGTTCTCCAGGATCACGTTTGATCCATGGAACCATCCGAAGCCGGCTCAGAGTTTTAGAAAACCGACATATTCTGTCGCTTTTAAAATGCGCAGCCTATTGCGCGGCGGTGCTGACTTGTTCCAAGTCATTCAGCCAAGCGGGCAAACCGCCCACATCGGGCAAGACCGCATCGGCCAGCGGGGCCAGCTCTTCTTGCGTGGCAAGCCCGGTCAGAACACCCACAGCACACATGCCTGCCGCACGCGCAGCGATCAGGTCGTGACGGCTATCCCCAACCATGAGCACCTGATCTGGGCGCAAATCCATACGGTCGCAAAAGCCCAGAAGCGGGCCTGCATCGGGTTTGGCACCATACCCGCTGTCAAACCCAACGACGTAATCCAGAAGATCGCAGATACCCGCGCTTTTGAGATGCGCACGGGCGGGCACTTCGGCGTCATTGGTCACGCAACCCAGCTTGATACCCTGGCTGCGCAACCGCCCCAGAAGCGGTAAGAGCGGTGCGGCTTCGGTCATCGGAGCCACGGCGGCGGTGCGATTGATATGGGTGATCAGTGCAGAAGGTGTCGTGCCGGGTAAATGCGGCAACAACCGTTCCGCGATCTCACCAGGCGTGCCAGCAACGGCCGGCGAGCCCGGCAAAAAGCGTTTACGGCCCGGATCATACTCGATCGCGTTGGACAGCAGCTGCATGCGAAGCATGTCACCGCCCGACAGTTTCATCAAGAAACCATAGGCCCAGTCGCCCCACGTTGCGTGAAAATCAAATAAGGTGCCATCCTTATCGAACAGCACACCCGAAAAGTGCATGATGCGATCCTCCCTCGCCTCACCAAGATGGCGGTTGACGTGAGGTTATGCAATAGTCTGCAACAAAGTTGCGACAGTCCGGCAAGGCTTGGCCGAATATTGCGCAGCTTTTGCTGCATTTTGAGGCAAATTGGTTAACGCCTTGGCTGCGCCGTGACCGAGGCGCGCTTAGGTCCAGTGAACTTGTGCGCCGCCCGGCAAGGACTGCCGCGCCGTCTGCGGAGTGGTATAGTCAAATCCGTTTGCATCGCAAAACCGTACGACCCAAGCGTCATCCATCATCAGGAAATCCAGCACAGAGATCAGGAATTCCGGGTCACCGGCGCGGATGCGCATATCCTCGGCGCTGGCACCGGTCGCACCCATGAAAACGTCCCGCAGGTCATCATCGCCAATCAGAAAGGCGAGAGCTTGCAGAGCGATAGTTTCGGCGGATTCTTGCTTCATGACGCGCAGAGTTAATAGATCGGGAACGTTTTATTAACCCTTTTTCGAGCAAGCTGTGAAAACCACGATGGAAAAGGCTTCGTCATGCCGGGACGCGTCCTGATTATAGATCCGATTGCAACCAACCGCATCTTGCTCAAGGTGCGGCTTGCCGCGTCGAATTACCGTGTGCTGCAGGCAAGCACGCTGGCGGAAGGGGTATCGCTGACCGGGTCTGCGACGCCTGATCTGATCGTGATTGATCAGAGCCTGATTGCCGCTGATGTGTCCGCGCTAAGGGGGCTGACCCGCGCGCATCCCTGCCCCATCGTTGTGCTGACCCCACCCGAAGGGCTGTCGGCACGCGCCCAGATGTTGGCCGCTGGTGCTGCCGATTGTCTGCAAAAGCCGATCAACGACGCGCTGCTTCTGGCGCGGCTGCGCAGCCTCATGCGGTTTGAGACGACGCGTCGCGAAACCGGCCTGCGCGATGACACCAGCCGGGCGCTGGGGCTGGCCGAGGACGGCGTGGGGTTTGCCCCGCAAAGTCGCGTCTCCGTTGTCACTGCGGGCCCTGCACAAGCTCATGAGTGGGCACAACACCTGCGCGGCGAGACCAGCGCGCAGGTCAACGTGCTAAGCCTTGATGACGCGTTGGATCTGGGCGATGCGGACGCGGTGCCCGATCTTTTCCTGCTGGCGCTCTCGGATAAAGAGGATGACCTGCATCTGCAAGCCATCACAGAGCTGCGCTCGCGCGCCGCGACGCGCAGTGCGGCAATCATCGCTGTCACACCGCAAGATGCCCCGGTCACAGCCGCCATGGCGCTTGATCTGGGGGCCGATGATGTCACCAGTTGCCCGTTTGATGCGGCCGAGATTGGACTGCGCATCACGACCCAGCTGCGTCACAAGCACCGGGCGGATCAGTTGCGCGCAACAGTGCAGCACGGGTTGCAAGCCGCTGTCACCGACCCGCTGACAGGGCTTTTCAACCGCCGCTATGCTTTGGCGCATCTCAAACAAATCGCGGAACGCGCCGCCGAGGAAGGTGCACCCTATGCGGTGATGATCCTGGATATCGACCGGTTCAAACTGGTCAATGACAGCCACGGCCATGCCGCGGGCGACAGTGTTTTGCGTGCGCTTTCAAGCTGTCTCAGCGATAACCTGCGATCTGTTGATATGGTGGCACGCCTGGGGGGCGAAGAGTTCGTGATCGCCCTGCCCGATACGGGCGAGACGCAAGCCAGGATCGTGGCCGAACGGCTGCGCCAGTTGGTCTGCGACATGCCCGTGGTGGTCGACGCCAAGACCACACTCCGGATCAGCGTCAGTATCGGGCTGACCATCTCCCTTCCCGAAGTGACCGAATGTGCCGACCCGAACGACTTGCTGGAGCAAGCCGACATGGCGCTTTATGGCGCCAAGGATAATGGCCGCAATCAGGTCATCATGAGCCCGAACGCCGCCTAGGGTCGCTTACCGGGACCACGGCGCAAGACCTCCTCCAGACGATCTGCAAAGGCGGCGCGGTCTGCCGCACCCATCTCGGCGATATGCTCTAAAAGCGCCGTCTTGCCTGCGGCCTGACGCGCCTGCGCCAACGCGCCTTGCGCCTCAAACACACGCGTCATCTCGGCGACATCCAGCGGCTCGGTCCTCAACACGTTCAGGAATGTCTGAAAATTCTCGCGCGCCGCAGCCCGGTTGGGGCGGTCTGATCTGTCACGGATGGCGCGGCGCAGGGCGCGGCGATCCTCACGGCTGAGCGCCGCTGTATAAGGGCCAAAGCTGACATCGCTCATGCGCGGGCCACCCTTTTTCCCGCTGGAGACAGCGCCCACCACTGCGCCCACGATCAAAAGGTTGAGCGCCAGCGACAGGACAAGCACAACCCGCATCCAGCGCGGCGCGCGGCTTTTTATCGTTTCCTCCGTCATGACTTACCCTTCTTCCAGCAAGGCATCGAAGCCCGGCAAGTATTCGACCGTCTGCACCTCGATCAACGTCTCAACCATCTCAGGCGGGCTGATCCCTATCCACACACCCGCCATCGTAGCCGTAACCAAACCCGCCATCGCAGGCCAACCGCCCAAACCCTGCAGCACGTCGCGCAGCCTGTTGCGACGCCGCACCGGCGGTGCATTTGCTGCAAGCGCTGCGTCGGCATCGGCCAGTATACGTGCCTGCAAGATGTCCGAAGGTTGCGGAGCGTCATCGCGCGCCGCCTCAAAGAACCCCTCAAGCGGGTCGTTTTGGTCAGTCGTCATATCCCAACTCCTCGCGCTTAGGTGCTAAAGCCGCCCCCAAAGCTCGTTTGCCACGGGCTGTCAGACTTTCGACCGCCCGTGCGCTGATCTCCATGATCTGCGCAATCTCCGGGTTCGCCAAGCCCTCGATATGGCGCAGAATTACCGCCTCGCGCTGCCGCTCTGGTAACTGGTTCAAGGCCATTTGCAACGCCGCCGCGCGGTCTTGCGCGATCAGGCTTGCCTCCACCGATGGCGTGCCATCCTCGGGCTCGGCGATCTGATCGAGCCCGACCCCACGCGTTTTGCGTAGCCGGTCGGTGCACAGATTGCGCACCACACGATAGAGCCAAGTGGCCGGCTCTGCCTCGCCTTGCCGCCACTCCGGCGCGATTTTCCAAAGCCGCAGCATCGCCTCTTGGGTGACGTCTTCTGCCTCGGCCAGATCGCCCAACATGCGCGCCGCAAAGCCCAGCGCGCGCGGGCTCAGCCGCTGGGTCAGCACCACGGCCGCCAGCCGGTCGCCATTGGCGAACCGGACCAGCAGGCCCGTGTCACTGACCTCTGACATCGCATCAAGCGGCATATCCATGGCTCACGATTAGAGCGAAACGGGCAGCAGGTCACCCCGCTGCCCAACCGCGCTTCAGCCATCATTCTGGTTGCGGCGCTTGTCAGCATGCGCCCGGCGCTTGTCCTTGGCGGCGTCAAATTCAGCCTTTGTGACAGACCCGTCCCCATTGGTATCCATGCGACCAAAGCCGCCGCCGCCACGGCGCTTGCCGCGCATCTCGGTCAGCTCTTCGGCGCTCAGCTCGCCGTCGCCATTCGCATCGACACGCTCGATCATGCGGGCGGCGCGGTTGGCTTTGCGTTGCTCGGCTGCGGCGGTCAGCTCCTCCGCGCTCAGACTGCCATTGCCGTCGCTGTCCATCGCGGCAAAGCGCGCCGCGCGGTGGGCCTCAATCTCGGCCTCTGTCAAAGTGCCGTCGCCATTGGCGTCCAGTTCCTCAAAGCTGGCTCCTCGCGGGCCAGAGACGCTTTCGGCATAGGCCATCGGAGCGGCGGCCAGCGTGGCCCCAAGAACAATTGCGCCTGTCAGAACGGTGAGTTTCAAAGTCTCGGACATCAGGTTTTTCCTTCTTCATGCTCGTCACGCACAGCACCCTGCCGCCCGTGATCTGAGCGTTAAACGGGGCGCTTGCCGCTTTCCGTCGCACATTGTGACGGAAATCTGCGGCATGCAGCCGCAAGGACGGTTTGGCCAATGGGAAACCACCCCCAAAAGGCGCAGTGTTAGCGCCAAAGGAAAACCTATGACCACAGCCCAACACCCATTGTCAGACCGCCCCGTGCGCCCCGCCTTGATGCGCGGGTGGCGACGCAAGTGCCCGTGCTGTGGCACCGGTCCGCTGATGAATGGCTATCTGAAAGTGCGCGATCACTGCACGGTTTGCGGTGAAAAGCTGTCCCATCACCGCGCCGATGATGGACCGGCCTATCTGACGATACTGATCGTCGGCCACATCATGGCCCCGCTGATGCATATCGCCTTCGTGCGCTACCGGCCTGATCCGCTCTTGATGGCCACGGCCTTTACCATTGGCTGCGTGGCGCTGTCGCTTTACCTTCTGCCGCGACTCAAAGGGGTGGTTGTCTCGTTGCAATGGGCCAAGCGCATGCACGGGTTCGGAGCCGCCCCCACCACCTGACAGGGGCATGATGGACAAATCCGCAATCAGAGACGCCGCGACCGTGATCGTGCTGCGCGATGCCGCGACGCGCCCTGCGGTGTTGATGGGCCAGCGCGGCGCGACAGCGGCTTTCATGCCAAACAAGTTTGTCTTTCCAGGCGGGGCTGTGGATGCAGGCGACGGGGATGTCCCTTTTGCAACATCGCTCAACCCGGTCTGTTCAGGGCGGTTGTTGGATCAAAGTACGACCGCGCCCACCGCCCTCGCCGGGGCCGCCATCCGCGAGCTTTGGGAAGAAACAGGCCTGATTCTAGGCGCACCGGGCGACTGGCCTAATGCTGCGCCTGACTGGCAGAGCTTTGCGGCCCAGGGCATGCAACCCGATGCCAGCGCGCTGAAATTCGTCTTCCGCGCCATCACGCCACCGGGTCGCCCGCGCCGCTTTGATGCGCGGTTCTTTCTAGCCGATGCCGCCGCGTTGCAGGGCGATCCAGACGATTTCACCCATGCTTGTGACGAGTTGAGCCATCTGCAATGGGTCCCGCTTGATCGCGCCCGCAGCTTTGATCTGCCCTTTATTACAGAGGTTGTTCTGGCCGAGGTCGAAGGACTTTTGCCCGCGTTGAAGGCCCCCGACTCCGTCCCGTTTTTCAAGAATGACGACGAGGAAAGCCTGTTCCTGCGCCTCAAAGCGACAGGATCAGCACCAGGATAGACAGCACGATCAGGCAGACGCCCAGCACTTCGCGCTTGTCTGTTTTCTCGCCAAAGAAAAACTGTGAGGCGAGAAAGGCGAAGACCAGCTCGACCTGCCCCAGCGCTTTCACATAGGCCGCGTTTTGTAACGTGAAGGCCGTGAACCACCCCAGCGAGCCGATCATCGAGGTCAGCCCGACCCAGCGCGACACCCGCCAGCTTTTCAGCACCAACAGGATTTGTCCGCGCTCGCGCAGGGCCAGCCATGCGCTGAGCAGAACGGTTTGGGTGACGGTGACTAAGGCCAGCGTCATCATAGCCGCCAAAAACGGATCGGGTTGTTCCAGCGACAGCGACGCCCCGCGATATCCGATGGAGGACATGCCGAACAAAAGGCCCGAGAGCAAACCCAACCCCGCCGCGCGGTTCCAGATGCGGTCGCTCCAGCGGCCTTCGGCTTTGGGCGGGTCCGACAAGACCAGCACGCCCGCCAGCCCGATGAAGATCGCGACCAACGCCAACGGGTGCAGCCCCTCGCCCAGCAGCACAAAGCCGATGATCGCGGTCTGGATCACCTCGGTTTTCTTGAACGTGATCCCGATGGCGAAGTTGCGGTGCTGAAAGATCGACACAACGCACATGGTGGCGATGATCTGGCTGACCGCTCCGGCCAAGGCGAACGCCCAGAAACGCGGCGAGGTGTCGGGCAGCGCCTGATCGGTCAGGCTCGCATAGGTCCAGACCAGCAACGCGGCCAATGGAAACGAATAAAGAAACCGCGACAAGGTCGCCCCGCCCGAACTGAGCGAGGTGTCCTTGAGGTGCTTTTGCAGCATGAAGCGCAGGTTTTGCGCAAACGCCGCCAGCAAGGTGATCGGGATCCACAGGGCCATGGCAGCGTTATCTGCCGCAACGCCCTGTCATGCAAGGTTTATCTGCGCCAAAGCGGGTGTGCTACAGGATCCTTGGCGCGCCAGAAATAGCGGCGAAAAACCTCGGCGTAAGAGGTGTAGCGGTAGCCGCCATTGCGCTGCAAATAACGATCAGGGTTGCCGAAATAGACCTGCGGCAGGCGATACCACGGCAGCCTCGGGTGCATGTGATGGACGACATGCAAGTTGTTGTTCAGAAACAAAAATGCCAGCGGCCCACGATCTTCGATAATGACCGTGCGACCACGGGCGCGCTCATGGGCCTGATGCTCAAGGAAGGTGCGGATTTTCAGGACGGATAGGCCCAGATAAGCAGCGATTAGATAGGCCCAAAGCGGGATAGCCGCCAGCCAGACCCAGGTCAACACCAGCGCGATGGACGGCACATGCCAAAGCCAGCCGCGCAAAACGGCGAGGTCCCCGTCGCGGGCAGCCCGCCAATCGGCACGCATGAAGGCGATTTGCGCAATAACCGGCCCGATCACAAGACGCCCCAGAAGGGTGTTGTTGAACCGCAAGACAGCGCGGGTCGTCGGGGCCAACTCGTCCCAATCGGCCGCGTCCAGATAGTTGCTTTCGGGGTCGTCATAGGGGTCGGTCAGCAGGCTGTCGGTGTGATGCGCCAGATGCGTCTCGCGAAAACGATGATAGGGGATCGCGAGGCAGAGCGTGGGAAAGACCAGCGCCTCGTTCAGCAGGCGATTGTCGAACGGATGGCCGTGGATCACCTCATGCTGGAGCGAGCAGAACAGCGCAACGCACAGCGCCGTCACGACGATGGCCAGCGGCAGGGAGAGCGCCACCAGCCATGTCGTCGCCACCGCCCAGACTGCAAGGCAGCCAAGGATTAGCGCAAGCGTCGGCCATTCAATGCGCGGCATGGCGGCCCCACTGGATATGTGCCCAGATACGCTCGTAAACGATATATGTGGTCAGACCGACGCAGGCGTTGATGATCGCCATCGCGCCGCCGATGCCCCAGGATCCGGTCAGCAGGAAGCCCACCAGAGCCATGACAGCAAGGCCGATCAGGTTCCAGATGACAGCCTTGACGATGGTCCGTGTGCGGGTTTCGCTTGTGAAAGAAGACAGGGATTGCATGGGGTCAGGGATAGGCCGTTTTTTGCCGTTACAGAATTCTGTAAATAGTTAGCAAAATCTGCAAATGGTGATATTAATCAACAATGATTGAAAAAACCGACAAAAGAGATCGTGCCAAGCTGTTCCGCGACCGGCTACTGCAAGCCATGGCCGACGCACGTGAGACGCAATCAGGATTGGCGCGGCGCATCGGGGTCGATCGCTCGACGATCTCACAAGTGCTCAGCGGAGGCGGTGCGCGTCTGCCTAATGCGCAGGTCGTCGCAGAATGCGCGGCGGCATTGGGCGTGTCGTCAGACTGGCTTTTGGGCCTTTCGGAACGGCCAGAAAGTGCCGCTGATATCCTTGCCACGGCGGTCGAGATTACCGCCGCGCCACGCGCGCTGATCGATCAGCAGATCTTCGACTGGCATATCGAGGCGGCGGGTTACAAGATCCGCCATGTTCCCGCTGGCCTGCCTGACATGATGAAAACTCGCGAAGTCTTGCAGTGGGAATACGAGCCGTCGCTGGGCAAGACGACCGACCAAGCCATCGGCGCATCCGAGGACCGCTTGCAGCTGATGGAGGAATCGCGCTCGGATTTCGAGATCGCGTTGCCCAGCCACGACTTGCACGCTTTCGCCCATGCGGAGGGGTATTACGCAGGTCTGCCCGCCCATCACAGACGCGCCCAACTGGACCGGATGATCGCCCTACATGAAGAGCTTTACCCCTCCCTCCGCCTGTCGCTTTTCGATGCGCGCAGGCTCTATTCGGCGCCAATCACGGTCTTTGGGCCAATGCTGGCAGTGATTTATCTAGGTCAGAACTATCTCGCGTTCCGCGACACCGAACGGGTCCAGGCCTTCACCCGACATTTCGACGGGTTGGTGCGCGAAGCGGACGTAACCGAGCGGGACCTGCCCGCGCATCTTCACGCCCTTAAAGCGGCCATATGAACGGGATCAGGAAGCTGGCCAGCAGTCCAATGGTCAGGTTCAGTGGAATGCCGACGCGCAGGAAATCCGTGAATTTATACCCGCCGGGGCCGTAGACCAGCATGTTCGTCTGATAGCCGATCGGCGTGGCGAAACTGGCCGAGGCTGCCACCATCACGGCCACCACAAGCGGGCGCGGGTCGATGCCAAGTGCGGTCGCAAGCCCGATAGCGATGGGCGTGACGACCACCGCGACGGCGTTGTTCGAGACCAGCTCGGTCAGCACCGAGGTCAGCAAATAGATCGCCCAGACCAGCAGGAAGGGCGGCAGATTGCCCAGCGCGGGGGCAATTGCCTCGACGATCAGCGACACCGCGCCTGAGGCTTGCAGCGCCTGCCCGATCGCCAGCATCGCAAAGATCAGCGCCAGCAAGCGGCCATCGACAAAGCCAAACGCCTCGTCTGCGTCGATGCAGCGGGTCAGGAAAATGACAGCGACGGCAAGGATCGACAGCATCAAAATCGGAGCTACACCAAGTGCGGCCAATGTCACGATCCCCAGCAGCGCAAGAACGGCGATGGGTGCATGGCTGCGCCGGAACCCGCGCGCAGAAGGCTGGCTCACATCGACCAAATCCATCTCGGAAGCGAGGCGCTGAATATCCTCCGGCGCGCCTTCCAGCAGCAGTGTATCGCCCACGCGCACGATCAGATCGTCCAACTGACGGCCAATGTTCTGGCTGCGCCGATGCACCGCAAGCGGATAGACACCAAACCGCCGCCGCAAGCGCAACGCGCCCAGCGACCGGCCCACCATCTTGCAGCCCGGTGTAATCAGCACCTCCACAGTCGAGGTCTCCACCGCCGACACCTGATCCACGCGCTTGAGCGATTTGTTGCGCTGCAGGCTCAGCAGTTCGGTCATCTGGGTACGCAACACCACGCGGTCACCGACCTGCAATTCAACGCCCTGCAGATTGCGCCGCAACGACAAGTCCCCGCGGATCACGTCAATCAGCCGGACGCCATCGCGCTTGAACAACTGAACGCCGGTGACTTCGCGCCCGATCAGGTTGGACTCCGGCGGGATCACGGCTTCGGTAAAGAACTTCATCCGAGATTTATCGCTAAGCAGGTTCGCCATACTGTCCCGGTCCGGCAGCAGGCGCGGCGCGATGAAGCGCAGGTAGATCATGCCCCAAGCCACAAGCGCCAGACCCAGCGGCGTGACCTCGAAGATCGAAAACGCCTCTAGCCCCTCGGCGCGCGCAACGCCGTCCACCAGCAAGTTCGTGGACGTCCCGATCAGGGTCAGCGTGCCCCCCAGGATCGCCGCATAACTAAGCGGGATCAACAGCTTGGAGACCGACAGCCCCATCGTGCGCGCCAGTTGCGTGAAAACCGGGATCATCACAACGACCACAGGCGTGTTCGACACAATAGCCGAGGACAGGACCACAAACGCCATCAGCAACACAATGGCCAGCGCCGGGTTCGTCTTGGCTTTGCGGTCGGCGACCGACGTGAACGCCTCCAACGCGCCCGTGCGCACCAGCGCGCCCATCACGATGAACATCGCCGCGATCGTCCATGGCGCGGGGTTCGACAGCACGTTCAGCGCCTTGTCATAGGGCAGCACGCCCATGACCAGCATCAAGGCAACGCCGCCGATGGCCACGACCTCGGTCGGGTAGGTTTCGCGCAAAAACAGCACGAACATCACCACGACGACGCCCAATGTGGCGACGGCGCCTCCGGTCGATCCTAGGGCAAAAAGCTCGGTCACGTTTGGGATAACCCTTTTAAGTCAGGCCGTATCTTCGCCTGTTGCGCCGGTCGGCACAAGCGCCACATTGGGGCGCGGCTGCACCAGGAAAAGCCCCACAAACATGATCGCCATGGCCGCCCAGACCGGGCCGGCATAGGCTTCACTCAGCAGCAACATCGCCCAGATGACGCCGAACCCGGTGACCAGATAACTGATCTGCACGGCAAAAACCGGCCCCGCGCGGCCCACGAGCCAAACATAGGTCGTGTAGACTGTCGCATGGATCAGCGCTGACAGTGTTAACGCCAGATCGGGCAGCCCGTAAGGCGGCAACGGAGAGATCCACTGACCAGAGCCAATCGCCACCGGCAGCATCACGATTGTGCCGATCACAGAGGCGCCGAAAAGCACCTGCACCGGGTCCAGCCCATGCGTGCCCCATTTGGCGACCACGTTGCCCTCCACCGCGTAAAACATCGGCGCGATCAACGCGACGGGGATCCAGAACAGCATGCCTGGCTCAGGCAGGCTTGCATCCGGCGCGACCAGCAAGATCACCCCCAGCAACCCGCAAGCCAACCCGGCAAAGCGCAGCGCGCTGAACCGGTCGAGGTCAAGGGACAGCGCAACGGGAAAAGCCAGCATCGGCACCAACGACAGCAGGATCGACACAATGCCCGAGGGCAGATGCGTGATCGCCTGATAACTGGCCGAGTTCGGCAGCACCGTCCCGATCAGCGCGATCATCAGATAGAAAGCCAAGTGTTTCGCGCTTAAAGGCAATCCCTTGCCGCGCGCAGTATTCAGCGCGCCCAGCGCCACCGCCCCGATAGCCAATTGCCAAAAAACCAGACCGAAATGTTTGTAGCCTTCGCTCACGGCGATCTTGGCCAAAGGTTGGGTCACACCCCAGCCCGCGCCCGCAATCACAAGGACCGCGATCAGGCCCGCGCGCCCTGTGTTGACCGTGCTCATGGCAGGCTTTCAGCTAATCGCCCGCCAATGCGAAGTGCCTTACATTTCAAGGCCTTACCGGTCTTATCATCGGTCTCGACATAAAGCCCTGCCAACGTGGCCTCGTCGGTCGCAGGCGTGAACCGCCCTTTGCTCATGCCCGTAATGAAGCGGCGCAAAGGCTCTTCCTTGTCCATCCCAATGACCGAATTGTAATCGCCGCACATGCCTGCATCGGTTAGATACGCTGTGCCTTTGGGCAGCACCATCGCATCGCCCGTGGGAACATGGGTATGGGTGCCCACCACGACCGACGCGCGCCCGTCGCAGTAATGCCCCATCGCCATCTTCTCGGATGTTGCTTCGCAATGGATGTCGATCAGACTGGCCTGCGCCAAACCTCCCAGCGGGTGGGTCTTCAGCACGGTCTCCACCGCCGAGAAAGGATCATCAAAGGGCCGCTTCATGAACACCTGACCCAGCACTTGCGCGACCAGAACCTTGCGCCCGCCCCGCGCTTCATAGAGCCGCGCGCCCTTGCCGGGAGCGGCCTTGGAGAAATTCAAAGGCCGCACGATGCGGGGTTCCTGGTCGATAAAGGAGAGCATCTCGCGCTGATCGAACGCATGGTCCCCAAGGGTCACGCAATCGGCCCCAGCCTCCAGCAGCGCCTTTGCATGGGCCGGCGAAAGCCCCGCGCCATTGGTCGCGTTCTCGCCATTGACCACCACAAAATCGAGCCCAAGGCTTTCGCGCAGCCCGGCAAGACGCTCGGTCACCGCGGCGCGTCCCGCGCGGCCCATGACATCACCTAAAAAGAGAAGTTTCATGAAGATGATGGGTAGGGCGCAGAACCTGCAAGAGCAAGGGTTCAGAACAGCCCGCATGCGATTTGCTCAAAAATATCACCAAAGAAGCCTTTGAGGCCGGGACCCGCTAGCGCGGCGCCACCTCAATCACATTTGTTTCCGTGATGACCAGATCAAGCGGCTGATCGGTCGGCTCCAACGGCAGATCATCCGCCTCCTGCGCACCAAAAGCAAAGCCCACGGCCAGCACGGATCCACGCGACCGCAGCCCCTCTAGCGTGCGGTCATAAAAGCCACCGCCATAGCCCAGACGGCCCCCTTGGCGGTCAAAAGCGACCAATGGCACGATGACGATCTCTGGCACCATCAACCGCTCCACCGCAGGTACCATGGCTTTGAAAGGGCCTTCCACAAGCGCGCCATCCGGCTCCCATTGGCTGAACACCAAAGGCCGGCCTTTGCCCCGGATCACCGGGACGCCCACCGGGCCATAGGCCGCGGCCTCGGCCATTGCGGGCAGCGGATTGATCTCTGAGTTGATCGGCATGAAGCCCGACACAGGCACACCGCGATGCCCGGCCAGAAACTCCGAAAGGATCGCGGCCTGCCCGGGGCCTGCGGCCTCGAACGCGGCCTTGCGGCGCGCGAAGGCGGCCTTGCGGGCGGTAGACTTGACCGTCTCCAAGCTCACAGAAGTACAATCGCCGCGAGGCCTAAAAAGGCAAAGAACCCAACGACATCCGTCACAGTCGTCACAAACGCGCCCGAGGCAAGCGCCGGGTCAACGCCCAGCTTTTCAAGCACCACCGGGATCACGGTGCCAGCAAGCCCCGCCACGACCAGATTGACGATCATCGCCACGGCGATGACCACGCCCAGCATGGGCGAGCCGAACCAGATGACGCCCACAATGCCCATCACGACCGCGAAAATTGCGCCGTTCACAAGCCCCACCAGAACCTCGCGGCGGATGACCCGCCAGACGTTTGAGCCGGTCAGGTCTTTCGTCGCAATCGCGCGCACGGCCACGGTCAGGGATTGCGTGCCTGCATTGCCGCCCATGGAAGCCACGATGGGCATCAGCACAGCCAGCGCCACGAACTGCGCGATGATATCCTCAAACTGCGCGATCACCAGCGAGGCAAGGATCGCAGTCACCAGATTGACCGCCAGCCACGGGAAACGCCGCTTAGTGGTGTTGATCACCTTGTCGCTCAGCGAGCCCTCACCCACACCGGCCAGACGCAGGATGTCTTCCTCATGCTCTTCGTCCAGCACGACCATCGCGTCGTCGATGGTGATCACACCGACCAACCGCCCATCCTCATCAGCGACCGGGGCCGAGATGAGGTGATACTGGTTGAACGCATAGGCGACCTCTTCTTCGGGTTGGGTCGCGGGGATGATGCGGAAACTATCTTCGGTGATGTCGGTCAGCTTCACCGCACGCGGCGCGCCCAGCAGCTTGCCCAGCGTCACATAGCCGACGGGCTTCATGCGCGGATCAATCAGAATGACATGGTAAAACTGTTCGGGCAGATCATCTTCGGCGCGTAGGAAATCAATGGTTTGACCGACATTCCAGTGGGCCGGCGCACGCACGACCTCGCGCTGCATCAAGCGACCGGCGGATTCCTCGGGATAGGCCAGCGCCTGCTCGACCGCGACCCGGTCAGCATCGCCCAACGCCTCCAGCACGGCCTCTTGCTGCGCGCCGTCAAGATCCTCGACCAGATCGACAACGTCATCGGATTCCAGATCACGCACCGCGTCTGCCAGTTCTGCAGGTTGCAGCGTATCGATGATCTCGTCGCGCAGGGCATCGTCCAACTCGGACAGCACTTCACCGTCCAGACCGGTCTGCCAAAGTGCGAGAAGATCGCGCCGCTCAGCCGGGCTGATCTGTTCCAGAAGATCGGCGATATCAGCGGGGTGAAGCGGCTCCAGCAGCGTCTCAAGCGAGGCGGCATCCTGCGTCGTCGTCGCCTCCAGAATGGCGCCAACGTTCCCCGCGTCCAGCGCGTAGCTTTTGTCTTTTTCTGGCTGTGCCTGCTCGCTCACATCGCACCCCTTTGGCTTGCCCTGTGCATAGCATGTTCCGGCGACGCGAACAGCGCCAAAACACGCCTCATGAGACGGTGGTGAAACTTCACGCAGCGCAGAGAGCGTGCCGCATCAAGCCTACCTTAGAAACGGCTCGTAAGCCTTTGACCATCAACACGGTTCAGCAAGAACCAGAACCCAATAAGGTCCGGCACGCCCCAACCCGTATTCACGCACATCCCTGAGAAGCATGTTACGCCGATGCCCGTCAGACGCCTGCCATCCCTGAAACGCTGTGCGCTGATCGGGATAACCGTTGCCGATATTCTCGGCCCCCAAACAGGCGCGGTAGCCGCCACGCCGCAGGCGCTGGCGCAAGGTGCTGCCATCGCTGCCTTTATGGGCAAAGAAGCCATTGCGCGCCATGTCCTGTGCATGGGCCTGTGCGATCGCGGCCAAGCGCGTGTTGGCGCGAACGGGCTCTCGCCCACCTTGCGCGCGGAAGAGCCCGAGCATCCCGTCAAATTCACCCGACGACGCCAATGTGGGTGTCGCGGTTGACGCTGTATTCGTCACAGTTTCCGACACACAAGACATCAGAAAAAAACATGCTATCAGAAGGATAAAGCGCATAGTTAAACCATTTCCGCCAGCCCACGCGCCAGCCTGTTCTGAGTTTCAATCATCAACGGCAAGTCTTGCGTCGTAAGCTGCCCCTCGGCCACGATCCGTCGACCTTCGACGTAAAGATCGCGCACCCGCGTTGGACCGGCAAGCAACAAAGCCGCCGGATCCCAGCTGCCCGCGCTTTCAATGCCAGACACATCCCAGATCGCAATATCGGCCCGTTTGCCCACGGCGATCTGGCCGCAATCAGGGCGACCCAACACCTCGGCCCCGCCGCGCGTTGCAATCTCCAACGCTTCGCGCGCGCTCATCGCGTCAGCCCCGCGAGTGACCCGTTGCAGCAGCATGGCCTGCCGGGCCTCTGCGACCAGATTGCTGGTGTCATTGCTGGCCGAGCCATCGACGCCCAGCCCGACCCGCACACCCGCATCGCGCATCGCCCGCACCGGCGCAATGCCAGAGCCCAGCCTGCAATTGGAGCACGGGCAATGGGCGACGCCTGTGCCCGTTTTCGCAAAGAGATCAATCTCTTGCACGTCGAGTTTCACGCAATGGGCATGCCAGACATCCGCGCCCGTCCAGCCCAGATCTTCGGCGTACTGCCCCGGACGGCAGCCAAACTGTGCCTTGGAATAGGCGATGTCCTGGTCGTTTTCTGCCAGATGCGTGTGCATCATCACGCCCTTGTCGCGCGCAAGGATCGCGCTGTCCCGCATCAGCTCGCGACTGACCGAAAAAGGCGAACACGGGGCCACGCCGACCCGACACATCGACCCCTCGCGCGGATCGTGAAACCTGTCGATCACCCGGATCATATCGTCCAGAATATCCGCCTCTGCCTCGACCAGCGCATCGGGTGGCAGGCCACCCGCACTTTCACCAATGCTCATCGCGCCGCGCGTCGGCTGGAACCGGATACCGAGGGATTGCGCCGCCTCGATCGTGTCCTCCAATCGGGATCCATTGGGATAGACATACAAATGATCCGAGCAGAGCGTGCAGCCCGACAGCGCCAGTTCCGCCAGCCCGACCTGCGCCGAGACGCGCATATGATCCGGCGTGAAGCGCCCCCAGATCGGGTAGAGCGTTTGCAGCCATCCGAAAAGCAGCGCGTCCTGCCCTCCCGGCACAGCGCGGGTGAGCGTCTGATTGAGGTGGTGATGGGTGTTCACAAGGCCCGGCGTCACAACACAGCCCGTTGCCGTCAACGTCTCTCCGGCCGAGCGCAGGCCGGTCCCGATTTCGGCGATCACGCCGTCGCGGATACGGATATCGATGCCTGACAATTCGCGCCGCGTATCGTCCATGGTCAGCAGCGTTGCGGCGTTGCGAATGACGGTCTCAGTCATGGGCGTAAGGTGCCAGAAGGGCCAGCGCTTCAGCGTGCAGACCAGCCGAGCTGGCCGCGATCACCTGTCCGCCCTCGTGCACTGGCTGACCGCGCCAGTTGGTCACAAAACCGCCCGCCGCCTGCACAACCGCCATGGGCGCCTGAATGTCATAGGCCTGCAATCCGGCTTCGACCACCAGATCAATCTGGCCCTGCGCGAGTAGCGCATAGGCATAGCAATCCATCCCGTAGCGCACCAGTTGCACCCGGTCGCGCACGGCCTCGAAGCCTGCGCGATCCGCATCCGTGCCCACTTCGGGGAATGTCGTGAAAAGTGTAGCGGCCTCAAGTCCCTGCCCGTCGCAAACCTGCAACGCATGCGCCCCTTGCGGCCCGGTCATCTGTGCGACGCCAAATCCGCCCTCGAACCGCTCGCCAATGTAGGGTTGATCGACAATCCCGTAGATCGGGCCATCCGCGTTGGAAAGCGCGATCAAAACGCCCCAAGTGGGCGTGCCGCTGATAAAGCCGCGCGTGCCGTCAATCGGATCCAAGACCCAGGTCAGCCCGGACGAGCCCGCAACATCGTCAAACTCTTCCCCCAGAATGCCGTCTTGCGGGCGCTCTCGCGCCAAAATCGCGCGCATCGCCTGCTCGGACCCGCGATCCGCCGCCGTAACAGGGTCAAAGCCCGCCGCATCCTTGTTGTCGGCACTCAACCCCAGCTTGCGGAAATACGGCAGTGTTGCAGCCCGCGCGGCATCGGCCAATGCGTGGGCTGTCTGGCGCAGCTGCGCCTGCTCATCAATGCTGAGATTTGTCATGGTCGCCTGCACTCCGCCTGCTAAGGCGGTAGCGCGGGCGAGCCGTTGGCGTCAAGCCACGTCTGACAGAACGCGCGCCAGATCAAACAGGCGACGACGCTGGTTCTCCGGGATCGCGTAATAAGAGCGCACAAGCTCCATCGCTTCCTTGTCGGCCAGAATATCGTTTGGTGTCCCCGTACCAACCGTGCCAACATCATGGCCCTCAAGCCCTTCAAAGAAAAAGCTGACCGGAACATCCATCGCATCGGCGATATCCCAAAGACGCGACGCGCTGACGCGGTTCATGCCGGTCTCGTATTTCTGTATCTGCTGAAACTTGATCCCCACTTTCTCGGCCAGTTGTTGCTGAGTCATACCGACCAGCCAACGACGATGGCGGACACGCTTACCAACATGCACATCGACGGGGTGTTTCATTTCTTTTGCTCCTATTTTTTCCCAACACGGCGCTCGATAACTCTAAATATCCGAGCGCCCACCACCGGTTTAAGCGGCCCGCGCTCGCGCTATCTAGGGAGAAATCGGATTATCAATTCTCATTTTGGTTGAGGACGAGAGGCAAACTAACTTTAAGACAGGTCCGCCGTCTCAACCCTTGCGTGTGATTTGCAAAATGCAACGATCCACATTTGGTTTACCCTGCGTAAGCTTAACGTAAACATCGTCTGGCGCCCTCAGAGCGCTGGTTTCGACAGAATCGCCGCGTTAAACAGCATTCACGACATGCCGCGACAGGGGACCTATTAGATGAAAGCCTTTCACATCACCGAACAAGGGGCGTCTCCTGCGTTGATGGACCTGCCGAAGCCAGAGCCTGCGCAAGGACAAGTTCGTCTGCGCATCGCCGCCTGCGGTCTGAACTTCGCGGATCTCTTGATGATCAAAGGCCAGTATCAGGACACGCCCGAGCCGCCCTTTACCCTCGGCATGGAGGTTGCAGGCACCGTCGATGCCATCGGTGCCGATGTCACGGACTGGCAACTTGGCGACCGTGTGGCGGTTTTTGGCGGTCAAGGCGGGCTGGCTGAATACGCCTGTTATGATGCGGATCGCTGCATGGCCTTGCCCGAGACGATGGATTTTACCACTGCGGCGGGCTTCCAGATCGCCTATGGCACCAGCCATCTGGCACTGACCCACAGCGCGCGGTTGCGCCCCGGCGAGACGCTTTTGGTGCTGGGGGCCGCAGGCGGCGTCGGCCTGACCGCGGTCGAGATCGGTAAGGCGATGGGTGCAACCGTCATTGCCGTCGCACGCGGCACCGACAAGCTGGAGGCGGCTCGCGCTGCCGGGGCGGATCACCTGTTTGACAGCGACACTACCGACCTGCGTGCAGAGGTCAAAGCGCTTGGCGGGGCAGATGTGGTTTACGATCCGGTTGGCGGCGATCTTTTTACCGCGGCCCTGCGCAGCACCAATCGCGGCGCGCGCGTGTTGGTCATCGGCTTTGCCAGTGGGGATATCCCGCCCATCCCGGCCAACATCCTTCTGGTCAAGAATATCTCGGTCATTGGGTTCTATTGGGGCGGCTATCTGAGCCTTGATCCACAAGCGATGATCGGCTCTATGCAAGAGCTGATGCGCTGGCATGGCGAGGGCAAGTTGCACCCCCATATCAGCCACACCCTGCCCTTGGAGCAAGCGGACGAGGCTTTGGAGTTACTCCGCGCGCGCAAATCGACCGGCAAGGTCGTCGTGACGATCTGAGGCAAAGCTTTGCGGGGCAGACGCGCGCCAGATCAATCCATACGCCCGGGGGCGGTAGCCTCACCGCCTAAATCAATGCCCTAAAACGTCTTCCATGCCTGCTCGATCAGCCCGGTCAACTCCGTAATGACCTCCGACTTATCGGGATTGCGGGCATACATATTCACTTTCGTCGTGCGCAGCTCCGGCAAAGCCCCCCCATGGGCGATCCGCTCGGCATAGTCAGGCTCGCTGCCCTCAATCATCACATGAACAGCCAGATCGGCGCTGACGGAGGCATCAATCGTGCGCGAGCTATTGGATTCCACCCCCATCTCCCAAGGGATACCCGCCGCATCCAGCGCCTCGATCGCACCTTTGCGGAAAATGCAGTTCTTCTCGAACGCCAACCGCAAAGGGCGTTGCCGCCACGCCTGCCCGCCGGGCGCGCCCAGCCAGATCAGGGGCTTTTCGCACAGGATCTTGCCACCGGGGTCGCAATGATCCTCGGTCGTCAGGATCACATCGACCTCGCCGCGATCAAACTGACCTTTCAGCGCCCGCGTAAAAGACGACAAAAGCTGCACGCGAATGCGCGGATACATCTCGTGCAACCGCCGCAATACCTGCGGGATCGCGGGATAGACAATGTCATGGGGGACACCCAGCGTGATCTCCCCTTCAAACTCTTGCGCGGTCAGACGGCTGAGCGCTTCATCATTCAGCGATAGCATCTTGCGGGCATAGCCCAGCAACTGCTCCCCTGAGGCGGTCAGCGATACTGTGCGGTGGGCGCGTTCAAAAAGGCTGAGATCAAGCGCCTCTTCCAATCGTTTGAGCTGCATCGACACCGCCGATTGCGTCAGGTTCAAAAGCCCTGCCGCCCGGGTCACCCCGCCTGCATCCGCCACGGCCACGAAAGACCGCAGGGCCGTCATATCCATATTTCGGGCCATATCACATTCCTTGATGGATTAATTCATAAACATTCGTTTTTCATATGAACCACATTGCCCCATATAGATCAACAAGATTGATACACACCCGCAAACACATCACGCATTCCGAAAGGACCCGATATGACCACGTACACGATCCACCGCACAACCTCTGCCCGCGCCACCGGCTTGTTTGACCGCATTGCAAACGCCTTCAGCCTTTACCGTCAGCGCCGCCAGCTGGCTGATCTGGACGCCCACATGCGCGCCGATCTGGGCCTGACCGAAGCCGATATCCTGCGCGAAACGAACCGCTCGATCTGGGACGCACCGCAGAGCTGGCGTGCCTGAGCCAAAAAACAGACTGTTTTAGTCATAAATCCGGACTGAAACGCTTGAAATGGCAGGCGTCTCTGCCAATATTTGACCCAAGACCGTTGCTGGCACCCGCCCGCGACGCAAACAGGGACCAACTGGAGACGTCAAACATGGCACAATATGAGACGATCCGGAGCACGGCAGGCGTCCGTACAGCCGAGATCGACGAGGGCCTCAAAGCCCATATGAACAAAGTCTACGGCACGATGTCCGTCGGCATGCTGATTACAGCATTGGCCGCTTGGGCAATCGCTGGCCTTGCGACAACAACTGACCCGGCACAAGCCGCGGTGCAGATGCAAAACGGCACATTGCTGACCGGTCTGGGCGCGGCGCTTTATACATCGCCCCTGCGCTGGGTCATCATGTTCGCCCCGTTGCTGATGATTTTTGGCTTCGGTGCCGTCATGCAGCGCGCCTCTGCCGCAGCGACACAGCTGTTCTTCTTCCTGTTCGCCACGCTGATCGGTGTGTCGCTCAGCTCGATTTTCATTGTCTTCACGTCCTTCTCGATCGTGCAGACCTTCCTCGTGACCGCGATTGCCTTCGCGGGTCTCAGCCTCTGGGGTTATACCACGAAGAAAGATATCTCGGGCTGGGGATCGTTTCTGATCATGGGTGTGATCGGCCTTCTGGTCGCGATGATCATCAACATTTTCCTGCAGTCGCCTGCCATGATGTTTGCGATCTCGGGCATCGGTGTTCTGATCTTCGCAGCGCTCACCGCCTATGACACGCAGAACATCAAGAACCAGTATTTGGCGCATGCCCATATGGGCGATGCCGAGTGGCTTGAGAAATCCGCCATCCACGGCGCGCTCAACCTCTATCTGGACTTCCTGAACATGTTCCAGTTCCTGCTGATGTTTATGGGTCAGCAAGAATAGCGGACACCGCAACCGAACACAGAAAAGGGCCGGTCACTGCGACCGGCCCTTTTTTCATCTGCGCGTGTCAAAGACCCTATTCCGGCCAAAGCATCGTGTCCGGATGAAATTGCGACCAGGCAAACCAGAACGCCTGATGGCTGCCCAGATCGGTCCCATCCGCATCCACCGCGCGAATACCGCCGGCATCCAACTGCAACTGCACATTCTCCACCCGGATCGACGCGCCCTGCTGCAAGGCGACCATCGCGGCACTGCGCTGGAACGCCACCGGCGTGCCAGAGGCGGTCACAACCCCGATCACATCCTCATGCACGGGCAAACGCGGGTCCACATCCCCCACCGGGAAGATCGGACCACCCGCATCGCGCCCGTTTCGGAAGTCGAAATCCCGCCCCAAGGCCAGCTCTTCGGCCAGAACGGTGGTATCCGGACGCGCCTCTTTCCACGCGCCCCATTCCGAGGTCACGACACTGGCCTGCTCCAGCTGCACGCCTTTCGCGGCCAATTGCCCCGTCACTGCCTTCCCCAGAAACGTGTCAAACACCGAATAGGTGTTCACATCATACATCACCTTGTTGGAGCGGATCAGCAGCCCCGAGGTGCGAAATACCGGACGCTCCACGCCCGCAGGCAACTCATCGGTGAAATACGCCTGCGCAGCCCCACATAGCGTGCAGTAAGGAATGCCCAAATCACGCCCGCCCAACGTGTCATTGATCATCTCGCGCACTTCCATGATCTGACGCGGATAGGCGCGGGCCTCGCCGTTGATCTCAATGCCAAAGACGATGTCATCATCGTCCAGCCAAGTGGCCTCCGCTGCTGACGTCACTTCCGGATTGTCCGCCGCCGGGATGCAGTTGCACCGCTCATCCGTGGTGTCATAGGCGCGATCATCAATCAGCACCCCGCCCCACGAGACCATGCGCCAATCAATATCGCCTTCAACAAAGATACGTTCCCAACCGGGAATGAGGTTGGTGAAAATCGCGCGCTTGACCTCCAGATAATCGGGCGGCGCGGGGATATCCCACGCAATCAGATGATCGGTCACAACACCCCACGCATTGCGCGGCGCGATCTCTTTGCCCAGCAAGCTGGACGCCGCCTCTGCCAGCGCGGCCGTCAACTCCGGCCCGTTGGAAAAGCGCATCAGATCGCTGATGATCCAGGCCAGCCTTGGATCGCCCGAGGCCGCCACCTCGGACAATGCCGTTCTCTGATCGCGGCCCCATGTCGACTGGGTCACACTATCGACAAATGCCATCTTCACCGCCGTCTGCAAGCCAGGCGACAGCGACCCCGAAGGCACCACAGGCGGCGCTCCAAACTCCGCAATCACATATTCAGGCAGCGCCGCAGTCTCTTGCGCCCAAAGATCTCCCGCACTGAAAACCGATAAAACCGCCACAAGGGCAACAGGTTTGGCAAATGTCGTGACACGAGGCCTCATGTAGATGTCCTTCAAAATTTACAAAAGATCATCCACAGCCTCACCGCAAAGCCGCCCCCAACCCAATCACGTCTCATCAGGCCTGCGTGAACGCCTCCTTCTTTTGTCCCCAAATACCTCGGGAGCGCGAGGGCAGCGCCCTCGCATCGGGCGATTTGCGCGCAAGCGCAAAGCGCAACCCGCCTCTCAGAGCGCGCGCTCCATCCGCACAGCCGGGAAGACCACCCCTGTGCCAAGCGTAACCTCCATCGGTCCCAAAACCTCAAAGCCCACAGCCTTGTAGAACGGCACGGCCGTGCGCGTTGCCCAGCATTCCAGCGTGACAAGGCCATTGGCGCGCGCAACAGCAAAACTGTGCTGCATCAGCGCCCGGCCAATCCCCTGCCGCAAGGCCAGCGGATCCGTCACCACATGGCGGATATCTCCGCGCGTCTCACGCCCTTTACGCGTCCAGCCGCCTGCCCCAAGAAGCTGTCCATTATCACCCTCGGCCACATAATACGTCCCGCACGCCATCAGCGACGGGCGCGCCTTGATCATGCCCGGCAAAGCCAACACAAGCGTGGAGGGCGGATAATCCGCTTTCAGCAGCTTGGGATAGCTGCGTCTCAGCAACCGGTCGACCGCCCCCAGATCGCCGGGCGTCGCGGTGCGGATGCGAAAGCCCGCACGGGTGTCGTCTTGATGCATCACGTTCTCCTGAAACGAAAAAGGCCACGCATCTGCGTGGCCCTTCAAAACTTGTCTGATCAAAGACGGCTTATTTGATTTTGCCTTCTTTGTATTCGACATGCTTGCGAACCACAGGATCATATTTCCGTACCACCATCTTTTCAGTCATGGTGCGTGCGTTTTTCTTCGTCACGTAGAAATGGCCCGTGCCCGCGGTCGAGTTCAGACGGATCTTGATCGTGGTCGGCTTCGCCATGGGTCGTGTCTCCTGATCGCGAGAGCACCCCCTCGCGTGTAAACCTAGAAGCCCGCCTTTTAAGGATCACCCGCCCCCTGTCAACCGGATTCGCGGCGTCAAAGCACGCGGGGCTGAAAATATGCACGGACGGCCTGTAAGCCGGATTCTGTTCCGGGCGTTGCCGCCCTTCGATGACCATTCCTCTAAACGCAAGGTTACCCCTGCGCCTCTAGCTGCCAACCCGGACCTCTGGGCTGAAACGTCCCTGCCGCACGCGGCGCGAGGTCCCTATTCGGCGTTGCTCCCGGTGGGGCTTGCCATGCCGGTCCGGTTGCCCGTCCCGCGGTGGTCTCTTACTCCACCGTTTCACCCTTACCCTGCATGCAGGGCGGTCTGTTCTCTGTGGCGCTCTCCGTCAGGTTGCCCTGCCCGGGCGTTACCCGGCACCGTCGTTCCAAGGAGTCCGGACTTTCCTCGACGCTTGCGCGCCGCGGCCATCCAGCCATCCGTGCGAGAGGTGGCTTACGCCCCGCGCCCCCTCGCGTCAATCTGTAGAGCAAGACGCACTCAAACCGGATACAACGTGTAGCTTGGTGCTGATCAAGCGTCGGCATGACGTCGGAGCTTTGCAAATACTCACATATGGAGACCAAAGTCAGTCTATATCCCGGACTGCAACAAATGCGGCTGTGGGGGACAAACCGGACTTGTGCAACTGCGGCTATTGCTGGCGCAGCATTTGTTGACGCGTATAGATACTTATTTACGTCATCATACTGAGTTTCATCAAAGCGGTCATTGAAGCCAGCAAAGGTGCGACAGAAACGGACAAGGCTTTCAGCAAATATCTAGGTGAGTTCCACCATAAAGCTTCGTCACGATGCCGGGCCCACAAACGACACAATAAAAACTCTCAGGTCTTCAATCTTACAGCTCCGCCATCGCCGCCAGAGTGTGCTCCAGACCCAAACGGATATGTGTTTCCAAGGCCGCTTTGGCTTTCGCGGTATCGCGGGCCAGTGCTGCATCGAACATTGTCTTATGTTCGAGCACGGCGTCGGCACCGCGATAAGTCAGAACAAGCATTTGATAGCGCAGGTATTTGTCGAAGATTGTACCGTGCAGCGATAACAGGTTCTGCGAATTGCAGGCCTGAATGAGCGCTTGATGGAATTCCCAATCATAGCGCTTCCAAAGCTCTTTTTGCGTGACGTCGCCGTCCAGCATCCTTTGTTCGATCAGGTGCAGCTTGTGATGGGCCGCGACAAGGTTTCCTTCCCAATCCGCATCCCCGCATGCGATCGACGTTTCAAGCGCCGAGCATTCCAGCAAAATGCGCAACTCGGCGATCTCTGTCAGGTCTTCGGCGGATACGGGGCGCACGAAAAATCCGCGCTGTTCGGCAGCTTGCACAAACCCTTCGCTGGCCAAACGGTTCAGCGTTTCGCGTAACGTTGACACGCTGGCGGCATACCTGTCGCGCAGGCCGTCGAGCTTCAGCTTGGCGCCGGGGGCCAGCTCGCCAAAGATGATGTCGTGCTTGATGCGTTCATATGTGCTTGACCCGACGGTGGGTGCGGATTGTGACATGACAGACCTTATGGTTTCGAATGCGTCGGTGAATAACACGATCATCCGATATTTCTCAATGCAAGATAAAATCAGCTGTTATTAAAAATATCATATATTATTGCGAATCTAATTCCGTCTGCTAACGTGCCCCCGAGAAAAGGGGATGAAAGCCACATGGCGCAACCAAGAAAATTAGCGGTCGTTGGGGCTGGTCTGGTCGGACAGCGCCACATTGCGGCGATCGGTCAAGTGCCGGGCGTCGAACTGGTCGCGGTCGTGGAGCCTGGGCCGAGTGAACAAACCGTTCCCGTTTATCCTGATCTGAACGCGCTATTTGCCGCAACGGATGTCGATGGCGTCATTCTTTCAACACCGACCCTTTTGCACGTGCACGGCGGCATGGAATGCGTGGAGCGTGGCATCCCCGTTCTGATTGAAAAGCCGCTGGCGGCCTCGGCCGATGATGCGGAAGGGTTGGTGCGCGCCGCCGCCGTCAAGGGTGTGCCGATCCTTGTGGGGCATCACCGCAGGCACAATCCGATCATCCAGAAAACCGCCGAGCTCATCAAAGACGGCGCAATTGGCCAAGTGCGTGCCGCGCAGGTGACCTGCTGGTTCTACAAGCCAGATGATTACTTTGACGTCGCCCCGTGGCGTAAGAAGGCGGGCGCTGGCCCGATTTCTGTCAACCTCGTGCATGACGTCGACTTGATGCGCCACTTCTTAGGTGAGGTCGTTACGGTGCAGGCGCAGATAGCGCGCTCCATGCGCGGATTTGAAAACGAAGACCTCGCTGCTGCCGTTTTGCGTTTTGAAAGCGGGGCCGTTTGTACGATCACCGTGTCGGATAGCGTGGTGTCGCCGTGGAGCTGGGAGCTGACATCGCGCGAATACCCGATTTATCCGGCCACGAACGAATCCTGTTACCTGATTGGCGGCTCTGAGGGCGCGCTCAGCATCCCTGATATGCGGCTTTGGCAGCATGAAGGGGGCACAAGCTGGTGGAACCCGATCAAGGCGACGGCGATGCCCGTCAGCTCGTCTGATCCGCTCATCAATCAGATTGCACATTTTGAAGACGTGATCCGTGGCCGCGCTAACCCCTTGGTTACAGGGGAAGAAGGTCTCAAGACACTGCGCGTTGTCGAAGCGATCCAGATCGCCGCGCAAACGCAAACCACCATTCACCTTGGCGACCTAGCCGCAAAATCGGCAACGGCGGGTGGATAAAATATCTGATATTTCTTAAAATGTATTGCGAAATGAAGAAAACACGGCATTAATCTGCCGCATAACCTGCCCGAACGGGCATTCAATCGTCTGGGAGGACACTATGAAACTTACAATGACCCGCCGTTTTGCGATGGCCGCCATGGTTGCAGCTGGCACAATTGCCACCGCTCCTGCATTTGCCGATGGACACGCTATTCAATTGCGCATGTCCACATCCGGCTCCGAAACGGATGCACGTTCCGTCGCCCTCGCCGAAGTGTTCGGCCCCGCCGTCGCTGGCTTTGCATCCTACGAGCCATCCTATAACGCGACATTGTTCGACCAGGGCACCGAGTTGGACGCGATCAGCCGTGGCAACCTTGAAATGTCGATCACTTCGGCACAGGAACTGGCACAGTTCTTCCCCGAGTTCTCAATCTTCGCCACAGGCTACGTGCATCAGGACGCCGCCCATCAGGTGCGCGTGTTCAACGATCCGCTGATGGCGCCGTTCCTTGCGACGGTCGAAGAAGAGCTTGGCGTGAAACTGTTGTCCGTCATGTATCTGGGCCGTCGTCACGTGAACCTGCGCCAAACACGCGAAGAACTCGACGTGCAGACACCAGCTGATCTTGCTGGCGTGAACCTGCGGATGCCGGGCACGGATGCGTGGCAGTTTCTTGGTGCCGCTTTGGGTGCAGCACCGACACCCATGGCCTTCACAGAGGTTTACACCGGCCTGTCCACCGGCGCGATTGACGGTCAGGACAATCCGCTGCCGACAGTTGTGGACCGCAAGTTCTACGAGGTGACCAACCAGATTGCTCTGACGTCGCACCTTGTTGACCTGAACTACATCGCAATCTCTGCCGAGACGTTCAATTCCATGACGCCCGAGCAGCAGTTGACCGTTCAGAAAGCCGCTGACGCAGCAGCCTCTGTTGGTCGTTTGCGTCAGCTGGAAATGGAAAACAACCTGGCTGCTTTCCTCGAAGAGAACGGTGTGGAAGTCTATACACCTGACGTCGCAGCGTTCCGCGAGCACGTGCAGGCGCAGTATGTGGACTCCGAGTTTGCCGCGAGCTGGCCCGAAGGTGTTCTGGACGCGATCAACGCGCTCGGTAACTAAGACTAGATAGGGAGATCCACCATGAAGCGTGTTTTCAAGTGGGTCTCCCGTATCTCTGACGCAATCGCGGCCACGTTGTTGGCCGTGATTTTCTTTACCTTTCTGCTGCAGATCGGGTCGCGCTATACGCCGCGCATCATCCGCAGCCTCGGTCTTGAAGAGACCTTGCCGACCCTCGCCGCAGTGCAACCCCTGGGCTGGACGCTTGAGCTCATCGCGATCCTCTGGGTCTGGGTGATCTTTTTCAGCTGCGCATTCGTGGTGCGCGAATGGGATCATGTGAAATTCGACATTATTTATCTGGCTGTGTCGCGGCGGATGCGCACGATCTTCGCAGTGATCTCGGCCGTCGCGATTGTGGCGGGCATGCTTTATGCGCTGCTGCCGACGCTGGACTACATCGACTGGATGAAAATCCGCAAAACATCCACCGTACGCAATCCGTTCACGGGCGGCAAAATCCCCATGCGCACGATCTTCAGCGTCTACGGCGCGTTCATGATCGTGGTGGCCGCGCGATACGCGTGGCTCGCGGTTGATACGTTCCGCAACGGCCCGCCCAAGACCGAACTTGAGATCGTTCTTGAGGCAGAAGCCGCAGCAGAGGAGGCCAAGTCATGAGCTTTGAGCTCGTCTCCCTCCTCGTCACCTTGTTTGTACTGGCAGGCATAGGCACGCCCATTGGCTATGCGATCTTGCTGGCTTCGGTCGTCTATCTCGGCATTTCGGGATTGGACGTGGCGCTGGCGGGGGAGAAAATCCTTCAAGGATTTTACGGCAGTGCGATATTGCTGGCGGTGCCGCTGTTTATCGTGGCCGCCAACATCATGAACGCGGGGTCCATTACGGACCGATTGCTGAACTTCTGCGTGGCCGTGGTGGGCCGTTTCAAGGGTGGCATGGGACACGTCAATGTCGTTGCTTCGCTGATCTTCTCTGGCATGTCCGGTTCCGCCGTAGCGGACGCGGCGGGCATCGGCAAAATCATCATCTCGATGATGACCCGCAGCGGCAAATACAGCCGTGGATATGCCGCCGCGATCACCGCCGCGTCAGCAACCATCGGCCCGATTATTCCGCCGTCTATCCCGATGGTTCTCTATGCGCTGGTATCCAATGCCTCGATCGGGGCGTTATTTTTGGCAGGTATCCTACCGGGCCTGATCATGGGCGTCGTGTTGATGGGGATGAACGGCTACCTCGCCCACAAACGCGGGTTTGAGGTCGAAGAGGCCGTGCCCTTCAAGGAACTGCCCAAAGTCACCGCCAATGCGTTTCCCGCGCTACTGATGCCCGTCATCCTTCTTTATGGCATCTATGGCGGGGTCACGACGCCAACCGAAGCCGCGGCAGTGGCTGCATTCTACGCCCTGATGCTGGCCGCGCTATTCTATCGGTCTTTGTCGTTCAAAGCGCTTTACAACGTATTCGTTGACTCAGCCCGCTCGTCCGCAGCAGTCGGCATCGTCATCGGCGGGGCGTTCATCCTCAACTACATCGTCATTACCGAACAGATCCCGCAGAGCATTTCCGGCGCTTTGGAAGGGGCAGACATAAGCCCGTTGATGTTCCTGATCATGGTCAATGTGTTAATCCTGCTTTTGGGCTGTGTGCTGGATGCAACTACGATCATCTTGGTGATTGTGCCGCTGTTCATCCCGACCTGCGAAGCCTTGGGCATCGATCTGGTCCACTTTGGCGTCTTGGTCGTGGTGAATTCGATGATTGGTCTGATCACGCCGCCCTACGGCATCCTGTTGTTCGTCATAAACGCGGTCACTGACATTCCCTTGCGCGAGATCATCTCGGAAGTCTGGGCTTTCCTTGCTGTCCTGGTTGCCGCGCTGATCGTGATGATGCTCTCGCCTGATCTTGTGCTCTGGCTGCCACGTTTGCTTGGATATCAGGGCTGATGTTGACGATCCCGCTGAGCACCGCGCCCGGCGATCTGGCCGCGAAACTGGCGGCCATTGCTACAGTCGGGTTTGAGGCAATTGATCTCAGCCTGACGGACGTTGCCCAGTTTGATGGATCGCTTGACGAGCTGGCAAAGCGCATTGCGGATGCGGGGCTTAAGATCGCGTCTCTGGGGCCGCTCGACGCTGGCGCCTCGTCTGCCTTGATTGAGGCCAAGGCCGCTGTGGCCCGAGGCTTAGGCGTCGACCTTTTGATCCTCGCTGTTGACGGGGATGTCCCGACAGCACTGCCGAACATCAACGGCGTGCGTCTGGCGCTGCGACCAACGCGAACGGCTGAGGGCGCCGTGATCGCCTTTGTCAAAGACCAAGACGATCCCGATATTGGCCTTGCGCTGAATGCGTTTGATATCTTGGGCGACGGATCGCGACCAGCCCGTCTGCGTGATCTGGATGGGACATCGGTGTTCCATGTCACCCTATGTGACGGCCCGACCTCGCCCGTCTTGCCGGGCCAAGGGACATTGAATCTTGGTGGATTTGCCCGTGTGCTGGCGCGGATTGGGTATGATGGCCCGTGGTCGGTCAGTGCGGCTTCGGGTCCCGTCCGCGTGCCGGATGCCTACCGCGCGCTTGTCACGGTCCTGTCTGACGCGGCAGGCACTGAACCGCTTTTGCGTAGCACCACGCCCGAACTCCCCGCGAAAGTCCCCGCGGGTGGGGTTGAATTTATTGAGTTTGCCGTTGATGAAACGGGTGCTGTCCAGCTTGAGGCCGTGCTGAGCTCAATGGCGTTCCGGCGTGAGCGTAGTCACCGTACCAAAGACGTGGCGCTTTGGCGTCAGGGGGCGGTGAATATCGTCATCAATCAGGACCGACAGGGCCACGCGGCGCGTACCCTTGCTCAACACGGGCCTTGCGTGTGCGACATGGGGCTGCGGGTTCAAGATGCGTCCGAGACTGTTGCGCGCGCGACGGCGCTCGGCAGTCAGGATTTTTCGCAAGCAGTTGGCCTTGGTGAACTCGATATCCCAGCAATTCGGGGCGTGGGGGGCAGCCTGCTGCATTTCATTGACCAGCATTCTGATCTGCACCGCGTTTGGGACATAGAATTTGAACCCGTCGCACGCACGCACGCGACGCCACCCGCTGGATTGCGCAGGGTCGACCACGTTGCCCAGACGATGCGCTTTGAGGAGATGCAAAGCTGGCTGCTGTACTATTTGACCACATTCGAGATGACGAAGTCAGCCATTGTGAACGTCGCGGACCCGTCCGGCATCGTGCGCTCTCAGGCGATCGAAACCCCCGAAGGCGAGGTGCGGTTGAACCTGAACGGGGCCGCCGATGCTGACACGCTGGCAGGGTCTTTCGTGGCGGGTCGTCTTGGTGCGGGGGTTCAGCACATCGCGTTCCAGACCGATGATATCTTCGAGACTTCGGCACAGCTTAAGGCCTCAGGCTTTGTCCGCCTGAGCATTCCGCAAAACTACTTCAGCGACACGCAGGCGGCGTTTGGCTTGGACGACGCCATTACGGATGATCTGCGCCGTCACAACATCCTTTATGACGAAGACGAACACGGGTCCTATTTCCAGCTGTATGGCCAGACGATCTTTGACGGGTTCTTCTTCGAGATCGTTCAGCGCAAAGGCCGCTACGCAGGCTACGGCGCACGCAATGCACCGATCCGGCTGGCCGCACAAACACGAACCCTCAAAGGTGCCGCATGAGCGCAGACGCAGAGGCCATCCGCAACTGGTGGCGCACGTCGATTATCGACATGGAGCCGGGCAAAATCGCCTTTCGCGGTCACCCGATCGAGGATTTGATCGGCAACGTATCCTTCACACAGATGATCTGGCTCATGACGGTCGGGCGGCTTGCCTCGGCTGAGGAAGCGGCCTTACTTGAGGCCGCCTTGGTTGCGGGTGTCGATCACGGGCCCCAAGCGCCGTCTATCGCTGCGGCACGCATGACCGCGACCTGCGGTGTCGGCTTAAACAACGCGATGGCCAATGGCGTGAACATGCTGGGTGATGTGCATGGTGGCGCGGGCGAGCAATGCGCAGAGCTGTACTACGATATCAATGGGCGCATGGACGCGGGTGCCAAGTTGGAGGACGCAGTACAAAGCGGACTGGACGATTGGCGCGCGCAGAACGGCAAGATCGTCAGCGGGTTCGGTCACAGGTTCCACAAACCTGTCGATCCGCGTGCTCCGCGCTTGATGGCATTAGTCCGCGCGGCGGCCAATGCGGGCACAGTGTCGGGGCGGTATGCGGACATCGGCGAGGCCGTGCAGGCCAACCTAAGCGCGCGAAAACCCCTCGCGATGAACATCGACGGGGCCACGGCGGTGATTTTCTGTGAACTTGGCTTCCCAGCACCGCTGTCGCGCGGGTTGTTTTGCCTGTCCCGATCCGTGGGCATTCTGTCCCACGCGTGGGAGCAAATGCAGCAGGGTGGGCGCAACAAAGGCCCGATGCCACCTGCGTATCTACCAAAATATGATAAAGTATAAAATCTCATAGATTTTGGATGATCTATTATGATACTGCTTGACGCAGATATCATGAGGTGATTCCAAAATGCCGGACGAGACAGGTGAACCGCTTTACTCCCTCGCGCATCTGACCCTCATCAATGCGACAGCGCCCGAGTTGATCTACATCGCCGCGCGCGCGGGCTATGACGCCGTGTCGCCGCGTTTCATCCAGATGAACGTGCCGGGCGAATTCCGCGAAAGCCCCATGGACAAAGCCATGGTCGCGGCCACCAAAACTGCCCTTCAAACGACAGGTCTTAAGGTGCTCGACGTTGAGCTCGCGCGCATTACTGAGGATTGCGATCCGCGCAGCTTTGAGCCCGCCTGTGAGCTGGGTGGTGAACTCGGCGCCAGCCGCATGATCATGTCCGCGTGGACGCCCACCCGCGATGATCGCAATTTCATCGTCGATTGCTACGCCGAAACTTGCGAGATTGCGGCTCCCTACGGGCTGTCCGTCGACCTTGAATTCCCCAGCTTCAGCCGTCTGCGCACCTTGGACGAGGCTTTGGACATCGTGCGTGCCGCAGATCAGCCCAACGGCGGTATTCTGGTCGATACGCTCTACATGCATCTCAGCCGTGTGGACCTTGCAGAACTTCTGCACATCCCCGGTGATCTGTTGAATTTCCTGCACATCTCTGACGCATTGCCCGGCATCGCCGACACCCGCGAAGGCATGATCCAACTGGCCCGCGATGCGCGTCTTTACCCCGGCGAAGGCTGTATCGATTTTGCAGGCATCATCGAGCGGATGCCCCCCGTCGATTACTCCGTTGAGTTGCCCAACCAATCCCGCGTGACGGAACTCGGCTTTGAAGAACACGCGCGGCGTTGTTTGCAGCACGCCAAACGCACCTTTGGCGACGTGAGATCGCAACGCCGGACCCACCCCATTCCCACACAAGAAAGCATGACAGATGGCCAAAGAGCTTACTGAACAAGACCGCGCATTGGCGGCAGACATGATCGCCCGCGCCCGCGCAGCGATGGCAGAGATCGAGGATTGGAGCCAAGCTGATCTGGATCGGTTGTCCCAAGCGATTGCGTGGTATGCAGGAAACGAAAAGACGTTTACCCGCCTCGCAGAACAGGGCGTAGATGAAAGCGGCATTGGGGATCGCGAAGGCCGCCCCGCCAAGCGGTTCAAAATCCAGATGGTGCTGCGGGATGTATTGCGCACGCCGTCCACGGGCGTGGTGGAGGTGGACGAAGAAAAGGGGCTGGTGAAATACGCCAAACCCGCCGGTGTTATCGCGTCCCTGATCCCGATGACAAACCCCGCGATGACGCCGCCGGTGACAGGCGTGTCATCGGCCAATGCGCGCAATGCGGTGATCTTTTCCCCGCACCCGCGCACGGCGGGCACAACGTTTGAGATGACGGAAATGATGCGCAAAGCCTGTGTTGCCGTTGGCGCCCCCGCTGACTTGTTTCAGGCGGTCCGGCATCCGTCCATCCCACTGACGCAGCATCTGATGGAGGAATGTGATCTGACGCTGGCGACAGGCGGCAAGCCGATGGTCAAGGCGGCCTACTCCTCTGGTCGTCCGGCGTATGGCGTTGGAGCGGGAAATTCTTCGATCGTGATCGACGAGACGGCGGATATCGACATCGCCGCCCAGAACACGCGCATTTCCAAAACGTCCGATTTTGGATCCGGCTGTTCTGCAGATGGCAATATCATCATCCAGAGATCGGTCTATGACGACATGGTCAAGGCGCTTGAGGCCGAGGGCGGGTACCTGTGTTCGCCCGAAGAAAAGGCGCTGCTTGAGAAGGCGATGTGGGACGAAAAGGGCAACCGCACTTTCCCGACTATCGCCTGCAAACCCCAGCAGACGGCAGATGTGGCTGGATTCTCGATCCCCGAGGATCGCAAATTCCTGATGGTTGAAAACCAAGGTCAGATCGGGCCCGAGCATAAGTTCAGCAAGGAGAAGCTGACGACTGTTATGGCGCTTTATCACTTTGAGACGTTCGACGACGCTCTTGAGACCGTGCGCCAGATTTATGCGACAGGTGGCATCGGCCATTCCTGCGGGATCTACAGCCACAACGACGATCATATCGACGCACTGGCCCGCGTGGCGCCCGTCAGCCGGATGATGGTGCGCCAGCCGCAATCGAAAGCCAACGCAGGGTCTTGGACCAACGGCATGCCGATGACCAGTTCGCTGGGATGCGGCATCTGGGGCGGCAACATCACAAATGAAAACGTCACCATGAAACACATGATGAATTACACATGGGTCGCCCGACCCATCGCCGAGGATCGCCCCTCTGAGGAAGAGCTTTTCGGTGAATTCTACGGACAGGAGATCGCGTGATGGACGGGACCAAAGTAGACGGCAAAACAGTCGCAGAGCACATCGTAGATTTCCTTGGACGACGCGAAGTTGAGCATGTGTTTGGCTTGTGTGGTCACACTAACATCGCCGTTCTGGCGGCCTTGGCGGAAAGCCCGATTGAGTTCATCACGGTGCGTCATGAACAGATCGCCGGCCATGCGGCGGACGCTTATGCGCGCGTCACGGGCAAGGCCTCTGTTGTTCTGTCGCACCTTTCACCGGGGCTGACGAACTGCGCCACGGGCGTCGCCAATGCCGCACTGGATTGCATCCCGATGGTGGTGATCGCAGGAGACATTCCGACGCATTACTATGGTAAACACCCCCACCAAGAAGTCAATTTGCACGCGGATGCCGCTCAGTGGGAAATCTACCGCCCCTTCGTAAAACGCGCCTGGCGTGTAGATCGCGCAGACCTGATGGCGGAAATTTTGGAAAAGGCATTCCACCTCGCGGAATCCGGCCAACCTGGCCCCGTGCTGGTCAACGTGCCCATGGATATTTTTTCCGAGGTCATCCCCTCCGACACGTTTGATCGCATCGCCTCTAACACCAAACAGCTCGTCAAACCTTCCATGGATGACGAGACAGCCCGCCGGATAGTGAGTGGTCTTGCCGCGGCCAAAGATCCTGTCGCCTATATCGGTGGGGGGATCTTGTTGGCGCAGGCCAGCGGCGAGATGGAAGAGTTTGCCACCCACATGGGCCTGCCGATTGCCCATTCACTAATGGGTAAAGGCGCTGTGCGTGATGATCATCCGCTGGTTATGGGCATGACAGGTTTTTGGGGGACCGAACTGGTGAACCAGACCTGCCTGAACGCTGACGTGGTCTTTGCCGTTGGGACGCGGTTCAAAGAGGCAGATTGTTCAAGCTGGTACCCCGGCTACACCTTCAACATCGGGGCCGAGGAGAATGACACGAAGGTCATCCATATCGACATCGAACCTCAAGAGATCGGACGCAACTATCCGACCGAGATCGGCGTGGTAGCAGATGCGAAGGCGGCGCTGCGTGTCCTGATGCGAGTCGCCAAGGACATGTTCCCAGATGGCTTTGATCGCACCGAAAAGAAGGCCGAAATCGCCGCCTTCCGCGAGGGGTTCAAAGCCTCTAACGTCGAGATGCAAACCTCGACCGCGTTCCCGATGATGCCCGAACGCATTTTGGCAGACACCCGCATTGCCTTGCCCGAGGACGCAATTATCACAACGGACGTGGGTTGGAACAAGAACGGTGTGGGTCAGCAGTTTGATATCCTCACACCGGGCGCGATCCTGACGCCGGGCGGATTTGCGACGATGGGCTTTGGTCCACCTGCGGCCATCGGAGCAAAACTCGCCGCACCCGAACGGGTCGTTCTCAGCTTGGTCGGTGATGGTGGTTTCGGACAGAACCCCTCGATGCTGGCGACGGCTGTCGAGTTGAACCTCGGGATCATCTGGCTGGTCATGAACAACAACGCGTTCGGCACCATCGCTGGCCTGCAAAAGGCACATTACGGGCTGACCTATGGCACAACCTTTCCGGGCAGTGCTGCAGCACCCACAAACGGGCCGGGCTACGCCGAAATCGCGCGCGCCTATGGTGCCGAAGGCATCCATATTTCATCTGCGGATGAATTACTGCCCGCGTTGCGGGCCGCCATTGCCAGCGGCAAACCCACGGTGTTGGATGTGCCTATGATCAACAACCCGACGCCCACGACAGGGCATTGGAATATTCTGGATATCTACAGCCCAGACAAAGACGTGAGCCACGTTTCCACCTGAAGGATCAAAACAATGGAGAACCCCAAAAACCGCTTCAAAGCCGCCATCGCAAATGGCACGCGGCAATTGGGGGTCTGGAACACCATTGGCGGCAACACGATCCCAGAACTGC
Source organism: Cognatishimia sp. MH4019 (assembly GCF_020177595.1). Taxonomy (GTDB): domain Bacteria; phylum Pseudomonadota; class Alphaproteobacteria; order Rhodobacterales; family Rhodobacteraceae; genus JAHTBL01. The sequence goes on along the minus strand of NZ_JAHTBL010000007.1, from coordinate 117,195 downwards.
TGGGCGGGGCGGGCTTTGACTGGGTGCTGGTGGATTGTGAACACGCGGCGATTGAAACGATCGAGGTGCTGCCCGCCCTTCAAGCCATCGGGCAAAACCCAGATACGACCGCTGTGGTGCGGGTTGCGGCTAACGATCCGACCCTGTTCAAGCGCGTGCTTGATATGGGCGCGCAGACTGTGATGGTGCCCTATGTACAGACCGCGCGTGAGGCGGCGGCGGCCGTTCATGCGATGCGCTACGGCCCGCAAGGCATGCGCGGCATGGCGGGCATGACCCGCGCCACACGGTACGGAAAGGTCGATGACTATCATAACGTGGCCGAAGAAGAACTCTGCCTGATTGTTCAGGTCGAAACGCTGACGGGCCTGCAAAATCTCGGTGAAATTGCGGGGACCGACGGCGTGGATGCTGTGTTTATCGGCCCCGCAGACCTCAGCGCGAGCATGGGCCTGCGCGGACAAGTAACCCATCCTGACGTTGTTGCGGCTGTCAGCGATGCCATCAATCGCTTGGTCGAAATGGGCGTGCCGGCGGGGGTCATGGCGCTCGATCCTGATGTCGCAGACCGATACCTCACCCTAGGCGCAACCTTCGTGGCCGTTGCGGTAGATTTGGTGGTTTTGGCAGACGCCGTGCACGGCATTAGAGTCCGTTTTACATGAAAAATTTCTCAATGATCGCGCGCAATCGCAAGTGTCTGACCCAAGGCTGGCGAGCAGCCTGAGCCGCTCACCAACTTATTAAATGTCGACATTTTCCGCGATATTCAAAGCATCTTCAAGTTCAACTCCCAAATACCGAACAGTGCTGTCCACCTTTGTGTGACCGAGAAGCAATTGAACAGCGCGCAGATTTCCTGTTTTTCGGTAGATTTCTGCAGCTTTCGTCCGGCGCATGGAATGCGTGCCATACCCACTTGGATCCAAACCAATCGCTTTGACCCAAGCCCTGACAATGCGTCCATATTGGCGCGTGGAAATGTGCGGCCGGTCGTGAAACCTGCTCGGAAATAGGAAGCGGCACGCGAACATCTCGGGCGATCTGACCCAAGCCAAGACAGTCTCGCGCGTGTTTTCAGTCAGTTCAAATTGAACCGGCTTTTTGGTCTTGCTCTGGATCACCGAAACACGCTCACGAACGCGGTCATCTTTAACCAAATCAGTCACGGCAAGTTTGACCAAATCGCAGCCACGCAATTTGCTGTCGATAGCGACGTTGAAAAGGCTAGGTCCCGCTGATTTCCAACGAGTTCTAACCTCGCTCGGATTGCCCAAACCTGCCTCGGTAACAGCGGCCGTTTCTGACCAATGATCCGCCCTTTGTTCCAGGCTTTACGTTTCGGGGTGGTCGCAAGGAGTTGGACTCTTGGCATGATATGCCCTCCTATCCGCCCTCCGTGCCCTGTCATCAGCACCGCGCTGATAGCAAGAACATAGCATATTCCGAACGACCGCTTTCTTCGCTGGGTTACAGTACTTTGCACGGTTCACTTGCGGCGTTTTTCGTGCTGCGAGCGCACGCAGCAAGACTTTGACACTTCCGCTATGGCCTCACTGCCGACATTCGCTGCAGCTCACGCCTATCTCCGGTCTTTCATCCTAGACCCGCTACGCACACGAAGGTGCAGCGTTGACTGTTACAGCAGCCGCCCGCGCGCAATCCGTGCCTGTCAGCGGCCCGGTGGCGCCTTGGTTGTGGCGCAAACGAAACGCCGCCAAACGTGTCTCGGGATCGCAAGGGGGGTATCCGATGCGATCCAGCGCTGCCGCGAAAGCCTGCGCGTCGACCACATCGCCGACAGCATCGCTGCCCACAGCGAACCCGCCACGCACCAGCCTCGCCCAGTCGAACCGCGGCCCCGGATCCACCTTGCGCCCCGGCGCCATGTCCGAATGGCCAATGACATTGGCCGCCGGAATTGCCCAGCGTGCCATGATCCCCGGCATCAGCCTCTCTAGCGCATCCATCAACGGCGCGGAAAAGGGCGAGAACCCGTCATTATCCAACTCAATCCCGATAGAGCGGGAGTTCACATCCGTGAAATCACGCCACTGCCCCGCCCCCGCATGCCAAGCGCGCGTCTCTTCATTCACAAGTTGGAAAACCGTCCCGTCCCGTCCAATCACATAATGCGCGGAGACCTCGAATTCCGGATCACACAGCCGCGCGCAGGCGGCCTCAGCCGACAGCATCGCGGTATAATGCAGCACAATCATATCCGGTCGCGCGCCATCGCGGCGCGGCCCAAAGTTGGGGGAAGGTCGCTGGATCAGTTGTTGATCGCCCGGCGGAACGGAGCCGGATCCCAGCCGCAGGCAAAGCCATCGCCGTCGGGATCAAGCGCCAAGCGGTCGCGGTTTGGACCGCCCAGACGCAGGAATTCCTCCTGCGCGGCATCGTCACTTTCAAACCCTGCGCAGTTGCGGCGGTTCTTATTGGCCAGATTAAAGCCCACACGGCGCACGATCTGTTCGCCCTTTGCGTGGCGCGTGGACAACGCATATTCGATGATATTCGGACCGCTCGCCTGACGCTCCGGCACGGCCGTAGGCGCGATCACCTGATACTGCGCGGCTTGGCGCGCGCGGCGTTCGGCATCCGATTCAATCGTTTGACGGGCCGAGACGGCGTCGAAATCCTGCTCATCCGAAATGCCAGGATTGTTCACAATCGTCGGCGCGGGGTTTGACGGGCTGGCCTGCACCGGCTCGGTGCTGGAATTGCTCAGCGCGGCGCGCGCACCTGCCGCGATCTGGGCGGCATCATCAGTTTGCGGGGCCGTCGATCCGGCGCGCGGCACAGTCACAGGCTGGGTCGCAAGCGCTTGCTTGGCCGGTGTCGGCCCCCCTGTGGTGGCGGGGGCAGTCGTCGCGCTGGCCGGATCGAGCGTCTGCGCGGTCACGGGAGCGGCTGCTGGCAGGCTGCTGCCTTGCAAAGCGCGGTCACGCTCCAACTGGCGCTGCTGATATTCCGAGTAGCTGCCAAAGCCCACACCAGCCCCGCGATCAGGGTTGCTGTCGGGCACGGCAGGCGCGCAGGCCACAAGCCCGCCAACTGCCAAAAGCGCAATAAATCCACGCATAATCCGTCTCTGCCTCATTCTTTTGAGGCGCAGATTACCACCATTTTTCGGGTTTTGCCACAAAACCTGCTGCACGCTCCAGCGTGTGGGCAAATTGCAGCAACTCGCCTTCCTCGAACGGTTTGCCGATCAGCTGCAAACCCAGCGGAAGCCCTTGTTTATCTAGTCCAGCAGGCACGGAAATGCCCGGAAGACCGGCAAGGTTCACGGTCACCGTGAAGACGTCATTGAGATACATCTGCACCGGATCGGCGTCTTTCATCTCACCCAAACCGAAGGCCGCAGAGGGTGTCGCAGGCGTCAGGATTGCGTCGACACCTTGGGCGAACACATCCTCGAAATCCTTCTTGATGAGCGTCCGCACTTTTCGCGCGCGATTGTAATAGGCGTCATAAAAGCCCGCCGACAGCACATAGGTGCCGACCATGATCCGGCGCTGGACCTCGGGGCCAAACCCCTCGGCGCGGGTTTTCTCATACATCTCCGTGATGCCATCGCCTTGGCTCAACTTGGCGCGGTGCCCGTACCGCACCCCGTCATAGCGGGCCAGGTTCGAGGACGCCTCCGCCGGCGCAATCACGTAATAGGCGGGCAGCGCATATTTCGTGTGCGGCAGGGTGATATCAACGATCTTCGCGCCTGCGTCCTTGAGCATCTCTGTGCCTTGGCTCCACAGAGCCTCAATCTCATCCGGCATCCCGTCCATCCGGTATTCCTTCGGGATACCGATGGTCTTGCCTTTGATATCGCCTTCCAGCGCGGCCTCGAAATCCGGCACGGCCATATCCACGCTGGTGCTGTCTTTCGCATCATGCCCGCACATCGCTTCCAGCATGATCGCCGCATCACGCACGGTCTTGGTCATCGGCCCCGCCTGATCCAGCGAGGACGCAAACGCCACAACGCCCCAGCGCGAACACCGCCCATAGGTCGGCTTGATACCGACGATCCCCGTGAACGCTGCTGGCTGGCGGATCGAGCCACCCGTATCGGTGCCGGTTGCGGCCAAACACAGATCGGCGGCCACAGCCGAGGCAGACCCACCCGAAGACCCACCCGGCGTCAGGTTGCGATCATCGACTTTCCAGGGGTTCACTACGTCGCCATAAACAGACGTCTCATTCGACGAGCCCATCGCGAATTCGTCCATGTTCAGCTTGCCCAGCATGACAGCACCGGCATCCAGCAGGTTCTGCGATACGGTGCTTTCATATTCCGGCTTAAACCCTTCCAGAATCGCCGATCCGGCTTGGCTTGCCACACCCTTGGTGCAGAACAAATCCTTGATCCCAATCGGCAAACCGCACATCGACGGCGCATCGCCCTTGGCCAGCGTCGCATCCGCTGCCTTCGCTTGCTCCAACGCCAGATCAGGCGTGTCATGAACAAACGCATTCAGCGTTTTGCCGCCTTCAACCGCGCTCAGACAGGCCTCTGTCAGCTCGACCGATGTGATCTCTTTTGCGCGCAGCTTGTCGCGCGCATCGGCCAGCGTCAGTTTGTTCAGATCAGACATTATTCCACCACCTTCGGCACCGCGAAAAAGCCTTCCCGCGCATCGGGCGCGTTGCTCAGAACCTTCTCTTGCTGATCGCCATCCATCACCACATCCTCACGCCGCTTCAACCGCTGAGGCGTCACGGAGGTCATCGGTGCCACGCCCTCCACATCCACTTCCTCAAGCTGCTCGATAAAGCCAAGGATCGCGTTGAACTCCTCGGCCAGCGCGGGAAGAGCGTCGTCTTCCACCTTGATGCGGGCCAGCTTGGCCACTTTGGCAGCCGTTGTGATGTCGATGGACATGGGCGTTTCCCTCGTAAGATCGCGCAGGGTTTAGCGCGCCCCGATAGGGTTGCCAAGCACATGCCTGCGGTAAACTTCGATCATCCACGCCAGCATGATCCCGTTGAGGATATGCCACATGAAATGCGTGCCAAACGGGATGCCGTCACATAGCGGATAATCCAGCGTCCGAAAAGTCAACGACACGACCAGTATCGTCGCCCCAATCGCCAACCCCTTGGCCGTCTCAGGCGCACGATCCCGCAACCAAAGCGCATAGAAATAGATCAACAGCGGCACCGGCGCATAGCCCGCCGAGGACCCCAACCCGGGGATCAACGAAAAAGCGGGCACCATCATCCCCGCATAAGGGATGAACAAAGCCACGCCGCCCAATGCACCCCAAAGACCCAGCCCCAGAAACGCCCGATTGGCGACATAGATATAGAGCAAAATGTAGATCAGGATCGGCACCACATCCGCCGTCGCCGCCCAGCTGGTCGCATAGGTGTGGAACAGAAACGATCCAACTCCGATGGCAAACAACACCACGCACAGCGCGCGTGCTAGGGGCAAACCAGCGCTCCGGCGCCACATAAACAGCGCGGCCAGAATAAAGGCCAAATTCGTCACCGCATTGATCGGCTCTGCCCAAAACGACGGGTCCATCCGCTCGCAATAGGCATCAATCTGCTCGCTCCAGTTCATGTTTTGGCTTTCCCTGAATTCCCGCTACCCTGACAGATAACAATCCCCAGCCCCAAGACCAGCCCGGAGACCACCCCATGAAGATCATCCCCCTCGGCCATGCCAGCCTGCGCATCAAGATCGAAGATCAGATTCTGCTGATTGACCCTTGGCTCGAAGGTAATCCCGCCTTCCCCGATGACCGCCGCGCCGACGCTCTGGACGGCGTCACCGCCATCTTCCTCACCCACGGCCATTTCGATCACGCCGCCGAGATCCAGGCGATTGCCGACGAGACCGGCGCTCATATCTATGCCATCGTCGAGCTTGCCTCGTGGATCAGCGAAACGCTCAAGGTAGAGGCGACCGGTTTCAACAAAGGCGGGACAATCACGCTGGGTGAGGTCAAAGTGACGATGGTCAACGCAACCCATTCCAGCTCCCTTCCGCTGTCAGACAAGCTGATCTATGCCGGGTCCGAGGCGGGCTATATGGTCTCAGGCGACGGCCACACGATCTACATCTCCGGCGACACGGATGTGATGGCCGACATGCAGGTCTTCAACGCGCTCCACGCGCCCGATATCGGGATCCTTTGCGCAGGCGGACATTTCACGATGGACATGCACCGCGCCGCCTTCGCCGCGCGCACGTTTTTCAACTTCAAGACGGTGATCCCCTATCACTACAAAACCTTTCCGGTTCTCGCACAATCGGCCGACGAGATGATCAAGCACCTGCCCGACGTTCAGGTCATAGAACCCGAACCGATGGTCGCAATCGAGATGTGAGGATGCCTCCGGCGGAAGTATTTATGCAAAGATGAAGCCGACAATTTGATTAAAATGCTGGCTTCTTTTGTCTCCAAATACCTCCGCCGGAGGCTCAAGCGGCCCTAGCCGCGCAGATTTTCGAAGAAGGTCTTCAATACGCGCTCGGCCTCATCAGACGCGATCCCGTCATAGACCTCCGGCGCGTGGTGGCATTGCGGATGGCTGAACACCCGCGCGCCATGGGCGACGCCACCGGATTTCGGATCGCTCGCCCCATAGTAAAGCCGCCTGATCCGCGCGAAAGAAATCGTTGCGGCGCACATGGGGCAAGGCTCCAGCGTCACGTACAGATCATGGCCGGGAAGCCGATCCGACCTGACGGCAGCGCAGGCAGCCCGTATCGCCAGCACTTCGGCATGTGCCGTCGGATCGTTCAGTTCCCGCGTCCGGTTACCCGCTTGCGCCACGACCGCCCCATCCGGAGCGACGACAACTGCGCCCACAGGCACCTCGCCGCGCTCTGCGGCCAAGCGCGCCTCGGCCAGTGCGGCCTTCATATGGCTGATAAACTCCATCCGTCTTCCCTGCCCCAGCCCACGCGCTCTGGCAAGCCTGTGCGAAACCCGATAAGGCCTGCGCATGAGCACTGAAACTCCAAAAGGCAGCCGTATCGCCAAGGTTCTGGCCCGCGCGGGCGTCGCCTCGCGCCGCGAAGCCGAGCGTATGATCGAAGCAGGCCGTGTGACCGTCGATGGCACCCAAATAGACAGCCCCGCGCTGAACGTGACCGAAAGCGCCGAGATCACCGTCGACGGCAAACCCATCGCGGCGCCCGAACCCGCCCGGCTTTGGCTCTACCACAAACCGACTGGCCTTGTAACAACAGCCCGCGATGAAAAGGGCCGCGAGACGGTGTTCGATGCGCTGCCCGACGACATGCCCCGCGTGATGAGCGTCGGACGGCTCGACATCAACTCCGAAGGTTTGCTGCTGCTGACCAACGATGGCGGGCTGAAACGCACGCTTGAGCTGCCCTCCACCGGCTGGCTCAGAAAATACCGCGTGCGTGTGAATGGCCGACCCAATGACACCACACTGGAGCCGCTCCGCCGCGGCATCACCATCGACGGCGAGAAATTCCAAGGCATGCAAGTGACCCTCGACCGCCAGCAAGGCGCAAACGCCTGGCTCACCATCGGCCTGCGCGAAGGCAAGAACCGCGAAATCCGCCGCGCGATGGAGGTCGTGGGCCTGCCCGTCAACCGCCTGCTGCGCGTCAGCTACGGCCCCTTCCGCTTGGGCGATCTGAAACAAGGCGCGGTTGAAGAGGTCAAAGGCCGGGTTCTGGCCGATCAGATGGGCTGGAACGACAAGCCCAAGCCCCAGCGCAAGCGCAAACCGCAACGCAGACGGAACGATCCGCGCTAAAATTCCCCCTTCTGGTATTCTTCCAAGCGCTTACATATAGTTTTGATGTTGGTGGGTTAAGTGCGACGAACTTCTGGCCGAGGGGGCCTTTATGTCAGCAACCGGACTGCAAAAATTGGCCTATGGGCTGCTCTTGGCGTTGATCGTCTATGTCTCCGTCGGCGGAGGCCTGTAAGCATGGCGCAACGCTTTGGCGGCAAATACAGCCCCGACGCGCCCGACAGCCCGTCGGAGTTTCGCGGCAAGACGCGCACCCGCGCCGGAGGCCGCGCAAATGTGCTTTTTTTCGTGCCGATCCCGCTGGCGATCCGTGCGTTCACGGGGGATGCGAGCCAACTTGCGCTGAACCTCATCGCCTTCGGCACGCTCATCCTCGCCGCTTGGCTGACCCGCGAAGGGCTCAAGGCACACGAAGCCTATGACGCCCGCAAAGTCGCCAAACGCCCTGCATTTCCTCGCAAAATCGCGGCCTCCCTGCTGACAGGTGGCGCGCTGTTCGTCGCCGGGTTCGCCTCTGGCGGCCTGGGCCTTGCCCCCATCGTGTTCGCTGTCGCGGGCACCGTCCTGCACAGCTTCGCTTTCGGTCTCGACCCGCTCAAAGATAAGGGCGTCGAGGGCATCGACGCCTTTCAGCAATCCCGCGTCGCCCGCGCCGTGGATGAGGCCGAAGATCATCTGAAGGCCATGAAAGACGCCATTCTGCGCGCGCAAGACCGCCAGATGGAATCCCGTGTCGCGCGCTTTGCCAACACCGTCCGCGATCTGGCCCGCACGGTCGAAGAAGACCCACGCGATCTGGCCGCCGCGCGCAAATATCTGGGCGTCTACCTGCTGGGCGCGCGCGACGCGACCGCCAAGTTCGCCGACATCTATGCCCGCACCCGCGACGCGCAGGCGAAAGCCGATTACGAGGCTCTGCTGACTGATCTTGAGCAGAACTTCGCCGCCCGAAACAAAACCATGTTGCTGGCCGACCGCAGCGATCTGGACATTGAAATCGACGTCCTGCGCGAGCGCCTCGCCCGCGAAGGTGTCAGAACTGAGTAACCAGGGAGCCCCAAAATGGATGAAAATGTGCGCAAAGAGGCCGAGAAAACCCTCGCCGCTGTGGAAGAGCTGAACGCGGTTGTCTTGCCGGAACCGACCCCGGCCACGGATATCGTGCCGATGGAGAAGGCCAACAAGACCCAGACCGCCGCCATCAAAAAGCGCATGGACGAGATTGATATGGAGAACACCCAGTCGATCATCTCCTTTGGCTCCGCCGCCCAGGCCGAATTGCAGCAGATCAGCCAGTCGATGCTGTCGGATGTGCGCAACAAGGACGTCGGGCCCGCCGGCGACAGCCTGCGTAACATCGTGACCACGATCCGTGGCTTTTCCATCTCTGAACTGGACGTCCGCCGCGAGCGCAGCTGGTGGGAAAAACTGCTGGGCCGCGCGGCCCCAATGGCGAAATTCGTCGCCAAGTTCGAGGACGTGCAAGACCAGATCGACCGCATCACCGATGAGCTGCTCAAGCACGAACACACGCTTCTTAAGGACATCAAATCGCTGGATGTGCTCTATGAAAAAACGCTGACCTTCTATGATGAACTGGCGCTTTATATCGCCGCCGGAGAAGAGAAGATCAAAGAACTGGATGCAACCGCGATCCCCAACAAAGAGCGTGAGGTTGAAGCCGCCTCCGAAGAAAACCAGGTCATGAAAGCGCAGGAACTGCGCGACCTGCGCGCCGCGCGTGACGATCTGGAGCGCCGCGTGCATGACCTGAAACTGACCCGTCAGGTGACGATGCAATCGCTCCCGTCGATCCGGCTGGTGCAGGAAAACGACAAGTCTCTCGTCACCAAGATCAACTCGACCCTCGTCAACACCGTCCCTCTTTGGGAAACCCAGCTGGCACAGGCCGTCACGATCCAGCGCTCCCGCGAGGCGGCGGAGGCCGTGCGCGGCGCCAATGACCTGACCAACGAATTGCTCACCGCCAACGCCAAGAACCTGCGCGAAGCAAACAAGGTCGTCCGCGAGGAAATGGAGCGCGGCGTCTTCGACATCGAAGCGGTCAAGACCGCCAACGCCGAACTGGTCGCCACCATCGAGGAATCGCTGCAGATCGCCGATGCGGGCAAGGCGCGCCGCGCCGAAGCCGAGGTTGAGCTGCAAAAGATGGAGACAGAGCTGCGCGACACACTCGCCGCCGCAAAGTCCCGCAAGACCGGCACAGGCGACACTATCGGCACAGCGGCTGGCTAAAGGCATGAGATCGGCACTCAAATGGATCGCAGGAACGGCCGCGCTTTTCGCACTTGTTGCCTGCGAGCCTGTGCCGCCCTCGCCCAAACCGCAGGCCCGTCCGCCCGGTCTGGCCGCCACTGCGCCCAAGCCCACGCCCGAACGCTCTGCCGAAAGTCTCCAGCTCGAGCGCTACTATACGCGGGTCGAAAATGACCTGCTGGTCCAAGGCCTTCTGCGTCAGGATGGCGGGGGCGCGGACACGCCTTTCAACAAACGCCAGCTGGTCGAAAACTTCACCCGCATCGCGATGTTCAACGAATATACCGAGCGCGCGAATGCACTGGCCCGCGTCGAAAGCGCATCCGTCTTGCGCCGCTGGTCCAAACCCATCGTCATGGCGGTCGAATTCGGCGCGAGTGTCCCCGAAGCCAAGCGCAAAGCCGACCGGGCCGAAATTCAGCGCTTTACCCAGCGCCTGTCACGGCTCACCGGCCTGCCCATTCGCCTGTCCAAACGCAACGCCAATTTCCACGTCCTGATCCTGCACGAAGATGAACGCCGCGCTTACGGCCCGCGCCTGCAACAGCTCGCGCCCGGCATCACCCGCTCTGCGCTGGATCGCATCGTGAACCTGCCACGCTCGACCTTCTGCGTGGCGCTTAGCCAGTCGGTGGGTCGCAACGAGGGCAGCTATGACCGCGCCCTTGCCGTGATCCGTGCCGAACATCCCGACATCCTGCGGACCGCCTGCCTGCACGAGGAAATCGCGCAAGCCCTTGGCTTGGCCAATGATAGCGCCGCCGCGCGCCCGTCGATCTTCAATGATGACGAAGAATTTGGTCGCCTGACCACCCATGACGAATTGCTGCTGCGCATCCTTTATGATCCGCGCATGAAAACAGGCATGACCGTCGATCAAGCGCGGCCCACAGCCGAAGTCATCGCCGCCGAATTGCTTGGGGGCCCCGCATGAGCGATCCTCTGGCCCAGCCCATGACCTTGCCTTGCGGCGCGGTGCTGCCCAACCGGCTTGTCAAAGCCGCCATGACCGAAGGTCTGGCAGCGGGCGACAATCACGCCAATCAGTGCTTTTCCACGCTCTATCGCCGTTGGGGGGCTGGCGGTGTCGGCCTGAATATCACCGGCAATGTCCATGTGGACCGCTGGCATCTGGAACGCCCCGCGAACCTTGCCATCGAGGATGCGCAATCCAACGCCGCGCTGGCGGCGCTTGCCGATATGGCAGCCGCCGGTAAAGAAAACGGCGCGCTGATCGTGATGCAGCTCAACCACGCAGGCCGCCAGACGCAAAAGGCCGTCAACCCGACACCCAAATCCGCCTCGGATGTTGGCCTGAAAATGGGCAATGGCCGTTTCGGCAAACCAACCCCGCTCAGCCTTGATGAGATCGCGCAAGTCAAGAAGCGCTTTCTCAACGCCGCCCGCATCGCGCAAAACGCAGGCTTTGACGGTGTGCAGGTGCACGCCGCCCATGGCTACCTGATGAGCCAGTTCCTCAGCCCGCTCTCCAACCGGCGCACCGATGCCTATGGCGGCTCTCTTGAGAACCGCGCCCGCCTTCTGGTTGAGGTGGTTGCCGAGATCCGCGCCGCCTGCGCCGCGCCCTTCATCGTCTCGGTCAAGCTGAACTCCGCCGACTTTCAAAAGGGCGGCTTTTCCGAAGATGACAGCGTTCAGGTTGCCAAATGGATCGAAGACGCAGGCTGCGATTTCTTGGAAGTCTCGGGCGGGAACTACGAACAGCCCCGCATGTTCGACTTTGAACGCAAGGACCCGAAGGCCGAGGAAAAGCGCGCCAGCACCTTGGCCCGCGAAGCCTATTTCCTTGATTTCGTTCCGAAACTCCGCGCCGCCACCACGATACCCCTGATGGTGACCGGTGGCTTTCGCTCCCGCGCGGCGATGGAAAGCGCACTCGGCGATGGCGTCGATCTGATCGGGCTGGGCCGCCCGCTGATCCTAAGACCTGACGGTGCCGCCGACCTGCTGTCGGGTACGAAAGACCGGCTCGACAGCCGCGATGATGATCTCAATATCGGGCGCGGGCTTTTCGGCCCGACCTCTCCCATCTCATTCCTGCGCGATCTGAATGCCTGGGCCGGTGTCGGCTGGTATTTTGAACATATCTACAGCCTCGCAGACGGCAAAGATCCCGATACCGACCTCAGCCCGTTCAAGGCGCTCATTGCCTATGACCGCACTGAAAATCGCGCTGCCAAAGCGTTGAAACGATAGCAAAGAAGGACCATTCCCATGGGCATTTTCGATTTCCTCAGCGGAGAGTTCATCGACGTCATCCACTGGACCGACAACACGCGCGACACCATGGTGTGGCGGTTTGAACGCGAAGGCCACGAGATCAAATACGGTGCCAAGCTGACCGTGCGCGAAGGCCAAGCCGCCGTTTTCGTGCATGAAGGCCAACTGGCCGATGTCTTCACCCCCGGTCTCTATATGCTTGAGACCAACAACATGCCGATCCTGACGACGCTGAACCATTGGGATCACGGCTTCCGCAGCCCCTTCAAGTCCGAGATTTACTACGTCAACACGACGCGCTTCAACGATCTGAAATGGGGCACCAAAAACCCGATCATGTGCCGTGACCCGGAATTCGGACCGGTCCGCCTGCGCGCCTTCGGCACCTATAGCGTCCGTGTCACCGACCCTGCGAAGTTCCTGATCGAAATTGTCGGCACCGATGGTAAATTCACCATGGACGAGATCAGCTACCAGATCCGCAACATCATCGTGCAGGCCTTCTCGCGCCTGATCGCGGGCTCTGGCATCCCTGTGCTCGACATGGCCGCCAACACCGCCGAGCTGGGCAAAGCGCTGGCCGAAAAAATCTCCGAACAGATCGCCGAATACGGGCTGACCCTGCCTGAACTCTACATCGAAAACATCTCTCTGCCCGCCTCCGTCGAAGCCGCCCTCGACAAACGCACCTCTGCGGGCATTGCTGGCGATCTGGGCCGCTTCACCCAATATTCCGCGGCCGAAGCCATGACCGAAGCCGCCAAGAACCCAAATGGCGGCGGCGGCATGGGCGCGGGCCTCGGCATGGGGATGGGCATCGCGATGGCTGGCCAGATGCAGCCCCAGATGGCCCCGCCACCGCCGCCCGTCGAACATGTCTGGCACATCGCCGAGAACGGCCAGACCAAAGGCCCCTTCTCCAAAGCCCGCATGGGCCAGATGGCCCAGGACGGCACGCTCACCCGCGACACCCATGTGTGGACCGCAGGGCAAGACGGCTGGAAAACCGCCGACGAGGTCGCTGAACTCGCGCAACTTTTCACCATCCTCCCCCCGCCACCACCCGGAGCCTGATTGGTTTCATTTTGGAACAAATATCCGCGCCGAAGGCTTCCTGACGCATGCAAGTCGTCCCAACATCCGTCCAAGATCACCGTTTTCCCTGCGATCAATGCGGGGCTGACTTCCGCTTTGCCGCCGGGGAAAACACGTTGATCTGCGATCATTGCGGCAACACCCAGCAAATCGTCGAACCCTCCGGCACAGCCGCGATCCAGGAGCTTGATTTCCGCGCCGCCCTAGAGGCCCGCCTTCCCGAGGCCGAGATCGAGGAAACCCGCGTTCTCGCCTGTCCCAATTGCGGCGCGCAGACCGAATTTGATGCCGACACCCACGCCAAGGAATGCCCGTTCTGCGCCACCCCCGTCGTGACCGACACCGGCACACATCGCCACATCAAACCCAAGGCCGTGCTGCCCTTTCAGCTGGATGAACGCGCCGCCAAGGCCGCGATGAACGGCTGGCTCGGCAGCCTCTGGTTCGCCCCGAACGGGCTGAAAGACTACGCTCGCAAGGGCCGCAAGATGCAAGGCATCTACGTGCCCTACTGGACCTATGACGCAGGCACAGCCTCGCGCTATTCCGGCCAGCGCGGCGATGATTACTACGTTACCAGAAAAGTCCGTATCGACGGCAAAATGCGCACCCGCCAAGAACGTCGGACCCGCTGGTCCGCCGCCTCAGGCCGCGTGTCGCGCTTCTTTGATGACGTGCTGGTACTGGCCTCAAAGTCCTTGCCCAAACGCTTCACCGACGCACTGCAACCGTGGGATCTAAGCTATCTGGAACCCTACCTGCCCGAATTCCTCGCAGGCTTCCGCGCCGAAGGCTACACGGTCGAACTGTCCGACGGTTTCACAGAGGCCCGCCATTACATGGACCGCATCATCGAACGCGACGTGCGCATGGATATCGGCGGCGACCGCCAGCGCGTCCACAATATCGACACGCAGCTCAGCGATGTGACCTTCAAGCATATCCTGCTGCCCGTCTGGCTGGCCGCCTACAAATACCGCGGCGAGACCTACCGCTTCGTCGTCAACGGCCAAACCGGGCGCGTGCAAGGCGAACGTCCCTATTCCGCATGGAAAATCGCCTTCGCCGTGATCGTTGGAGCTATCGTTGCAGGCGCCGCGGGCTACGCCATCGCCATCAACCAATAGGCCTTCATCTTTGTAAAAATACTCCCGCCGGAGGCGTCCCTAATGGGGGGGATCGGAATGAATTGGAATGGTGAGCACGTTCTAAATTGGAATGCATGAAAGGGCTCATCTCTGAAAGGCCTTTGTTTATGGGCGATCCGACAAACGCGGGCAAAATTGGCCGATTAGCAAGAGCGGCACGCTTTATTTTAGAATATCGCCGCTTGATGCCGCAAGTCACCAAACGCGGCATCAACTATGGCCATTCATGCATTGATGCGACCACACGCCCAATGATCTCAAAATTGGCCTCATCCAATGGGAGATCGAGCTCGCGCGGTGGGTAAACCTTATTGGCGCTGATCAATGAGATGCTATCCTTGCCCGTCCTCTGGACGTGCTTGACCACCAGCTCATCCCATATACGCACCACGTATGTGCTGCCATCGGATGGCATTGCCTGGGCGCGATCCACCAAAATCAGATCACCATCGACCAGCTTGGGCTCCATGCTGTCACCCTTGACGCGCACAATGTGGAGCATCTTGGGGTCAAGGCCCTTGCCTTTGATCCAGCTCTCTTGAAACGCATAATGCGTAATCTCCAGAGGATCAGAGACGAAAGAGCCGCCATTACCAGCGCTTGCGGAAACGGTGTATTTCGGAACCGTCACAAATGACGGCGAGTTCGCCGTGTTGGTTTCGGAACCAATCTTACCCTCAAAGAGCTCATTGAGGTCCACTCCGTAAACAGTCCGCAGCGCTCCTAAGACTTCGTGATCGGCTCTCTGCTTTCCCGTTTCAATATGGCGAATTTTGTCAGGCGACACCCCAAGCGGCTCGGCAAATGCTTCGCGAGATAGCCCCATATTTCTCCTAATTTGGGAAATATTATCATTAAATTCAGTCATTTATCCAAAAATTGCCCATAATGGTCAATACTCCCCTTGCATAAGGTGTAACTATTGGTCATATTCTGACTTATGCCACCACGGCACAATCGAGACATGAGGCAAGATATGGCACTTTCTGACAATATGTTCCAGCCTGGAGTGATCCTGCATGAGGTCATTGCTGGCGTTTTGAAGGCAAAGGGCACCAGCTTTGATGCATGGTGCCAAGACAATGAAATCAATCGCAGCAGTGCGCGCCAAGCCACCTATGGTCAATCTGGCGGGGATCGCGGCAAAGCAATCCTCTCGCGCTTGATTAACGATGCTGGCCGCGATGTCGTAGCGCTCAGCTACCGCGCCCGCATTGAGGCAGAGGCCAAGCGCCTCTCTGAGGTCGCGGCATGACCCACCTGACCCAACAAAAACAATTCGAGTGCGCTCAGCGCGCCACGGCGGAGGAGGCCCTCAAAGGCCTGTCAGATAAAGAGAAGGCCAACTTTGCGCTGGCTCTGTTGATGAAGATCACAGACCCCGACGCGGCGGCGGTGCTGCGCTTTGCGGGTAATCAGCTCACCGAGCTCTCCAACATCCTGATGCGGGAAGCGTTTGAGCGGGAGTGCGGATGATGAGCCACGTTCCTGACCACATTCAAAGCGCGGCTTTTGAGGCGCATATGGAGGCCAAGGAGTGCCTTGAGCGATCCTTAGGCCGTGTGCCCACCCATGAGGAGATACTCCTCGCCCTGGCCGAGGCCTTTGGCGATATGATGGGCATCTATGCTGGCGCGGGCGCTCAGCCTCACCAGATAGATGCGATCAACCGGATCGCCCAGCGGGCCTATACCAGCATGCTCTCCAAGATCATGGCGCATGGTTGCGAGGGCTCAGCATGAGGGCCGGTTTTGAGATCAAGCAATCGGGCCGCAACCTGCGTGTGATGCGCAACGGTGTTTGCGTTTATGGCCCCGTCACGCATCGGGCTGATGCTGAAAACATGCGGGATAAGCTGGAGCGCACTGATGGTCACAAGCGCCGCAAATGCATGACGTGCGCCGACCCATTCATGAGCGAGGGAGCGCACAACCGCATGTGTAATCCCTGCCGCACTCGCACCAGCGCTGACACGGGTTCCTATAGTTTTGCCCCTCGCGCATCCCGCCGATCAATTTCGCGATAGGAGGCTCCGATGCCTGCCAACACACGCCCAATCCTTCACCCTAAAGTGAAAATTGACATAGCTGATGGTGCGCGTGACGCCGTGCATGAGGACCTTTCAGACCTCATCCAAGAGCATGCGCTTCCAATAGAAGTGGCGGGACTGCTCTCATCGGCGTTGGCCCGTGAGTTGGCTGGATGCATCTTGTCTGGCGTAAGTCTCGCTGAGGTTCAGGAAATCTATCGTGAGCTTGGTCGGGAAGTTGACCTCTATGTCGAGCGCATCGCAGCTTTTGGAGCTGAGTAGGCATGGGCAAAGTTTCAAATGACTTCGATGCGGATTGCGCTCAGATAGCCGCTGAAAATGTAATTGCGTTAGCCGAGGATCAAGAACCGACTAACGCAACTACTAACGCAAATCTAACGCAAGATGATTTATGGATCACAACTGCTGAATTGCAAGAGTTGTCCGGCTTGCCGTTGCGCACCATCCAATACGCTTTTCAAGTGAAGCGCCTTGGCGGATTTCCACTTCTCATAAAGGGCGTCAAATCGAATGTCGGGCGGGGCGGAAAGACCTTCTTGGCATTTGTGGATCAGTTGCCCCACGAGCTCAAAGAGACATGGTATCTCCAGCGCGGCATCAAACTGCATGAAAAGGTTGATCCCATCACGGGCAAAACCGTCATGGTGCCTGACCAGAAATATCAGCCGGACGCTAAGTATCAAAAGGCGCTGTCGATAGCGCGGTGGCGTTTGGATGTGATCCAGCCTGCGCTCAATCATGCCAGCGGTTCGCCAGAGCGCGCCGCCGCCGTGAGCGAGATTGCTGGTGTGGCGCGCCTTTTGCCTAGCGGCAAACGCAAAAAGCTCACCACCGCCACAGTATACAACTGGATCAAAGCTTATGAGGCTGAGGGGCTAAGTGGCCTGATCCGCAAGACGCGCGCCGATACGGGCGCAAAGCGGAAAACGGTGAGCCGTGCATGGGACGCTTTTTTTGAGCGCCATATTGATGAGACCACTCATGCGAGGGTGAGTGATGAGCTCACTGCGCACATCCAATCACTTTGGGCCTCTGGCGAGCGCGGCTGGCGCACAATCACTGAGAAATCCACCACCAAGCTGATCGAGATCAGTCGCGACCTAAAAGTGATCGACTTTGAAGCCTTGCCGCTGGGTAGGTCTGGCGACAAGGCCAGCACCAAGACGCAATTTGGCGTGTGCTGTGTCAGCCGCCGCCTTGTGGAGCGTGACCGCGATCTCAAGCTGATAGCGATCCAGGACAAAGATAACGCGGTGTTCCAAGACTATTATGTCCCGTCGATACGCCGCAACTATAACAGTCTCTTGCCGCGCCAGATTGTCGTGGGTGACGTCCACCCCGTGGACATCATGATGCGCCGCGAGGATGGCACAGTGGTCTATCCCAAGGCGATTGCTTGGTATGATGTGGCCACCAACGAAATTCATATGACGTTTGCACTATTGGAGCCTGGTGAGGGCATCCGGCGCGAGCATGTGGCCCAGAGCTTTGAGGCGATGGTCGATGAGTGGGGGCTTCCGCAACTGCTCTACCTCGACAACGGATCAGAATATTCTTGGGATGATATGATTGATGGCTTCACCGAGCTCTCTCAGGTCTCCAAGGGTGGCATGAAAGTCGCTGATCTCGACGGTGATCCAGAGGTCAACAAGCGCGTGATGGAGCAAGGCAAAGCCATTGTGCGCTCGCTCCCCTACAACGCGAAAGGCAAGCCAGGCATCGAGGGTGCCTTTGGTAACATCGAGCAAGTTTTCTTCGCCACAATCGAAGGCTGGACCGCTGGCGACCGCATGAACAAAAAGACCCACGCGAAGGGCAAAGACCCAATAGCGTTCAAGGGCAACGCGCGTGACTTCCTGGAGATCGCTGGCAAGGCTCTGGAGTGGTATCACAAGCGGCCTCAGCAAGGTGCCAAAATGCGCGGCAAAAGCCCCAACGAGGCTTTGCGCGGGTTCATCAAAAATGGCTGGGGCAAGGCTGTCTTGTCTAGCCCTGAGGTCATGGCTCTGGCGTTCTCCAATGAAGTCCAGCGCACACCGGATCGCGGGCGGATCAGCTATACGCCGCGCCGTGGCGAGACCATGTATTTCTATGCGGATGAGCTCTTAGGGATTGATCACGAAATCACTGTCAAAGTGCCAGCGTTCAATCCTGAATTTGTGTTCTGCTTGGTCGATGGTGAGATCATTTGCCAAGCCTTCCCTGAGAAAACCTATGGGGTGCTCGATAGTGAGGGTGCCTATGAGCTCAATCGACGCAAAAAGGCATTCCGCCGCCAGATCGCCGAAAAGCGCAAGCATGTGGCCCTCCTCAGCCTCACCGAGGAAACCGAGCGCCACATCGCCCACATGCCCGATGCACCAGAGGCCCCAGTCAACGCGATTGTGGACGCTGGGATCATCGACCGCATGGCCCGCATGCAAGGGGAGAGCCGCAAGGCGCTCTTGGATGAGGCCGAAAACAAGAAACCCAAAGGCCCAGTCGAGCAATGGAAAACAGGCCCCAATGAGGTCCTGGCTGGGTTCCAATTTGCAGAGGATGAGGAATGAGCGATTTCATTAAGACCGCCCAGGCCGAGCAAGCGTTTGAGATGTGTCAAACCGTGCTCAAGGCTCGGCCATATAGCAAGATCGGCCAGATCACCGGCGATCCAGGCACCGGCAAATCCACCCTGACCAACTGGCTCGCGGATGAGTTTGAAGGGGTGCGGGTCGAGTGCTGGATGGACATGGGTGACAAGGCCCTCCTGGAGGAGATCGCAATGGGCTTAAACGCGCGCGGAGCAAGCCTCGATGTGAGCGGCACCGCGCCCACCTTGTTCCGCAAGATCAAGGGCGAGTGCGCTGGCAAGCTGATCATCATCGATGAGGCCAATCAGCTCAAATGGGCCACCCTCGAAAAGCTGCGCGGCCTGTCTGACATCGGTGGCGCGGGTCTAATCCTGGCGGGCACTGACATCTTGGCCAAGCGCCTGATCGAGGCGCGGGTGCGGGTGTATCTTGCCCAGCTTCGCCAGCGGATCGGGGCCAAAAAGGTGCTGATGAAACCCATCACCGATGATGTCGAGCTCGCCGCCTATGTGATCGCGCCACGCTTTGGCCAGGTCACCAAAGGCACCGCCAAGCGGTTCCGCATCCTGACCCAGGGCCAGTGGCGCTCAGCGCTTGAGCTGGCCGATGCATGCGAGCGCCTGATGGCCAATGAGAGCCTCACCAAGATCGATGAGCGCGTGGTCGAGACCGCCGCCGCATGGATGGCGGGGAGGAGCTGATGATGGCCTTTCCTGAAAACGTCCAAGAGCTGATCTCGGTTGCCGCAACCTATGCTCTCGATGGCGCACCCTTCACCGCCGCTGATCGGCTCCACAAGGCCGCTGATGCGCTCAAGATGAGCGCTATCGCGGCGGGCTATCCGATCCCAACGGCCATGCAAGCCAAGCTCAAGCCGCTCGATGCTGATCTCGCCCACCTTCTGGAGACCCTGGAGATGGATGAGGAGCTCAATGCTGATTTCGATTGCGGTGATGGCGCGATGAGCCTTGAGGCCAGCCGCCTTGTGACCACCGTGCGCCGCCTGGCGCGTGAGGCGGGATATGCCCTGCCAGAAACCGTGGGAGGCGCATCATGAGCCTATCCTCGATCACCTATGACCTGTCGGCCAGTGGTGGCCCAGAGAGCATCACCGCTGAGGAGCTCACGCGCATGGCGGTGCGCGCCAAGAGCAAGGTGAAGGCAACCGCGCGAGGCTGGAGCATGCTGAGCCAGCATGAGGTCCTCGCCCTCGCATGGTTTGCCGATCTCCTCTTGGAGGATGGCGAGCTTGTTGCGCCCCCTCCAGCCAAACCAGAGCCCGCCGTTATCTCCAACGTCTAACTAAAGGAAAGACAATGCAAAACGATGAAATCCCAAAGGGTTATATGAAGAACGCCGAGGGCGCTCTGATGCCCATCAACAAGGTGAAGCCCGCCCATATCCAAGAGGATAAGACGGTGCGCCGCCTGATCGATCAGGCCAAGGCCGTGAGCGCCCAGCTTGCCAAGTTCAAGGCCGATGCGATGGGCGATGCCCAGGCATTCCGCGCCATGATCGCCGATCAATACGGTGCCACCAAAGGCGGTGCCAAGGGCAACATGACCCTGCGCTCCTATGACGGTGAGATGATGGTCCAGGTCCAAGTCTCTGAGACCATCGATTTCGGTGTCGAGCTGCAAGCGGCCAAAGAGCTGATCGATGAGTGCATCGCCAAGTGGTCCAAGGGCTCCAATAACAACATCAAGGTGCTGGTGAATGACGCTTTCCGCGTCAACAAAGAGCGCAACATCGACACGGGCCGAGTGCTCGGCCTTCGCCGCCTGGAGATCGATGATCCGATCTGGGCCAAGGCGATGGATGCGATCTCTGATGCCGTTCGAGTGACCGGATCGCGCAGCTACATCCGCTTCTATGAAACCGATCTTGAGGGTGGCCGCAAGGCGATCCCTCTGGACCTGGCATCGGTCTAACCGAGCCACAACCCAACGGCCAAAACGGCCACAACACAAGGTAAGAAACCATGACAAAAGCAGACCTTTTGAAAGCCATCTCAGCCGATGCCGGTGAAACCGCCGCAACCGTTGATGCGGTCCTGACATCCCTGGCCAACGTCACATCCAAGGCGCTCGGCGAGGGTGAGGATGTGACTATCCCAGGCTTACTCAAGCTCGACACCAAAGAACGCGCCGCCCGCAAGGGCCGCAACCCCAAGACTGGTGAGGAGATCGACATCGCCGCCAAGACTGTTGTTTCGGTGAAGGTCCTCAAGGGCCTGGCTGATCACGTCGCCTAACCAGTCGCCACCGCGCCGATCCTCCCTCAGCGCGGTGGCACCATCGAGGAGAAACGGAATGTCAGAGATCAAGATCACAACCTCAGGAGAGCTCCACCTAGATGGTGATGTCGTGGGGCGGATCGAGTGGCTCAAGCCCTACGTCGAGAGCGATGTGGCGGGCATATTTAGCCAGGATGATCCCTTTGTGAATGAGTGGGGCGAGCGGAATGATTGCACAGCGTGTGAGGAGAAAGTCGAGCTCCTGGCGGCGCTGGAGAATGCAGTCACGGTCAAGCTCAAGCGCACCCTAGCCGGTGTCCGTAAAGAGGCCTTGAGCGAGGACGGTGTTTTGATCGCAAGTCTCGATGCGGTCGATGCGCTCATCGATGAGTTGGATTTCGAGACATGACCCCGCAACACGTCACCATCACCGAGATCGCCAAGGTCTCAGGCCTCACCCGCAAGCATGTGCGCCGCATGGCCTATCGCGCCACCCAGGGGCGCTCTTGGTGCGGTGCTGACATGCGCTTGATCACTCCCGCAAAAGGTGATTGGTCGGTCGAATTTGCAACCCTGCCAGCGCACATCCGCGAGGCTTTCGTGATGGTGGACCAAGAGGAGCTCCCGCTCCCAGGGATCGCCTGAGCACAAATTAAATTGGAATGGCGCTGAGCTCGCCATTGATGAGGACTTGATATGAGCAACCCAAAGACATCGCCACAGCGCCGCAATAGCGATCTGGCCATGATCCACATCGGAGCTAAGCGGCTCTTTGGTGATGTCTCAAAAGGGGGCGATGGCCGCGAGGCCTATGAGGATTGGCTGGAGCGCCACACTGGCAAACGCTCGGCGGGCAAGCTGACCACCGGCCAGCGCATCGATCTGATAAAGATGATGCGCAAGGATGGCCTGATCCCTGATCGATCCATTGGCGGCAAAGGCCCCACGGCCAATGGCGAGGAGCGCCCCACATCATCCCAGTGGGCCAAGATCGCGGCGCTTGGCCGTGCAATGGGTTGGGCGCAAGGCCTGGAGGATGAGCGCTTGCGGTCCTTTGTGAAGCGCACCGCCAAGGTGAGCTCCACAAAGTTCCTGAGCCGGACCCAAGCGAGCAAGGTGATCATGGGGCTGGAGGTATGGGTGGCCGAGCGCCAGGACACCAATGAGGGGGGCGGCAATGCAGTGTCCTAAATGCGGTGGCCGCGCCTACGTCTATGCGACCAAGCCAGCCGGAACCCTCAAGCAACGCTATCGCCAATGCCGCATATGCGGCCATCGCTTCTCCACCTGGGAGGAGATCGAGGATCGAGAATTGCGCGGATATGAGAGCTCGAAAAAGGCACCTGCGCCCGATCTCTTTGAAACCGCTGACACCTCGAAAGCCAGTTAAAATGGTGGCGAGAGGCAAGGGCCGTGTAGCGGCACCCGCTGCACAACCCTTGGCGGGGATCGGGCACAATGGCGCGCCTGATGATGACGCGCTCACCCTCGATGATCTGGCCGTGCGCCTCTTTGAGGTGATTGGCCCGCGCGCTGATCTGGAGATTGAGCCCTTTGAATGTGGTGCGCCCTGGACCGCCCATGCGACCGAGGAGGAGCTCAAGCGCCTCGGCACCCTCCAGGCCCGCATCATCCGCCGCGAGCAAGCGCTCAAAGAGCTCAAGGCCGAGCGCAAGCGGATCATGAATAGAAACATCCGGCGCATGCGCCGAGCTGATGGCAAAGAGTAGGAAACCCCATGAAACACCTCCCCAACGCGGTCAAAATAGCTGAGGCGCTCAAGCCTCTTGGCACCGGCCAACTGCCCCAAGAAATCCTCAGCCTCAGAGAGGATGGCAACCTGATCGGCATCGTGGTCGAGGTCGAGGGCATCGATTTCATCCTGACCATGCAAGAGGTGCCGCACCAGAGAAAGCGGCCCACCGTTCAATAGCCCGCCCCATCTCGGCCCGATCTGGCCGATCTGGAATTGAGCTGGCCTTCCAGAGACTTCCACAGACTTCCAAACGAAAGGACCAATCATGACCAACCTTGAGCAACACCTGACACGGCAAATGGCATTCAGCCGCGCCACTTATGGCCCTGGAGAGCGCCGCAAAGGGGTGTGCGATCACATCCGCAAAGAGATCGAGAAAGAAATCCTCAAGGATGGGGTGGATGCCGCTGATGCCGCGACCGAGTTTGTCGATCTGGTCCTCCTGTCCCTGGATGGCTTGTGGCGCGCGCTTGAGGCCTCAGGCGTTGAATGGGAGCGCATCCCATATGTTGCCACGCAAATGATCACCGCCAAGCAAGGCCGCAATGAGCAACGGGTCTGGCCCGACTGGCGCACGATGAGCGCTGACAAAGCCATCGAGCATGATCGCACGGTGCCAGAGGTGATCTCATGAGCCTGGCTGAGGATGCAATCAAAAGCGCCGCCACGCGCCGCCTAGCGCGCTCGGTGGTGATCAAGGATGCCGAGGCCTATGAGCGCCTCTATGGCGAGCTCCAGACGGGCATGACCAATGCCTGGTCTGATGCCATGCGCAAGGGCATAGCCGCCGCCCTGGACCGTCTGAGAGACCTTGGGCCAGGCAAGTTCACCCGCGAGGATGGTGATGCCATCATGCGCGTCCTGGAGGCCTCGGTGGGGCCTGAGGCGATTGCCGCCGCCATGCGTGAGCCGGTGATAAACTTGACGGATGCGCTATTCCGCACGGGCGCTGAGGAGGTTGGCCAGGCGGCGGGTGTTGCCATCGCCTTTGCCCGCCCCGATCTCGATGCCCTCGATGTGCTCAAGACTGGCAACCTCTATTGGGTGGGCAATAGCTGGAACATCCGCACCCAGACCACCATTGCCAAAATCCTTGAGGACTATTTCACCGAGGGCATGACCCGCGAGGGGCTGACCCAGCGTTTTGCCGAGGACTTTGCGGGCATGACCGATAGGAGCCGCGTCTATTGGGAGATGCTCGCCGATCACACCGCCACCAAAACGCGCGAGATCGGGCGGGTGTCTGGCTATGAGCGGGCGGGCATCGAGCGTGTCAAGGTCCGCGCCCAGATAGATGAGGGCACCACCGAGATATGCCGCCAGATGCACGGTCGGATCATCGAGGTCACCAAGATGCGCGCCCAAGCAAGCGAGTATCTGGACGCCATGAGCAAGCGCGATGAGCGCCGTGCCAAGGCCGCATGGGCCATGAATAGCGATGATGATGTGGACCTGAGTGAGATCGCTGATGAAAACCTGCCCAGCGACATCGCAAGCCCGCCCTATCACTTCCGGTGCCGCACCATCACGGTGGCATTTTTCGGGTGAGGCTTAGCATTGAAGGCTTGGCGAGCGCCAAGTAGAGTGCATCACGCACAGTTTAGGGGAACAAAATGAAACGATTTATCATAGCAGTGTGCGCATCATTATCGCTGTCAGCATGCAACCTTTGGGTGGAGGCAGACCTTTTCACCTCGGACCTGTTAAAGGTCTATGAAACAGGTGAGGCGCTGACGACGCCAATGGTGCTGGCTTTCGAGATCAGCAGCGCCAGTCAGTGCGAGGCGTCCATCGAGGGGCTTACGCCTGCCTTGACTGCCGCATATGGTCAAGCCGAAAGCCTTGGGTGCGATAAGCGCGGATTTAGCGACGTTGCAAACTTCCGAGTGCCTGCGGAGGTTGTTCACGAGATCGCAAACCAAAGCTCCGATAGCGATCAGCCTATCTATATTGGTGTTTATTCTGATGATCCTGGGTTGATTGTGGTCGGCATCTTTCAGAATGGGGACGGTATCCGTGCCTTTGAGGCTGCGATACCTGAGGAGCTCACACAGTTCGCGCGCAATGAAATCCGACCCTTGCTCAGCGCCAGCCTTCAAAACGATCTGCCCGATGCCATGAAACTGCGGCTGTCGAGCGTCTTTGCAAATGGCTCGGCCATTCCTGTTCTGGCGTCGGAGGACTTCGATTTGGAGCGCCGTGGTCAGGTCGATATCGTGCTTTCCGATGTGTCAAACGCTTCGCTTTCGGAGGGCTTTAGCCACGCACTGATCGGGACGATTGTGATGCCATAGTCTAGATTTTCAGATCGGTGGCGCTTTCTTTTAGCGGGATCTGATGCGGGGTAGGAAGGCCCTGATTTACAAGGCAAAAAGGGCGGGCTCTGATTTCAGGCCCGCCCTTTTCATTTGTCCACTTTGCCATCCAGCTTGCCCTCGATGCGGGCCAGTGTGCGCTCGATCCGCCCCATGCTCTCCTCATGGTGCTCTTTCTGGAGCTCTTGTTTTGTCTCCAGGATCGCCACGCGCCCCTTGAGGTGGAACCATTGCGCCACCAGGCCAATCGCCATGCCACCCCATGTGAGGATGTCTTTGAGGTTCACTTCCATCAAGAAACCCCCTGAATGATGCGCCGCGCATGCCATCGCACCGCGCCGAGGCGCACGGCCCAGAACATTGCAAGCCGCCAAAAACGAGGTATTCCTAAGACGCCAAGCGCCTCATAGAATACCTGATCGCAATACCGGCGTGAGTGTCGGCCACTCTCCAACATCCAGTCATGCAGCGCAGCCGCTTGGATGTAGTCTGGGTGAGCCATCGGCACCAGCATCCGAAACGGCAAGGGCACTGATGCGCCATCGAATACGAAAGAGCCAGGCACCTTGATCACCTCGGTGGGGTTTTCCAGATCGCCCACGGCATATTCAAAACCGATCCAGATTTTCCAGCGAGGCCTTTGCATGCCAGGAGGCAAGACGCGCCGCCAGCCAGATGGCTTGCCTTGCACGGCGGTCACGATGAGAGGTTGTGTAAAACTCGACATCACACGCCCGCCCCTCTGATTTTGGATAGCTCAGCGCGCCGCTCGGCGCTCGCAATCGTGTGGAGGTTGCAAAGCTCAGTCGAGTAAAGACCCGCCGCGCATGCCCGCGCTACAGTCTCATCGATCCGGTTTTGGTCCTCGATGGTTTCACCTTGCGCCCCTGGGAGCGCATCGCCGATCACGCGATCAACGCCCTCGACACTGGCCGGTTGCAAAGTCGAACACCCCGCCAGCGTCAATGCAGCGCTCAAAAATAGAGCTTGCTTGGTCAGCCGCATCTCCTGCCTCCTGATTTTGTTTCATGACATCGACCTGGGCGCTCTCGCGGCCAAGCCCGTAAATGCTAACGGCAATGGCAAAGATCGCCACCGCCGCCAGCCCGATCAGCATGATCCGCGCGCGCATTACGCGACCCCACGCAAGCAAAGCTCAGTCTCCTCGGTGCGGCGATTGACCAGCCCGCGCACTACGCGCCCGCCAGCCTTGTTCCACCATCCGAGTGCCGTGCATGCCCCGGCGATGCTGCCCTCATTTAAGCGGCGCACGGCGGTGCTCTTTGAGGTGCCTGACACCCCCACGTTATAGGCTAGGCTAGTGAATGCCACGTCACGCGGGATGGGGAGCCGGTTTGCGAGAGTTTGGGCGGTAAAGGCGGGCCGCAATCGGTCGCGATAGGAGATGATCTCGCGGGCAAGCATCTCATCGCACTCGGTTTTGGTGTAACTGTCACCCAAGCGCACCCCCTTGGTCTCGCCATAGCAGACCGTAGGGACGCCCACGATGTCGAGATAGGCCTCCAAACGGAGGCCCTCCCAACGCCCGACAAAGGGCACCGCGATCTCCAGAAACGCGGCATCGCTGGCCACGGTGGTGGCTGGTGCTGATGCCGGTGTTGCGATCTCGGCCGCCACGCTCGGCGCGCTGGTGCCGGTCACCGCATTGGTGAGGCTGGTGCCGTGTTGCATGGCCAGCACCGCGACCAGGCCAAGGGCCATCATGCCCACAATCCAGGGCGAGCTTGTCTTGGTGCGGTCGATGCCCTGATCCCAAAGCCGCCCGATGATGCCATAGATCAGGAGCGCCACACCCAGCACCCACCAGATACGGGGATTGGTATCGATCTCAAAGCCCCAAAAGAGCACCTCAGGCAAGAGGAGGCAAAAGAGGCTGGCGTAAAAGGCCCACATGCTATGCGCGGTTTTGGCCACTGATTTCCAATTCGCGATAAGTTTCATCGGTCATTCCTTTCGAGGTTTGGGGCTTAGCCGGTTTGCAGATCGCTCAGGACAAAGGCCTGGAGCTGGAGGATGTGTTGCGACCACTCGCGCATTTTGGATGGCGCATTGGCGGTGAATGCGTAGCGGCGCAAACGCCAGGCCAGAAAGTGGATCACCAGCTCGCCCTCATCGCGATCCGCGAGGGTCTCGATGCTCTCAGGATCGACCTTGCCATCCTCAGCGCTGATGCCCACCTTACTCAGGAGGATCGCGGTGATCTTGGCTCCTTGATGCACGGCGCAGTCAAACACGGCCACGGCCAGCTTGGGCGGCATGGCCTCGCATGCCAAAGCATCCCAGAGCTCACCGGCGTTTGGTGCCGTGCCCCCACTGGCATGGCCGCTCATCGAGAATTGCACGGCTTGGTCAAAGACGGTGGGGATCGGTTGCGCTTGCTCCTGGTCACCGCTTGTTTGCGGATCGCCAGCGCCTTGCGTCTCTCCAGCACCGGCTTGCGCATGGGCGTTGGTGTCGCCTTGGGTCATGGTTTGGGTTTGCGCCTCAGCGGTGGCCGTGGTGGCCGGTTGCGTTGCGGTTTCAGTGGCTTGCGCCTTTGCCTCAGCCGCCTTTTTGGCGGCGGCTTTCTTCTGGGCTTGGGTCTGTTTTGCCATGTGAGTTTCTCCTTTGGCTGGGTTGAAGTTGAACGGGATCGCCTACCTTTGGCGCACCGCCAGACCACGGGCGCGCAATGCATCCGTGAGCTCATCGGCCACATCTTGGCCAAGCTCTGGAGCGAGAAAGTCGAGGCCCTCGCGCTCCAGCTCATCCACCGCGCGGGCCAGCCAAGGGTTGCCCTCGCGGGCGGGTTGCTTGACCGATTTTGCGGGGTGCCGCCCGCCCTTCCAGGCGAGTGCTTTCTTGCGTTTTGGTTTGATGGTGAGCGCGGGCCTGCCATCGTGAACGGCGCGCGCATAGGGCGTATTGGCCGCGAGGATCGCGTCCTCGGTGCCTGATGGCTCGACCACATGCGCCTTGCGCAAATCGCCCTTGTCAAAGGGCACATTGCCTTGACGTGTTGCGATCTCGCGTAGCTTTTCGGCCACCTGGAGGCTGATGCGCTGGAGGTTCATGAGAGCACCTCGACGCCCAGCCCGCCACCGCCACCGCCTGGCTTTGCGCGCCCGTCGGCGGCAAGGGCAACGGCCCAGAAAAGGTCACCATGCCCCTCATCATTGCGCTCGGCGTCATACTTGATCGAGGTGCCGCTGGTGATCTTTTGGATCGAGTGCATTTGCGCCAAGACATCGGGATCATTGGGCAACAGGAGGCGGCGCTCCTCGGCCAGCTTAAGCACGTTCAAGGCTAGCTTTGACTTGCGCTGAGCTGAGAACCAAACGCCCTCAAAGCGCTCAGGGCTGGCGGTGTGGAGTTCCTCGGCGAGCTGCATGCCGAGGCCTGTCTTGTCGATCTTCCAGCTCTCAATATCGAAACGCCCATCAACTTCATGGATGGTGGCTTTCTGTGCATCGAATTTCATGCCCTTGTGCATTTCGTGGTGGATCAGGGCAAAGCGATCTTTCCACTTCTTCCCATCAACCTCCTGGCCCACCAAGGCGATGGCCGTTCGGTCATTGATCCGGCCCACATCGACACCACCGCGCAAGCGGCCATAGCGATGCGGCAAGATGCGCTCCTCGGTGAGTGAGTGAAGGAGCTCCCAGGACAAGAGCGCTGAGCCATTCTCGGCCCACTGGCACTCATAGAACATCGCCCAGCTCTCGCTATCAAAGAGCATCCGCAGCTCATCGAGACCGCCAGGCAAAGGCATACCTTGGCTGATCGCGTCCTCGATGGTGATGGTTTTGCGCGACCAATGGCCGTGCTTGTTTTTGTGATTGGTGGCGATCTCCCAGAACAATGACCCAGGCAAGAACGGCGTGGAAAACACCGTGACGCGGCCACCCATTGCGGTGATCGATGGGATCACCGCCGCCCAAAGCATGCGCTGATTGCGCACCCAGGCAAACTCATCGAGCCAAACATCGCCAGGCCAACCCTGGGCGGTGCGGAAGTTGGTGGACATGGCCACGATCTCAGTGCCCATGATCTTGAGTTTGTTGGCCTTGTCCTCATCGATCAGGACCTCCAGGCGCGCGGCGTGGTGGCGCACATAGGCGAGGATGATCTGAGCTTGGCGCTCGGATGCAGAGACCACAATCTGAGGGCGTCCAGCCATCGCGCCGAGGAGCACGGCCAGCCCCACAACGTAGGAGAAACCGATCTGGCGCGCCTTGAGGATGATGCGGAACCGGCCCTCATCCTCAAGAAACTCGGTTTGATACCCATAGAGCCCATATTCGGGATCAAGGACGCGGGCCAATGCCTCGGATGAGACTGCATTGGAAACCGTGGGCCGAGGCTTGGGCTTGGGTTGTGACTTCTTCACTCGGTCCAATGACTTGGTGAGCATGGCGAGGCGTTGCGCCTGGGCGTTGCTTGGGTTCTTGACGCGGCTGAGCCGGTGGATTTGCGCCTCGATCCCGTCCGATGTCTCGCGCCGCTTGCGCAAGTCACTGCCCCAATCGCCTTTAGAGGCCCAAGCGCGCACTGTGCGCTCAGAGCACCCGATCACCGCCGCGATCTCGCTGGTGCTGTCACCGGCCATGTAGCGGGCCAAGGCATCCTCTTTTTGAGCCTCTGTGAATTTAGGAGGGCGTCCTGGGCGCTTGAATGTAGCTGAGAGCCGCTGAGAGCCGCGAGAATGCGTCAAGTCATTCTTTTTTGGGTGAGGGGTGCGGATAGGTGGACAATGCCCCTCAGTGGCGCTCTCTGTTGATGTATTGGAAACGGGTTGCTTAGCCATTGCCACTCAGACCCCTCAGGACCGCGCCAGGAGGGCCACGAGGGCATCCATCGACCCAGATGGTGCCGAGCGTTCTACTGGCGCTCCTGAGGCCGCTGAGCCGCTCTGAGCGAAATTGGCCAAAGCGGGCATGAGCACACGCGCCTCCTCGGCAGTGATGATCCCTGCGTTTACCAGCCCTGGCAGGTCCTTGGCGTCGTCGCCTGGTGGGGTCAAATCGAGCGGGCGGAATGCGATCTCGCCCGCGCCAAGCGTTGCATCGGCATTGCCTGGCTTGAGGCCCAGCTCTTTGAGGAGCGGGCGGAGCTGGTCCAGCATGCGCCTTCTCTTGGGTTTGAGGGTTAGGTGCTCAAAAGTGAAAAGTTGCCCAGTCACCTCGCCACCGCCGCCGAGCTGGCCAGCGGTCATGATGCCAAGGACGCGCGGGGGGGTGCCGTGCGCCACGGGGATGCGATCCCGTGCGGCATCGATCAGCTTGAGGAAATCACCATCTTTGACCTCAGCGGTGAGGCGCTTGATGTCGATCTCACCCTCCTCGCCAGTGGTCATGACCAGTGTGCGGTGGGCGTTGTCGAGCCCCTGGTGCTCATTGCGGAAAAAGTCTTGGATCGCCTTTTTCTGCGCGGCGGATGGGGTCAGGCCTTTGAACGTGATCGCATACTCAGGTATCGCGTTATTCTTGAAAAACGAGGCGTTATAGCGGGTCGCAGCCAGCGCCAGCTCCAGCATCCCCTCAGCGCCGATCCATGTGGGCAAGGCATAGCGCCGCCCCATCGGGCAAGGCTCGCGCAAGTGAACTATCTCGCGGGCGGTGAATGTCACCTTGCGGGTGTCGCCATTGGGCTTACCGATCCGCTGGAGATAGCCATCGCGAAAGCGGCTCATGGTGATCGCGGGCAAGCGCCGCAAGCCGATGATGCGCTCGCCATCGCTGGATCGGATCACTTGGAGGAATGCATTGCCATAGGTGCCGAGATCGAGGTCGAGCAACATGAAAAGCTCAGTCGCGCCGGTATCGCAAAGCTCCTCGATCCGCTCGGCCTCACCCAAGAGACCACCCCCGAATGCGCCCTCGGCCTTCACATGGATCGCGCGGCTATGCTCGGCGCTGGCACGGTAAAGCGCTGAGAGATTGCGCACTGGGATCGGCCAGAGAAACTCACCATCCAAGCCGACCTCGGCCCGTGACGTGAGCAAGCCATCGATCTCGGATTTATGCACCGAGATGGTGACCGCCTCGGCGGTGGATTGGGCCTCGGTTTCGGAGCCTGCGGGTTTGGTTTCATCTTTGCTCATGAGCAAAGAGATACCGCGCAAAATAAAGCGGCAATATCCCTCTAAGGCATTGAAAGTTTAGATATAAACCAGAACCCGCCCACCTATCTGGCACGGCATTAACTGATCGGGCAAGAGTGAATTATCAGAATTGTTGGTGAGCCCGACAAGGAGACAAAACTGGAGAGCGCCATGATCTAGGTCGGGCCAAATCCTGACGCCACGAAACCAGAGGAGGCCCTTGCCTTGGCTAAGCTAACAGACCTTTCAGTGAGCTTTCTTTCGCTGGTCAAAACACCGGCCACGGGTAAGGGCCTAACCTTGAAAGCCGCCGATGGTGAGCGCGCCGCCGCTTTCGATTTGGTGGTCAAAAATGACGATATGATGCGCGCTTATGGCGTAGTCTATGCGCCTGACCAAGAGGATGCGCACGGCGACACCGCCGATGCCGACACGATCCGCAAAGCTCAAGCCGAGTTCATGCGCGAGGGTCGCCTCAAGAACATCGACACCGAGCACTCATTCACCAGTGAGATGGCCTATGTGGCCGAAACCTGGCTGGTGCGCAAAGGTGACCCGCTTTTCCCTGATGAGCCTGAGGGCTCTTGGGCCGTAGGCATCCAGATCGGTGATCCTGACCTCTGGAAGCAACTGAAATCCGGCGAGCTGACTGGCATCTCTTTGGCTGGGATCGCTCGCATGGAGCCTGGGCCGGATGATCCAGCCCTCCCCCGCTACACCGAGAAAGACGCTGAGATCAGCTTGATCGCACGTCTCATAAAAGCGCTGACCGGCGCGCCCAACCAAGAACCTGTCGAGGAGACTGACATGACCAAAGATGAGGTCCAAGCGCTGGTGGCCGAAACGCTGAAAAGCGTCCTGCCCGATGCGCTCAAGGAAGCAAGCCAACCGGCTGGCGATCCTGCCCCCAAGGCCGATGCGGCTGAGCTGGAAAAAGCCAAAGAGCTTTTGAAGGCCAACGGCATCGATGTGCCTGATCCTGCCCCTAATGCGGATGCGGATGATCTGGACACCAAGATCGCCAAAGCCGTGAAAAAAGCCGTTGGCGAGCCCAAAGGCACCGAAAAAAGCATTGATCAAAAGATCGATGATGCGGTGACCAAGGCGCTGGCCAAGGGCGTGACCGAAACCGACCCAACCACGGGCGCAACCGAGGAGAGCTTCGCATGAGCCTGATCACCATCAACGGCCAACAGATCGACGATATTGTCGCGGTTTCCAAAGGCATGATCGATGCCGAGGACCTGCGCAATGGCGGCGAGCTGAAACCACAGGCCGCATCACGCCTGATCTCGATGCTTTTCCAGGACACTTTCCTGACAAAGATCACAACCGAACGCATGAGCCGCCTGACCAAGGATGTGGACGTGCTGGACATCATGCGCCGCCAACTGGTGCGCGTTCCCCAAGGCACTGACCCTGATCAGGGTCAATTCGGCGATGCCGCTGAGTTCGGCTGCAAGCTGACCGCCCTCGATGTGCAGCTTTTCCCCACCCTGACCTTGGATTTCTTGCGTGAAAACAAGGACAATCCCAACCTTCTCAAAGAAATCGAGACGGGTTTCAATACTCGCCTTACCACCGATCTGGTCGATCTGGGTTTCAACGGCATCGCTGATGATGCGGCGGGCGCGGATCGCGCGGCCAAGTTCATCCGGCTCAACAAAGGTTGGCTCCAGATCATGCGCGATGCGGACAACACGCCTAAGATCAACATCGATCCCGCGACCGATGGCTGGATCGCGTCACTGCGCACCATCATGGATGCGTCTGACACGCGGTTCCGCAGCTCCTCGGTGTTCCTCATGAATGAGGCCGATGCCGATAATTATGCGCGCGAGCTCAATGCGCCGATCACCGGCACGGCGATGAATGCCGATAGCCCGTTGCGCCGCTTTGAAGGCAAGCCCATCGAGGCCCACCCTGACATGCCGCGCGGCTCGGTGGCGTTCACGCCGCTGAAAAACCTGGTCTATGGCGTGAGCACTGATGTGCGCCGTGATCGCTCCTACCACTCGCGCAAGCGGGTCCTTGAGTACACCTTCGATATGGCGGTGGATTACGAGGTGGCGGTCAAGCAAGCCGCTGTCTTGGGCGAGTAACCATGCCTGAGGTCGCAACTGTCACACCGGCTGAGATCAGAGCCTTTGCCAACCTCCCAAGCGAGGTTCCAGAGGCTCTCCTCAGCAAGCACATCGAGATCGCCGAGCGCGCTCTCGCAAGTGCCGCCGGTGTGGCGGTTGCGCCTGAGGGCCTGGAGCAAGAATGGACCGAGGCGCTCACCGTGCGCGCCTTGGCCAGCGTCTTTCCCTGGCTCAACACCTTCGCGCTCGATGGCGCGGCAAAGGTGGGGCGTCTGGAGGGATCGGTCGAATACCGGTTCCTCGATGCCGATGAGGTCGAGGCGAAAGTCAAAGGATTGATGAGCCGTTTCGAGGAGCTGGTGGCCAAGGTCACCCCCGCTGATCCGGCTGACGAAACACAAGGCCAAGCCAGCGCTGACACCGCCTGGCTCGGCGCTATCTGAGGACCGTTCATGCGCCTGCGCACCCGCCTTTCTGAGGAGCTCAAAGCCCGCCTGATCGCCACCTTGCCTGAGGCAGTGGAGACGATCTGGGATCACGTTGCCGTTGTGGTGATGGTCGAGCAACTCAAATTTACCTCAGCCGGTGGGCTGGAGGGTGACTGGGAGCGCCGCACCCAATTTGAGGGCGTTGTGCGCGCCGAGCTGCGCGCCGATGCCATCGATAGCCTGGAGGTCGAGCCCCTGATCACCAACTTGGTGGCCGATCCCGTATTTCTGGATTTTGAGGCTGATCCTGAGATCGATCAGATCAGCGAAAAGGCCCGCATCGTGCTGGCTGAGTGGCGCGACACCATCCGCGATCAGGATGTGGCCAGCGCCTTGCGCTTCACTGTCACCGGCACCATCGCCGCCTATCATGGCCAAGTGGTGCGCCCCCAAGATGAACCCATCATTCGGGGTGCAGCATGAGCGATTTTGAAACCACTGAAAATGACCGTCGCCTTGCCAATATCGCCCAGATCGGGGTGATCGAGGAAGCCCGATATACCAGCCCACCCAAAGCGCGGGTGCGCGTTGGAGAGCTCCTAACCGGCTGGTTGCGGATGGGACAACTGCGCGCGGGTGGTGACAAGGATTGGATTGTCTATGAGCCTGGCGAGGAGGTTCTTGTTGTCTCGACCTCAGGCAATCTGACCCAAGGGGTGATTGTCTGCGCGATCAACAACGGTGCCAATCAGGCAAATGCTGGTTCCAGTGATGTGCGCCGCACAGATTTTGGCAATGGCTCTTTCATCGAGCATGACCGCACCAGCGGGAAACTCAGCATCAACGCCACCGGCGATATCGACATTATTGCGGGCGGAAAAGTCAAAGTTAACGGCGCAAGGATTGATCTAAACTGATGCCGAAAACCGCACGCATATCAGATGTTTGCACTGGGCATGGCTGTTGGCCTTCGCGCGGAAACGCGCAGGGAAGCAGTGACGTTTACATCGAGGGCCTTGCTGCACATCGGCAGGGTGATGCTTGGCTCCCTCACACCTGCCCCTCAATCCCTGAGACACACGCTGGCGCTTTGGGAAGCGGATCAAGCACTGTCTACGTCAACGGTAAGCAACTTGGCCGCGTTGGCGATCCGGTGAGCTGCGGTTCATCGGTCGCCTCAGGCGCATCCACTGTGTTTGCGGGAGGTTGAGATGAGTGTGATTGGTCTTAACGCAAACAACGGTCGCGCCATCGATAGCTTGGATCACTTGCGCCAATCGGTGCGCGACATCCTGATTACGCCTCTGGGTTCGCGTGTCATGCGCCGTGACTATGGGTCTGGGCTCTTTGACCTTATCGATACCAACCTGACACCGCTCACCTTGGCCCTGATCTATGCGGCAACCGTCGATGCCCTGCGCAAGTGGGAGCCGCGCTTGCGGGTCACGCGCGTCCAGGCCGAGGCGTTGCCTGCAGAGCTGGAGGATGGGCGCATCTCAATCACAATTGATGCGCAGTATCTACCCAATGGCGAGGAAATCCGGCTGGATGGGGTGGTGCTATGAGTTTCACAGCCATCAAACTCGACCGTTTGCCCGCGCCTCAGATCATCGAGCAACCTGATTTTGAGACCATCTTTGCAGCTCGCAAAGCCCGTCTGATCGAGCTTGCACCACACCTTGCGCCAGCACTGGAGCTGGAGAGTGAGCCGCTGGTCAAGCTCCTCCAAGAGGATAGCTATCGCGAGCTCATCTTGCGCGCCGCCGTTCAAGACGCAGGCGCTGGCAACCTCTTGGCCTTTGCCTCTGGTGCCGTTCTGGATCATCTCGCCGCCTTCTATGGTGTCAAGCGATTGGTGGTCCAAGAGGCCGATGCATCGGTAAGCCCTCCCATCGAGGAGCTCCTAGAGGATGATGCTCGCTTGCGCGCTCGCGTCCAGCTTGCGCCTGAGGGGTTCACCACCGCTGGCTCTATCGGCTCCTATACGTTTTGGGCGCTGAGCGCAGCGGCTGCGGTCAAGGACGTTGCAATCCTGCAAACGGCCAATCCTGGTGAGGTGCGCGTCATTGCTCTATCGACAGAAGGCAACGGGGTGCCGGATGCGGCCTTGCTTGAGCTGATCGCCGATAACCTTGAGCCGCGCCGCCCATTGACTGACTTGGTGACGGTCGAGGCTGCAAGTGTCCTCGAATACACGGTCGAGGCTGAGCTCACCCTCTATGAAGGCCCTGGCGAGGAGCTGGTCCGGCAAGCGTCTATTGCCGCTGTCGGAGCCTTTGTCGCTGAGCGTCATCGGCTCGGCCATGACATCACAATCGCGGGCTTGCATGCTGCGCTCTATCAGGCTGGTGTCCAAGACGTAACGCTCACCCAGCCAGCCGCATCCGTCGTGATCGATCCAGATGCTTCCGCCTTCTGCACCGGCATCACAGTGACTGTGGGAGGCCGCGATGTCTGATATTGATCGCCTTTTGCCCCCCAATGCCACCGCCTCAGAGCGCGCAATCGAAACGGTGATTGCTGAGCGCACGGTGGGCATCGATGCGCCGATCTCAAAACTTTGGAATGCGGACACATGCCCTGAGGAGCTTTTGCCGTGGATGGCTTGGGCGCTCTCGGTGGAGACTTGGGATCACGACTGGTCAGAAAGTGCAAAGCGTGAGGTGCTGCGCAATTCCATCCATGTGCATCGCCTCAAAGGAACCCTGCAATCGGTCCAGGCGGCGCTCAAATCAGCGGGCTACGGCGATGCCGAGGTGATCGAGCGTTACGGCTGGGATTTCTATGATGGCGCGGCTAGCTATGATGGCTCGATCACCTACGCGGAGCCAGACCACTGGGCCGAGTATCGCGTCAAGCTGGTGCGCCCCATCACCGTCGATCAGGCCAATCAAGTGCGCGCGATCTTGCGCGATGTTGCCCCCATTCGATGCCACCTCAAGGCCCTCGACTTTACCGAGGCGCTCAACACCTACAACGCCCGTATCACCAATGACGGGCAATTCACACATGGAGTAGCATGATGCCAGGATTACAAGAGCAAGCGCTTTGGGATGCTGAGATTTATCAGATCGAGCAAACCGATCCCGTTGTCGGTGGACCTCCTAATTTGGCGCAAGGTCAGGGCATCACAAACGTGCCACATCAAGCGCTGGCCAATCGCACGGCATGGCTCAAGGCTCAATTACAGCAACTTCAAAATGCATCTTTAACGCAAGCCGATCTAGACGCGGCAATCGCCGCTTTGATCGGTGGTGCGCCCGCTGCTCTTGACACTCTTAATGAGTTGGCAGCGGCCTTTGGGGATAATCCTAATTTTGCGGCAACGGTAACGCAGTCGCTTACCGACAAGCTATCGGAGGCAGACGTCAATAGTGGTGCAATCGACGGTCGTTTTTATCGCAAAGATGAATGGTCGGGTGGTTTTGGCGCGACAGGCTGGCAGCGCTTTCCATCGGGTCTGATTATGCAATGGGGCGCGTCTGCGACAGCGAGCAATTACACATATATCACCTTCCCTCTCGCGTTTCCGAATGGCTGTCGGTCTGTCATCGCGACCCATGATTTTGTCACGTATGCCACGAACGTGCACCTGGTGATGATGGCGGGTGCGATCACAAACACCCAAGCAGTATTTCGAGGCAACATGAACGGTGACGCAAATTCGACCGGCCAGCTTTCATCCGCACCGTTCTGGTGGCTGGCAATCGGAGACTGACATGAGAATGCTTTATTCAGCACAGACCAAGGGCTTCTACAGCCGCGCGGTTCATGGGGATCAAATCCCAGACGACGCCGTTGATATTACG
Source organism: Cognatishimia sp. MH4019 (assembly GCF_020177595.1). Lineage (GTDB taxonomy): Bacteria > Pseudomonadota > Alphaproteobacteria > Rhodobacterales > Rhodobacteraceae > JAHTBL01. The sequence continues at coordinate 79,328 of NZ_JAHTBL010000007.1, read as the reverse complement.
GACGAAAGATATGCGCAGCTCCTCGACGGCCAGAAGTCGGGTCATACAATTGACGGCGATAGTAAAGGTCAGCCTGTAACTATCGCACCGCCGCCCGCGACCCGCGAGAGCCTTCAAAAAGCGGCCTTTGCCCGTCTTGACCAGGAACACGCCAACTATCTGGTTGCACTCACTGGCGGTGCCACAGTTGCCGAACGCGACACTTGGAAGGTCAAGGAGGAAGCTGCCCGCGCTTTTGAGGTAGGCACCGCAACACCTGGTCAAGCCGCTATGCTTGCCGCAGAGGCCGAAGGCGCTGGCATCACTAAGGCCGCACTCGCTGCAAACATCATCGCCAAGGCCGATGCCTTTCTTGAGCTGATCGGTATCGCCGCCGGTCTGCGCGCGAGAGGCCGCAGCGCAATCGTGGTCGCAACCGATGAGGCCGTGCCGCTTGATCAGGTCGAGGATCAGATCGCGGCGACATTCACGCAGCTTGCCCAAGAGGTGCAGGCCGCAATCACCCAAATCCAAAACGCAACTGCTCTTAACGAAGGAGGCAACAATCATGCCTGAGCAATTTCTCCACGGCGTCGAGGTTGTCGAGATCGACACCGGCACACGCCCGATCCGCACCGTGCGCTCCTCGGTCATTGGCCTTGTGGGCACAGCCCCCGACGCCGATGCCGCCAAATTCCCGATCAATACTCCGGTCTTGGTGGCGGGAAAGCGCTCTGATGCCGCTGGCTTGGGCGCTAATGGGACCTTGGCACCGGCCATTGACGACATCTTTGACCAGATCGGCGCGGTCGTGGTTGTGATCCGCGTTGAGGAAGGCGCCGACGATGCCGCTACGCTGAGCAATATCATCGGCGGCACCGACGATGTGACCGGCCAGCCTGAGGGCTTGCAAGTGCTCTTGGCCGCTGAGAGCGTGGTCAAGGTTGCGCCGCGCATTATCGTGGTCCCCGAGTTCTCTCAGGAGCAAGCCGTGGTCTCTGAGCTGGTCTCGATTGCCACCAAGCTGCGCGCCGTGATTATCGCGGATGGCCCCAACTCGACCGATGCGGACGCCATCACTTACCGTGAAAATTTCGGTTCTGATCGCATCTATCTGGTCGATCCCTGGGTAAAGGTCTGGGATACCGCGACCAGCACCGAGATCGTGCGCCCTGCATCCGCCCGCGTGGCTGGTGTGATCGCCAAGTCCGATGCTGAGCGTGGGTTCTGGCACTCGCCATCGAACCGCCTGATCGATGGGATCACCGGCACCGCCCGTGCCATCGATTTCACCTTGGGTGACACGACATCGCGGGCCAATATTCTCAATGAGAATGAGGTCACCACCATCATCCAGCGTGATGGCTACCGTCTTTGGGGCAACCGCACCCTGAGTGCTGACCCCAAGTGGGCGATGCTCAAGCGCCGCCGTATTTCCGACATGATCAATGAGAGCATCATGCAGGCCCACTTCTGGGCGGTGGATCGCAACGCGGATCGCACCTATTTCGAGGACGTGGTTGAGGGCGTGAACGCCTACGGCTCACGCATGGTCAATGTGGGTGCCTTGGTCGATTTCAAATGTTGGGCCAACCCTGATCTCAACACCCCTGAGGAGCTTGAAGCGGGCAACGTCTATTTTGACTATGACTGGGTGGAAACACCGACCGCCGAGCGCATCACGTTCCGTTCCAGGATCAACAATGGCTACCTCACCCAGGTTCTGCCGAACGCGGCCTAAGGAGGGCTCATTCCAATGCGTGATATTCTGAAATTTATGAACACCTTTGTCGATGGCTATGGCTTTGCCGGTGTGGCCTCGGCGGTGGAGGTGCCCAAGATCGAGGTCGCAACTCGTGACTTTACGGCGGCGGGAATGTCGGGCCCAATCGAGGTGCGCATGGCGCGTTTGGCCAATGCGCTCACGGCCAAGCTGACCTTTGAAGGCTTTGACCCGCATCTCTATGAGACGCTGGACATCACCGAGGGTTCGCTGATCCCATTCACCTGCAAAGGCTCGACTGAGGACGGTGACGGGACCACGCATGCGCACAACGTGGCGATGCGCGGTTTCCTAAAGGTCCTCGATGAGGGCGAGTGGAAAGATGGCGAGAGCGTTCCGCTCAAGATCGATATGAGCCTGCGCTACTACCGCCGCGAGCGCGATGGCGTAGAGCTTTTCGAGATTGAGCCGGCGCGCATGTTGTTCCGCGTGAAGGGCAAAGACCTTTTGGCGGAACACCGCGCCAATGTTGGCCGCTAGGAGGAGGTGACACATGGCACAAACTGAGACCTATACGCTCGAATACCCCTTCACCTACAAAGGTGAGGAGGTCACCGAGCTGACCATCCGTCGCCCAAAAATGCGCGATCTCAAGAAATTTGAGGGGATCAAGGACAATATGAAAAAGAGCTTCACCATGCTCTCTGACCTTGCCGAGATCGCCCCCGATGCCGTGGAGGAGCTGGACCCCGTTGATTTCAACGCGGCCTCGGTGATGATCGCGGGTTTTTTGGGCGTATCGGAGGAGGAAATCCAAAAGATTTCAGGGCAATTTCACTCTTCATGAGCCGACATTTCCACTGGCAACCATCCGAGATTGATGCATTGCCAGTGGAAGAGCTCCTCGATGCTTTCGAGGATGCCAAAGATTACCTGAGAATTGAGGCGGAGGCGCAAAACTCATGATACCTACAAGTGTTGGCGTCGATGTCCTTGTAAGCCTGCAAAACGCACTCACGGCTCCTCTTAGGAGTGCCGAGGATACGGTGGCTAAAGCCACCGACCGCATGCAAAAACGGCTTAACCTCTCTTTGAAGCTGGCGGGCGGTGGTGCCGTTGCTACTGGTGTCGCCTTGGGTGCAAAGCGCATGGTTACAGGCTTCACCGATAGTATCCGCGATGTGGAGCGAGCCAAGGGCGAGCTGGCCACCTTGGGTGTGCGCGATCTTGATGCGGTGGTGCGCCGTGGCCAAGAGATGCAAATGCAGCTCGCGGGTGTCACGGCGGATGCCTTTGTGCGCGCCTCCTATGACATCAAGTCTGGGATCAGCTCGCTCACCGATCAGGGTGTGGCCGATATGACCGCCTCGGCCATGTTGGTGGCTAAGGCTACCAAGGGTCAAGCCGAGCAAATGACCTCCCTTTTTGCGACGTCATATGGGATTTTCAAAAAGCAGATGGGGGACCTAACTGACGCGGAATTTGGCGAGCAATTTGGCGCGGCTCTTTCGGCCTCGGTGCAACAGTTCAAAACCGATGGCGCGGCGATGCAACAGGCCATCGAGAGCACGGGTGCGGGCGCGGTCAATCTCGGCATGGATATGACCGAGCAACTCACCCTCCTGGGCATGATGCAACAACAGATGCAGGCCGGTGAGGCTGGCACTGCCCTGCGCGCTTTTGCGACCAACGCCGCCAAGGCACATGAGGCATTTGGCAAGATGCAAGTGAGCGCAGATCGCCCCGTGCGGGTGCGCATCCTGGATGAGAATGGCGGATTGCGGGACATGCCTGACATCCTGGCCGATCTCCAGGCGCGCTATGGCGAGACCCTCGATGCCTTTGAGGCGGCTGAGATCAAAGAGGCCTTTGGCACCGATGAGGCCATGAAAATGATCAACGCTCTTTATGGCCAGGAGGCGGCGGTGCGCGCCAATGCTGATGCGCTCGATGATGCGGCTCAGAAAGGCTCTGAGTTCACCTCAGTGATGGCCGCTGCCGCTGATAACAACTGGGATGCCACGATGGTGCTGATGTCCCAAAAGATGGACGTGATCACCCAAAAGATTGGCGAGCGTCTCTTGCCCGTGGTGCAACGCTTGGTGCCCTATATCGACGCTTTCATCGCCACCGCCTTTGACTGGATCGATGCCAACCCAGAGCTGATCACTGGGATCGGCGGGGTGGTCGTGGGCTTGGGTGCTCTTGCGGCGGTGATCGCGCCCATCCTGATCGGCGCGGGTGCGCTGGTTAGCGGCTGGGCCATGATGAGCTTTGGGGCCACCAAGCTGGTGCTGAGCTTGGCGGGGATGGCCAAGTGGGTGCTGGGCGCGGGCAAAGGCCTCTTGTGGCTCGGTCGCGCCGTGCTCCCATTGGTGGGCAAGGCCGTGATCTTTCTAGGCCGTGCTCTCATCGCTAACCCCATTGGCCTCATCATCGCGGCCATCGCGGGTGCGGCCTATCTGATCTATAAGAATTGGGAGCCAATCGCTGGTTTCTTCTCTGATGTGTGGGGGCGTGTCACTGATGCGGTAAGCTCGGCCTGGAGCTATATGCAGGGGCTCTTTGATCGCTACAACCCGCGCGATATGATCACCAACGCTTGGCAAGGTGTGGCGGGTTTCTTCGGGCGGCTTTGGGATCGCATCAAAGGTGGTGTGAGCGCGGGCTGGGAGCTGATCAAATCCACGTTCCTAAACTATCATCCAGTGGGCCTCATCCTATCAAATTGGGATAGTCTCGCCGAGACCTTTGCGGGCTACTGGGAAAGCATCCGATCCGGTGTCAATGCCGGTTGGTCTGCTATCAAAATGGCTCTCGCCCAATATGGTCCATCGGGAGTGATCTATCTTGCCTGGGGCGGCTTGTCAGACTGGTTTGCCGGTCTTTGGGAGCGTGTCAAGATGACTTTTGTGACGGCGTGGGCATCTATTAAGGCCGAGGTTGCGAGCTGGCCCGCGCAGATGAAGGTTTACGGCGAGCAAATCATCCAAAAGCTGATCGATGGCATCAAGAGCAAGATCGCCGCTTTGGCGGCAGTGGTGAGCGAGGCTTTGAGCAAGCTCAATCCGTTCTCTGGTGTTAATATCAATGTGGGAGGCACCACCGGCTCCAGTGACCGCAGGCGTCGGCGCGGCGGGCCAGTGCAAGAGCGAGCTGGCGGCGGATCATTTGGACCAGGCTGGCTACTCACCGGCGAACTAGGCCCAGAGCTAGAGTATCGCACCGAGGGCGGTTTCATCGCCCACAACCGTGCCCTACGCAACATGCTCGACATGGCCACGCGCACACGCGACTTGGTGAGCGGCATTGGCTTTGATGGTTTTACAGGGGCATCCATGCCCGCGATGGCAACAGTGGCGGCGGCGGGCGGATCATCCATGCAGCGTGGCCCGATCACCTTTGCGCCTCAATATAATATGCCTTTGACCTTTGAGGCCGGAACCGACCTTGATGAGGTGCGGGCAACCGTGCGCGCCGAGCTGAGCGAGGCTGAGGATCGCGCGCTCGCCGAATTGAGAGGGCTCTTGCATGACTAAGGTTATGATGATGCTCGGCGCTTACCCGTTCATGCTGGACACCGCCGCTTATCAACAGCTCAAGCGTATTTCGACCTATCGCTGGAAACAGCAAGACCGGATCGGGCGCAAGCCTGGCCAGCAATTTGTGGGGCCTGGTGCCGATCAGATCACGCTCTCAGGTGAAATCCTGCCCCACTGGAAAGGCGGCTATGGCCAGCTCAACCTCATGCGCGCTCAAGCGGATCGCGGCAAGCCTTTGGTGCTCCTGGAGGGCTATGGTGGCTTTGTGCTGGGAGATTGGGTGATCCTCAAGATCGAGGAGACCAAAAGCGAGCTGGAGGCCGATGGTGCGCCCCGCGTGATCACCTTTTCGATCACGCTCAAGGAATATGGCGGCGATGAGGGTGGCTTTGGTGGCTTTGGTCTTGCGCTCGCGGCGCTTTCAGCATTGGCGAGGCTGGCATGATTTATCGCACCAAGGATGGCGATGTCCTGGATCAAGTATGCGCCATGCACTATGGCGATGCCCCATATAGTGTCGAGGACGTCCTCGCGGCCAATCCAGGTCTGGCGACGCATGGGCCCGTCATGAGCTCTGGCATCCTCATTGAGCTCCCAGCGGTCGAGGAGACCGCCCAAGAGAAACCCACAATCCGGCTGTGGGATTGACCGCATGACCCCTGATTTCAAAGTGATTGCGGCGGGCGTCAACATCACCAGCCAGATCGGGGACCGCCTGCTGAGCTTGATGGTGAGCGATCACGCTGGTTTTAAGTCTGACACGGTGGAGATCACCCTCGATGATCGCGACAACGCCATCGAGCTCCCTTTGCCTGGTGCGCTGCTCGTTGTGTTCATGGGATATAAAGAGACATTCCTTGCGCCGATGGGCGTTTTCACGGCGGATGAGGTGGTGGCTAAAGGCCCGCCAGATCGGGTCACTATTCGCGGCAAGGCCGTGAACCTGGGCGGATCGATCAAAGAGCAAAAGACCCGCAACTGGGACAATAAGACCATCGAGGATATTGTGGCCACCATCGCGGGTGAACATGGCTTGGAGCCTAAGGTGGCCAAAGAGCTCAAGCCCTTTCTATATGAGCACCTCGATCAGACCGATGAGAGCGACGTCAACTTTCTCACCAGGATTGCAAAGGATCATGACGCCATCTCCACTGTCAAAGGTGCGGCGCTCCTCTTTATAGGTAAGGGTGAGGGCAAGACCGCCAGCGGCATTCCGATGATCCCGCGCCCGATCACCAAGAGCGGCGAGCTGCGCTGGTCCATGACCTTGGCCAGCCGTGCCAACTTCCAAGCGGTTGAGGCCCACTGGCACAATGAGGAGAGCGGCCAGAAAGAGACCGTAACCGCTGGCAAAAGATCGCCAGTCAAGCGCCTACGCCACCTTCACTCGACCAAGGCTGAGGCTGTCAGAGCCGCCAAGGCAAAGCTCGATGAGCTCAAGCGCGGGAATGATACTCTTGCCATCACGATGCCAGGCGATCCAACAGTCGCGGCTGAGGGTCAGATCATCGCTCTAGGTTTCAGGATCGGAGTGAGTGGTCTGTGGTCAGTTACAAGCGCCCGTCACCAGATCAGCGGCGGGGGCTTTACTACTTCAATTCAGACGGAAAAACCGAAAGAATGAGCTTGGACCGGCCCGTGGAACATTCCAAAATAAAATGATCCGCAATCCAAAAAAATTTGGTCCGGTCCACTAAGGCTCCCGAAACGCCTCACGCGACTTATAAAGCGGCTTCATCAAATACTGCAAAAACGTCTTCTGGCCCGTATGCAGCTCCACCGTCGCCTGCATACCGGGCCGCAAATCCAGGCCTTTCTGACGGTCCGATAAAGCGTCCTTGTCGATCTTCAACGTTACCTTGTAATGCGCGTCATCCTCGGCCTTGCGCTCATCCTTGAACGTATCAGCCGAAATCACCTCGACCCGCGCCTGCAACGTCCCGTAGATCGTGTAATCATAGGCCGACAGCTTGACCGATGCCGCCTGCCCTGGCTGAATATTCGCAATATCCTTCGGCTTTACTTGCGCTTCTAGGTATAATTCATCGCCCAATGGCGTGATCTGAGCAATTTCTTCACCGGGCTTCACAACCCCGCCAATCGTCGTCACCGACAGATTGTTCACCACCCCGCGCATTGGCGCCTCAAGCACCGTCCGGTTCAGCTGATCCTGCGAGGCTTTCAGCGCTGCCCGCAAAGACCCCAATTCTTTCAACGTGTCCGAATATTCCTGCGCGCGCTCCAGCTCGGTCTGCGTGACGATCTCGTTATACTTGATCTCTGCATCGCCATGGGCTTTGCGCGCCCGCGTCACTTCGATCAACGCAACCACTTTGCGCTCAAGCATATTTTCCATCAGCGCCCGCTCTTTCGCAGCCTGATCCAGCACTTTTTGCGCCCCGCGCTTGCGGCTTTCAAAATCCGACTGGCGCGCGGTCAGCAACGCCGCCTCCGAGCGCACCATCTCTGGGTTCCGCTCAAACATGCTGCGCGTGACCTGAAAACTGGTCTTGCCCGCCATCTCGGCCTCAAGCCGCATCCGGCGAATATCCAGCGCATCAATCTGGTCGCCGATATCCTGAACAGAGCTTTGAAACTGCGTCCCGTAAAGTCGCGCCAGGACATCGCCCGGCTCAACAATATCTCCTTCGCGGACCAGTAATTCTGCCAGAATACCGCCCTCAAGGTTCTGAATGATCTGCGGGCGGGACGAGCTGATAATCTCGCCATCCGCGCGCACAATTTCATCAACCCACGCAAACGCGGCCCAAAGGATAAACACCACCAACGCCGCTGCCGACATCCAGATCGTCAGGCTGGGGCCACGCATTTCGCGCGTGATATGCGCATCCAAAGTCGCCATCAGATCGCCTCCCCCTTGCGCAGATGCGCCATGACCTGCTCGCGCGGGCCGTCAATCGCCATGCGACCGTTCTGCATGATCAACGTGCGCTCGGTCAGCGACAGGATCGGCACCCGGTGCGTGGCGATAATCACCGTGCGGCCTTGCAGCCATGTCTCAAGACGGCTGACTAACGTCGCCTCCAGCGTCTGATCCAGCGCTGCGGTAGGCTCGTCCAGCAAGCAAATGCGCGGGTCCTGCAACCACAGCCGCGCCCAACCCAGCGATTGACGCTGCCCCACCGACAGGCCCGCCCCGCCGTCGCGAATGTCCAGATCAAGGCCCTTGTGATGCCCACGCACAAACGGCCCAAGCCCGGCAAAATCGAGCGCTGCAAACAGCCGCTCGTCATCCCGCTCCAACTGCGTCAGGTTCAGGTTCTCGCGCAAAGTGCCTGCAAACAAACGCACTTCCTGCCCCAGATACCCGATATTGCGCCGCAAATCGCGCGGGTCAATCTGCGCCAGATCAACGCCGTCCACCAGCACGTGACCGCTTGTCGGCACCGTCAGACCCGTCAGCAACTTCAAGAGCGAGGTCTTGCCCGACCCGTTCGCGCCCAGCACAGCAACCCGCTGCCCCGGCTTGATCGCGACGCCCGGAATGTCCAGCGTCAGCGGCCCGTCTTGCTCATAGCGAAAAGACACCCCGCGCAGCTCAAACGCCCCCTCCAGCGTCTCGCGGCGCAAATGCGTACGATCTTCGGAGTAATCCTGCGGCGCTTCGGCAATCGCATCCAGTGCGGTCAGCGCCGTTTTGACATTGCTCCACCGCGCCATCGTACCTGCCAGTTGCGTCAGCGGAGCCAACGTGCGCGAGCACAAGATGCCCACCGCGATGATGGACCCCACCGTGAACTCGCCTGCGAACACCAGAAACGTGCCCGCGATCACCGCGCCGATATAGGTCGCCTGCTGAACCCCCTGGCTCCAGAACGTCAGCGCCGAGGCCAGCTTGCGCTGCTCGGACGTTTTCAGCGCCGTCAGCGTGGTCAGCTCCGCCCATGTCCTCGCGATCTTCTCATCCGCGCGTTGCGTCTTCACCGTCTCGAAATCATAGATAGTCTCATGCAGCAGGCGGCTCGATTTAACCGACGCGCCTTGCGTCTCTTCGGTCAGTGCCAGCATCTTCTTTTGCAGGAAAAACCCCGGCAAAATCATCAAGATACCGCCCAGAACCAACACCCAGACCACGTTCCCCGCGATCAAGCTGACCAGCAGCAGAAACAGGAAGATAAACGGCACATCGGCCAATGTCCCAATCGTTGACGCGGTAAAAAACTCCCGCACTGATCCGAACTCCCGCATCGCCGAGAACGTCTGCGACGGGCTGGACGGCCCCGCCGTCGGCGCGCGTCCCAGTAAGCGCTGCATCAGCCGGGTTTGTACCGACACCTCGATAGAGCGTCCCGCTCCATCCATCAGCCGCGCCCGTGCGATTTTGATCAACGTCTCGAACGAAATCGCCAGAACTGCGCCCAAAGCGAGCACCCAAAGCGTCGCCGTAGATTGATGCGGGATCACCCGGTCATAGACCTGCAAGGAAAACAGCGCCACCGCGACAGCCAGCATGTTCGCCGTGAACGATCCCACCATGATCTCGGCAATATGGCGGCGATGGGCTGCAAACTCTGACCAAAACCAATGGGCTTTCCCTTTGATCTGACTGTGTTTTTCCGTCAGCTGCGCGACAGAGACCTCCGCCCGCAAAACCAGTCCTGCATAATGCGGAACGAACTCTGTCAGCGGCACATCGGCGCGATGATCCGACCGCGTCGCGTCATAAATCGTCAGCGCATCGCCGGTCTGGCCCAGAACCAAAACCAGCGATCCGTGCTGCATCTGGACCATTGCAGGCCACAGATCTGGCCCGATCCGAGGCTCCTGCACCGCGCGTGCGGAAATCCCCTGTTGGCCCAACGCCTCCGCCAGAGCTCCAAGCGAAACCTTACCGCCGCGCTGGAGCTGATCTGGATTTTGCGCAGTCAGCGCTTCGACCAAATCGACCGCCAAGACCTCTCGCCCCAGAATGCCCGCATAAATGACGGCCAAATCCACGCGGCGCTTAGCGCCCTCGCTGACATCGCGCGACACCGCAGGCGCCGCCTCGTGCATCAACGCCGCTTTCGCCTCCGACAACCGCTCCAAAATCGCCGCCCCTGCGGCGCGCGCACCCGGAAACGGGATCATCTTGCCGTGGGGTGCGTCGGTCATACGTCACCCCCATCGGCCAGAACGCCGCGATCACGCGCGATCTCCAGCTTCACGCGGGCAATGTCATAGGGCAGGCTCGCTTGATCCTGCTCCAGCCGCATCATCGCCTCATAGGTGTTCACCACATCCATGATCGTGCGTTGCCCGGCCTGAAACTGCTCTTGAAACAGCTGAAAATTGGCGCGCGCGGGCGCAGTCAGCGCCGCCGCATCTGCCTGCTGGCGTTCCAGCGAGGCAAGCTGCGCCTCAAAGCGCCGCAATTGCCGGTTTGCATCTTCCTCCGCCTGGCTCACCTCGCGCTGTGCCGCTTCACGCTTGGCTTCCAGCGCCTTCAGGTTCGCGCCCATGCCGATATTCAGTAACCCGTCACCGCCTGCCGTTAACTCTCCGCTGGTGCCGCTCTCGTCAACCGTGCCACGCGCAGTCAGACCCGGCAGGATGCCCGCCCGGTCGATCTTGGCCTGCGCCACTTCGCGGTCCGCCTCAGCTTGCGCACGCACCACCGACAGGGCACGCTCACCGCGCGGCACGGCCAAAGACGTCACACCATCCACACCCTGAATATCCCGCGCGCTCATGGCGTTCAGTTCCGCCAGAGCGGTCACCTGACGCTCACGCTCGTTCTTGATTTCCGCGTCCAGCTCGGCCAGCTTTTGTTGCATCACGCGCAAGTCCGACAGATCCGACACACCGCCGTCAACGCGTTGGCGCACGATATCCTCGAACCGCCGCAACTGACTTTGACGGCGCACCATCACCTGCTCACGCGCACGCGCCGTTTGTGCATCAAGATAAAGTGACAAAGCACTGAAAACACGAGTATTTGTATCAATCGAAAGATCGGCCGCAGCCACCTCCACATCATGGGCGGCAAACTCACGTTCGGCCTTCTTGCGGCCGTGATCGAACAACACCTGCTCCAACAAAAGCTGCGTGACCACATCGCCCAAAGACGTCAGCGAGATCGACGGCCCGATGCTCGGCAACCAGTTCTTGGACGCCGCCCGCGCCCGCAACCGTGCGCTGCGCAATTCCGCTTCCGCCGCGCGGGAATTTGCGGCTAGAACTGCGTCTGAGATCCGCGCGTAAGAACTGCCCGCAGGCAGGATCGACCGACGCGCTTGCAAGGTCAGGATCGTTTCCGATTGCGCTTCTTCGGCGCCCATCGCCGCATCATCAGGTGCGGTCAGGTTCTTCACCGCCGCGATCGGCTTTGCGGCCATCCGCGACACCGTTTCGCCCGCCTCCGTTAACCCTGTTTCCCCCAGGCATCCCGCAACCGAGAGGGCCAAAACCATCGCAGCTCCGCCCCGCAAAACTGCGCGCGGAGTCCATCTGTGGACTGTCTTCCTGAGGGTCATACTCGTACCGCCTAGCCTCAATATATCACGGCTTATGCTGCCGCTTTCCCCTGCGATTTTTCGCTTATTGGGGTATCTTGAGATCAGTTATGCCGCGTTTCGCCTTAAATCTCTAGCGTTTTTTTGACGGTGAACCGCAAATTAGAGTGCGATTCCCTACGATTAGACGGCGATGCTTATCCGTTTTGGCCAAAGGCAAAGCCGGTGATCAGTTGCTTGAGACCCAAAGCCGCCCCGGCAAAGATCGCCAGAAAAGTCAGGGGCGCGCCCAGCGACAACACCGAAAATCCGGTGATGCCCTGTCCGACCGAACAGCCCCCTGCGATCACAGCGCCACTGCCCATGATCGCCGCGCCGATGATCTGACGGCGCAATTCGCGCGGGTCCTCGCAGGCCTCCCAGCGGAAATGACCTTTGATGAGCGAGCCGATAAAGGCCCCGACCCAGACCCCCACGACAGAGCCCACGCCAAAGGACAACGCCGATCCCGACGCCGTCATCGCAAAAAGGATCGTCTCGCCCACGGGCGCAGCAAAACTGTGCGAGATGACAGGGATGCCGTTGAAGCCTTGCGTGGCGACCCACGACGTTCCAACCCACCCCGAAACGATGGCCAGCCCCACGACGGCGCCCCAGAAAACGCTGGCTTTCGCGGCCCGAAACGCCCGACTGATCAAAGCCGCGCCCAAAAGGCCAATGCCCAGCGCCATACCTACAAGGGCCGCGCCCATCCCCACCAGGTCGCCCAGCGCAAACGCGTAGCCGCGCGGCGCGCTGATGACGGGTGGAAAGGCCCAGATGCGCAGATGCGCCAGCGGGCCGGACAGCGTGACATAGGCCGCGATGCCCATGACCACGACGATCACGAAGGACCGTAAATCGCCGCCGCCGAGCCGCGCCAACGCGCCGTAGCCGCAATTGCCGCACAGCGCCATGCCATAGCCGAACATCAGCCCGCCGATCACCGCCCCAATCAGGGGCGGAGCTGCCGTCAGCTGAAAAATTGACGCAACAGGCACCAGCCCCAGCGCCATCAGCAGATGCACCCCGAACATGGCGACACCGATCGCGACAAGCCACATGCGCAAACGGATATCGGAGCCTCCGTACAGGAAATCCTCAATCGAGCCGAGGGTGCAAAACCGCCCCAGCCGCGCGGCCAGCCCCAGCATGATGCCGCCGGCAAGGCCGATCAGCGCCACCCAAAGCGGTTCCGAGAAAAGATCAATCATGCGCCCGTCCTCCCCTCCGGTCGCGTGTCAGGTGGCGTTAAGGGCAGTCTTTGCAGAACAGGTCGTAGACCACCTCAAGCACCTGACGGGGGCGGTCATCCGCCAGCGAATAGTAAATCGTTTTGCCATCGCGCCGGGGTGTCACCAGCCCTTCCAGACGCAAGCGCGATAGCTGTTGCGAGACCGCCGCCTGACGCGCGCTCAGCAACTCCTCCAGCTCGGTGACGGATTTCTCGCCGCTGACCAGATGGCACAGGATCATCAAGCGGCCTTCATGGCTGATCGCTTTCAGAAAATTCGCCGCGTTCTGGGCGCTTTGCGCCATGCGGTCCAGCTCTTCCTTGGGCAGCGTTTCATCAAATACTGGCAGTCCCATGGGGTTATCCTCTAGAATGCAATCTCGTCTTCGATGGCAGCAATTCCGGCCTCGGCGCAGTCGTCATCCAGATCCGGCCCCGGCGCGCCCGACACACCAATTGCCCCCAGAATGGTGCCGTCCCCTTCGATCAGAAGACCACCGCCCAAGGGCAACGCTTTGCTGAGGAAACGAATACCGTAAGGCGATTTCTCAGGCTGGGTTTCTTCGGCCAAAGCCGTGGTCGACGTGCGAAAGCTGACGGCGGTCCACGCCTTGCGCTCTGCCGTCTCATAAACATGCAGCCCCGCAAACCGGTCCCGCACAAAGACCTGCGGGATGCCGAAGCGGTCCACGATGGACACGCCCACCTGATAGCCTTCACCCCGGCAGAACTCCATCGCTGCAACCGCGGCGCGCATCGCAACCTCGGGTTTCATCACCTTGAACTCGACAAAGGCGCTGTCGTCCTGCGCCAACGCCGGAGAGGCGGCCAGCAAAGCGGCCAAAATCAGCTTTTTCATCCTTGGGGGGCTCCTTCGGAATTTTCATCAATCATGCGCGCCAGCAGACCCCAGAAGAAATCCTCTCCCGGGTAGCCTTCGATGCGGGCCAGTTCGACCCCGTCGCGCACCAGCAAAAACGTCGGCGTGTAGACCACGCGGGAGGTCGTCTCGAGCCCGTCCAGCGGCAGCATGCGGATCATCACACGCTCCAACGGGGCGGCCTGACCTTCAGCGGTTTTGGGGTATTCCGGGGCAACTTCGGCGTCCCATTTCTCGCACCAGTGGCAGCCAACCTGTTCGACCATGACCAGTTTGAACGGCTCGGCCAAAACGGGCGACACCAAAGCAACCAGCGCAAACACACATGAAATCAGTAATTTACGTGGCATTTGACGCGCCGCCTTTATACAACTTAATTTGAATATATGAATTGAACGGGGGGCAGCGCAAGAAAATGATGGATATCTCCGCTGCCGGAGCCCTGATCGCAGGGCTGCTGTCGTTCCTGTCACCCTGCATCCTGCCGATTGTGCCGTTCTACCTGTCCTACCTCGCAGGCGTCGGCATGAACCAGATCAGCGCGGACGCCCCGATCACGGGAGCGGTCAAGCGGCGGGCTGTGATCTCATCGCTCTTTTTCGCCGCCGGAGTGATCGCGATTTTCGTGGCCATGGGGGCCACTGCGAATGCCGTTGGCCAATTGGTCCGCGACTGGTTCCACATCCTGCGATGGGTCGCGGCGGCGATCATCATCGCCATGGGGCTGCACTTTCTGGGTGCCTTAAAAATAGGCATTCTCTATCGGCAGTTCCGCGCGGACGCCGGAGACACGACAAATGCCTCATATTTAGGCGCTTTCGTCATTGGCCTCGCCTTCGCCTTCGGTTGGACCCCTTGCGTCGGTCCGGTGCTGGCCGCGATCCTGTTTACCGCCGCCGGGGCCGACACCGCCGCCACCGGCGCGTGGCTTTTGTTCGTCTACGGCGTCGGGATGACCGCGCCTTTCGTGCTGGCGGCAATGTTCGTCGGCCCCTTCATGCGCTTCATGGCCCGGTTCCGTCGCTACCTTGGTATGATGGAAAAGATCATGGGCGTTCTGCTGATCATCTTCGGGATCATGATCGGCACCGAAACCATCAACCGCCTCGCCTTCTGGATGCTGGAGGTCTTTCCGGCCTTCGGCGCTGTCGGCTAACCTTGGGAGGACTTTTTCATGAAACTGCTCACCACCTTTGCGATGCTTGTCGCGCTCGCTCTGCCCGCTACCGCAGCAGAGCTGGGCGATGACGGGCTGCACAAAACCGCATGGATGCGCGACACGTTCAAAGATCTGCGCGAGGATCTAACCGACGCCAATGCCGAAGGCAAACGGCTTGCGCTGATCTTCGAGCAGCGCGGCTGCATCTATTGCACCAAGATGCACAACGAAACGTTCCCGAAGCCGGAACTGGCCTCTTACATCACCGACAACTTCTTCGTGGTGCAACTCAACCTGCATGGCGACATCGAAGTGACCGATTTTGATGGCGAGGTGCTGAGTGAAAAGAACATGGCCCGCAAGTGGGGGATGCTTTTCACGCCGACGATTCTCTTCATGCCGGAAGAGGTGCCAGAAGACGCCACAGCCCAATCCGCTGCCGTTGCCATGATGCCGGGGGCTTTTGGGGCGGGCACCACGCTCGATATGTTCACATGGGTCAACGAGAAGCGCTACGAGCTTGATAACGGGGAAGATTTTCAGCGTTACCACGCCCGCCGCATTCAGGAACGCGGCGACGGTTCGTTTGACTGAATCGCGACGCAACCGCGCACTCATTCAAGGAAGCGAATATTATTGTTGATCGCTCACGAAATCGTGCGCTACGGTATACAAAGCCAAACGGGGACCAACCCCGTCGCCAAATGGGAGGAAACATGCGGCTCACGACAACAACACTCGCCGCCGTCGCGCTGGCCGCCGGAGCGGCCCTGGCCAACCCGGTCACACCCAACGACGTGCAATTTGATGAATATGGTGCCATCCCGACGTCCCTGACCGGGACTGCGGGAGACGCTGAAAACGGTCGCAACGTGATGATTACCCGCTCCAAGGGCAATTGCGTTGCGTGTCACGCGGTCTCGGCACTGGCCGATGTGCCATTCCACGGCGAAGTTGGCCCCAGCCTTGATGGCGCGGCTGATCGCTGGACCGAGGCAGATTTGCGCGGGCTTGTCGCCAACGCCAAGATGACCTTTGAAGGCACGATGATGCCTGCCTTTTATAAAGGCACCGGTTTTGTCCGTCCTGGTGATGGCTACACCGGCAAAGCGGCAGAGGGGGAGCTTCCCCCGATCCTGACCGCGCAGGAAATTGAAGACGTCGTCGCCTATCTGATGACGCTCAAAGAAGAATAGATCACACCGATCAAGAGGAGATCAAAATGACGCTCTCAAGACGCGATACCCTGGCCCTGGGCCTTGGCGCCGCTGCGTTCCTGACCTTGCCGAAAGCGGCCTTCGCAGCCGGTGATGCCACCGCGGCGATTGCCGAGTTCACAGGCGGTGCCGAAGCAGGCTCCGGTGACATCACGCTGACCGCGCCCGAGATTGCAGAGAACGGCAACACCGTTCCGATTGAGGTGAACGCCCCCGGTGCCGTCGCCATTGCGGTCTATGCCGCTGGCAACCCCACCCCGGCTGTCGCCACGTTCAAGTTCGGCAAGCTGGCAGGCTCGCACGCCGCCTCCACCCGCATTCGTCTGGCAGGCACGCAAGACGTGATCGCCGTGGCGCAACTGGCGGACGGCAGCTTCATTCAGGCCTCGCAAGAGGTGAAAGTCACAATCGGCGGCTGCGGCGGCTAAAAGCGAAAGAAGGAGACCACAACAATGGCATCCGGTGTAAAACCTCGCGTGAAAGTCCCCAAGACGGCATCCGCCGGCGAGACGATCACGATCAAGACGCTCATCAGCCACAAGATGGAAAGCGGCCAGCGCAAAGACGGCGACGGCAACCCCATCCCGCGCTCGATCATCAACCGGTTCACCTGTGACTTTAACGGTGAAAACGTGATCGACGTGGTGCTTGAGCCCGCAATTTCGACCAACCCCTTCTTCGAATTTGAAGCGGTTGTGCCGGAGAGCGGTGAATTCAAGTTCACCTGGTATGACGATGATGGCTCTGTCTACGAAGAGGCAAAGTCGGTGGAAGTCAGCTAAAGCTGGCACCACCAAGGGAGGATAATAAATGACAATAAAAGCAGCCACACGCGCCACGACCGCCATCGCCTTGGCAACAGGTCTGGCGTTTGCAGCCACCGCCGACGAATCCGCCGATCTGGTGGTCAATGGCGAGATCGAAATGGTCACGCGCACGGCCGCGCCAGAGCATACGGAAAACCTGGACGAGATCATCTCGGGCTGGGTGTTCCGCTCGGATGAGACGCAGCAATTGCAGATGGATGATTTCGACAATCCCGGCATGATCTTTGTGGATCAAGGCATGGATCAGTGGAACGAAGTTGCAGGATCGGCTGAAAAATCCTGTGCGTCGTGCCATGAAAACGTCGAAGACAGCATGGCCGGTGTCCGCGCGGTTTACCCCAAGTGGAACGAAGAGGCCGGTGAGGTCCGCACCCTTGCGATGCAGATCAACGATTGCCGCGAAAACCAGATGGGCGCCGAGAAATACGGCTACACCTCGGGCCAGATGGCCAACATGGAGGCGCTGATTTCGGTGCAGTCGCGTGGTCTTCCGGTCAACGTCGCCATCGACGGCCCGGTTCAAGCCACATGGGAAGCGGGCAAAGAGCTGTATTACACCCGCACGGGTCAGCTTGAACTGAGCTGCGCCAATTGCCACGAAGACAATTACGGCAACATGATCCGCGCAGACCACCTGTCTCAGGGTCAGATCAATGGCTTTCCTGTTTACCGTCTGAAAAACGCCAAGCTGAACACGGCACACGCGCGTTTCAAAGGCTGTGTGCGCGACACGCGGGCGGAAACCTACAAGCCCGGCTCGGCTGAGTTTGTAGCACTTGAGCTTTATGTCGCATCCCGTGGCAACGGCCTGTCGGTCGAAGCCCCGTCGGTGCGAAACTAAACACTTCCGAACCCGCGCAAGGTGCTCTTTGCGCGGGTTTTCTTTACGCTGAAATATTCACGAACGCGCATATAATCGCGATTATAACCGCGGTCATAAATGGGCAAAAAAGGACGACACAGATGATCTCACGGCGCGATTTCATGCAGGTGGCCATGGCAAGCTCGGCCATCGTGGGCCTCTCGGGCTTTGGCAACTGGTCTCGTCTGGCCGCCCAGCAGGCGCTGACCCAGGACCAGCTTCTTGAGTTCGACACCTCGGGCAACGTGACGCTGATCCACATCACCGACATTCACGCGCAGCTGAAACCCGTCTGGTTCCGCGAGCCTGAGATCAATCTGGGCGTCGGCATTGCCGAGGGCCAGCCGCCGCATCTGACGGGCGCTGATTTCCTGAAGCGCTACAATATCGAAACCGGCTCCCCCGCCGATTACGCGCTCACCTATAACGACTTCACCGCGCTGGCCCAGACCTATGGGCGCGTGGGCGGGATGGACCGCATCTCGACCGTGGTCAAAGCGATCCGTGCGGATCGCCCGGACGCGTTGCTGCTGGATGGCGGCGACACGTGGCAGGGCAGCTATACGGCGCTGAAAACGAACGGTCAGGACATGGTCAACGCGATGAACGCGCTGGGTGTGGACGCGATGACAAGCCACTGGGAATTCACCCTCGGCATCGACCGCGTCACAGAGATCGTTGAAAACGAACTGAATTTCCCCTTCCTGGGTGCCAATATCTTCGACACCGAATGGGATGAACGCGCCTACGAGCCTTACAAGATGTTCGAACGCGGCGGCGTGCAGATCGCCGTGATCGGGCAGGCTTTTCCTTACATGCCCATCGCCAATCCCGGCTGGATGTTCCCCGGCCTGTCTTTCGGCGTGCGTCAGGACAACATGGCCGAGGTTGTGCAGGAAGCGCGCGATGCAGGCGCCGAGCTGGTCGTCTTGCTCAGCCACAACGGCTTTGACGTGGACCGCAAGCTAGCGATGGATGTGGACGGCATCGACATCATCCTGACCGGTCACACCCACGACGCCCTGCCCGAACCGCTTCAGGTCAACAACACCTTCCTGATCGCATCGGGCAGCCACGGCAAATTCGTCTCGCGCCTTGATCTGGACGTTCAGGGCGGTGAACTGAAATCGGTGAACCACAAGCTGATCCCGATCTTCTCGGACGTGATCGCACCGGACCCCGAAATGACCGCCCTCGTGAATGCCGAACGCGCGCCTTACGAGGCCGAATTGACCGAGGTGATCGGCAAGACCGAAAGCCTGCTCTACCGTCGCGGCAACTTCAACGGCACGTGGGATGACCTGATCTGCAACGCCCTGATCGAAGAACGCGAAGCCGATATCGCGCTCTCCCCCGGCTTCCGCTGGGGTGCATCCGTGCTGCCCGGTCAGGACATCACCCGCGAGGATATCTTCAACGCGACCGCCATGTCCTACCCCAACGCGTATCGGTCAGAAATGACCGGCGAATTCCTGCATGTGATCCTCGAAGATGTGGCCGACAACCTCTTCAATCCCGACCCCTATTATCAGCAGGGCGGCGATATGGTGCGGGTTGGCGGCATGGGCTACCGCATTGATATCTCGAAAAAACAAGGGGAGCGGATCACGGATATGACCCTCCTCAAAACCGGCGAGGCGATTGACCCCGCCAAGACCTATGTCGTCTCTGGCTGGGCCTCTGTGAACGAGGGCACCGAAGGCCCGCCCATCTGGGACGTCGTCGAATCCCACATCCGCAAACAAGACACGATCAACATTGACCCGAACCAGTCGGTCAAAGTTGTCGGCACCTAACCCCCGGAGGACCCGACCATGAGCGATCCGACCCAAACCTCCCGCCGCGCGTTCCTGCGTGGCAGCGCCGCCGCCCTCGCAGGCGGTGCGGCCACAGCCGCCAGCGCAGGCACACCTGATCCGCTGATTACCGAGGTCCAAAGCTGGGCGTCGGGCCTTGGTGAGGGCGTGGACGAGACGCCTTACGGCCTGCCGATCGAGTTTGAAAGCGACGTGGTGCGGCGCAATGTGCCGTGGCTGACCGCCGATCCGATCTCGTCAATCAACTTCACGCCGATTCACGCGCTGGATGGCACGATCACGCCCCAGGGCTGCGCGTTCGAGCGGCACCACTCGGGTGCCATCGAGCTGCGCAAGGAAGACTACCGGCTGATGATTAACGGTCTGGTGGATACCCCGCTGGTCTTCACCTACGCCGATCTGGAACGCTTCCCGCGCGAAAACCACGTCTATTTCTGCGAATGCGCGGCCAATACCGGCATGGAATGGGCGGGCGCGCAGTTGAACGGCGTGCAGTTCACCCACGGCATGATCCATAACATGGAGTACTCCGGCGTTTCGCTGCGCACCCTGCTGGAAGAGGCCGGCCTCGATGCGGCTGGCGATCTGGCCGACAAATGGGTTTACGTGGAAGGCGCGGATGCGTCGTCGAACGGACGCTCGATCCCGATGGAAAAAGCGCTCGACGACGTTCTGGTCGCCTTCAAGGCCAACGGCGAGGCACTGCGTAAGGAGCACGGCTACCCGGTCCGCCTTGTCGTTCCCGGCTGGGAAGGCAACATGTGGGTCAAGTGGCTCCGCCGGATCGAAGTGATGGACGGCCCCGTGGAAAGCCGTGAGGAGACGTCGAAATACACTGACGTTCTGGCCGATGGCACCGCGCGCAAGTGGACATGGGTGATGGACGCAAAATCCGTCATCACCTCGCCCAGCCCGCAAGCGCCCATCACCCACGGCGCAGGCCCGCTGGTTATCACGGGTCTGGCATGGTCCGGCCACGGCAAGATCACCCGCGTCGATGTCTCCAAAGACGGCGGCATCACGTGGGAGACCGCGCGTCTGGGCAAGGCCGAGGAAGACAGCAAAGCCCTCACCCGCTTCTATCTGGATACCGAATGGAACGGCGAGGACTGGCTGCTGCAAGCCCGCGCGATGGACGAGACTGGCTATATCCAGCCGACCAAAGACCAGCTGCGCGAAGTGCGGGGCGAGAACTCGATCTATCACAACAACTGCATCCAGACATGGCACATCACACCCGATGGGGAGGCTGAAAATGTCGAAGTTTCTTAAAGCAACCGTCGCGACCTGCGTTCTGGCCACCCCGGTTTTTGCCGAAGGCTACGGGTTGGGCCGCGAAGCCCTGCCCGAGGAAATCCAGGCCTGGGACGTCGATATTCGCCCCGGCGGCGCAGGGCTGCCCGAAGGCTCTGGCGATGTTTGGACCGGCGAGGAAGTGTTCGCGGATTACTGCGCCGTCTGCCATGGCGATTTCGCGGAAGGCGTGGACAACTGGCCCGTTCTGGCAGGCGGCTTTGACACGCTGGCCGACAAGGACCCGGTCAAGACCGTCGGCTCCTACTGGCCACATCTGTCGACCGTTTGGGACTACGTGAACCGCTCCATGCCGTTTGGCGGCGCGCAGACACTGGAACCCGATGAGGTCTATGCCATCGTCGCCTATATCCTTTATTCCAACGACATGGTGGATGATGATTTCGTGCTCAGCGACGAAAACTTCGCCGAATTCGAGATGTATAACGAAGGCGGCTTCATCGTCGATGACCGGGCCGAAACCGAATACACGATCTGGCGCAAAGAGCCTTGCATGGAGAACTGCAAAGACAGTGTCGAGATCACGATGCGCGCCTCTGTGGTTGATGTGACGCCTGAGGAGACCGCCGAAGAAGAAGCCGCCGCGCAGGTGGAAGACAGCACTCAAGTCGCCGCAGTGGCCGAAGACGCGCCTGCCCAGGAAGCGCCTGTCGTCGCAGCGCTGGACCCGGAACTGGTCGCCGCCGGTGAAAAAGCGTTCAAGAAATGCTCGGCCTGCCATCAGGTGGGTGACGGCGCCAAGAACCGCACCGGTCCTGCGCTGAACGGGATCATGGGGGCTGCTGCCGGTCAGGCGGAGGGCTTCAAATACTCCAAAGCCTTGCAAGCCATGGCCGAAGAGGGTCTTGTCTGGGATGAAGCCAACATGACCGCCTTCCTCACCAAGCCGCGTGAGTTTATGAAAGGCACCAAGATGTCCTTTGCGGGCTTCCGCAAGGAAAGCGATCTGGAGGCCGTGATCGAATATCTCAAAAGCCACGCCGAGTAGCCGATGACCCGCACCGCAAGATCCTCCCTCGCACTGGCCGTGATCTTCGCGGCAGGTGCCCTTTGCGCGGATGAGATCGGGGATGCGGAAAACGGCGCCGTTTTGTTTGGCTATTGCTCGGGTTGCCATGAGGTTGGCGCAGACGCTGAAAGTGGCATCGGCCCGCATCTGAACGGTATTTTCGGTCGCGCGGCGGGCAGCATCGACGGGTTTTACTATTCCGACGGCTTGAACCGCATGGGCGCGGACGGTCTGATCTGGGATTTGCGCACGCTGGATGCCTATATCGAGAACCCCCGCGCGTTGGTTTCAGGCACACGGATGAGCTTTGACGGTTGGGACAACGCGCAAGAGCGCGCAGACGTGCTGGCCTATCTGCGCCTTTACTCCGACAACCCCGCCGATCTGCCAGAGGCCGAACCCACCGCGCGGCCCTCGGAAGTCGAATTGCCGCCAGAGGTTCTCGCCATTCAGGGCGATGTGGCCTACGGCGAATACCTCGCCAGTGATTGCAAGACCTGCCATCAGCAAGATGGATCAGATGCGGGCATTCCGTCGATTACGCGCTGGCCTGTGGACGATTTCGTCGTGGCGATGCATGCTTATAAACGTAAGCTGCGCCCGCACCCGGTGATGCAGATGCAGGCCGGACGCCTGTCCGACGAAGAGATCGCCGCGCTTGCGGCCTATTTCAAAGACCTCGACTAACGGGGCTTCATTTTCAATGGGAGGACCTAAAATGACTTTCAACAGACGGACCTTTATCGGGACCGCCGCTGTGGGCACGGCGGCTTTATCCGCCCCGCTTTTGGCCACGGCCCAAGGCAAACCGCGCGTCGTCGTGGTCGGCGGCGGCGCGGGCGGGGCAACGGCGGCCCGCTATATCGCGAAAGACAGCGAAGGCGCGATTGACGTCACGCTGATCGAGCCAAGCCGCGCCTATTACACCTGCTTTTTCTCGAACCTCTATATCGGCGGCTTTGAGGAGATGTCCTCGCTGGGTCACACCTATGGCAAGCTCGCGTCAGAATATGGCATCAATGTCGTGCATGACTGGGCCGTGGATGTGGACCGCGATGCCAAGACGGTTGCGCTGGCAGGCGGCGGATCGGTTCCTTATGACCGGCTGATCCTGTCGCCCGGCATCGACTTTGTCGACGGCTCTGTCGCGGGCTGGGACCAGTCCTCGCAAGATGTCATGCCGCATGCCTATAAGGGCGGCACGCAGGCTGAACTGCTCAAGGCGCAGGTCATGGCGATGCCCGAAGGCGGCACGTTTGCGATGGTCGCCCCGCCCAACCCCTACCGCTGCCCGCCCGGCCCCTATGAGCGGATTTCGATGGTTGCGCACCTGCTGAAAGAGGTGAACCCGACCGCCAAGATCATCGTCGCGGACCCGAAAGAGAAGTTCTCGAAAATGGCGCTGTTCCAGGAAGGCTGGAACGACCATTACGCAGGTATGATCGACTGGATCGGCTCGGATTTCGGCGGCGGCAATGTCGAAGTGCGCCCCGACACGATGGAGGTTGTAATCGACGGGGAGGCTACCAAGGTTGACGCTGCCAATGTGATCCCTGCGATGAAAGCAGGCCTGATTGTGGAACGCGCAGGGCTGACCGAGGGCAACTGGGCACCGGTTGTGCCCGCGACGATGCAAAGCCGGATGGATGAAAACATCCACATTTTGGGCGACGCGTCCAGTCAGGGCGACATGCCAAAATCCGGCTACTCGGCCAATTCACAAGCGAAAGTGGCTGCAATGGCCGTGCGCGGTGCGTTGACAGACAGCCGGGTGTTCCCGGCCAAGTTCTCGAACACCTGCTGGTCGCTGATCGACACCAATGACGGTGTGAAGGTCGGCGCCACCTACGAGGCCACGGACGAGAAAATCGCCAAGGTCGATGGCTTCATCTCGGAGACCGGCGAAAGCGACGAGCTGCGTAAAGCCACCTACGAGGAAAGCCTCGGATGGTATGCAGGCATCACGTCCGACATGTTCGGCTAAACCAAAGCGCGGGGCGCAACACATGCGCGCGCCCCGCCTCTTTTTAAATCACTGACAAGCAAGCACATTCTGCCAGATGGTTCACCCGCTGTGTCGTGCTGCCTTGCAACAACGATCCCACAGAGCCCAGCCCGCGCCGCCCGGTGACAATCAGATCTGCGCCCACCTCTTTGGCGGTGGCGATGATCTGATCACCCGGATCGCCCATCTCCATATGGGTCTGGGTGACGCTCTGCCCCATCTCTTTGGCAATGGCGCGCGCGGCGTCGAAAATCTTCTCGCCCGCCGCTTTGACCTCTTCCTGGGACGGCATGGTGGTCGCCATGTGATAGCCCGCCACAGCGCCCATGGCGAAGGCAACCGTATGCGGCTGGGGCGTGTGTACCAGATGCAACTCAGAGCTATATTTACCTGCCAGATCGCACGCCAGACGCAAGGCGCGCTCTGACTGTTCCGATCCATCCAACCCGATCACGATCTTCCCAAACATCGTCTCTCCTCCCTCATGTGAAATGTGGCACCCAGCCTAGAGACAAAGCCCGCGCGGCGACTTGACCTGCGTCAATGTCGCATCAGCGCAGGGCCGTCATGGTGGCGGGCAGGAGGATATCTCATGAAAACCCAACTCATCGCAGCGCTTTGCCTGGCCGCCGCTCCGGCCTTTGCGGACGGCCTCACGACCTACCCGTTCGAGGGCAGTTTCGACGACGCCACCTTCGCCGTGGAAAGCGCAATTGTGGGCCAGGGTCTGGTGATTGATTATGTCTCCCATACGGGCGAGATGCTGAACCGCACCGGCGCGGATGTGGGCAGCGATGTGCAGCTTTTCACGGCGGCTGACATCTTTCTGTTCTGCTCGGCAACGCTGTCGCGCAAAGTGATGGAGGCGGACCCTGCCAATATCGCGCATTGCCCCTACGGTATTTTCGTGACCGATAAAGACGGCAGCGTCGAGATCGGCTATCGCCACTATCCCGAAGGCCCGATGCAAGAGGTGCAGGCCCCGCTGGACAGCATCGTTCAGAAGGCGCTTGAATAGCCGCCAGCCCTAAAAGTTTTCAGAAGACTTTTTAGAAAAGTCTTCCAGCGCTTACTCGAACTCCATCTGCTCAAACACCCGGCCTGCATTCTTCGTGGCCAGTTCTTCAAACGTGTCGAGATGGGTGTAGGGTGTTTGATCGACATAATAGGCGTCTTCCAACCCGCCCCCTGCTTCAAGATGCGCACCCACCTGTTCGCGCAGATAGACAAGGTAATCCTTCGTGTAGCGCCGCACCTGATCCATATTCGTAGGATGCCCGTGGCCGGGGATCACGTAGGTCGCGCCCAGCGGCTCGAACGCGGTGTCCCACGTCTCGATCCACTCGGCAGTGTAGGTATGCTCGAAAATTGGCAGCATGCGTTCGTGAAATGCGACATCGCCTGAAATCACCATGCTCTGACGCGGTAACCAGACAACGATATCACCGGGCGAATGGGCCGGACCCAGATAGCGCGCTTCGATCAGAAACGCGCCCAGCTCGACCGTATAGACATCCTCGAACGTCTCGGTCGGGCCTTGCAGTTCGGTGCCCTCGGACTTGTCGCGATTATAGCGCTTCATGTTCTCGAGGATTTGCGGTCCGTATGCCGCGAACTCCGCAGCCGCATCGACATGGGCGACAATCGGAACGCCCTGTTCGGCCCAATAATTGTTGCCAAGCATCGCATGGCCTTGCCCGTTTTCATTGATCACCAGAACCACCGGCTCATCTGTGATCCCCTTGATCTCGTCATGCAAAGCGCGGGCCAGACCATAGGCTGCGCCGCCATTGATAACGACAACGCCCTCTCCGGTCACAATGAAGGACAGGTTATTGTTATGGCCGGAGTTTTCATAGGTCGGCGGGGCCGTCGCCCCGATGGCCGAAAACACATGGGGGATCACCTCGACCGGCTTTTGATACAGCATCGAGCCCGGATACTGATCCGCGATATCCTCGCTCGCCTGTGCCGCGAAACCCGCAACAGCCAACGCGCATGCGCCTAGAAAAATCCGCACCCCATCCTCCCATTCAACTTCTTGAATAAGATGCGAAAGCGCGTCTCAAGTCAATGAAAAGGCTTATTCGGCCGGAACCGCCACAGCCCCTTGCGCGCCCGTCAAAACGCGATCTGCCAGCAACGCGCCGACGATCACGAAGACCAGCACCAGCGCGGCCGCAAAGCTGAGCGTCGCTGTGCCGGACAGGCCCGCGCCCACGGTGCAACCGCCCGCCAGAACGCCGCCAAAGCCCATCAGCGAGGCACCCAGCAAATAGCGGCCCGTCTGACGCGGTGTCTCGAAACCCTGCCATGCGAACTCGCGCGCGACCAGCGCGGCGATCAGGCTGCCGCCGATCACGCCCGCAGTCAGACCCACGCCGAAGCCCGCCGGAATAGCGCTGCTTGCAATGGTCCAAAAGAGCGTGTCCGCCCAAGGCAGCGTAAACGACAGCGACTGCATCGCAATCGGATCGAAATCATCAAAGAGCACAAAGCCCGTGCCGACCCAGCCTGCCGGGATCAACAGGCCAATCGCTCCGCCCATGGCCAAGTGCTGCCACTTCGCGCCGGACCGCGCCGCGATGCCAAAAGCCGCGATTGCCAGAACGGCGGTCCAAAGTGCTGCGCCGCCGGGAAGCCCCGCGAAAGAGGTGATCCCACGATCCACCGTCAGCGACCCGACGCCTGTGCGCACCGGTGCCAACACGCCCTTGAGCGTCGCATGGGCGACCAGCGCAAAGGCAGCAATCACAATCAGCGAGCGAGTGTTGCCCGTGCCCAACAGCACCGTCTGGCGCGAGATACAGCCCCGCGTCAGGACCATGCCTGCGCCGAACACCAACCCGCCCAGCGCGATGGAGGCCAACGGCAACGAGTCTGCCATAAACCGATGACCTGCAAAGGAAATCAGCCCGGCAGCGACAGCCGCCTGCGTGCCCAGAAGCGCTGTCGCCAGCGCCATAATCCATGTGCCAAAAGCTTGCCGACGGTCGGTGCTTTCCGACACCAGGCCGCGACGGATGCAAAAGCGAGACCGTTGCCCGAGTGCACCGAACAAAAGCCCCAGCACCGCGCCCAACAGAATCGAGGCGGTCAGCGGGGTCATGTCTCCAAGATTGAGATCGGCAAACATCGGATATCTCCTAAACGGGCAGCAGCGTCGGCTTTCACCACATCTTTCTATGGGGTGCAAACGGGCGAGATAGAACATCGTTCCGTCAAATCCACCCAGGTGAAGACAGCGTTCCGCACCTTCTGCACCGCAGAAAACCGCACCGGCATCTCTTTGACCCGCCGAACCATATGGTCCTTTTTTGCACCTTTCCTTGCCTGCGCCCCTGTGTTCAGGTCAGCCCATCACAGGAAAGGCACGCCTATGTCCCCTCTCGCCGGTCTTAAAGTCATCGAAATCGCCCGCATTCTGGCTGGCCCCTGGGCAGGGCAGGCGCTGGCCGATCTGGGGGCGGAGGTCCTTAAGATCGAAGCGCCCGCAGGGGATGACACCCGCCGCTGGGGTCCGCCCTTTATCGAGCGGGATGGTGACAAAAGTGCCGCCTATTTCTACGCCTGCAACCGGGGCAAGACCTCGCTCGTGATTGATTTCTCAACAGACGCAGGTCAGGCCGAGCTACGCGATCTGGTCAAAGACGCCGACATCCTGATCGAAAATTTCAAGGTCGGTGGCCTTGCCAAATACGGCCTTGATTACGCGTCTCTCAGCGCCCTGAATCCGCGCTTGATCTACTGCTCCATCACCGGGTTCGGTCAGAACGGCCCCTATGCTGATCGCGCGGGCTATGACTTTATGATCCAAGGGCTTTCCGGCCTCATGTCGATCACCGGCGCTCCCGACCAGCAGCCCCAGAAGGTCGGCGTCGCCGTCACCGATATCGTCACTGGCCTATATGCCACGACCGGTATCCTCGCCGCGGTGGAGCAACGCCACCGCACCGGAAAAGGCCAGCATATCGACATGGCGCTGATGGATTGCGCCACCGCGCTTTTGGCCAATCAGGCGATGAATTACCTCGCCACCGGCACCGCGCCAGAGCGTAAGGGCAACGCGCATCCCAATATTGCACCCTATCAAGTGTTGCCGACCGCCGACGGCCATATCATCGCCGCTGTCGGCAATGATGGCCAATTTCAGCGGTTTTGCGGGCTGCTGGGCTGCCCCGGTCTGGCCGAGGATGCGCGCTTTCTGAGCAACCAGCTGCGCGTGGAAAACCGAGACGCGCTGACAACAGCCCTTGAGGCCGAAACCTCCAAATGGCCCGCCACAAAACTGCTAAACGCATGTGATGCGGCCACCGTCCCTGCTGGTCCGATCAACGATATCGCGCAGGTTTTCGACAACCCGCAAGTGCAGCATCGCGGCCTTCAGATCACCCCGGATGGCGTCCCCGGTGTGCGCGGCCCTTGGCGGTTCTCGGACGCCGAGTTGAGCCTGGCGCGCACGGCCCCTGTCTTGCCAGTTAGGTATTTGGAGACAAAGGAAGACTAGGGCTTCACCCCACGCCAACCCGGCCTAAGTGATATGGCAGGTTGAAAAGGGCGTGAAAAAGCCGTGTTACAGGTCGAAAACTTAACTAAAACATACCCTTCCGAGGACGGCGTTCAGACCGTTTTGCGAGAGGTATCGCTGTCACTGGATGCGGGCGCCAGCCTTGCGCTGACCGGCGAAAGCGGCTCTGGCAAGAGCACGTTGTTAACCCTGGTGGCCGGTCTGGACGCGCCCGATAGCGGCGCGATCCGCTTTCAGAACCACGATCTGACGCAAATGGATGATGCCGCCCGCGCCGATTTGAGGCGGGGCGAGATTGGTGTGATCTTCCAGCAGTTCAATCTGATCCCGTCGCTGGACGTAGCGGCGAACATCGCCTTTCACGCCCGTCTTGCGGAGCGCGCCGATGCCGATTGGTGTTCGGAATTGGCGCGCCGTTTGGGTCTTGCCGGTCACCTGACCCGCTATCCTGAGCAGCTTTCTGGTGGCCAGCAACAGCGCGTTGCGATTGCACGCACACTCGCCGCGCGCCCGAAACTGGTGCTGGCGGACGAGCCCACCGGTAACCTTGATGAAGACAGCTCTGACACGGTGCTTGATCTTTTGATGAGCGGCGTTCGCGACACCGGTGCCGCGCTGCTGATGGTCACGCATTCCTTGCGCCAAGCCGAAAAGCTCGACCGGTGTCTGCATCTGTCCCACGGTCAGGTCAGCCCATGAGGCGCGCCGCCTTCAGCGCCCTGATCTCGCATTGGCGCAAGCACCCGATCCAGTTGGTCAGCCTTGTGCTGGGCCTCGCGCTCGCCACGGCCCTGTGGTCTGGCGTTCAGGCAATCAACACCGAGGCGCGCGCGAGCTATGATCGCGCCGCCGGGATCCTCGGTCAGGACGAACTCCAACGGCTAGAGCCGCGCGCTGGCACTATCCCTCTCTCCGACTATATCGCGATCCGTCGTGCTGGCTGGTTGGTCTCCCCCGTTATGGACGGCGCCATTAACCTTAACGGAAGTCGGGTCCGTCTGATCGGAATTGACCCGCTGACGACACCGCCGCAAAGCGCCCCTGTTGATCTGTCCGGTGACGGCGATCTGCAGAGTTTCATTCTGGATGGCCTCCTCTTCGCCCACCCAGACACGGCCGCCCAGATCCCCGACACGCTGCCTGCCGTCCGCGCCACCGAAACGCTGACCCCCGGCGTTATCATCACCGATCTCAGCACCGCTGCCGATCTGCTTGAGACCGACAGTTTCGCCCGTCTGATCCTCGCGCCAGCGCAACCGATCAACCTGCTTCCGCTGTCCGAGGTTGCGCCCAACCTCCTCCTCGTCGCGCCGGACGAGGGCAATGATATCGCCCGCCTGACCGACAGCTTCCACCTGAACCTGACCGCTTTTGGTCTGCTTTCATTTGGCGTCGGCCTCTTCATTGTCCATGCCGCCATCGGCCTCGCGTTCGAGCAACGTCGCCCCCTGTTTCGCACACTCCGCGCCCTTGGCTTGCGCAAATCCACCTTGCTCACGCTTCTGGCAACCGAGCTGTTGAGCCTCGCCCTCATCGCCGGAATGCTCGGTGTCGCGCTTGGCTATCTCGTTGCTGCCGCGCTGCTGCCCGACGTCGCCGCGACCCTGCGCGGCCTGTACGGTGCCCAAGTCTCAGGCGTGCTCACCCTGAATCCTGCGTGGTGGCTCTCCGGCCTCGCCATCGCCCTTCTCGGCACCGCCGTGGCGGGCGCGCAAAGCCTCTGGCGGACCGCACAATTGCCAATTCTGGCACCAGCCCAACCCCGCGCTTGGGCCATAGCCTCGCTGAAATCTCTCAAGCGCCAAGCCTTTGTTGGCGCAGGCTTAATCGTTTTCGCAGCCCTCCTCGCCACTTATGGCTCGGGCCTTACCATCGGCTTTGTCTTGCTTGGATGCCTGCTTGTCGGAGCCGCTCTCACGCTTCCGCTCTTCTTGCATCTCGCTCTCAATCTTGCTTCGAAATTCAGCCGGACCGCGTTGTCGGATTGGACCCTCGCCGACACCCGCCAACAGGTGCCCGGTCTGTCGCTTGCGCTCATGGCGCTGCTGCTTGCGATGGCCGCGAATATCGGCGTCGGCACGATGGTCAGTTCCTTTCGCGTGACCTTTACCGGCTGGCTCGACCAGCGATTGGCCGCGCAACTCTACGTTACCGCGCGCGATGAAACCGAGGCTGAAGACCTTGCCAGATTGCTCGACGGTCAAGTCGATGCGATCCTGCCAATCCGCTACATTGACGCGCAAATCGAAGGGGCACCCGGCCAGATTTACGGTATCATCGACGATGTCACCTACCGCGAAAACTGGCCGCTTCTGGCCGCCACGCCGGACGTCTGGGACCGCCTCGCCGCAGGCGATGGCGCGCTGATAAACGAGCAACTCAGCCTGCGCGAAGATCTCGCGCCCGGCGATCCCGTGACCCTCGGCGCTGCCCAATTCCCGGTCCTCGGTGTCTATTCCGATTACGGAAATCCTCGTGGCGAGGCCATTCTATCCCTCGCTCAACTCCGCGAGCAAGACGTCGCGATCAATGGCCTCAACTTCGCCCTTCGCCTGCCGGAAACCCGGATCGAAGACGTCACAAACCTGCTCACCAATGCAGGTCTTCCAGCCCGAAATATCCGCGATCAAGCCGCGATCAAAGCCTTCTCCCTCGACGTGTTCGAGCGCACATTCACCGTCACCGGCGCCCTCAATGTGTTAACACTTGGCGTTGCGGCACTGGCTCTTTTGACCAGCCTGTTAACCTTGTCCACCATGCGCCTGCCCCAGCTTGCCCCCGTCTGGGCGATGGGGCTGACACGCGCCAAACTAGCCCGGCTTGAGCTGCTTCGCGCTGTCATCCTTGCCGCGCTCACCGCCTTCATCGCCCTTCCCGTCGGCCTCGCCCTTGCTTGGGTTCTGCTTGCCATCGTCAACGTCGAAGCCTTCGGTTGGCGCCTGCCCATGACGCTCTTTCCCGGCGACTGGATCGGCCTTTTTCTGGCAGCCCTCATCGCCGCGGCGCTCTCCGCAGCTTGGCCAGCACGCCGCCTTGCGACCCGTCCCGCCGCCGATCTCATCAAGGTGTTCGCCCATGAACGTTAGCCCCCTCGCCCTTCTGCTTTGGCTCTGGGCCACCGCCCTTTCGGCTCAAGGCTTCGCCGGTCTCGGCACCGATGCGGAAGGCTTTGCGATCCCTCAACAAGGCACCGAATTAACCTTTCCAAACGACCACGGCGCACATCCCGACTACCGCATCGAATGGTGGTATCTGACCGCTGTGCTGGAGGGCGAAGACGGCCTCGACTACGGTGTCCAGTGGACCCTTTTCCGCTCGGCCCTCCAACCAGAAGCGGGATCCGGCTGGGATGCCCCCCAGCTTTGGATGGGCCACGCGGGCATCACGACACCCGACCGTCACTTTGTCGCTGAACGCCTGGCGCGCGGCGGGATCGGCCAGGCCGGTGTTGTCGCAAACCCGTTTGAAGCCTGGATAGACGACTGGTCCATGACGAGCACGGCGGAAGCGGGCGACCAACTTGATGCGTTAACCATAACTGCCCGCGGGATGGAGGCCGCCTACACCCTCGATCTGACCGCCGCAGGCCCCCTCGTCTTCCAAGGCGACCGCGGCTATTCGGTCAAATCCGCGTCCGGCCAAGCCAGCTATTACTATTCCCAACCCTTCTACGAGGTCTCCGGTGAACTTACGCTTCCAGGCGGCACGGTCAGCGTGACAGGCAATGCCTGGCTCGACCGCGAATGGTCCTCGCAACCGCTGGCCGAAGATCAAACCGGCTGGGATTGGTTCTCGTTGCATTTCGAAGACGGCGCCAAACTCATGGGTTTTGGCCTGCGCAGCGCCAGCGAGGTCTTCACCTCTGCCACCTATATTACCTCTGACGGAACCCCCACACCTTATGGCGACGGCGCATTAACCTTAACGCCGTTAACCTTAACGGATGTCGCAGGCCGCCAAATCCCAACCGAATGGCGGGTTCAGCTTCCCGCACACGGCATCGACATCACGACAAAACCGACCAATCCCCAAAGCTGGATGGACACGCTTTTCCCTTATTGGGAAGGCCCACTCCGCTTCACCGGCTCGCATACGGGCGTCGGCTATCTGGAAATGACCGGCTATGAGTGATCCCTTCCACCAGTTGGACAGCACCCTCACCCAAGTCTGGCAACGCCTTGCCCGCGGCACCAAGGATCGCCGTGCCGCAACCCGAAATCCGACGCTTGCCACAGTCGGCAACATGGGCCCTCAAGCCCGCACTGTCGTGCTGCGCGCTGTCGATCCAAACGCAAAAACCGTCGAGATTCACACCGACCGCCGCTCCTTAAAGGTCGCTGAGTTAACCAAAAATCCAAATGCGGCGCTTCACATCTGGGACGCCAAGGCCAACCTGCAAATCCGCCTGCGCTGCACGGCGACGCTCACCCATGCCGACGCAGAAAAATGGGCGCAAATCCCGGAAAATGCGCAACGCGCCTACGGTGGCTCCCCTGCGCCCGGCCACGAAATCCCTCGGCCAGACGCCCACGATCCGGCACCGAACCGGGATGACTTTACCACGATCACCCTGCACATCACCGAGATTGAAACTCTCCATCTCGGCTCCGACCTGCACCGGCGTGCGCGTTTTGCCGCCCCAAGCTGGCAAGGCCACTGGATCGCTCCCTAAACCCTTTCACTGCAGCGCAAATAACCAATTCGACTTCGCCCAAATACTCATTCCAACATCGCCTTCAGTGCCGCCAAATCCACCTTGCTCCCATGTCGCGCATCCATCGGAATCGCGTCCACAACCCGAATGTCCAACCCCTCCGGAACAGGCCAATCACGCAAGGCATCGGCCTCAATCGCCAATACCGACGCCCCTGCAATCTCCACCAAAGCCGCGCGCCGCACTCCCCCCCAAAGCCGTGCAGCAACTTCCACCTGAAATGGATAAAGCCACCCATCCTGCCACGTCACACGCGCGCTATGCCGGCCCAGCAACCACAACCGCCCTGTCGCATCCAAGCGCCCCGCATCACCAGTGCGATGCCAAATACGCCCCCCCTCGTTAACCTTGTTCGCGGCATCGTCCACCGGGTCCAGATACCCCTCGTTGACATGCGCTCCCGCAACCCAAATTTCATCGTCTTCCAACCGAAGCTCGACCACTGGCACCGGCTTGCCCACCAGCAACCCATCCCCCGCCGCCATCGCTGCCCAATCCGCCTCTGCGATATCCAACGCCGAGATTTCGGCAATCGGCTCTGCCTCGGTTGAGCCATAGACGGCCGTCACCCGGCACTGTGCTGCCAAGGCGCGCATGACATCGGGAAAAACCGGCCCACCTCCGGTGAACACATCCGTGACGGCTTCTGGCACGCCGACCTCGCCCAGCCGTTCGCAAAGCGCTGGCGGTAACAACGCCCGCGTGGCGCCCGAATGGTTAATCCAGTTAACCAAGTCTGTGCCCGTCACATCCCCCTGCTTCGACAGTTTCCAGTTCGGCAGGACAGAGCATCGCCCCGCCGCCAATCCCACCAACACGAACACCGGAAACGCCACCAAGTCCCGCGCGCCCTCCGCCTCCAGCAGCGGCGCCACTGCCGCCCGCTGCCCCATCAAAAATCCGTGGCTGCGCATAATGCATTTCGGCACGCCGGTTGAGCCTGACGTGAAAGACATCAGCGCCGGATCGTCCCTTTCAAATGCCACCGCCTCTGGCGCCCCCACTCCGCCCGGACGCAGCCCTTTCGCCCGCCAAAGCCCTGGTAATAAACGCAAAAACCTATACGCGCCCGTCGCCACCATCAGCTTTGGCCGCGTCACCCGCACCGCATGGCGCAAGCCTTTCAAGCCCAAGGCCGGCTCTGGAAAAACCGCCACCGCGCCTACCATCCACAGGCCCGCCAAAGCTGCGTAAAGGTCCGCGCCAACGGGCATGGCGACCAATGCGCGATCGCCTTTTCGCACGCCGCGCCGCTGTAAATCCGCGGCGAACCCTTCCGCCCGCGCCAGCAAATCCGCAAAGGAGACAGGCCGTCCATCACCCTCGATCAGCGCCACTGCGTCGCCGCGCGCCGCGACCGCATCTCGAAAGGCATTAACCAAGTCAGCCAAGCCGTCGCCCCATCAACCCATAGCGCCGGATCACGCCTGCACCTTCCTGCCGCGACCGTGTGGCAGATAGGTTATCTTCATGGAT
Source organism: Cognatishimia sp. MH4019 (assembly GCF_020177595.1). GTDB lineage: Bacteria > Pseudomonadota > Alphaproteobacteria > Rhodobacterales > Rhodobacteraceae > JAHTBL01. The sequence continues at coordinate 44,548 of NZ_JAHTBL010000007.1, read as the reverse complement.
AAGCGCATGAATCGCATGGGAAAATCCGATCTGATGCGCCGTTGCATGAAACTGCTGCGCCAGCATCGCACCTGCCCCTTTCTGCAAGCTCGCATAGGTCTTCAAGATCACTGAAGATGGCGCGCGCCCCTCTGCGTAATTTGGCAGACCGAACAAAAACCCCGCCAACTCGCCCTGCTGTCCACGCGCAAACAAGATCAAATCTGGCACCAACATCGGCACATAAGGCAAATACATTGCCAGAAAATCCGCCTCAGATATCGGTTTATACAGCACATTTCCCGAAAATGCGTTCAGCGAAAGCGCATGCACATCCCGAAAAAATCCTTCCGGATCAGTGCCATCCCAAGTCTCCACCCACAGCGCCTCTGTCGCCTCCGGCATCTCATGAGCTTGGCTTTCTATCGCGACACGGGCCGAGAAATATCGCTCGATCACCTCAAAACCGGCCTTCTCGAACGCCGCCAAATTCTGTGGTTTCGACTGTGGCTCCATCACAAACGGTGCCGATCCGTCGCTCTCCAAAACCAAACGATAGGCATGCCAAGTAGAGCCATCCATGGGGCCAATGACGCTCTCAAACCCCTCTGATTTCAGCGCATCGCAGGCCTTGCTCAACATCTCGGCACCCGCTTCGGCATCTTCGCATTTGAATTTACCGACCGTCGCTGTGCGCCCCCGCCAAACCGGTGCATCCCGGTAAATCGTTAACGACGTCTTACCAGATATTAACGTTTCTTCGGTCATCGAAGCCCTCCGAATTGCAGCCCATACGCCCCCAGCGGAACGATCAGCGCCAAGACCGTCAGTTTCAGAACTCTAAGCCGCAGAAACGCCTTCGGTCGAAGGGCGGCCAAGGCCACGATCCCGGCGACGGATACAGCGCTGAGCGGCACGAGGAACGCACCTGCGGCTTCCCCGCTCAACGGCACGAATATCGCGCAGGCCGCAACCAAAAAAGCGCCTGCCAGAACGCCCCAGAGCGGCCTGCCCAAAGCGACCAGGCCCGCTGCCAAACCTGCGCATGTCATCGCATAAAAACCAAGCGCATTGGGACCCATCGCAAAGCCCAGGGCCAGCCATCCAAAGCTAATCAGGGCCAACCCGGCGACCACGTCCAACTCGGGAAACGGGTCCTCACTGGGCGCGATCCGGCGGGTCAACAGATGCGCCGCAAGCACGCAGGCGGGCAGCACCGCATTGCTCCATTCCGTAACCGACAGGATCAAGAAAAACGCCACCAGATAGACCCGCGCGACATGCGACGTGATCCTCAAAGAGCCCGAGATCAAAGGCACCATGACAAGTGCAGCGACATAGACAAGCGCCATCGCAAGAAGCGTCTCTACGGCGCTGTCACGATGAATCGCCAAGATAATCAAAAGACCTAATGGCAGGAAAAGATTGTCAAATCCGCGCCAACTATCCGCTTCGAACTGTGTGCCAAACACCGCAACGAGAAGTGCCAGAAGCAAGGTCTCAGGCCCGGTTTGCGCTTGCGTCAGGATCAGGACACTCATCGCAATGACAAGTGTCACAAGAAAAAAGATAGCGCTGCCTTCAAACGATTTGCGCCCGTCCTCGACCGTGTAAAATCGGCGCCCATAGGCTGATCCGGTCAGCGCGGCAGCAGCATCCGACAAGGTCAAAACGGCCAAGGGCAATGTGTAAAGCAGCATGTCGCGTTCCGACAAAAGCAACACCGCGCCAATGGCGACGGCAAGCAGGTAATCGCCGTAGCTGTTACGCTCAACACTGTGCAACGCCCCGCCTAAACCGCCCTTCGCAAAGCGCAATCCGGTCATCACGATCAGCGCCAAACCAAGAAGCAGATAGATCGGCCAGTTCTCAGCAAAAAGCCAAGGCAGTGCCAGCGCGTAAAGCCCGGTTCCAATATGCACCAGCTTGCGTTGAAGCTCGGCAGGCCAGCCCTGCCTTTGCGCCGCAAATCGCACAGCCGCTATCAGCGCCGTAAAGATGCCGACAGAGGCGAATGCCAGCCCGATTTGCAGCCCAAAACTCACCCCAAGACCTCTTCAATCACGAAATCTGAATAGAAAAACGCGTTGTCCTGGGCTTTCAGTTCGTTTTCGAGATGTGAAAGCGTTTTAACCTTCGTCAACAGCGCATCCGGCACCCTGCGCGGGGCCATCATGTTCCAATAAACAAGCCGCGCGCCGGGGTTTGAGGCTTTCAAAAGGCTTTCGTAAACCTGCGCCGCGATCTCGGGCGACATATACTCGAAAATGTCCGACAGATTATAACCATCGGCCTTTTCACCGCTCTCGACAAAGGCCTCCAAAGCGCCAAGGCGGATATCAAGTCGATCCAGCCTGTCGCGGATCGTATGAAAGTGCTCTTCTCGCCACGGCATGGGCAGGGCGTTGCCATGATCACCCTTCAAAATCCAATGTAGATACGGGTTATCCACAGGGTCCAAATCTATGGCGGCATGACGGATACGGCGAGCGACGTGATCGGAAACGGAGCCGTCCACATGATCAAAAAACGCCTTATCACGCCCCATTCGCCCCATCATGAAACGGGAAAAAAAGAGCTTGAGAAGTGTGTTCCAACGCCATGTCTCAAAACGATTTTCAAGGAAGACTTTTCGTTCGCTCTTTGGCTTGGAAACGAAGATTTCGTCCACCGTCGCACGGCTATGAGCAAGAGGCAGCACCACCTGTCGAAAGAGGCGGAAGTAACGCTCGAACTTGCCAACACCCCCCGCGCCATGGGCTTGCACATCTGCGACTTTATCCATCCAGAAGGCTTGTGTTTCGCTATCAAGCGGGGCCACCGCACGATCCAGCAGTGCTGCGCGGTTTTTGGCGGGCCGTGCGCCCATGAGGGCCAGGAACTCACCATGATGCAGGGTCTGAAACGCCCCAATCCGCAGCTTTAAACAGGCGATTTGAGCGGGGGATAAGTCCAGCACGACAACCTTCGCCGGATTTAGCGTCAGCAGGCTGAGCGCATTGTCTCCAGCCGAGCAGATTGACACCAATGTCCCGCCGACCACATCGCCCATCGCCTTGGTTAAGACGTCCGCATCCTCCCACAATTGGGCGTAGCGGATGATGTCGAATTGGGCGCGTTTGGCAATATCGGCTTGGCTCATGTCAGCTTCCTCACGGTGCCGGTTTCTCCATTTACTTCAAGGGTTTCGCCCGAGATGACCCACTCGGTTGCGCCCTTTAGACCCACGACGCAAGGAATGCCCAGTTCCCGCGCGACGATGGCGGAATGCGACAGCAGCGAACCACGCTCAACCACGATGGCGGAGGCGTTGGAAAAGACCGCGATCCAGCCGGGGTCAGTGTTGCGGGCGACCAGAATTTCGCCAGGCGTCAGGCTTTCGGTGCGCGGGTCAAGGATCACGCGGGCTTTTGCCGTGATCACGCCAGCCGAACAGCCGGTCGCCTGCTGCACATCGCCCGTGGGCGGGGGCGGTGCGGATGTGGCAACGGGCGCGGTGATCGCGGCGCCGCGGATCGTCAGGCGTTCATCGGGATCAGGGCGTGAAGCGGAGGCCTCTGTTTCCGCTTTTCGTAACGAAACCAATGCATTGAGGTCTTGTGTTAATCCTGATCCTTCGATGCTGCCCAGAACCTCGTCCACGGTCAGGAAGAACACGTCGCGCGGGTCGGACAGCTTGCCCAACGCGGTTAATTCGCGGCCCATGGCAAGGAAGATGCGGCGGGCATGGCCGAAGATGCGGGTGCGCTCGAACCGCAGGTTTTCGCGGTCGCGGACGCGGGCTTTGGCCCATGTGGTGACGGCCTTGGCGACGGTCCGTTTGAGGGGGTTCGCGATCAGCACGGACCAATCTGGATCGGTATGTTCGTGGACTGTGACGGGGCGCGCGGCTTGGGCGCTGATGGCGGCGTAAAGCTGGGCGGGATCGTCTGACAGCGGGATCGATTCCAGCTTGAGTTCTTGCGTGCAGCGGTCACCGAATTTGGCAAGATAGCTTTCGATCTCGGTGGCGATTTCGGGGTGTTGTTTCGCTGCGAATTCAGCGTCGGTCTCGCCTTTCGCCGCTACCATTGCGCCGATTTTTGCGATGCGTTGGGCGGGCTCGGCAGAGACGATATCGCCCTGCCCGATCATCACGTCATTGTGGAAGCTCAAGCCCTTGGGACCGGCCCATTTTTCCAGCAAGTTACGCGAGAGGCCGAAGCCGATCATGCACAGAAAATCGTTGACCAGCGGGGCGTCCCACTGGTCGAGCAGCTCGCTCTCAATCGCGCGGTATTCGGCGGCCAGTTCGGTGAGATTGGCGGTCTTGTAAGCGTCCCCACGAGAGAGGGCTTTGTTGAGCCGCGCATAGAAGCGCGCGCGGGTGCGGGGGAGGCGAATGGCTTGCCAGATCAGGCCGCCTCCGACCCGTGCGACGCGTCCGTAATCGCGCCATTTGGCCCAGCCTTCAAGGTCGGGGGGCGCGATGGCTTGGGTCAGCTCTTCGGGGAGGGGTTCATCGACGCCCATCATGGTTTCCATAAAGGCGCGGTTGAGGGTGAATCCGGGCAGCAATGCTAACGCGCGATACCAGTTTCCGAGGTTATAATAAACGCGGCCATCGAGGCGGGCGAGCATGTTGTCGAAAACGGCTGCGTTGGTCGCGATCTGGGGCTCGGAGACGCCCAGAAGGCGGACAAACGCGCGGTAGACGCGGGCATAGACGTATGTGGCAAAACTGTAAGTCAGGGGGCTGACGAGGCCGGGATAGCTCTCAACGATGTTGGAATTGTCGAGGATCACGAGGTTTGTGTCGCGCTGCGCAGGGGGCTTCAGGTCGGTTGTGATGGGGCGCGATTGCAGCATGTGGAGCGTGCCGTCCGCGATGGCCCATTCGATGTCTTGAGGCGCGCCGAAAGCGGCCTCAGCGGCGCGTGCGAGGGCGGCGACTTCGCGTGCTTGGTCTATGGTTAACACCTCTGGCGTTTCGGGCGCGGTCAGCGGGGTGTCTGCGGCATCGAAAAGCCAGTCCTCGCCGTCTTTTTCGCCGCTGACCAAGGCTTCGCCCAGCCCTTTGATGGCCGAAATCACGACGTGGCCCCGCAGGCCCGTGACGGGGTCGGCGGAGAAGGCGACGCCTGCGGCCTCGGCGGGGATCATTTGTTGGATGACGATGGCGGGCGGCTCTGCCGCGTCGCCAGTTTTGAGGTCGCGGTAGGTGGTCACGGTCGCAGCGAAACCGGAGGACCAGACTTGGGCGGCGGCGTCAAGCAGGCCGGTTTTCGGGACGTTCAGGACGGTGTCGAATTGGCCGGCATGGGAGTGCTCGGCCCCGTCTTCGGCGCGGGCCGAGGAGCGGACGGCGTAGGGGCCGGGGCCGAGGGTTGCGGCGGCTTTTGCGAGGGCGGTCTTCAGGCCGCGTTTTGGGGTTGGTTTGGCAGGGTCGCCGGAGAAGGCGTTGGCCTCAAGCACGCAAAACGGCGGGACGTGGAAACCGGCTTTGGTGAGGGCTGCGAGGGACGCGCCTTTGCCGCCTGCGGTGGCGGGGTCTGTGGCTTGGGTTTCGGTCAGGATCATGTCAGCACCAAGGGGAGAAAGCCTGCGGCGCCGTAGCAGATCAGGACCCAGAGGCCCGCCATGGTGTCAGCGCGTTTTTCGGCTTTGACGGTGGGATGTTTCGCGTATGAAACCGCGGTGGCGAGGGTGATAATGGCCCCTGCTCCGCCAATCAGGGCCATGGGGAAGAGCAAGCCGAGCGCGTGGCCGACGCCGAGAAGGAGGGCGTAGGCGAGGAGGATGAAGGCAGCCCAGACGGCGGCGGCGCGTTGCGGGCTCCAGAGTTTGGAGTAGGTCTCGACCCCTTCGCGCTCGCTTTCGGGCGCCCAGAGTTTGCGGCCGAGTTCGAGGACGACTCCGTTCACGAAACTCAGCGCGAGGAAGAGCCAGAGGGCGCTCGCGGGGCCGCCGCCGGGACGCCATTCGAGGCCGGTGAGCAGCAGGTCAATGAGCGGCATGATCGCCATGTGGCTCAGCAAATAAAGGACGGGGCGGGCCTTGAGCCATGCAGGCACGCCAAACTCTAACGTCATGGCGGCGAGCCAAGCCCATGTGAGGAGCAACAGAGTCAAGACGTCTGCGGGGACGGCAGCTAGCACTGCGATGGGGATTGTGGCGAGGCCGCAGATCACGATGGTTCGCAGCGAAACCAGACCGCGCGGGATCGGGCGTTCGGGGCGGTATCGGGCGTCGTCATCGGCGTCTTTGACCTCGTCCGCGACGCGCATCTGGAAGAAGAGGATCAGCGCAAGGGCGAAGCCGGTGAGGTAGGTCGGCAGGCCCGGCAGGTCTCTGCCTGCGAGGAAGGCGGAGACGTTGATCGAGGCGGCGGAGAAGACGGCCAGCAAGGGCACCGTTTTGGCGAGCGGGAAACGCTCGGACTGGTAGATCCAGAGGGTTTTGGCGAGGTTCATCGTTGGCGGGCCAAGCTATCGTGGGCACGGGTGAAATGGCCTGCGGCCATGGCGGCGACGATGGAGATTTCACCGCACAGACACAGGGCTGCGGTGACTTCGGCAAGGGCGGCTCCGTTGCCTGCGCCCTTGAGGCCGAGGATGTTGAGGCCCGCGGTTTGGGACGGCAGGGAGGTGCCGCCGCCGACGGAACCGACAAGGATATTTGGCATGGTGACAGAGCAGAAAAGACCACCCTCGCGCCGCTCCATCCGTGTGAAACCGACAGCGGATTCAGCAACGCAGGCGGCGTCTTGGCCGGTGGCGATGTAGAAGGCGGCGAGGCCGTTGGCGTAGTGGGCTTGCGCGCCCAACTGGCCCGACAAAAGCGCCCCGAGATTGGCGACGCGGGCGTAATCCAGCATCTCGTCGGTGGTGGTGTGCAGGGCCTTTTCGATCAGCGGATCGGGGAGCGTGACGGCGGCGGAGACCTTGCGGCCCCGGCCCGTGATGGTGCCGAGGGAGGAGGCTTTCTTGTCGCCGGAGAAGTTGCCTTCGACATACCAGCGTTTGATCGGGACGGGGCAGTGTTCGGCGATGGTTTCGCACAGGGCGTTGGTGGCGATTGTCACCATGTTTTGCCCTGCAGCGTCGCCGGTGGTGTAGCGGCACAGCAGGAAGGCGACGTTGTTGTCGATCACGGGTTCGAGCGAGGTGAGTTTGCCGTGATTTGTGGTGGCCTCGGCGGCCTCTTTCAGCAGGTCTGCGTTGCCGACAACCCAGTCTATGAAGGTGCCCGCCTGAAGCAGTGTGTCGAAGGTGAAGGCGGGGGTTCTGAGGACGCCTTCGTAAAGGACAGCGGTGGAGATGCCGCCCGCCTTGGTCGCCACGTAAGCGCCGCGCGCGTAGGAGGCGACAAGCGCGGCCTCGGACGTGGCCATGGGGATGTGATAATCGCCATCGGCGTAAAGGCCGTTGATGCGCAAAGGGCCTGCGATGCCAACGGGGAGCTTCACGGTGCCGATCATGTTTTCGATGTTCGCGGAGTAGTGGTTCGCGCGCGAAACGGTGTCCGGATCGGCGATGGCGGCTTTGTCGGCGTCCGTGGCGGGGCCTTGGATCAGGCGGGTCCAATAGCGGTTGATCGACGCCTCGGTCGCGGTGCGGACGGGGCGCAGGGTGGTGAAATCATCGTCTTTGGGGAGCATGCGGGATTCATGCCCCTGCTCGAAAAACCGCGCGCGGACACGTTTTAGCATCTCGGTGACGTGGAATGGAACGACCATACTGTAACCCCTGCCCCTTTTGTTAACCCTGATATTACACCGCTTTGCCGGGATTGGGACGGGAAATTGGCGTGTTAAGGAACCTTGCTTGCGGCCGGGTTTCGCACGCGAAACCGCGATGGCGAGCGCATTGGTTTGATTGAAAGATTCCCAATGCGCGTCGGTATTATGTTATGTTTCAAGCGTGCGGTCTGTTAAGAAATCCCCTCTTTTTCAGAGAGTTATACTGCCGCGCACGCGAGAGTTCGCCGAAGACTGGCAAGACCGGATCGCGCGACCGATATTTAGAACAGTGTCGACAGAAGGAGCCTTGCGATGATTACGGTGAACTTCACATCCCCGATTTCCGCCCCCCGCCGCGCGGCGTTTGAGCGTTCAGCCCAGCGCTGGGATGAGACGCTCAACACCAGTTTCGCGCCGGTGACAGTGGATGGGGTCACGATCGACGGGGTGACGATTGACGCGGCTATCACGCCAATTGACGGCGCGGGGGGCGTCTTGGGGCAAGCAGGGCCGTCGGTGCTGCTGCCGGGCAGCGAATTGCCCGCGAAAGGCGTGATGGAGTTCGACACGGCGGATGTGGAGCGGCTGGAGGCCGAGGGAAGCTTTGAAGACGTGGTGCTGCATGAAATGGCCCATGTGTTGGGCTTCGGCACGCTTTGGAGCCGCTTGGGGCTGATCGCGGCAAGCGGGACGAACAATCCGATTTTCACAGGGCCCGAGGCCGCCCGCGAATTTGGCGCGCTGGAGGGCGGATCGGCCCGGGCGGTGCCGATCGCGAACACAGGCGGGACCGGCACGCGCGAAGGGCATTGGCGCGAGCTGGTTTTTGGCGATGAACTGCTGACAGGATTTCTGTCAGGAGCGGATCGGCCCATCAGCCGTATGTCATTGGGATCATTCGCGGATATGGGCTATGAGGTGGATTACGCGGCGGCTGATCCGTTCGAGCTACCGAGCTTTCGCAAACTGGCCGAGATGGGGATCACCGAGGCCGTGCGGATCTGCGATCTGTGCCGGATGGGGCGGCCTGAACCTTGGGTTTTGGGTAGCTAGCACGCGCCAGGGCCTGTATGGGTTTGGCGACGGTCAGCGGCGCTGGCAAAGGTTCAAACAGACGGGGTTTCATCATGGCAAACAGCAAACGGATCGTGCTTTCGAGCGACCACGCGGCGATTGAGCTGCGCCAGGCGATCGCAGCGCATATCGCGGAACGCGGGTTTGAGGTGAACGATATCGGCCCGGTGAGCCCGGAAAGCACGCATTACCCCAAACATGGCGAGGCCGCTGCGCGGGCTGTGGCGGCTGGCGACGCTGATCTGGGGATTGTGGTGTGCGGGACAGGGCAAGGCATCATGATGGCCGCGAACAAGGTCAAAGGCATCCGGTGTGGCGTGTGCTCGGATACGTTTTCGGCTCAGATGATCCGCACGCATAATGACGCGAACATGCTGGCCCTGGGCGCGCGGGTGCTGGGCGAAGGTCTGGCGCTGGAGGTTGTCGATGCGTTTTTGAGCGCAGAGTTTGAGGGCGGACGGCATGGGCTGCGGGTGGATATGATTAAGGGGATTGAGGGGTAGATCGCTAACTTAATCAATGAACAATCAACCAGATGATTTAATCGCGCCTCGTGCGCCGCCCAAGAGGCCCTGGCGTTGGGTTTTTCTGATCCTGTGCGTGGCTATGGTCTTTTCGGCATATTTGATCTTCGTGCATCGGCAGAGCAGCACACTTAGCGAGATGCTTGAGGACGGCGTCCGGTTATCAGCACTCGACGATCACTTCGCACTATTCGACACAAGCTGGCGTCAGGTCGGAAGTAAGTACGAGCTTTCGGGCGCGGTTATCGTTTTTGCCAAGTCGCGCACTGAAACCTATTATTCTATCAACGCGACTTTCCTGCGCGCATTATGTGGCTCCGTTTTGACGGCTATAATCCAAATGCCAGAGGCACCTACGGAGCGAGGCGACGTTTTTCAGCTAATCCTTTGGTTCCCAGCTTTCGAAGACGGCGAACCAACAGGTGAGATTTGGGGTGGGCAGAGATTTAAGCTTCCTTTGACAAACGGCGTCTGTCCGACGCTTCAAGACTTAAATGACCTCGTCTTGATGCCGGTATTTGAGGCATAAGTGTTTAAGACACAAAGCGTTTTGTCTTGGCATAGCGATTGTTTGCTTTTGAGCCTCTATGTTGCGTTTTGCAGCCCTCGCCCGGACACAAGCCTAAGGCGCCGGGTATCGGCGACCCGTTCCACGGGGAGGCGCAAGGCTGAAAGAGGTCCCGGATCAGGTCCGGGACGGGGTTAGTGGGAGTGCCCACCCGTCGGGTCCATGCCCTCAATATCCCCATGCACGGCAAACTGGTCCAGTCCTGCGTCTTGGGGTTCGATCATGCGGAAGCTCTCTTTGACGCCGGCCTCGGTGAGTTCGCGCGCGACGGTCAGAAGCGTATTAGGCTCCTGGTCCTCGCAGAGCTCCATCATGTGGGCGATTTCTTCGCGGGCGGCGGGCATGGCGGCGTCTACGGAAGGCGCGCCGTACATGGCGACGAAGTGATCGGCCAGCGCGGCGGTTAGGATTTCGACCTCGTTTTCCTCGACCACGGTCACGGCGACGAAGGTGACGCGGCCGAAGGTTTCGACGCCGAGCCAGCCGTTAGAGAACGCCTGGCGGGCTTTGCCGGTCAGGTCGGCCTCGGACCAGTTGGAGAACTCGAAACCGCCGGAGATGCACCATTCGCCGGTGCGCGCGGGGTTGTGGAAGACGCGCTGGTCGCTTTCGTCAAAATGAATGGCGCGGGCCAGTTTCATCTCGGGCTTGGTGTCGAATTTCATGGCTCAGGCGTCCTTCAACTGGGTTGAGAGCGGGATCAGATCGGTGGTGTCCGCGTGGCGCAGGAGCATTCCGAAGCGCTCATCAACGCCAAGGAAGGTGCCTTTTTTTTCCATGATCTCAATCTCTTCGCCGATATTGCGGGCGAGACCACGCCATTCAGCATGCAGGGCTTGGACGCCATCATCGGACCAGCGGTTGATCCAGACCAGCGTGTGGCGCGACCAGCTTTCGAGAAGGCGGACGGGGTCAACCTCAACACAGCCTTCGTCGAAAAGGGAGGTGCGATCGGGGGTCAAGCCGGGATCGTCGGTGTCGGGGATCAACGGGACTTCGAGCCCGATGACCAGCCATTCGGGGTCTTCGCGCGGATCGGCGGTGTTGGCGGCGGCTTTGAGCGTGCCGCAGAACGCGCCGTTCACCGTGATGGGACCGGCCCAATCAAGGTGCACCGCGACCTCGGGCGGGGCAAGTGCACCCAGCGCGTTCTGATAGCCGACACCGCAGAGCGGCAGCATCGCCATCGCCTCTTCCAGCGGGACCTCGGGGGCGAAGACAATGGCGGCGCGCAGGTGGCTTTCGGTGATCTTGTAGAACACAAGGCCGGGATCGCAGCCCAAGGCGGCTTGCGCGCAGGCCTTGGTGAAGGGGTCGAGCGCGCCGTCGACGCACTCGCCTTTCAGCAGAGGTGGGAAGGTCGGCTCGGTCATGCGTTTCCGTCTGCGATCAGTTGCTTGGCCACGCTGCGGAAGGCTTGAGCCTGAGCGCTTTGGGGCTTGGAGACGACAAGGGGCGCGCCCCCGTCGGCGGCCATGCGGATGTCGAGATGCAGGGGGATTTCGGCGAGCAAAGGCGCGCCGATTTTCTCGGCCTCGGCTTTGACGCCGCCATGGCCGAACATGTGTTCCTCGTGACCGCAGTTAGAGCAGATATGGGTGCTCATGTTTTCGATCATCCCAAGGATCGGGACGTGCAATTGATTAAACATATCAATGCCTTTGCGGGCGTCGATCAGGGCCACGTCCTGCGGGGTCGAAACGACGATGGCGCCGGTCACTTCGGACTTTTGCGCAAGGGTCATCTGCACGTCGCCGGTGCCGGGCGGCAGATCGACCAGAAGCACATCAAGCGCGCCCCATTGCACTTGGGTCAACATCTGCTGCAGCGCGCCCATCAGCATGGGGCCGCGCCAGACGACGGCCTGATCTTCGTTCTGCATGAGACCCAGCGACATCATGGTGACGCCGTGGTTGCGCATGGGCAGGATTGTCTTGCCATCGGGGCTGGCGGGGCGACCCGAGACGCCGAGCATGCGGGGCTGAGATGGCCCGTAGACATCGGCATCCAGCAAGCCGACGCGGCGACCTTCGGCAGCGAGCGCGCAGGCGAGGTTGGCGGAGACGGTGGATTTGCCGACGCCACCTTTGCCCGACGCGATAGCGACGATGCGGTCGATGCCGGGGATTTTCTGGGGGCCTTGGGGTTCGGCCTTGCGACCCGGTTTCAGATCGGGCGGGGCCGCGGGTTTGGAATGTGCGGTCATTACGACCGAGACGGTTTCCACGCCGCCCAGGGCTTTCAGCTTGTCCTCGGCTTCTTTTTGGACAGGCGTAAGAGCCTCGGCCTTGGCGGGGTCAATCTCCATCACGAAGCGGACGGCACCTGCGTCGACATTCAGCGCGCGGACGAGCCCTGCGGCGACCATGTCGTCCCCGCTGATGGGGTCTTTGATGGTTTTCAGCGTCTCAAGGACGGCATCGCGGGTGGCAGCCACGTTATTCGGCCCCTTTGATCGTTCCGGTCACGGTGTGTTCGACGTCCAGCCCGTCGATGGTCAGCACGACCTTGGCCTCAAAGGTTTTTCCGGCGGTGCCGTCGGTGCTGCGCATACCTTCCTCGATGGCTTGCTGCGAGGTCACACCGACCTGCTTGAGGAACTTGCGCATCGACATGTTGAAATCTTCGTCCATTTTTCTTCCCCTCGTTTTTGTTGACCGGATCGCGGCCTGCCCCCTACCCTAGCGGTTGGGAGCCATAATGACAGGAGCCGCCATGCGACGGACCTGCGTGTTGATTTTGAGCGTGTTGGCGGGGCCTGCGATGGCCGACGACAAGCAATTCACCTTGGATGTGGACCCCGCTTTGGTTGAAGCGGGTGTCATGCAGCATCTGCTGCCACGCTTTTCGCTGAAGACCGGAATTAAGGTTAACATCGCGGGTGGTGAGGCCGATCTGATGCTGGGCGACGGGGGCGCTCCTGCGGTGGCGCAAGGCGACAGCGTCTGGGGCCTGTCGGAGGCCAGCGACCCGGATGCGGTGCGGTTTTCCGAGTGGCTTTTGTCGGAAGTGGGCGTGCGCACGCTGGAGAGCTTCGGAGGCGGCTTCGGCGCGCCCGTTGTTGAGGTTGCCGCTGGCGAAGAGGTGGCGATCACGGGCGATCTGGCCTTGGGCGAGACCGCCGCGCTCACGCATTGCGGGCGCTGTCATGTGGTGAACGAGAGCAACCGGATGAACGCCATCGGCTCCACCCCGTCTTTCGGAATGATGCGCAATTTCAGCGACTGGGACCTGCGGTTTGCGACCTTCTGGGAGTTGAAACCTCACGGCGCATTCACCCAGATTGACGGCGTGACAGAGCCGTTCGATCCCGAACGCCCCTCGCCCATCGCGCCGGTCGTGATGGACATGGCGGAGGTGGATGCAATCCTTGCCTATGTGGCCAGCCTCACACCTGCGGATTTGGGCGCGCCGATCCAATCTCAGTGATCCTTGCGCTTGGTGTAATAGTCGTCGGTGGTGCGCGGCTTGGGCCGCTCGTTTCCAGCGAAGGGGTTGTTTTCGCTGTGATATTGCGCCTGCACGCGGCAGTTGTCACACATCTGGATCATGCGGGCAGCGTCGGATGAGGCGAACATTGAGTGCTTGCCTGCGAGCTTTTCCGTGATCTTGTCGATCGTGGATTTGACGCCGAATAACGCGCCGCATTCGATGCAGGCGGCGGGCTCTTCTTCATGCAGGGTGGACTGGCTGAGCGCGGCATCTGAGAGATCGAAGCGCGGCTCGTATCCGATGGCATCTTCGGGGCAGACATTGGCGCAGAGGCCGCATTGCAGGCAGGCGTCTTCCTGAAACCTGAGTTCGGGTTTGTCGGGGTTGTCGGCCAGCGCGCCGGAAGGGCAAAGCGACACGCAAGACAAGCACAATGTGCAGGCCTCGGTGTCGACAAGGACCGCGCCGTAGGGGGCGGTGTCGGGCAGCGGGATGGGTGCGTCGGCATCGGGGCGCAGGGCTTTCGCGGCGGTGCGTGCGACTTGGCGGCGGGTGCCCATGGGCAAGATCGGCTCGGCCAGTGGCGCGGGCGCGTCGCCCAGCGCGTCCCAGAGCGCTTCGGGGTCGGTGATGTCGATCAGGCGGGCGTTGTCTTGGCCGCTGATCGCCAGCGTTAAGGTTAATTCACGCTCCAGCGCGTCGCGTTCTGTGGTCGGGGCCAGCAGGACTTGGACGTCGGCAAAACCCACGGCGAGGGCAGCGAGCATTTCGGCGTGGCCAAAGCCTGCGATTGTGTCTAGCGACATGGGGATGACGTTGGCGGGCAGGCCCTGCGCGTAACGGGCGGAGAGCTGGATCAGCTCGGCCCCGAATTTGGCGTCATGAACGAGAAGGCGGGGGTTTTGGCCGCCTGCTTGGACGTAGGCCGAGGCCAGCGTTTCCATCCGGCGGAAGGTGAAATTGGTGGGCGGGTCCTCGTACGTGATCGCGCCTGAGGGGCAGAGCGCGGAACACGCACCGCAGCCAGCGCAGACCATGGGGTCGATGGCGACGTGATCGCCAGCGGACGTGATGGCACCGGTCGGGCAGATATCGAGGCAGTTGGTGCAGGCGGTTTGACCCGCGCGGGAATGGGCGCAGAGCGAGGCTTCGAGCCGGACATAAAGCGGCTTCTCAAACGTGCCGATGAGTTGCGACGCGGCGAGGAGAGCGGCTTGCACGGTTTCGGGGCGTCCGGGGTCGGCGCGCAGGTAACCTTCGCGCTTTTCGGGGGCCGGAAAAAGCGCGGTTTCGCCCGTCAGATCAAGGATGATATCGCATTGGGAGGCGGCCCCGTTGCGGGGGGCGGTCCAGGTCAACTCGCGTCCGCCGGGGTTGAGCTGCTGCAGCGCATCAATCGTCAGGTTGAAGCCGCCAAAAGCGCCAGAGGCGCGGCGGATGCGGCCTTTGATCGGGTCATAACGGCGATCGAGAGGCGGCTCGGCATCGCTATCGGTGAGCAGAACGGTCACCGAAAGCGCGTCGGCCAGCTTGACAGCGGCGGGCAATGCGACGTCCGAATGCCCCACGATCAGGCACATGCCTTCGGACGTCACATCGACGGCGGGGGTGACCGGCGCATCCATCGTCGCCTCGGCCAATAACGCGGCCATTTTAGGGGTTTTCGAGGCAGTGTCGGCGGACCATCCGGCGCGATCCCGCAGGTCGACAAAGGCGGGCGCGTCGATCTCAAGATCGGCGGCGAGTTCCTCGAAGGTTGCGCGTTCTTGCTGGCAGGCGATAAGCGCATCGCCGGTCGCAATAGCGGCGCTCGCGGCCTCGATTTGCGTGGTGCAGAGCCCGGTATGCACGCGCGAGCAGGGCAGACCCGTGGCGGCCTCCAGCCCATCTCTATCGAGCGACTGACTTCCCAGACAATCGCATAAAATCAAATGCTTGGGCATCATGCCCCCTATTGGCTACGGCTCCGCATTCTTGCGGTATTTCGTTTGGCTTAACACAAGAGGTAGGTCCGAACCCGCTGGACCACAAGCCGAAAGGCGATTGCTGCGATGCGGCGTCCCTGGTGCAAGTGCAGCATTATATCTGACTGATTCTGTGGGTTTTTCTGCAACCTGCGGCAGGCGGTCGCGATCCAGTGAGCCCCCGTCTTAAAAAGCGCGACAAAACCGCCATTGTGCGCGGTTGTATACGCCAAACCCTTGGCACTCGATGCGGTGTTTGTAACAAATGTGATCAGCCAGCCGGACTAGCCGCCGCGCTCGCCAATTGGGAGGAGAGCTTGGGAACGCTCGCCGAAAAAGCCGTCATGATGCCGCTTGGTATTGTTATCCGCAAAAGCCCCGGGGTGACCCGCTGGGCTGCGTGGTCGTGGAAGGCTGTCGCGGTGTTGCCGGGGGCTGGTCCTGCGGAATGGGCCGAGCTGCGGCGTGAGGGCGACGTTGTCGAATACCATGCCGCCACCTGCCCGCTTGAGCTGCACCACACCCAGACGGAAGCCTATCTGACCGGATTGGCGGATGCGGTGCCTGCAATTTACGTGGTGATGCGCGATGAAGGCGATGGGCTTGAGGTGCTGTTGGTGACGGCCTCCCCCTATGAGGCGCAGGATTATCAGGACAGCGGCGAGGAGCTGGTCGAGAAGGTTCCGATGCCTGCCGGTCTGGTCGCCTGGATCCGGGATTTTGCCGATGCGCATCACGAAGAAGAAGAGTTCGTGAAGCGGCGTCGCGACAAGAAGCGGATTGATCTGGCCGAGGACGGCAAAGGCGATGCGCGTATTCGGCAGGTGGCGGATGTCTACCGCTCGCCCGCCAGCCGTCGGGAGCAGATGCATTGACCCGTGAGCGCAACTTCTGGTCGGCGCGCCGCCGTGCGGTGGAAGCCGAAGCGGAGGCCGAAGAGGCCGCGAAGATAGCCGCTGTCGAGGCAGAAGAGACCCGCGCGCTGGAAGAAAAGTCAGATGACGAGATTTTGGCCGAGCTGGAATTGCCCGCGCCGGAAAGCCTGAAAGAAGGCGATGATTTCAGCGCGTTCATGGCCAAGGCTGTCCCGGATCGCATTCGGCGCCGCGCGTTGCGGGTGCTGTGGCGGTCGAACCCTGTGTTGGCAAATGTCGATATGCTGGTCGATTACGGCGAGGATTTCACCGATGGCGCGAATGTCATCGAGAATATGCAGACCGCCTATCAGGTCGGCAAAGGCATGATGAAGCATGTCGAGGAAATGGCGCGGCAAGCAGCGGCGAAAGAGGCCGAGGCGGCGCGTGAAGACGATAACGAAGATGATGTGACCCCTGAGCAGGAGCCCGATGTGGAGATCGCGGCGGTGGCTGAGGCGGAGACGGAAGCGGACGAGGATGTGTCTGCTCCGGCGTATGAGTTTGAGCACACGGATGAGGATGCGGCACGCGATAACACAACGCCCGCCCCGGCCAAGCGCCGGATGCGGTTTGCATTTCAAGACAACTAGCCAAGGCCCGCGTAGACGGGACGGAAGGGACCATGACGAACACGATGGCAGAGACCAAGATCGCCGAAGAAGACCAGCTTCGCGCTGATCTTTATGACTTTCTGGCCGCTTTGCTGGCGCGCCCGGCGGATGAGGCGTTGCTCAAGCAATGCGCGGCCTTGTCGGGTGATGACAGTGATCTGGGTCAGGCGATTGGCGCGCTGAGCCGTGTGGCCCGTGCGGTGAAAGCCCGCGCGGTGGAAAGCGAGTTCAATGCGCTCTTCATCGGTTTGGGGCGCGGCGAGCTGTTGCCCTATGCCAGCTTTTATCTGACGGGCTTTTTGAATGAGAAGCCGCTGGCGACCCTGCGCAATGACATGTCAGCACAGCGCATCACGCGCGCGCCCAACGTCTATGAACCGGAAGACAACATCGCCTCTCTGATGGAGATGATGGCCGGGCTGATCACGGGGCGCTTTGGCGACCCAGCCAGCCTTGAGGCGCAAAAGACGTTTTACAACAAGCATATCGGCCCGTGGGCCGGTCACTTTTACAAGGATTTGGAAGGCGCAAAGAACTCGGTTCTTTATGCGGCTGTCGGCGCTGTCGGCAGTGCGTTCATGGAGATCGAGCGCGAGGCTTTTCGGATGATCGCGGAGTAATCCGCATTTTGAGCGGTCGGCATCCCCGGCCAAAACACGCAACGGGAGGAGACATCCCATGAGCAAGAAGACCGACGATGGCGCAAGCCGCCGTGACTTTCTGAAGCTCGCAGGCACCGCAGCCCCTGCGGTTGCTGTTGTGGCCGCCACCGGCGCCACGCAAGCCGAAGCAAGTCAGCCTGATCTGTCGAGCGACAAGATCCAGGACACAGCGCATACCCGCGCCTATCTCGACAGCGCCCGCTTCTAGGACGCCGTCACAAGAAGATCCCGGCGACTGGTTGCGTGACGCCCGACTGTCGGAAATGGAAACCCCGCGAGCCTGCGCAAGCAGTGCCAGCAAGGGAGAATTGAAATGCTTAGGAAAAAGACCAACGGGGTTGCGCGACGCTCCCAGCGGACAAGTATCCTGTCACAAGCCGCTGAGACATCAGTGGATCGCCGCACATTCCTGCGCGGATCGGGTCTGGCCATTGGTGGCCTTGCCGCGATCAGTGCAACGGGCGGCACGGTGACACAAGCCTCGGCAGCAGGTGCTGTCAACGGGGCGGTGGATTTGGTGAAATCGGTTTGTACACACTGCTCGGTCGGTTGCACCGTCATTGCAGAAGTGTCCAACGGTGTCTGGACAGGGCAAGAGCCCGGCTGGGACAGCCCCTTTAACCTTGGTGCACACTGCGCCAAAGGGGCCTCGGTCCGTGAGCACGCCCATGGCGAGCGCCGTCTGAAATATCCGATGAAGAAAGAGGGCGGTGAGTGGAAGCGCATCTCGTGGGAGCAGGCCATTGACGAGGTCGGCGATCAGATGATGCAGATCCGCGAAGAAAGCGGCCCTGACAGTGTCTATTGGCTGGGATCTGCCAAGCACAATAACGAGCAGGCGTATCTGTTCCGTAAGTTTGCCGCCTATTGGGGCACAAACAACGTGGATCACCAGGCACGTATCTGCCACTCGACCACCGTTGCGGGTGTTGCGAATACATGGGGCTACGGCGCCATGACCAACAGCTACAACGATATCCATAACTCCAAGGCGATCTTCATCATCGGCGGCAACCCGGCTGAGGCACACCCGGTGTCGCTGCTGCACCTGCTGAAGGCGAAAGAGCAGAACAACGCGCCCGTCATCGTGTGCGACCCGCGCTTTACGCGCACGGCCGCCCATGCGGATGAATATGTGCGTCTGCGTCCAGGCTCGGACGTCGCTTTGGTCTGGGGTATTCTCTACCACCTGTTCGAGAACGGTTGGGAAGACAAAGAGTTCATCCGCACCCGTGTCTGGGGCATGGACCAGATCAAGGAAGAGGTCGCCAAGTGGACCCCTGAAGAGGTTGAGCGCGTCACGGATGTGCCTGGTTCTCAGCTGAAGCGCGTGGCCCGGACCTTGGCGAACAACCGCCCCGGCACCGTGATCTGGTGCATGGGTGGAACGCAGCACACCACGGGTAACAACAACACCCGTGCCTACTGCATCCTGCAACTGGCTCTTGGCAACATGGGCGCAGAAGGCGGCGGCACCAACATCTTCCGCGGCCATGACAACGTGCAAGGCGCTACGGACCTTGGTGTTCTGTCCCACACCCTGCCCGGCTATTATGGCCTGTCCGCAGGCGCATGGGCGCACTGGTCGCGTGTCTGGAACGAAGACCTTGATTGGCTGAAAGGCCAGTTCGAGACAGTCAAAGCCGCTGACGGCAAAGACAAGAACCTGATGAACCTCACCGGTATTCCGGTGTCGCGTTGGATTGATGGTATCCTTGAAGACAAGGAAAACATGGATCAGCCGAACAACGTTCGCGCGATGGTTCTGTGGGGTCACGCTCCGAATTCGCAAACGCGGATGAAAGAGATGAAGACCGCGATGGAAAAGCTGGACATGCTGGTCGTGATCGACCCGTTCCCGACTGTGTCGGCTGTCCTGCATGACCGTGAAGACGGTGTGTATCTGTTGCCCGCAGCGACACAGTTCGAGACGCGTGGCTCTGTCACGGCCTCGAACCGGTCGATCCAGTGGCGCGACAAGATCATGGACCCGCTCTTTGAGTCCAAGCCCGATC
This sequence comes from Cognatishimia sp. MH4019, assembly GCF_020177595.1. Taxonomy (GTDB): domain Bacteria; phylum Pseudomonadota; class Alphaproteobacteria; order Rhodobacterales; family Rhodobacteraceae; genus JAHTBL01. The sequence goes on along the minus strand of NZ_JAHTBL010000007.1, from coordinate 25,082 downwards.
ACGTCATCATCGCCAAGCTGGCCAACAAGTTTGGCTTTGGGGATCGTCTCTTCCGCAATATCGAGATGGAAGATGCCGAAACACCCAACATCGAAAGCGTCACCCGCGAATTCAACGCGGGCATGTGGACGGTGGGTTACACCGGTCAGTCGCCTGAGCGGATCAAGCTGCATATGGCCAACCAGCACACGTTCGACAGAACGACGCTGCAAGCCATCGGTGGCCCTGCTGACGGGGATTACTACGGGATGCCGTGGCCGTGCTGGGGCACTGCCGAGATGAAGCACCCGGGCACGCCGAACCTCTATGATATGTCGAAGCCTGTGTCTGAGGGTGGTCTCACCTTCCGTGCGCGTTTCGGTGTTGAGCGGGACGGTGACAACCTTCTGGCCGAAGGCGTCTACAGCAAGAACTCGGACATTCAGGACGGATATCCTGAATTTACCTACCAGATGCTGAAAGATCTGGGCTGGCACACCGAACTGACTGATCAGGAAAAGGCCGCCATCGCGCGCGCTGCGGGGATCCCCGAATTCCAGAAAGGTCAGGACGAAGTTGGCGAGGCGGGCATGTCGCCCTTCCCGTCCGACTTCGACGACAAGGTGGCCAAGGTAAACTGGAAGACTGACCTGTCGGGCGGTATTCAGCGGGTTGCGATTGCGCATGAATGTGCGCCTTTCGGCAACGCGAAAGCCCGTGCGGTTGTGTGGACCTTCCCCGATCCGGTGCCTGTGCACCGCGAGCCGCTTTATTCAAACCGCCGCGATCTGGTGGCAGACTATCCGACCTACGAGGACCGGAAATTCTATCGTCTGCCGACCATGTATGCGTCGATCCAGAAGAACGATTTCAGCAAGGATTATCCGATCGTGCTGACCTCGGGACGTCTGGTCGAATATGAAGGTGGCGGGGATGAAACCCGCTCCAACCCGTGGCTTGCTGAGCTTCAGCAGGACATGTTCGTCGAGATCAACCCGCGTGATGCGAATGATCTGGGCGTGCGGGATGGTGCACAAGTGTGGGTCGAAGGCCCCGAAGGCGGCAAGGTCAAGGTTATGGCCATGGTCACCGAACGGGTCGGCGCAGGGGTTGCGTTTATGCCCTTCCACTTTGGCGGCCACTTCGAGGGCGAGGACCAGCGGAGCAAGTATCCCGATGGTGCAGACCCGTATGTGTTGGGCGAGAGCACGAACACTGCTCAGACCTATGGCTACGACTCAGTGACCCAGATGCAGGAGACGAAAGCCACTCTCTGCAAAATCTGGTCAGCTTAAGGAGACTTGAAACATGGCAAGAGCTAAGTTTCTCTGCGACGCCGAACGCTGCATTGAGTGTAATGCCTGCGTGACGGCCTGTAAGAACGAGCACGAGGTGCCCTGGGGCATCAATCGTCGCCGTGTCGTGACCATCAATGATGGCTCGCCCGGCGAACGCTCGATCTCGGTGGCGTGTATGCACTGTTCAGACGCGCCCTGCATGGCCGTCTGCCCGGTGGATTGCTTCTACCAGAACGAAGAAGGCGTGGTTCTGCACAGCAAAGACCTGTGCATCGGCTGCGGCTACTGCTTCTACGCGTGCCCGTTTGGCGCGCCGCAGTATCCGCAGGCTGGCAACTTCGGTTCCCGCGGCAAGATGGACAAATGTACCTTCTGCGCCGGTGGCCCTGAAGAGAACCACTCGGAAGCTGAATTCAGCAAATACGGTCGCAACCGTATCGCTGAAGGCAAGCTGCCGATCTGCGCCGAGATGTGCTCCACCAAGGCGCTGCTGGCAGGTGACGGGGACGTTGTGTCCGGCATCTACCGCGAGCGTGTTGTCGCCCGTGGCTTCGGCTCGGGCGCGTGGGGCTGGGGCACAGCCTACGACCAGAAAGACGGCTAACGTCTTCTGACATAACAAGAAATGAGGGGCGGCCTATGATGGGCCGCCCTTCCGACCTTCCCCCAACAGGATCAGGTATAAAACCATGCTTCGCAATTTTATCGCCCTACTGCTGACGATAACTCTTGCCTCTGTCGCGCCCGCTCAGGACGCCGCGACAACGACTGATACGCCCGTTGATGATACACGCGCCGCTACGGGTGGCGCCCCGACACTGGCCGATATCATGGCCCGCCAGAACGGTGAGCGCGTTCCCAACGCGACCCGCGAATTGCTGACAGGCGATCCGCTGAATGCGGCCAATGTGGCCAACCAGCTGGGCACGCTTGGTGGCGCGTCCGACAGCGAAGTTTACCGCGCGCTGCGTTTCGGCACGGCGGATGTGACCGTGTCTACGCAACAACCCGCCGCAGGTGTCCTGATCCAGGATCGCGGCATGGCATGGCTACAGTTTCGCGAAGGCCCCCTGCTGACATGGGGCGGCTATGGCATGCTGGGCATGCTGGGTCTGCTGGTTCTATTCTATCTGATCCGCGGCCGCATCCGCATTGATGGCGAGAAAACCGGCAACAAAATCCTGCGCTTCACCAATGTCGAGCGCTTTGGCCATTGGCTGTTTGCAGGCTCTTTTATCCTGCTGGGCATCACCGGCCTGATCTCGCTTTTCGGGCGGGTCGCGCTGATCCCGCTCTTCGGCAAGGAGAGCTTTGCCTGGCTCGCGATGGTCAGCAAATGGGTCCACAACAATGTGGCTTGGGCCTTCATGCTTGGCCTGATCATGATCACCGTGATGTGGATCGTGCATAACATTCCGAACCGTCACGACCTGAAATGGCTGGCGGTGGGGGGCGGTCTGTTCTCCAAAGATGTCCACCCGCCGGCACGCAAATTCAACGCGGGGCAAAAGATGATCTTCTGGTCCTGCGTTGTGCTGGGTGTGTCGATCTCGGCCTCGGGTCTGTCGCTGCTCTTCCCGTTTGAGCTGCCGATGTTTGCCAAGACCTTCGAGATCCTGAACGATACCGGCATCCCTGCCCTTCTGGGTCTGGGCACCCTGCCCGAGGTGATGGCCCCGCATGAAGAAATGCAGTTCGCACAAGCGTGGCATTCCATTGTGGCGTTTGTCTTCATGATCATCATCATCGCCCATATCTATCTGGGCTCGGTGGGCATGGAAGGCGCATATGATGCAATGGGCACCGGCGAGGTCGAAGAGCAGTGGGCGCGCGAGCACCACGGCCTTTGGGTCGAGGAAATGGAGGAAAAGGGCAAGATCCCCCCGAAATCAGGTGCAGCGACGCCGGCAGAATGATGTGCCTGCTGGCACGGGCTGAATAATGCGGCTTCTTGCTTTCGCATTGGCCTGTCTGCCGTCTTTCGGGATGGCGGACGGGTTCTTTACCCTCAAGGGCCATGGCGGCCCTGTCATGGGGGTCGCGGTCTCGCCCACGGGCCAGATCGCGACAGCCAGTTTTGACAACACGGTCGGGCTTTGGGATGGCACGACGCCTGTCTGGCTGGAGGGCCATGAGGCGGCTGTGAAAGCCGTGCGCTTCGTGGACGACACGCGGTTGGTTTCCGCAGGCGACGATTTCCGCGTGTTGCTGTGGGACGACGGCGTGGCCCGCGAGCTGGGCGCGCATCAGGGCAAAGTGATGGCGCTGGCGGTGTCTGGCACGCGCGTGGCCTCGGCCAGTTGGGACGGGACGATCGGGTTGTGGTCGCTCGGCGGGGCCGATCCGATCTTTCTGGAAGGTCACACCGCAGGCGTGAACGATGTGGCGTTCAGCGCCGACGGCACCCTGCTCTATTCCGCTTCGACGGATGGCACGCTGAGGGTCTGGGACGTGGCGACAGGAGAGGCGAAACGCCTGCTGCTGCGCCATGGCTTCGGGATCAACCAGTTGGTTCTGAACGAGGCTGAGGGCTGGCTGGCTTATGGCGCGGTCGATGGGGTCACCCGGGTGCTGGATCTGGCCACTGACGCGCAAGTAGCGGACTTCACGCTGGACCGTCGCCCAGTGCTGGCCATGGCCGCGAACCCGGAGATGAGCCGTATTGCCGTGGGCGACGGCGAGGGCTTCATCATGGTGATTGATAGCGTCGAATGGCGCATCGCCCGCGATTACCGCGCGACCGCTCAAGGCCCTGTCTGGGCGCTTAGCTTTTCAGCCGATGGCGCGAACATCCATGCAGGCGGACTGGATGACGCGATGTATAGCTGGCCGCTGGAGACGCTGACCGAGCATGGCCAAATGACAACTGAGACGCGGGAGTTCCTGAAAGACCCCGACGAGATGAGCAATGGCGAGCGCCAATTCGCCCGCAAATGCTCCATCTGCCACACGCTGACGCCCGGAAGCGCGCGGCGCGCGGGGCCGACGCTCTACAAGGTATTCGGGCGGCCTGCGGGCACGGTCGCCGATTACAGCTATTCAGACACGCTGACCGGATCAGACATCATCTGGGACGAGGACAGCATTAACGCCCTTTTCGATCTCGGCCCCGATCACTATATACCGGGCAGCAAGATGCCCATGCAGCGCATCACAGCCGAACAGGATCGAAAAGACCTGATTACATATCTCCGCGGAGCCACCGCGGGTGGGGAGGACCGACCATGAAAACCATGTTGCTTGCCTTTGTCGCGATGGGTGTGATTTCCGTCGGTGCGTATTTCGTGCTGGGTGAGCTGGGCTTCACGGCCGAGCAGGCCAACACGACGCCGACCAGCGGAAATGTCCGGCTCGATTGATTTTTGAGTATTTGAACAAAGATGAAAGCCAGGGTTGGTCTTCATCTTTGCCCAAATACTCGAAATCCACAGTGGCCTAGAGCGCCATCTGTGCCTTGCCGAGCTCTGTCAGATCATCAAGCGTGGCGCGCCCTTTGAAATCCACTTCATAGTCTTCAGCCGCGAAATCGGGAGCCGAGCGGCCTTCAAGGAACTTCGCCGCCTGTTTGCGCGCATAGGCTTCGTTTTTGGGGCATTTCGGGGACGCGCCAATATAGATCACGTTGGCGTAGTCGGACCCGTTATGTTCGTTCGCGACGGCGTGGATGACGTCGGGATGCCACCAGACCGTATCGCCTGCGTGAACGGTCGGGATGCTGACAAGCCCCTTGAGGATATCGCTGTGCCATTGCTTGGTGGCCCCCAGCGCGCGGCCGGGTTTGGCGCCACAAAGATCGTCGTCGTCGACGTCATCCTGCAAGGCGCGCAGCAGGAAGTAGGCGACAGAATTGGCGATGGGCAGAAGCGACAGCGTGCCGTCCTCTGGCCCTTGGCTGGTCAGACCGGTCCAGCCCTGGAACGTGCGAAACATGGAGCAGACAGCGGGCGATTCATACTCGCGCGTTTGGGTGCGGAAGGTGGCTTTCCACGGGTCATAATCGCGCCAGTTCCCTTCAAAGATGGGGGCATAGATTTTCTGATAGGCCGGGTCGACCCAGCGCTCGTAGCTGCCTGAATCCATATGCGGGGACAGGCCAAGGGTGGTATCGCCAGGCTCACGGCGGCGGGTGCGATCGGCATAGGCATAGTCTTGATCGGGGTCGAACTCGTCGCCCATCGGTCCGCTGACATCGTAGAGCCGGTTCAGGAAACGCTTGGTGAGGGCCATGCTTTCGGCCTGGCGCGCCTCGACCTGTGGCTTGGACCAATAAAGCCCGTAGATTTGCGGCGCGCCGTCTTTGAGATCGGCGAAATATGTGTCCATCCCGGCCTTTTCCTTGGCGCGGGTCAGGTAGTCATTCGCTTCGATATACTCACCGATTTGGCGGTTCCACGCCTCGGCTTGGTCGCGGGGGAAAACGCCGCGCACGATGGCGCAGCCGCGATGTTTGAGAGTGGCGATCTGGTCGTCGGTGACCGCGCCGCTTTCGATGTCGGCGTATTGGATTTCGGGGATCACGCTGCCGCCCTTGTCCTGGGTCTCGCGGATGATGGCGACCTCTTTGGCCATGGCTTCTGCTACGTCCTCAAACGCCGCTTTGACGTCCGTCAGGCCCTTCAGATGCGCTTTGGTCGCGCGGATGTAGTCCTTGAGTTCTTCGTCCATTTTTCGGTCCTCCCTGCCCTCACCTTGGAAAGCGTTGCATTCGGCGTCAAGAGCGCGATGATACCGCTAACGAAATGATGCGAGGGAGGATGCGCCATGGCCGTCAAAGCAGGGATCGTTGGATATGGGTTGGCGGGTCGGGTGTTTCACGCGCCGCTTTTACCGGCGGCGGGGATTGAGTTGCATGGCGTCGCGTCCTCGAAACCCGAGGCGGTGAAGGTGGATCATCCGGAGGCTGTGGTCTATGCGACGCCGGAGGACATGTTCGCGGATGCGGCGATTGATCTGGCGATCGTGGCATCACCCACGCCGACGCATACGCCGTTGGCGATCAAGGCGTTAGAGGCCGGCAAGCATGTGATCGTGGACAAGCCGTTTGCGGCGACGGTGGCGGATGCGGATGCGATGATTGCGGCGGCGGAGAAGGCTGGGCGCATTTTGACGTGCTTTCAGAACCGGCGCTGGGACGGGGATTTTCTGACCTTGCAGAAGTTGCGGGATGAAGGGGCATTGGGAAATATCCAATGTTTTCAATCGCATTTCGAGTTTTACAAGGGTGAGACGCAGGATCGCTGGCAGGAGAGGGCGGCGCCGGGGGTGGGCGTGCAGTATGATCTGGGGGCGCATCAAGTGGACCAAGCCTTGGTGCTTTTCGGGCGTCCGAAATGGGTTGAGGGCGAGGTAATTATCCAACGAAATCAAGGGGAAGTGGCGGATACGTTCTTCTTGCGGATGGGGTATGAGGGGGCGTTGCGGGTGCATGTGTATTGCAGCTATGTGAGCCCGGATTTCCGGACGAAATACGTCGTGCAAGGGGATCAGGGGGCGTATCGCAAGTACCATATGGACATTCAGGAGCCGCAACTGCGCGAGGGGATGACGCCGCTGGATGCAGGCTTCGGCGTGGAGCCAAAAGAGCGGTTCGGGACGTTGAGCCGCGTCCGAAATGGTAAGGTTATCAATGAGATATACCCTACGGAGCCGGGGACGCAGCATGAGATTTATGTGCGTCTTCGGAAGGCGATTGAGGAGGGAGGGGCGCCGCCGGTGCTGCCCGCCGAGGCCCGCATGACGATTGAAGTGATCGAGGCGGGGGTAAAGGCCGGGGAGACGGGTCAGCGCGTAATTTTGTAGGGGTGGCGTGTGCAGATCGTGTACGTATACTGTACATACAGCGTACATATCTTGTGCATACAGGTTGGGGATCGGCGAATTGTTCAGCCATTTTGCTGACGGAGGTACGCCGCCTGTACCGCCGTCCGAGGTCCGCATGACGATTGCAGGGGTCGAGGTGGGAGTGAAGGCTGGGGAACGGGTGGTGTTGTAGGGAAACGCGTGAATGCATAGGCAATGAATTTTGTGCGGCTTTCATCCACTTAACAGCTCGGTAAAGAAACCTACGATAGTATCCTCTGACACCATACGCTAACTAAACTCAAAGAAACCAGATGTAGTGCCTTTTAAGCAGTCCCCCACAAGTCTATGATCTGAGAGAAAGGGTTCTCGATGCAGTCGAATCTCACATCTGTCGAACTTTGCGCAGGCGCCGGAGGACAAGCTCTCGGGATGGAGCGCGCAGGGTTTAACCACGAGGCGCTGGTAGAAGTTGATCAGCATTGCCGAAACACCCTGTTACTCAACCGTCCTTCTTGGAACGTGCTGAACGATGAGCAGGCTGACTTAACTAAATTTGATGGACGACCATTTCGCGGCGTTGATGTGCTTGCCGGAGGTCTACCCTGTCCACCTTTCTCTGTAGCAGGAAAGCAACTTGGCCACGCAGATGAGCGAAACCTTTTTCCAGAAGCCATGCGCTTGGTCGATGAGATTAGACCGCAGGCGGTGATGATAGAGAACGTGCGGGGTTTCCTTGACGCAGTATTTGCTGACTACAGGCAACAGCTAAAACGCCAACTTGATAGACTAGGTTATCAAACCGACTGGCACCTTTTCAATGCGTCAGATTTTGGGGTCCCACAGTTGCGCCCTCGTGTGGTGATCGTCGCAATCCGTAAGGATTTATCCGAAAATTTTTCTTGGCCAGTTTCGTCCGGTGTATCACCTCGAACTGTTGGTGAAACACTATACGACCTAATGGCGGAAGATGGCTGGAAAGGCGCTGCACAATGGAGCAAACAAGCTGACGAAATTGCACCGACCGTTGTTGGAGGTTCAAAAAAACACGGGGGTCCTGACTTGGGACCAACTCGGGCGAAACGGGCGTGGGCGACGCTTGGCGTTGACGGGAAGGGTATTGCGAACGAAGCCCCAGCGTATGACTTTGTTGGGATGCCGCGTTTGACCGTACGTATGGTAGCAAGACTTCAGGGTTTTACAGATGATTGGCAGTTTTCTGGAAAGAAAACCCCAGCCTACCGTCAAGTCGGGAATGCCTTCCCGCCTCCGGTAGCTGAAGCTGTCGCTCTGAAAATCAGGGAAGCTATTTCCCTGCGGAAGTCTATTCAGGTCGTGGCCTGATGGTCGAGGCATGGCTCACCAAGGCGAGGCGCGAGTTTCATGCAACTCTTCTTGAAGGAATACTTACCAGAAGCACTTTAGGTGTACCCAGCAATGCTGATAAGGCGTCAAAGCCAAGTCGTGAAATAGCAAATTGCATCGTTGATCAACTTGGTCCGGCAATAACAGCGGCAAAACTACCGGGTCAAACCGCTGGCGCAGACTTCGAAAGCGTATGTGCGAGCTTTGTCCGTGTTTGCTTTGAACGAATGCATCATTTACGCCCCGGGAGTTTCACCGTAAACAAGGGTGGTGGTATCGCGCTGTTCGACCAATATGCGCATCTGGATGATCTTGAAGCAATCGCTAAAGCCAATCGGGAGATCGCCACAGCGATTGGTTCGGACTACCTGATCAAACCAGATATTGTTGTGACACGCGCACCTGAATCCGATGAAGTAATCAATGCCGAAGGCCCCTTGGTCGATACGGATAGTGCAAGGCTTTCCAGTCTTCGGGGTCTAAATCAGCAACTTGAAATTCTACACGCCTCAATCAGCTGCAAATGGACATTGCGCAGTGACCGGGCGCAGAATGCCCGCTCGGAAGGCTTGAACCTAGTGCGCAACCGAAAAGGGCGATTACCTCATATCGCCGTTATAACAGGCGAACCGACGCCAGGGCGCGTGGCGTCGCTAGCACTTGGTACAGGTGATATCGATTGCGTCTATCATTTCGCGCTTTACGAATTAAGAAATGCGCTTATTGACCAGGATCGCGAAGAAACACTCGAACTGCTTGATACTATGGTTGAAGGCAAACGGCTAAGAGATATTTCGGACTTGCCACTCGACTTGGTGACTTAGAGTCATTTGCTTGTATCGCCAGAAATAGAAGAACCTTTAGATCAAACGGTCGACCTTCAAAATCTGATCCTTCGAAACTTCAGAGCCATCCCTCATAATCCGACACCAGCAGATGCACCGGGGCCTCGTCTTCCTCGACCGTCGCAAACCGCCCGATATCCATCTCGAAGATATTATCCGTCTTGTCGTCGTTGACGGTGGAGACCTCTCCGATCAGCACATCCGCGCCTTCGCCCCAGAAGGCGTGCCAGATACCCGGCATGAGAGTGACGCTTTCGCCCGGGTCGAGTTTGAGGAGGCCTCCGGCGTCTAGGGTGCGCAGCTCTCCGTCCACGGGCACGGTCACGTCGGAGGTGCGGTCGATGGAGCCGTCTTCCGCGGAGGCGAAAAGCTCGAGGACGAGTTTGCCGCCGCCGCGGTTGATGATGTCCTCGGCCTTGATGTTGTGGCGGTGCATGGGGCTGAGCTGGTCGCGGCGCGAGATCATGATCTTTTCGGCGTAGAGCATGCCTCGGTCGGCGCCCAGATCGGCGGCGTCTCCGTTGCGGGTGGTGAAGAGGAAGAGGCCCATTTCATCGAAGCGCTCTGCCCCGTAATCGGTGATGTCCCAACCCATTCCGCGGTCTTTGATGAGGCCTGCGCCGCGTTTGGCCATTTCTTCGGGGGACCAGTAGGCGAAGGGGGGCATGACATAGCCGTGGGAGCGGATGAAGGCGTCGCCCTCGCGGAGGATTTCGTTGATGCGGGAGCGTTTCATCGGATGCGGGCCGTGGTTTTGGGATCGAAGAAGACGGCTTTGGTCATGTTGAAGGCCAAGGGCGCGGTTTGGCCTGCGTGGATATCGGCGTCGGCGCGCAGGCGGGCGATGGCCTCGACCCCGCCGAGGCGGGTGACGGCGAAGGTGTCGGAGCCTGCGGGCTCAACCACCTCAATCAGGCAGTCCTGCTGGATGATGTCCGCGCCGGTACGGTCGGCGCCTTCGGGGTCGGTGAGGGCCTCGGGGCGGATGCCGAACATGACCTTGCCGCCCATATGATCGCGCAGGCCGGGGGTGTTGGCGGGCAGCGTGATGTCGCCGGCCCCTGCCCCGTCGCCTGCGATTTGGATGGCGGCTTTGCCGTTTTCTTCGCGGACCGTGGCCTCGATCAGGTTCATGGAGGGGGAGCCCATGAAATCGGCGACAAACATGTTTTCGGGGTCGTTATAGACTTCCGCGGGGGTGCCGAATTGCTGGAGGTAGCCGTCTTTGAGGACGGCGATTTTGGTGGCGAGGGTGAGGGCTTCGATCTGGTCGTGGGTGACGTAGACGATGGTGGTGCCCATGCGCTGGTGCAGGCGCTTGATCTCGGTGCGCATGTCGACGCGGAGCTTGGCGTCGAGGTTCGAGAGCGGCTCATCAAACAGGAAGACCTGCGGGTCGCGGACAAGGGCGCGGCCCATGGCGACGCGCTGGCGTTGGCCGCCGGAGAGTTGGCTGGGCTTGCGGTGCAGAAGCTCGCCGATCTGGAGCATGTCGGCGACCTTTTGGATTGCGGCCTCGCGTTCGGATTTGTCGATGCCGCGGATCTCCATCCCGAAAGAGATGTTCTGGGCGACGGTCATGTTGGGGTAGAGCGCGTAGCTTTGGAACACCATCGCGATGTCGCGCTTGGAGGGGTGCAGGCCGGAAACGGATTTGGGGCCAATCTTGATATCGCCAGAGGTGATTTCCTCTAGCCCCGCGATGGTGTTCAGAAGCGTGGACTTGCCGCAACCGGACGGGCCGACGAGAACGAGGAAACCGCCATCGTCAATCTCGATGTCGATGCCCTTGAGCACCTCGGTCGCGCCGTAGTTCTTGCGGAGGTTTTCGATGGTGAGCGAGGCCATGGTTTATCCTTTGACGGCACCGGCCATAAGGCCGCGCACGAAGTAACGCCCGGAGACGATGTAGACGATGAGGGTGGGAAGTGCTGCCAGGATCGCGCCTGCGAAATGGACGTTGTATTCTTTGACGCCGGTGGAACTGCTGACGAGGTTGTTCAGCGCGACGGTCATGGGCACGGAGTCAAAGTCCGAGAAGGACGCGCCGAAGAGGAAGTCATTCCAGACGTTGGTGAACTGCCAGATGATCGTGACAACCGCGATGGGGGCCGAGCTGGGCAGCAGGATACGCCAGAAGATCTGGAAGAACCCTGCCCCGTCGATTTGCGCCGCGCGCACCAGCTCGGTGGGAAAGGCCGCGTAGTAGTTGCGGAAAAAGAGCGTCGTGAAACCTATACCGTAGATCAGGTGGACGAGGACGAGGCCGGGGATTGTGCCTGAGATGCCAAGGAAGCCCAGCACGCGGGCCATGGGGATCAGGACGATCTGGAACGGGATGAAGCAGGAGAGAAGCAGCAGGCCGAAGACGATGCCGTGGCCCTTGAATTGCCATTTGGTAAGTACGTAGCCGTTGAGCGCGCCAAGGATCGTGGAGAGCAGAACGGCGGGGACGACCATGAGGATTGAGTTGATGAAATAGGGGCGCAGGCCGGAAGGTTCGACGCCGATCTGGGCGTAGGACCACGCGGCGCGCCAGGGTTCCAGCGTCCAGACTTTAGGGAACTCCATCATGTTGCCTGAGCGAATTTCCTCGAGCGGTTTGACCGAGTTGACCAGCATCACGTAGAGCGGCAGCAGGTAGTAGATCACGAAGAGGATCAGCACCACGTAGATGATGGCGCGGGTGATGATCGAGCCTTTGACGGCGTTGTCTTGGGAGGGGGCGCTCATTTCTGCTCCCCGCTTTTCAGCTCGGAATAGAGATACGGCACGATGATCGAGAAGATCATGATCAGCATGATGATGGCGGACGACGCGCCGATGCCCATCTGGTTGCGGGTGAAGGTGTAGGAATACATGAACGTCGCGGGCAGTTCGGTGGCCCGGCCCGGCCCGCCGCCTGTGAGCGCGATGACAAGGTCATAGGCTTTGATGGCAAGGTGGGCGAGGACCACGAAGGCGGACAGGAACACGGGGCGCATCATCGGGATGATGATCTTGCGGTAAATGCGGAAGCCCGACGCACCGTCGATCTGGGCGGCTTTGATGATCTCGTTATCGACGCCTCTGAGCCCGGCCAAGAACATCGCCATGACGAAGCCGGAGCTTTGCCAGACGGCGGCGAGGACAACGGTGTAGATCGCAAAATCGCGGTCCTTGATCCAGTTGAACTCAAAATTCTCCCAGCCCCATTGCTGCATCACGTTTTCAAGGCCGATGCCGGGGTCGAGGAACCATTTCCAAGCGGTGCCGGTGACGATGAAACTGAGGGCCATGGGATAGAGGTAGATCGGGCGGATCAGTCCTTCGGCGCGGATTTTCTGATCGAGCAGGATCGCCAGAAACAGGCCGAGGAGCGAGGAAATGAGGATATAAAGGATGCCGAAAATGGCGAGGTTCGTGAGGGCCGTGTTCCAGTGGCGCAGGGCGAACAGCTTTTGGTAGTTCTCAAGCCCGACGAACCCGTAGGAGGGCAGCATCCGGCTGTCGGTCATGGACAGGTAGCCGGTGTAAAGGATGAACCCGTAGACAAAGAGCAGCACCAGCAAGAAGCTTGGGGCAAGCACCAGTCGCGGCACCCATTCCTGGAGGCGGTCTTTCATGCCTTAACTTTCATGGGGGGTATCCTAGCAGCAGCATTGGGTGGCGAGGTTATCCCCCGCCACCCGAAAGCGATTTACATCGCGGCTTCGACAGCGTTCACCAGCTCTTGAGCTGCTTCTTCGGCTTCAAACTCGCCGTTGAAGTGGGCTGTGACGACGTCATAGACGGCGTTCTTCACAGCAGCCGGGGCCGCGTGACCGTGGGCCATGGAGCCAAAGAGGCCGCCATTGGAGCCAGCTTCCGCCAGATCCGCCATGCCTTTCTTGCCGCAATAGCCGAAGTCATCATTCGGCACATCTGTGCGTGCAGGGACAGAGCCTTTGACCACGTTGAACGCAGACTGGAAGCCCGGATCCATCACGGAGGCTGCCATCGCCTGCTGTGCGTCACCGCCTTCTTCGATGTCGAACATCACGAACTGGTCGGAGTTGAACGTGACCGACCCTTGGGTACCGGGGAAGCGGATGCAGACAAAGTCTTCTTCGGCTGTCAGACCGGCTTTGAGGAATTCACCCTTGGCCCAGTCGCCCATCATCTGCATGCCGGCTTCGCCGTTGATGACCATGGCGGAGGCAAGGTTCCAGTCGCGGCCCGAGAAGTTGTCGTCAACCATGGAGCGCAGGGTCGCCATGCGGTTGAAGACCTCAACCATCTGCTCACCGCCCAAGGCTTCGGGATCCAGATCAATCATGGAGGCTTTGTAGAAGTCGTTGCCCATGGACAGCACGACCGCATCAAAGAGCGTGGCGTCCTGCCAGGCCTGACCGCCGTGGGCGAGCGGCGTGATGCCGTTCTCTTTCATGGCTTCCATGACGGAGACCATTTCTTCCCACGTCTCGGGTGCCTTGCCGCCCGCAGCGTCCAGAGCGGATTTGTTGATCCAGACCCAGTTGGTGGAGTGGACGTTCACAGGGGCGGCAATCCAGTTGCCGTCATGCTTGGAGAATTCCTGCAACGCGGCAGGCACCACGTCGTCCCAGCCTTCGGCGGCGGCGACATCGTTGAGGTTGCCGAGCACGCCTTCGTTTGCCCAGTCTTTGATGTCAAAGCCCAGCATCTGAACGGCGGTCGGTGCGTTGCCAGCGGTCACGCGGGCGCGCAGGGCGGTCATGGCAGCTTCGCCACCGCCACCGGCGACGGGCATGTCCTGCCAGCCGACGCCTTTGCCGGACAAGTCTTCTTTGAGAACGTTCAGAGCGGCAGCTTCACCGCCCGATGTCCACCAGTGCAGCACTTCCACATCGGATGCTGTCGCGGTGGTTGCGGCTGCGGCCATGATGGCGGCAGACACAGTAAGTTTGAGTCCGCGTACGGATTTCATTGATATTCCTCCCATTAGTGCCCAGATAATTCTGTTGGCTGGCTGTGTTATCGCTAACGGCTTTTAGCGAGTCAACGGATAAGGTCCGCTGGCTGGTTGTTATTCTCACTAGGCGCTGGTGTAGTGGTCAATAGAAAATTTCGAAGGACCCGTGTGATGAGCCAGGACACAGCCACCACCCATGATGCCGAGGAAGACGCGCGGAATTCCCAATTAAAATATTGGCTTAACGGCAAGATCGTTGCGCGCGAGGACGCCGTCGTGTCGATCTATGACAGCGGATTTATGCTGGGTGACGGCATGTGGGAGGGGCTGCGGCTTTATGACGGGGTCTGGGCGTTCTTTGACGATCACATGGACCGCTTGTTTGGCAGCTGTAAGGCAGTGTCGCTGGAGATCGGGATGTCGCGGGACGAGGTTTTGCATGCGCTAAAGGCGCTGGCGCATGCCAACGGGATGCACACGGATGTGCATTGTCGGTTGATGGTGACACGTGGGGTGAAGGTGAAGCCGTTTCAGCATCCGTCGCTGTCACGATCCGGGCCGACGGTGGCGATCATCATGGAGCATTCGCGCCCTGCAGAGCGGGTGCAGGAGCGTGGCATCCGGCTGGCCACGGTGCCCCAGGTGCGCGGGCTGCCGATGTCTCAGGATGCCAAGTATAACTCGCACTCCAAACTGAACTGCGTGATCGCGTGTTTGCAGGCCGAACAAGCAGGCGCGGAGGAAGGGCTGATGCTGGACCCGCATGGGTTTGTGAACACGACCAATGCGTGCAACTTCTTTATTGTGAAGAAGGGAGAGGTTTGGACCTCGACCGGGGATTACTGCATGAACGGGGTGACGCGGCAGAAGGTCATTGATCTGTGTCGCGAGAACGGGATCCCGGTGTTTGAGCGGAATAATTCGTTGTTTGACGCCTATGCGGCGGATGAGGCGTTTTTGACCGGAACGTTCGGGGCGCAGACGCCGGTAGCGGAGATAGACGGCAAGCCGATTGGGAACGGCAGCGCGGGGCCGGTCACGCGGCGGATCAGGGCTTTGTATAAAGAGTTGATCGCGGCGCATGTGGCGGAAAGACACGCGCTGCGCTGAGACGCGCCTCATTCAGTGGCTTTTTCATGATCTGAATCGGTCAGGGCTGGCTTTTTTGTGTCTATTTGATGAAGAACCTCAAAAAAGCCATAAAATTATACGATTTTTGTCTGATTTCCTCATACATCATACAACCATGGCGCGATAAAAAAGATCGCTTACCACCTGAAGAACTACGGTGATGAGCCCTCTGCAAAGCGCCCCCTCCGCGAAAGTCGCGGGCCAGTTTGTGAACGTACCAGTGCGCTAATCGTGGCCTGTTTCCGAGTGAAGCCAAAGGGTTAGATACCCGGCTTATCGTATGATTACTCCCGTGAGAATACGCGAGACAGGCCATCCTGATCTGATGAACGTATGAAACCGAGGGTCCTAAAATGCAAAGCACCATTCTACACTTTCCATCACGCCAGACACCTGTTCGCCACGCGGCACCGCGCAATCAATCCGCCGAAGTGATCTCGCTTTCCGAGTATCGGAACCGCGCACGTAAATTGCGGACGGCGACCGGCGTTTACTTTGTTTCTCGCGTCCTGGCGTACCCCGACGGATGCACTGCGGCGTGACGATCGCCCCGCCACTCACGACCACACTCAATTTGCTCACCACTCACCTGCCAAGGAGACCAAAAAATGTCTGCAACCAACCTTGTTGATCTCGCCCGGGAACGCCGTATCCGTGCTTTGGCCACCCTCGAACATCGCGAGGATAACCTGTTCTACATCGCGGATCAAAAAATGCGCCGCCAAGAGCGCAGGGTTCGTCCGACCCCGCTTTTCGTCACTGTGCGAAAGACTGCACCGGTCATGTCTTTGGTCTACGATGTGGATCGCAAGGCCGCCTGAGACGACCACTGGGTGAGGATCTGCCGTGGGGGCAGGCAGGGGCACGGGCTGAGAAATCGGTCCGTGCTTTTCTTTATTTGACGCGAGGTATGGCTGAACGAGACGGTTTACATTCATGTAAGACTCTCTAACTTTATCCAAAGCCAGGGAGGTTGCCATGAAGCTGAAGGTCAACGGAACCGAGCATGAGGTGGATGTCGAAGAGGACATGCCACTGCTTTGGGTGCTGCGCGACGAATTGGGGATCACGGGGCCGAAATACGGCTGCGGGATTGCGCAATGTGGGGCGTGCACGGTGCATCTGGATGGCGTTGCCGCGAAATCCTGTCAGGTTTGGGCGGCGGATGCGGAAGGCGTAGAGGTGACCACGATCGAAGGGCTTGGCACGCCGGAGGCATTGCATGCGGTGCAGGCGGCTTGGGTCGAGCATCAGGTGGGGCAATGCGGCTACTGCCAGTCGGGACAGATCATGCTCGCGGCGTCTTTGCTGGCCGAAAGCCCCTCCCCCACAGACGACGAAATTGACGATGCGATGTCGGCCAATCTGTGCCGCTGCGGGACATATCCGCGTATCCGCGCGGCTGTGAAAACCGCCGCCGCCAAGCTGCAGGAGGCGTGAGCATGGGACGTTTGAAGACGATTGCGCGACGAACATTCCTGATCGGCTCGGCGGCTGTGATCGGGGGCGTCGCGTTTGGCGTCTATACCTATCGCAAGCCGGTGAAGAACCCATTGGAAGAGGGGCTGGCGCAAGGCGAGGCAGCGCTGACGCCCTATGTGAAGATCGACGCGGACGGGATCACGTTGATCACGCCGCGCGCCGAGGTGGGACAAGGCGCCTACATGGTGCAAGCCGCTTTGATCGCGGAAGAACTGGACGTGCGGCTGGATCAGATCACCGCCGATCCGGGCGTGCCATCGGCGGCGTATTATAACGGCACCGTGGCGGCGGAAGGGTTTCCGCTGGCGGCCACGGATGATCGACTGATCGCACGCACCGGGCGCGGGGCAGCAGATGTGGCGGGCAAGTTGCTGGGGCTGCAACTAACCGGTGGGTCGTCGACCGTGCCGGATGCGTTCGAGAAATTGCGCGTGGCAGGGGCTGTGGCGCGGGCGACATTGCTGCGGGCGGCGAGCGAGGAAACAGGCATTCCCGTGGACCAGCTAAGCACCAAGGACGGCGCAGTTGTGCTGCCCGATGGCGGGACGCTTGCCTATACGGCCTTGGCCACTCAGGCCGCCGGGATTGAGACTGTTCAGGATGTTGCGCTCAAGGATCCGTCTGAATGGCGCTATATCGGTAAGGACATGCAGCGGATTGATATCGTTGCGAAATCCACCGGCACGCAGGAGTACGGCATTGATCTGCAAATGGACGGAATGCTCCATGCGACAGTGAAGTGTAACCCCCGCATGGGCGGCGAAATGGTCTCGTATGACGCGACAGAGGCCGAGACCATGAGCGGTGTGAAGCGGGTCGTGCCGATCACCGGCGGGGTTGGCGTGTTAGCCGATAACACCTGGCGCGCGTTTCAGGCGGCGGAGGCTGTGACGTTCGAGTGGGGGGAGGCCCCCTACCCTTCGGATGACGCCGCCATGTGGGATCAGGTCGCGGCAAGCTTTACAGCAGACCGGCAGGACAGCCAGTTCAGGGATGACGGCGATGTGGAGGCGATGGAGGTCGCGGTCGAGGCCGAATATCGCATCCCTTATCTGGCCCATGCCCCGCTGGAGCCGATGACAGCGACGGTGCTGCTGGATGGCGGGCGGTTGGATATCTGGACCGGCACGCAAATCCCGCGCTTCATGCAGGTGAATGCGGCGAAACTTGCCGGTTTGGATGCCGCACAGGTGCATGTGCATGTGCTGGTGTCGGGCGGCAGTTTCGGACGGCGCTTGGAGGATGACTATGTTCTGCAAGCGGTTGAACTGGCGATGGCCGAACCGGGCGTCCCGATCAAGCTGACATGGTCTCGCGAGGAGGATATGAGCCACGATTTCCCAAGGCCTTTGCAGATGGCGCGGGCGCGTGGAGCGGTCTCGGGCGGTCAGGTGACGGGCTTTGATCTGGGGATCGCTGCCCCGTCTGTGGCGGCGTCTCAGCTGGGGCGTTTGGGCCAGCCTGCGATGGGACCGGACGTGGCAATCGTGGCCGGGGCCTGGGACCAGCCTTACACCATCCCCGATTACCGCGTGACAGGCTACCGAGTGCCGCCCATGGTGCCTGTCAGCTCGTGGCGGTCGGTGGGCGCGTCGGGCAACGGGTTTCTGCACGAAGGTTTCTTGGACGAGGTGATCCATGCGGCGGGGGCCGACCCGTTGGAAGAGCGCTTGCGGCTATGCTGGCACGAACCGTCGCGTCGCGTGTTGGAGGCGGTGGGCGAGATGTCGAACTGGGGCGAGGCATTGCCCGGGGGGCGCGGACGCGGCGTGGCGTTTACCTTGTCGTTCGGCGTGCCGACGGCGGAGGTCGTCGAGGTCACGGCGACGGATCGCGGCATCCGATTGGACAAGGTTTATGTGGCTTGCGAAGTGGGCCGGGTGATTGACCCGGTGAATTTCGACAATCAGGTCAAAGGCGGCGTGATCTGGGGTTTGGGTCACGCAATGATGTCGGAGCTAACCTATTCGGACGGCATGGCCGAGCAGACGAATTACGACGGCTATCCGGGGATACGGATGTATCAGACGCCCGAAATTGAAGTGCGCGCGCTGGAGACAGACGCGCTGCGCGGTATTGGTGAGCCGAGCGTGCCGCCCGCCGCCCCGGCCCTTGCGAACGCGATTTTCGCAGCAACAGGGCAGCGGATCAGGGAGCTTCCGCTGAACAAATCAGTGGATTTCGTTTAAGGCGCGGCAGTGGTCGTGATCCAGTCGGTGATGCGGTCAAGCGCGCCATGTGCAAAAGCATAGCGGCCGTCGATGGTGAAGCGGGCTTGGGCGTGCCACGGCCAGTCGGAGGTCAGGTGCCAATTATACGGGCCTGATTTCAGAAGGCCGTGGGTGGCGTTCGGAAGGATCTCGATCCGCGTGGCAGGATGTGGGGTTTGCATCGTGGCGCGGTAGATCGCGGCGTCGGTTCGGGCATCCACATTCAG
This sequence comes from Cognatishimia sp. MH4019, assembly GCF_020177595.1. Classification (GTDB taxonomy): domain Bacteria; phylum Pseudomonadota; class Alphaproteobacteria; order Rhodobacterales; family Rhodobacteraceae; genus JAHTBL01. The sequence goes on along the minus strand of NZ_JAHTBL010000007.1, from coordinate 5,834 downwards.
ATCATCAGCGCCCCATATGGCGAGCAGCGGGATGGTGAGCGTCGCCAGATCGGCGCGCGCGTCGGCATCGCGGTTGCGCTGGATAAAGGCCCAGCGATCCTCCGTCAGGTTGGTGGTGGGATCGTAGGCTGCGGTGGGGCCGAAAGTGGCCTCGTTTTCGATAGCAATACGTCCGAGGGTTTCAGTGATCTCGGCAGCGGAGCGGCCTTCGCGCGCAAGCCGGGTGGCCGTGTAGTAGGCGCCCTGATCGCGCCATGAGACCGCGGGGCCGATCAGCACGAGGAAGGCGGCCTCCGGTGCGTTGAGGCCGGGGAGCACCCAACCGGCCTGAGAAAAGCCGAGTGCTCCGACCGGGGTGTCGGCGCGGGTTGCGAGGGTGGCAAGGGCGGCGCGGGCCTCGATCTGGCGGTCCTGCATGGATTGATCAAGCCAGTTGCCAGTGGAACCGCCAACACCCGGCTTATCCCACGCGGCGACAGCGATGCCTGCGTCGAGCAGCGTGTTGATAAAAGGCGCGTAGCCACCGGCGGAGCTGCGGTCTTGCGCGCCGTCGCCATGCACAAGGATGACGGCGGCCTGGGCGGGGGTATCGGGCCGCCAGAGGGTTCCGGCGAGCTGGGTGTTGCCTGCGGTGAAGGTAAAGGGCTCTTGCTGGCGATCCGCCAGGTCGTGATCGGCCAGACGCATCAACAGCGCGATGCCAAGCAGGGTCACGCTCACGGCCAAAAGCGTCAGCGGTCTGCGCCAGTTTCGTCTCATGGGGGAAGCCTTGCCGTTGCGCCTGTCCTGCCCGGTATATGGGCATGACGCGGACCGAGGGAAAGATGCAAGCCCTTAGAACGACATGCCAATCTCGACCCCAGCCGTGGCAGTCAGGCCAAGAATTGGAAAACAACTCTTGTTAGGATTTGAGCGGTCATGAAATTTGCCTGTTGCGGGCTCTGCTTGCCCAACTTGTTGCACGCGCGCGCACACAGTTTTCCCACCAAAGGCGCATTTACGCGCTCAAAACGAGGCTTTTTCGTTCCAAACCGGGCTTTTGTCTGCAAGGTTAACGCCTGATTAACCGTTCTGGCCGAAGGGTTAATGCGGGAAGGCAGAGGTGCGCGCAGATCATGCAGACGATCTATCCGGTTTTATTATGTGGCGGCTCTGGCACGCGGTTGTGGCCGCTCTCGCGCAAGAGCTATCCCAAGCAATTCGTGCAATTGGTGGGCGACGAGAGCCTGTTCATGGCCTCGGCAAAACGCTTTTCAGGGCGCGCTGAGGGGCTGCATTTTGCGCGTCCCACAGTGCTGACCCACTCGGACTTTCGTTTCATCGTGACCGAGCAACTGGCGGAGGCCGGGATTGATCCGGGCGCGATTTTGATCGAGCCGGAAGGGAAGAATACCGCGCCTGCGATTTTGGCGGCTGCGTTGCATCTGGCCGAAAAGGATCCGTCGGCGGTGATGCTGGTGGCACCATCAGATCACGTCGTGCCGGATGTCAGCGCATTTCACAAAGCTGTCGCCAAAGGGATGGCGGCGGTTGCAGATGGGGCGCTTGTGACGTTCGGGATCACGCCGCAGCATCCAGAGACGGCCTATGGCTATCTGGAACTGGCAGAGGCGTGCGACGGATCAGGTGCCGCGATGCCTTTGACGCGGTTTGTCGAAAAGCCAGATGCGGAGGCGGCGAAGGCGATGCTGGCCGAAGGGCGGTATCTTTGGAACGCGGGTATTTTCCTCTGCGCGGTCGATGACATCATTGCGGCGTTCATGGCGCATGCGCCGGATTTGGTGGCCCCGGTGAAAGCGGCGGTCGCACAGGCCGAGGTTGATCTGGGGTTCTTGCGGTTGGCGCCCACCGCTTGGTCGGGCTTGCGCGATGTGTCGGTCGATTATGCCGTGATGGAGAAGGCGGACAATCTGGCGGTCGTGCCGTTTGACGCGCATTGGTCTGATCTGGGCGGCTGGGATGCGGTCTGGCGGGAAAGCGGTGGTGGGGTAGTGACCTCGGGACCGGCGGAGGCGATCGAGTGTTCCGAGACATTGCTGCGGGCCGAGGCCGAAGGACAGGAAGTTGTTGGGATCGGGCTGGAAAACATCATGGTTGTCGCGATGCCGGATGCGGTTCTGGTGGCCGACATGCGCCGCGCACAGGATGTGAAGCGCGCGGTTGAGGTGCTGAAAGCAAAGGGTGCTGCGCAGGCGGAACAGGCCGCGAAAGATCACCGGCCCTGGGGCTGGTTTGAGTGCCTGATGGCGGGACCGCGCTTTCAGGTGAAGCGGATTTCGGTGCATCCGGGGGCGGCACTGAGTTTGCAGAGCCATGTCCATCGCTCGGAGCATTGGATCGTGGTCGAGGGGACTGCGAAGGTGACTTTGGGCGATGAGGTGCGGCTGATTACCGAGAACGAGTCTGTCTATATCCCAGTGGGTGCCAAGCACCGTTTGGAGAACCCCGGCAAAGTGCCGATGGTGTTGATCGAAGTGCAGACGGGCGCCTATGTGGGCGAGGACGATATCGTCCGCTATGAGGATAATTATGCGCGGGGATGACCTGTCGCTGCCGCCTGTCAGTGCGCGGGCGGCGATTGTACATGACTGGCTGCCACTGATCGGCGGGGCGGAACGGGTGCTGGCCGATATGGTGCGGGTCTGTCCGAACTCGGAAATCTTCACGACATTCGATTTTCTGACCGACGCCGAACGGGCGGAGGTATCGCTGGGCGTGCCGGTGCATGCGAGCGGGTTGAACCGGTTGCCGATGGTGCAGCGGTATTATCGCAATTTGCTGATGGGCTGCACCCGCGCGGTCGAGGCTTTCGACGTCACGGGGCATGACGTGGTGCTGTCCTCCTCGGCGGCCTTCGCGAAAGGGGTGATTACCTCGCCAGAGCAGGTGCATATCGGCTATGTGCATTCCCCTGCCCGTTATGCTTGGGATTTGAGCCATGCGTATATCGGGGCGATGGGCGGGATTGCGGCTCCGCTCAAGCGTGCGATTGCGCGGCGGATGATGCACCGGTTTCGGATGTGGGATGCGCGCACGGCGGCTGGGGTGGACACGTTTGTGGCGAACTCGGCCTTTATCGCGAAGCGGATCAAGAAGGTTTACCGGCGCGAGGCGGTGGTGATCCATCCGCCGGTGGATACGTCTGCGTTTACCATGGGGGACACGCGGGAGGATGTCTATGTGACGGCCTCGCGGATGGTGCCATATAAGAGCATTCCGATGATTGTGGCCGCCTTTGCGGAACGCCCGCATCTGAAGCTGCGGGTGCTGGGCGACGGGCCGGATATGGCCGAGGTGCGTCGACTCGCGGGACCGAATGTTGAGATTTGCGGCTATGTGGACGCAGACCGGATGCGGGCCGAGATGCAACGCGCCAAGGCATTTGTTTTTGCCGCGAAAGAGGATTTCGGGATTGTTCCGGTGGAGGCGCAGGCTTGCGGCACGCCGGTGATTTGTCTGGATGCAGGCGGCACGGCGGAAACCGTGCGGCCTTTGGGTGAGAGCGCGCCGACAGGGGTCTGGTTTTCTGAACAGACGCGGGAGGCGCTGTTGGCAGCGGTGGATACGTTCGAGGCGGAGGGCCACGTAATCCGGGCCGAAGACTGCCGCGCGAACGCGCTGCAGTTCAGTGCAGAGCGGTTCCGGGAGGAATTGCGCGGGCTGATATATGAAGTGGCGGGCGTTTAGGCGCGCACCACCTCAACTGTTTTTCTGGACAGAGCTTTCACCTTCGGTAGATGTGCGTCGATCCGATCCGCCAATGTCTCGCGTGCGTCGAGATGTTTGGCGGCGGCCTCGGCGAAAGCGGTGGCTTCGAGAAGATCGGCGGGGGTGAAGGCCAGCTCGGGCAGAGAGAACAGGCCCAGAAGGCCACGGACCTTGCCTTGATAGTCGAGGATCATCGCAGGCGTGCCTGCGCCCAGCGCCGCGATGCCAAGGTGCATGCGCCCCGTGATGGCGAGGTCGGCAAGATGGCACAGGCGCTTGATATCGGTGGGGCGCACCGTCTCGGGAACAAAGTGGTAGGGGATATCCTCGGGCAGGTGGACCGCGATCTGGGCCATGAACTGCGCGTCTGAATGGGCGGGACGGTTGTCATGGGTCAGCAGCAGGATCGCAGCGCGGGTCTTGCGCGACAAAGCCGCCATGGCGGCAGCATAAGCGCGGGCGGCTGTTGCCAGGTCGATATCCGGACGTTCGGCGATCAGGCTGAGGGGGTTGGCATTGAGGATAACAACGCGACGGCCCTGATCGCGCCAGTCGGCCATCAGACGCTCGGCCCGTTGGGCGGCAGAGATGTCGCAATGGGCGGGCAGCGGCAAAAGGAAGGCGATGTCGGCGCCGCTTTCGACTGGCTTGCCGATGATCTTGGAGACACGGGCTGCAGAGAGCGGCTCGCGGCAGAAGATGTTGAAGGCGCGGCCGTGTTGAGCGAGCCATGTAACGATGCGCGGGTTCGCAGCCTCGGCAAAGCTGAAGCCGGTGATATGGGCGCGCACGCCAAGGCGGTGGGCCATATGGGCCAGGTAGAGGCGGCGGAAGCTACGGGACTCGGAATAGCGGCCATCAAGAATATCTGCGCCAAGCACCACGAAATCAGTGCAGGTGCCAAACAGCGCACCAAGGGCGCGGCAGGCTTTGGGCGATGGCACACGGGCGAAGTAGCCTTTGAGGCAAAGGTGTTCGGTTTTCAGATAGGCATAGCTGTCAGCATCGCCGGGTTCATGACTGATGAGCGTGATGCGCACATGAGGGTGCGTGCTGCGCAGGCCCTGAACGGCAGCGTGGGTCATCGCCGCGTCACCGACGCTGCCTGCGCCGGAGGTGATGAGGACAGCAATATGCGGGGCGCGGCGCTTTTTGTGCTTGGCGGCGTGGGCAAACGTGGGTGGCGCGATGGTGCGCAGCATAGCGTCGGAGGCACGCCAAGCGTGGGGTTTAAGGGCGGCTTTGAGAGGGGTCATGTCGGGTCCTTTCTGAGGAGAGCGAGGAAAGAGGGGTCGATGCCAGTGCGGCGGCGTGTGGCGCGGATGCCGAGGACACTGAGCATTGCGAGGGCAGCGATGTTGGCGCTCGCGCAGCCGATGGCTCCGAATTTTGGGATCAGGATCAGATCGAGGATCAGGTTTACCGCGAGGGCGATCCAGAGGATGCGCGCGGCTGTTTTTTCGGCGTCGCAAAGGGTGAGGAGCAGCGTGCAGGGGCCAGCAAGGAGCGTGAGACCGACAGCGATGAGGTAGAGGCGGAGAACGGGGGCGGCGGCGGTGAACTCAGGCCCGAAAAGTGTCAGAAGCTGGGGCGCGAGGAGCCAGAGCAGCGTGAAGAGCGGGAGGCCAGAGGCGTTGAAGATCAGCGTCAGGCTTCGGGTCTGGGCGATCAGTTGCGCGCGGTTTTGCTGGCCGTAAGCAGCAGCAAGTTTGGGTTTGAAATGCAGGACGGCAACCATGCGCAAGAGGCCCAACATCTCGGCCAAGCGGGCGGAGACGCGGACAAGGGCTGTGTCGGTAGGATCGGAGAGCAGGCCGGTGAGCAGGACGTCGATATGCTGGCTGGCGAGGAAGCCGAAAGTGACGAGTGCCAATGCACGGCCTGTGGCGAGGGGCGCGAGGTCGTTGGTTTTGATCGCAGCGGGGAGCGTTCGGCGGATCGTGCCGGCAGAGAGGATGAATGCGGCGATGACACTTGTCAGAGCCGCGGTCGTGTAGAGTGTCTGACGTCAGCACCAATGGGACAGTTTAGGTTGATTTGATAAGAGAGGGTTTCTGGCACATCGTAACCACCAAGGAGTGGAGATGAGACAGAAACCCGGAACACGTAAGAGCCACGGCGAGAAG
>NZ_JAHTBL010000006.1 GCF_020177595.1 Cognatishimia sp. MH4019 | reverse complement strand
CTTCTCGCCGTGGCTCTTACGTGTTCCGGGTTTCTGTCTCATCTCCACTCCTTGGTGGTTACGATGTGCCAGAAACCCTCTCTTATCAAATCAACCTAAACTGTCCCATTGGTGCTGACGTCAGACAGTTCTCATGGGACTTATCCTCTTGGTCTGCGTCAAAATCGTTCAGTCAATCGTCGCAAACTGGGCGCTTGAGCAGCGGTTTTCCGAGTGGTCGTCAGATCGAAGCATCCGGTCCGGCATGCCAGTCCAACACATCGCACTCAGCGCGATTTTCATGGTGCTGATCGTCTCGACTGCAATGCTGCATTATAGCTTTCCGGGGCAGTTTGGGCTGCTTAAAACCTTCCCGACCGACCCAAGCATCCGTCTCACCGGTGTGACATGGGTAGAAGACTTCATCGCGTGGTGTGTCCGCAATAGCGGGCCGTTCTTTGATGCGCTGACTTTCGGCATCCGGTCCTTGCTTGATGCGCTTGAGGTCATCATTGTTCAGACGCCTTGGATCGTGATCGCAAGCCTGATCGTTTTGCTGACCTGGCTGACCGCTGGATTACGAACCGCGATCTATTCTGGTGCATTCCTTGCCTATATGGGCCTGCTCGGTTTCTGGGAGGCCGCGATGACAACGCTGGCCCTTTTGGGAACAGCGGCATGTTTGTCGATCGCTATCGGGATCCCGCTGGGCATGTTTGCAGCCCGCCGTCCTCGGTTCTATGCCTTTATCCAGCCGATCATGGACTTCATGCAGACCATGCCCGCCTTTGTCTTCATGGTGCCCGTTATTGCCTTTTTTGGTGTCGGCAAACCTGCAGCAGTGGTTGTGACAATGATCTTCGGGGGCACACACGTTGTCCGGTTGACCGTTCTGGGCCTACGGGGCGTGCCGGAAAGCGTGCGCGAGGCTGCGATCAGTTTTGGTGCGAACAAGTGGTACTTGCTGACGCGGGTTGATTTACCTCTCGCCAGCCCGTCGATCCGGGCCGGGATCAACCAGACAATCATGCTGTCACTCGCGATGGTCGTGGTGGCGTCCTTAATCGGGGCCAAAGGTCTGGGCGAAGACGTGCTGGAGGCACTGCAATATGCCAACGTTGGACAGGGGATCCTGGCCGGGTTCGCGATTCTCTTTTGTGCCATGATCCTTGACCGTATCGTTCAAGGCCAGCGCAAGTGATCCCTTTGGTCTTTGTCCACGGCTTCATGGGCGGCAGTGCACAGTGGCGCGGGCAGACGGATGCCTTGGTGGATCACTGCGAAACGATTGCGCTTGATCTGCCGGGGTTCGGCAAAAATGCCCATCTACCACCGATTGCCACAATTGGTAGATTTGCCGATTGGGTGATAGCCGAACTGGACCACCGCGATGTCCAGCGCTTTCACTTGCTCGGCCATTCTATGGGCGGGATGATTGCACAGGAGATTGCGACGCGCATCCCGGATCGAATTGAAAAGCTGATCCTTTATGCAACAGGTTCCATTGGCGTTCTACCCGGCCGGTTTGAGACAATTGCGCAAAGCAAAGCCCGCGCCACGGCAGAAGGAGCAAAGGCGACGGCACGGCGTATTGCTGCCACCTGGTTCTTGCATGGTAGCGAGTCTCCTGCTTACGAAGACTGCGCGGCTATCGCCGAGCGTGCCGGGCCGAATGCCATTCTCGCCGGACTGAATGCTATGGAAAGTTGGTCGGGTCACGATGCGCTTCCTGATCTCAGTTGCAGCACCCTTTTGATCTGGGGTGATCGCGACCGTACTTATACGTGGCCACAAATCGATAAACTGTGGAAGACCATCCCGCAAACCAGCCTCTCCGTTATTCCAAATTGCGCGCATGCAGTTCATCTGGAATGCCCGAAGCAGTTTAATGATGTACTCGTGAGTAGCATTCAGTAGTGCCGCAGGTGCTGTAGCCCCAGATCGTTTTAGTCTGGCTTTAGTCGGCACCATCGGTGTCCGGCTCGGGTGCTTACGGGGATTGGATATGCTCAAGTATTGGCGAAGCTTTGCGTTGAATTTTGATTTGAAGTGTCTGTGCTTAGCGCCCCGAGACGGTACTTCTTGCCGTCAATTCTCCTTAGATAGTCCATTTCCGTTTTCTGGATGTCTACTTGGTATCCGCAGTTATTGACTGGCTCCCTGCCCTCAAGGACTTAGTCAGATTGCAGCGCTGTGAACGGCCAATGATCGACAAACCTCATCTGTCAGCGGGGCACGGTGTTCTTGACCCGTTCTATTCCGCTCAACATGAACCTGTTGGGCGAATTCATCAAAAACAAGGATCTTACGATGGCGAGTTCACACCCTGCCTGGCCATGCGGCGATATTCGAGCGCCCGTTCCCGCGCTTGGTTGATCGTGACAATATCCCACGCGCCAAACGAAGTTCGTGCGCAAAGATGCGCCCTTCTTATTTTTCTGGCTTTTGACAACAACACGAACGATCCGGCGCCGTCCGTCGGGTGGGTCCACTACATGGGAAATCCGGTTCCCATCGCCGTGATGCCCAGCCCCAAGGCTTTCCGCCAGTTCCCTGGACTGGACCAAAAACATCAAGTTTCACAACACTCAGGGCGATCTGATCAAATCAGCAAGTTATAAGTTGGCGGAGGCTCAGGGATTCGAACCCTGGGGACGCTTTCACGCCCGCCGGTTTTCAAGACCGGTGCATTCGACCACTCTGCCAAACCTCCGCGGTCGCATAGCCCTACCGCCGCAAGTGCGATTCTGAAAGATCGTTTTATGCCGGGCAGATCGGGCGCGCAGTTCACGGGGATTTTTGCCGCCCAACTGCCGACAGACTTCCCAAAACGCAATGCCACCGTTAAGATGCCGCCAAAGCGTGGGAGGAAACCCGCGCATCAACAGGCAGGGCGCTTGCCCAATCACGTCAGAGCAGTCATGGGGCACCGGTATGACGACAGGAACTCTCAAACGGACGATCCTTGTGGGGGCGGCACTTGTTCTGGTCGCCGCATGTGAGGACGGACAGGGCTTCACCAACCCATTTAAGCAAAGCGCCGCCGCCAGTGATGGCAGCGCACCTGCCGCAACTGGCACAAGCCGTATGGTCGAGCGGGATGTGGAAGCACCCGATGTCTTTTCCGTCTCCGAGGCCGGATTATGGGACGGCCGCCCGTCGCTTGGCGGTGTCTGGGTCGCGCATCCTGACGTCAAGGACCCCGAACGTGTGATCATCCGCAACGAGGCAACCGATCAATTCGTCATCGGCGCGTTGTTCCGCAAAGAACGCGAGACACCGGGACCGCGTGTTCAGGTCTCCTCTGACGCCGCAGCCGAGATCGGATTGCTGGCAGGCCAGCCACAACGTATCAGCGTTGTTGCTCTGCGCCGCGAAACGGTTGAAGAAGCACCCGATCCGGTCGAGGCCCCCACCGAAGACGGTCTGAACGCGCCAGCACAAATCGAAGCCTCCGAGCTTGATCCGATTGCAGGCGCAGCCGCCGCGATTGAGGCCGCCGAAAGCACTGGAACACAAGCCGCCGCTGCGGCAGCCCCCGCGCCCACACCTGCCCCGCGCCCAACATCAAGTTCGCTCGCCAAGCCCTTCATTCAGATAGGTATTTTCTCGGTCGAGCAGAACGCCAAGAACACCGCTGCGTCCATGCGCACGGCTGGAATCGTGCCGATCATCAAGCAATCGACCTCCTCCGGTAAAACGTTCTGGCGGGTCATCGTGGGCCCTGCCGGCAACAGCGCTGAGCGGGCCACATTGTTGAATAAGGTAAAGGAAAAAGGCTTCAACGACGCCTATTTCGTCACCAATTGACGGGAATCTGACATGAAAACGCTGCTCCTCTCTGTCACTGCTTTGCTCATTACGGCCTTTCAGGTCGCCGCCTTTGACACCCGCGCCAGCGCGGCATTCGTGCTGGATCAGACCACTGGCACGGTCTTGCTGAACAAGAACGCCAAAGAACCCTTGCCTCCCGCCTCCATGTCGAAGCTGATGACGCTTTACATGACCTTCGAAGCCGTCGCGGACGGACGCCTTACGCTGGATGAAACCCTTCCCGTATCACAACGCGCGATGGATCTGGGCGGCTCTACCATGTTCCTGAACACCCGCGATCGCGTCACGGTCGAGGATCTGATCCGCGGTATCATCGTACTGTCGGGCAATGACGCCTGCATCGTGCTGGCCGAAGCGCTCAGCCCGGACGGAACCGAGGCCGGGTTTGCCCGCATGATGACCGCGCGGGCCGAGGAAATGGGGATGATGAACTCGACCTTCACCAACTCTACCGGCTGGCCGCAAGCCGGGCATCGCATGTCGATGGAAGACCTTGCGATACTCGCCGACCGCCTGATCACGGATTACCCGACCTACTATCCGCTCTTTGCCGAGCGTGAGTTCCTTTTTGATGGTCGCGCGCCGCAGAACAAGCGCAATCGCAACCCACTTCTGGGTCTCGGCATTGGTGCGGATGGTCTGAAAACCGGCCATACTCAGGAAGCAGGTTACGGCCTTGTCGGCTCTGCCAAGCAGGGCGATCGGCGCGTGATCTTCGTGATCACCGGGCTTGATACCGTAGCCGCGCGCGCTGAAGAGGCCGAGAAAATCACCACTTGGGCCTTCCGCCAATTCGTTGAGAAAGAGGTTGCCACCAGCGGCACGCTCATCACCCAGGCCGATGTCTGGATGGGCAATCAGACGACCGTTGGCCTGACCGTTCAGGACGATCTGTCCCTTTTGGTTCCGGTCGTCGGTGCAAACACGGTGAATGCATTCGCCGAGTTCAACGGCCCGATCGAGGCGCCGATCGAAGCTGGCCAACAGCTTGGCGAACTGGTGGTCGAGGTCGAAGGCCTGCCGGAAACGCGCCATCCTCTTGTGGCTGATCGCGCTATTGCGCGGGGCGGTGTTATGCCCCGTCTACGCGCTGCTGTCACGGTGTTGCTGCGCGACTATGCGGGCATCTCGACCCAAGGCACGATGTAGTCTGTGACCGCGCGCTTCATTACGTTTGAGGGTATCGACGGTTCGGGAAAATCCACCCAGGCCAAGCGCTTAGCCGCCGATCTTAAAGCGGATGGCATTGATGTCGTGCTGACCCGCGAACCGGGCGGCTCTGCGGGGGCTGAGGAAATTCGCAGGCTTCTGGTAGAAGGCGATCCGGACCGCTGGTCTGGCGAGACGGAACTCCTGCTCTTCACAGCCGCCCGCCGCGATCACCTTGAAAAGACAATTTTGCCTGCGCTTGAGGCTGGCAAAACCGTGATCTGCGACCGCTTCGCCGACAGCACCCGTGTTTACCAAGGAGCCGCGCGCGGTGATCTGCGCGCCGTCGTCGACCAGTTGCACGCGCTGATGATCGGGCGCGAGCCGGATCTGACCTTCGTGATCGACATGGATCCGTCTATTGCCCTGCACCGCGGCTTGGCCCGCGCCAGTGGTGAAGATCGCTTCGAAGATCTTGGCCTGGCCTTTCAGGAAAAGCTGCGCGCGGGCTTTGCTGCGCTGCAAAGCGAAAGCCCGGATCGCATCCGCCTGATTGACGGAAACGACACGCCAGAGGTGGTGGCCCAGACGATCCGGAGCGTGCTACACACCACCTCATGAGCGACGACGATTTCCCCCAGCCCGACCGTCTCGACGGCGCGCCGCATCCGCGCGAGACGGTGCAGCTGATTGGGCAGAACGCCGCGCGCGACGCATTTCTGACCGCCTACAGCTCTGATCGGTTGCACCACGGCTGGCTGATCACCGGCCCGAAAGGTGTCGGCAAAGCCACCCTCGCCTGGCAAATCGCACGGTTTCTGATCGCAACCCCGCCTGCGCAGGATGATGGTTCGTTCGGCGCGCCGCCGCCGCCAACCACCCTCGATATCGACGCCGAGCACCCGGTCGCGCGCCGCATGATGGCCGGGTCTGAACCGGGCCTGTTTGTCCTCAAACGCCCCTATGACGAAAAGCTCAAGCGGCTCAAACAGGACATCACAGTTGACGAAGTGCGCAAGCTCAAAGGGTTTTTCGCGCTATCCTCCACCGATGGCGGCCACCGTGTCGTGATCGTGGACGCCGCCGACGAGATGAACGTAAACGCCGCCAATGCGCTTCTCAAACTGCTCGAAGAGCCCCCGAAAGACACGACGCTCCTACTGATCAGCCATCAACCCTCGCGCCTCTTGCCCACGATCCGGTCGCGGTGCCGCGAGCTGCGCCTCGCCCCTCTCGCCCCGGATCAAGTGGCCCAAGCCCTTACTCAGGCTGGCCAAGACGGCACCCAAGCGGCCGCCCTTGCAACCCTCGCTGGTGGCTCCGTTGGAGAGGCGATCACCCTTCTTACTCTCGACGGGGTGAAGCTCTACGCCGATCTTGTGAACCTGTTTGCCACCTGCCCCAACATGAACCGCGCCCACGCTCTGAAGCTGGCCGACAGCGCCGCCGGGCGCACGAATGCCGCGCGCTTTGATCTGATGCTCATGCTCATTGATCTCTTTCTCGCCCGCGTGGCCCGAACCGGTGCGATGATGCCGCCTGTTCCGGCCAATGACGCGGAGCCCGCGGTGCTATCGAAACTCGCGCCCAGCCCCCATGCCGCCCGCCATTGGGCTGCGCTCCAGCAAGACCTCAGCGCCCGCGCCCGCCATGGCCGCGCCGTGAACCTTGACCCCTCATCGCTCATTCTAGATATGGTCCTGAAGATTGATCAAACCGCCGCGAAACTTGCGGCCCCTCAAGGTGCTGCATGACCCTTCCGCATATCGTTGACAGCCATTGCCACCTTGATTTCCCCGATTTCGAGGACGACCGCGACGCCATTATCACCCGCGCACGCGAGGCCGGCGTGACACGTATGGTGACGATCTGCACCAAGCTGCGCGCGGAGCCTACTGCGCGCGCGATTGCCGAGAAATATGAGGGCGTCTTCTACGCTGCTGGCACCCATCCGATGTCCGCCGCTTCCGAACCTTTGATTGCTGTCGAAGACCTCGTGACACTCGCCGATCACCCAAAATTCGTCGGAATTGGAGAGACGGGCCTCGACTATCATTACACTGCTGAAAGCGCTGATATCCAAAAGGAATCTCTGCTCATTCATATTGAGGCGGCCCGCCAAACGGCACTCCCGCTTATCATCCACGCGCGCGCGGCGGATGACGACATGGCGCGGATCCTCACCGACGAACACGCCGCTGCTCCGTTCACATGCGTCATGCACTGCTACTCTAGCACCCGCGAACTGGCTGAAACCGCCCTCGACCTTGGCTTCTATCTGTCAATGTCCGGCATCGCGACCTTCCCCAAATCACAAGAGGTCCGCGATATATTCACCGCCGCCCCAATCGACCGCATTCTGGTCGAAACAGACGCGCCCTACCTTGCGCCCCCGCCCCATCGCGGCAAGCGTAACGAGCCGAGCTATACCGCCCACACTGCACGCGTGGGCGCCGAGGTCTTCGGCATGGACTACGCCGATTTCGCGGTCCAAACCTCGGCCAATTTCGACCGCCTCTTTACGAAAGCGGCGAGCTGATGCGCCGGTTTACGATCCTTGGCTGTGGCTCCTCCGGCGGCGTCCCACGTTTGGGCGGCAATTGGGGCGATTGCGATCCGAATAACCCGAAAAACCGCCGCCGCCGCTGTTCGATGCTGATCGAGCAAGACGGCCCCGACGGCACAACCCGCATCCTGATCGACACCTCTCCAGACATGCGCAGCCAGCTTCTGGACGCAGGCGTCGGAGAGCTGGACGCCGTCGTCTACACCCATTCCCACGCCGATCATGTCCACGGCCTCGATGACATCCGCATGATCGTCTATAACATGCGTGCCCGCCTGAACGTCTGGGCCGATGAGGCCACACAAAAAGACCTCTACGCCCGCTTTGGATATGCCTTCATCCAGCCCGAAGGCTCCAACTATCCGCCGATCTGCGAGATGAATACAATCGACGGCGACGTTATCATCGACGGCGCGGGCGGCCCTGTCACCCTCACCCCGTTCTACGCCAACCACGGCATGATGGACGCGCTTGGGTTTCGGGTCGGAGACCTTGCCTATCTCCCCGACGTCGCCGACCTTTTCCCCAACGCATGGGAGAAGCTGACCGGCCTCGACACGCTCATCATCGACGCGTTGCGCCGCTCGCCGCATCCAACCCATCTGCATCTTGAAAAGACGATGGACTACATCGCCCGGATCGTACCGAAGCGCGCTGTTCTGACCAACATGCATATCGACCTCGACTACGCGACACTGGACGCTGAAACGCCCGACCATGTCACACCGGCTTACGACATGATGACGATCACACAAGCGCTCTGATGCAGGCGCTGCTTAACGTCATCCTACCGGTTTTCTTGCTGATCGGAGCTGGATATCTGGCAGTCTGGCGCGGGTATTTCTCTCAAGCCCATGTCGACGGGCTGATGAAATTCACCCAGAACTTCGCGATCCCCTGCTTGCTCTTCGCTGCCATCTCAACACTCGATCTGGGACAAGAGTTTGACTGGCGTCTGCTCCTCTCCTTCTACACTGGCGCCACGCTCAGCTTTTTAGCGGGCATCTTTGGCGCCCGCCTGATCTTTAAACGGCCATGGGCTGATTGCGTCGCGATCGGATTTTGCTGCCTCTTCTCCAACTCCGTCCTGCTTGGCCTGCCCATCACCGAGCGCGCCTACGGGGCCGATGCCCTTGCCGGCAATTACGCGATCATCGCTATCCATTCGCCCTTCGCCTACGGCCTTGGCATCACCGTGATGGAGATCGTAAAGGCCGACAAAACAGGCGCAGCCTTAGTGCCGCAAGTTCTCAAAGCGATGTTTCGCAATGCGCTTATCCTTGGCATTGGCCTTGGCTTTGCCGTCAACCTCTCAGGCATCACACTGCCCATGGTCGTCACTGATGCCGTCAACCTCATGGCTCGCGCAGCCCTGCCAGCCGCGCTTTTTGGCCTCGGAGGTGTCCTTGTCCAATACCGCCCCGAAGGCGATCTGCGCACCATCGGCTTTGTGATCTGCGCCTCGCTGATCCTGCATCCCGCGATTACTTGGACCGTTGGAACCGCGCTTGACCTAGACCGCGACGCATTTCGGTCAGCCGTGTTGACTGCGGCCATGGCCCCCGGCATCAACACTTACATTTTCGCCAATATGTACGGGGTCGCCAAACGCGTCGCCGCGTCCTCGGTCCTGATGGCAACCGCGCTGTCTGTCGGCACGGTCTGGGTCTGGCTCAGCCTGCTTCCCTAGCTCTGCGAAATTCCCCGCAGCCGGTCCGAACGCCGCCGCAACAACTCAACCGTGGTTAGCAGCGCAATCGACACAATCACCAAAATCGTCGCCACCGACAGAATCGCCGGGCTGATCTGCTCACGTATCCCATTCCACATCTGACGCGGGATCGTCTGTTGGTCGAAATCGGCCACGAACAGGACCACAACCACCTCGTCAAAACTTGTGACAAAGGCGAAGAGCGCGCCGGAAATCACACCAGGCAGGATCAGCGGCATGATGATCTTGAAAAACGTCGTTGTCGGAGTCGCCCCAAGGTTCGCCGCAGCGCGTGTCAGCGAATGGTCAAAGCCCACCAGCGTCGCCGTCACCGTGATGATCACAAACGGAATGCCCAGCGTCGCATGGGCCATGATGATCCCGATATAGGTATTTGCGAGGCCCACCTGGCTGTAAAAAAAGAACATTCCCGTCGCCACGATGATGATCGGCACGATCATTGGCGAGATCAGGATTGCCATGATCGCGCGGCGGTAGGGCATCTCGGGCCGCGAGAGGCCCAGAGCGGCCAATGTGCCCAAAACTGTCGCCAGAATGGTCGAGAAAAATCCAATGATGACCGAGTTTTTGGCCGCCTGAACCCAAGCCGCATTCTGCCAAGCATCCGACCACCACGACCCGTCCCGCGGCACGTCCGGAGCTTGCATCCCGAAAGTTAACAGCAGATCATACCAGCGCATGGAATAGCCGGTCGGATCGAAGGACAACATCTTCTCGGTGAACGTGAAATACGGCTCGGCGTTGAAGCTCAGCGGGATCACAATCAGGATCGGCGCGATCAGGAACAAGAAGATCAGTCCACAGATCACCAAATAGCAATAATGCCAGATCTTTTCGAGCGGGGAGGCGTGTTTCGGAAGTGCCATATCTCTATCCCAGCTTCAGGTTGTCGATGCCGACCAACCGGTCGTAGAGCCAATACAAGATCAAAACCCCGAACAGCAGCAGTGCCGCCAAGGCCGCAGCCAACGACCAATTCAACGAGCGTGTCATGTGAAATGCGATCAGGTTCGAGATCAGCTGACCGTCCGAACCGCCAACCAGCGCGGGCGTGATGTAATAGCCGACCGCGAGGATGAAAACGAGCAAGGCCCCTGCCCCGATCCCCGGCACCGTTTGAGGGA
Source organism: Cognatishimia sp. MH4019 (assembly GCF_020177595.1). GTDB lineage: Bacteria > Pseudomonadota > Alphaproteobacteria > Rhodobacterales > Rhodobacteraceae > JAHTBL01. Next base: position 210,151 of record NZ_JAHTBL010000006.1, on the reverse strand, counting down.
AATAGATGCGGCGAAAGGCCGTCCAGCTGGTGGCACCAAGCGAGCGCGCGGCGCGGACATAAGACGGGTTAATAGGCCGCATCACCGAATACAGAGGCAGCACCATGAACGGCAACAGAATATGCGTCATCGCCACAATTGTGCCGGTCTGATTATAGATCATCTGGATGCGGCTTTCGTCGGCCACCAGACCGCTTGCCACCAGCGTATCGTTCACAACCCCTTGGGATTGCAGCAAAACAATCCAACTGGTCGTGCGCACCAGAAGCGATGTCCAGAACGGCAGCAATACGAAAATCATCAGAATGTTGGAGTATTTGAGCGGCAGCGTCGCCAAGAGATGGGCGATGGGAAAGCCCAGCATAAAGGTCAAGAACGTAATCAACAGCGACAGGATCAACGTGCGTTGAAAAAGCAGCACATAGACCTGCCGGTTCTCGTTTACTGAAACAATCTCGCCCGTCTCATTCTTCTCCAAATCGACGGCGGCAAGGTAGAAATTGATCGTATAGGCCGAAGACGCATCCCGCATCACCTGCCAGAGCTTCGGGTCGGCCCAATCCTCGTCCACATCAAGGATCGCCTCTTTGAACGGCGCTTCCAACCGCTCTGCGCGCCTTGCGGTCTTGGTGAAAAGCGATCGCGTTCCGGGGGCTTCGTAGTTGATACGCGTGCCAACAGCGCCTTGGGCGCGCAGCTCGCGCAACACCACAAAATCGGCAGTCAGCGCAGCATAAGCCGCCTCATCGGGCTCGGTGCCCGGCGGATTGGCATCAAACCACGCGCGCAGGTTAACCATAATCTCGGTCTGGGTGCCGTCGGACAGATCGGTGTGCTCGGTAAAGCCGGGGTTGTGGACAGACCGGTGCAGCATCTGCCCAATCGGCGCGACAAACGTCACCAGCACAAAGGCCAGCAAGGGCAAAACGAGGAAAAAAGCGCGACGCCGGGCTTTTGCCTCGGCGGCCATAAGCGCGGCTTTCAACGGTTTGCCGTCTACGGTCGTCAGTCGTTCCGGCGCGTCCGAAACCGGGGCCGATCCCATGGTTGCATCTGCCATCAGGCCACTCCCTCGACGATCAGCATATCGCTGTCGGCGTTCTCAAATCGGATTTGTGCAACACGTTGATAAGCCGGTGACAAATAGAACGCGCGAGCGGCAGCCATATCAGGAAACTCGACCACCACATGGCGCTCTTTGAAGTTGCCTTCCAGCACTTCCGTCTCGCCCCCTCGCACCAGAAATCGCCCGCCAGCCGCCTCGATAATCGGCGTGTCGAGCCGCACATATTCGGCGTAGTCGGTAGGGCTCGTCACCGTGATGTGACCGATAAGATATGCTTTGGGCATCCGCGTCCTCGAATGAAGAAAAAGGGCGGGCCCGAAAGCCCGCCCTCTGTCCGTTTACTGTGCCAACCAAGCGTTGAAACGCTCGTTCAGCTCTGTATCGCGGTCGGCCCAGAACTCGAAGTTGTTAACCAACGCGTTCTCCAGATTGGCCTCAGCCGTCGGCATGTGCGGCGCCATCTCGGTCTTGCCGTCGGAATACAAACCAACCAGCGCACCCGAAGATTGACGCGCCGGACCATAGCTGATCCAGCTCGCCTGATCTGCCAGACGCTGAGTGTCGGTCGCAAAGGCGATGAACTTCTTGGCTTCTTCCATGTTCGGCGCGCCCTGCGGGATCACGAACAGATCGAAGTCGAGGATCTGACCGTCCCAGACGATCTCGAACGGTTGGCCTTCGCCAACGGCAGCGTTGAAGATACGACCGTTGTAAGCGGTCGACATCACGACCTCACCGTCGGCCAGAAGCTGCGGTGGTTGTGCGCCGGCTTCCCACCAGACGACCTCGTCCTTGATGGTGTCGAGTTTGGCAAACGCCTTGTCCACACCTTCATCGGTCTCCAACATCGCATAGACTTCATCCGCCGGAACACCGTCCGCCATCAGTGCCATCTCAAGGTTGGCTTTGGCGTTTTTGCGCAGGCCACGCTTGCCTGGGAAGTCCGCCAGATTGAAGAAATCGTCAATGCTGTCCGGCGCGTTCTCGTTGTTTTCGGTGTTGTAGGCCATGACGGTGGACCAAACGATATTGGCCACTGCGCAATCGGTCAGAGCGCCTTCGATAAAGTCCTCAGCCGCAGGCGTGCCATCAGGTGCGTCCGGCAGCATGGAGTGATCCAGCTCGACCAGCAGACCTTCGTCGCACAAGCGTACAGCGTCGGAATATTCCACGTCAGCCACATCCACAGTCACGTTGCCTGCTTCCACCTGCGCCTTGATCGGCGTGGCTGGGTTATCCGCATCGACCGAGTTCACAGTAATGCCCATCTCAGCCGTGAACGGCTTATGATAGGCCTCGACCTGAGACTTGGTGTAAGCGCCGCCCCAAGACATCACAGTGACTTCCTGTGCGTTGGCTGCGAAAGCTGTGCCCAGAAGGGCGGTTGTCATAATAAGTGTCTTTTTCATCAGTTTCTCCCGTTGATGATTAGGTTTAAGCCCGATTTAACACCGGGTTCTTAGAGTGGATCCAGCGCCCGCGCGTCTTCTGTGGCCCACGACACTTTCGTCGTCTCGCCCACTTTCAGATGCGTGTGTCCCGCGCTGTTTGGCACTTTGACGATGAAATCGTCATTGCCGTGCACATTCAGGCGACACCGGATGTGGTCGCCCAGATAAATCAGTTCTTTCACTTGCGCGTCGGTGGCATTGGGGCCATCCGTTGCGACTTCGATGCGTTCGGGCCGCACCGAGATCAGCGTTTTTGAACCGACCTCGCCTGCATTGACCGCCAAGGCTTCGGTGGTGGCACCGCCGGGCAGTTCAACCTGCACCGCGTCGCCCATCTTGCTTTTGACAGTCCCGGTCAGTTTGTTGTTCTCGCCGATGAACTGAGCCACAAAACTGTTGTCGGGCCGCTCATAAAGATCATCCGGCGGGGCCAGTTGCTGAATGCGCCCGTCGTTAAAGACCGCCACGCGGTCCGACATGGTCAATGCCTCGGACTGGTCATGGGTCACGTAAACAACCGTGATCCCCAAATTTTCATGCAAGTGCTTGATTTCATACTGCATATGCTCGCGCAGTTGCTTATCAAGAGCCCCCAGCGGTTCATCCATCAGCACCAGCGACGGATCAAAGACCAGCGCACGGGCCAAGGCGATGCGTTGCTGCTGACCGCCGGAAAGCTGCGCGGGGCGACGGTTTCCGAACTCGCCCATCTGCACCATATCGAGCGCCCGCGCGACTTTGGCCTCGCGCTCATCCTTGCCCATTCCACGCACTTCCAGCGGGAAGGAGAGGTTTTCGTTCACCGTCATATGCGGGAACAGCGCGTAATTCTGAAACACCATCCCGATGCCGCGCTTATGCGGAGGGATATTGTTGATCTCGCGCCCGTCGAGCCGGATTTCGCCATGCGTCGCCGTTTCGAACCCGGCAAGCATCATCAGACAGGTCGTCTTGCCAGAGCCAGACGGCCCGAGCATCGTCAGAAACTCGCCCTTTGGCATCGCAAGGTTAAGATCTTTTACAACGAGGATTTCCCCGTCATAGCTTTTCTGGACGCGGTCAAACTCGACATACGCGTCGCTGGATGTGTCTAAAGCCATGTGGCTCCCTGATGTTTCGGGCGATCTGACGCCGCCGCCAGGAAAGAGTTAATCAAGGCTGAAGCAATCTGACAATATGATTCCCTGATTTACGACAGTCCGATGACAAAAGCGGACGTTTGGCCGCCAGACAGACGCTTTTCAGGCAAATTGCGTAGGAAACGCGCACAGGGCGATCAGATGTTCTTCGCGGACTGCCCGATTATTCCGCAGCAACATCAGCCTCTCCCACGCTGTAATGCTTGCATTTCGACATTTTTCCGATGCCCGGATTGAACGCATTGGTCGGGTCGATCTCTTGATAGAAAGCGGCCAGATCGGGTTTGGCCTTATACAAATGCCCGACGTTATGCTCCGCCGGATACTCCGCCCCGCGCGTGTCCAGCAGCTTGAGCATCGCAGCCTTTAAAGGCTTGGGATCACAGCCTTTTTTCACAATATAATCCTGATGCAGAACGTGGCACATGAAGTGGCCATAATACATTCGGTGCACCAGTTGGTCCGCGATTTCGGGCGGCAGATGCTCTTCCCAATCCCGCGTGTTGCGCGGCAGCGCGATATCAAGCGCAAGGATATCCTCGACCTCGTCCGCATGGATGGCGGCATAACGGATCGCGGCGCCTGCGGCAGCAAATCGGTGCAGCCCGGCGATCTTGGCCTCGCGCGCATCACATTCGAAATAATCGCAGTCCCGCGTCGCGCAGAAGCTGTCCAGAAACCCTTTCGCCTCGCCAATGCCCGCATCGCGCATTTTCAGGATCAGGTGATGCTCGAACCGGTCGCGGTAGGCGCGCATCCGTTTGGGCAGCAAGTTCGGCCACAGTTTTGAGGCAAACTGCATGAACCTATCCGTAAAGCCTTTCAGCCCCGGAACGCCATTCAACCGCGCGTCCACCGCGCCTTTCATCGCAAAGAACATCGGCAACCGGTCCGTGCCCAGTTTGTCGATCATCAAAACCGTGTCCTTGCCGTAGACCTCGGTGATATCAAACACCTCGCGGTGCATATACTCCGCACTCACCGGCAGGTTCTCAAACTCCGCCAACATCACCCGGCGCAGCTCGGTCAACTCCTCAGCCCTGTTCGTGCCAATATAGAACACCTGCTCGGCGGCGTTCTTTTCAAACGTATCCAACCGCGCAGCAAACACCGCCAGCTTGCCCGCGCAACCTGAAGCTTCGTGCAGCCGCCGCTTATCCGCGTTGAACCGTGCGGGAGTCGCCGCGTCCACATCCCGCACGCGCTGTGCGTAATCCGTGTCGGACGCTTTTCGGTTGTTGCTCTCGAAGTCAGACGCCGAAAAATCGCCCTTTTCCAGCCGCGTCAAAATTTCTTCCGGGCTGTTGCCCAGCGCAATGCCAAGATGGTTGACCAACTGCAGTTCGCCCGCCTCGGACACCTGTGCGAAAAGCGACATCTCCGTGTAAGACGGCCCCCGCTCGACCAGAGAGCCGCCGGAATTGTTGCACACGCCGCCAATCACGGACGCCCCTATGCACGAGGACCCAATGACTGAATGTGGCTGACGTCCCAAAGGGGCCAACAATTTTTCCAACTTGAACAGGGTCGCGCCCGGAAAACTGATCACCTGTTTGCCGTCCTCGATCAGCTGCAACTGATCCATACGACGGGTGTTGATCAGCACCACATCGCGATCATAATCACCATTGGGCGTCGAGCCTTCGGTCAGTCCAGTATTGGCTGCCTGCATGATCACGATCTTGTCGGCGGCAACACAGGCCTTGAGAACCTCCCATTGCTCCAACAAGGTCTTCGGCTGCACGACTGCCAACGCATCCCCTTCGCCCGAGCGAAATCCCTTGCGAAACCGGCTGGTCGCCTTGGCCGAGGTCATCACATGCCTGCGACTTACGATCTTGGTGAATGCAGCAATCAGATCAGCATCGGTCATGGCAAGGCCCCTCCATAGGGGAAACTGCCACAGAATACACGTCCGTCGGAATGCGACCGATGACCCCGATAGGTTCCGTCTTTCTAAGAATGTTTGGAGAATGGTGCGGTCGAGAAGACTCGAACTTCCACGGGTGTTACCCCACAGCGACCTCAACGCTGCGCGTCTACCAATTCCGCCACGACCGCACTGTCTAGGCTTGGTAGCGGGGCGTATAGACCGACCAATCCACCTTGTGAAGGGAAAAATGCGTGTCTTGCGCCTCTTGCCGCTGCGCCGCTAAATGGCACCGCAAAGGAGCCCTGAATGGTCGAATGGATCGTCTCTCCAGACCCTGTCGATTACGACCTCGCTGTGCGCGAGATGGAGGCGCGCGCAACCGCGATAGCCAATGGCGAAGCGGACGAGGCGATCTGGCTGCTCGAGCACCCCCCGCTTTATACCGCCGGCACCTCGGCCAAGCGCGAAGACCTCACAGATCCGGATCGCTTCCCGGTCTACGATACCAAACGTGGCGGGCAATACACCTATCACGGGCCGGGCCAGCGCGTGGCTTATGTGATGCTCAATGTCGGCAAGCGCGGCCATGACGTGCGCCGTTTTGTGAAAGGCCTTGAGCATTGGGTGATCGCCACACTCGATCATTTTAATGTCAAAGGCGAAATCCGCGAGGGGCGCGTCGGCGTCTGGGTCGCGCGGGACGACAAGCCGCCGGCCACGACAGGCGACAGCGCCGAAGACAAGATCGCCGCCATTGGCGTGCGCTTGCGCAAATGGGTCAGCTTTCATGGCCTGTCGATCAATGTGGAACCAGACCTCGATCATTTCACCGGCATCGTCCCCTGTGGCATCGCCGAGCATGGAGTGACTTCGCTTGTCGATCTCGGGCTGCCTGTGACGCTCGAAGACGTCGACGTCGCCTTAAAAAAGACATTCCCGACCGTCACAGAGCTTCAATTGACCCAGTAACGAGGATCCCATGTCGCGCCGAGACGAGCTGATCGCCCAATATCGCCACATCCACGAGACCAAGACCTATGGCCGCTCGTCCGAGGTGATGATCGGCTATATCCAGCGCCCGTTGGACGACATTCCGAAAATCCGTTCGGTCTTGGATTTTGGCTGCGGGCAATCCCGCCTTGTCGATTGGATGGGCGCGATCAATGACGCGAAAGTCTACCGCTACGACCCCGCGATCCCGGCGTTTTCGGAAATGCCCGTAGACAAGGTCGATCTGGTGATCTGCACCGACGTGATGGAGCATATCCCCGAAGAAGACATCGACGACATCTTCGCGCGCATCCGCAGCCTATCAAAACACGCGTTTTTCAATATCTCCGTGCGTGAAGCCAAGGAAATCCTCCCCAACGGCGAGAATGCCCATTGCACAGTTCAGCCGCCGCCCTGGTGGCGCAAGCGCCTGCTGAAGCATTTCCGCGTGGTCCGCCGCACGCGGTCGCCAGACCCAACTGCGGTCAGCTTCCTCACTTGGTCCGAGGCGAAAGACTAAACGCCACCCAACGAAGGCGATCCTGGCGCCCGCCCCGGACATGATCCGGGGCCTCCAATCCCGCACAACGCTCAGGAATGCCTTGGAGCAATGCCAACTGCGCGCTACCCTACTGCGATGAAACGTCTGATCCTCCTCGCAGGCACACATCTTGCCACCCTCGCGGTAGGTTTCGCCTTGGGCATCTACCTGCTTCCAATCTTGACAGCACCGCCCTCCCCCGATGAGGCGTTGCTCAGCGAGATGGCACAATCGGCGACATATTCAGCGGAAATTCAAAAAGACTTGCCCGGCAATGACGCGCTGCATTGGGGCGAAGGCCGCATCAGCCTGACGGCCACCCAAATCGTGCATGAAGGTCGCCTCGCGCCCGGCCCGGATTACCGGCTCTATCTGGTGCCTGAGTTCGTGGACCATGAGGATGCGTTCACCCCCCTGCGGGACCGCTCTCGCATGGTCGGAAATATCGACACATTCGGCGGCTTCATTCTCGACCTGCCCGCCGACACCACCCTTGAAGACTACACGACCGTGTTGATCTGGTGCGAGACCTTTGGCGAATTCATCGCCGCGGCTCAATACCGCTAAGTCCAAGACAAAGAAAAAACGCGAGCCGTCTGAGAGATGCCCGCGTCCATCACTCATACAGCAGGTGATGTGTTACTACTTGTCGAGGATCGCGTGCATTTCAGCGGCGCTGTCGCCATGGCCGAACAGTTTCGTCCTTTTCAGCGCGTCCATGCGGGTCGTTATGTCGACTTCGAAAACAGACAGCGCAATATCAACCAAGAAGGTATCTAGAAAACTAGGGGCTATTGAGTGCACGAACAACGTCATCACACAGCTGCGCGACCTCATGCGTGTGCAAAGCACGGCGTATATCGCTGAAAACCTGACGGCGGCCTAGGGCATATCTATGGGGCTTACTGGTGCAGCACCGTGAACTGATCGTCTTCAACCCGATGTCGTTTCCGGAACAGACGAATCTCGTCCGTCCGCCCGATCGTCCTGATGCGTGACAACTGGAGACCCGCGATGAAAGACCTGTCCCTCCCGCTCACCCCGGATTTCGACACGTGGCCGGTGACAGCCCAGATCAAGGCCGCCACAATTCTGCCGGGCGGTCATATCGAACTAACATGGTCAGACGGGCGCATCGCCACGTATCACCGCCTGCTGCTGGCCGAGAACGCGACCGATGCCGACACGCTCCACCCGCTGTCACGCGAGACGCTGAAAAGCCCGTTGGATTTTCCCGAAGGGCTGAAAGCCACGAAGGCTGAGATCGCCCCCTCTGGCGCGCTTGAAATCTCGTGGTCCGACGGCACCCCGCGTGGTGCGTTCCACCCCGGTTGGCTTTACGCCCATGGCTGGACCGGCACAGCCCCCGCAACACCAAAACCTATCCTCTGGCGCGCCGCCGATCTGCCCGAGCCTGCCACCGTCTCCGGCAGAGACGCGCTGCAAGACGACCGCGTCTTTCACAAGTTCCTGACGAGCCTGCGCGACCACGGCGTTGCCCGCCTCGAAGGGCTGCCCCAGCAAGACGGCCTTCTGGTCGAGATCGCCGAACGCATCGGCACCATTCGCGAGACGAATTTCGGGCGCACCTACACACTTGCCATTCAGGATGACCCGACCTCGAACGCCTACACGCCCGTCGCCCTGCCCCAGCATATGGATCTGTGCACGCGCGAATGCCCGCCCGGCCTGCAATTTCTGTATTGTCGCGCCAATGACACTTCGGGCGGCGACGGGCTTTACTGCGATGGTTACCGCATCGCCGAAGATATCCGCGCCGAAGAGCCGGACACATGGGAGGCGATGACCACCATTCCGTGGACCTACAATAACCGCGCAAAGACCACGTCTTACAAAGCGTCCGGTCCCATGGTTGATCTCGACGAGAAGGGCCAGATCGCGGCACTACGCTATGAAACATGGCTTCGCGCACCACTTGTGGCTGATCTGGCCACTCAGGACCGCGCCTACACGGCCTATCGTCGCTTCGCCGAGCGCGCCCAGTCCGACGCCTACCTCATGCGAGTGCGCTACAAACCCGGCGATCTTTTCGCCTTTGATAACCGTCGCGTCCTTCACGGACGCTCGGCTTATGACGCCGCAGGCGGCGCGCGCTTCATCGAAGGGGTCTATGCGGATCGTGACGATCTTTATTCGGCAATCCGCGTGATCGAAAGAAGACTGACCGTTTAGTCCAGAAGCTCAATCCCCAACACCGCCGCTGCGAGCTCCGCCGACGCTGCATCTACAAGGCTGTCCTTGCTCGCGTTCATTGCCATGGCGACCGACAGATTGCTTTCCGGGAACATGATCAACATCGCATACCACATCGTGTTTGACCCATTATGCCAAACGACTGGCTGGTCGTAAGCTTCGGCAAATTGCGTCACCCAGCCATAACCATGCGTGTCCTCGACTGACGCGCGCATCTGCAAACACGCCGCTTGCGGCAGCAGCGTTTCGCCTACCCCTGAACATGCCGCTTGATGCGCACTGCCCCATCTCAGCAAATCCGCGATGCTCATGTGGAGCCGCCCCGCAGGCCCCATCCACTCCGGGTTGTCCGCACCGTCTGTCTCTGGATCGACCGGAAAGCGCAGCCCCATGCGCTTGTGATGCCCCCACGGGCTGCCATCCGTAACAGGCGCACCAAACCCGACTGATGTCATGCCCAACGGCTCTGCGATCCGGGTGCGCACCAGATCGCGCCAAGCGGTGTCGGTAACCTCTTCGGCGATCACGCCCGCCAGCACATAACCAAGGTTAGAATACTGTTGCGTCCCGCGCACCTCGATCGGCAGTTCCCACACCGTCCGCAGCGCCTCGATCCGCTGCTGACGTGGTGCATCAGATTGCCAGGTAAAGCCGTCGGTCACGGGCATACCCGCAACATGTCGCATCAACTCATCAAGTGTGATCTCGCCCCAGCTGGGATGAAACTGCCCGACATAGGTCTGCAAATATGTGGCGATCGGCGCTGTCACATCCAGACGCCCTTCTGCCTGCAATTGCATGATCAGCGTAGCCGTAAAGGATTTGGTGATCGAGCCTACATGCCATAATGCATCCTCCGCCACGGGCACGTCAGACCAGCGGTGCTGCGTTCCTGCAACGCGCCACTGCGGTTCGTCACCCACAAATTGATAGCCCATGCCAACCGCAAAGGGGGCGGCAGACTTGGCCACCGATGCAAGCTGCGCCTCCAGGGTTTCGGTGCTGTCTTGCGCCAAACCCGGTCCCGCCATCGCGGCGACCAGCGCCAGCCCCTTGAATGCTCGCATACTGTCTCTCCTTGTCGCCTCCCACAGATCGGAACGCGGGCGGGGGCAATCAACCCTACCCATTCCAAAATCGCACCTGCTCCGCTATCGACATCCAAACGGGACCAAAAGGAGCGGTCATGCAGATCATGTGCCTGAACGGCTGGGGCGGCAAAATGCATGAACCGCTCGTCGCTTACGTGGCCGCACAATCGCCTGACGTGCTTTGCCTGCAAGAGGTCGTGCACAGTCCGGAGACGCAGGAAGACTGGCTGACCTACCGCGACAGCGACCACGTCTTACCGCAGCGCGCAAACTTCTTTCGCGATGTCTGCGCCGCCTTGCCAGATCACGTGTCAACCTTCTGCCCAGCCGCTCAGGGCGTGTTGTGGAAAGACGATGTGCCTATCCCGTCACAATGGGGTCTGGCGACATTCGTGCACCGGGCAATCCCTGTCATCGGACAGGTTCAAGGCTTTGTCCATAAAGCGTTTTCCGCAGATGGGTATGGCGATCATCCACGCTCTCGCAGCGCCCATGCGATCCGCGTTTTCGACCTGAAACAACAGCGCGCTGTCAGCATCACGCAGATGCACGGCTTGCGCGATCTGCGCGGCAAGATGGATACCGCAGAGCGCGCTTCGCAGGCCGAGCGCCTCCTCGCCCTCTCCGATCAGGTGTCCGAGACAGACGATCTGCGGATCATCTGCGGCGATTTCAACGTAGAGCCTGACAGCCAGACCCTCAGCCTGCTGGGTGACGCGGGCTTCACCGAACTCGTCACGACACGCGATTTCCCGGGCACACGAAACACGCAGTATCAAAAGCCGGGACGCTTTGCCGACTACATGCTGGTCAACCGCCCCGAGGCGGTGCGCAGCTTTGACGTGGTGTATAACCCAGAAGTGTCAGACCACTGCCCGCTTGTGCTGGAAATCTGACGTGAAAACAGCCCTTTGCACGGCAAATCGACTGCAACATTGCGCGAAAATGATCTGTATCAACTGCGCCAAAATAACACGGACAAAAGCGCGCGCCCCCGTTGCTCTGGGCTCGCAGTCGCTCTAGAACATCAGGCGGAACATATGCGTGATTCAGATTACGTCGTTGGAATTCTAAGAATACTCCGAGCCTAGCCAACAGGAGGCACCCCCTATGGCAGACGCAGCCATTCACGGCCACGAGCACGAAGACAATCGCGGGTTTTTCACCCGCTGGTTCATGTCTACGAACCATAAAGATATCGGTATCCTTTACCTTTTCGCATCCGGCATCGTCGGGTTCATCGCGGTAGCCTTCACGGTCTACATGCGCATGGAGCTGATGGAACCCGGCGTTCAATACATGTGCCTCGAAGGCGCACGCTTCACCGCTGCTGCCGCAGGCGAGGTTTGCACACCTAACGGCCATCTCTGGAACGTTTTGATCACGTATCACGGCGTCCTGATGATGTTCTTCGTGGTGATCCCGGCGCTGTTTGGCGGTTTCGGTAACTACTTCATGCCCTTGCAAATCGGCGCGCCCGATATGGCCTTCCCGCGCATGAACAACCTGTCTTTCTGGATGTTTATCGCAGGTGTCGGTCTCGGTATCGCCTCGCTTCTGGCGCCAGGCGGCAACGATCAGATGGGCTCTGGCGTCGGTTGGGTCCTGTATCCGCCGCTCTCGACCAATGAAGGCGGCATGTCGATGGACCTTGCGATCTTCGCGGTCCACGTCTCGGGTGCCTCGTCAATCCTCGGCGCAATCAACATGATCACGACCTTCCTGAACATGCGCGCGCCCGGCATGACGCTGCACAAAGTGCCGCTGTTCGCATGGTCGATCTTCGTCACAAGCTGGCTGATCCTTCTGGCGCTGCCGGTTCTGGCAGGCGCGATCACCATGCTGCTAATGGACCGCAACTTCGGGTTCTCGTTCTTTGATCCGGCTGGCGGTGGTGATCCGGTGCTTTACCAACATATCCTGTGGTTCTTCGGCCACCCCGAGGTCTACATCATCATCCTGCCGGGCTTTGGCCTTATCAGCCACATCATCGCGACCTTCTCGCGCAAGCCCATCTTCGGCTACCTGCCGATGGTCTATGCGATGGTCGCCATCGGTGTTCTGGGCTTCGTCGTTTGGGCGCACCACATGTATACCGTCGGTATGTCGCTGACCCAGCAGTCCTACTTCATGCTGGCCACGATGGTCATCGCGGTGCCTACAGGCGTCAAGATCTTCAGCTGGATCGCCACCATGTGGGGCGGCTCGGTTGAGTTCAAAACGCCTATGCTCTGGGCCTTTGGCTTCCTGTTCCTGTTCACGGTCGGTGGTGTCACCGGCATCGTGCTGAGCCAGGCCGCCGTCGACCGCGCCTATCACGACACCTACTACGTTGTGGCCCACTTCCACTATGTGATGTCGCTGGGTGCCGTGTTCTGTATCTTCGCCGGTATCTACTTCTACATCGGCAAGATGTCGGGCCGTCAGTATCCTGAATGGGCCGGTAAGCTGCACTTCTGGATGATGTTCATCGGTGCCAACCTGACCTTCTTCCCCCAGCACTTCCTGGGCCGTCAGGGCATGCCCCGCCGCTACATCGACTATCCGGAGGCTTTTGCCTACTGGAACTATGTCTCGTCCATTGGCGCTTTTCTGTCGTTCGCCTCGTTCCTCTTCTTCATCGGTATCATCGCCTACACCCTGCTCGCAGGCCGCCGCGTGACCGAGAACAACTACTGGAACGAATACGCCGACACGCTGGAATGGACCCTGCCATCCCCACCGCCCGAGCACACGTTCGAGCAGCTTCCCAAGCAGGAAGACTGGGATAAGCAGCACGCCCACTGATGCCGGTTGAATGGCTCAAGAAACCAGAAACGGCCTCGGAAATTTCCGGGGCCGCTTCATTTGAAGCAGGCGACGCCCCGCTGGCCGAAGCGCATCTGTGGCCCTACCGGTCCCTGCCCCGCCGCGGCTTTGTGCTGTTCATCGCGCTCACCGTGGCCCTCATCTCTGTCCCGTTGATCGCGGTCCTTGGAACCCCTGTTCTCTGGGGTGTTCTGCCCTTCCTGATGATCACAGTGGGTGGCGTCTGGTTGGCGATTGAACGCAGCTACAAAGACGGCGCGATTGTGGAAGAGCTGCGTGTCTGGTCTGACCATATCGCCCTGATCCGCCACAACCCGCGCAAAGCCGTTCAGGAATGGAGCGCGAACGCCTATTGGGCCGACGTGCGCATGCACGAAAGCAAAGGCCCCGTCCCTCATTACATCACCCTGTGCGGCAATGACCGCGAGGTCGAGATTGGCGCGTTTCTGTCCGAAGACGAGCGCAAAACGCTCTACCGGGACTTGCTGGCCAGCTTGCGCATGGCGCGCAAGGCAAGCGTCTGAACCACAGCACGACCAACCGGCTCAACCTCTCTCGATTTCGTCAAGGACGGAGCCGACGCGCGCGCCTGCGGGTTGAAAGCGCGAACAACGCATTACGTTCTAGCCGAGTTAGCCAGGCAGACGCTTATGAAAACTCGAACAAAGATAAAGAGAGCCGCGCAACCTCGCGGCCTGTTCACCCGCCCCGTGGCGTGGGCGCTTGGCCTTTTCACGCTTCTCTTTCTTTGGCTCGCGACGGCTTTGTTGCACAATTACTGACAGGGATTCACTACATGAATCCAGCATGATAGCTGGGAAGTATGAGCAGTTGGGCCCCTACGCAGTACAAGACCAGGAACTGGCCTTCGTACAACACCGCGCTGAAGCAACGAGGATCGCTGTCGATCTGGTTTGATCCCGAGATGGTTTGGACACCTCCGCCTAGCGGCAAACGCGGGCGGCAGCCCCAGTTCAGCGACGCTGCGATCCAGACTTGCTTGACGATAAAAGTGCTGTTCGGCATGCCGCTTCGGCAGACGACAGGGTTCGTTGAAAGCCTCCTGCGGTTGGTCGGACTGGATTGGACGGTGCCGGACTTCAGCACTTTGTGCCGTCGCCAGAGAACGCTCAACGTTAGCCTGCCCTATCGCAACGGAACCGGCCCACTGAAACTCCTTATCGACAGCACCGGCATCAAATCCGAGGGAGAAGGCGAGTGGAACGCGCGCAAGCATGGTGGCCCGAAACGCCGCATCTGGCGCAAGATACACATAGGGATCGACGAGGAAACACTGGAAGTTCGGGCGGTCGAAGTCACCACCAGTAATGTCGGAGACGCGCCAATGCTGCCGGAATTGCTGAACCAAATTCCGACCGATCAGGATATCGCGTCAGTGACCGCCGACGGGGCCTACGACACGCGCAAATGCCACGACGCCATTGCCGCCCGTGGTGCTCATGCCATCATCCCGCCGCGCAAGAACGCCCAGCCATGGAAACCAACCACCGCTGGAGCCATCGCACGGAACGAGGCGGTCAATGCTTCACGCTATCTTGGTCGCACCATTTGGAAACGCTGGAGCGAATACCACCGCCGAAGCCGCGTCGAAACCAAGATGCATTGTTTGAAACTGATGGGCCAATCGCTCATGGCACGCGACTTCGATAGGCAGGTTGCGGAAATCCAAATCCGTATCGCCGTGCTCAATCGCTACACCGCTCTTGGCATACCTGTCACAGAGGCGGTAGGCTAAGTCCGTCAGGGGTAAGGGGAAGAACGTCCCTCACCCGATTTGTGCAACAAAGCCGCTCGCGACCGCACCCAGCGCCATAGCCCATGTGCGCTGGTTCGTGGATGCCGGTGTCACCGTCGAAAACTTCGAAGCTTACCGCCTCACTGATCCAGAAGTGCTGATCTGGATCGCACTCGCGGTGACGATTGTCGGGATGTCGGTGTTTCTGGACACGGTTCTACCCACAATACGTATCGTCGACAGCAAAACCCGTCATGACTTCATCGAGCTTTTGCGCATCTTCACAGGCATGTCGCTGCTTCTGACCGCCTATGAAGGCGCTATCGTGGCCCCCCACCTGACCGCCTATGGCAGTTTCGGCACGGTCCTGATCACGTTGCAGGTCGTGATCGGCATCTTGCTAATGGTCAATCGCTTCATACGTCACGCCGCCATCTTCATGGTCTTTCTGCAGCTCGGCTTGGCGATCCAGTTCGGGATCCTGTCAGCACTGGAATACCTGATCGTCATCGGCATTGCGGTTTTCCTGCTGATCAATGATCTGCCGACCCAAGAGCTGCGCGAACGCTTCAAGCCCTACTCCGTCGCTCTTCTGCGCATCTTCACAGGTATTTCCCTCATCACCCTGGGCTTCTCGGAAAAGCTCTTCGGGGCGATCATGGCCGAAAGCTTTTTGGCCGCCTACCAATGGAACTTCGTCTCTGCATTGGGGTTCGAGTTTTTCACCGACCGTCTCTTCGCCCTCTCTGCAGGCTTCACAGAGGTGATCTTCGGCGTCATCCTTGTGCTCGGCACCACGACCCGGCTCAATGTGATCGCATTATCGGTCGTGCTTTTTGCGTCGAATATTCTCTTCATCATCGAAGGCAATAACGAGGCCGCGCTGGTTGAGTTTGTGGGCCACATGCCTGTCATCGGCGTCGCGCTGATCCTGATCCTGCTGGGCTATGGCCAGCGCCTCAAAGTCACCAACCTTCTGCCGAACAAGCAGGTCAATTCCGACATCAAAACGATCCGGGTGCCCAAAGATGCGTAATATCTCCCTCCGCTTTCCCTACCTGATCTATCTCAGCATTGCCTCGATCCTTCTGGGTGTGCTGATCGCACCTGCCTTCCGTGAGTTGCCGGATTTGCAAACCCCCGCATTCGAAATGACAGAGGATATGCGCGAACACGAACTGATGCATGGCAGCATCGACGTGCCCGCCGACACCGCCCCGCAACTCGGTATCACCGTCGAAAAAGACGCGATGGATGGCTGGAACCTGCGCATTGAGGCGACGGATTTCACCTTCACACCAGACACCGTAAATAGCGAAAATGTCGCGAATACGGGCCATGCGCATCTCTATCTGAACGAGGTAAAAATAGCGCGCCTCTATGGTCCGCATTTTCACATCCCCGATCTGCCCGAAGGCGAATATGAGGTAACGGTCAATCTCAGCAGCAATGACCATTCCTACTACCTCGTGAATGGCGAGCGGATTGCCGCCAGCACCACGATCACCCAAGAGGCCGAGGGCGGCTCTTAGGGTCACTTCCCCGCTCTCGACACGCGCGCGCCCTCCGCCTAGAACGCTCCAAACGCAGCTCTTCAAGGTCGCCGCACATGGCCCAAATCCCAGCCACGCACAAAACCCGCCGCTGGGCCTTGTCGCTCTGGGCGCGGTTGATCGGCCCTGAACGATTGGCCAAGACCGCGACCCTACAGGCTTCCGAACGCGCCGCCCTTGACTTGCGCGCACAAGGCGTCCCCGCCGCGCCGCAAAGCCCGACCGTCACTTTCCTGATCCCACTCGTCGGCAAACATCACGTCAACGACTGGTCCGGCGTCAGCCAGCGCCTCGCCGCAACGCTCGCCAGCTTCACCCGGCAAGACAATGGCAATTGGAGCGCTGTGATCTGCGGCCAAGACGCCCCCGACTTGCCCGAAGCCCTTATGAACGACCCGCGCATCACGTTTCTGCCCTTCACGACACCTGTGGACGGCAATGACAAATGGGCCAAACTGCGCCAACTCTGTGAAGCGCTGCCCGAGCACGTACAACAAGACGGCTACGTCATGCCCTTTGATGCCGACGACCTGCTCGCCCCGGGTCAAATCTCGGCAATCCTGCACAGCAAACCCACCGGAGGCGCCCTCGTTTCCCTCGGTTATGTCGCCGACCAGCAAAACGACCGCATAGCGCTGGCTGGCCCACCGACGCTGGGCAAACCTCGACGCAAACCCTTCTGGAAACTCTGCGGCTCTTGTGCGGCGCTCCGCTACCGCCCCGAAGACAGCCCTGCCTTCCTGACGGAACTGACGCAGCACGAACACCGGATGTTCCCCTACCTCGCAGCGCTTGCGGGCCGTCCGCTGCAACCGCTTCCGACCGCCGCTGCCCTCTACGTGCTCAACCACGGCGACAATTTTGGCGCACGGCGCGGCCGCGTCTCCTCAAAGACCCACTTCACACAGCGCTACGCGATCACCGATCCCCAAAGGATCGCCCAAATCCGCGCCGCTTTCGCTTTTGAAAAAATATCCCCGCCGGAGGCAGAAGAGTTTTCAAAAAACTCTTGATCAAGAGTTTTCCCGCTACCCCAACCGGTCCTTCACCATGGGGCCAACAGCGCCAAAATCCATCTGGCCTGTATATTTGCCCTTGAGCACACCCATCACCTTGCCCATGTCGCGGATGCTCTGTGCTCCGGTATCCGCAATCGCCGCATCAACCGCTTTCAAGGCCTCGGTCTCCGACAATTGCCGCGGTAAAAACTCCTCGATGAACACGATCTCCGCACGCTCTTTCTCCGCCAGTTCCAGTCGTCCGCCCTCTTCATAGGCGCGCGCGCTTTCCTGCCGTTGCTTGACCATCTTGCCCAGAATCCCCAGCACATCCGCGTCGGACACCCCGGTCTCATTACCCTCGCCTCGGGCGGCAATATCGCGATCCTTGATGGCAGCACTAATAAGACGCAGGGTCGACAAACGCCCTACCTCCTTGTTTCGCATCGCTTCTTTCACACTCGTGGAAATCCGGCTGCGTAAGTCCATCTTTGATCCCATCCCAACGGTTCAAGAGCCTTAACACATAGGCGCATCGCCCCAGAGGTTCAATCCATTCCTCGCGTCAGCCGCAAGCCCTTGTTTTCAAGGGGCATCGCCCCCTTGACCCCACGGCCCGCACCCCCTATCACCCCGATAATTTGCGCCCCGGAGACTGCCATGCCTGCCAAACCCACCGCCTGTCTTGCTCTCGCCGATGGAACGCTGTTTTACGGGATGGGCTTCGGTGCCACCGGCCAGACCGAGGCAGAGCTCTGCTTCAACACCGCCATGACCGGCTATCAGGAAATCATGACCGACCCGTCCTATGCGGGCCAGATCGTGACCTTCACCTTCCCTCATATCGGCAATGTCGGCGTGAACCCCGATGATGATGAAACCGCCGATCCTGTCGCCGCCGGCATGGTCGTCAAGTGGGACCCGACCGAGCCGTCGAACTGGCGCGCGTCCGAGCCGATGGTCGATTGGCTGACCCGGCGCGGACGCATCGGTATCGGAGGGGTGGATACCCGCCGCCTGACCCGTGCGATCCGCCAGCAAGGCGCGCCCCATGTGGCGCTGGCCCATGACCCTGAGGGCAATTTCGACATCGAAGCGCTGGTCAAAGCCGCCCGCGCGTTCTCTGGCCTCGAAGGGCTGGATCTCGCCAAAGATGTCACCTGCGCACAATCCTACAAATGGGACGAAATGCGGTGGGCGTGGCCCGACGGCTTTCCTAAACGCGAAGGCAAGGGCCATAAGGTCGTGGCCATCGACTACGGCGCAAAACGCAACATCCTGCGCTGCCTGGCTTCCGCCGGATGCGAGGTCACGGTCCTGCCTGCCTCCGCCACTGCCGAGGACGTGCTGGCCCAAAACCCCGATGGCTTGTTCCTCTCGAACGGCCCTGGTGATCCGGCAGCAACGGGCGAATACGCCGTGCCGATGATCAAAGAGGTCCTCGACAAGACGGATATGCCAGTCTTCGGAATTTGCCTTGGGCATCAAATGCTTGCGCTGGCCCTCGGCGCCAAGACAATCAAGATGAACCACGGCCATCATGGCGCAAACCACCCCGTGAAAGACTACGAGACTGGCAAGGTCGAAATCACCTCAATGAACCACGGCTTCACCGTCGACAGCCAGACCTTGCCCGCCAATGTGAAAGAGACCCATGTCTCGCTCTTTGACGGCTCCAATTGCGGCATCCGCGTCACCGATCGCCCGGTCTTCTCAGTCCAATACCACCCCGAAGCCAGCCCCGGCCCGCAAGACAGCTTCTACCTGTTCGAGCGCTTTGCCGACGCCATGAGCGCGCGCAGCTAAGCCCCGCGCCACGGCAATCAGCCAGACCTTCCGCAAACGACCGTATAAGGACCGTCTGCCGGTAAGCGCTGACAGATCAATTCGTCGCCGCGCCACTATTCATGTCGCCTTTCGCAAGAAACAGGCTGCGCGTCTGGATGGAAAGACGGACCAGAATTTCAGAAGCGTATAAAACACCTGCAAAGGGCAGGCACTGTGGCCCCGACCTGAACATCGACGCACTATTCAAAACGTTCGCAAAAGCACTGTCACAAGGGCCGCTCGTCCAGAAAGCACAGATGATCTAGGCGGCACCGCACGTCCAAAAAAGATAAGGCATCACCTATCCATGCGCGCAAAGAGCGGGATGGCGCGTTCACCACGGGCATAGGGGATACTTCGTCGAACCAGACACGATCTGCTCAAGAATGGTAGCACTCTGCCACAGCCCCTCTAAACTCATCCGTGAAGAACAACCGCGTCAAGAAATCGGAGCGCTATGTCAGATCCCAGAACCGCCCTGTCTTGTATCAGTTGGAACATCCATCGCGGTCGGGACGAAGACGGAGCGGTCGATCCCGCGCGCACGGTCACTGTCTTGTGTGACGAGGTTTGCAGCGCGGAAACCGAGTTGCTGATCCTGCAAGAGGCCGATGAAGAATGCCCACCCCACCGCGGGTTTCTGAACATCCAGAGGATCGAAGCCGAGACCGGGCTTCGCTACATCCACACCGAGACGCATAGCCGTTGGGGACAAGACAGCCATGGCTTTCTTGGCGTCGTCTGTTTCGTGCACCCGTCGATCAAGGTCGAGGCTATCCGCGTTTTGGATCTGCCCGGTCATTGCCACCGCGGTGCCGTGCTTCTGGATCTTGTGAAAGATGGGCATTTCTTGCGTGCCATCGGGACGCATCTGTCGCTGTCACAGGCCCTGCGGATCGTTCAGATGCGAACACTTGGACAGCATCTTTTCCGTCTGCCCAACCTGCCCGCAATCTTGTGCGGTGATCTGAACGAATGGCGGCCTTGGGGCGGATTGGCTCTGTCACGCCGGGTGCTAGGAGCAGATTTCCAAGGACCCGCGCCGCGCACATTTCCTGTGCGCAGACCCCTTCTGCCCTTGGATCGCTTCTTGTCCGCAGGCGGAGCGCATATTGAAAAGACTATGGTTCTTGATGGGCCGGGCATCCGCATGGCGTCTGACCATCGCCCCCTCGCCGCACGCGTCACCTTTGATGTAGCGCGCTAAACACCGCCATCCCGCGCGCGGGTCCAGCGGTGTAGCCAAACGGCCTCGGCTTCACCCGTCTCGGCGCGTAACACAAGGCGCAGGTCGACTGTATCGACAGCCTCTGGAGTCAAAAGGAACGTCACGCGTGTCCCCTGGCCGTCCGGTAGATCAAAGAGGCTGACACCAGTGATCTCGGCATCATCATGCGCGCTGATTTCAGGCCTCCGCCCCGCCGCAGGCCCCGCGATATCAATCACATACCGACGTGTGCCGGGGCGGTCATGCTCCCGCCCACTTCGGCTTTGCAGAACACGTGCGTCCCCATCTTCACCCGGCGGGGCAACCGTCCAGCGCAGAGTATACTCAAATCGGTGCGTGCTACCCGGCGCAAGCGGAGCCTCTGGCCGCCAAAACGCAACGATATTGTCCATGAACTCGTCACGCGTGGGGATCTCGACAAGAACCACAGCCCCCGGCCCCCAATCGCCTTTCGGGCGCACAATTGCGCTGGGTCGGTCGTGATAGCGCGCCTCTGTATCTTCAAAATCCGTGTAGGCGCGCGCAGTTTGAAAAAGACCGAAACTCGCAGGGCTGTCATCGACAAAGGCGGACGTTTCCAGCCGCACGGGGTTCGCAATCGGACGCCAGAGGCGCTCTCCCGCACCGTTCTCGATCAACAGCATATCACTGTCATGGACGCGCGGCCTGAAGTCGTCCGAGACCGAGGCGCGCAGCGGGCCTTTCAAATACATCGAGGTCAGGGGGGCGACCCCGATATCCGCGATCTCGCGCCGCGGCATCAGTGTTACAGAGACATCCACCACGGTATCAGCACCGGGGCGCAACGTCATGTCCAGATGCCCGGCCAGCGATGGGCTGTCGATCACAGCTTCCATCCGAACAGTGCCATCCTTGGGGGGATGCAGACGCAAATGCGTAAAGCGCGGGAACTCTTCAGGCCCGGCACCGCCGGTGCCGATCGCCACCGCGCGCGCCGAAAGACCATAGACCATCGCTTGGCCAATCGCGCGAAAATAGCTGGCGCCCTGCACGACCAGCACCTCATCCATGCGATCCGCTGCGTTCAGTGGATACCGCAAACGCAGGCCCGAGAAACCAGCGCCCGGAGCCGTCTCTGGAGCCGTGTCGAAATACCGGTCCTGAAAGCTGAAAAGATCAAGCGAGAACGTAATTTCTTCCGGGCCATCGCCTGTATCGCGATCAATGCGGACCGGATCAGGGAAAAAGAGGCCCGGCGGTAGCAGATCAACCTCAAAGTCGGCGCCATGGGGCAACAATGCTGCGCGCCCTGCAATGGGCCGAATGCCGCGATAGGCGTCATAGCTCAGCCCTGTAAAAGGCGGGGGCAGCGGCGTCTGGGTCGGGCTGTAGGTCTCGGCGGCAAGGCGGCGAGCAACCTGCAGCAAAGACGGCGGCGTTTGAGCCGAGGAAGGCAAACCACGCAGCAGCGCAACCGCACAGACGCTCGCGAGAAAACCCCGTCGTTGCATCACGCAGACGCGTTCAAGACACGCGCAATAACCGGCGCAGCGCAAAGCGGCATTACAACCGGGGCAAGCCATAAGGTCACAGACCCGGTCGTCGCCCAAGCCAACAAGATCAGCGTTCCCCCAACGGCCATCTCTGGCAGGCCGTCAGGCACATAAAACCGACGTGCGCGACCAGACTTCCAACCGCAATCGCGCCCCAGACAAACCGATACCACGGCACCTGCATGACGCACCATGACAAGCGGCGCAATCAGGCTGGAGACGATAAGCTCGCCGACCAAAGCACGCATCGCAACCATGCGACGGCGCAGCGTCCGTGTACGCCCTAGCCAATCTATCATCGCGCAGAGTTTCGGCAAGATCAGCACGAAAGCAACCAACAGAAGCGGCACCACCCCGCTCACCGGCACTAGGCCTGAAGCGATCAATCCCACAAGCATCAGCCAGAGCGGCGCAGCAAGATAGCTAAGGATACCCGCAGCCAGATGGACGCGGCTGATCGGGCATAAACCAGGTGTGAACAGCAAGCGCAGATGCTGCAAATTGCCTTGGCACCAGCGCCGATCTCTCCGGTGAAACTCGCCCAGGGTTTGCGGTGCGCTCTCCGCGCTACCGACGGGATCAGGATCAAGCGCAATCGCCCAACCAGCGCGGCGCATCCACGCGGCTTCGATGAAGTCATGGCTCAGGATATCGCCGCCAAATGGGGCAGCGCCTGAAAGCGTGGGAAGCAGAACTGCGTCGCGAAAAGCGGCTGTTCGCATGATCGCATTGTGACCCCAGTAATTCCCGCTCTCCCCGGTCCACGCCGCAAAGCCGCGCCCGAAATTGCGCGACAATACGCGCGAAGCCACGCGTTGATGGCGACCAAACCGGGTCGTGCCGGGGATCAAAGCAATACCAGCTTGCAAGAGGCCGACGCGCGGTTGCCGCTCAATCTGCCAGATCATCCGGCGAATACGGTGCGCCGACATCTGGCTGTCAGCATCAAGAACCATCATATAGCCAAACGCATCGCTGTGCGTCTGAAACCAGTCGCCGATATTGCCCGGCTTACGCCCAGTGTTGATTGCGCGCCGCCGATAGCGCAGCACGCCAGCCTGCTGCAACGGTGCGAAAGCTGCCTCCTCCGTCGCGATCTGATCGTCGCGCGAGGTATCGGACAGGACGAATATCTGCGTCGCGTCACCGGTCCCAGAGGTGTCGAGGCTTCTGCGCAAAGCCCGCAGATGCGTTGCAATCGGCACCGGATTTTCACCACAAACCGTCACAAGGATCGCTGTGCGCTCGGATGGGGTCCACGCCTCCGGAACCGGTATCGCGCGCGGCGAGGCGGTCAAAAGACCAAGCAAACCTGTCGCAGCGCCCCCGGATATCCAAAGCGCGGTAAGTGTGATCAAGGGAAGCGCAAGTACTGCGCCAAAGGACCATTCAGATACACCCGCCGCGAAGCCCAGAACGATGGCAGACGCCATCAAGACTGTCGCGCCTGCATAAAACGCAAGCGGCGTGATCCGGCCGGTGAGCGGGCCGGATGTGGTGCTATGTATCTCTGTCAGAGACATCGTGGCGTTCAAATTCCTTGAGGCGCAAACCTTGAAAGAGAGGTGCGTAAAGGGCGCTCCTAATCCCAAGGAAGGTATGGCGCAACGCCGGAACGACAAGCAGGGCTAGCTGGCACTGCCCCCGAATGGTGGCCACATGCGCGAAAAAACGCCGTCCTTGCGGAGGATGCCGTGATAAAGAGCAGCGCCAATATGCATGGCGATCAAGCCCGCAATGGCAAAGCTGCCAAAGTAGTGGATGGATTTGGCGACCTCCGCCAACGCATCCGAGCGCGGCACCAGCGACGGCACCCCCAGCGCATCAAGCGCCTCAATGGGGAAGCCGCCCGATCTGACGCGGATATAGCCTGCGATGGGCATGATCAGCAAAAGCGCGTAAAGCGCCGCATGAGACAGCCCTGCAATACGGTGCTGCCAATCGGGAATATCGCTGGGCAGAGGCGCAGGCTTATGGGTCAGACGATAAAAGATGCGGATCAAAATCAGCACCAGAAGCAGAACACCGACGTTCTTGTGAAAAATATAGAGGCTGTTTTGAAAAGACCGCTCCAGCCCCTCTTGCGTCATCAGAACGCCGACGGGAATCGTGGCCAATATCAAGGCGGCCATCGTCCAATGTATAAAACGTGCGGGACTTGGGTATTGGGTATCCGGATTTGCCATTGCACCCTCATGGTTTGATAAGCGGCGCACCGCCCGACGATATAAGCGACGGGTGCGCTATGTTATCTTTCCTTGACAGTGGCAAAGTCAGCGCGATCTTTCAATGATGGCTTTTACGCAGACAGATCTTCTTCGAAAAACGCGCCGACGCCTACCTTGGGGTGCGCCCCATGGCGTAACCGACGCTTTCGTGCGCGCCGCTTTTATGGGCGGGCTCGGCGTTCTGGCGCTGGCCGCAGCTTTGCCCGGAACGACAGCGGGGTCTATCGGCTTTTCGGTTGTCTTGTTTGCTGGGGCCGCAGCAATGGCTGGCCGGTTCTTGCAGCGCGACTACCACCATGACCGTCTGGGGCTGTGCAATTACGTGACGCTGGCGCGGCTGATGCTGGTCTGCGCACTAAGCGCCCATCTACTGACGGGGGGCGGTCCATCTTGGGCATTCTTTGGCCTCGCGGTTATCGCCTTGTCGCTGGATGGCGTTGACGGATGGCTCGCCCGCAAGCAAGGCCTGACCTCGGAGTTCGGCGCGCGCTTCGATGTCGAAGTCGACTCGCTGCTTGCTCTGACCCTTGCCATAAATGCCGCGCTGACGCCTGAGATTGGCGCGGCAGCCCTGCTGCTTGGCATCCCGCGATACGCCTTCATCGCCGCGTCTTATGCCTTGCCATGGATGCAACGCGACTTGCCAGAGCGGTTCAGCCGCAAGGTTGTGTGCGTGCTCCAACTGGCCGCCCTGATCGCGATGCAGGCCCCGCTCTTGCCCGCAACCATCGCCATCGCTCTTGTGCCGCTGGTCGCAGTTGCGCTGGTGTGGTCCTTCGCCCTGGATATCGTATGGCTGCGGCGGTCCCGTTCGTGAAAGGACTGGTGGTGAGGCTGGTCTTAGCAGCGATGGTCCTGCACCTTGTGCTGGTCCAACCCAACCACCCCGCCGCGATGAATTGGGACGCCCTGCTGCTGTTTCCGCTCGAGCTTCCAGTGATTCTGCTCGCACTTGTCGCATTGGGCTCTGGCCGGTGGGCGCAATGGCTGCGCATCGCTCTTGTCAGCACATTGCTTGTGATCGCCCTGCTCAAAACCGCTGACTTTGCAATGTTCACGGCCCTCGCCCGTGGCTTCAACCCGGTTTCCGATCTGCCGCTGATCGAGGCTGGTTTGCGTCTGGCAAACGGCGCCGTTGGACCCGCTCTGACAGCCGCAGGCGTCGTCGCCGCCTTGGCCGCCGTTGCGCTCGTGGCCGTTGCCCTCTGGTGGGCGACAGGCGTCTGGGCGCGGTTGAAAATCGAGCGTGTGCATACAGGCCTGACGGTCGGAGCGGCCATTCTTTTTGGCGCGATCGCCGTGGCCGAGATTGGCCAGACAATGGGCCGCTGGAACCTGCCCGCCCCCATCCCCGGCGCTGCGTTCACAGCCCGCGTCGGGGTAGAGCGCACATTGATGGTACGTGACACGCTTGCCGATCTGCGCGCCTTTTCTGTGGCCGCAGCACAAGACCCTTATGCAGGTCGCACCGGGCTATTGGACACCATCGACAGCGATGTACTGGTGATTTTCGTGGAAAGCTATGGCCGCGCCAGCCTCGACACGCCGCTTTACGCGCAAACCCACCGGGCAACGCTGACCCGCTCCGAAGCACGGCTCCGCGACCTCGGCCTTGAGATGCGCTCAGGCCTTCTGCGCGCCCCGACGCGCGGCGGCCAAAGCTGGCTCAGCCATGCAACCTTTGCCAACGGGCTTTGGGTGGCCGATCAGACCAGCTATGGCGCAGTGCTCGCCAGCGAGAGGCAGACCCTTTTTCACATCGCGCAGAACTCGGGCTTTCACACAGCCGCCGTGATGCCGCAGATCACGCTCGACTGGCCCGAAGCCGCATTCATGGGGTTTGAAACCGTGCTCGCCGCCGCAGATCTCGGCTATGAAGGGCTGCCGTTCAATTGGGTCACGATGCCAGATCAATTCACTTTCGCCGCCATGGACCGCCTCCTGCGCAACGGTCAGGACGACAGGCCCGTCTTCGTCCAAATGGCCCTTGGCTCCTCTCATGCGCCATGGCTGCCCGTGCCAAGACTTGTTGATTGGGAGGCCATCGGAAAAGGCGAAATCTTCAACCCGATGGCCGAGGCAGGCGATCCGCCGGATGTCGTTTGGCGAGACCGCGACCGCGTCCGCGATCAATATCGTCAAGCAGTGGATTACGCGCTCAACGTGGTCTTTGACTATATCGCTCTGCACGCCGATGACCCACCTCTGATCCTTGTCGTCGGCGATCATCAGGCCACAGGCTTTGTCGCGCTGGATGAGCGCCCCGACGTCCCGATCCACCTCATCGGCCCCGATCACCTTGTCGCGCGTGCGGCCGCTTGGGGCTGGGCTGACGGTCTTTTGCCCACGGAAACGGCCTCTCCGCGCGCGATGAGCGACATGCGCAACCTCATACTCGATGCGTTCTCAAGCCTGCCCCCAAAGGACGAAAGCAGTTGATCCGCAAGCTCTCGCCCTGGATATGGCCGGTGCTCCAATTGAGCATCGCGGCCCTTCTTCTATCTTTGCTCTGGCGTGCCGCGGATGGACCAGCCGCCGCCCGCAGCCTTGCACAGGCCAATTGGGTGTGGCTAGTCCTTGCCGTTGCGATGCTGACCCTGCAAACCATCCTGTCTGCGATGCGCTGGCGGCTCACAGCCTTGCAACTGGGGATGTCCTTTGGGACAGGCCATGCGATCCGTGAATACTACCTCGCGCAAGTCATAAACCAATCACTCCCCGGCGGCATGATCGGAGATGCAGGTCGCGCCTACCGCGCGCGCGAGCAAGCAGGGCTCTTGGCGTCAGGACAAGCCGTGGTGATCGAACGGCTCATCGGGCAGATCGCGATGTTTCTTACCTTGGCGGCAGGGTTTCTGGCGACAAGCCTTGTTCCCGGCGGGCTGGACTGGCCCCGTTGGCTGGCGCTCGTCGTTGCAGCCTTGCTGCTTACGGGTCTTCTTTTACCGCCGCTGGTGCTCGCCGCTACGCGCTTCCAGGGCGTTACCGGGCGGGGTGCCAGCGCAATTTCGACAGCTCTGCGAAAGACCCTTGCGGACCGCAAAGTGCTGCCCGGCCAAATCGCACTGAGCATCGGGACGACCCTGTGCAATCTTTCGGCTTTTGCGTTTTGCGCCTATGCTGTTGGCGTCGCGCTGCCGCTCTCCGCCATTGTGGCGCTCGTGCCGCTGATCCTGTTCACGATGCTGATCCCGATCTCGGTCTCTGGCTGGGGATTGCGCGAAGGCGCTGCAGCCGCACTTTTGCCTCTCGCAGGCGCAACCGCAAGCGGCGGGTTGGCCAGCAGCGTGGCCTTTGGCCTGTGCTTCATCGTCGCGGTCTTGCCGGGTGTGATATTCTTGCGGCTCAAACCCCGTGCATCGGGGGTGAATTTATAGCGGCGCAAAAACGCCTGCCCGAAAACGGACGATTGGACGCGGCCCCCGCCCTTGCCAGTTTCCGACCCTCGCCTAGCATTCCTAAGGACAGTTAAAAGGATAGCCCAATGCCATTGACCATCACCCGACGCAGTTTTTTAGCAACCGGAGCCGCCGCTGCCGGAACAGTCGCCCTCGGCCTTGCACCCGGACGCGCGCAGGCGCAAACCGCTGTAGGCCTGCAGCTTTCATGGCTGCACTCCTCGCAATTTGCAGGAAGCTACATCGCCAAGGAAAACGGCTGGTGGTCCGAGGCTGGTCTGGACGTCTCGCTTCTGCCGGGTGGCCCGAACGCCCCGGTTGAGCCACCCGTCGTCGCAGGCACCGCGCTGGTTGGCATCTCTGCGGCTGATTACACCGCCGCCGCGGTCGAACAAGGTGCACCTTTCAAGATCCTCGGGGTGGCGATGCAAAAGAACCCCTTCGTCATTGCGTCCCTTCCGGCAAACCCGGTCAATGAACCCGCCGATCTCATCGGCAAACGTATCGGCATGGCCCTTGCCAACAAGCCTGTCCTGCAAGCGCTCTGCACACTGAACAATGTCGACATCAACGGGATCGAGATAGTGCCAACGCAATACTCCGCCCAGCCCATGCTGGCTGGAGAGGTCGATTGCCTGCTTTGCTGGGAAACTGATCTGCCGGTCGCCATGACCATGCAAAACGTCGAAAACCTGACCATGCTGATGGCCGATCACGGCTACGCAGTGCATTCGCAAACCTATATCGCGACCGAGGACAGCCTTGCCAATCGGCGCGCCGAACTGGTTGCACTCATGGCAGGCGAGGTTCGCGGATGGGACGCCTATCGCACCGATACTGACGCGGCTGCGGCGCTCACGCTGCAGATGTATCCTGATGCAGGCCTCGATCTGGAAACCCAGAAATTGCAGGCCGCACGTCAGGTGCCGCTCATGTTCTCGGAATTGACAGATGCCAATGGCTTTGGCTGGTGGAGCGATGATACCGTCGCTGCCAATATCGAAACCCTTGCGCTTCTGGGCCGCGACGTGACGCCCGACCTCTGGGACCGCTCTATTCTTGAAGAGGTCCATGGCGCCTGATCGAACCCCACCCCCTGAGGTCATCTGCACCGGCCTCGCAAAGGTCTTCGACAGCGGAACAGAGGCCGTCCAGTCCCTTGATCTGACATTTGCGGCGGGCCAGACCACAGCGCTGGTCGGCCCGTCGGGATGTGGCAAATCAACAGTCCTGCGGATGATCGCGGGGCTTGAGACGCCCAGCTCTGGGGAGGTGCAAATCGACGGCGCGCCACCAGCAGAGACGTTGCGCAAAGCCGGGCTGTCGGTCGCCTTTCAGGACCCCTCCCTTTTGCCCTGGCGCAGCGTGCGCGGGAATATCGAGCTGGCCTTGAGCCTTGCACGCCGTCCCATCGACGCTTCTGCGATTGATCAATTAATCGCGCTGGTCGGCTTGGACGGCTTCGGAGACACGCGCCCTGCTGCGCTCTCGGGCGGCATGCGCCAACGCGCCGCTATCGCGCGGGCTTTGGCGACGAAACCCGGCCTCCTTCTGCTGGATGAGCCGTTCGGCGCTGTGGATGAGCTGACCCGCCAACAGCTTGCCCAGGACTTGCCCCGCATCTGGGAGGCCCAAGGCACCACAACCGTCCTTGTGACCCACTCCGTCAGCGAGGCCGTGCTGCTCTCGGATCGCGTCATCGTGCTTTCCCCGCGCCCGGCAAAGATCGTTGCAGATATCGACATCGCTCTGCCCCGGCCGCGCATGGCCGAAATGGTGCGCGAAACGGCGGCGACCGATCTGATTGAACAGGTCTTCACAGCACTCTCCGATGGCATGGCGGCCGCCGACCGCCCTTTGGCCGCGCAATGACAAGCCTAACCGTAGAAAGCCCGGCCACAGGGCAATTACGCGGGTCCAGGGCGACCCCATGGCTCGGCATTCTCATAGTGCTTGCAGGATGGGAACTGGCCGGACATCTGCTGACCGCCGCCTTCGTGCTGGCCGCCCCCAGCGAGGTGATCGGCTACCTGCTACGCGAATGGCAACTGATGGGCCGCGCGCTTTGGACAACGCTTGGCAATGCCGCTGCTGGATTTCTAATCGGCAATCTGGCGGCCTTGCTCTTGGCGGGGGTGGCGCTGCTCTGGCCGCGCAGTGAACGCATCGTGACCGGGCTGGCCTTGCTGGTTTTCTGCCTGCCGCTCGTCGCCACAGGCCCCATTCTGCGGGTCTTTTTCGGGCCGGGATCCGGACCGCAGATCATTCTGGCGGCACTCGCCGTTTACTATACCACACTCATCCCGTTGCTTGTAGGTCTGCGCGCTGCCCCTGACAGCTGGTTCGATCTGGTGCGCAGCTATGGTCGCGGACGCTTTGCTGCCTTGATCCATGTGCGGGCAATGGCCGCCCTTCCTTACTTTTTCACAGGCCTGCAGATCGCAGCCCCCGCCGCCTTTCTCGGCGCAATGGTGGGCGAGTTTACCGGGGCCGAAAAAGGCATGGGCGTCCTCACTATCCGCGCCCTGCGCGCTTTGGATGTCGAGATGACATGGGCCGTCGCAACCGTTGCCACTGCCGTCGCCATCCTTGCCTATGTCGCAATCGGGTCGCTCGCGCGGCGCGTCTTGTTAAGCGATCCACCCGTTATACTCGCTACACCCCAATCCGCCCGCACTCAAAGAACAGCGTGGTGGGATGCGGTGTTGGTCACGCTGCTTGCACTCGCCATCTGGACCAGCGCTCTGTGGATCTTCAATCTAAATCCGTTCTTCGCCAAAGGGCCTACACAGGTCTTCGACGCGCTCTTTATTGCCGCTGATGCAGCAGCAACCCGCGCCACGCTTGGCGGCGCTCTTTCGGAAACGGCGCTCTTTTTAATCCCCGGTTATCTCACGGGACTGGTCGCCGGCGCGGGCCTTGCAATCGTTCTGGTCCTCGCACCAGCCCTGTCGAGTACGGCCATGCCACTTGCCATCGCGCTGCGATCCGTTCCTATTGTCACAACTGCCCCGTTGGTCGTTCTTCTGCTGGGTCGCGGCGCCACCGGAACCATCACCCTCGTCGCGATCATGGTCTTTTTTCCCACACTCGTCGCCTGCCTGCACGGCTTGCGCCAAACGCCCGGACAGGTGCTGGATGTGTTCGACAGCTACGCCGCAGGCCCCGTCACCCGCCTGATCCGCGTCCGCATTCCGGCGATGCTACCAGCCTTTTTCGCGGCTGCACGTATGGCAGTACCAGCGTCTGTCCTCGCGATCACCGTGGCCGAGTGGCTTGCCACGGGTTCTGGTATCGGCAGCCTCATGGCGCTCTCCGCATCCCTGTCCGACTACGATATGCTATGGAGCTCGGTCGTCATCGTCTCCGCCCTCTCCGCGCTTGGCTACGGACTTGTCGGCATGATCGAACGGCGCGTACTCGCCACCTACGCCCCCGAGCAACTGTCATGAGCCTGCGCCCTGCCGCTTTCGCGATCCCTGGCGATATCACCCAGCCGACCGGCGGATACTACTACGAACGTCGCCTGCTGGAAGGTCTGCGTGAACGGGGTCGGGATGTCCAACACCTTCAGATCGGAAGCTCTTTCCCCGATCCAACGCCCACCGATATGGCAGACCTGATCGCTCAGCTCTGCGCCTTGGAGCCTGACCGCGCTGTCATCCTCGACGGTTTTCTTTCGGCGACGATCGACAGTGACGCTCTGTATCGCCTGCATGTGCCGACCGTTGCGATGGTCCACCACCCGCTCGCGCTTGAAAGCGGGCTGGATGCGGGGCGGCGCGACTTCCTGTTTCAGATCGAGCGCGCAAATCTGGCATTGATTTCTCATGTGTTGGTGCCCAGCCCACACACCGCAGAAATCCTTACCAACCGCTACGATGTCGCGCCCGACCGCATCACCATTGCGCGCCCCGGCACAGATCGCCCGGTGCTGCCGCCGGCCCCTGCTGATCCGCCCCTGATCTTGTCGGTGGGCATCCAGCACCCGCGCAAAGGCCATGATATCGTGCTGAAAAGTCTCGCTGAACTGCGGGGTCTTGAGTGGAGCGCAGTGATCGTCGGTGCTCCTTACGACACCCAACACGCCGCCGAGCTGGCGCAGCTTGTGCATGATCTCGACCTCACGCCCCGCGTCCAGATCGCCGGGCGCGTTTCGGACGACACGCTGGCGCAACTCTATAGCCAAGCGTCAGTTTTTGCTCTTGCTACACGCTATGAGGGCTATGGCCTGGTCTTTGACGAAGCCCTCGCAGCCGGGCTTCCCATCGTCAGTTGCGCCACCGGCGCCGTGCCCGATACGGTACCGAAAGCCGCAAGCCACCTTGTCCCATCAGATGATCCGCAGGCCTTCGCCAAAGCGCTTGAGGCTCTCCTTTCTGACCCGGCACATCGGGCGCAACTGGCGACCGCCTCCCAAGACGCAGGCCGCAATTTACCGACCTGGCTGGAGACGGCCAAAATTGCCGGGTCGGTCTTGGATGATCTACCCCTATAGCCGCGCATAGACATCGCCCGAATTCGCAGCCTCCGGTAACGCCTCAATCTCGTCTTTCAGCACCTCGGTCGTTACCCATCCGGGGTAGCGCAACGCATGTTCTTCGCCAAGGCTGAGGTTAAAGTGATACGGTCCCAGCGCGGACAGCCGATCAATGCAGTCATGCGCACAGGTCTTCTGGATCGTCGTAAACTCAAACGACAAGGCCGGAACCGCGACGCTTAGCCCTGCAAGAACATCGGCCTCATGCCCCTCCACATCGATCTTGATGAAATCCGGCGAGCCAAATCGCGCAATCAACGCATCCAGCGTGGTCATCGGCACGGTCACGCTCTGGTCCCAGACCTGTCCCTCCCATCCCTGTGCCCCTGACGCGGCGTCGATAAACTCCGCCGACGCGGTCGCAACTGTCGGGTTACGCCTATTCAGATAAAACACGATCTGGCTTTCGTCCTGACCCACCGCCCATGGCAAAAGCGTCGCTTTCGCCTGACGCCCATGAAGCAACCGAAGTGCCCGGAACACGCGAGGTTGTGGCTCAAGCGCCACAACCGACGCCCCCAGTCGCAGAAAGCTGGCCGTGCGATCGCCGACATGCGCGCCCACATCGAAGACCAGCCCCCCAGGCCGCACAAAGCGTCTGTTCAAAGCATCCATCCGACGCGTTCGCGCGGCATCACGGTAGTAGATATCAAACGACCGACCAATGCCTGCGCGCCAGTTTCCAGCGTCCTCTTGCGTCATGTCGCGCTCCTCAATGACCCCAACCGGCAGTCAGGTTTTGCAAAGCCTATCGCGGCAGCACATCTTAAACACGCCTTAAAAAGAGCCTTTGAGGGTCTCGTAGATTTGCGTGTGATCTCTATCGGGCAACCGATCCGCCGCCGACGTCCACCCGGTCGCGATCTGCTGTAGCTGAGGCGCCTCGACACCGGCGCATCAATCAAGGGGATGCCCGGCGCAGCCAATTGATCGCCCAAAGCGCGGGTGGCCTCACGCTATCGCTTACTGATATTCGCCGTCTTCTTTGACGCCATGCACGTCAGAGATCACTGTTTCACTCAATTTGCGAACAAGGCTCTCTTCGATCTCCTCAAGAACGCGGGACACGCGTTCATGCAGCGCATATTCCACAGAACAGACCGATGCTTCGCTGGGTTCATTTGTTGCAACCATCCGTTCATCCAACGCCAGATAAACATCCGCCAGCGTGATATCTTCGGGCTTGAGCGCAAGACGCCAGCCTCCTGAATGCCCTTTTTCGGAAATCAGCAGTCCCGCCTGTCGCAGCTTTCCCAACACGCGACGCACGACGACAGGATTGGTGCCCGAATGCTCGGCAATTTCTGCAGACGTCCGCAAACGGTCAGGGCTGCCCGCCATGTGGCTCAAAGTGTGCAGGGCAAGGGACAAACGAGAGTTGCGCTTCATGTGCGGTTTTTCTCCAAACGGGCGTTATTCGTAACTTTCACAGTTGCATTAGTAAAGTAACTGCGTAAGTTGCGTAATCTATCAGATCAGAATTGGAGCGTCTCTATGTCAGATAATCGCCTTCCCGTCACGGTGCTTTCCGGATTCTTGGGTGCAGGTAAGACAACCCTCCTGAACCGGGTTTTGAACAACCGCGAAGGGCGCCGCGTCGCGGTTATCGTCAATGATATGTCCGAGGTGAATATCGACGCCGATCTGGTGCGGGCTGATACAGAACTGAGCCGCACAGACGAGACGCTCGTGGAGATGTCGAATGGCTGCATTTGCTGCACGCTCCGCGACGATCTTCTCGATGAAGTGCGCAAGCTCGCCGCTGAAAATCGCTTCGACTATTTGTTGATTGAGTCCACCGGCATTTCCGAACCGCTCCCGGTTGCCGCCACGTTTGATTTTCGTGATGAATTCGGGGACAGCCTTTCAGATGTCTCGCGCCTCGACACGATGGTAACGGTGGTCGATGCCGTGAACCTGCTTGAAGACTTCTCCAGCCATGACTTTCTCAGCGACCGCGGCGAAACGCTGGGCGAAGAAGACGAGCGCACACTCGTCCACCTTCTGACAGATCAGATCGAGTTTGCAGATGTCGTGATCCTGAACAAGGTGACGGATGCCGGTCCTCAGCGCACTGATGCTGCTCGCAAAATCATCCGAAGTCTGAACGCTGATGCCAGAATTATCGAGACTGACCACTCTGATGTCGCCGCCGACACAATTCTTGACACGGGCATGTTTGATTTCGAAAAGGCCCACGAGCATCCGATGTGGGCCAAGGAGCTTTACGGCTTCGCCGATCATACGCCAGAGACCGAGGAATACGGCGTCGCGTCTTTCGTGTATCGCGCAAGGCAGCCTTTCATTCCGGAAAAGATCCTGAATGTGCTGAATGGCCCGCTTCCGGGCGTGATCCGCGCCAAAGGCCATTTCTGGATTGCCACGCGCCCCGAGTGGGTGGCCGAGTTCTCGCTTGCAGGCGCGCTGTCCGGCGTCACGCCACTTGGCACATGGTGGGCCTCGGTGCCAAAAGACCGCTGGCCCGAACACGAGAGCGCCCGCGCCTATCTCCAGCAGCACTGGCAAGAGCCTTGGGGCGACAGACGACAAGAGATCGTCTTCATCGGCGCAGGGATCGACTGGCCAACGCTGAAAGACCGTCTTGATGCCTGTCTGGTCCCTGCGGTGGTTGCGACCGGGCCGGATAACCTGCCGGATTACCCTGATCCATTTCCAAACTGGCGGCGTTCCGAGGAAGCGGCGTGATGCTGGCAGAGAAACCGCTCCAGAACGCGGCCATCGGCGTGAGGATTGCAGACAAGCCGGAGGACCTGACCGCATTCCTGGACCCGCAATGCGCGGCGGCAATCTGGCGGAGGCAACCTGCCGCCGGGTTCCAGAAATGGATCAACCACCTCGACCCCGCGACACTGCCCGAAGGGCGCATCATCTTGCGCCCTGCCATGGTCGAAACGGCGGTGACAGAACTCTGCGACATCGCCCAAACCCCGATCTGCCCCGAACGCGAACAACTGATCAGCGACATCGCAGCGCTCGCTGACATCTTTGCGCGTCTGATGCTAACGCCTTACCTACGGCTCCGGCTCCAACCGGTGACATCGAATGCCTGTCGCAAGTTCCATATTGATGCAATCACCGCGCGGCTTGTCTGCACCTATCGTGGGCAGGGAACGCAATACGGAACGTCCATCGAAGGTCGCGACCCTGCGCGCATCTTCTCTGTCGCCACGGGCGCGCCCATCCTGCTGCGCGGAACCCTCTGGCCTGAGACACCACCCTCTGGCTTGCTTCATCGTTCTCCGCCCATAGAAGGCACCGGAGAGACCCGTCTCCTGCTCGTGCTGGATGCCATCGAAGACCTAGAGGACGAGATCTGAGCCAAGACCATTGATCCGCACACCCAACCGCGCCAGAACAATCGCAACTGCCCGTCAACACATGCCGCCCTTTGCAAAGCTGCGTCTGCGCGCAGACATGCCAGACGTATCTCCCACGTTCACGAAGTCTCTCCTAAAGTGTTTTTCGCGGCCCCTTTCGATGATAGCGACAGGCGCAGCATGACCTATGATACACCGCCACTCCTATCGACCGTTTCCAGCCAATTCATTGCGGATTGGCTAAAGGCATTGCGACCGCTTTGCTCTGATCGTCACTTTGAATCCCTCTTGAAACGCTCCGATTTGCTGACAGATCAGGACCATCCCCATGGCAGGGTCACGCTCGATCAGATCGTGCGTCTCTACCAATTGGCTGCAGTCGAGACGGGCGATGAAATGATGGGGCTCTGGTCACGCCCGATCCGGCCCCGCGCCTTGCAGCATCTTCTGACCTCGGTGCGGGAGGCGACCTCCCTTGCCTCCGCGCTCTACCGGTTCTCGACCTTCTGGAACCTATTGCTTGATGACCACCAGTTCGAGCTGCTGGAAACCGACGGCGCGCTAGAGCTCAGGCTGATCCCACAGACCGACCACGCGGCACAGCGGTTTGGCCATATGCTGATCCTGAAACTGGCCCATGGCCTGATGTCGTGGCTCGCACGGCGTGAAGTGCCGGTCAAAGCGGTCGCCTTTGCCTTCGCCCACCCCGCATTCGAGGAAGACTACGCGGTGATCTTTCCCGCCCCGGTGCGCTTTGGCGGGGACGCCACGTCGATTTCCTTCGACCTGAAGGAACTCGGCCCAGTTCAAGTTCGCAGCACGGTCGATCTGGATCTCTTTCTGGAAAACGCGCCGCGCGACTGGATCTTCACGCGATCCCGTGAGCATACCCAATCCTTGCGCGTCCGCACCTATCTCAGCCAAACCGACTGGGACAGCGCCAACCTCTCTGCCGCCGCGCAGGCCATGCACATGACGCCGCGCACTCTCATCCGCAAGCTGGAGATCGATGGCACATCGTTTCAAGCGATCAAGGACGCCTTGCGCCGTGACATCGCGATCCGCCACTTGCAGACCGGTCAGCACAGTATCGAAGCCATCGCCCACGAGGTCGGGTTTTCCTCGGCGGCCAATTTTCACAAGGCATTCCAGAGATGGACGGGCAACACGCCCAGCTCCTATAGGAGACGCGCTTTCTCTGACGGATGATTTTGTCACTTTTCGACAATAAACTGTCACCTCGCGAGATAGAGCAGCCCAGACCTGAACGCTAGTCTGTCCAAAGAAACATCACTTCAAACCTGTAGCGACGCATATCTCGCGCTTTGCGATACATTCCCCGCGAACGGCGAAATGCGACAGTGCCCGCTTATCAGAAGGACAACGCGCATGTCAGAAAAGCTCAAGACGATCCTCACCGCCGCCCATGATCATGCCACGCAGATCATCGCTCCCAATGTCGATCGCTGGAATGCTGCAAAGACATGGCCGCGCGACGCCTCTGACGCGGCGGGTGCTGCGGGGCTGACAGGTCTCTACGCCCCCGAAGCGTGGGGCGGCCAAGGCCTTCCCCTGTCCGAAGGCATACAGGTCTACGAACAGCTGGGCCTTGGCGACGGGGCCTACGCTTTCGCCCTCTCGATGCACAACATCTGCACCTATGCAGGCTGCGGCTATGGCACTGACGCTTTCAAGGAAAAATGGGCGCACGATCTGACCTCGGGGCGCAAGCTGGCGAATTTTGCCCTGACAGAGCCACAGTCAGGATCGGACCCGATGAAAATGTATACCCGCGCCACGATCAATGGCGACGGCACCTGGACGATCAGCGGGTCGAAAGCTTGGGTCAGCCTGGCAACCGAAGCCGATATCTATTTCACGGTGGTCAAGACCAGCGATGCACCCGGTCACAAAGATATGGCGATGATCGCGATTCCCGCAGATGCACCGGGGATCAGCTTTGGTCCGCTCTATGACACGCCGTCCTACAACTTCCTGCCGATGTCCGAAATGTATCTCGATAAGGTCGTGGTCAGCGAAGA
The DNA here is from genome assembly GCF_020177595.1 of Cognatishimia sp. MH4019. Lineage (GTDB taxonomy): Bacteria > Pseudomonadota > Alphaproteobacteria > Rhodobacterales > Rhodobacteraceae > JAHTBL01. The sequence continues at coordinate 172,556 of NZ_JAHTBL010000006.1, read as the reverse complement.
CAATATCATCCTTCCGGTGGGGCAAGGATTGCAGGGCTCGCTTATGGCCATCGACATCGCGCGCGTGTCCATCGCATCGGGCTGCTGCGGCTTGATGCAGGCGGCGCTGGATACGGCGCTGTCCTATTCCAAAAACCGCAAGATGTTCGGTGGAAAGAACCTCGATCTGGATGGCATTCAATGGATGCTGGGCGAGGTCGCAACAGATCTTGAAGCGTCCCGCCTGCTCTATCGCAAAGCGGCCGAGGCGCTTGGCACGCCCGAAGGCCCGCTGATGGCGGCGCATGCGAAACGCTTCGTGCCGGATGCAGCCGTAAAGGCGGCCAATACCTGCACGCAGGTGCTTGGTGGCATGGGGCTGTTGCAACCTTACGGGCTGGACCGTCTGTCACGCCTCGCTCAAATGCTGCGCATCGTGGACGGCACCACAGAAATCAGCCGTGTGGTCATCGGACGTGCCTTGCAAAAACGAGCCGCTGGCCTGCCCGATCTGCCCGTTCCCAAGGGCTTCGGTGAAGCCGATGAGACCGAGGTTTCGGTCGCTGCGCAATAAGCCCTCAAAGAGCTTTCACGCATCAAAACGTCAAAACTGCAGACCTGCCACACGGAAGTGGCTGGTCTGACCCTCACTGCGCGTTGCTCGATTGATCTTCAGGCGGGGGGTGAAGATTTCGCTCCTCCGCTTCTAGGTGTCGGACGTCCAACACCTCTCTCAAGATCAAAAACCTCGGATTAAACCTCAAACGGCTAATCCCACACTCCACGCCCCGGACCCCGATCCGGGTCTCCAAAAACAGCCCTTTCAGAATTAACCCCCTGTTAACCTTAACTTAACCGCCCGTTAACTGTCCCTCGCTACCCCTGATCTTGGTAGCGAAAGGAACTCAACGTGGCCCAGCCCCGCCCGGCTCTCAGGCTCGTCCCGACACCGCCTCCAGCGGTCCCCAGCCGTGCACCTTTGCACCGCTCCCTTGGCACGTTGCTGCTTGAGCGTGACCAGATCAGCCCGCAAGACCTCTTTCACGCCCGCGCCCTGCAACGCCGGCAAGATGTCCCGCTGTGGCATATCCTGCGCGCCCGCCGCATGGTCGCGCCCGCTGCCTTGCAAGCCGCACGCGAAGCGATCCACAACACCAGCACCGTCGCCGCCGAAGACCTGCACCCTTGCGCCGACAGCATCGCTCTGATTGGCGCCGCGCGCTGCCTCAAGCTGGGTCTGCTGCCGGTGCGCGATCTTGATCACACGCTCTGGCTCGCCACCGACCGCGCCGAAGCGATGGAGCGTACGCGCCGCCATTTGCCCGAAGCGCTCGCCGATCTGCCGATGGTGCTCGCTGATGAAGACGCCCTGCAAAATGTGCTCGCCGTGCACGAAGTTGCAGCCCTCACCCATCAGGCCGAAACCCGCGTCCGAGCCGAGGAAAGCTGCCGCACATGGCAATCGCGCTTCCCGCTTTTCAAAATCGCCGCCGGTCTGGGTATCGCAACGGCCCTCTTCGCGACAGCCCCCGTTCTGACCTTCGCCACCCTCGTGCTGATCGCCCTCGTCACGCTTCTGGCCAATATCGCTCTGAAAATCGCCGCGGGCGTTATCGCCTTGCGCAAGGACGCCGACTGTTACGGATCACATGGATTGACAATCTGACGGGATAATCCGGTTTTAAGTGGGATTGTGCGGAAAGGCCTGAAAATAAGGGCAAATCGGCGGGCGGTGTCAGCGTGAGCTGGAATTTGATGGTTCACTTGGATTGGCACAGAGCAAGCAGAATGGCCGTTTGGTTCACTTGGATTGGCACGTCGGTGTGGGTCTCGAAAACTCTTCGAATACTTTTCAAAAACTCTTCAAACCTCTTTTTTGCAAAGCTTTCGATGCCTGCGGATTACAGGATAAACCATACCAGCTTTGAAAGCTAATCCGACCAAAGTAGGGACAAATGCGCCCTACTCGTCATGCTATCGTTAGAAACGGTTAAAGTAATTTGCTTTCAAAGGTTTGCGGGGCATGCGATCGGCTTCCGAACATCCGTGAGTTAGGACGTAAATTAACTGGGCCAAGTGCGTGCGGACCACACGACGCGGCCGATGATCTCAAAGTCCTCAAGCTCAGTGGTAGGTAGCACTTTGGTCGGAACATCGACGTTGTCACTGTGAAGCAAGATCGCTTTATTTTCCGGGTCTCGCTCAACGCGTTTTACGGCAACTTCGGTCCCCCTGCGGACGGCAAAGATATAGGACTTGGAAATCGGTGTTTTGTCACGATGATCAATCATCACGATGCCACCGCCCGCAAGTGTCGGTTCCATGCTATCGCCCGAAACACGAACGATTGATGCATGCGCCGGATTGATGCCAGTGCGATCCAGCCATACCGAGCGAAACGCGAGCTGATCAATGGGTTCTTCGCTGGTCACTGCCCGCCCATCACCCGCAGCTAAATCTACGTCATAGACATTGATTTTCACGAACTCATTGTCCGCTGGATCAAGGTTCAAATTAAGCGGGCTGTCGTCCGTTCGCCGAATTATTTCATCAACTCCGACACCTACAATCTCACAGAATGCCAGAAGGTTTTCAAATCTCGGCTCTGCCCTGTCGTTGAGCCAGTGATTAAGCCGGTTCTTCTTGATATTAAGGCGCTTGGCAACAGCGTCTTCGCTGAAGCCACGAGCCTCAAGAGCCGCTCTCATCCGTTTTCCAGCACCTTTCATACCCCCTCATCGCAGGCTTAATCCGATTCGAGAATACAAAACATGCGCAAGTTGATAATATTATTAGTTGACACATAAACTAATGTTGTTAGACAAAGAAAACTAAGAATATTGGAGCGCGAGCAATGTCTTCATATCCAACCCCACTACCCGGACAGGCGCTTTATAGCGCGATCATGTCAGCGTTGCGTAATCGGACGATCACATTAGAGGCTTGGTGCCGCGAAAGTGGTGTTCCATCCGAAGCTGCGCGCCGCTGTATGTTTGGGCTGAACGGTGGACCCGTTAGTAAGGATCGGCTGAATAAGTTGATCGATTATGCGGGGCGCGATGTGGTTCTTGAAAACTATCACCGCGAACTTTTGCGACAGGCCGAAGAATTCAAGCGGTGGGCAGCATGATGCGCGCACCGACAGACCCCGTCATTGCCAGCTCGGCTGACTGTCCCATCTCCTCGCCTCTTGGAGATCACAGCCGAGCCACCTTCCCAGAGGGTCCTGCTCGGCCCTCTGGGGCTTTTCCTGATTTCGAGCCGCCACTCGCGGAAGCGCCGCAAGGCCGCGTGCAAGCATCAACGGTTTCCTCTTCCTGCCGACTGATGCTTGCGCGTGCGTGGCGGCTGCTTGTGCGTCTGGGTGATAGCTGGATCGGCGACGTGATCGGCGCGATCTGCCTGTTCGTGATGATTTTTGGGATGCTTTGGCTTGGGGAGGCGTTCAGATGAAGCTGGGTTTTGGTGAGCGAATTCGCACTGAAATGAAGTTGCAAGGCTATTCAGAGGCGATGCTCTCGGAAGCTCTCGGTGTAAGACCATCCACTTACAATAACTGGCTGAACGAACGGAGCGAACCAAGCTACCAAAACCTGATATCCATATGCGCATTTTTGCAATTGAACCTGACTTGGGTTCTCACTGGAAAGGGTCCCATTGATCCGCCGGATAACGGTAAAGAAAGCCGTCGGGTCCTACCCCGGGACGATTTCAGAGCGGCGCGGCGCGAGGAAAATGCACGAAAAACTATCAAAGACAGCCTAAGTAAGAGGGCGCGTGCTCTTCAAAAGGAAGTTGCCGAGTTCAACGCCGCTGCCGCCTTTGGCGATCACATTGATCTGGGGGCGAAAAATTGACCATCGAGATACTTGAGCTGTCCCGTATCACTGTCGCTGACAGGCTGCGTTCTGTTGATGAAGACTGGGCGCAGGCCATCGCGCAATCCATCCTTGTGAATGGATTGATGGAGCCTCTTATCGTGCGCCCGTTGGGTGAAGGGCAGTTTGCTTTGGTTGCAGGTGCCCACCGATACCGTGGGTTAGCAATCGCTGGCCTAGACCAAGCGGAATGCAAAATTCTTGAGCTGTCGGAAGCCGAAGCACGCCTTGCGGAGATCGACGAAAACCTTATCCGGCGCGAACTGACAGCGCTTGATCGGGCGATATTTCTAACTGAGCGTAAGTCGGTCTACGAGAAGTTGCACCCTGAAACCGCGAAGGGTGGCGACCTTGGAAATCAACATACAGGTGGCAAAACGCAAACTTCGCGCTTAGCCACTTTCACGGAAGACGCCGCCGAAAAGATGGGGCTTTCCCAGCGTTCTATTCAGGACGCTATTGCACTGGTCAAGAGCCTTGAACCGAAAGCGATTTCGCTCATCTCAAGCACGCCTCTTGCGTCCAACGCGGCACAGCTCAAAGCGTTGTCGAAACTGCAAGCAGATCAGCAATATGCGTGTGCCGCGCGGATCGCATCGGGTGATGTCTCGTCAGTAAAGGAATGGCAGATCGCAGTTGGCGATATTGCCGACCCGTCTGAACCTGCCGTGCCGCGCGATGCGTGGTTCACGAAAACGGTTTCCGTTTGGGGGCAGGCGAAGAAGCGTTGGAAGCGTGATTTTGTCGCCGAATATAAGGATGAATTGCGCACGCTTCTGGATGAACTGGATCGGGATGCTGAATCCTGATGCAAGAATGGTGGTCCATATCAGAGATAGTCGAACTTGATTGTCCGACACTGCCACGCACCGTCCGTAATATGCGCCGGTTTGCGGAAGATCGCCGTTGGACCGAAGATAAAAACCGCTGCCGAGAGGTTCCCGGTGGTGGCGGTAAAGATGGTATCCGCAAGGAATACCACTACACCCTGTTTCCGCCGGAAGTGATCAACCAGATCGTGGCTGATGCCATGATTGCTGAAGTGGCGTCGGAGGAACGTGACGAGCGTTCCGAGCTGATCTCGGAGAGCCTTTGGCATCGTTTTCAAAGTGCACCTGGAACATCGCGCGAGGAAGCCGATCGCAGGCTGAAGGTTGTTCAGCACTTCACAAAGCTGCGTCAGACGATGCCAGAAGGTGCTGCACGGGCTTTGGTCGAGGCCAAAACGAAGACACCCATTCGCACCCTTTATAGGTGGCTTGAAGGGCTTCACGGCCTTCATAAAAGCGATTGGTTGCCTGCCCTCTTGCCCGAATACAAAGGCCGCACTTCGACGGCGCCCTGCCATCAAGCGGCATGGGATATGTTGGTCAGTGATTATCTGCGCAATGCGGGGCCCAGCTTTGCCAGTTGCTACGCGCGGATGGAAGAAGCGGCGAAGGCGCATGAATGGGCTCCAATCCCGTCGAAGGTGACACTCAAGCGTCGGCTGGATGCTGAGTTCGGGCCTGTCGCGATCAAGTTGGCGCGCGAAGGCAAATCGGCTGCGGCGCAGCTTTATCCGGCGCAGACGCGGGACCGCAGCGTATTCCATGCAATGGAAGCGGTGAACGCAGACGGTCACGTCTTCGATGTCTTTGTGAAGTTTGATGATGGCAGCATCGGTCGGCCATGCCTGATCGGCTTCCAAGACATCTACTCTGGAATGGTTCTGAGCTTCCGTATCTCACAGACCGAGAACAAGGAAACGACCCGTTTGGCGATCTCTGACATGGTGGATAGCTGGGGAATTCCAGACCATGTTTACTTCGATAACGGCCGCGCGTTTATGTCCAAGTGGATCACTGGTGGCATGAAACACCGGTTCCGCTTCAAGGTGAAGGATGAAGAGCCGAAGGGTGTTCTGACACAGCTCAACGTCGAGGTTCATAATACGACGCCTTATCACGGTCAGGCCAAGCCGATTGAGCGCGCGTGGCGTGATATGGTGGACCGGATCAGCCGGCACCCCGCGCTTGAAGGGGCGTTTACCGGAAACACGATAGATGCGAAGCCCGAGAACTACGGCTCTCGCGCCATTCCGATTGACGAATTCCGTAAGTTCGTTGCGCAGGAAATCATGCGCCACAACACGCGCAAAGACCGCAACACGCAAACGGCCAAAGGGCGTAGTTTTGCCGAGGTCTTTCAGGAAAGCCTTGAGCGTCCTGGCGTCGTTGTGCGCCGCGCTTCCCCGCTTCAGCGACAATTCCTGCTTTTGGCTGGCGAGGGCAAGACAGCACGGCGCACCAACGGCGAAATTCATCTCGCTGGAAACCGCTATTGGAGCGAACATTTGATCGCACATGCGGGCCGCAAATTGATGGTCCGCTTTGATCCAGAAGACCTGCACGGCGATATCTTCGTCTACACAATGGATGGTCGTTTCATCGACCGTGTCGAGTGTATCGAAGCGGTTGGCTTCAACGATGCTGAAGCAGCGCGGCAGCACGCCAAAACAAGGCGTCAGTTCATGAAGGCGCACCGCGAAGTTCTGCGTCTTGGACGTCTCCTGACGCCCGCTCAGGTCGCTGCGCAAATCCCAGACCCTGAACCGCTCGATATGGAACTGCCCAAAGTGGTCGGATTGCAAAACACACCAAGTGCCGGACTGGCACCGCCGACAGACACATCCGACGCGTTCGGGCGCGGGTTGGCCGCGTCGCTGGGCGTCTCGAACATCTTCGATCACCCGAACAATCAAAGCAAAGGCGACGGAACGCCGTAAATTTGAGGAGCACCACACATGAATGCGCAAACGAAGACAGAGACGGGTATCGTCACGGGCTGGTCCCCGTCCAAACAGGTTCCAGAGATTGAAAGCGATGACCTGAAGTCGAGGTGGAAGTCCGCGACGGCAAAGGTCGCTCAGCTCGCGTCCGAAAACGACTGGACGAAGTCCGAGGTTGCGCGCCGCGCAGATATGGCGATTGGCACGTTCTCAGGCTGGTATGACGGCACCTACAACGGTCGCTACGACAACACGACCCAGCGCGTCGAGAACTTCCTTACGTCCTTTCAAGAGGCTTCTGAGGCGGCGTCTGCACTGCCGGTTGAGCCGGGCTTTGTTCAAACGCGCGTGGCGCGGGAGCTGTTCGAGACGTTCACCTATGCGCAGGCGTTGCCAACCATCGCGATTGCAACCCTTTTGGCAGGATTGGGTAAAACCAGCGCCGCCGAGGCATTTCAGGCAAGCCGGCCTCATGTGTTCCACATTGTGTTGAGCCCATCGAGCGCCAGCATCCATACCATGAAGTCGGAGATCGGTGCTCAGCTTGGCATCGACACGCGCAACTCAGCGACGCTTAAAGGCGCTATTGTTGAGGCATTGAAGCGCGACGGCTTCAGCGCTTTGCTGATCGTTGACGAAGCCCAGTATCTGAACGAGGACGGTGTAAACGAGTTGCGGCACTTCCGCGACATGGCCCGATGCGGTCTGGTTCTGCTCGGCAACAATGAGAGCACAACGCCCTATGCAAGCCGCGATGTGAAACATGCGTCGCCTCAGGTCACACGCAGGATCGGCTACCGCATCAGCGTGATGAAGCCCTATCCCGAAGATATCGATCAGCTTTTGGACGCATGGCAAATCACTGACGAGGATGTGCGCCGTGTGGGCACCGCGATTGCCACGCGCCCCGGTGCGCTTGGGGCGCTGAGCGAGACCATCAAGGCGGCATCGATGATTGCCCGCGGGATGGGTCGCGCTTTGAAGGCGGACGATATGCGTGCGGCCTACCAACTGCGTGGCGGTGGCGCGGTCTGATGTCCACCAAAGCGCATCTCAAGATCATTCTCAGGGTCATCTCGGATTACCGCGGTGTCTCTGAAGGTGAGATCAAGGGTGCTGGCCGCCAGCCGCATCTGGTTTGGCCAAGGTTCGAATTTTGCGCGCTGGCAAGAACTTTGACAGAGGCATCCTTGCCGCAGATCGGCATGGCGATCGGTGGCCGAGATCACACCACCATCATGAATGCGCTGAAGCGTGTGACGAAGAACTTGGAAAACAGCCCAGTCTACGTTCAGGACTTCGCCACTCTTCGTGAGATCGCCGAAAATGCGATCGACTGCGAAGATCAGCTTTTCATCGGCAATCCCAGCGAGCGCGACAAGGCCCTTCGCCTTGCGCGGCACATTATCGGTTTCTGCGACGAGGACCGCGTCTGGAAGGCCGACGATCTGAAGGTGATGGCGCGGCATCTGCTGGGCTCCGATAGCCAGCTTCAAGGTTATCGCAGCCTGAAGAACAAAATTCTCGAAGAACTCACAGACCTCACCTGAAGAAAGGAACGGCCATGTCTGGCTACATTTACGACGAACACGGTGAACTCACCGATTACATCAACGCCCAAGGCCACAAGGTGCCGAAGGACCTTATGAAGCCGATGGACCGACAGGTTGACGAGACAGTGCGCGCGATCCACGGCTTTTCGGTTGATCTGGCTAACCAGATCGCGCGGTTTCGTGGCCACACACACGACGACATCAGTGTTTTGGCGGATTTGCTGGCCGAGCAATACGGCGTCACGCCCCGTGGCAAGCGTGAAGGCGGCAAAGGGAATGTCAGCTTCAAATCCTTCGACGGCCTCGTAAAGGTCGAGATCAGTGTTCAGGACTATCTCGAATACGGCCCCGAGCTGAAGATCGCGAAAGACTTGATCGACGACTACATCCGCGATGTCGGCAAGGATGTTCCAGACGAAATCCGCGCCTTGCTGGAATACGGCTTTGAAGTCGACAAGCAGGGCAAGGTCAACCGTGCCAATCTCTATGCCATGCGGCGGCTGAACATAACGCATCCGACATTCCTGCAGGCAATGGAAGCCGTTGCCGACAGCCAACGCATCGCCAGTTCGCGCGAGATCGTTCGCATCTCGACACGGCCCAACCCTCAGGCCTCATTCCGTGCGATGCAGATCAATCTGGCCAATGCGGAGGAAATCGAGTGAGCGCCGCACGCAAAACCCGTCGCCCGGCTCGTCCTGACGCTCAGAAGATCGTCGTTGAACGGGCCGGGCGCGCTCTGGGAAAGATTGCCCATGATCCGCTCCGCGGACCCACAAATGTCACCCTTGCCGAGGTCAAGGCGATGGCGGCGATGCTCGAGGCTTTCGGCCTCGTGTCGATACCGCCAGGCGCACCCACGCCGGACGCTTTGGCCGTCAAACTTCCCAAAGGATGGATAGTCGGATGAAGAACAAACTTTCAGATCTGAACGATCACCTTTTTGCCCAACTTGAACGGCTCTCGGACGAGGACCTCAACTCGGACGATATCGAACGGGAAGTAAAGCGCGCTGACGCCTTGGTCGGTATCTCGGATCAAGTTCTGCGTGTCGCGGATACCGGTCTAAAAGCTGCAAAACTCTTCGCCGAGCATGGCGACGCCGTGCTGCCGCATCTGCCCCAGATCGGAAAGAAAGAAGACTGATGCGCGGCCGGTCTATTCCTTACAGTGAGCGCGAGCTGGAATGGCTGAAGGCGCGGTCCGAAATGCCGCGCCGCGCCCTGCATACCGACTTCTGCGACAAGTTTGATCGGCTCGACGTGTCTTTGGACAATCTCAAGTCCCTGATGAAGCGGATGGGCTGGTTCACCGGTCGCAATGGCTGTTTTGAGAAAGGCAGTGTGCCGCCAAACAAGGGCAAAAAGGGCATCTGCGCGCCTGGTTCCGAAAAGGGCTGGTTCAAGAAAGGCGAACGCCGCGGGGTCGCGGTGCAGCTCTATAAGCCGATCGGCACGGAACGAACGACACGCGACGGCTATGTCGAGCGCAAGATCAACGATGATCTGCCTTTGCAGGCACGGTGGCGTGCGGTCCATCTGATCCGCTGGGAAGATACGAACGGACCGCTTCCTGAAGGCCATTGCCTGAAGTGCATCGATGGCGACAAGGCCAATACCGATCCGCAGAACTGGCTGGCGATCCCGCGCGCTTTGTTGCCGCGCCTGAACGGCCGTTGGGCATCCCTCAAATACGACAACGCCGAGCCCGAGCTGAAACCCTACATCCTTGCCGCCGCTAAGCTTCAGCACGCCGCGCGCGAGGCCCGGAAGGAGATGGACCGATGAATACCCAAAAAAAACCTTTCGACGAAGTCAGCGAGACCGAGCGCGCGCTTCTGGCCCTACTGGATGAATGCCTTGATGCCGGAGCAACGCCCAAACAGGTTGTCAGCATCACCAATGCCGCAGTGCGCTTGATGTTTGCCGCTCAAAATCAGGTTCCGACCGTTCAAGTCACTTCTTCCGAGGCAGATCACGCACTCGGCAAAGTCACCTTCAGGTATAAGGATTATCAAATCTATCCCAACTATCGACCGACACTCGGAGACAGGTGGGCAGCCAAATGAGCGCGCTTCGAGCCATTCACGCCAAGCGTCGTCAGGTGCATTCGTTGAACGAAGACGACACATGGCGTGACTTTGTTGAAAAGCACACAGGCCAGCGGTCAACGCGCGGCCTGAGCCATAAGCAGTCGAATGCCTTGCTCGCTGCACTAGACGACATGGGTGCGGGTAAGATCACGCGAAAACGGTCCACCTTGTCCGGTCCCTACGCCAAGAAAATACAGGCGCTTTGGATTTCGTGCTGGAACCTCGGCTTGATCGGGTCGCGCGATGACGCGGCGCTGAACAATTTTGCCGTCAAGCAGGCGAAGGTAGATCACGCCAACTGGATCAGAGAGCAAGACGACGCCGTCGCTGTGATCGAGGCGCTCAAGAAAATGTTGGAACGGCGGGGCGTCGAATGGTCGGGCCATCGCGGGGACCCAAGCTATATGCGCGCCCCCGGCTTCAAGATCGCTGCCGCGCAGTGGGAGCTGATAAAGGGCGAAGCGCCCTACGCCGGAGACACTTTCCGTGGCTTCGTTTACAGGCTCACGCATCGGAACCTTCCTGATCTGAAGGATGCCGACTGGATCACGGTGATGAATACCTTTGGCGAGACCGTCCGCACGCTCAAATCCGAAGGAGCCTTGTGATGGTCGCTTACAGCTTTCAAAAGCAGTTTATCGAGCCGATCGAACTTGGCATGCGCGACCCAAAGGCACCGGGCGCAAAGCTGCAAACGATCCGAGGGCCACGCAAACGCCATGCTTATCCCGGTGAGAATTTACAGCTCTACTATGCGATGCGCACCAAGCACTGTCGCAAGATCATTCCTGATCCGGTGTGTCTGGATGTTCGGCCCATCACGATCCAGTGGGAAGCCGGACAGATCAAGCGCATTCGCGTTGGTTGGGTGCGTAATCCCCCCCTCACCGATCTTGAAGCCTTCGCGAAGGCAGACGGCTTCACATCCTTGCGTGAAATGAGTGCGTTCTGGGAGTTGCCTGCACCGGACCATTTCTTCGATGGCCTGCTGATTAAATGGCAGCCGATCGCACCGCTTGAGGCGGAGGTTGCGCGCGCCGCATGAGCTATTCCTGGCTTCCCCCTTTGCTGAACGAGATTGCGGATATCGCGGGCATCGACGCCGCGATCGCGATCTCGAACGTGCGTGGTGGAAGCCGGGTTTCGATCCCTGCGAAAGCGCCCGACGGGCATTGGCTTGTTGACGCTGTTGGCCGCGAAAGCGCTGACAAAATTTGCGAGCATTTCCGTTCGGGATATGGCGGCGCTGTCATTGATCTGCCTGTCGGTCCGAAGTCGGCCGCAAACGAGACGCGCAAAAAAGTTGACCAGATGATCCGCGATGGCGTATCTGCGGACAAGATCGCACAGACAATGAATGTGCATCGCACGACAGTTTTTCGGCGAAAGGCCAAGCTGTCCCCAGACGAAAACCAGCCTGATCTTTTCGACTGATTTGGTAGCGCGCGCTACCAATAACGCTCCCCTCAAAACCCAATAGTTTCCTGTCATCCAAAGGAGGGCAGGATCATGAAAACCGTTCGCGAGATCGCCAACGAAATCATCGTGCGCGAAGGTGGCTATGTGAACGACCCCGATGATCCGGGTGGCGCAACCAACTTCGGCGTGACGATCCACACGATGCGGCGTCTGGGTATGGACCTAGACCGTGATGGCGATGTGGATGCGCGCGATGTGCGGGCGCTGACCAAAGATCAGGCCGTCGATATCTTCATCCGCCACTACTTTGAACAACCACGCATCCGCCTCCTGCCGCCTGCAATGCACTCAACCGTTTTCGACATGTATGTGAACGCAGGCTCCAATGCCGTCAAAATCCTTCAGCGTCTGATGGCAGAGTTTCAAGAGCCCGTGATCGTTGATGGTGTTCTTGGCCCGCAAACCGCTGGTGCGGTTGAGCGCATTTATGAGCGTGCCGGGGAATTCCTTGTGGACGCCTACGGGATCGCCCGCCGCAATTACTACTTCCGCATCGCGGATCGTCGGCATGCCAGCCGTAAGTTTGCCCGCACCCGCGCTGGTGGCAAAGGCGGCTGGATCAAGCGTGCCGAAGAGTTCATCCGCCCCGAGTTTCATATGAGTGATGCCGAATTCCGGCAACGGGTGGCGGCATGGGGATGATGACCCCTTTTGATTGGCGGTTTTCGCTTCTGATGGACCGCGTTTGGCAACGGCTTGGGAGATAACAGCATGCGTTTTTTTCAATGGCTATTCGGGGGCGGTCGCAATGTGATCGCTGAGACGGCCGAGGTGTTTCGCGAGAACGCCGAGGCGGGCGCGCAGCGAAAAGCGGATTACGCCGAAGCGGCGCTGTCCCAATACGCCGCCGAGTTCCGTCATGCGCGCCGCGGAGGGTTTGATCGTTTTATGGACGGTCTGAACCGATTGCCACGCCCCTTGATGGTTGTCGCCACGTTCCTGTTGTTCGCGTCGGCCATGTTCGACCCGATCTGGTTTGCAACACGGATGCAGGGCTTGGCATTGGTCCCTGAGCCGCTCTGGTGGCTGGCCGGCACAATCGTTGCGTTTTACTTCGGTGGCCGCTTCCAGATCAAAAGTCAGGAATTCCAGCAATCGGTTGTCCAGTCAGCTGCGATGGTTCCGAAGGTAATCGAAAACATCCGCCGTCTGGATAAATTACGCCATGACACGCCGGGCGTGGCTGATACCGGCACCGACAGCGAACTTGCTCAGGACGCGATTTCACCTCAGCGCAACCAAGCCATTGAAGCCTGGAAGGGAGAATAGCCATGCTGAAACTGGAAACCTTCCTTAACTGGTTGATTGCGATGTTCGCCGCCATCGTTCTGAGCATCGCATTGCAAGTGCCGCTTATGGCTTCGCCCGGAATTGACGGTCCGCGCTGTGCGCCGCGCGCGGACGTGATTGGCCACCTGTCAGAGCGCTACGGAGAGGGGCGCAAGGCCTATGGTCTGGCGGCGAACGATACCTTGGTTGAGGTCTACGCATCTGACGAAAGCGGGTCATGGACCATCATAGTTAGCAGTCCGAACGGGCTGACGTGTCTGGTCGCAAGCGGACAGGCCTTCGAACTTGCTGCGGATGCGACCGTTAAGGGAGACGATCTGTGAATGAGCGGGACCTCGAACGAAGCGAAGATCGCGTGACCCAAGAGCGGGACCGGATGGCCAATGTTGCGCGCTCGGCTGTGCGGCAGGTCGGTAACTCTGATTGCGTCGAATGCGGGCGGCAAATTCCCGAGGCCCGGCGGCAGGCTGCGCCTTTCGCGGATCGCTGTATCGACTGCCAGCAAGACAAGGAACGGAAGGATCGCATCTATGCTTAAAGACCGTTTGAAGGCTCTTTTGGACGCGTTTGTTGCGTTCAACTTTCGTGACGAAGTGCGGCTTGTGGAGCTGTTTTCAGCCCTCAATTTGCTTGCATGGTCAAACTTTTTCGCCACGACGCCTGATATTCTGGCGCGCGATAGCTACGCGGGCTTTGGCGGCGAAGAGCCGATATTCTGGGCCTGCTGTTTTGGCATCATCGGAGCCGCGCAGGTTGTCGCGATGGTCATTCGCTGGCGCCATGCCATTGAAGTCCGCTTTTGCGCGTTCGCTTTTGCCGCAGGTGCCTGGACTGTGATCGCCTGGAACTTCTGGTCAACCGGCGTGCTGACCACCGCCAATCTCAACTACAGCTTGCTTGCCGGAGCATGCGCAATCTCAGGATCATGGCTCGCATGGAAAACTACCTCTTACCAATCCTAGAGGAAGGCGGGCCAATTGGGGCGGCGGTCGTCGTCGCGGTATTGGTCGTCGGCTTTGTTCTTCGCCAGAAAGGTTGGCTCAGCTCTGATCGCACCAAGATCGTCCCGAGCTCTCAGCTTTCCGAGCTAAGCTCGCAGGTGACCGATCTCGATAAGCGGCTCGGGCGTCTTGAACAGGACGTCGAAGGCTTGCCGACGCGTGAGGAAATTCACGAACTACAACTGATGCAAGAGCGGCAGTCGGGCGAAATTCAAGTCCTGAGAACCACAACCGAGGCGACGAAGGCGGGCGTTCTGCGCGTCGAGGATTTCTTGATAAACCTATCGCGGGGGCAACCCAAATGAGCAATCTTTTCGACGGTTACGAAGACCACTTCAACGCTGAAGTGCGTCTTATCATCTTGCGCGCGCTCTCTGAGGAGGCTGACGGTCGGCTAAACTCTTCAATGCTGATGAAAGTCCTCGAGGCGTTCGCGATCAACCGAACCCGCGAGTTTGTCCACACACAATTGCGCTGGCTGGAAAAGCAGGCGCAAGCCGTAGTCCTGACGGAAGCTGGCAGTGTGTTGGTCGCGGAGCTGACGGAACAAGGCGAAAATCATCTGAAGCGCAAAGCGGTGATTGAAGGGATCAATCAGCCGTCGCGTCGGAAAGCCTAACCGATGGCGGTCGCACGCCAAGGACGAGGGCGTCTGTCGTCGATTGATCTGCTTCCGGCGGAAGCGGATCATATCGTGGCATGGGCCTTCCAGGAGCTGAAAGAGCGCGACCGGACCCAAACCGAGATATGGTTCGAGTTCAATGACAAGCTGGCCGAATTGTCGCTGGGTCCCATTTCCAAATCGGCTTTCAACCGCCATTCGATCCGGCTGGCATCGATGGCACGGCGCCACGAGGAAGTGCGCGCAATCACCGCTGCGCTGACAGAGCGTCTGGACCCCAGCCAAACCGATGATCTGACGATTATGGCGGCTGAGACGATCAAGACGCTTATCTTCGAGATGATGGAAGATGGCAAAGCCGCTTCCCCGAAAAACGCTATGGAGCTGGCGCGCGCGCTGCAATCGGCGGTCAATTCCCAAAAACTGTCTGTGGACCGTAAACGAGCGATCCAGAAACAGTTTGAGAGCCAGGTCGACGACGCGATCGAGAAGATCACCGAAGAGAAAGGCCTGACAGCCGAGAAGGCCAAGTTCTTCCGCAATGAGGTCCTCGGGGTCAAGCAATGAACAAGCCTGACATCCCAGAGAATGCGAAGGCCGGTCCGCCCGTAATCGCCCGCGATCCAGACGCCTTGCCTGAAACCTTCACCCGCGGCGGTGAAATCCCCAGTGATCTGGACCCGCTTGCTGACGGCATTCTCATGGCTCACCAGCAAGCATGGCTTGCAGATACGAGCGATCTGAAACTGGCTGAAAAAGGCCGCCGCACAGGTATCACTTTCGCCGAGGCTCTGGATAGCGCCATCACAGCCGCGTCCGCCCGATCTGCCGGTGGCGACAACGTGTTCTACATCGGTGACACCAAGGACAAGGGACGCGAGTTCATTGGCTATGTCGCGCATTTCGCCAAGATCGTCTCAAAGGAGCTGGCCGAAATCGAAGAGTTCCTGTTCGAGGATGAACAGCCAGACGGCACCACCAAGAACATCTCTGCTTTCCGCATCAAGTTTGCCAGCGGCTACCGGGTTGAGGCGCTGTCATCCAACCCCGCTAACATTCGCGGCCTTCAGGGGATCGTCGTTATTGACGAGGCGGCGTTTCACAAGGACGTGCGCGAAGTCATCGATGCGGTGAACGCGTTGCTGATCTGGGGCGGCAAAGTGCGTGTCATCTCGACACACAACAGCATTCTCAATCCGTTTAACGAGCTGATCGTCGAGGCGAAGGCAGGCAAGAACCCGTTCTCGGTCCACCACATCCCGTTTGCCACCGCCGTCGAGAACGGTCTGTTCAAGCGGGTGTGCCTGATTAAGGGGCGGACGTGGACGCAAGAGGCTCAAGACGATTGGGAGGCGCTGATCCGCGGCTCTTATGGACCGCGCGTTGCGGCCATGCGCCAGGAGCTGGACGCGATCCCGGCCGAGGCAGAAGGTGCTGCCCTGACGCGTGTCCAGATCGAAGCCTGTATGGAAGACGGCATCCCGTTTGAACGGTGGACGCTCGACGATGATTTCCGCAACGCGCCCGCGGCTTTCCGGACGGCCGAAGCGCTGGATTGGTGTCGCAAGCATCTTGAGCCGGTTCTGAAATCGCTGAACCGCGACAAGCGGCACGTGATGGGAGAAGACTTTGCGCGCTCGGGCGATGCCAGCGATATCGTCATCCAAGAGATTGGGCATGATCTGGTCCGGCGCACAAAGCTGATCGTCGAGATGCGCAATGTGCCGTTCGATCAACAGCGCGAAGTTCTGTTCTACATCCTTGATCGCCTGCCACGGTTCGCCAAAGGCGCGATGGACCGAACGGGGAACGGCGCATACTTGGCCGAGGTCGCAGCACAGCGCTACGGCGAGAAGATCGTCGAAGTGTCGTTCACCCAAGAATGGTATCGGCAGGAAATGCCACCCTACATCGCGGCCTTTGGCGACGGCACGGTGGTGCTGCCGCGACACGATGATGTTTTGCAGGATCACCAGGCGCTTCAGTTCGTCGAAGGCGTGATCCGCGTGCCCAAGAATTTCCGCTTCAAGGGATCTGACGGGTTCAACCGTCATGGCGATACCGCTGTCGCGGGCGCGCTGGCTTGGTTCGCCAGCCGCCAGCCTGTCAGCACATACGAATACACCTCGGCGCATGTCGAAGAGGCAGGCGACGACTGGGGCGATCGGCGGCGTGACACTCGGGAAAACTTTCGGCGGTCCGGAGGGCTTTGGTGATGTTCGGTATTCTTTATGGCCTTCTGATTATGATCGTCGCGGTGGTGATGGCTTTGGCATTTGCACCCCATGCACGGCGCGAAGATGAGCCGACGTTGGAATGGCTTTGGGCTGTGTTGTTCGTCATAGGGATCATCACGGTGATCGGCAGCGCTTACGAATTGATTTGGGGGGCCGTCTGATGCCGCGAATGGCCAGCCGTCAGAGCGACGAAAGGTTATTGAACTGGATCAGTCGCCGTGTGGCAGGCGAACCTGCGTCTTCCATCGCTCGGGATGAAGGGGTTTGTCAGCAGAACATTTCAGGGGCCACGAACGCGGTTCGAAAGGCTGATGAAGCTGTTGAGGGCCTGTCTCTACGAGAGGAGTATTGGTGATGGATTGGTTGGTTGTGGCGCTTGTGTTTGTTCTAGGCTGGATCTTCGGGACACTGGCATCGAGGCGCGGCTCGAATGGTGCAGCTCTTGGCATCATTGCGACAATATTGGCATTCATAGGGCTGTCATGAGAGGTCTTTCGATAATCTTCGTTTTTGTGATCCTATCTTTTGCGCTCTCTTATTTGCTGCTCAAGTTTTGGGTCGTTCTCACAGGATGGCATCCCGCAACACTAACCTTTCCGGCCGCCATCATTACGATCTTGGTATGGCTGGCCGATGAGTAAGGAGACCACGAGTGGCTAATCTATCAACACGCAATTCCACGGTTCTTGGCTCTGATGGCAAGCCATTCAAAGTGGCGATGCTCACCGAAGAACAAGCACCGCCGGCCAGCACTGGTGTTCGCTCGGTTTGGACTGACAGCATCGCCGGCGGACTTGATCCGGGTAAGCTAGCGTCGCTTTTGAAAGCGGCGAATGAGGGCGACAATAACGACTTCCTGATCCTTGCCGAAGAAATGGAAGAGCGCGATGGACATTATGCGTCCGTCCTTGGCCAGCGAAAGCGTGCCGTGTCGGGTATCGAGCCGATCGTGACGCCCGCGTCCAAAGATGCCACGGACAAGGAAATTGCTGAGGCTGTCGAAGAGCTGATCGGAGAACCGCATTTTGCAGACATGATTGATGACGCTCTGGACG
This sequence comes from Cognatishimia sp. MH4019, assembly GCF_020177595.1. Taxonomy (GTDB): domain Bacteria; phylum Pseudomonadota; class Alphaproteobacteria; order Rhodobacterales; family Rhodobacteraceae; genus JAHTBL01. Next base: position 154,600 of record NZ_JAHTBL010000006.1, on the reverse strand, counting down.
GGATCGCAAAGGGCTATTCCGCGATTGAGACAATCTGGGATGCGACGTCCGACCGTTGGACGCCTGCAGAATACATCCATCGCGATCCGCGGCATTTCCAGTTTGACAAGCGGACCGGTCGCCAGTTGCTGATCCGCGAAGAAGGTAACGCCGATGGCGTTGAGTTGAACCCTTACGGCTGGATCGTGCATCGCCCCAAGCTGAAGTCCGGGCTGACCGTGCGCGGCGGCATCGCGCGGATCGCGGCATGGTGCTTCATGCTGAAAGCCTACACGCTGCAAGATTGGGCCGCGTTCCTTGAGGTCTTCGGCATGCCGTTGCGCGTCGGTAAATACGACGACACCGCAAGCGCAGATGAAAAACGCGTCCTCTTGCGGGCCGTGCGCGATCTGGGATCAGACGCCGCCGCGATCATTCCCAAAAGCATGGAGATTGATTTTATCGAGGCCAAGGGTGGCCAGGGCAATGCTGTCTTTGGAGCAATGACCGAGTATCTCGACAAGCAAATGTCCAAGGCAATCATCGGTCAAACAATGACCACGGATGAAGGCTCAAGCCGGTCGCAATCGGAAACACATGACGAGGTGCGCGGTGATATCAAGCGCGCCGACGCGCGTCAGATGGCAACGACCGTCAACCGCGATCTGATCGCGCCATTCGTGGGCCTGAACTGGGGCTGGGACCGCGTGCCACCCAAAACCAGCTTCCCCGTCGAGGATGCGGAAGACATCGAGGCGCTTACGACTTCACTTGGCACGCTGGTGCCTTTGGGCCTACGGGTTGCCTCTGCGGACGTGAACAAGAAAATGGGCTTTCGGGTGCCGGACGACGATGAGCCGGTTCTGCAAATTGCCACGTCTAATGTTGTGCCTGGTCCGGGTGTTGAGAGGGCGTCACAGCTTCCGCCTGTTTGCCCGTCTTGCGGTGAACGCCATCGAGCATCGTCAGAACTGACCGAAGACGCCCTTGTGTCTGAAGCGCTCGAAAACTGGGAAGCCGATATCGGCCCGACGGTCGCGAGCATCTTGGCCGCGGCAAAGTCAGCTGACAGCTATGAGGCATTTCTGGAAGAGCTCGATACGGTTTCGCCGAATGTCGAAGCGATGACCGATCGGTTGGCCAAGCAAATGATGAAAGCGCGCGGCGACGGCGATATCGATGCCTGATCGCGTTTTCAAAGAAGCCCCCGAAGAGGTCATGCGATATTTCGATGCGAAGGGAACGCAGCCGTCCTTCGACTGGCGTGACTTTGCACCCAACGAACATGCTTTCGCGTTTACAGTCGCCAAATCCGCGGGGTTCGACATCCTGGACGATGTTCGTGCAGCGACGCGAGATGCGATTGCCAATTACACGACTTATGGTGATTTCGTTAATCAGCTCATGCCCACTTTGCGGATGAAAGGCTGGTGGGGCCGAAAGGTCGTTGATGGACCGAACGGTAAGCAACTCGTCCAATTCGGATCGTTGCGACGATTGCGCACAATCTATTGGGCGAATGTGAACACGGCGCGGGCCGCAGGTGAATGGGAGCGCATTCAGCGCACAAAGCGCGGTCTGCCCTTTCTGGTCTATGAACTGTCCGTGGCCGAACGGCGCAGGCCAGAGCATCTGCAATGGGTTGGGGTGATCCTGCCGGTCGATGACGCTTTTTGGATCACGCATTATCCCCCGAACGGATGGCTATGCCAGTGCCGGGTGCGACAGATATCACGGCGTGAGGCCGAAGTCCTTGGTTATGATGCGACCGCTGCAGCACCGCAGGTTGTGACGAGGCCCTGGACGAACAAGGTGACAGGGGAACGCTTCAATGTGCCCGAGGGGATCGATCCCGGTTGGCAAAGCAACCCAGGCGCCACACGCGCCGATAACCTGCGCCGGTTTCTGTCAGACCGCCTGGATGCCTTGCCTCAAAATGCGCGCCGCATCGCAGTCCGGGACCTTGTTGGGCAGAAACATTTTCAGGCGCTGGCAAGAGCAGAGCTGCCCTATGATGGTGCCAATGACCGATCGCCCGCGAATATCGAGCGGGGCCGCATGGCACTTCCCGTCGCGATTTTGCCCGAGCATGTCCGGAAACTGATTGGCGCGAAGACGCGGACCGTTTTGCTTTCGAACCATGACGCGCACAAGCAGGTCGGAAAGCGACCTCAGGTGGACCCGAAGGCTTATGCGATCGTTCAGCAGATGGCCGAAGGTGGAACCGTTTACGAGGATGCCACATCGGAGGTCACCTTCGCGCTGCAGATGATGATTGAGGGGGAGCCTTGGACAGGCATATTGAGGCTTACGAAAGATCAACGAGAGGTCTACCTGAAAAGTCTTCGTCGGATCCGGCCGGAGCAATTCGGCCCGACATCTCGCAACATCCCAATGGATTGAACCATCGATCATTTGATGCTATTTGTTCAACGAGGCCGAGCCATACAGAGCCGGGTATATCTCGCGAAGGGTGTTGTGACCTTCCGGCCTCAAATAACCCCCTTATAATCGATGCCGCGTCAGAGCGGTTCTAAGGCTGCTCAGGGCTTGTTCGGGGCCGCTGATGCCTGAAAACCCCCTATGGCCTTTCAAATGCTTTCAAAACGCTTTCAAAAACGATCCTGCCTGCGTATGACTGAGGCGATCCCCAACTTCTGACGAAATGGACGGCAGCACGCTCTTTTAGGTAGCGCGCGCTACCAAAGTCTGTGTTTGGGCATTCGGGCAAGACATGGCGCATGAATACGCACCTGTCGCATCTGCACCATGTTTCACATCGCACGGCTACCGCCGTAACCGAGACCTATTTTCTTGAGACCGCGTTGGCGTTCCAGGTCGCGGGGGACGGACCGACGGCCACCGCGCCGGAATGGATACAAGTCTTCCCTGCTGGACCCGAGTTGGCGACGAATGATGGTCGCTCGTTCAAGCTGAGCGATCCGCAGGCGTTCGTTGATGCGCAGCGCACCTCCGCTGGAAAACCAATCCTCGTCGATTATGACCATCTGTCATCCTTCATGCCGGAAGAAAACGGCGATCAGACGGCGGCTGGCTGGATCGAAGAACTAGAGGTTCGCGACGGCGAGATTTGGGCGCGCGTCGCCTGGACGGTCCGGGCCGCAAAGCAAATCGCCGATCGCGAGTGGCGCTTTATCAGCCCCGAATTCCGCGCACACAAGAAAACTGGCGAGGTCGCGATCCTTGACGCTGTCGCGTTGGTCAACCGACCCGCATTCGATCAGATGAAGGCCCTTGCCCGCGCAAGCGCCAGAAAAACCGGAGACACTCCCATGTTCAAAGAAATCGCTAAGGTGCTTGGTCTGTCCGACGATGCGACCGAAGAGCAAGTCCTGACCGCAATCCGCGAAAAGGATGCGGAGCTGGCGACGGCCAAGGCCTCGACCGTGACGCCCTCGACCAAGGATTTCATGCCGCGCGCCGATTATGACCGGGTTCTTGCCCGCGCCGAGGAAGCTGAAGGCAAGTTGACCAAGAGCGAAAAAGCCGCTCGCGAGAGCGAGGTTGAAACGATGATCGCCTCTGCCGTGAAGGCCAAGAAGATCGCGCCTGCATCCAAGGGCCACTACGTCGCGCTGGCCATGGCCAGTGATGCTGGTTTCGAAGAGGTCAAAAAGCTCACCGAAACCCTGCCCGAAATCGTTGAGCCGTCGAACCTGGATGACAAGACGATCAACGCGCACGGGCTGAGCGACGATGATCGCGAGATGTGCGCGATGCTTGGCGTCTCCGAAGAGGATTTCGCCAAACAGCGCGCAGCCGAAAAGGCCTGATCTCAGGCCACCCCTGACACAATCCAAAGGACCTGACACATGGCCACCAATGCAGAACGCAACACCGAAATGCGGCAAGGCGATGTTTTCGCTTACGACCTCGATGCCGCAGCGAAGATCAACAAGGGCGCTTTGGTTGTCCTAGACGCTGGCTATGCAAAGGCTGGCTTTGCCGACAACGCCGTTGTCACGGTCGGTGTTGCGATGGACAGCGCAGATGCGGCCGAGGGCGATCTGACCGTCAAGGCGCGCACTGGCACATTCAAGTTCCGCGGCGCGACCGGCGCGGATGAAATCACCCGCACCGAAATCGGCAAGGACTGCTTTGTCCTTGATGACGAGACGGTCGCGAAAACTGATGGCGGCGGCGCCCGTTCGAAGGCGGGCCGCGTGCGCGCCGTTGAGGGTGCCAGCGTCTGGATCACCATCTGATCGGGCATCGCCTGACCACACAAACCTTCTGAGAGGACCCCGCACATGCCCGTTGCAAAGCGCATCACGCGCCAAGTCATCGAACGGATGACCACTGGCTTCAAAGCCATTTTCCAAAACGCCTTCACAGCGGCCGATCCCAAATGGTCGATGATCGCGGAAAAGGTCAATTCCAACACATCCATCGAAACCTATGCCTGGCTGGCCCAAATCCCCGGCATGAAGAAATGGATCGACGAGCGCCGGATCAAACGGCTGGAAGTCGAAGCCTACACGCTGAAGAACGACAAGTTCGAGGATACAATCGCCGTCCAGCGCGAAGCGATCGAAGACGATCAGCTTGGGACGTATTCGATGGCGATCAAAGGCATGGCAACGGCCGCGGCCGAGCATCCTGAAGAGCTGGTATTCGACGCTCTCAAGGAAGGCTTCAACGTCACCTGTTTTGATGGTCAGAACTTCTTTGACACCGATCACCCGGTAATGGTGGACGGCGAAGAGGTCTCCGTTTCGAACATGCAGGCCGGTGCGGGTCCGACATGGTATCTGCTTTGCACCGTCAAGGCGGTCAAGCCGATCATCTATCAGGAGCGCATCGCGGCTGAGCTGGAAACCAAGGATGATGCCAGCAATTCCGACCACGTCTTCCTGAAGGACGAATACCTTTACGGCGTGCGGTCGCGCGGTGCCGCGGGCTATACGTTCTGGCAGTTGGCGTTTGCCTCGAAGGCACCGCTGACGGCGGCGAATTTCAAGGCAGCCCGACAAGCCATGGCATCGCTCAAAGGTGACCAGGGCCGTCCGCTGAACATCGTGCCGAACCTGCTGGTGATCCCGCCCGAGCTGGAAACCGAGGCTGAGGAAATCCTCAAGGTCAAGCGCACCGATGGCGGCAAAGACAATCCGCACTACGGCAAAGCGGAAATCCTGATGACCCCCTGGCTGAGCTAACGCAGGCCGGTTGTCAGAGCGGGCCGGTCGCGCATTCCCGGCCCGCTTCATTCAGCCGACCCCTTCAGGAGAGAGAACCATGGCCCCCAAGGCAAAAACCCAGACCGACAAGAACGACGCAAAGCCCGCCGAACCCAAGGATGCGGTTCAGGCCGCGTCCAAGGATGATCCGAAGGCAGCGCCCGCTGAGAATGTGACCGCCGCGGATGCGGGTGAGGCTACGACCAAAGAGGTAGCGAAGCTTTCGGCGGAAGTCACAAAGCAAGCATCGGCGGAAAGCCAAGCGCCTCTGCCGAGTGCCAAAACGAACGTCGAAGTCGAAGATGCCGACAAATTTGTCCTGATTTCGACCACGCACAAGAAGTCGCGCCGTCGTGCCGGTATGAGCTTCACACCCGAAGGTGTCCGTGTGGACGTGACGAAGCTGGACGCCAAGCAGAAAGAAGCGATCCAGAGCGATCCCTACCTGAAGGTGTCGCCGATCACTGAGTGAATTCCAGAGCGAAAGGAACGGTCGCGAGCCCAAGGGATGAACGGGAAGAAACAGAGACCCCGCCCTACGGTGCAGTTCTGAGTAGGCCTCTATGGGGCGAGACCATAGCGCGAAGGGTCACCCGGCGAACTGCGGTGTCTGAAGGCTTGTGATGCGGCTTGCGGGTGGTGAAAGCCCACCGCTTTTGGAGAGAATGCGATGTATGCCACCCGAGACGATATCACCGCGATCTATGGCGCTGAGTTCCTTGAGGACATCACGCCTGCTGACGTGGCTGATCCGAACGGTGCGATCGACGAAGCGTTGGCCGATGCCTCTGCTGAAATCGACGGCTATCTTTCCGCACGGTATGACCTTCCCCTTGGTGGCCAGCCGAAAGTCTTGCGCCGCCCTTGCATTGATATCGCCGCTTATGTGCTGGCGAACTCGCACACTCGCCTCACCGACAACATTGAAACCCGCTACACCCAAGCAACGGCGCTTTTGACGAAGATCAGCGATGGACGTGTCGGCCTGGGGCTTGCCGAGCCCAGTTCGGCTGTTGCGGGATCGGAGACCGGCACCACGTCGGGTGCCGACTTCACCGCACGGCCGCGGCGCTTTGGTCGGGGGCGCGGCTGATGACCAGTCTTGCCGTCGAGATGCAACTCACAGGCCTTGACCGTGCCGCCCAAGCAATTGAGCGGGTCACAGGGTTCGATCGGTTCGAACTGATGGATGTAATCGGTCGCCTTGTGCAACTTCAGACGCGACGTAGGCTCAAATCGGAAAAGATAGGCCCCAATGGAGAGTTGTGGCCACACAACCGCAAAGGCTCAGCTCCGCTTTATGCGTCGGGCGCATTGCATGACAGCATCGATTACCAGACCGGCCTTGGGCAGGTCACGATCGGATCACCGTTGATCTATGCCGCGATCCATCATTTTGGCGGCGTCATCAAAGCGAAGATCGGCAAAGCGCTGGCATTCATGGCGGGCAACAAAAAGGTCTTCGCAAAAAGCGTTACCATGCCGGCACGCCCTTATCTGGGGATCAGTCCGGCAAACGCGCGCGAGATCGAGGACGTGGTCGAGGACTTCATGCGTGAGGTGCTCAAATGAAAATTACCGATCTTCTTGAGGCGATCAAAGCCGATCTGCAAGCAACAGACAGCCTGTCTGACGCGCGTGATATCGATATCAGTCCCGGTCGCTTCAACGCCGATGAGGTGACGCGGCGGACCTTCAAGGCCCCCGCGCTGCGCGTTGCCTTTCTTGGGGCCCCCCGCACACAGCCAAAGCCAGACGCCACGCGCCGCTATGAGGCTGCGTTCGCCGTCTTCGTTTTGACCGATGGAAAAGGCCGCGCCAACGAAGGCATCGATCTGACCGAAGCCGTGGCCGAGCGGATTGAGCTCAATCGGTTTTCTGATGGTCACGGTATCGGCCTTCCCGGCAACCTGCGGATTGATGCGCTCTATTCCGGCGATCTGGATGACAAGGGGATTTCGCTGCATTCGGTGTCCTGGACCCAAGCGATAACGATTGGCACGTCCGAGGGGATTGGCGCTGCTGGGCCGTCCGATACGACGATGTCCGAGTCAATTGAGCTGAACACCGATATCGACATCACGCGCATGCCGGAGGATGTGTGATGGCGGATGTCTCAAAAATCATCGCGCGCCTACAGGGCATGATTGCCGAGGATCGCCGCAAGCTCACCAACATGGTGCGGTCTGGTGTTGTGACCGCGGTCGATCCTGCGAACCAGCGTGTCAAGGTAGACGTCGGTGATGACGGTAGCCCGTTGATTACGCCCTGGATCAGATGGACTGAGCGTGCCGGCGCGCGCAAGACTTGGAACCCGCCAAGCGTCGGCGAACTGATGACCGTTCTGGCGCAAGGGGGCGAACTGGACGAGAAGGCGCTCGCGGTGCATGGCGGCTTCACCGATCAGAACGCGGCACCCACGGCAGATGGGGATGCTTTCGCGTTCACACTCGGATCCGTCACCGTCACGGTGATCGATGACAGCTCAATGATTGAAGTGGCTGGAACATCCGTCGAAATCACGAATGACAAGATCGAGGCGAATGTCGGCGGCGTCACAATCGAAATCACCGATGCTGGTGTCGCGATTACTAGTGGCGAGATCACCCATAACGGCACCGATATCGGCGACACCCACAAGCATAGCGGGATCGTTCCCGGAAACGCCAACACCGGCACCCCAGTCTAAGGAGACGAACATGGCTGAGACGACCAAGAAACCCGACCCCAAACTGCAAAAGCATGACTATGTGCTGCAAACCAACTCGTGGATCGGGCCGCACCTGAAGGAGAAGGGCGATGTCGTCCAGATGACTGACGACGAGGCGCGCTATTATGTGCCGCATGTCTTGCAAAAGAAGTCCGACGTGAGCCCCTTGCAGAAGTCCGCGCCCGCCAAGACGTCGAAGCCTAAAGACTAAGGTCCATGGCTGGGATGTGTCGGCATACCGGGCGTCGCCTTGAGGGATGGGATCATATCGCCCAATCCCTCGAGGTGATTTTCACAACGCGGATCAACACCCGCGTTGAGCGGCGGGCCTTTGGCTCTGTCGCGCCAGATCTACAAGATCGGCCCGGCAATGACGAAACTGTTCTGAGCCACTTTGTGTCTATTGCCGAGGCCCTTGATGCTTTTGAGCCGCGCGTTGAGCTCAATGGGTTTCGCCTGGCTGAAATCGACGCGGGCGGCAACGGGCGTATCGAAGTGGATGTGACGGTTCGTGCGACGGGTGTTCAAAACACGATCGGAGTGTCGGTATGAGCCGCTTTTCTGCTGTCAATCTGGCCTCGCTTGAACCGCTCTCTGTTCTTGAGGAGCTGAACTTCGAGGATGAACTGGCGCTTCTCAAAGAGCGCCTGTTGCGGCGCGCCGAAGACAAGGGCCTTGATCTGTCCGAGGTAATCAACCTCGAAAGCGACCCTCTTCATGTCAATCTTGAAGCGTTCGCTGAACGGATCGTCCAGCTCAAGGCCGAAGGCAACGATCAGAAAAACGCGCTGACCCTGGCATTCGGCCAAGGGGCTGAACTGGACCACATCGGTGCCACCTACTACGGTGCCGGTCGGTTGACGGTCCAAGCCGGTGATCCGGACGCGATCCCACCAGTAGATGAAGTGCTCGAAAGCGACGCTGACTATCGGCCGCGCCTCGCCCTTGCCCCGGAAGCTTATACGACCGCGGGCACAGAGGGGTCCTACATCTATCATGCGCTTGAACTGGATGGCCGACGTGACATTGCGGATGTCGTGCCGCTTTGTATGGAAGATCAGGCAACCTACAGCGCGGGTCTTTTCTCGGACCTGCACACAATTGGAAAGGCTTTATTTGCAGCACCTGTCCGCGCAAATGGCGATCCTGTAGGCCCAGCGGAAATCCTATTGTGCATTTTGGCCACCCGCGAATACGGCTTAGCAGATCAAGCTCTGTTGGACCGGGTTGTTCAAGCAATCTATCCCGTCCGTCCTTTGAACGTGCCATTGCGTGCTGAGCCCGCGGCGCTCCACACATACACGATTGAAGCCACACTTTATGTTGCGCCGGGTTCCGATTTGGTGGCGATCGAAGCGGCGGCGATGGCGGCGGCGCTCGAGCATCGCGATAAGCGTCGGCGCATTGGAGCGAAAGTGCAGCGGTTTGGGTTAGGTGCGGCTATGAAGGTTCCTGGCGTCGAGGAACTGACGCTGACGCAACCTGCCCAAGACATTGATCCAGGCTCAAAGGGATATGCCGATAGCTTGGTCGATCCCGTCATCACTGTCGAACATCTGCCCGAAGGCTGGCGCCCATGACCATCGAACAACTGGTCAGCGGTCTTCTCCCATCGAACGCGACAAAGCTGGAACGTGCTTTGGTCGAAACCGCGTTTGAGCGGCTCGAGGACGTTGGTATCTGCTTCGACACACTTTGGAACCCGATGGCTTGCCCTAAAGAGGTTCTGCCACATCTGGCCTTCGCGCTTTCCGCGGATGAGTGGGACCCCGAATGGCCAGAGGCGGTCCAGCGCAACTACCTCAAGGAATGGCCTTCGATCGTGCGCCGCAAAGGCACCTTGCCGATCATTAAGCGCGCGCTGGAAGTGGCGGGTTATGGTGATGCGATCATAACCGAGGCTTTCCAATATCCCCGGATCGGAGGTGCACCCGCTTTAGGTGATACCTGGCGCCTGGGGCCGGATGGCTCGGTCCATTGGGCCGACTACTGGATCGAAGTCACACGACCGATCACTCTGCGCGCAGCGCGCCGTCTTGGCAGCATCGTTCGTGCGGTTGCCCCTAAGCACTGCCGGTTGCGGGCGATTACCGTGCGCGGCGTTCAATACACAATTGGCGACAACCTCTGGCCCATTGGCGACGAAATCGCCCTTGGCGCCAGCTATCATTGGGAGGCCTTGAATGCCTGATTTTGATCCCGACAACATGACCTATCTCGTAGACGATCCTGCTTGGGAAGATAGCATTTTCAAACTCGAGAATGGCTACCTTCCGACAGGTGGCGATGTAACACCTGCTGGTGGTGGGACAATGAACCGTCAGGCGCAGGGACTGGCCAATCGCACTACCCACAACCGCGCTGCCATCGTCGCGCTGCAGCAGGCTGTCGCAAACGGTCTGACACAAGCCGATCTGGATGCTGCAATCGCCGGTCTTGTGGATGGCGCACCCGGTGCGCTGGACACCTTGAAAGAGCTTGGTGACGCCTTCGGTAATGATCCTGATTTCGCGGCGACCGTAACCCAGTCGCTGGCAGGGAAGCTGTCGCAGGCGGACGTTGATGGGGGTGCAATCGACGGTCGTTTTTATCGCAAAGATGAATGGTCAGGCGGTTTTGGTGCGACAGGCTGGCAGCGCTTTCCATCGGGTCTGATTATGCAATGGGGCGCGTCTGCGACAGCGAGCAATTACACCTATATCACCTTCCCTCTGGCGTTTCCGAATGGCTGTCGGTCCGTGACCGCGACCCATGACTTCGTCACGTATGCCACCAATTTGCACCTTGTGATGATGGCGGGCTCTATCACCAACACACAAGCGGTGTTTCGCGGAAACATCAACGGTGATGGCGCAGCGCTTGGCCAACTTTCATCTGCGCCCTTCTGGTGGCTGGCAATCGGAGACTGACATGACAATGCTTTTTTCAGCGCAAACCAAAGGTTTTTACAGCCGTGCAGTTCACGGGGATCAAATTCCAGGCGACGCCGTCGAATTGGATGATGCCACTTACGCAGAGCTCCTCGAAAATCAGCGAGAGGGCTTTACGATTGAGGGGGACACCAATGGCCAGCCCATTGCCGCGCCACAAGCGCCCCGTGACATTTCGGAACTGAAAGACGACACAAAAGCATTTTTCAAGAGCAACGCAGAGGCCACAATCTGGAAGCTCGCAGGCGATCCGTCAGAGAGTGAGCGGCAATCATGGCCAGAGAAGAAGCCCGCTGCGCTGGCTTTTCTGAAAGATGGCACTCCGTTGGATCGGATGCTCTTCGTCCGCGACTTCGCCAAGGGTCGGACGGAGGCCCAAATCGCCGAACGCGTCATGCTGCGCGCCCGACTTTACAAAGCGCTGAAGGCGGCGGCAGACGTAATTGCCGATGCCTCTAGCAATGCACTTGAAGCGGCGGAGGATCACGCTGCCGTCGACGCGATCCGCGCAAACTTCGAGGCGGCAGTCGCCGCGCGGACCGCTCAGTTTCAAGCCGTGCAACAGGCCGCCCTAACGGGTGACCGTGCGCCCTTGGAAGCGGCAGAGGCGGAGATCAGCGGTGGCGGAGCCTGATACAAGCTGGTGCGCGCCTGGAACCTGGCGCGACTACCGGACTGAACGCGTTATGCGCTGGGACCTGCTTTGGAAGGGATCGCCGCACACGGTGGTGGTGGAATCGGGACGCGAGTTCGAAAGTTCGGTTCCACGCCTTGCGCGTTGGGTCTGGTCGCCTGACGATCCGTTCTATCTGCGTGCAGCTTTGTTCCACGACGTCGCAATCGAAAGTGGCGCTCGCCACTTCGAGGCCGACATGCTTTGGGCCACCATTGCGATATCAGACGGTGCGCCGATCTTGCGGACGGCCATGGCCTATCTGGGGATGTTGGTGCGGCGATCCTGGCTGTGGTTGGTTCACCGATAATTCTTGGCCGATTGCCTCGGTCCGTGTATGTCACGGGTATTCCCGAAAACTGATCCCCTTATGGTAGCGCGCGCTACCATAATCGCCTGCCTACGCGTGTGAAAAAACGGCTTCATCACATGAACGATGCGTTCTCGACGGATGGAGCAAGCACATGCAACCGGCTTTTCACAAAGGCATTGGGACTTTTGAGAACCTGAAGGGCGGTCGCCCGGTTCAGGTCGCACAGGCGTCAACCGTCGCCTTTGTGTTCACCGCGCCTGACGCGGACAATACCAAGTTCCCGCTGAACGAACCGCTGGGGCTGATCGGCGGGTCCGAGCTTTTGGACGGTATGGGCGAAACCGGCACAGGCCCTGATATCATCAGCCAGATCACCGCCGAAGGCACCGGCATGAACGCCATCGGGGTTCGTGTTGAAGAAGGCGCTGACTTCGATGCCACGCTTGCCAATGTCGTGGGTGCGGCTGGTCCGCAAACCGGCGTGCATGCCATCAAGGCCGCGCAGTCCGAGCTCGGTCTTTCGCCCCGTCTGATGTTGGCGCCGGGTTTCACATCCCAGCGCGTGGATAATGGTCGTAATCCGGTCGTGGCCGAGATGCTTGGCATTGCAACACGGCGTCGCGGCATGATCTTTGCCGATGGCCCGAACACCACCAAGGAAGCTGCGCTTCAGTATCGTGAGGACTGGGGTTCCGAGCGCATCTACATCACCGATCCCGCCGTCAAGGTGTTCCGCGGGGGCCAGACGCTTGTAAAGCCGTCCAGCGCCTCTGTGGCAGGGATCACCCTGCGCGTTGATCGCACCCTCGGCCCGAACCATTCGCCGTCGAACCATGAGTTCTTTGGCATCACAGGTGTCGCGCGTCCTGTCGAATACTACGATGGCGATCCTGATACCGAAGCTGACTATCTGACCCGCAACCAGATCGCGACGATCGTGCGCGACAATGGTTTCCGTCTCTGGGGCAACGAGACCGCCTGGACAGAGCCGTTGAACAAGTTTTTCCCGGTGGTTCGCGTTCACGACATCATCATGGACAGCGTCGCAGCCGGTCACAAAGCGTTCCGCGACAAGCCGTTCTCGTTGCAGCTTCTGGTCGATATTGCAGAAACCGTAAACGGGTTCCTTCGCCAGATGCGCGCCCGCGGCTGGACGCTTGGCTACGATGTCTGGATCGATCCTGCGCTGAACACGAAAGAGACCTGGGTCAATGGTGATCTGTTCGTGTCCTATGACGCCGAAGCGCCCGCACCGCTTCAGCGCCTGATCTTCCAGTTCAACCGCAACACCGGCTACTACGATGAACTTGCTCGTGATGCCATCAGTGAGATCAACCGGCTGAGCTAAGCCTTCAGATCGTCACCCACAGGAGAAATTGACGATGCAAATCCAACGCAAATTCAACTGCTTTGTTGCGGGCGTCTCGCAGCACCTGATCGTTGAAGGCTGCACGCCGCCTCAGGTGAAGGATGTCTACGAGGAGGTCAAGGCCGGTGGTCTTATTGGGGCGGTTGATGTCGCTCTTGGTCTCGCGAAAATGGAAGCTGGTATCAAGGTGAACGCCCGCGAGAAGTATCTGATGAAGCAGGTGGGGATGCTGCCAGGCAAGCGTCTCGACATCACGCTGCGGTCTGTTGATCTGTCCGAAATCGATGGCAGTCAGCAAAACGAAGTCATCTCGTTCGATGGTCGGCTCAACGCGGAATATGCAGGTTGGGAGGCGCAGTCGGTCCTCAAGGATGAATATAAGATCGGGTCGATCTTTTATTACAAGCACCTGATCGACGGCGAAAAAATCCATCACATCGATCAGTTGAACCACATCTTGATCGTCGATGGCGTGGACCTGTCCGCAGAGCTGCGCAACGGCATGGGCCTCTAGCCCACCTGAGTGCGGGGTAGAGCAGCGGTAGCTCGTCAGCCTCATAAGCTGAAGGTCGCGGGTTCAAGTCCCGCCCCCGCAACCAAAACCCAGAGCGTCCCAAATGGGGCGCTTAACATCCAAGGAAAACCGATGACCGAGAATGCGACACGCCCAACCGTAGAATTCGCGCCCGGAGGTCCCGAGCGGTTCCGTGCAGTTCCTTTGACCTACCCATTGCTGGTGGACGGCGAGCCGTTGAACAGCGTCACAGTTCGTCGCCTGAAGGGCCATGAGGTTCGGGAGCTGCAAGAGGGGGTCGATGATGCTGGCCTCAATTTCGATAAGATGATCCAGTCATTTACGGATCAGCCGCAATATGTGCTGGACGCGCTGGACCAGGACGACTTTGCCGAGGTTGCGGAGACCGTCATTGATTTTTTGCCGGTGAAGCTGCGCAACGAGATGGAGAACGCTCGGGCGCAGTTGGAAGAGATGTTGCAGCAGCGCATGCAGGAGGAAGCGGGCGGCCAAAGCGATCTATCGCCCCTTGGCGCTCAGTCCTCACCGACGTCGCGTATGCCTTCAAATGGAGCGAACGAGACCTCCTAGGCATGTTCTGGGATGATCTGCTTGGCTACCATGCGGAAGTCGGGCGCATCTATAAACAGATGGGGATGACAGATGGGCGGGGGTGATCTGAGCTTTTCGATGCTGATCCGCCTGATGGATCAGTGGTCCGCCCCCGCTGACAAAATTCGCCAATCCATGCGCAATATGTCTCAGGGCGCCCGCGATATGCGGCGCGAGATGGGGCGCAAGATCACCACCGGATTTTCCGCAACTGAAATCGAAGCGGCGATGTCAAGAAGCGAACGCCGCGTTTCGGATGCACGCGGGAGGTTGATGGGCGCCGCCGCAATGGCAGTTACCTTGGGTGCGCCTGTGGTTGCGGCTGGTAACTTCGAAGAGCGGCTGATCGATTTCGCAAACTTGGCAGAAATCGGCTCGGATCGCGCTGCCGAGCTTGATCGCCAGCTAGATCAGCTACGCCTCTCAACCGGCCAGTCCAAGTTGCAACTTCTGGACGGGCTTGAGGCCTATGTCGGCAAAGGTATGGGGCTGGACGAGGCGATCGCCGGCATGGAAGCGACGGGCCGCGCGGCGAAGGCCACCAAGTCGGCCATGAACGAATTGGCGAACTCCGGTTTTGCCGTCATGGACAACCTAGACGTTTCGCCAGACGAGTTGCGCAAGGCCTTCGACATTATGGCGAAGTCTGGCAAGGAAGGGTCCTTCGAGCTGGCCGCTATGGCGCGCAAGTTTCCTGAGATCACCGCAGGTGCAAAGTCATTGAAGATGGAAGGCGTAGATGCCGTCGCCTCTTTGTCGGCTGCACTGCAAATCGCGATGAAGTCAGCCGGTTCTGAGGATCAGGCCGCGACCAACATGACCAACTTCCTTGGCAAGATCACGGCGACCGACACCGTGAAGAAGTTCAAGGAAGCTGGTGTTGATATCGAGAAAGAGATGCAAATCGCGCTTTCGCGCGGCGCCGATCCGATGCTGCACATGCTGCAGGTGATCGAAAAGATGACCGGCGGCAATGCGTTTAAGATGGGCGAGCTCTTCGCCGACAAACAGGTTCTCGATTTCCTGCGCGCGATGATCCCGAACCTAGAAGAGTATCAGCGGATCAAGGCCGAAGCCTTGGGCGCAGATGGCGTCATCGATGCCGATTACGAGCGGGTGATGAAGGGCTTTAACGAAGGCTTCCGACAGCTCAAGAATTCGGTCACATCACTTCTAGGTGCATCCGGCGCGCTGTTGCCGGTCATCACGGATATTATGAACGAAGTGCGTTTTGGGGTGGATGCCGTCGCAGCCTGGACATCGGCCAATCCAGAGCTGACAGCGACAATCGTCAAAGGCACGGCCGGTTTGTTAGCGTTCGGGATCGCGTCACGCGTGGTCAGCTTCGGTTATGCCCTAATGTTCGACGGCGCACTCCGGACGGCCGCGATGTTCCTGAAGTTTGATAAATCGGGCAAGAATATCTCCGTAATGGCGCGCTCGGCACGGCTGGCGGGCCGGTCATTTCGTGGCCTTTACCGTGGTGGCCGCGGCCTTGCGCGGATGATGCGCACGCCGTTGAAATGGGCGATTGTTCCGCTGCGTTGGACGGCGGGGATGATCCCTGCGCTCCCGTGGCGTCGCCTTGCCGGGATGCTGAGCTGGCGAACCCTCATTAAAGCAGTTCTTTGGAGCAGCCGCTTTATTTCGCCGATTGGATGGGCTCTTCTTGCAGGCACGTTGCTTTGGAAGAAACTCATCGTGCCACTTGGTTGGGACGATTTTATTTACGAAATCGACTGGAAGAAGTTTCTCTCCTTCGAGTGGGTCAATGAGCTCCCCAAATGGAAGTGGCTGGCGATCATAGGAGGGCCGATCACCTGGGGCACCTATCTGCTGTTCAAATGGACCGATGTGTTGCCGACGTGGGATTGGGGTGCCATTATCCCGGACTTCAATCTGGGTCAGATCTTTAAAGCAGGCGGCTTGAGCGATCAAGAGCGCGCGGATCGCGACCTAAGCGGGCGCAATCGCCTCCGCATACGGACACCTCAGGATAGTCTTGAAAACGCTCTTGCAGAGGGACGAAGCCGACCGACCTCCGCGCCTTTAGGTGGGCCATTCGCCTACGGCACTAGCCAACCCAATGTGCAGGTCGAAAGCAGGTTCGAGGGCAACACAAAGCTGGATGTTGCCGTCAAAGTGGACATGCCGATTTCGATCCGGCGCGAGCAAGCCGTCAACAATGCGCAGATAGCCAAAGATGCAGGTCGGCGCGCCGGTTCTGAAACAGAGCGTGCCGTGCGTCGCAGCCTTGATGACGCCGCGAACGTGGAATGATCTGATATGCTTTTTGCCCTTGGACCCTTTTTCATCACCCTGACAACACAAGCGTTAGAGCGCCTTGAGGATCGCGAGGGCGCGCGGATCGCCACGATGGACCGCGCCGGCACGATGCCGACAAAACAGTTCCTTGGTCCGGGCGACCGCACGATCACGCTGGATGCGGTCATCTATAAAGAAGTTCTATCGCCCGGTGGGCCCGCACAGATCGAGCTCATGCGGCTTTGGATGCGCACCGGGCGCCGCTTGCCGTTGATTTCGCGCTCGGGCCATTTCTATGGCTTCTATCTGATTGAAGAACTGGCGGCTGAGAAGACCCATGTGCTGCCGAACGGCACGTTCCAGAAGATCACCACTCAGATCACACTGACCCGCGCGCCCGCGGGATATTCGATCTTCGGCATTCAGGTGTTTTGATGGCGCAAGTTCTTCCCCTTTTTGCAGCACCCGAGATTAGTCGATTGGATCAGTTGAACGCGCAGCGCGTCGCACTGTCGGGGCGGATCGAAAAGCTGGCGCCGAAATCACACAAGGCCATCGCGTTGCGCGCGCGGCTGGCGGAGCTGACGAACGAGGCGTTGGCTTTGGAGTGCCAGCTCCATAACGGAGCTGATAGCGATGGATAAAGCCGCCTACTCAGGGATGCCGGCATGTATCGCCAAAACGTGCGATATCCGATTCCGCCATCGTCAGCTCTGCGCTGTGCGGCCGAGATCGTCAGAAGTGGCGAGGCTTCAGGCGCAATGACGTATCCAGGCGGCAAAAACGCGGCGGGCGCCTATCAGCGGATCATCAATCACATGCCCCCGCACAAGACCTATATCGAGGCATTCCTTGGCTCTGGTGCGGTTCTGCGGAACAAGCGCCCAGCAGAGCGCAACATCGGCATTGATCGAAGCCTAGATGCGCTGGATTTATGCCTTGATCTCGCGGGCGAGAAGGGTCGCGAATTTCGGCTTCTGGATGGCGATGCGCTCAAGCTGCTGCCCTCGCTCAAGGCGATGGTGTCCGATTCCGTTTTGATCGAGCAACCCGACACCCTGGTCTATGCCGATCCGCCTTATCTGATGGAGACGCGGAAGGGTGGAGAGCTGTATGACTTCGAAATGGATGATGCGGCTCATAAGGAGCTGCTGACGATCCTGTCCGACGCTCGCTGCATGGTGATGATCTCCGGGTACCGCAGCGCTCTTTATGACGATGCTCTGCGCCGCTTCACCCGCGTCGATTACCTCGCCCAGACACGTCATGGGCGCGTCCCTGAAAGCCTCTGGATGAATTTCCAGCCACCAGTCGCTCTGCACGATTACAGCCACCTCGGCGACAACTACCGAGAGCGGGAACGCATCAAACGCAAGAAGGCGCGATGGGCGGCGAAGATCGGCAAGATGGATCGTCAGGAACGGCTGGCGATTATGGAGGTGCTGTCCAACCAAACCGATTAACGGAAGGCCGAAGGGCGCGGAAACGCCCCTCGGCACGGGGCCAAATTCTCACACCCAACCCCGCCGACCAGAATACACCTTATGGCCGCTTCCACCCTTCGCGAAGGGACGGCCAAATTGAGGTGAGTCGCCCAGATGAGGCAAGAGGAAATAAGATGCACGCATTGTGCAAAACTGCTATTCAAGATGGAGCCGGATGGGCTGGTTGGCGTGTTGTCAATCAAATGCCCGCGTTGCCGGAACATCAATGTATTGAGGCCCGTTCGCACAGATCGGCAGAGCCCCGAACCAGAGCGCCACGAGTGCGATGGAAAGGAGGCCTCATGTGGCTTTTCATCCCGGACGAGAAGATGACTTCCGAGGCATTAGCCTTTGTTCAGGCGTCGGAGGTCTCGACCTCGGACTGCACATTGCCGAACCCCGATATCGAACTGTGTGTTTTGTCGAGCGAAACAGTTTCGCCGCGTCCGCTCTCGTGGCGCGGATGGCGGACACGTCCCTGGCACAGGCACCTGTGTGGGACGATCTCAAAACCTTCGACGGCCGCCCATGGCGCAACCGCGTTCATATCCTCACTGCCGGTTATCCCTGCCAACCGTTCTCGCTCTCCGGCCTTAGGCTTGGCCAGAACGACCCCCGCCACCTATGGCCGGACGTCGCGCGCATCACGGCCGAGGTCGCGCCCGAATGGGTCTTCTTCGAAAATGTGCCAGGGCATCTTACCCTTGGCCTGCAAGACGTCACCCGAGACCTTCAGGAGCTGGGCTACCAAGTTGCAGCGCGCGTCGTATCAGCGGCGGAAGTCGGCGCATCGCATACCCGTGAAAGGGTCTTCATTCTGGCCCACGCCGACTTTCAAGGGGTCGGGCAATCGCGCAGCGCTTCAGGGCAGCCAAGCGGGCATTCAGTTCAAGACCGATTTAAACCAGGTCGGCACCCAGATCGGGATCAAGAATGCAGCCAGCGCGTGGACCCTGATGTGGGACATGCTGCTGGCGGCGGGTTGGACACCTCAACCGTTCCGATCTTCCCACCCGTTCCGAGTGATTTTGCTGAGTGGGGAAAAATACTCGAGCGCGCCCCTCGGCTTAAACCCTGCATTCACGGACTGGATGATGGGCTGGCCTTCGGGCTGGACCGATCCTCTGCGGCCGGTAACGGAGTGGTCCCGTTGGCTGCGGCACATGCGTATTGCGCTTTGCGAGCTGAACTCGGAAGATGACCACCTTAGGAACCTTTTGGAGAGTTGATATGCGCTGTTTGGCAATTGCACTTTGTTTGAACTTAGGGTCGCCCGCTTTTGCTGACCCTATTTCTGACTGTATCGCAGAAAACGTCGTAGCCTCAGTTGCATTTCAAGAGTTCTATTCAGCTGGTGTCGAATACGAGTTGACCCTGACAAACGATCTCTCAATCCCGATTGGCGGTCTTGTTCTTGGTTACGAACTATGGGCTGACGGACGCCCGCTGCCAATTGCTTACGGGCATTGGGGTGAGTTTCGAATTATCGATGGCGGCCTGCTTTCAGGTGAAACCACACAGTTCGATGTGTATGTTGTGATGGCTGAACGCGAATTGAAGTTAGCCACCGAGGCACCGGAACTGCGACTTGAGCTATTTGTCGAGAACGCCGCCGATATTGATCTGCGGCCCCTCGGTCCAAGAAAAAATCCGTTTCGTGGTTGGCAGAACGAGGTCATCAGCCCAGAGGCTTGTCAGCCAATTTAATAGAGTAGAGGAAGCTATGGCCACAACCTACCGCACAATCGAAGGCGATACGGTCGATGCGATCGCCTATCGCCACTATGGTCGCCACAACGGCACCACTGAGGTGATTTTCGAGGCCAATCGCGGCCTTGCAAAGCTGCCGCTGGTGTTGCCTGAAGGAACGATCCTGACACTTCCGGACCTGGCTGAGGCTGATCCGATCCAGACCGTGAAGCTATATGATTGATCCTGTCCTTCATCCAATCGCGCAGACGCCGATTTTCAAGCTGCTGGTGGATGGAAAGCCTTTCCCTTCAGCACGCATCTTGCGGATCGAGGCGACGGACGCGGCGGGGTTTGAAAGCGACGAGTTGAGGCTGACGCTGGACGACAGCGCGCCCCAGATCGAGACCCCACGCGAGGGGGCGACCTACGAACTCAGTCTTGGCTATGCAGAATGGGGCCCGCCGATCTTTATCGGCACCTACGTCTTCGAAGAGATCGAGCGCAACGGATATGAACGCACACTGACCTTGACCGCCAAAGCGGCGGATCATGCGGAAAGCCTCAAAGAGCCCAAGACGCGCGCATGGGAGGGTCAGACTTTCGGCGCGATCTGCGGCACCATCGCCCGCGAACACAATCTGAAGCTGGCGATTGCCAGTGATCTGGCTGCGTTCGGGGTCGCCTATATCGCGCAGACGGAGGAAAGCGATCAGCACTTCCTGACGCGGCTTGGGCGGCGTCTGGGGGCCGTTGTGGCGCCCAAAGACGGCCGCTTGCTAATATCCTCTCGTGGATCCGGCAAGACGGTCTCCGGCAAGCCCATGCCGACAATATTCATCACAACCCAGCAGCTGATAGCCGACAACGCATATATGGTTCGGCGCAAGCCGCGCTCGCGGTATTCAAGGGTAATTGCGAAGTGGCAGGATCGCGCCGCTGGACGGACGCGGACCATCACTCTTAAAGCGGGTTTAAAAGGCCCTTCGATGACGCTTCGAGAGGTCTTCCAAAGCGCTGCCGACGCGCGCAAAGCAGCCGAGGCGAAGGTTAAAGAGTTGCGGGCTGGTGAAGGTGAATTAAGCTGCGATCTTGTCGGCTTCCCGAAGGCCCGTGCTGAAGCGCCGATCAAGGTTCAGGGCGTCGCTCCGGATGCCGATGGCGACTGGATTGCGGCTTCTGTGACCCATATCTGGGACTACACCGATGGCAGTGGCGCAGTGACAACCGTGGAAGCAGAGTTTGGCATGGAAGAGAATAGTGATAAGAAGAAGCCAACCAAATCGAAAAAGAAGACCAAGAGCACCCCGAAGCAGACCGGCGAGTATGTCTCAATCCTAGATCGGTAGCGCCTCAAGAGGCCTAAAACTTTTTGACAAACCAAGTGATCCGTTTTGCCAAATCAAGCGATCCGCTACACCGACCCCGCCCCCCGCGATCCGATCCCGCCACACGATCTGCCCTTCCAACTGCCCGTCATCTCGGTCCTTGTGCCCCTTTTTGAGGAATCCGAGATCGCGACCCGCCTTGTCCGCCGTCTGGAACGCCTCGAATACCCGCGCGAATGCCTCGACATCTGTCTGGTTGTCGAAGAAGACGATGCCTGCACCCGCGCCACGTTATCCAAAACCGATTTGCCCCACTGGATGCGGGTCATTCAGGTGCCACCGGGCGCGGTCAAAACCAAGCCGCGCGCGCTGAACTACGCGATGGATTTCGCCCGCGGCTCCATCATCGGGGTGTTTGACGCCGAAGACGCCCCCGCCCCCCGCGCCATGATTACGGTCGCGCGCGCCTTCCACGCGCGCTGCCCCGAGGTGGCTTGCCTCCAGGGCCGCCTCGACTTTTACAACAGCCGCTCCAACTGGATGTCACGCTGTTTCACCATCGAATACGCCACATGGTTTGGCGTGATCCTGCCCGGCCTCGCCAAGCTCGGTTGCGCCATTCCATTGGGCGGCACAACACTCTTTTTCCGCCGCACGGCGCTCGAGCAATTGGGCGGCTGGGACGCCCACAACGTCACCGAGGACGCCGATCTGGGCATGCGCCTGGCCCGTTACGGCTTTCGCGCAGATCTTGTGGACACCGTCACCGAAGAGGAAGCCAACTGCCGCCCCTGGCCTTGGGTCAAACAGCGCTCCCGCTGGATCAAGGGCTATGCGGCCACCTACGCCGTGCATATGCGCAAGCCCCGCCAGCTCTGGCGCGATCTGGGGCCGCGCAAATTCTGGGGCTTCCAGCTTCTCTTCCTCGGCAGCCTGATCCAGTCAGCGCTATCCCCTGTATTGTGGAGCTTCTGGCTCATGCTCTTCGGTCTCTGGCACCCGCTCAGCGCCGCGATGTCGCTGCCCTTGCTTATCGCACTGCAAGTCACCTTCGCGCTTTCGGGGATTGCCACCATCGCGGTATCGCTGATCGGCGTCAGATCGCGTAAACACCGCCACCTGCGCGGCTGGGTTCTGACCCTGCCCGCCTATTTTCCACTGGCCACAGCCGCGGCCTATAAAGGCTTGTGGGAGTTGATAAAAAAGCCGTTCTACTGGGACAAAACCGACCATGGCGTTTTTGAGAATGACGCCGCAATCCAGCCGATCAAAGGCGCAGCATTGCAAGTCCCGCTCTTGAGAAAAGCGCTTATTCCGCCGCTTCCACTTCGCCCGCATCCAGCTTCAGACGCACTTCAAAAGCGACCGAGATGTGATCCCGAAGCGCCTTGAACGCCGCGTCCCCGTCCCGCGCTTCAATCGCCGACACAATCCTGTCATGCTCTGCAATCGTGCTTTCGCCGCGCCCTTCCGCGGCGATCGAGGTGTTGGCCATCAGCGCCATCGACCGATGCACCAAATCCAGTTGCTGCACCAGATAGCGGTTATGCGAGGCCAGATGGATTTGCTTGTGAAAGCGACGGTTCGCGCGGCTCATCTTTTCAGGCTGCCCGATCAACGCGCGGTCATCCTCGACCATCTGGCGCAAGACCCGCACCTCTTCTTCGGCAGCATGCCGCGCCGCCAACCTTGCGGCCAGTCCCTCCAATTCGGCACGTACCACGTAAAGCTCGGCCAGTTGCGAATGATCCAGCGACGCCACGATCAAAGACCGTCCGTCGCGCGCCAATAAGGACTGCGTTTCAAGCCGCTGCAACGCCTCGCGGATCGGCGTGCGCGAGACGCCGAACCGCTCCGCCAGCTCTGATTCCACCAGACGGTCGCCGGGCCGGTAAACGCCCACATCAATCGCCTCGAGGATCAGTGAATACGCGTCTTTATGCTCTGCCCGTGCGTCCGTCATCTACGATGTCCTTGCGTTGCTGTGTCAACCTACACGGGGGGCCTCATGTCAATCAAGCACAACAGCTTGCCCTGCCCTGCCATAAGACTTAGGTCTCGGCGCATGCCACGCCAGAATTTTACACATGTCGATACTTGGGTGTTTGACCTCGACAACACGCTTTATCACCCCTCTGCCCGCCTCTTTGATCAGATCGAGGTGAAGATGACGGATTGGGTGCAAGACGTTCTGGGGGTAGAGCGCGACCGCGCCAACCACCTGCGGCACCACTACTGGCAGACCTATGGCACGACGCTCGCCGGGTTGATGGCCGAGCATGACGTGGATCCCGATCCCTATCTGCATGCCGTGCATGAGATCGACCTCAGCCACCTGACCAAAGACCCGGGCCTGGCCGCCGAAATCTCCGATCTGCCGGGCCGCAAGATCGTCTACACAAACGGCTCAAGACCCTATGCCCAAAGGGTTCTGGCGGCGCGTGGGCTGTCGGATCTTTTTGACGCGGTCTACGGCGTCGAGCATGCCCAATACCGCCCCAAACCCGACCGCGCCGCGTTCGAGGCGATCTTTACCCAAGACGGCGTCACCCCCAGCCAAGCCGCGATGTTCGAGGATGACCCCCGCAATCTCAAAGCCCCCCACGCCATGGGAATGCGCACCGTGCATGTGGCCGATGATGCCCAGCCTGCCGATCATATCCACCACCACACCGACGATCTGACCGGCTTTCTCAAGCGTCTACGTGGGGCGGAATGACGCTTGGACGCGCCCGCTGCGGTGCCTAAGTTGAGCCCTATGGAACGTATCAAAACCGATATTCTGATCTCTGGCGGCGGCGTCGCTGGCCTCACCGCCGCCGCCGCCTTCGGCACAGCTGGCTTCAACGTGATCTGCGTTGATCCTGCACCACCCATCACCGAGCGTGATGCCGCAGGTGCCGATCTCCGCACCACCGCGTTTTTGCAGCCGGCTCGTGATTTTCTGGATCGCGCAGGCATCTGGAACAAGCTCGCCCCCCATGCAAGCCCGCTGCAAATCATGCGCATCGTCGATGCGGGTGGCGAGACGCCAGAGCCGCGCCTGACCAAGGATTTCAACGCCGCCGATATCGGCGATCTGCCCTTTGGCTGGAACCTGCCCAACTGGCTTTTGCGCCGCGAAATGACAGCGCGTTTGGCGGAATTGCCCAATGTCGATTTCCGTCCCGGCACCGGCACCGCGCGGGTTTTTACGCGCTCCCGGCAGGCTTTGGTGACGCTGTCTGACGGCACGAAAGTTGAGGCGAAAATGATCATCGCCGCTGACGGGCGTGGCTCGCCTGTCCGCGAAGCGCTTGATATTCCTGTAAAAACGACACGCTATGGCCAAAAGGCCCTCGCCTTTGCCGTCACCCACCCGATCCCGCACGAGAATGTCTCGACCGAGGTGCATCGCTCTGGCGGTCCCTTCACCCTGGTCCCGCTTCCAGACCGGGACGGGGTCCCTTCCTCCGCCATCGTCTGGATGGAAGACGGCCCCGAAGTCGCGCGCCTTGCCGCCCTGCCTGAGGCCGATTTCAACGCCGAAATGACCACGCGGTCCTGCGGGTTGTACGGCCCTCTGACGCTCGCGTCCCAGCGCACTGTCTGGCCAATCATCAGCCAAATGGCCGAGCGAATGTATGGTGAACGCACCACCCTCGTCGCCGAGGCCGCCCATGTCGTGCCCCCCATCGGCGCACAAGGTCTGAATATGAGCCTCGGGGATTTGCGCGTGCTTTTAAATCTGGCGGTCGAAGCCCCACATCTGATTGGCGAGGTGTCAATGCTGGAGAGCTATCACAAGGCTCGCCACTCCGAGGTGCGCGCCCGCGTCGCTGGCGTTGATCTTCTGAACCGCACGTCACAAATTGAAGCGCAACCTTTACGTGATGCCCGTGCGATGGGTCTGAACGCGCTTTATTCCGTGGCACCCGTCCGAAAGACAATGATTCAACTTGGGCTCGGGGCGCGAGGTCGGTAGTCGTCTTTTTCTGGCTACGCCAAAAACCCGGCACGGGGGCTAGCCCCCGTGACCCCCAAGGTATTTCAGGACAAAAGAAGTCGGTATTATGTTAAGTCGTTAGGTCAGAGAACCTGATCTAAAACCCGGGTGAGCCGCGTCATCGTGCCATCGACATCATGGAGCTTATCCAGCCCGAAAAGGCCCAAACGGAAGGTGCGGAAATCTTCCGGCTCATCACATTGCAGCGGCACACCGGCGGCGATCTGCATGCCTTGGGCCGCGAATTTCTTACCGTTCTGGATGTCCGGATCGGTGGTGTAGCTGACAACAACCCCTGGCGCACCGTAGCCTTCAGCGGCGACGGATTTCACGCCTTTTTCTTTGAGATAGGCGCGCACCGCATCGCCCAAAGCCCACTGGTTTTCCTTCAGCTTCTCGAAGCCGTAGTCGCGGGTTTCCAGCATGGTGTCGCGGAAGGCCCGCAGGCCGTCGGTGGGCATCGTGGCGTGATAGGCGTGACCGCCGCCCTCGTAAGTGTCCATAATCGCTGCCCATTTCGCCAGATCAATGGCGAAGGAGTTGGACTGCGTGTTGCCCAACCGCTCTTTCGCGCGGGCGCTCATCATCACAAGGCCGGCGGACGGCGTCGAAGACCAGCCCTTCTGCGGGGCAGAGATCAGAACGTCAACGCCGGTGGTCTCCATATCGACCCAGGCGCAGCCGGAGGCGATGCAATCGAGCACCATGATCGCGCCGACCTCATGGGCGGCGGCGGCCAGTTCAGTGATATAGGCGTCGGGCAGGATGATGCCTGCCGAGGTCTCAACATGGGGGGCAAAGACGACGTCGGGTTTGGCCTCACGGATACGGGCGGTGACGTCCTCAATCGGGGCGGGCATGAAGGCCGATTGCGGGTCGTTGCCCGTTAACCTTGCTTTAACCACTGTGGTTTCGCGCGCGAAACCACCTGCTTTGAAAATCTGGCTCCAGCGGTAGGAAAACCAGCCATTGCGGACGACCAAAGCATGGGCATTGGTGGCAAACTGGCGCGCGACCGCCTCCATCGCGTAGGTGCCACCGCCGGGGACGATGGCCGTGGCCTCGGCCTTGTAGACGTCCTTGAGCATCCCAGAGATATCGCGCATCACATCGCCGAACGCGGCAGACATATGGTTGAGCGAGCGGTCGGTGAACACCACCGAGAATTCTTCGAGCCCATCAGGGTCAATCGTGTCGAGCAGAGCAGCCATCGTGATCTCCATGTTTGGAGATGTGGTATCGCAGCGAAACCCCGGTGCGCAAAGTCTATTTCGGTATACATTCGCCGCATCGCAGCAGTTGGTGGCGCGGATCGGAAACCCCGTTATCCGATCGGCCCCGGACGCCGTTCTTCCGACAGCAGAACATTAGCCTCAACATCCCCGACACCCGGCAAAGTCATGATCCGCCACCGCAAAACCCGCTCGAAATCCGCCAAATCGCGGGCGACAATCCGAAGGCGATAATCAAAGAGGCCCAGCACATGCTGCACCGATTGGACCTCTGGAATGGCGGTGACCGCCCGTTCAAAATCCTCCAAACTCACGCGGCCTTTGCGGGCCAGTTTCACACCCAGAAATACCGACACACCAAAACCCAGTTTTTCCAGATCAAACACCGCGCGGTATCCCGTGATCACGCCCGCTTGTTCCAGCCGCCTGATCCGCCGCCACGTCGCGGGTTGGCTTAACCCCAAGCGTTTGCCCAAGGCGGCTGTTGATACACCTGCATCGTTAACCAGAGCCTTCAAAAGGGCGCGGTCGGTCTGGTCCAGATCAATCATATCGGTAAACCCTCGTCTGACTTGACGGAGGCGACGTGCATCAAGGCTTCGACATCGGCGATATGCGGAAGGGTTAAAATCCGGTCACGGTAGAGTTCCTGGTAATGCGCCATGTCTCGCGCCAGCACAGACAGACGCAGATCCACACGGCCCAGAAAGGTCTGAATCTCGATCACTTCGGGGACGTCGCGGGCTGCCGCTAGAAACTGGTCAAACCCCTGCGGCTGTGCCTTGTCGATAGTGATGCGCAGGGAAACCTCGACCGCGTATCCCAAAGCGGCCCAGTCGATCACGGCCTGCCGCCCTTTCAAAACGCCTGCCGCCTCAAGCCTGTCCAGCTTGCGGCGGACTACGGCAACCGACACACGGGCGTCCTTTGCCAATGCTGGCACCGAGGCGGTCGGATCGGATTGCGTGAGCCGAAGAAGGCGGCGGTCTAGATCATCTATTTGCATGAAAATGTACGTAACATCAAATTTGACGAATAACTATATGCCTTCTTTTGTCTAAAAATACCTGAATGATACGGGTATCCTAAGCGAAACGCCCCTATGGTGCGCCACAATTAAACCTTGATGGAGGACCACCCTATGCGCGTTTACTACGATCGCGATTGCGACATTAACCTGATCAAAGACAAAAAAGTGGCCATCCTTGGCTACGGCTCTCAAGGCCACGCCCACGCGCTGAACCTGCGCGACAGCGGTGCAAAGAACCTTGTCGTGGCGCTGCGCGAAGGCTCGGCCTCGGCCAAGAAAGCCGAAGGTGAAGGCCTGAAAGTTATGGGGATCGCAGAAGCCGCAGCCTGGTGCGACGTCATCATGTTCACCATGCCCGATGAACTTCAGGCAGAGACCTACAAGAAATACGTCCACGACAATATTCGCGAAGGCGCCGCAATTGCGTTTGCCCACGGTCTGAATGTGCATTTCGGCCTGATCGAGCCGAAAGAAGGCGTCGACGTCATCATGATGGCGCCCAAAGGCCCCGGCCACACGGTGCGCGGCGAATACACCAAAGGCGGCGGTGTGCCTTGCCTTGTGGCGGTCGACAATGATGCGTCCGGCAAGGCGCTGGAAATCGGTCTGTCCTATTGCTCGGCCATCGGTGGCGGGCGGTCCGGCATCATCGAGACGAACTTCCGCGAGGAATGCGAAACCGATCTGTTCGGGGAACAGGCCGTTCTGTGTGGCGGTCTGGTAGAGCTGATCCGCATGGGCTTCGAAACGCTGGTCGAGGCCGGTTACGCGCCCGAGATGGCCTATTTCGAGTGCTTGCACGAGGTGAAGCTGATCGTGGATCTGATCTATGAAGGCGGCATCGCGAACATGAACTACTCTATCTCGAATACGGCGGAATATGGCGAGTATGTCAGCGGCCCGCGCATCCTGCCTTATGACGAGACCAAGGCGCGTATGAAAGCGGTTCTGGACGACATCCAGCGCGGCAAGTTTGTGCGGGACTTCATGCAGGAAAACTCGGTTGGTCAGCCTTTCTTCAAAGGTACGCGTCGTCTGAATGACGAGCACCAGATCGAGCAGGTCGGTGCCAAGCTGCGTGAGATGATGCCGTGGATTTCCGCTGGCAAGATGGTTGACAAAGAGAAGAACTAAGCGCTTGTAAGCGTTGAAAGAAAAGCGCGGCCTTCGGGTCGCGCCTTTTTGTTTGGGAGGACGTATGGACAAGCCGGGCGCCATAAATTGGCTGCGGATCGTCGGGGTTGCGATGATCTGGGGCAGTGCGTTCATGACGGTCTCGATCGCGCTGCGCGACTTTGAGCCGCTGACGCTGGCCGCAGGCCGGATCGTCATCGGCGCAGGCGCGCTTTACGCGCTTTTGAAGCTGCGCGGCGGGGCGTTGCATCCGTTTTCGGACCGGAAGGTTTGGGTGTTCACGCTGGGCATCGCGCTGCTGTCGAGCGCGTGGCCCTTCATGTTGCTGAGCTGGGGGCAACAGCATGTCGCCTCGGGCTTTGCGGGCATGACGATGGCAGCTTTGCCAATCTTCGTGCTGCCCTTGGCGCATTTTCTGGTCCCGGGAGATCGGCTGACATTGCGCAAAGGTATCGGCTTTGCGATTGGCTTTGTGGGCACGGTTTGGCTGATCGGGCCTGGCACGATTTCCGAGATTTCATCGGACACCGAAGCGCTGGCGCGAATGGCCTGCGTGGCGGCGGCACTTTGCTACGCGGTTGGGTCGATTGTGACGCGGCTTTGCCCGGAGGTGAACCAATTGGCGCTGTCGACCGCATCGCTGATTTTGGCAGCGGTGTTTCTGGTGCCTTTGGCGTTGCTCGTGGAAGGCGTTCCGCGCGAGGTCGCGCCGCAAGGCTGGCTGGCGCTGCTTTATCTGGGCGTGGTGCCGACGGCGGTGGCGTTCATCATCAAGGTGGCGGTGATCCGGTCAGCCGGACCCAGTTTCATGACGTTGACCAACTACATGGTGCCGGTCTGGTCGGTGCTGTTTGGCGCGTTGATCCTGTCGGAAAAACTGCCTGCGCAACTCTTTGGCGCGCTCGCGTTGATCCTTGTGGGGATCGCGATTTCGCAGGCAGGGACTTTGCGCAAGCTGTTTGCTTAAAGGGCGGCTTCGACCTCTGCAACAATGCCGTCCACGACCTCATGCAGCAGGGCGTCATCTTCGCATTCGGCCATCACGCGGACCAGGGGTTCGGTGCCGGATTTGCGGATCAGGAGGCGGCCTTTGCCAGTGAGCTGGCCTTCGGCTTCAGCGATGCGTTTGAGGACGGCGGCGGCGTTCAGCGGGTCTTGGCCTGCCGCGTAGCGCACGTTTTTGAGCAGCTGCGGCACAGGTTCGAAACTTTTGACCAGCGTGCTGGCGGGTTTACCCGAGCGGGCCATCTCAGCGAGGAATTGCAGGCCCGCGATCAGGCCGTCGCCGGTGGTGGCGTAGTCGGTCATCACGATATGGCCGGACTGTTCGCCGCCCAGGTTCCAGCCACCTTTGCGCATGGCTTCAACGACATAGCGGTCGCCAACCTTGGTGCGCTCAAGGCGCAGGCCGTTGCTTTGCAGATAGCGCTCCAGGCCGAGGTTGGACATGACGGTCGCCACCAACGTGTCGTCGCGCAGCTGGCCCAGATCGGCCCAGCGGCGGGCCATCAGCGCCATGAGTTGATCGCCATCGGCCACCGTTCCGGTCTCATCCAGGATCATCACGCGGTCGGCGTCGCCATCCAAGCAAATGCCCACATCCGCGCCATGGGCCACGACGGTTTCGGCGGCGGTCTTGGTGCTGGTGGAGCCGCAGCCTTCATTGATATTATAGCCATTGGGGGCGGTGCCGACGGGGATCACCTCGGCGCCAAGCTCCCACAAGACTTCGGGCGCAGCTTTGTAGGCCGCCCCGTTGGCGCAATCGATGACAACCTTGAGGCCGGTCAGGCGCTGTTGGCGGGGAAAGGTGGTTTTGGCATATTCGACATAGCGGCCCCGGCCATCGTCGATACGCTTGGCGCGGCCGATATTGGCAGGTTGCGCGGGGTCGATTTCGCCAGCCACCAACGCTTCAATCTCCATCTCGGCCTCGTCAGACAACTTGAAGCCATCGGGGCCGAAGAACTTGATGCCGTTGTCGTGGTGCGGGTTATGGCTGGCCGAGATCATAATGCCCAGATCGGCGCGCATGGAGCGGGTCAGGTAGCCCACAGCGGGGGTCGGCACGGGGCCCAGAAGCAGCACGTTCATGCCGGTGGAGGTGAGGCCCGCGGTGAGCGCGTTTTCCAGCATGTAACCCGACAGACGCGTGTCTTTGCCAATCACGACACGGTGGCGGTTCATGCCGTCGCGGCGGAAATAGCGGCCTGCAGCAGCACCCAGCTTAAGGGCCATTTCGGCAGTCATCGGATAGGTGTTGGCGGTGCCCCGCACGCCGTCTGTGCCAAAAAGTTTCCGTGTCATTTCTTTGCCCCTAAGACTGCTTGCGCCATTTTCAGCGCTTTAACTGCAGGGGTGATATCATGGACGCGGTGCAACTGAACACCCTGCATGGCCGCAATGAGCGTGATCGCGAGGGTTCCGGGCAAACGGTCGGCGGCGGATGGCGCATCGGTCACGGTGTCGATGAAGCGCTTGCGGGAGGCCCCCAACAGGATCGGGCAGCCCAGCCCGTGAAAAACGCCGATATGGCGCAGGAGGGTCAGGTTATGATCCAGCGTTTTGCCAAAGCCGATACCAGGATCGACAAGGATGCGGGCGCGGGCAATGCCTGCGGCCTCAGCGGTGGCGATATGGGTCTCAAGCGCGCTGTAGACCTCGTGCAGGACGTCCGTGTAGCGGGGATCATCCTGCATCGTCTCAGGCTCCCCCTTGGCGTGCATCAGGCAAACCGGCGCGCCAGATTTCGCAACAGTTTCCGCCATTTGCGGATCGAAGCTAAAGGCAGAGACATCGTTGACCATGGCGGCACCGGCAGCCATCGCGGCCTCGGCCACGGCGGCTTTGCGGGTATCGACGGAGATCGGTGTGTCAACCGCTTGTGCCGTGGCCTCGATCACCGGGCGGATGCGGGCGACCTCATCCTCGACTGGCACCAATGTGGCTCCGGGACGGGTGCTTTCGCCGCCCACGTCGATCATGTCAGCCCCGCAGGCTGCCATATCGCGGGCATGGGCAATCGCGGCGTCAGCGCCGATGAACTGACCGCCATCTGAAAAACTGTCGGGGGTGACGTTGAGAATGCCCATGATATGCGGCATGGCCCAACTGAGACTGGCTTGCGGCGTACGCGGCGCGGTCAAACGGTCGAGCCTGTCAGCGGGAATGTCACTGGCCGGAATGATGCGCGAGGCCCGGCCCGGTGTGAGAACCTCGGCCTGAGTGAACCAGCACCAACCGCCCGCAAGACGCTTGGCCCCTTTCGGCGCGGGACCCGTTTGAGCCAGAGGACGGTAAAGCGTCATAGGGTGACCTGATCAAGTGCGATGACCCGCGTGGCCTCAGGGGATTGCCCGCCGATGGACCAGAAAGCGGCAGCGTCCATTTCTGCGGCAAACCACGCATTGAGGGCGGCCGCATCGCGAGGCTGTGTTGCGGGACCTTCGACCGCATCCAGCACGATCTTGGAAGGTGCCCAGACACAGATTTGGCCGTTTTTCATGGCCCAATCAAGCTCGGTCCGGGTTGCGACGACCACGCAGCGCGCATCACGGCCCGCAAGGACCCAGGCGTTCTGTTCGATTGCAAGAAGGTCGATGCGCCGTTGGGCCGGAGCAACCTGTGACGCGGGCGGTGTCGCCTCGGGCATGCCGACGCAAAGGATCACGGGGGCCGGATCTGAGGCGAGCTGATCAAGCCAACCGGTCAGGTTGTCCGATATGATCGCAGCGTTGGACAGCATTACGACGCGCGGCGGGATCAGAAGCGACTCGGTCGGATCGACGACTTTCAAGGGCCGCGCGCGCACGATCTCGACGCCCAACGCACCGGAACCCCGATCCAGTTTTTCGATCCGCACGAAACAGCGCATCGCTTGGGGTTCCAGTAGGATGCGGTCGGCCACGCGTTCGGCCAGTGTTTCGAGCAGATTCAGGCGTTCTTCCGACAGCTCCAGCGTAATCGCCTCGGTCACGCGGTCGTAGGAGAGGATACGATCTACATCATCGTCGATGGGGCCCTCGACGGGCTGCACTTCGACAACGATGTTGAATTGCACCCGCTGAGTGGTGCCGCGTTCTTGTTGGAAGGCACCTATCTCGACCTCGACAATATAGTCGCGCACCGAAATGCGGTCGCGCGGGCCGTCTGCGGTGGCGGCGGCGCGCTCGGATGGGTGGGCAAAGGCCAGATGGATGTCGTTTGTCATGGGGTCTTGGCCTTCAGCGCGGGAGATCACGGCCCCTGATACGCAAAGCGGGCGCCTCCGAAAAGGGGCGCCCGCGTCGCAGCAGATGGCAATTGCGACCTAGTTCGACGCCGTGCGGTAGGTGTGGCGATAGAAGTGGTGGTAGCCGATTGTTGCGGTGCGCGGATAGGTGCGCGCCCAGCGCGGGCTCACCGATTTGGTGTGATAATGCGTGGCCCCACCGGTCAGGCGCAAGGGTGCCCCATCGACCATGGCTTTGGCGATCTTGGCCACGTTGTTAAACGCCCGCGGCTCGTTGATGACCTCGGCCTTGCCGTCACAAGTATAGGTGAACTGGCAGGCGTACTTTTTGCCCGTGCCTTGGTTGATCACGCCGCAAACGCTGTCGGGAAAGCGCGAGGATGCGACCCGGTTCATGATCACCTCGGCCACAGCGAACTGGCCTTTGACACTTTCACCGCGCGCCTCGAAATAGAGCGCTTCGGCAAGGCAACGCCACTGCGCGCCACCTTTGGCTTCGGGCTGGGCGGCCAGCCATTCGCGATCATAGCTGATGCCGGCATAGGCCGGGCGTTTGGTCGGCGTGATCGAGCTGCGCGGTGCGGTCGTTGCGATCATGGCGAGGCGATCAGCCCCCCCGTTCAGCATGATCCGGCGCTCATTATCCAACAATTGTTTAACGCTCTTTCCCAGAGCTTCGTGGCTTTGCGTTTCAACGTCGGCAGCATCTGCAAATGCAGGTGCAACGATCGCGCAAAGCGACAGGGCGCATGTAAATGCGATCCTCTTCACAAGCATATCGTCGTCCTTCTCAGGCAGTTCCCGTCAGGTGGCAGCCGCTCCGAAATCGGAGGGGCGGTTGGCAGCCAGCCGGTCACATAGGCCGGTTTGCCCCAAACGTCGAGTCGCGCAGCCTGTCGCGTGGCATACCGGCAACAGTTCGCCGATTGTGATGCCTTGGAAAAGCCTGAAAAGAGCGCTTGTTTTTCAGCCACTTAGCTGGTGTTTGCCTTGATTTCGGCACGATCGTGAATGGTGAGTTGCGCGGCGGCCAGCCGAGCGACCGGCACACGAAAAGGTGAGCACGAGACATAGTTGAACCCGGCCTTGCGGCAAAATTCGATGGCCAGAGCGTCGCCGCCATGCTCACCGCAGATGGACAAGACGACGTCGGGGCGGATGTGGCGACCTCGTTCGGCACCGATGCTCAGCAGCTCTCCCACGCCGTGAATGTCGAGGCGGTGGAACGGGTCTTCGTGGAAGACATCCTGCTGGACATAGTTCGACATGAAGCGGCCCGCATCGTCGCGCGACAGGCCATAGGTCATCTGGGTCAGGTCGTTTGTGCCGAAGCTAAGGAAGGCGGCGGTTTCCGCGATATCGCCCGCACGCAGAGCAGCGCGCGGCGTTTCCACCATGACGCCCAGTTTGAAGTTGAAATCAATGCCCCGCTCGGCCCGCACAGCGGCCGCGACTGCGTCGATGCGGGAGCGCACAAGTTCGACCTCACGTGCGGCAGAGACCAGCGGGATCATGATTTCCGGCGTGATATCAATGCCCTGCGTGGTAACTTCAACCGTCGCCTCAAAAATGGCACGGACCTGCATATCGTAGATTTCCGGCACCGTGATACCAAGGCGCACACCGCGCATCCCCAGCATGGGGTTAAATTCGCTCAGCGCTTCGACCCGGTGGGTGACGTCTGCCAACGGCAAGCCCAGCGCCTCGGCCAAATCGCGCATACCGTCGCGGGAGCTGGGCAAAAACTCGTGCAGGGGCGGGTCGAACAGGCGGATGCAGACGGGCATGCCGCGCATGATATCGAAGAGCTGTTTGAAATCGTCGCGCTGCATGGGCAGCAGGCGATCTACGGCGGCGCGGCGATCTTCGGAGCTGTCAGCGAAGATCATCTCGCGCATCACGGTCAGGCGGTCGCCCTCGAAAAACATATGTTCAGTGCGGCAGAGGCCGATGCCTTCGGCTTCAAAATTGCGGGCGGTCTGGGCGTCGGCGGGGGTGTCGGCATTGGCGCGCACGCCGATATCGCGCACCTCGTCCGCCCAGCCGAGCAAGGTCTGGAAAACGTCATCCAAGGCGGCTTCGCGCATCTTCGGCTCCCCGGCCAGCGCTTCGCCGGCGGTGCCGTCGATGGTGATCACTTCGCCTTCAAAGAAGGTGCGGCCATCAGGCGTGGTCAGGGTTTTTTGACGCGCATCGAGCTGAATTTCGGAAGCCCCAACGACGCAAGGAAGGCCAAGGCCCCGGCCAATCACGGCAGCATGAGACGTCATGCCACCGCGTTCGGTCAGCACGGCGGCGGCGGCGTGCATGCCGCGAATGTCCTCAGGCGTGGTTTCGCGACGCACCAAAACGCAGGCCTCGCCGCGCGCGGCGCTGGCTTGAGCATCGTTGGCGGTAAACACGATCTTGCCGCTGGCCGCACCGGGCGACGCGGCAATGCCGCGCGCAATCGGGTCGCGCTTGGCGCGATCATCGACCTGCCGGTGCAACAATTCGTTCAGGGCGCGTGGCTCCACCCGGATCAGGGCATCGCTTTTCTCGATCACGCCTTGCTTGGCCAGATCGACAGCGATGCGCACCCCGGCACGGGCGGAACGTGCAACGCGGACAGCATCCAGCACATGCAGGTCGCCGCCATCAATGGTGAACTCGATCTGCATTTCCTCGCGCAGACGGGTGCGGACCGTGTCGCCATAGGTCATCAACTCGGCGAAAGCGTCCGGGCAAAGTTCTTCCAGCGACGCGCCGCGGGGATCGCGGGTCAGGTAGCTGGCTTGCACGTCAGGCGACAGCGCCTCGCGCCCTTGGCTTTGGCTCAGATAGCGCCCCGTCACGCCCGGCTCGCCGGTGTCGGACGAGACGAACTGGATCACGCCAGAACCGCTTTCGGCAGCCCCCACGCCCATGGCCATTTCCTGCACCACGAGGCCCAGACCGGCATCCGCAGGCGCGCCTTTGGCCTGGCGCAACAAGCGTGCGGTTGTGCTTTCCCAAGCCCGCGCCATGGAGCGCAGAACCTCGCCCAATTGCTGAGCGGGATCTTGGGGGAAAATGCTGTCGGTTTCGGCCTCATAGGCGGCGAGTGCAGCGGTCAGATCTTCGGGTGTCGGGTGCGCGGGCAGATCAAATTCGTCCGGATCAAGGCGCGCGACGTGGATCGCAAAGGCCCGCACGAAGCGCGCATAAAGTGCGGCGGCGGCGGGTTTGCCCATCGTCTCGCACAGATCAACGTAGCGGGCGTCGTTCATACCGATATTGAGCACAGCGCCCGGCCCACCCCAATCGGGGTCCTGACTGCTGGGGCGCACGGACACCAGCGCACCTTCGGGAAAGAGCGCCAAAAGCGCTTTGGTATCAGGGAGTTGGCCAGCTGCAACCGCGTGAACCACGGCAAAAGAGAGCGCGACTGTGCGCGGCACGGGCAGATCAAGCCGGATCAGGCGTTGCAGGCATTTTGCGCGCCCACCATGCTTGTCCGCGGCAATCGCGGCGCTGGGGGTAATCAGCGTAAAGTCAGTGAAATCAGCATGTTTCTGCACTGCGGCACAATCCTTTCGTGCCTGCAGCATACGCCTGACGCGATTCTTAACAAGGATTGTTTGCGCTACCCTTCGACACGCGTCAAATCGGCCACGCTGAGGCAAATCGTGCGGATGCGGTGCAGCAGGTTGAGCCGATTACGGCGGATCGTGGCGCTGTCAGCGTTGACCTGAACGGCCTCGAAAAACGCATCAATCGGGGCGCGCAGGGCGGCCATGGCGGTCATGGCTTTGGCGAAATCTTCTTCTTTCATCGCGGGGGTGATTTGCGCGTCGGCTGCGTCCAGCGCTGCGAAGAGCGCGCGTTCCTCGTCGGTCTCGGCGAATTTGATATCCGCGCCGAAGGAGTATTCGACGCCATCCTTTTCCTCGGCTTGAGAAAGGATGTTATTGGCGCGCTTGAAGCCTTGAAGCAGGTTTTCGCCGTCGTCGGTTTTCAGGAAATCCGAAAGGGCGTTGGCGCGTTTGACCAGCAGGGTGAGGTCATCGTTGCCCGGCATGACGATGCAGGCGTCGATGACGTCATGGCGGATACCTTGATCGCGAAGATAGACCTTGAGGCGGTCGTGGAAGAAGGAGAGGAGGCTTTCCGTATCGAGCTTGCGATTAGGCTTTCGGCCTAGTTGTTTCGTCGCAGCAGCACGAAGGATATTTATAGCCTGTTCTTCGCCCGTCGTAGCCCCACTCTCCAAAGCACTAGCCAGTTCAACAATATTCTCTTCCGCATCTGCAGTAAGATCGCCGGTCTCAGTTAACCAACCTTTCAAATCAAAAAATTCGACGATAGCAGAATGATCTGAAATGCTCTTTACCGCGAACCTCTTATGAATCGCCGTGAAGAGAACATCAAGAAAGCCATCCTGAGCCTGATCAAACAAGTTTCTTAACGAAAAGCTGGTCTGGTTCTCCAGAACCAACCGAATACCCCCAAGTGCAGCCCTCCGCAGCGCAAACGGGTCTTTGCTCCCAGTCGGCTTCTCATCAATCGCCCAGAAGGCGGTCAGCTTGTCGATCTTCTCTGCCAACGCCACGGCCACGGAAACCGGCGCGGTGGGCACATCGTCCGACGGCCCAAGCGGAGCGTAGTGGTCTTCGGCGACGGCAGCGATCTCGGCGCTCTCCCCTGCCCGCTCGATATAGTAGCGGCCCATGATGCCCTGGAGTTCGGGGAATTCGTAGACCATTTCGGAGGCCAGATCGGCCTTCGCGAGGCGGGCGGCTTTTTCGGCGGCGTCCGCATCTGCGCCAACCACGGGCGCGATTTCGCGCGACAGCGCCGCGATGCGGTCGATCTGGTCGGCGACGGTGCCAAGTTTGTTGTGGAACGTGACTTTGCCAAGGCTGTCGAGCCACGGCTGCATGCCCTCTTTGGCGATGCGCAGGTCGTTCTCCCAAAAGAACACCGCATCGGCCAGACGGGCGGCGAGGACCTTTTGGTTGCCCGCGAGGATCGTGGCACCGTTATCGGGCGTCTCGGTATTGGCGACGGTCACGAATTTTTCGATGCGGCCCGTCTTTGGGTTGCGGACAGAGAAAAACTTCTGGTGCTCTTTCATGGAGCTTTGCAGGACCTCGGGGGGTAGATCGAGGAAGCGCTCTCCGATCTCGCCCATCAGGACGACGGGCCATTCGACAAGGCCTGCGACCTCGGCCAGAAGGCCTTTATCTTCCACAACTTCAAGGCCTTGCGCGAAGGCCATGGAGGTGGCGTCGGCCCAGATGTGGTCGGCGCGCTCGGTCGCGTCGAGCACGACATGGGCCTTTTTGAGCTTGGCCTCGTAGTCGTCAAAGCTGGTGACTTTGAACGCGCCGGGGGCCATGAAACGGTGGCCTTCGGTAATGTCGCCGGAGGTGATGTGATCGACCGTGACGGGGACGATGTCTGTGCCCTGCTCGTCATAGGTGATGCACAGGATGCGATGGAGCGGGCGGACCCAGCGGAGGGAGCCGCTGCCCCAACGCATGGATTTGGGCCATGGGAAATTGCGGATCGTGTCTTCAAGGACCTCGGCCACGATGTCAGCGGCGGGGCGGCCCGGTTTGTCGATCACGGCGAAATAGGTCTGGCCCTTTTTATCATCACGCAGTTCCAGTTGGTCCTTGGTCAGGCCGGTGGAACGCAGAAACCCTTCGAGCGCTTTTTCGGGCGCATCGGCGCGGGGGCCTTTGCGTTCTTCCCGCAAATCCGGCGAGCGGGCGAGCATATCGGAAAGCGTCAGCGTCAGGCGGCGGGGCGTGGAATAGGCACGCGCGCCGGCATAGGTGATGCCAGCCTCAACCAGCCCGTCAGTGACGCGCTTTTGAAGGTCGGCGGCGGCTTTGGCCTGCATGCGGGCGGGGATTTCCTCGGAAAAAAGCTCGATCAGGAGATCAGGCATTATTCGGTCCTTTCGGGGGGCGGCGGG
Source organism: Cognatishimia sp. MH4019 (assembly GCF_020177595.1). Classification (GTDB taxonomy): domain Bacteria; phylum Pseudomonadota; class Alphaproteobacteria; order Rhodobacterales; family Rhodobacteraceae; genus JAHTBL01. The sequence goes on along the minus strand of NZ_JAHTBL010000006.1, from coordinate 115,980 downwards.
CAGTCGTCGGGGAGCGGCTCGCCGTCGAATAGCTTTTCACCACAAGGGTTTATCTGGTGCCACGCATAGCCGCGGCCATCCTCGGTCAGCGCGATAATCCGGTCGATGCCGTAGGTGATGTTGGCGGTGCCCAGGAAGGCGAGCGCGGTGCCGTCCTGCAAGGCCGCACCCAGCGCGTCGGCGTCGAAACAGTCGAACCAGCCGGGGGCCTCCAGCGGCTCGGCGCGCTCGTAGGCGACGTAGGTTTCTGTGGCGAGCGCAAGAGAGATGGGCGTGGTGAAGCAGGAGCGGTAGCGGATGGGCGAGGACGTGGCGTCGATCGCCTCGAAATCGTCATAGAGGACAGTTTCGGGCTGGCCAGAGACAAGTGTTGTCATCTGCACGTCGTCCTCGCCCGTCGCGGTGACGGGTTCGTAGAAGTGATAGACCTGCAGGTAATAGAGCGCCGCACCGGCGATCAGGGCGATGATCACGAGGATGCTCCCAACGAGTTTTCCGCTCATGCGGCGTAGCCTCCGGCGTCGGTTTGCACGAAAGCGTCCGCGCAGGCTTTGGCGAGCGCGCGGACGCGGCCGATATAGGCCTGGCGTTCGGTGACCGAGATCACGCCGCGTGCATCCAGCAGGTTGAAGACGTGAGACGCCTTGATGCATTGATCATAGGCGGGTTGGGCCATGACGATGCGGCGGCCTGTTTTGGGGTCATCGGCAGGCTCAGCGAGGATGCGCGCGCATTCGGCTTCGGCGTCCTTGAAGTGCTGCAGCAGCGTGTCGGTATCGGCCACGTCGAAGTTCCAGCGGGCGTATTGCGCTTCGGCCTCGCGGAAGACATCGCCATAGGTCAGCGGGATCGGCGATTGCGGGTCGTTGAAGGGCATTTCGTTGCCGTCATCATGGCCCAGCACATACATGGCGAGGCGTTCGAGACCGTAGGTGAGTTCGCCGGACACAGGGTGGCAATCATGGCCGCCGACCTGCTGGAAATAGGTGAACTGCGACACTTCCATACCGTCGCACCAGACTTCCCAGCCGAGGCCCCATGCACCCAGCGTGGGGCTTTCCCAATCGTCTTCGACAAAGCGGATGTCGTGCATCTTCATGTCGATACCGATGGCCTCGAGCGAGCCGAGGTAGAGGTCCTGCAGATCGGGCGGGCTGGGTTTGATGATAACCTGATACTGGTAGTAGTGCTGCCAGCGGTTGGGGCTGTCACCATAGCGGCCATCGGTCGGGCGGCGGGAGGGCTGCACGTAAGCGGCGGTCCAGTCCTTGGAGCCCAGCGCGCGCAGCGTCGTCGCCGGGTGGAACGTGCCCGCGCCCACTTCCATGTCATAAGGTTGCAGCATCGCGCAGCCTTTCGAAGCCCAGTAGGCCTGAAGGCGCAAAATGATCTCTTGGAAGGAGCGCGGTGTTGTCGTTTCGGATGCCATGACAAGCCCTTTGGAAAAGCGTGATCTTACTAGGCGGGCGCGGCAAGGGCGTCAATGAAGCGACGCGCATAAATACACGTGAAAATGACCAGCGGCTCTGGCACTTTGCGCTATTATACGTTCAATAGCGGCCAAGATATTTTGACAGGGGTGCAGCAGGATCATGCGGGCGTATTTCACGGGGTTGGTTGTGGCAGGTGTTTTGGCAACGCAAATATCTGCGCAAGACGCGCAGGTTTGGGTTCAGATCGAAGCGCAGCCGACGCTGGCCGAGGCACAAGAACGGCTTCGGGATTACTCTCGCAACTTGCCCAATGTGAACGGCTTTACGCTTGATAGCGGTTGGCACGCCGTAGCGCTGGGGCCTTATGCGCCTGATGATGCGGCGCAGTTGTTACGGACGCTGCGGCGCGACGGGCTGATCCCTCGGGATAGTTTCGTGGCTTTGGGTGGCAATTTCGCGCGTCAGATCTGGCCGATAGGCGGTAGTGCGGTGCGGCCTGTCCAGCCCATTGCGCCCTTGCCAGAAGCAGAGACGGCCCTTGTCGCGCCCGAACCGGAAGCGCCGGTTGTCGTGGCCGAGCCTGAGCCGGTTATTGCACCAGACGAGACCCTGCGCGAGGCGCGGCAGAGCGAGCGGTTGCTGTCGCGGCCCGACCGAGAGGCCTTGCAGGTCGCTTTGAAATGGGCTGGCACCTATAACGCGGCGATTGACGGCTCTTTCGGGCGCGGCACGCGCGGTGCGATGGCGCTGTGGCAAGAGCAAAACGGCTATGAGCCAACGGGCGTTCTGACCACCCTTCAACGCGTGGCGTTGCTTGAGGCCTATAACGCAGTGCTTGATGGCATGGGGCTGGCAAGTCTGCGTGACGAGGCGGCCGGGATCGAGATGACACTGCCTTTGGGCGTGGTGGAATTTGGCCGTTACGAGCCGCCTTTCGTTCAATATGACGCATCGGGGGATATCGATGCGCGAGTATTGCTGATCTCGCAGGCAGGCGATCAGGACACGCTTTTTGGTCTCTATGACATTATGCAGACGCTTGAGATTGTCCCGCTGGACGGCCCGCGCGAGCGGAGGAACTCCAGCTTTGAGCTGCAAGGCGAGAATGACGAGATTGTCAGCTACACCAAAGCCGAGCTGCGCAATGGGCAGATCAAGGGCTTCACGCTGATCTGGCCTGCGGGCGATGAAGAGCGCCGCACGCGTATTCTGGACGAGATGAAAGCGAGCTTTCAGCCGGTTGAGGGCGTTCTGGACCCTGGTCTGGGTGACACAGGTGCGGGACAAGCGCCTGATCTGATTGCAGGTCTGGAAATCCGCAAGCCGGTGTCTGTGCGCTCGGGCTTTTATGTAAGCGATGACGGCGCGGTGGTGACATCGGGCGATAATCTGGGATCCTGCGCACGGATCACGCTGGATGAGCTGTATGAGGCGGAACTGGCGGCTGCGGATAGCGCAAGCAATGTCGCGGTGCTGACCCCGTCAGAGCCTTTGGCGCCTGCGCAGGTCGCCGCGTTCCAGCAATCCGTGCCGCGTTTGCAGTCGGATGTGGCCGTCGCGGGCTACCCCTATGGGGGCGCGTTGGGTGCGCCCACGCTGACTTTCGGTAAACTGGCCGATATTCGCGGGCTGAACGGTGAGGAAACGTTGGACCGTCTGGCGTTGAGCACGCTGCCCGGTGATGCGGGTGGTCCAGTGATCGACGGCGCTGGCACCGTGTTGGGGATGCTTTTGCCGCGCCCGGAAGGCGACCGGCAATTGCCAGCCGAGGTTAGCTTCTCGGCCGATGCCGCGACGATCAAGGCTGTGCTGGACCAGGCTGGTGTCAGCTATTCCGCGACCGACGCCGTGGCCGTGAAAGCGCCCGAAGACCTGACCGAGATTGGCATGGGCATGACCGTTCTGGTCAGCTGCTGGGACTAGAGCTACCCCCGCCAGAAGGCGACCGTGAGGATGGCGAAGACGGCCATCAGCTCGAGCCTCCCGATCAGCATCGCAATGGCGAGGATCCATTTGGCGGCATCATTGAGCGCGCCGTAATTTCCGGCGGGGCCGATGATATCGCCTAGACCTGGGCCAATATTGGCAAGCGCGGCAGACGCTCCAGAGACAGAGGTGATGAAGTCGAGGCCCGTCAGACCTAGCGCGACAGCCGTCACCCCCAGGGTCACGATAAAGAGCATGAAGAACGACATCACAGAGCTCAGCACATCCTCGGAGACCGCGCGGCCTTGGTAGCGCGGTTCAAAAAGTCCATGCGGCGAGTGGATTTTGCGCACCTGCGCGCGGATTGACGCGAAAAGCAATTGGTAGCGGAACACCTTGATCGAGCAGGAGGTGGAGCCCGCGCAGCCGCCAATCAGGCCCATCAGGAAGAAGACCATGACCGGAAAGCTGCCCCATTGCATATAATCCGCGCTGGCATAGCCAGTCCCGGTCAGGATCGACACGGTGTTGAACAGCGCCTTGCGGAAGGCGATTTCGGAACCACCGACGCTGATGAAAAGCCAGACGCTCAGCGCGCCCGCAAGCACAACGATGATTGTCAGGAAGGTCTTGATCTGGCTGTCTTTCCAAAGCGCCTCGGGCGCGCCGGAGATCAGCTGCACGTAGCGCACGAATGGCAGCGCGGCCGCGATCATAAAGAGCGCGGCGACATATTCGGCAGCGGGGGGCATGGCACCGAAAGAGGCGTCGAAGGTCGAAAAACCGCCCGTGGAAACCGTGGTCATCGCGTGGACAATCGCATCCAGCGCACCGACGCCGGTGGTCATATATGCGATGCCGCACATCAAAGTGATGCCGATATAGATCACCGAGATGCGAGACGAGATTTCCGTCGCGCGGGGCAGGATTTTGCCAAATGTATCGAAGCCTTCCGAGCGGAAGATCTGCATACCACCAACGCGCAGTTCCGGCAGGAACACCATCGCGACAACGATGATGCCGATGCCGCCCAGCCATTGCAGAATACCGCGCCAAAGGAGCAGCCCGTCGGGCAGCGCATCAAGGCCTGCAAAAACCGTGGCTCCGGTGGTTGTGAGGCCGGACATCGCCTCGAAGAAGGCGTCGATGAAGCGCGCCTCGGTCGCGCCGAAGATGAAGGGCAGCGCGCCGAATAGTGGAAGTGTCAGCCAGACACCGGTGGTCAGCAGGAAGGTTTGCTGGATCGTAAGGCCTTCCTTCACACCGTTCTGGCATGACAGCGCGACCAGCCCCCCGGTGAAGGTGGTGATGATCGCGCTTTCCAGAAAGGCAGGCCAATGGCCGTTTCCGGCAATCAGATCAGCAACAAGCGGCGCCAGCATCGTCACGCCGAGGCAGGCCACCAACAGGCCGATCACGTATCCGACGGGACGCAGGTCAAACATCTGTGCAGGCTTGGCCCGCAGGGCATACGCTGTCAAGCAGAGGTGCTTATGTCACCCTGATGATGTTGTATACGCGTGAACCGCCGGGGGCTGCTGTTTGGCTTAGCTGAAAAAGCCGGCACATCTGGCAAAGGTCAAAGACGCGTCCGCACCAAGCGCATTCAGACCCGCTGAGTTGTCGGTCGTCGATTTCAACCGATTGCAGCTATTTGCAAAATTGGTTCCGGCTTCGGTGTCTTGAACCGCCTGGGTTTGCACGCCAGTTTCGAATGCCTCGGTCAGTTGAGCAGAGGTGACCGATCCGCGCGCAGCCAAAGTCTCGGCCCGCGACATCATCGTGTCGGATGTGCTCATGCTTGCGGTTGTCGTGCCGGTGCTTGCGCCGTCCATGCAGCCGGCCAGTGCAAGAGAGGTTGCGCCAATGACGAGGCTCCGTTTGATCCAGTTTTGCATAGTAACTCCTGATCTAAAATATTGTTTTACAATGACCCTTAGCACCGACCTACAAAATGAATGTATCACCGCCGGGCAGAGCTTTCCGTGGCGTTAGAAATACCGTAAGACGTTGCACGTCGCAATATCGACGCATGAAGTCAGGCCGTTAAGCAAATCTGTCATGAGTGACCTTGCTACCCTAAACCGCGTATCTGTTGCCTTCGTCTTGCGCGGGCTTTTGGTGCTGTGCCTGACACTGGGCCTGATCTGGCCCAAAGTCTCCGCAGCTGTGGTTGGCTTTCTGCCCGGTGTTCAGAGCTATGTGATCTGCACAGGCGCCGATATGGTGACGATCCTCGTGGATGCAGAGGGCAACCCCATCGAACAGGTCGCCACTGACAGCGCACCCTGTCTGAGTGCCGATGTGCCACCTGTCGCCCTGCGCGCGCCGCAGTTCTGGCAGCAATTGGCCCGCGACCACCAAGACCGTTTCATCCAGCATGAAAACCGGCAGCCCTTGCGGTCTGTCTTGCAGAGACCTGCGCCCAGTCGCGCGCCACCTGTCGTGGTTTGAAGACCTTTCTTTCAAACCAAACCTAACGACAGGATACATCATGACGGATTCAACCGCTCCGGCGGCTGCGCGGTCGAGCACGACCGGCGGCGCATTTTATCGACTTATCTGGAAATGGCACTTTTTGGCGTCGCTTTACGTGTTGCCGTTTCTGGCCATGCTTTCGCTTACCGGAGGCATTTACCTTTATAAACCACAGATCGAGGCTTGGCTTTACGCCGACCGCATGTCTGTCACTGTGCAAGACGCTCGGATGTCTTACGAGGCGCAAGTCGCCGCTGTGGAAGACGCCGCGGGTGTGACCCGGCTGCGCGGGGTGACAGTTTATGGCGACCCCGCACGCTCGACCCTGATTGAGTTCAACGATGCTGAGAACGTGCGCTCCTTGGCGTGGGTTGATCCTTATACGGCGGAAGTTTTGGCCACAGTGCCGCGGGATGAAACCGCGATGCGCCTGCTTCGCAAATTCCACGGAGAGCTTCTGCTGGGGGATTTCGGTACGAAATTCGTCGAACTTGCCGCCCATTGGGCCATCGTGATGTTCGTCACAGGGATTTACCTGTGGTGGCCGCGCGGACAGCGCACATGGGGGCAGGTCTTCCGGCTGCCCGGTGGGTCGGGCCGATCTTTCTGGCGGGAAACGCATTTGTTCACCGGGTTTCTGGCGACGATCCTGATCGTACCGATCATTGTCACTGGCCTGCCTTGGACGGATGTCTGGGGCGGCGGTCTGAGCTATGTGCAGGAGCAGACCGGCACCAAGTCAAAGAGCCTGCGCTTTGGCGGCGATGTACCAGGCTCGACCACCTCGGAAGGGTTTCCGGTCGCTTATGCGGAAGTCTTTGAAGTCGCGCGCAGCGAAGGGCTGGTCTACCCGCTTGAAATGCGTCCTGCAAAAGGTGCTGGGGGCGCCTATTGGGTGCGCTCGGCCAGTAAAAACAGGTTCGAGCAGACCGAGCTGATCGTGGATCAATATAGTGGTGCGGTGCTGAAACGGCATGATTTCGAGAAGAACCCGGCGCTGGCGCAAGGGGTGTCGCTGGGCATCTCGTTCCACCAAGGCGAGCTTTATGGCTGGCTCAATCTGGCGCAGAACACGCTGGCGGCGGCACTGGGTGTCGTGCTTTCGGTGTCGGGCTTTGTCGCATGGTGGATGCGGCGGCCTGCTGGGTCTTTGGGCGTGCCTGCGGCCCCCGACGCAGCACTTGGCACCGGCATGATCCCTTTGGTCATCGCGCTGATGATCTTGCTGCCGCTGATGGGACTGTCGTTAATCGTGGCGCTTGCGCTGGATTGGCTGATTTTCCGGCGGTTGGGCTGGTTTCAGTCTGCATAAACGAAGGCAGGGGGGACGTTGTCCCCCCTGACCCCCCTAGAGTACTTGGGCAAAGATGAAGGCCTAGCCGACGTGGAAGAGCGTATTGAACAGTTTGGGATCAAGGCTGTCAGAGGCGAAGGTAGCGCCTTCGGTCAGCACGGACACCGCGTCGTGACTGTGCAGACTTTCCTGATGACTGGCGATCACGCGGAAGTCACCGATACGGGCGTCGTTTTGCAGCTGTTTGCAAAATGAGCGTGCCGCGTCCTCGACGAAGATCGGGTTAGCTGCGTTCAGTTCGGCAAAAGCCTGTTCGTCTTCGCGTTTGACCATCACTTGCGTCTCGGTTGGCACGGCGGCGCGGCACAGCTCGATCAGGTCTTCAAACCAGAGTGTTGGCGCATCGGGGTCCAACACGACCGAGATACGCGCAACAGAGCGTTGCGAATGCGGTGTGGCTAGCTGACCGCGCATCTGGCGGGCATGTTCGCTGAGTTCCAGCGAGCATGGGCAGGTGCTGGAATAGACGTAGTCCAGATGCACGATCTTCTTGCGCACGCCGTTCTGTTCGACCAATTCGAGCGCAATGTCATAGTATTGATAGCCCGACAGGCCAGAGCGCAGGCTGTCGACTTTCACCGGGAAGGACAGGCGCATCTGGATGCGGGCGTCGAAGCTCTCCAGATCGGTTTTGTAGTCGTCCAAGGCGGCTTCGATCACCTCGAAAGAGAACGTCTCTTCAGCCCGGCGGTAGAAGGTGCGCATGATGCGCGACATGTTGATGCCCTTCTTTTCAGCCTCAAGGGACACGGTGCCAGTGACGGAGGTTTCCAGCGTCAGAGGGCCGTTGTCGCGGGTCTTGAAAGAGATCGGCAGGCGGAAATTGGAAATCCCCACATGCTGGATTTGCTGCTTCGCCCCGCGGATAAGCGAGGTCGGGCCATTCTGCAGATCAGGCATTGAGGCCTTGTAGGCGGCATCGACGGTAAAATCTTCGGGGTAGGCACGGGCAAGTGCCGGATAGTTCGACATTTCGGCGCCCGGGATCAGCCGTGCCACGAGCGGATCGAGGGTTTTGACCTCGGTCTCACCAGCGTCGACGGCCCAACGGCGCAGCAGCGCGAGGGCCGCTTCGGCCTCTTCACGGCTTGGGTTACGGTCAAGATCAGTGGAATGGATATTCATGGCAATTTCCCCCCTTTGGGTGCGGGCCAGCCCCAAACATATAGGGAACCAACACGGTGTGTTTCAACCAGTACGCATCTTATTACGGGCGCGCGGGGGGATCGGATCAAAGATCGCAGCGCATTTTGTAATTGGGGATCAGGACACCGTGCCGTTCGACCTGCTGCGGTGTCACGACCTTCCAGCCGAACTTCTCGAAGAACGGTCTGGCAAGGTGGCTGGCCTCTGTTGTCAGCGATTTCAAGCGCTTGACCGCTGCCTCATTGAGCAGAGCCGCATATAGGGCAGCCGCCGTGCCTTTGCCCATTTCCTCGGGCGCGACATAGGTCAGCCCCACATGGCCGTCCGGTTCAAGCGTCATGAAACCGGCGACAGCGCCGTTCCGTTCGGCCACGAAACAGACGTCATTTGACAAGCGCTTGTGCCAATATTCGGTATCTGGAACCTGCTTGGCCCAGGCGTCGCGTTGCTCTGCCGTGTAGGCGCCGGACGCCCCCTCATGCACCGCGCGGTAAAACAGCATGGCGCAGGCGGCGGCGTCGCCCGGCTTGTATCTGCGGACCCACATGGCTCAAGCGACCTCCAGCGCTTGGGTGAGGTCTGCGATGAGGTCCTGGGTGTCTTCCAAACCTACCGAGATGCGGATCAGGCCGGGAGTGATACCGAGCAGGTCCTTTTGCTCTTGCGGAAGGCGCTGATGCGTCGTGGCGGCCGGCGGCGTCACGATAGATTTGGCATCTCCCAGATTGTTCGAAATCGAGAAGATTTCGAGTGCATTCAGCAGCCGGAAAGCCGGATCTCGCCCGCCTTTCACATCAATCGACAGGATTGTGCCACCTGCCGCCATCTGCGCTTTGGCAAGGTCATATTGCGCATGAGACGCCAGATGCGGATAGATCACGCGTGCCAGTTTAGGGTTGCCGTCAAGAGCTTCGGCGAGCGCATGCGCCGAGGCGGTCTGCGCGCGGACGCGCAGGTCAAGCGTTTCCAACCCTTTGAGCATCATCCACGCCGTGAACGGGCTCATCGAGCCGCCCGTGTGCTTCATGTAAGGCTCGACCGTGCCGCGGATGAAGTCACGACTGCCAAGGATCACGCCGCCCAGCGCACGGCCCTGTCCGTCGATATGCTTGGTAGTGGAGTAGATGATGACATCGGCCCCTAGCTCCACCGCGCGGGAATAGACAGGGGTGGAGAAGACATTGTCGATGATCACCGTGGCGCCAACCGCATGGGCCAGATCGCAAACGAATTTGATATCAATGACTTCCAGCGTGGGATTGGAGATCGACTCGAAGAACACAGCCGTCGTGTCGGAACGGATCGCGCCTTTCCAAGCATCAAGATCGGTGCCGTCGATCAACGTGACCTCAACCCCGTAGCGCGGCAAGATTTCTTCGAGGATGTAAAGGCATGAGCCGAAAAGCGCCCGCGCCGCGACCACGTGATCGCCTGCTTTCAGCATCGACACCAAGGCGCCGTTGACAGCAGCCATGCCGCTGGCCGTCGCAAACCCGTCTTCGCAGCCCTCAAGGGACGCGATGCGCTCTTCAAACATGCGCACGGTGGGGTTTCCGTAACGAGCGTAAACGAACTCGTCCTCGCCTGCTTTGAGGAACCGCGCTTCGGCGTCCTCTGCCGTTGGGTAGTGAAAGCCCTGGGTGAGGAAAATCGCCTCGCTCAACTCGCCATATTGGCTGCGACGTGTCCCGTCATGAACCGCTTTGGTCCGGGGTTTCCAATCGCTCATCTCGTTCTCCTTCGGGCCGTGTCATCAAGGGGTCGGCCACAAAAAAACCCCCACCGTTCAATAGACGCCGGGGGTTCAACCCTGACCTCTTTAGCAGCATGTTTAACGTGGCCCGCAATCCGGAAGACAAATCGCCACGAGGGTTGGATAGGCCCGTGGCGGCGGGACGTCAAGCGCCGTCATAGAGCTGTCATGGCGGTTTTATGTCTGTGTCATAGTCGCAAGGCATCAGGCGACCACAAGATGTTGTGGAGAGCTTTGAGATGGTTTTGCACGCCCTGACAGCAAACGGTCCCATGCCGCGGTTGCCCGATGGCCCCGGCCCGATCATCGTCATGGTGCATGGCTACAAATTCTCTCCCGATCTGCCGCGCCATGACCCGTTTGACCATATCCTGTCGATGACCCCTTCGCCGGGGCGGCGAAGTGCCGTCAGTTGGCCGCGCCATTTGGGGTTTCGCGGGCGGGCGGAGGACGGTCTGGCGCTTGGCTTTGGCTGGCACGCGCGCGGCGCGATTTGGCGGGTGACGGAAGCCGCTTTGGAGGCGGGTGCAGCGCTGGCGCGGATCATCGAAACGCTGCAAACTCAAAACCCAGCGCGCCCGATCCACGCGATTGCCCATTCACTGGGCGCGCGTGTTGTGCTTGAGGCGATGGCGCGGCTTGAGGGCCCGGCCCTGAACCGGGTCATTCTGCTGTCGCCAGCCGACTGGACCGATCATGCAGAGGCGGCATTGACCAGCGTGGCAGGCGATGCGGCGGAAGTTTTCAACATTACAGCGCGGGAGAATGACCTTTTCGACACATTGCTCGCCCGCGCGGTCCCGCAAGCAGCCCCTGTTCTTGGGCTGGGGCTGCCTGGGGGCGCGCCTAACTGGCTCGATATTCAGCTCGATCACCCGCAAACAGAAGCGGGGCTGGCACGGCTGGGCCACCGCTTGGCGCCTTCAAACCGCGCCGTCTGCCACTGGTCCTGCTACCTGCGCCCCGGCGCGTTTCCCTTCTACAAACGCCTGCTGCGCGCACCGGAAACGCTGCCGATGACGCAGCTGCGCGCGGCCTTGCCTGCCCAAATGCAACCGAAATGGAGCCGCCTGCCCCTTGTTCCTACCGCAAAACCTGCGATCCTGCAGGGAACTGCAAAGGGAGCGCCCGCATGATTGATCTTTATTACTGGCCCACGCCCAATGGCTGGAAAGTGTCCATTGCGCTTGAGGAAATGGGCCTGCCCTATGAAACCCATCTGGTGAATATCGGGGCCGGAGATCAATTCAAACCGGACTTTCTGAAGATCGCACCCAACAACCGAATGCCCGCGATTGTGGACCCGGATGGGCCCGATGGCGCGCCGATTTCGATCTTTGAATCGGGCGCAATCCTGCAATACCTCGCGCGCAAGACAGGTCAATTCGGCGGCCCGACCGAGCGGGACCGCGTGGCGGTGGACCAATGGCTTATGTGGCAGATGGGCGGCGTTGGGCCGATGGCGGGCCAAGCGCACCACTTCCTGAAATACGCCCCTGCGATGGACCCGCCCAATGATCTGCCCTACGCCAAGGACCGCTACCGGGCCGAGACGGGACGGCTCTATATGGTGCTGGACACGCAGTTGGCGTCAAACGCGTATGTCGCTGGCGATTTCTTCTCGATTGCGGATATGGCGATCTGGCCTTGGGCCTCGCTCTGGGAAGGGCAAGAGCAGACGCTGGATGACAAGCCAAACCTAGCGCGCTGGCTTGATCTTGTGGGCAGTCGCGAGGGCGTCCAGAAGGGCCGCGCGCTGCATCGGGATGAACGATCCAATCTGGAAGCAGATAAGAAGGCGCAGGACTTGCTGTTTAAACGCAAAGCCTGAGCTTCATTCTGGTCAAAATATTCAAAATGCCCGGTCAGCCTCTCTCGTCCGGCTCTATAACGTATTTCTGCAAGGCGATGATTTGCCACCACAAAAAGGCAAAGAGCGCCAATGGGAAGCCGAAGGTCTCCACCTTGACCCACAGATCTGTTGACTGCGTGCGCCACAGAATTTCATTGGTTACGGCAAGAGCGATAAACGCCAGACACAGGCGGCGGGTCAGGATCATCCAGCCTTCGTCTTCCATCGGCATCATCTCATTCATGACATAGGCCAGATAGCTTTTGCCTTGCGCCAGACCGATACCCAAAAGCAGCGCGAAAAAGCCGTAGACAAGCGTGGTCTTCATCTTGAAGAACCGCTCGTCATTAAACCACGCGGTGAGGCCTCCGAAGAAGATGACCATGAACGCGGTAAATATTTGCATCCGGCTGAGTTTACCGGTCATGAACCACAGCACCGCCATCGAGATCAGCAAGAGTGGGATGAAAGCGATGGTGGCCACGATAAAGCCCGAATATTCGATCCCGCCCCAAAGATAGGTTTCATCCTGAATGCGCAGGTAGAGCACAAAAAAGAGAAGCGGCGGGCCCAGTTCGAGCAGGGTTTTTGCCAGCGGATTGATGTCGCGTTCCATGAGGTCTCCTTAGCCTGCCATCTCAACTATCACCGCGCCTGCCGCAATCAAGGCCATAAGGGCAATGCGGCGGGGGCCAACGGTCTCTTTCAGAAAGATCCAGCCGATGAAAGCCGCGAAAACGGTGGATGTTTCGCGCAGGATCGCCGCTTCACCGACCTTGTCGAGCCGGGTGGCCATCATGATCGAGCCGAAAGAGCCGAAGGCAACCAGCGCGCCAATGGCTCCGCGTTGGAGAAGTGGCGCCAGCGGGGGTGCCGTGGAGCGCCCGGTACGCACGCGCCAAAGCCATAGCAGCGGAAAGTCGATCGAGGTGATGAAGAAAAACCACGCCAGGAAGGTGAACGGATCAGGCGTGGTGCGGATGCCGTAGGCGTCGTAGGTCGTGTAGATCGCCACCATCAGGCCTGTGAAGACCGCCAGCAGCAGCGCGGGCGTCAGCGAGGCACGGTCCTGCACGAGGAAAATGTAGTTATAAAGCGCCAGCCCGAAGATGCCGGTGAGCAGCACAGCCACACCGCCCCATTGGCCGATGGTGAACTGCTCCCCAAAAATGATACCCGCACCGATGACGGTGAACAGCGGACCAGTGCCACGCACAACCGGGTAGACGACAGTGAAAGCCCCGCGCTCGAAGGCCATGGCCATGCCGACTTTGTAGATGAAGTGGATCACCAAAGCGCCCACGAAGAGCCACCATTCAGGGCCTTCGGGCCAAGGAACGACGAAGAGCGCGATGGGCAGGGCGAACCAGAAGATGCAGAAATCAATGCTGGCGCGGGAGGTCCAGGGGTCGTGCTTGCCTTTTTGAAGGGCGCCAAAGACGGCATGGAGGAAGGCGGCTGTCAGTGCGAGGATAAGGGCCACAGTGTGCCCGGTCTCGGTGCCTTCGATAGAGAGAAGCCAGTCGCTCAACGGCGGCGGCTGGGGGCTTTGCCCCCAGACCCCCAGAATATTTGGGCAAAGGTGAGACGGGTCATTCGAGGCCGGTCAGCGCTTTGGCGAAATCCTCGGGGTCGAAAGGGGCGAGGTCGTCGATCTGTTCACCAACGCCAATGGCGTGGATCGGCAAGCCGAACTTATCGGCAAGGGCGACCAGCACGCCGCCTTTTGCCGTGCCGTCGAGTTTCGTCATCACGAGGCCCGAGACGTCCGCCAGTTCCTGAAAGGTCTTGACCTGTGAGAGCGCGTTTTGGCCTGTCGTCGCATCGAGGACAAGCAGCGTGTTGTGCGGGGCCTCTGGGTCTTTCTTGCGGATGACACGCACGATTTTGGCAAGTTCCTCCATCAGGTCGGCGCGGTTTTGCAGGCGGCCTGCGGTGTCGATCATGAGCAGGTCCGCGCCATCGGCTTCGGCTTGGGTCATCGCGTCGAAGGCGAGGCTTGCGGGGTCTGAGCCTTCGGGGGCGGTCAGCACGGGCACGCCGGCCCTTTCGCCCCAGACCTGAAGCTGTTCGACAGCAGCGGCGCGGAACGTGTCACCGGCGGCGATAACGACCTTTTTGCCCGCCGCACGAAACTGGCTGGCAAGTTTGCCAATGGTGGTGGTTTTGCCGGAACCGTTGACGCCGACAACCAGCACCACTTGCGGGGTCTTGGGGTAGATGGGTAGCGGTCTGGCGACCGGCTCCATGATGCGGGTGACCTCGTCGGCGAGCAGTTGTTTGATTTCGTCCGCGGAGAGCTTTTTGCCGAAGCGGCCTTCGGCCATATTAGCGGTCACACGTAGTGCCGTGTCGACGCCCATATCGGCTGTGATAAGCAGCTCTTCAAGCTGTTCGAGCATGTCATCGTCGAGCGTGCGTTTGACGACAGTTTTTGCAGGTGCGCCGCGACCCAGCAGGCGGCCGAGAATGCCAGGTTTGGCAGCAGGATCGGGTATAGGCTCTGACGCGGGTTCGACCGCTTGTTCGATGCGGATCGGCTCAGGCTCAGGCTCAGGCTCAGGCTCAGGCTCAGGCTCAGGCTCAGGCTCAGGCTCAGGCTCAGGCTCAGGCTCAGGCTCAGGCTCAGGCTCAGGCTCAGGAAGGGGGTCGGGCTGGATTAGGTCGGCGTCAACCGGATCGTCCGAGAGCACCTCTGCCTCGCGCTGCACTTCGCCTAGCGCTGCGGCGTCTTCGGCCATCACTTCATCGACGGGTTCGGGTTCGGGTTCGGGTTCGGGTTCGGGTTCGGGTTCGGGTTCGGGTTCGGGTTCGGGTTCGGGTTCGGGTTCGGGTTCGGGAAGCCTGTCGATTACCGGTTCGGGGTCAACGATTTCTTCAACGGTTTCTGCGACCTCTATCGCCGCAACTGTTTCTTCGGCGCCGCCGTCTTCGACGATGGCGTCCAGCCCTTCCTCGATCTTGGAGGATGACTTGAAAAGCCGCTCTTTGAGTTTCTTGAAAAAGGCCATCGCCCGCCCCTCGTCGCTTACTGCTTTGCACTTACGCCTTGCGCGGACCAGATGCAAAGGGCGCGGCGCGGTTTCTGCTGGGGAAACAGCGCGTTTGTCTGCACCGCGCAGGTCTTTATGCTAAGCTGCACCGACGTGTGTGTAGCACCCTGAATGACCAGACCAGTGACCTTGTTTGCAGCCGCGACGCTGATCCCCATCCCGCTTTTGCTGGCCGCCGCCGCGTTCGGTGGCGCCTTTGTCGCGGTCGCGCTGGCCTGTCTGACGGTTTTCACCTTTGCGATGGATGAATTGGTCGCCTTTGCCGGGCAGGATGCGCCGGAAGGATCCGAATTTCCTGCCGCTGATACACTGTCCGCGTTCCTTGCGGTGGCACATTATGTGCTGCTTGGTGTCGCAATCTGGGCCATATCTTGGGACGGCTTTCACACAGGATGGGAGAAAGCGGGGCTATTTGCAGCCTTTGGGATCTTCTTTGGGCAGGTGTCCAATTCCAATGCGCATGAGCTGATCCACAGATCGTCGCGCGGGCTGCGCAGGCTGGGGGCGTGGGTCTATACCTCGCTTTTGTTTGGCCATCATACGAGCGCGCATACGCGGATTCACCATCGCTATATCGGGACTACGGATGACCCGAACACCGCACGTTTGGGCGAATCGTTTTATGCCTATGCGATCCGCGCATGGGGCGGGTCGTTCAAGGCGGGCCTTGAGATTGAGACATCTCTTTTGCAGCAACGCGACGGCACGGTGCGGCTATGGCGGCATCCTTATACGGGCTACTTGGGCGGGTCCGCCATCTTTTTGGGATGTGCTGCCCTGATCGGTGGACTTGGAGGCGTGTTGACGCTGCTCGGGTTGGCGGCATACGCGCAGATGCAGTTATTGCTGTCGGATTATGTCCAGCATTACGGGCTGGTGCGGCAGATAATGCCAAACGGCAAACCTGAGCCAGTGGTGGCCCGGCACAGTTGGAACGCGCCGCATTGGTTCAGCTCTGCTCTGATGCTCAACGCGCCGCGCCATTCGGATCATCATGCGCATCCGGGCAAGCGCTATCCGGGGCTGACCCTACCGGATGCGGAAGATGCACCGATGTTGCCCCGTAGCTTGCCAACCATGGCCGTGCTCGCCCTCTATCCGCCGTTTTGGCGCAAGATCATGGACGCGCGCGCGATGGAATGGCGTGTCGGCGTCGGATCACAACTGCGGATGGCCGCCGAATAAACAGATCATGAGTGGTCATTGCAAGCGCAGTCTGGCAGGTTTGACCCATGATCCGCATTGCCCTTTTTCTGATCGCATTTGCCCTGCCTGTTCAGGCGGCAGAGCCGATGTCCGCCGCCGAGTTTGAAGCCTATGTCATGGGAAAAACGCTTTACTTCGGGCAAGCCGGGCAGCCCTACGGGGTTGAAGAGTATTTCGACAATCGGCGGGTGCGGTGGTCCTTTCTGGATGGCGAATGCAAGGATGGCATCTGGTATGAAGAGAATGACCTGATCTGCTTCGTCTATGACGACAATCCGACACCGCAATGCTGGTCCTTTTTCGAGCAGCCCGGCGGATTGGTGGCGCAGTTCGAGAATGATCCAAGTTCAACGGTTTTGTATGAGGCCGGAGAGGCCGATGAACCGATGATGTGCCTTGGGCCAGAGGTGGGTGTCTGACGGCGGGTGACGCGTTTCAGGTATTTTTGGACAAAAGAAAGCCGGTAGAGGCGCGTTAAGGTTAGGCGATTGTATATTTGACAAACCCGTAGCTAGCGGGGATGCTCGGCCTCTGTAATGAGGGGATTCGGGCATGCCATTTGTGAGTTCGTCAGCCATAAGTCGCATTGAATGGAGCGGAGGCACGTTGTCTATCTGGTTTCATGAAAGTGGGCGCTATGATTACCCCAGTGTCCCAGAGAGTGTTTATAGCGCGTTCTTAGCGTCTGGGTCCAAGGGCCAATTCTACAACGATCATATCAAAGACAGATATTAGTCGCGGTTCACCACAACCCACGCGGGTCCACGGACCACTTTTTTGATTTCGTCGTCTGGCCCCAGAAAAACAGATGAAACGCCTTCCCGCTTGATGAGTTCGGCGTGAAGGTCGCAAGTTGGGATATCTTTTAATTCAGGCAACTTCATGGGTAATATGATACCCCATAGGATAAGGTAACTCAATACCTCAATCGTCAGCCTTCTTGTCGTCCGGCTTCTGCTTCACCAGCTTGTCAAGCTTTTCGTTGAACTTCGCTTCGTCGTCGTCCGCTTCTAACTCGCGGGCGGCTTCTTTGAAGCGGTCTAGTTGGGTTTTCTTTTTTTCCATGCCTTTACACTACTGATTCGCGACCACTAGGACCACTTCACACAATAGGTCTTGTCAAATTTTGTGACGCAAACTGCAAATCGTTTAATTTCAGTATCTTATTCTGATGCATTAGTTAAAACGCAAATTGCGATTGACTCGTAAGCCACTGATGCCACAGGATGTTGCGTAGGCGGGCTTGCCCCGCACAACATAGGCCCCGTGGCGGAATCGGTAGACGCAGCCGTCTTTAAAACGGACACCGTGCAAGGTTTGTGGGTTCGAATCCCACCGGGGCCACCACAATACGGAGGCCGCTATGTCGAAAGCGCCAAAGATGAAAGACTTAAGAGAACGCCTTAAGGGTATAAGGCGAGAAATAGACAAGCATCAAAGGGAGACCGAAAAATTACAAGCGCAGGAAGCGCTTGTACTGGACTTGCTGGGAGAAGAGCCAACCAAAAAAACTGGCCGAAGAGCGCCAAAGGGGTCCGTGAAGGTTCGGGTTCTTGAAATGCTTGAGGCACAGGGCAGGAGCGGGCTGAATGCTGCTAAGGCAGTAGAATTGAGTGAAGCCAGCGGTGATCCGCTGGATCGCGGATCAGTTTCCAGCCTGCTATCTAGGCTTAAGCAGGATGACGTAGTTGTTTATGATGGCAGCAACTATCGCCTAAAGAAATACACGGGGATGCCAAGCGCTGTCACCCCTTTGAGAACTTCGGGTGAAGGATCTTTCTGATACTTCGCTGAGAAGGCCCACCCCCCCAGAAAAACGCCGTTGCAAGCAATCTGAGGGAGTGGTCACGTCCGACAGGAAAGGAACCTGACATGGACAACTTGAACGATGACAAAAAGGTCATCTACCGCCCTTACATCACGACCAAAGATGGTCGCAAAATATGGGCCAAGTGGTATGGTAAGAAGGCGTTTCGAATTAAAACCTGACTTACCTTAAAATCGGGAGGGAGCAAAAACTGCTCCCTCTTTTTTTTGCAGTGACGCAACCGGCGAACCGGCACCGTGCAAGGTTTTTTTGCCACCACATGATCATTTTGGTTACTTTTCATCTGAGGTGAAGTCTTTGCTGACGCAACCACAATGGTTTGCATCATTGCGTATCTACTGGGTGTAAGTAAGGCGCTTGCCTACGACACCTTTCAACGCGATCTGACCCCGCTCCGCATCATCAACACCATTTGCAATGCGGTTGTTGTAGCGGAAGTCGAACTCCGCCGCATAGCGATGTAGGTGCCGCTTGCCGCAGTGCTGATACACACCCTTCATGCCGCGCTTGAAGATGCTGTAGAAGCCTTCAACCGTGTTTGTCGTGACCTTGCCGCGCACATACTCACCTGCATTGTGCTGGACGCTGGCGTGACCGCCGAACTCTTTACCGATGGCCTTGTACCAGCCCGCTTCATCTGTGTGCAGCACTGCCTCTTGCGCGATGTTCTCTTGCAAGATCGGCAGGAGCGTTTTCTTGTTAAGCTGGTCGACCACGATGGACTTGGAGCGGCGCGTGTCACGATCCACAAGCGTCACCACCTTCATTTTGTGGTGATAGTGACGCTCGCCCTTCTTTTTAGGGCGATCTGGGTCTTGACCAATGAATGTCTCGTCAACTTCCACAGTGCCGCCACCGCTGCCCATGGGTGTTGCCAGATCGCCAGTGCGCATGCACTCGCGGATGCGGTGGGTCAGGAACCAAGCGGACTTGTAGGTGATGCCCAGAACGCGGTGAAGCTGGTGACTGCTGATACCCTTCTTGCTGGACACCATCAGGTGAATTGCTTGCAGCCACAGGTGTAGCGGCAGGTGGCTTTCCTCGAAGATCGTGCCTTTGCGCACGGTGAACTGGCCACGGCACTCGCGGCACTTCCACAAGCCGTGACGCTCTTTGCCTTCGGGGTTTTTCTTGGAAGGCTTCGTGCGGACGCCCTCAAGGCGATATGCCTTATCAACTACGCCACAGTGGGGGCAGACTGGACCATCGGCCCAGAGCATGGATTCAACGTGTGCAAAAGCTGCTGCTTCGTCGTGCATGTAGGGGGCGGAAAGAACGGACATTGCGATAACCTCTAACTTGTTGAGATTAAACTATGCTTTTCCCGTGGGTTTGTCAAATATACAATCGCCTAAGGTTAATGCATCGCTAGAGGAGTGTGCCCTGTTCCGGGGGTGCGGCTTTGGGTTTTTTGGGCGCGGATTTCGGAGAGGCTCCAAGGGTGAGGCGCCCGTCAGCGAATTCGATTTCCAATGATTTGGCGGCCTTTGCTTTGGCTTTGGTCGTGGTGACGTCGCCGTCCCCACGCACAACCGCATAGCCACGTTTCAGAGTTTCTTTATATCCGAGCGTTTCGCGGAGCCGGTCGAGCGCATCCAGTTTGCGCTGGCGGCTCGCCTGATCGGTTTGCGCGCGCGCGATGAGCCGGGTGGAGAGAGACGTCAGACGTTCTTTTTTGCGGGCCAGATCGCGGGCGGGGCTGGCCTGGCGCAGGCGCACGAGTTGCTGGTCCAGGCGTCGTTTTTCGAAAGTAGCAGCACGAGATAGCCCGGGGGCGAGGCGTTTGCCGAGGTCCTGCACGCGGCGGTCCTGATCCTTCAACGCGCGGGTGAGTGTGGCAGGGCGGAGAGATCCTGCGGCCTCCGAAAGCGCCACGCGTTTGCGATTGGCCGCAGCAGTGAGCGCAGCGGGGAGGCGATCCTCCATCACGTCGAGGCGCTGGCGAGCGCTTTGGGCAAGGGTCTCGGGGCGCGGCAGCGCGCGGGACAGATCGCGAAGGCGCTGGCCCTTCTGAGTGATGATCCCTGTCAGGGCGCGGGTTAACCGGGCGTCCTGGGCTTCGACCCAGTTGAGCAACTCGAGGCGGACAGGAACCGCGCGTTCGGCAGCAGCGGTCGGTGTGGGCGCGCGTTCATCCGAGGCAAAGTCGATGAGGGTTGTGTCGGTCTCGTGACCCACGGCGGAGATAAGCGGGATTTGGGACAAGGCGGCGGCACGCACGACCGCTTCTTCGTTAAAGCCCCAGAGGTCTTCGAGGGAGCCACCGCCGCGCGCAACGATGATCAGATCGGGTCGTGGAAGCGCGCCGCCGGGGGTGAAGGCGTTGAAACCTTCGATGGCGCGGGCTACCTCGGGCGCGCAATTGGCCCCTTGCACGGCGACGGGCCAGATCAGGACTTTCCGCGGGAAGCGGTCGCGTAGCCGATGCAGGATATCGCGGATCACAGCCCCGGAAGGTGAGGTCACGACGCCAATGATCTCAGGCAGGTAGGGGATCGGCTTCTTGCTGGCGGGGTCAAAAAGGCCTTCTGCGGCGAGCGCCTTTTTGCGCTTCTCCAGCATCGCCATAAGCGCGCCCATACCCGCAGGCGCGATGTCTTCGATCACCATCTGGTATTTGGATTGGCCGCCGAATGTCGTCAGGCGGCCGGTCGCGACGACCTCTAGCCCTTCTTCGGGTTGCGTGGGCAAGCGTGCTGCGACGCCTTTCCAGATGACGCCATTTAGGACCGAGCGGTCATCTTTCAGATCAAGGTAGATATGCCCCGACCGGGGCCGCGAGACACGCCCAATTTCGCCGCGCACGCGCACATGGGAATACTCCCCCTCGATTGTCTTTTTCACGGCACCAGAAATTTCGGTGACGGTGAATTCAGGGGCATTTCTGCCGGGCAGGTCATCGTCAATCAGATCGGACATGCGCGCTCGCTTGTGATTGGGTCGAGCGCAGCTTAGAACGCCGAGCAACGAAGGCCAAGCGGGGGACGCGCATGAATATTCTTCTTTTGGGATCGGGCGGGCGTGAGCATGCGTTGGCCTGGGCCGTGAAGCAGAACCCGAAATGCGATCGGCTGATCGTGGCCCCTGGCAATGCCGGGATTGCGCAGATCGCGGAATGTGCGGCGTTGGAGATTGAAAACGGCGGCGCAGTGGCTGCTTTTTGCGACGAAAACGCGATTGATTTTGTGATTATCGGGCCAGAAGCGCCTTTGGCGGCGGGGGTCGCGGACCGGCTGCGCGATTCGGGACTTTTGTGTTTCGGACCATCGGCGGAAGCGGCACGTTTGGAGGCATCCAAGTCCTTTACCAAAGAGATTTGCGATGCGGCGAATGCACCGACAGCAGGTTATGGGCACTTCACGGACGCTGAGGCGGCGAAGGCATATGTCCGGGCAGAGGGAGCGCCGATCGTGGTGAAGGCCGACGGTTTGGCCGCGGGCAAAGGCGTGATCGTGGCCATGACCGAAAGCGAAGCGCTGGCCGCCGTGGACGATATGTTCAGCGGAGCCTTCGGCGGCGCGGGCGCGGAAGTTGTCATCGAAGAGTTCATGGAAGGTGAGGAAGCCTCGTTCTTTGTGCTGTGCGATGGTGAGGATGTGCTACCCATCGGCACCGCGCAGGACCACAAGCGCGTGGGCGAAGGCGATACCGGGCCAAATACGGGCGGAATGGGGGCATACTCCCCTGCACCGGTGCTGACCGACACGCTGGCCGAAAAGGCGCTGGCCGAGATCGTACGTCCGACAATGGCCGAGATGGCCAAGCGCGGCACGCCTTATCAGGGCGTTTTGTATGTCGGTCTGATGATCCAAGACGGGCAGCCTCGACTGGTGGAATACAACGTCCGGTTCGGCGATCCGGAGTGTCAGGTTCTGATGATGCGACTGGGGGCGCAGGCCTTGGATCTGATGCATGCTTGCGCCGAAGGACGGCTGGCAGAGGCTCGCGTGAATTGGGCTGAGGATCATGCGATGACGGTGGTGATGGCGGCGGATGGGTATCCGGGTGCCTATCAAAAAGGCAGTGTCATCAAGGGACTAGACGATCTGGCAGAGACCAGTTTCGAGATGTGCTTTCATGCGGGCACGTCTGAGAAGGACGGATGCATTGTGGCTTCGGGAGGGCGGGTGCTGAACGTCACCGCCCGTGGCGCAAGTCTACAAGAGGCGCGGGATCGGGCCTATGCCATGGCAGAGGCGGTGGACTGGCCCGAAGGGTTTTACCGCAGCGATATCGGATGGCGGGCGCTCTAAGCGATAATATTTTTCGCGACCCAGCCCCGGACCTGACCCGAGGTCTTGAGTTTGGAGGTCCCGGCTCAAGCCCGGGACGGGTCGTCATTCACCGCACGCCATCGCAGCGGAAAAGCTCTGTCGGCCTTGATGCGGGGTGATCGGACGAGCAGATAGACCGTCGCCATTCATCCGCACCGACACCACCTGCTCCCACACCGCATCCGCTACGATCATCTCAGGCCCCTGCCCGCAATCGCGGATACCACCGGCGATATCGCGTTCACCGATACGGTGGTTGGTAAGGCCTGCGAGGGTGGCGACCTCGGTCAGACCGCCATCTGCAAAGCGCCAGACGCGGAGGGTTTTGGCAAGGTGCGGTCGGTCGATATAGGCGATCTCGATCGCACCGTCACCGTCCAGATCAGCGGCGCCAATGGGGGCAAGCCAGCGGTTTGTGCGGCCGATGAAAGGCGTTTCGGCAAGACGGGTGAGCGTACCGTCTGCAAGGTGGTAGACCGAGAGGCGCGCGCCCAGGTCTTGATGCGCTTCAACGACGACTACCTCGGGCGCACCATCTCCGGTGACGTCGACCACGCGCGGCTCTGTGTCCTCGAAGACAACCGTGTCTGACCAGTGCACGCGGGCTGTCTGGCCCGTCGAAAGCGTGACTTCCAAGGTCTCGTGCTCAATCGCGTCGCCCAGAACCCCATGGGCGTAGCGGGTCGTGGGATCGGTGTAGCGCGCGCTGGTGATCTCAGCGACAGCGGGGCTGGCGGCCAATGCCAAGGCAAAAGCCGCCCAGCGCATCAGATTTGCTTGTCGGGCATCTGCACAACGAGGCCGTCCAGATCGTCGGTCACTTTCAACTGGCAGGTCAGGCGCGATTGGCCCGGCTTGGGCTCAAACGCGAAATCGAGCATGTCTTCTTCCATCGGGTCCACCGCGGGCAGCTTTTCGACCCAGTCGGGATGCACATAGACATGGCAAGTCGAACACGCGCAAGCGCCACCACAATCGGCCTCGATCCCCGGAATGCCATTGTCGCGGGCTCCTTCCATGACGGTCAGGCCGTTGGCCACGTCCACCACATGCTCGGTGCCGCCATGCTCGATATAAGTGATTTTTGCCATGTCACTGGCTCCTTGAAAAACGTTGTCCAGATGGTTCTAGCCAAGCCAATTCAGGCGCGCCAGCGGATTCTGAGAGTGTACGGGTCGTGCCCCTAGGCTGGTCGAGGGATTTGGCGTATGCTCGCGCGAAAGCGGCCCTGAGAGCCGTGATTTGAGAGATGAGTAGATGCGCGCGATCCTTCCCTTGGTTTTGCTGCTGTCGGCCTGCCAGCCGGGCACGCCAAACCTGCCCCCTTCGGCAGGTGACGGGGCGTTGCGCGGCGAGATTTTCATGACGGAACCGGAAGCGTTTGGGCAAAACTGCTGGGCGCGCGACATGATCCCGCCGGTGATGGGCAAGGGTCTTGGCGACGTGCTGGTCGCCCCGGAACAGCGCGGGCTGGACGGTGTTTTGTTGCAGCCTGCAATCTACCGAAAAGCCGAGATGGACGTGGTGGTCACCCCGGCGCGGCCCTTCTGGTTCCGCGCCCCCTGCCCGCCTGCGTTTGACGCGGAGTTCGTCTCTTCTGTTCAGCGCGCATTGGAGGTGCGGGGCGGCTATATCGGGCCGATCACGGGCGTGCTGGATGCGCGAACCCAAGCGGCGATCCGGCGCTATCAATCCTTGCAAGGGCTCGACAGCGCGGTGCTGTCGCTGAAGGCAGCACAGCAATTGGGGCTGGCAAATTACGATCTGGATGCGTTCGGGCGCTGAGCGGCCTTGCCCAGCATCATCGGCACCAGAATCGTGAGAATAAAGAGCCTGAGCACATGACAGGCCGCGACAAAGCCGGGGTTCGCGCCCAACACCGCGCCCGTTGCGATCATCGTCTCAAGGCCTCCGGGCGCGAACGCCACCAGCACGTGAATGAGCGGCACGTCGATCAAGGGCGCGATGACCACCGCCGCCACGCCCGCACAGATCAGCGCGATCAGGGTGCTGCCCAGACCTGCCATCAGGCTTTGGCCCAACTCGCGCGGAGTGATCGTTGTGAAGCGCGATCCGATCAGCGTGCCGAGCACCAGGAAGGCAGGCCAAGCGAGGCCGGGTGGTAGCGCTCCGGGCGTCAGATCCATCACATGGGTCGCAGATGAGGTGAAGAGCCCTCCGAGCAGGAAGGGGGCCGGGATGTTGAGGCGTTTTAGCACAAGGCTCGCTACCAGCGCGATACCAGCCACAAGCAAAAGGTGATGCCACGCCATTGAAGCCCCGGCGATCAGCACGCCTGCATCCACGGTGATCCCCATGGCAAGTGCTGCGAGCGGCACCAGAAAGGTCAGCGCCAGTAGGCGCACGGTTTGCACAACTGTGATCCGGGTGGTGTCCAGATCAAAGCTGAGACCAAGCCCCAGCACATAGCTTAAATGCCCGGGAGAGCCTGCCAACACCGCGCTGCGTCGGTCAAAGCTAAAAGCACGAACCAGCAGCCAGCGGCTGAGCCAAATGATGGCCACAAGCATCACAAGGATGCCCAGCGCCGCCAGCGGCAGGTCGAGCAGAAGTTGACCAGCCTGCGGTGTGACCCCTGCCCCGATGCCAATGCCAAGGACCAGAAAGGCCGCATCGCGAAAGACCGGTGCGATGCGCAATTCAGGCCCGATGATGCCCACGACCGACACGACAAGGGCCGGTCCGGTCAGGATGAAAAGCGGGAAATGAAGCAGCCAGCCCAGCAGTGCGCCGATGGCCCCGATTGCCACAGCTATCAGCGTGGCTCGCAGGTCATCAAGGAAAGGGTGGCGCGGCATGGCCTCGCTCTAGCAGAGCGGGAAAGGCGCTGCAAAGGGCGCAAAAGAAAACCCCCGGCTGTCTTGAGGACGCCGGGGGTTTCCAAGCGGGGTGATGGAAACCCGGTTTACTCGAGCGACAGCGCCACGAAACGCGGGTCACCGCCGCGACGGATCAGCAGCAGGAACGATTTGCGCCCGGCTTCCTTTGCCGCCTCGATACGCTCTTCAAAATCCGAGATCGAGGTGATCCGGTTCTGACCGGCTTCGGTAATCACGTCACCAGCGCGCAGACCTTTCTCAAACGCTTCGGAGGTCTCATCGACGTCGGTCACGACAAGCCCTTCGACAGAGGCGTTCAGGTCCAGACCTTCGCGGATCTCATCGTCGATTTCGCTCAGGGTCAGGCCCATCATTTCGATCGTGGCGGGGCCTTCAGGCTCTGCCGGGGCGGCGGCTGGCACAGCCCCTTCGGCTTCTTCACGGCGACCGAGGGTGACGGTCAGTGTCTCGCGATCCCCGTCACGGAAGACGATGACTTCGACCGCTTTGCCAACGGCGGTGTTTCCGACCCGGCGGACCAATCCGCGGGTGTCTTCCACCTCGGCGCCGTCAAAGGTCATGATGACGTCGCCCGCCTGCATGCCCGCGTCTTCGGCAGGGCCTGCGGGCACATCGGTTACCAGCGCACCGCGCGCTTCTTCCATTTCCATGGCCTCAGCGACATCGGGGGTGACGTCCTGAATGCGCACACCCAACCAGCCGCGACGGGTCTCGCCAAACTCCTGCAACTGGTCGATCACCTGCGTGACCACAGCCGATGACATCGCAAAACCGATGCCGATGGAGCCACCATTGGGCGACAGGATCGCGGTGTTCACACCGATCACTTCGCCGTCCATGTTAAAGAGAGGACCGCCAGAGTTGCCACGGTTAATCGCGGCGTCGGTCTGGATGTAGTCGTCATAGGTCCCCGACAGCGCGCGGTTGCGGGCCGACACGATTCCAGCCGAGACCGAGAAGCCCTGGCCCAGCGGGTTGCCCATAGCCATGACCCAGTCGCCCACGCGCATCACGTCGCTGTCACCAAAAGGCACGAACGGCAGGGGATTGTCGCTTTCGACTTTCAACAAGGCAATGTCGGTGTTTGGATCGGTGCCGATCACTTCGGCGGGCAATTCATCGCCCGAGAAAAACTCGATCAGGATTTCGTCTGCACCGTCGATCACGTGGTTGTTCGTCACGATGAAGCCATCCGCCGAGATCACAAAGCCCGAGCCCAGCGCGGAAGAGCGGCGCGGACGCTGGCCGTTGGGGCCTTGGCGGTCCTGAAATTCACGGAAGAAATCCTCAAACGGGGAGCCTTCGGGAACAATCGGGCCGGGACCTGTACGGCTGGCCACGGTTGTAGATGTGGTGATGTTAACGACCGATGAGCTGATCTGCTCTGCCAGATCGGCAAAGCTGCCGGGCCGGTCTTGTGCCGCAGCAGAAAGCGCTTGCGCCAAAACGAGCGCGAAGCCGAGGATCAGAGCGGCGACTGCCTTGAAGGGCAGATATCGCTGTTGTGTACGGGTGAGGGCCTGTGGTGTCACGAGGGGTCTCCTTTGCAGAATTGTGCCAGACCACCAAGGTGTCGGCTGCTTATCGCTGATTAGATATGTAGGATGCGCAAACCACAACTCAAACCGCGCTCTCAGGGTTTCAAAGAGATGTGAAGCGTGTGTGTTCTGTCTCCGGCTTTACGGAACCGGGTCATCTGCGTGGCGTAGCAACAGCCAGGCGCTGCCCGCGCTGAAAAGCGACAGGCCGACCCCGGCCCAGGCGGCTTGGGTAAGACCTGCTACAAGCGTGCCGGCTTCGCCCAGCAGAACAAGGCCCAAAAGCGCAGTCGCGACAAGGCCCGCAATCCGCGCAATGGCGTTGTTGATGCCAGAGGCGACGCCAGAATACCGCGCGCCTGCGCTTTGCAACACGGCTGTGGTGAGTGGCGCGACGCTGGCGGCCATGCCGATGGCGAGCACGATGAGAGGCAGCAGTATATGGGTCCAGTAATTGACCTCACCTGCGGGGATACGGGTGAAAAGGGTAAAGCCGATGGCCACGAAGACAGACCCGCCGGTCAGGATCGTGCGTGTGCCAAGCCGGGTCGCGAGCGTTCCGCCCATGGTCCTTGAAAGCAGCCCGAGCAGCAGCGGGAATGGCAGGATCGCCGCGCCTGCAGCGGTGGCAGAGTAATTGAGCTCGCTGATCAGCACGTATGGCAGCAAGACCAGCAACCCACCGAGCGCGGCATAAAGAAAGAACGTCAGAAGCGAGAGGCCCAGAAAGCTCGAATTCGTAAACAAGCGTAACGGTGTCATGGCGTTGTCACCTTTGCGATATTCAACAGCAAGGAAGGTGAGCAGCAAGGCGGTGCCGACAGCTAATGCACCCAGTGTCGCTTGGGTCGCGCCTTGGTCCGGCAGCGCAATCAGCGCCCAGATCAGGGCAAGCAGCGCCAGCATGATCAGCACAGCCCCAGACAAATCCAGCGGCGCGCAATCTTCACGCGGGGCGCGGCTTTCGCGGATGGCGCGGCGGGCCACGACATAGGCATAAAGCGAGACCGGGACGACGGCGACGAAGGCCCATCGCCAGCCAGCAAAATCGACGATCACACCACCCAGAACAGGGGCGAGTGCGCCTGCGGCGGCACCGATTGCGGCCCAAGTGCCGATGGCCTTGCCACGCTCCGGCCCGGTGAAAGCGTCTGCGATGATTGCCAGCGAGGTGGGCGCGATCATGGCAGCGGCAACGCCTTCCAAGGCGCGGGCCAGCATAAGAACCGGGAAGTTCCACGCGACCGCGCAGAGCAGGCAGGAGGCTGCGAAGAGGATCAACCCGGCTTCAAACACGCGTTTGCGCCCAGCCACATCGCCCAGCGCGCCTCCGATCAACACCAATGCACCGAGGGGCAGCAGATAGGCGTTCACGATCCACTGGGCGCCTGTGGGGCCGACGCCGAACTCGGTCTGCATGGCGGGCAACGCAACATTGACGATAGAGCCAACGACAAACGCGAGGCTTGAGCCAAGGATCGTTGCCAGCAGCGCGCCGCGCGGGTCATGCTCTTGCGCCGCGGGCTGGGGCGCGATGGCGCGCCTCTCCTCGCAAGGCGGGGTCAGAGCTGTGGTCATGCGCAGAGGATCATGATGTCGGGTGTCCGAGCTTTTCGTCGCGCAAGCCTAGCACGCGCTTGCGGACCCGCCAACGGTTGTGGGCGTTTCTAGAAACGCAAGACTGCGCGCGGTGAAATGCGCGGCGGCGTCCCGGTTCAGAATGTGGCCCGCGTTCGGGACGACCTCGAACTGCGCGTTCTGGATGCCATCGGCGGCGACCTGTGCGCGGCTGTGGGTCGCGGGGTTGGCAGCCCCAACCATGACCAGCGTGGGGGCCGTGACCTGTGCAAGGCGCGGACGGCCATCATAGCGCAACGCGTCGCGCAGGATGCGGTGAGTGTTGGCGGCAGTCATCTTGGCGAGGGCGATCTTGACGTAACGACCGGCCTCTTCGGTTTCGGCCCCCATGGACTTGGCGGGCAGCTTGGCCAGCCAGCGCGGCGGGATCAGACGCAGGGGAAGGATCGCAGCCTCCATCAAACGCTGACCCCATGAGGTTGCAGCCACAAATGGCACCGCTTCGACCATAATCAGATGCGTTGCGCGGTCGGGCCAGCGGCCTGCAATCTCAAGCGCGACCATTCCGCCAAGGGAAAGGCCCATGAACGCCGCGCGCTGGATGCCAAGTGCGTCGAGCGTCTGCATGACGGCATCCGCCATGGCAGGCACACCGCCCGAGACCATCGGGCTGTCACCATGACCGGGCAGGTTCAGGGCAATCACGCGATAACAGGCGGCGAATGCGGGCATTTGGGGTGTCCAAAGGTCCAGATCAACACCGGCCCCATGGAGCAGAACAAGCGCTGGCCCCTCCCCGACCGCGATTCCTTCGAGGGGCAGATCATCGGGCAACGCAGTGGCGGTGGTCATGGCAAAAAGCTTTCGGATCAAACGCCGCTAAAGCGCCGCGCGGCCTTCCGCAACAAGGGCGGCGACATCAAGCGGTTCGTTGACCATTTTGAGCCTGCCATCTTCCTCCGTCTCCCATTCAGATGGGGGACGGTCGCAATAAAGCTCCAGCCCATTGCCATCGGGATCGTCCAGATAGACGGCCTCACTGACCCCGTGATCGGCGGCCCCTGTCAGCCCGTAACCTGCGCTTTGCACCCGGTCGATGGCCTGCCCCAAAGTGGCGCGGTCGGGGAAGAGCAAAGCGAGGTGAAAAAGGCCGGTATGGCCCTTTGGCGGCGGGGTGCCACCCTTGCTGTTCCACGTATTGAGGCCAAGATGGTGGTGGTAGTCGTCAAAGGACATAAACGCGGCCTGATCGCCATATTCGCGCACGAGGCGCATCCCGATCACGTCGCGGTAAAAGGTAATGGCGCGGTCCAGATCAGCGACCATCAGGTGGCCATGGCCAATCGTTGCGCCGGGAATGCCTTGGGGATCAGTGCTCATGCGGATGGCCTTTCGTCCTTGAGCCACTTAAAGCGCGGAGCGGGCGAGCCAGACAAGAGCCAAACCGGTGACCATCGCCAGCAGGCCCATCAAGCGACGGGCCTCGGGCGGGATGTCGCGCAAAGCCGCAAGCATCTGCTCAATAAGCGAAGGGGCCAGTGCGTACACCAGCCCCTCGACTATCAAGACCAGGCCGATGGCCAGGATGATGGTTTCCAACATCGCGTTACTGCGGCGTCAATTCGTCGGACTTCAGGTAATTGAAGAAGTCACTATCGGGCGACAGAACCAGTGTGGAGTTTCCTCCTTGCAGCGAGCGCTGATAGGCGGTCATCGAGCGGTAGAACTCGAAGAACTCCGGATCGCGACTGAACGCCGAGGCGAAGATGTTGTTACGCTCGGCATCGGCTTCACCGCGAATGATCTCGGACTGACGGTTGGCGTCAGAGACCAGTTCGACCACGGTCCGGTCGGCTTGCGCCCGAACACGTTGCGCGGCCTCGTTACCACGGGCGCGTTCGTCGGTCGCTTCCCGTTCACGCTCTGCGCGCATCCGCTCGAACGTCGCGTCGAGGTTTTCCTCGGGCAGGTCGGTGCGCTTGAGACGAACGTCGATGATCTCAAGCCCCAAGCCCCGCGCTTCGGCAATCGCGTTATTCCGGATGCGGAGCATCAGCGCCGCACGGTCCGAACTGAGAATGTCGTTCGAGCTGACAGAACCAAGAATTTCGCGCGTTTCAGCACGCAAGATGCTGTCGAGACGGCTTTCAGCGGTCGCAAGGCCACCCACACCGACAGCCTGACGGAAGCGTTCCACATCGGCGATCCGGTAACGCGCGAAGGCGTCCACGACGAGACGGCGATCATCAAGAGGCGTGACCTCAAGCGGGTCGACATCACGTGACTGAATCCGGTCGTCATAGCGCACGACTTCCTGAATAAGCGGAATCTTGAAGGCAAGACCAGGGTCTTCCTTCACGTCGACAACGCGACCGAATTGCAGAACCAGAGCTTTCTCACGCTCATCCACGATAAAGACCGAGGACAGCAATGCCGCGATCGCGACGACCACAATGGGCAGAAGGAATGTAGATTTTTTCATCAGTTGTTTCCTCCGGTTGTCGCCGTGCTTGCAGCAGGTGCTGCGCGGTTGTTACGCAGCTCATTAAGCGGCAGATATGGCACGACGCCTTGGCCGCCGCCTGCTCCGATGTCATCAAGAATGATCTTGTCGACGCGGCCCAACACTTCTTCCATCGTCTCCAAATAGAGACGTTTGCGGGTCACTTCGGGGGCCAGCAGATATTCAGTCAAGACAGCCGAGAAGCGTGACGCCTCACCCTGGGCTTCATTGACCACGCGGGCGCGATAACCCTCGGCCTGTTCGAGAACCTGTGCGGCTTCACCGCGGGCTTCGGCGAGAACGCGGTTGGCATAGGCGTCTGCCACGTTTTGCAGACGGTCGCGTTCCTGTTCGGCGGCTTGCACGTCACGGAAAGCGTCGATCACGGACTCGGGCGGGTCGGCCTTGTCGAAGTTCACACGCACGATGTTGACGCCGCTGTCATAGCTGTCGAGCGTGGATTGGATCAGCTCGTCCAGACGGTCGGCAATCACACCACGATCCCTGTTGAGGATCGGGGCCAGATTGGACTGCGCGATGATCTCACGCATGGCCGATTCAGAGGTGGCCCGGATCGTCGGGCGCGGATCGGCAAGGTTGAAGAGAAACTTCGCAGGGTCATTGATATTCCAGACGACCTGGAAGTCGATGTCCACGATATTCTCGTCCCCGGTCAGCATCAGGCCAGCATCGCCACCGCGATTACCAACGCCAATATCCTCGATCTGCTCTCGCGTCACCGGGATGACTTCGGCGGTGACCAGCGGCCATGGGGCGAAGTTCAGACCTGGATTGCCGACGGATGAAAACTCACCAAGGAACAACTCGACCGACTGCTCTTCCGGGCGGACAGTGTAGAACGACGCGGCGAGCCACAGACCGGCGGCCACAAGCACACCGATACCGACAGTGCTTTTGGTCAACAGCGGGCCACCGCCCCCTGCACCGCCGCCACCGCCAGAGCCATTGCGGCCATCACCACCACGACCTCCCATCAGGACGCGCAGCTGTTCCTGACCTTTTTTCATGATCTCGTCGATCTCGGGGATTTGCGGCCCGTCGCCGCCGGGCCTGCGCCCGCCCCCGTTATTTCCTTTGTTGCGGTCGTCATCGCCGCCGCGGTTTCCACCGCCGCCGCCCCATGGGCCGCCGTTATTTCCAGCCATTTTAGGTTAATTCCCCTCTCGCTCAGAGTATGGATTGATAACTGTGTGTGTTTGCACGGAATTCAAGCCGTGCGCATGGGAGTTTTCATGGTCACAAGTTCTTCAGAAATCGTGGGGTGGACCGCGCATGTCTGATCAAACTGTTCCTTGGTTGCGCCCATTTTTACGGCAACACCAGCCAGTTGGATCATCTCGCCCGCGTGATCAGACACGATATGACAGCCCAGAACCACGCGGGTTTCTTGACTGACAACCAATTTCATCAAAACCCTGTCAGGACGCCCGGCAAAGGCCGTTTGCATGGGCCGAAACGAGGTGCAGTAAACCTCGATCGGTTCCCGGTCGCGGGCTTCCTCTTCGGTCAGACCGACCGTTCCCATTTCAGGCTGGGTAAAAATCGCAGATGGGATTAGTTCGTGATCAGGCTTCGTCGGGTTGCCTTTGAAAACCGTCTCGACAAAGGCCATGCCTTCGCGGATCGCAACTGGGGTCAGCTGCACGCGGTTGGTCACGTCCCCGATGGCGTAAATTGAGGGTACCTTGGTCTGGCTGTACTCGTCCACGATTACCTCGCCACGACGACCAAGCTCAACCCCTGCGCCTTCGCAACCCAGCGCGTCTGTGTTCGGCGTGCGACCTGTTGCAAACATGACCTGATCGAAGATGTTCTCTTGCCCGGTGGTCGACTTCACCCAGATGCCACCATCGCGCTTTTCCATCTCCAGCACATTGGTGCCGGTGTGCAGCTTGACGCCACGCTCTTTCATCTGGTCGGCCACCATGCCGCGCGCTTCGTCATCAAAGCCGCGCAGGATTTGCGCACCGCGGTAATACTGCGTCACTTCAGTGCCCAGCCCGTTCATGATGCCGGCGAATTCACAGGCGATGTAACCGCCCCCGACAATCAGCATGGAATTGGGCAACTCTTTCAGATGGAAGATATCATTTGAGGTGATCCCCAGATCGTCATTGGGAATACCCGGCAGTTGCGGGCGACCGCCCGTGGCAATCAGGATATGCTTGGCGGTGATCGTCTCTCCGGTAGAGAGCTTGACGGTATGTGCATCTTCCAGCGTGGCACGGGCATCATATGTCTCGACATTCGCGTCTTTCAGCAGGTTGCGGTAGATCTGCTCCAGGCGGTCCAACTCGGAGGACATGTGCTTTTGAAACTTGGGCCAATGGAAATCGCCGTCCTCAAGCTCCCAGCCATAGGCGCGCGCATCGTCGAACATGTTGCGGTAGGTCGAGGCAAAGACCATCAGCTTTTTCGGCACGCAGCCGCGGATGACGCAGGTCCCGCCCATGCGATCTTCCTCGGCAAGGCCTACCTTTGCCCCGGCCTCTTGAGCGGCCACGCGGGCCGCGCGCACCCCGCCAGAGCCGCCACCAATGACGAAAAGGTCGTAGTCAAAAGCCATGGGGTCTTCCTTTAGTCAGTCAGGTCGGAAAAGAGGTTCTCGTTTTCCAGAAAGTCGATTTTGTCTTCTTCAACAGTGCCTGCATTGATGTCGCGCACTTCGACACGCCCGTCACCATGGCCGATCACGACCGCATCGCAGATGTCGATGAAAAGGCCGTTTTCCACCACGCCGGGGATCTGGTTCATCACAAGGCTCAACTGGCGGGCATTATTGATGCGGTGCAGATGCAGATCTAGAATATGATTACCCTCATCCGTGATGTAGGGTGCCTCCCCGTTCATCCGCAGCGTCGTGGTCTGGCCAAGCACGTCCAGCCCAACCAGCGTCTCCTCGACCAAAGCTTTGGTGGTCTGCCAGCCAAAGGGGATCACCTCGACCGGCAAGGGAAAGCCGCCCAGCGCGTCGACCTGCTTGCCGATATCGGCAATCACGATCATCTGGTCGCTGGCGGTTGCAACGATCTTTTCCTGCAGCAACGCGCCGCCGCCGCCTTTAATCAGGTTCAGGTTGGCGTCATATTCATCGGCCCCGTCGATCGTCAGATCGAGCCATTTCGCCTCGTCCAACGAAATCACTTTGATGCCCACTTCGCGCGCCAGATCAGCGGTGCGGCTGGAGGTCGGCACGCCTTGGATGTTCAGCCCATCCTCGCGCACCAATTCGCCCAGACACCGCACCATCCAGGCGGCGGTCGAGCCGGTGCCAAGCCCAACGCGCATGCCGTCTTCGACAAAGTCACAAGCCCGCTTGGCGGCAACAAATTTGGCTTTGTCGATAGGCGACAGATCGGCGGACATGGGGCAGCACTCCGGTTGAATGTTGCGCGACTATAGGGCGGTCATGCGCAGGGTGCGAGAGGGAAAGCCGTGAAAATGTGCGCGTTTGTAGCGGGCGTTGCGTCGCTTTCAGGCTGCGACAGGCTGTCAGGCGTGCCTATAGTGGCCGGAGCGCAGGGAGGGTTGCGATGTTTTTGTCCGTATTCGAGATGTTCAAGGTGGGCGTTGGCCCCTCCTCGTCGCATACGATGGGGCCGATGGTGGCCGCAGCGCGGTTCCTTGATCACCTGCGCGCGCAGCCATTTGGCGTCGCAGGAGTTTCGGCATCTCTGCATGGGTCTTTGGCCTTTACCGGCGTGGGCCACGCGACCGACCGGGCGGTGATGCTGGGGCTGGCAGGGTTTCTGCCCGACACCTATGATCTTGATAAAGCCGAGGCAGAGCTGAGGCGCATCCATGCCCAGAAGACGGTAACGCCAGAGGGTCTGGGCGATCTGGCATTTGATCCAAAAGATGATCTGCTTTTCGATTTCGGCCCGCCCCTGCCCGGTCATGCCAATGGTCTGATCCTGAACGGGCGCGATGCGCAGGGCGATATCGTGGTGTCCGAGACCTATTACTCCGTCGGCGGTGGCTTTGTGATGACCGCAGACGAGTTGGCCTCCGGCGCCAATACCGATGACGGTCCCGCGGTGCCTTATGCCTTTCACTCTGCCGCCGAGATGCTGGAGATGGCCTCTGGTTCCGGGAAATCCATCGCCGAGATGAAGCGCGCCAATGAGTTGTCACGCATGGGCGTGAGCGCGCTGGAGGACGGGTTGGACCGTCTGTGGCAGGTCATGAACGACTGTATCGAGCGCGGTTTGGAGCGTGATGGCATCTTGCCCGGCGGTCTATCCGTCAAGCGCCGCGCGAAGGGAATTCATGAGGCGCTTGAGGCCGAGCGTGGCATGAACCTGTCCGCCCCGCATACGATCAACGACTGGATCAGCGTTTATGCCATGGCGGTGAACGAAGAGAACGCAGCAGGCGGTCAGGTTGTCACCGCGCCCACCAATGGGGCCGCAGGCGTGGTGCCTGCCACGATCCGCTATTGGCTGGACCATGTCCCAGGGGCTGCCCCTTCTCGGGTCAGGGAGTTTCTGCTGACCGCAGCTGCGATTGGCGGGCTGGTCAAGCACAACGCCTCGATCTCCGGTGCGGAATGCGGGTGTCAGGCAGAGGTGGGATCAGCGGCCGCGATGGCAGCGGCAGGATTGTGTGCTGTGATGGGCGGGACGCCTGAGCAAGTCGAGAACGCCGCCGAGATCGCGCTAGAGCATCATCTGGGCATGACCTGCGATCCGGTGAAAGGTCTGGTGCAAGTCCCGTGTATCGAGCGCAACGGGCTCGGCGCGATCAAGGCCGTATCGGCGGCATCGCTGGCGTTGCGCGGGGATGGCACGCATTTCGTGCCACTGGATGCGGCGATCGAGACGATGCGCCAGACCGGCGAAGACATGAGTGAGAAGTATAAAGAGACGGCTTTGGGCGGTTTGGCTGTGAATATTCCGAATTGCTGAGCAGAGTACACAAAACTTTTTAGAAGAGTTTGGGGAAAAGTTTTTTGAAAACTTTTCAGCGCTGGGCACTGTCATGCCCGCCCCGGACGTGATCCGGGGCCTCATGGGGTTGGGGTTGTGCAACAATGGCAGCGGGGTCCCGGATCAGGTCCGGGACGGGGGGAGCCTTGCTCACACCGTCGTTACCAAAATCACGCAATAGCCCGTCACGGGCCTGTGATGTGCGTTCGTGCACATACGCCAAGATCACCGTGCGCGTTTTCAGGTCCACTGTGGAATGCCATTTGTCTGTCATCGGAAGCGCAAACTTCCAAACACACACAACGCAAACAAAACACACACAAAGGACTAAACAAATGAAATTCGCTCTTATCTCCGCACTCGTCGTCGCTGCCGCTCCGGCTTTCGCTGACATCACCTCACCTGCTGAAGCCAATGCACAGCACGGGTTTGAGACCAGCTTCGTGGCCTCCAACGATCTGGGCAAAACCTCCCCCGCTGAGATCGCTGGTGAAGGTACCGTCGGCAATGACGTGATCTCCACCCAAAACGTCGACGTGTCGGCAAAGCTGGGCGTCACATCGGCTGCCGAACTGGCTGCACGCTAAGACCACTTTCGCGCCGCTGCCTCTCCCTCGGTGGTGCCGATAGGCGGACCAACTACAAAGTGATGCACAAAAAAAACCGGTTCCCGTTTGCAAACGCGGGGGCCGGTTTTCTTATGTCAGATGATGCGCACTTGGGTGCCTATGGGCGTGATCTCGTAAAGCTCAGCGATGAACTCGTTATAGAGCCCGATACA
Organism: Cognatishimia sp. MH4019; assembly: GCF_020177595.1. Taxonomy (GTDB): domain Bacteria; phylum Pseudomonadota; class Alphaproteobacteria; order Rhodobacterales; family Rhodobacteraceae; genus JAHTBL01. The sequence goes on along the minus strand of NZ_JAHTBL010000006.1, from coordinate 79,467 downwards.
CCCCGAGGACGACCGCCTCCCAATCTTGCGCGTGTCATGCGTGCCGTGGATCAGATAGGCGGGCCATGTGAGATACATCGCATGGGTGCCGAGCGGATTGTCCGGCCCCGGCGGCATGTATTCCAATGTCGGGTCTCGCTCGATCATATTGGCCGTCGGCGTCCAGTCTGGGCCGACGCGCTTGCGTACAACTTTTGTGTAGCCGCGTTTGGTCAGCTCTTCACTCATCGGGACAGAGGTCGGATACACGCGGTAATCCGTGCCGTCGCCGCTCCAGAAGTGCAGCGAGCGTGAGACGGTATCGGCCACAATCGCCGCCACGCCCAGATCATCAAAATGATCACGCCAATCCTGAGTGGCCCAGCTTGAGATATTGCGTGGCGCGGTCGTGGGCGCTTCGGGGTTGATCTCAGCCTCAAATTCAGTGTCCTGCGCGCGGACCGCCCCGGTCAAAGCCAAGGTGCTCAGGCCAGCGCCGACGAAACTGCGACGGGTCAATCGGGTCATGCTCGGTGCCTCGTTTTGTTTTTCATTGCAGTGCTTGTGCCGAAAGCGCCCCCGGCAGACCATTCACAATTCTGCGAGATTGCGGACGGTCGCTAAATGATGCGCACTTGCGTGCCAACGGGCGTGACGGCGAAGAGATCAGCGATAAATTCGTTGTAAAGCCCGATACAGCCAGAAGAGGACCGCCGCCCGATCTTGCGCGTGTCATGGGTTCCATGAATCAGATAGGCGGGCCAACTGAGATACATCGCGTGCGTCCCCAGCGGATTGCCGGGACCCGGCGGCATGTATTCAAGCGTGGGGTCGCGTTTGAGCATGTTTGCGGTCGGCGTCCAATCGGGGCCGACGCGTTTGCGCACGATCCGTGTGTAGCCGCGTCGGGTCAGTTCATCTGTCATCGGCACCGATGTGGGGTAGATGCGATAATCAGAGCCATCGCCGCTCCAAAAATGCAGGGTCTTGGAGGTGGTGTCACACAGGATGCACGCTTTGCCGAGACCATCGAAGTGGTCCTGCCAACGTTGCGACACCCAGCCCGAGACATTGCGTTGGGCCGCCTGTGCGGATGCACCCCCTGCCAGGGCAACGCTCGACAAACCGGTCCAGATGAAATGACGACGGGTCAGTAGGGACATGAATTACCTCCAGTTAGAATATCTGACGTGTAACGCAGGATCGGTTGCGTCGGTTCCGGCTCAGAAAAGAGATGCGGGCGGCGGCGCACTGACCTACACCAGAGCCATGACCGCTGACCGCCCCCTCCTAGGCATCCTGCTGATGCTTGGCTTTTGCGTGCTGGCCCCGTTGGGCGACGGCATCGCAAAACTGTTGGGAGAGACCATGGCGCTTTTGCAGATCCTGATCGCGCGTTTTGCGGTGCAGGCTTTGGCGCTGGCGCCGCTGGTCTGGGCGCAATCGAAATCCTTGCGTTTCAGTCGGCGCATCTGGCGGCTGACGGTGCAGCGGACGGTGCTGCACATCATCGGGATCGGCGCGATGTTCACATCATTGCGCTATCTGCCCCTGGCCGATGCTATCGCGATTGCCTTCGTGATGCCGTTCATCATGTTGCTGCTGGGCAAGTTTGTCCTTGAAGAACAGGTTGGCCCGCACAGGCTGGCCGCCTGCGTCGTTGGCTTTCTGGGCACGCTTTTGGTGATCCAGCCGAATTTCGTGAGCGTCGGCGCGGCGGCGTTGCTCCCCTTGCTGGTCGCGGTCGTCTTCGCGCTGTTCATGCTGACGACACGGCAAATGGCCAAGGAGGTTGATCCGATCACTTTGCAAGCGGTCAGCGGCGCGCTGGCCACTGGGATCCTGTTGGTTGGCCTGTTGATCGGGCGCGCGGTGGACAGCCCTGTCGCCGCGATGGTCTGGGATAACTCGGTGTCAGTCATGTTGCTGCTTGCAGCAGGGCTGATTGGCACGGTTGCGCATTTGCTCATGACATGGTCGCTGCGTTTCGCGCCATCGGCGACCCTCGCACCGATGCAATATCTGGAAATCCCGTTTGCAACAGTCATCGGCTATTTGCTGTTTCGCGATTTGCCCAAGGGATTGGCAGCGCTTGGCATCGCCGTCACTGTCTCGGCCGGGCTTTACATCATTATGCGGGAGAGGCGGTTGGGCCAGCAAGCGCTTGCATCACAGACGCCACAGACGCCGCCGGCAGCGTGACAAGAACTGCGCGAGTATCACACTCAAGCGCGACCGGACCTGTCACGATGTTAGAGCTGCTGGTCAAGCCGCCGGGTCGCATCAGCGCGTCGGTCAGCGGCCATTTCACACCAGAAGTCGTGACGGTTACCGGTGCCAAGGGGAAGAAGCTGAGATTGCTGCCCACGGGCAGATCTAGCCGCAATTGAGGCGGCGCGATAAAGGCAAGTTCGGCGCCGCGCAGGATAACGCAAGGCGGCGTGTCGATGCGCAGAAGCGTGCTGAACACGGCCAGTTCATGATCAAGCCGTGCGCCGGAAAAACCGATCGCGATCACAAGTGGCGCGTCGATGCGGGTCAGGCATTTCTCAAAGTCCGTGCTGTCTTGTTCAGGGACGTAGTGCAGACGCTCTGCGGGGATGGCCGCGCGATGGTCCTCGGGCAGGCTGTCGAAATCGCCAATCACGGCATCAGGCACGCGCCCTGCGTCCAGCACAGCCAGTGCGCCACTGTCCGCCGCGACCACCTGATCGCCCAAGTCTAACGCTTGAAAAAGAATCTCTTTTTCAATTGGCGCGCCGCCGACTAAAATGACCGGTGCCTGAGAGTGAACAATAACCATGATGCTGCCGCCATTACCTTCGTGTTACGAAACAGTCCACATTTCGGCCACGAAATAATACCGCAATAATCTTGGTTTTGTTGCTTTCTGCGAACCAAAGGCTGGTATCACTGGCTTTGCTGGACTGGGAAGAAAGCGAGCAGACCGATGGTAGGTGCGAGTAAAATACTCACCGTCTCATACGGAACCTTCTCTTGTACGTTAGAGGGTTTCGACGATTCATTCTCCACGATGAAGGCCATCGCGGAGTATTTCAGGGACTTGGCGGCGGATGACCGCTATTTCGGCGCGGAGCCTCCGACGCCGGATGCAGACATGCTGGCGCGGATTGCCGAGCGTGAGATTGAACGCCGCGTGGACGCGCGGTTTGATGGCGAAAACGTCGTGTTGCGGGCCGCTGAAACTGCCCCGGCTGCGGCGGCTTTGACCGCGGAGAATGCCGAGGCTGAGCAGACGGCCTCTGAGCAGGTCGCAGCGGGTGCGGCGGATGTTGAGCCCCCGGTCGAGACGCCCGAAGTCACCGACGCACAAGATGACTCTGATATGCAGGAGGAGGATGTGCAGGGGGAGGTCGTTGACGCTCCCTCTGACGAAGACGCCATTGCCGCGTTCATGTCCGACGGGATCAGCGACCAGATCGAAGACGTGGAGCTGCCGTCCGAAAAAGACACGTCTCATGTCGAGGCGGAGACTGTGCCAACGCCGGTTACGCATCCCGATGCCGACAGCATTGCCGCCAAACTGCAGCGTATTCGCGCGGTCGTGGCCCCCGGCGAAGACAACGACGACAGCATCTTCACCGAAGATCAGCATGCTGATCCGGTGGATGAAGGCAACACTGAGATCGACGTTGCCGAGGTTGAAGCCGAGACCACGACGGATGTTGTGGGAGCAGAAGAGGTGACGCCAGAGGTTGCCTTTGAGGCCGAGCCAGAGACGGCGGTGGTCGAGGACGAGACCTTTGAGGAGGAAGGCGACGAGGCCGAGGATGTGGATATGTCGGTGGTCATGTCGGCCCTGTCCGATGACATCGCCGACATCCCCGAGGCCGAGCTTGCTGACGATCCTATCACGCAAGAGCAAGAGATCGAGACCGAGGAACCTGCTCAAGGGCGCGTCTTCAGAGTGAAGTCTGTCGCATTGGAGGCCGCTCTCGCGGCTGATGCAGAGGAAGGTGACGCAGAAGATGACGCGGTGACGGCACCCTCTGACGAGAGTGTCGATACTGAGGAAACCACGACTTCGGCTGATGAAATCGACATGTCGATCTTTGACGAGGATGATGACGACAGCGATCTGAGCCCCGAGGAAGAAGCCGAGCTGATGGCTGAACTGGCCGAAGTGGCCCGCGACACCGAAGCCGAAACAGAGACCGCTCAAGACCGCGATGGCGCTGCCATTCTGGCCAGCATCGACGATCCCGAACCTGCCATTGATCGCATTATGGAAAAGACCAATGATGCGCTTGAGACACCGGAAAGCGGTCGCAAGCGGGAGGCTATCTCGCATCTGAAAGCTGCCGTTGCCGCAACTGAGGCAGACCGCAAGCTGAGCGGTGGCGAAGCAGAGAACCCAGATCAGACCGAAAGCTATCGCGAAGATCTGGCTCAGGTCGTGCGCCCCAAACGTGCAACGCCTGCCACCGCGACACGGGCGCGTCCCGAGCGCCCTGTCGCGCCGTTGAAACTTGTCGCAGAACAGCGTGTGGACGCAACCGCACCTGGCGCCCCTGTACGTCCGCGCCGGATCAGCAAAACCAAGGTCGCAGCGCCCGATAGCGAAGGCGGTTTTGCCGAATTTGCCCAAAGCGCCGGGGCCAGCGAGTTGCCCGATCTTCTGGAAGCCGCCGCCGCCTACACGGCCTATGTTGAAGGTCGCGAGAACTTCACGCGTCCGCAGGTGATGCGCCGCGCGGCGGCTGTGGCCGGCAAAGACGGGTTCTCACGCGAAGACGGGTTGCGGTCGTTTGGTCAGCTCTTGCGCGAAGGCAAGATCAACAAGCTGAGCCGCGGGCAATTCGTTGTCTCGGAAGAGACGCGGTTCCGCCCGGATGCGAGGATCGCTGGCGAATAAGAAATTGGTCTGCTCGACCAATGGGAAAGGCGGCGCCGGAAACGGGCCGCCTTTTTCTATGGAGGAATTGCGCTTGCCTTCGGCAATCGCCACGCGCGGGTTTGCTGCGCAAACCCGCGCGGCCTCCGGCGGGGATATTTTTGCAAAAGCGAAATGGCTTCCGGTAGGAGACTCTAAAAAAAGCGAAACGGCTTCTTGCGAAAGGCTTTTTAAGGCGATGGCAGCTGCGCGATGCTTACTCACGGTCCTGAGGCGCATCGGGGTCGGCTTGGCCAATGCCTTTAAAGATGAACTTGAACGGGATCGCCCAGATGATGCCAAGCGCCACGTAGACCGCGAACTCCACCCACATGGGCGGACGGCCCAGCAAGTTCATGATTGTGACAGCTGCCACGATATAGGCTGGCAATCCCAAAAGCAGGATCACCAGCGACCAGCGGCGTCGGGCTTTGTAAGACAGGCTCATGCGAGGCCTTTCGTCAGTCGGCAAATGGGTCCGTGACGAGGATCGTATCGTCACGCTCAGGTGACGTGGAAACTAGGGCGACCGGACATTGGATCAACTCTTCGATCCGGCGGATATACTTGATCGCCTGTGCGGGAAGCTCGGCCCAGCTGCGCGCGCCGGCGGTGCTTTCTTTCCAGCCTTCGATCTCTTCATAGATCGGGGTGCAGCGCGCCTGTTGGTCAGCGGCGGTCGGAAGGTAATCGACCGCTTTGCCGTCCAGCATATAGCCGGTGCAGATTCTCAGCGTTTCCAGCCCGTCGAGCACGTCGAGCTTGGTCAGCGCGATGCCGTTGACGCCGGACAGCACGCAGGTCTGGCGGACGAGGGCGGCATCAAACCAGCCACAGCGGCGGGCGCGCCCAGTGACGGTGCCTTTCTCATGGCCCACGGTCGCAAGATGTTCGCCGACCTCGTCAAAAAGCTCGCATGGGAACGGGCCTTCGCCGACGCGGGTCGTGTAGGCTTTGACGATACCGAGGACGAAATCAATCGAGCCGGGGCCCATGCCGGTGCCAGACGCGGCCATGCCCGACAGCGTCGTCGAGGAGGTCACGAAGGGATAGGTGCCGAAATCCACGTCCAGAAGTGAGCCTTGCGCGCCTTCAAAAAGGATGCGCTGACCTTTGCGGCGGCGCTCGTTCAGGACCTTCCAGACAGGGGCGGCGTAGGGCAGGATTTTCGGGGCAATCGCCATTAGATCGGCTTTCAGCTTGGCAGCGTCGACCTCATCCAGACCAAGGCCGCGGCGCAGGGCGTTGTGGTGGGTCAGCAAGCGCCCGATGCGCGCGTCCAGCGTGGCCTCATCCGCCAGATCAGCGACGCGGACCGAGCGGCGACCGACTTTATCCTCGTAGGCCGGGCCAATGCCGCGACCCGTCGTGCCAATCTTGGCAACGCTGGTCTGCTCTTCCCGCGCGCGATCCAACTCGCCGTGCACTGGCAGGATCAGAGGCGTGTTCTCGGCGATCATTAGGTTGTCGGTGGTAATCGTGACGCCCTGCCCTTCGATCTTTTCGATCTCGGCAACCAAGGCCCAGGGGTCCAGCACCACTCCATTGCCGATCACGCCCAACTTGCCTTTGCGCAGGATGCCTGAAGGCAGCAGCGAAAGCTTGTAAACTTCCCCGTCAATGACCAGCGTGTGGCCCGCGTTGTGACCGCCCTGAAAGCGCGCGATCACATCGGCCCGCTCGCTGAGCCAATCCACGATCTTGCCTTTGCCTTCGTCGCCCCATTGTGCGCCGACCACAACCACGTTTGCCATGCTGATCCCCGTTCGGTATCTGAAAAACCGACACCCCTATAGTCGTGCCGTCCGCTGGGTGAAACCGTTAATTCGCCGCAACGGCGCTGTCTGGCGCCCTCTTTGCGGAAATACTCTCGCCGTAGGCATCGCCCACCTTGCGGGCACGCGCAAAGCTGTCTACATAGCCGCCAACGCTGAAAGCATCAGGTCTTCCATGGAAAACGTCGTTCTTGTCGTCCACCTTCTTCTTGCTCTCGCCTTGATTGGCGTGGTGCTGCTGCAACGCTCCGAAGGGGGTGGCCTTGGTATGGGCGGCGGCGGTGGCGGTGGCGTCATGTCCGGTCGCTCGGCTGCAACAGCACTTGGGAAAGTCACGTGGATTCTGGCGGTTGCGTTCATCTGCACGTCGATTGCCTTGACGATTATCGCGGCGCAGAACTCGGCTGGCACGTCTGTTGTCGACCGCCTGGGCGTTCAGATCGACGGCGGTGGCGATGAGGATGCGGCTCCTGTGCCGGATGGCGAAAGCCTGTTGCCGCCGTCGGTCGATGACAATGCACCACTGGTTCCGTCTGCCGACTAAAACCACTAGCTGTCGCGGCGTCACTGCTCATAGCAACATCATCTAGAGGATTAGTTGCCTTTCCGGGCCGAATCCTCTATATCTCAAATCCCGTGATACAGGGCGCTGTGACGGGCTGTTTCCAGACAATTTGACGACTTCAGGGGGCTCGCTGCATGGCGCGATTCATCTTTATTACGGGCGGTGTTGTGTCCTCTTTGGGCAAAGGGCTGGCCTCAGCAGCGCTGGGCGCTTTGCTCCAGGCGCGCGGCTTTAGCGTCCGTTTGCGCAAGCTTGATCCTTATCTGAATGTTGATCCCGGAACGATGTCGCCCTTTGAGCATGGCGAGGTGTTTGTCACCGATGACGGGGCGGAAACAGACCTCGATCTGGGCCATTATGAACGCTTCACCGGTGTAGCTGCGCGGCAGACGGATTCGGTGTCTTCGGGGCGGATTTATTCGACGGTTCTCGAAAAAGAGCGACGCGGCGACTATCTGGGCAAGACCATTCAGGTGATCCCTCATGTGACGAACGAAATCAAAGACTTCATCGGCATCGGCGAGGATGAGGTCGATTTCATGCTCTGTGAGATCGGCGGCACCGTGGGCGATATCGAAGGCCTGCCGTTCTTCGAGGCGATCCGCCAGTTCAGCCAAGACAAGCCGCGCGGGCAGTGCATTTTCATGCATTTGACGTTGCTGCCCTATATCGCGGCCAGCGGTGAGTTGAAGACCAAGCCGACACAGCACTCGGTCAAGGAACTGCGCTCAATCGGCATCGCTCCAGACGTGTTGGTCTGCCGGTCGGAAGGACCAATTCCGGCGAAAGAGCGCGAAAAGCTGGCGCTGTTTTGCAATGTTCGGCCTGATTCCGTGATCGCGGCGCAGGACCTCAAGTCGATCTATGAAGCACCATTGGCCTACCACCGCGAGGGGCTGGATCAGGCGGTTCTGGATGCGTTCAACATTAGCCCTGCGCCCAAGCCGGACCTGGCGCGTTGGGAAGATGTGGCCGACCGCGTCTATAATCCCGAAGGTGAGGTGAAGGTCGCCATCGTCGGCAAATACACCCAACTTGAAGACGCCTATAAGTCGATTGCCGAGGCGCTGACCCATGGTGGGATGGCCAACCGTGTGAAGGTCAAGATCGAGTGGGTCGATGCCGAGTTGTTCGATCGCGAAGATGCCGCCCCCCACCTCGAAGGCTTCCACGCAATCCTTGTTCCCGGCGGCTTTGGCGAGCGCGGGACTGAGGGCAAGATCAAAGCTGCGCAATTCGCGCGCGAGCGGAAAATTCCTTATCTGGGCATTTGTCTGGGCATGCAGATGGCCGTGATTGAGGCTGCCCGGAATGCCGCGAAACTCACCGATGCGGGATCGGAAGAATTTGACCACGAGGCGGGCAAAAAGCGGTTCACGCCTGTCGTTTATCACCTGAAGGAATGGGTGCAGGGCAACCATAAGGTCGAGCGCAAAGTCGGTGACGACAAGGGAGGAACGATGCGGCTTGGCGCTTATGATGCAGCGCTCAAAGAAGGCTCGAAAGTGGCCAAAGTCTACGGCGCGACTGCGATTGAGGAGCGGCACCGCCACCGCTATGAGGTTGATATCAAATACAAAGATCAGCTTGAGGAACAAGGTTTGATCTTCTCTGGCATGTCGCCCGATGGGCGTTTGCCCGAGATTGTGGAGTGGAAAGACCACCCGTGGTTCATCGGCGTTCAGTTCCATCCAGAGCTAAAATCCAAACCATTCGCACCGCACCCGCTGTTTCGCGATTTCGTGCGCGCGGCTGTCGAAACTTCGCGCCTCGTATGAGGCTGCGCTTTCACACCTATGATGTGTTCACGGACACGCCCTTTGCGGGCAACCCGCTGGCGATTGTCGAAGGTGCGGATGGTCTGAACACCGCGCAAATGCAGACCATGGCGCGGGAGTTCAATCTGTCAGAGACGATCTTCGTGATGGCTCCGCAGGACGCCGCGCATACCGCAAAGGTCCGGATTTTCTTTCCGACGGCAGAGATTCCCTTCGCTGGACATCCAACGATTGGCTGCGCGTTGCACCTCGCGCAGGGACGCGATTGCGAGATCACTTTGGAAGAGGAAGCAGGGCTTGTCCCGGTAACGATCCAAAACAACGAGGCAGAGTTCACAGCCCCCGTCACGCCCTTTGCCCGTCCGATCGCCCCCGATGTCAGCCTGACCTGCGCCGCACTCGACCTTGGCACGCTCGACCTGGCTGGCGACGCGCCGATTGCGGTGCATGAAGGCGGCCCGGCGTTTCTTTATGTGCCGGTGGCGGGCTTGTCCGCGCTGGAGCGCGCCCGCCCGATGGAGCCGCACTGGACCCAACTCATGACCGCTTGCGGCGTCGACAGCGCTTATATCTACGCACCTCACAAGGACGGCTACCGTGCGCGTATGTTTTCGCCCACGGCAGGCATTCCAGAGGACCCCGCAACCGGGTCAGCCAGCGCCATCTTGGCATCGCAACTCATGACCTCGGGCATCTTGCAAAACGGCGAAACGGTCATCGCGCTGGCCCAAGGGGTCGAGATGGGGCGACCGTCGCAGATCCGCATGACGGCGACCGTCGCTGACGGCGCATTACAATCCGTGCGCATCGCTGGCCGCGCTGTGCCGATTTCCCAAGGCGAGATTACGGTCCCCTAGGCGCCCACCCTTGCATTTAGATCGGTTCGGCTCTTTGCTGGGGGCATCCCTGAATAAGGCGTTGAGACAATGACCGATTTCCTGCTTCTGGCCTTTATTTTCCTGATCGCAGGGGTCGCGGCAGTGCCGATTGCGGCGCGGCTGGGTCTGGGCTCGGTTCTGGGATATCTGATCGCGGGCATCCTGATCAGCCCGTTATTGACGATCCTGAATGTCGATGTGATCTCCATCCAGCATTTCGCGGAGTTTGGCGTCGTGATGATGCTGTTTCTGGTGGGGCTAGAATTGCAGCCCAAGATGCTTTGGGCAATGCGCGCGCAGCTTGCAGGGCTTGGCGGTGGGCAGGTTGTTCTGACAACACTTGTGGTGATGGGCGCGGCCATGGCGCTTGGTCTGCCTTGGATGATTGGCCTGACGATAGGTCTGATCATGTCGCTTTCTTCGACCGCGATTGTGTTGCAAAGCCTTCAGGAAAAGGGCCTGATGAAATGCGACGGCGGGCGGGCGAGCTTTTCGGTGCTGCTTTCGCAAGACATTGCCGTGATCCCGATGCTCGCGCTGATCCCGCTTCTGGCCATGCCAGAGCTGGTGGGCCATGGCAGTGAGGCCCATGGTGACGACGCCACGCACGCGCAGATGAGCCTTGTCGCCGGGCTGAACGGTTGGCAAACGGCGCTGGTGAACCTTGGCGCGATTGGCGCTGTCGTTCTGGGTGGTGGGCTGCTGAGCCAGCCGATTTTCCGCTATATCGCCGCCGCACAGCTGCGCGAGCTCTTCACGGCAACGGCGCTGATGATGGTGATCGGTATCGCGTTGCTGATGTCGCTGGTGGGCCTGTCGCCCGCGCTTGGCACCTTCCTCGGAGGTGTGGTTCTGGCCAACAGCCCCTACCGGCACGAGCTGGAATCCGACATTGATCCGTTCAAAGGCCTTCTGCTGGGGCTGTTCTTCATGACGGTCGGGGCAAGCATTAACTTCGCCCTTCTGGCAGCAAATGCGTTGTCCATCATCGGACTGACCCTCGGCTTGGTTGCGGCCAAGACAGGCGTACTGTTGCTGCTGGGTTGGATTTTCAAAGTCAGAGGCGCGAATAACTGGCTGATGGCGCTTGGCCTCGCCCAGGCCGGGGAGTTTGCGTTTGTGCTGCTCTCCTTCTCGGTGACGAATGCGGTGTTGCCTCAAGATCTGGCTGACCGCCTGCTTTTGATCGTGGCCCTGTCGATGCTGCTGACGCCTGCACTATTCATCCTCTATGACCGCGTGATCGCGCCGCGCTATGCCACGTCTGACGACCGTGACGCCGACGACATTGACGAGCAAAACCACATCATCATCGCCGGGCATGGCCGCGTGGGTGGCATCGTGGCACGCATGTTACGCGCGGCAGGTCATACGCCCACAGTGATCGACCACAGCGCCAAGCAACTGGAAGTGCTAAGTAAATTTGGCCTGCGCGCTTATTACGGCGACGCCACCCGACCTGATCTTCTGAATGCGGCGGGGATCGCAGAGGCCAAGCTCTTTGTCATTGCCATCGACGATCCCGCCCAAACCCTTGAGCTGGTCAAATACATGCAGCGCAACTACCCGCAGGTGCATGTGATCGCCCGCGCCTACGCCCGCGATCATGTCTATGATCTATGGGCCGCAGGCTGCCGCGATGTGATCCGCGAGACATATGACAGCTCTCTCCGTATGGGCCGGTCAGCATTTGAAGCGCTAGGAGCAAGCCGCGAGAATGCCGATGCGGTGACCGACGCCTTTGACGTGATGGATCGCAAATCCATCATTGTCTTGGCCGAGCATCACGACCCCGAAAATCCCGGCGCAGCGAATGACACCTACGTCCGACAGGTTCGCGAAAAGAGTGTCATCTGGGAAGCCGAGCTGAACGCGCAAATCAATGAAATCCTCAAGCGCGCGTGAGCGTCGGGCGATGCCCTCTTTCCTGAGCCGTGCCAACGCCCTATATCCCGATCATGTTTGCTGACTTTCTAAAGCGCCTGACCGCGCCCGAACCCGCCCCCCTTCCCGATGAAGATGCCCGTCTGGCGCTGACGGCTTTGCTGGTGCGCATTGCGCGCGCTGATGGCGATTACGCTGCGGACGAGGTTGATCGGATCGACCGGATCATCACCACGCGCTACGGGCTTTCCCCATTCGAGGCGACCAAGCTGCGCAGTGATGCAGAAGCGCTGGAAGCCGAGGCCCCCGATACCGTCCGTTTCACCCGCGCGATCAAGGATGTGGTCGCCTATGAGGACCGCATTCAGGTGATCGAAGCGCTCTGGAGCGTCGTGCTGGCAGACGGTGTCCGCGAGGATGAGGAAAACGCGTTACTGCGGCTGGCAGCCAGCCTGCTGGGCGTCAATGACCGGGATAGCGCTTTGGCGCGCCAGCGGGTCGAGGCGCAAAGCTAACCTGCGATGATCGCCTCCCTTCCGATGTATGACCGCCCCGCCTTGCGCGCGGCCAATAACCGGTTTTGGTCAGCGCTTGATCTGGGGCTGGAACGCACCAACCCGGACGATCTCTGGGCGCATTGGCACGATCCAACGTTGCTTTTCAGCCAGACCTGCGGGCTGCCCTATGCGCTGGGCTTGCACAAACACCTGACTTTGCTGGGAGCGCCTGATTTCGGTCTGCCCGACTGCCCGCCGGGGCATTACAACTCGGTGCTGCTCACCCGCGGCGATGACACGCGGTCCGCGATTGCAGCCTTTTCCGACGCGCCCGTGGCCTTCAACCAAAGCCATTCACAATCGGGCTGGGGAGCGTTTTACGCCTATGCGGCAGCGCGCGGCGTGACGTTCTCAAACCTGATCGGGACCGGCGGTCATACGGCCTCGGTCCAGGCGCTTCTGGAAGGCCGGGTCGATCTGGCTTGCATCGACGCGCATACGTTCCGGCTGATCTGCCGCGATACGCCCGAGGCCAAAACCTTGCGAATGCTCGACCGCACGCCGCCCACCCCCGGCACGCCCTACGTCACCGCCCTGCCCGACCGCGCCGATGATCTGCGCGCCAAGCTGCGCGCCGCCATCGTCGGTCTCAGCGACGAAGACCGCGCCACCCTCTGCCTGCACGGTCTGGTCGATATCAGCCATAAGGCCTATCTCGCACTGCCAATTCCGCCCGATCCATAGGCAAATGCCTCTTTTCCCCTAGGTCACTTTGCATAGAGTCATTGCATTTGCGCTATTTTTCAGCCCAACTGCCCGCTGACCCATAACAAAGCTGCCAAACCACGTGTCCACCGCTCCTGTCATCGAGATCAAGAACCTGCACAAAGCCTACGGCGCGCTGGAGGTCATCAAAGGTGTCGATATCGTAGCACCGAAAGGTCAGGTCATTTCGCTGATCGGCTCGTCGGGCTCGGGCAAATCCACGATCTTGCGCTGCGCCAACCTGTTGGAAGACAGCCAGCAAGGGGATATCCTCTTTGAAGGCGAGCCTGTGACGTGGAAAGGCACCGGTCACCGCCGTCATCCTGCCGACCGCGCCCAGGTCACGCGCATCCGCACGAACCTGTCGATGGTGTTCCAGCAGTTCAATCTGTGGGCGCATATGTCGATCCTGCAAAACGTTATGGAAGCACCAGTCACCGTGCTAGGCCAGGACAAGGCCGAAGTGGAACAGCGCGCGCGCATGTTCCTCGACAAGGTCGGCATCGGCGATAAATGCGACGTCTACCCGGCGCAATTGTCTGGCGGCCAACAGCAACGCGCCGCCATCGCGCGTGCGCTCTGCATGGAACCGCGCGCGCTTTTGTTTGACGAACCCACCTCAGCTCTCGACCCAGAGCTGGAGCAAGAAGTTGTCCGCGTGATCAAGGACCTGGCCGCCGAAGGGCGCACCATGCTGATCGTCACGCATGACATGAAACTGGCCCATGATGTGAGCGACCATGTGGTCTTCCTCCATCAAGGTCGGATCGAAGAAGAGGGGCCGCCGGAGACGCTTTTCGGCACCCCTAAATCAGATCGCCTGCGCGGGTTTCTTTCCGCAACCTCGCACGCGTAAACCACCTCTAAGGGAGACACCAATGAAACACCTGATCCTCACCACCGCCGCCCTTGCGCTGACCGCTGGCATGGCCATGGCCGACACCGTCCGCATGGGCACCGAGGGCGCCTATGCGCCCTACAACTTCATCAACGATGCTGGCGAAGTCGACGGGTTCGAGCGCGAGTTGGGCGACGAGCTGTGCACCCGCGCCGAACTGACCTGCGAATGGGTCACCAACGAATGGGATTCGATCATCCCCAACCTGGTGGGTGGCAACTACGACACGATCATCGCGGGCATGTCGATCACCGACGAGCGTGACGAGGTCATCGACTTCACCGATCCCTACACCCAGCCCGATCCGTCGTCTTACGTAGCAATGTCGGAGGACGTGGACCTTGAGGGCGGTGTGATCGCAGCCCAGACCGGCACCATTCAGGCCAGCCATGTCGCCTCCATGGGCGCAACCCTGGTCGAATTCGCCACACCGGACGAGACCATCGCCGCTGTGAAAAACGGCGAAGCGGACGCGGTTCTGGCGGACAAAGGCTTTCTTGAGCCGATCGCGGCCGAAGATGGCGATCTGATGATCATCGGCGAAGACGTGCTTCTGGGCGGCGGCATCGGCCTTGGCATCCGCGAAAGCGACACCGAACTGAAAGAGAAATTCAACGCCGCGATCCAGTCGATGAAAGAGGACGGCTCGCTCAATGCGCTGATCGAAAAGTGGTTGCCCGGTTCGGCAACGTTCTAAGACAGACAACAAGGGGGGCGCAGAAATCCGCCCCCCTTCTTTTGTCCATAAATACCTAAAATCCAGACCTCTCCACGAGGCCCGCCATTTTCAGCTTTTGCACTGACCCTTCGACGCTAGAAACCGCTCAATGGTTTGCCTGCTACCTGACCAACGGGAAGCATATGGCCTTCTACGCGTCTTTCGGTACGGTCCTGCTTTTGCTGGCGATCACCGCGCCTGTCGCGCTGTCTTTCGGGTTCGCGGGGGCCTCTGCGGCGCGGTCGCGCATCGCCCCCCTGCGCTGGATCGGCAAGATCTATATCGCCATCGTGCGCGGCGTGCCAGATATTGCGTTCTTTCTATTTTTCGTCATTGCGCTGGACCAGGCATTCGAGTGGACGCGCCACCAGGTGAAATGCCCGGACTGGGACCAGCCTGTCCGCCAAGGAAACGACTTCGTTGTGTGCGCGCAGGCAAAACTCCCCCTCGGCACAGCCCCGCAATGGGTCCATGAAAGCTATGGCTTCAGCCTTGCCGTGCTGACCTTCGCCATCGTTTTCGGGGCCTTCGCGGCCAATGTCCTGTTCGGGGCCATGCGCGCCGTTCCGCGTCCGCAACTGGAAACGGCAGAAGCCTATGGCATGACCCCGCGCCAGACCTTCTGGCGCGTGCTAGTGCCGCAAATGTGGGTGTATGCGTTGCCCGGCCTCTCGAATCTGTGGATGGTGCTTATCAAGGCCACGCCGCTGCTGTTCCTGCTGGGGGTCGAAGACATCGTCTATTGGGCGCGCGAGTTGGGCGGCATGAAAACCTCTGTCTTTGAATATCCCCACCCAGACTGGCGCATCTATTATTTCCTGTTCCTGCTGGTCTTCTATCTGGCCTTCACCAAGGTTTCCGAAATCGTGTTGGAACGCCTCATGCGCCGCCTCTCGCACGGCCAGGCCACCACGGGCGGCGAAGCGATGAGGGCCGGAGCATGAGCTGTTGGCAAACCATCCAAGACTACGGACTACGCTCCATCGGCTACGGCGAACGCCTTTTGCCGCGCTCGGATTTTACCCTGTGTGAGCAATTCACCCTGATCGGATCCGGCATGCTGTGGAACGTCTATTTCGGTGCCCTCGCACTGATTTTCGGCTTCTTTCTTGCAGTGGCCATCGCCTGCGCCAAGAACGCGCGCAGCCCATGGGCGCGCCGTCCGGCAAACTGGTTCATCCTGCTTTTCCGGGGCTCTCCGCTCTTTATCCAGTTCTTTCTGGCCTATGAAACCTTTGTGCTGCTGCCCAAAGTCGGCATCGACCTCAACCTCGGCTTTGTCGAACTAACGGCCGAAACGCGCTGGCTGACGCGGGCCTGGATGGGCGCGCTGATCGTTCTGTTCCTGAACACCGCCGCCTACTCGGCCGAGATTTTCTACGGCGCGCTGCGGTCAATCCCCAAGGGCGATGTGGAAGCGGCGGACGCCTACGGCATGACTGGCTGGAAGCGCTTCCGCCGGGTGATTTTCCCCACCATGTTGCGCCTCGCCTGGCCCGCCTACACCAACGAGGCGATCTTTCTCTTTCATGCCACAACGCTGGTCTTTTTCAGCGGTTTTCCCGCATGGCAGCAACGCGGTGACGCGCTTTATTATGCCAATTACTTCGCCGATAAGACGTTTAACCCATTCATCCCCTACCCGATCCTTGCAGGCTATTTCATCCTGCTCACGTTGCTCATCATCGGCCTCTTCGGTCTGGCCAATCGCCATCTGAACCGGCATTTGCCCGGCGAACGCCCCAAGCTGCGTCTGCGCCCGCAGATCATCCGCTGATGGCCCCGCAAACGACCCGTTTCGCTGTCGTCGATCTGAACGGCCAGTTGCGCGGCAAGCGCGCAGCGGGCGCGTTTGACCCGGATAAAGACACGCTGAAAATGCCGCTGTCGGTCCTGAACCTCGACATCTTCGGTGCCGATATCGAGGACAGCCCGCTGGTGTTCGAGACTGGCGACCGGGACGGCATGCTGCGCCCCTCCTCGCGCGGGGCAGTGCCGATGCCGTGGCTGGCCACGCCCTCGATGCTGGTGCCGATGGTGATGCATACCGAAGACGGCGCACCGTTTGAGGGCGACCCGCGCCACGCGCTGGAGGCTGTGCTGGGTCGCTACGCTGCCGATGGCTTGCAGGTGATGGCCGCAACCGAGCTGGAGTTTACGCTTTTCAACGCCGATGGCGGCCCGGTGCTGAACCCACAAACGGGCAATCCAATCAAGACAGTCAACACGCTCAGCCTGCAGGAGCTGGACGCGTTCGATCAGGTCTTCACCGATCTTTATGAGGCCTGCGAGGCGATGGGCATCCCTGCGAAAGACGCGATTTCAGAGGCCGCGCCGGGGCAATTTGAGGTCACGCTGACCCATCAGGACGCCCTCAAAGCCGCCGATGACACGATGCTGTTCAAGCATATGGTCAAAGGTCTGGCGCGCAAATGGGGCATGCGGGCCAGCTTTATGGCAAAGCCCGATCCCGATCAGGCGGGCAACGGGATGCATGTGCATGTCTCCGTGCTGCGGGCGGGACGCAATATCTTCGATGATGGCGGGCCAAATGGGACCGATGCGCTGCGCCATGCGGTGGCCGGATGCCTGCGCGCGATGCGCGGGGCAACGCTGCTTTTTGCGCCGCACGCCAACAGCTACGCTCGTCTGACGCCCGGAGCGCACGCGCCCACTGGGATCGGCTGGAGCTATGAAAACCGCACCGTTGCGTTGCGCATTCCCAACGGGCCAAGTGTCGCCCGCCGGTTCGAGCATCGCGTGGCAGGCGGCGATATTAACCCCTATCTGCTGCTCACCGCGATCCTTGGGGCCGCCCATATCGGGTTGGTCAAAAAGCTCAAGGCACCTGCCCCGGTCACCGGCAACGCCTATGCGCAAAAGCTGCCGCAACTGGCCGAGGATTGGGCCAGCGCGATTGATCTTTTCGCGACCGACCCGCTGGTTGGTCAGCTTTTCCCGCCGCTCCTGATCGACATGCTCACGCGCACGAAACGTCAGGAGCTGGCAAAGTTCTCTGAGATGTCCCCGCCCGATATTCGGACGGTTCTGCTTGACCGCGTTTGACCGACGCGCTCTAGCTAGGGCCATCAACAAACCAACAGGCCACAGATGAAAATCGGCATTTTGCAATGCGGGCACACCCCCGACGCGGTTCACGCCGCCCATGGGGATTTCGACGCGCTGTTTCACCATATCTTTGAAGGTCAAGGCTTTACGTTTCAGACCTACAACGTTGTCGATATGGACTTTCCGTCCGGCCCCGACGCCGCCGATGGCTGGCTTGTTACCGGCTCGCGCCATGGTGCCTATGAGGATCACGCGTTCATTGCGCCGTTGGAGGACCTGATCCGCGCGATCCATGCTGCAAATCGCCCAATGATCGGCATCTGCTTTGGTCATCAGATCATCGCACAAGCCATGGGCGGCCAGGTCGAGAAATTCGAAGGCGGTTGGGCCATTGGGCGGCATGACTACCGCTTCGACGGTCTCGGGGAGGCCGCGCTGAATGCGTGGCATCAGGATCAGGTTGTCGCGCGACCAAAGGGCGCCAAGACCATCGCCTCCAGCCCGTTCTGCCAGAATGCCGCGCTGGTCTATGGCGACCGGATCATGACCGTGCAGCCTCATCCAGAGATCCGCAATCCTGTGGTGGCCAGCTATCTCGAGGCGTTTCGGGGGCAGGAAAAATACCCCGCCGATCTGATGGCGCAAGCCGCCGAGACGGTCGAAACACCTAATGATGAGGCCCGCGTGGCGGCAATGCTCGCGGCGTTTTTGAAAAACCGCGAGGTGCCCGCATGAGCTGGGAAGACAATCTGCCCGACGCCGCGCGACGCTATCTGGAAGGCCACCGGCTGGACGAGGTTGAATGCATCATCCCCGACCTGCCCGGCATCGCCCGTGGCAAGGCTGTGCCTGCCTCGAAATTCGCGCGCCAGTCGCAATTTTTCCTGCCCAATTCGATCTTTTTCCAAACGATCGCAGGAGGTTGGGGTGAAGCCGCAGGTGATGCTGGCTTTACCGAACCCGACATGATCCTGAAGCCTGACATGCGCACCGCCACCGCTGCGCCTTGGACGGGCGACTGGACATTGCAGGTGATTCACGACGCATTCGATCAGACAGGCGCGCCCATTCCGATGGCACCGCGCAATGTGCTGAAACGCGTCTGCCAGCTTTATGCGGACAAGGGCTGGACCCCGGTTGTGGCCCCCGAAATGGAATTCTTCCTCGTCGCCCGCAACATCGACCCGGCCCGCCCGATTGAGGCGATGATGGGCCGGTCCGGACGCCCCGCCGCTGCGCGTCAGGCTTATTCGATGAGCGCTGTCGATGAATATGGCCCCGTCATCGACGACATCTACGATTTCGCCGAAGCCCAAGGCTTCGAGATTGACGGGATCACGCAGGAAGGCGGCGCGGGCCAGGTCGAGATCAACCTGCGCCATGGCGATCCGGTGCGTCTGGCTGACGAGATTTTCTATTTCAAACGCCTGATCCGCGAGGCCGCGTTGCGCCATGATTGCTTTGCAACCTTCATGGCCAAGCCCATCGAAGGGGAGCCGGGAAGTGCGATGCACGTGCACCATTCTGTCGTGGATGCGGACGGTCGGAACATCTTCTCGAACGCCGATGGCTCCGAAACGCCCGCCTTTCAGCATTTCATTGCCGGGCTGCAGAACCATCTGCCCAGCGTGATCGCCCTGCTGGCGCCGTATGTGAACAGCTACCGGCGCTATGTAAAGGATCACGCGGCCCCGATTAACCTTGAATGGGGGCGCGACAATCGCACGACGGGCATCCGTATTCCGGTCGCCGAGCCTGAAGCACGCCGGGTTGAAAACCGTCTGGCGGGCATGGATTGCAACCCGTATCTGGGTATCGCGGCCTCGTTGGCTTGCGGTTATCTGGGCTTGACCGAGGCGCGTGCGCCCAGCCCGGAATGCACTGGCGATGCTTATGCGGGGGCCGAGGATATCCCGCGCGGGCTTTACTCTGCACTTGATCTTTTCACCGCCGCCACTGGTTTGCACGACATTCTGGGGCCAGAGTTCGCGCGAGTCTATGCCATTGTAAAGGCAGCGGAATACGAAGAGTTCTTGCAAGAAATCAGCCCTTGGGAACGCGAACATCTGCTGCTGAACGTATGAACCTGCTCTATGCCAATGACCGCGCCGGGGTCTACCCGCAGGGCAGTTGGTATACCGCCAGCACCGACCTGCCCGCCCCCCGCACGCCCGTGCGCGGCGAGACGCGCGCGCAGGTCTGCATTGTCGGTGCGGGCTATACCGGGCTGTCGGCCGCGCTACATCTGGCGCAAGCCGGGATCGACGTGATCGTGCTGGAGGCCCATCGCGCGGGGTTTGGCGCCTCGGGGCGCAATGGCGGACAGGTCGGGCTTGGTTGGAACGTGGACCAAATGGCGCTGGAGGATCGGCTTGGTGCTGACACCGCGCGGCTGCTTTGGGACATGAGCCTTGAGGCTGTGGGGCTCACGCGAGACCTCGCCGGAGAAGACTTCCGCCCCGGCCTTTTGCATACCGATTGGACTCGTTCTGACCTGCGCGACAGCCACGCGCTGGCCGCGCATATGCAGAAGGTTTATGGTAAAGAGACGATGGTTCCCTTGGACCGCAAGGCGCTTGAGGCCTACGTCCGCTCCCCGCGCTACAAAGGTGGGGTGTTCATGCCTCAGGGCGGGCATCTGCACCCGCTGCGCTATGCGTTGCGGCTGGCCGCACAAGCCGAGGCGGCGGGTGCTGTGATCTTTGAGGAAAGCCCGGTTCATCATATCAAAATCGGCCCGCAACCCATTGTTCAAACAGATAAAGGCCGGGTGATCGCTCAGGAGGTTTTGCTGGCTGGCAATGGCTATCTGGGGGGCTTGAACCGCAAGGTTGCAAGCCGCGTCATGCCGATCAACAATTACGTCGTTGCGACTGACCCTCTGCCCGATCCAGAGGCCATTTTGCCCAGCGACGTGGCCGTGGCCGACAGTAAATTCGTGGTAAATTACTTCCGCCGCACCGAAGACAATCGCCTGCTGTTCGGGGGTGGGGAAAGCTATGGTTACCGCTTCCCCGAGGATATCGCCGCAAAGGTGCGCCGCCCGTTGGAGCAGGTTTTCCCTCAGCTCAAAGGCATCCCGATCAGCCATGCATGGGGTGGCACGCTGGCAATCACCATGACCCGCCTGCCCTATTTCGCCCGGCCCGAGCCGCACTTGTGGTCCGCTTCGGGTTATTCGGGTCACGGGGTCGCGATGGCGACGTTCGCTGGGAGGGTTTTGGCGGACGCAATCGCCGGACGCATGAACCAGTGGGACGTGCTGGCGGGCCTGCCGATGATGCGCTTTCCGGGTGGACCTGCGTTCAAATCGCCGCTGCTGAAACTGGCAATGACATGGTATGCCCTGCGCGACCGGCTGGGCGTTTGAGCGGTCGCTTTTTCGTTACACATTGCGGCTACATGTCATATAATGCATGAAAACATGCCGCTAACGACAAGAAAGACGTGCAGATGAGCAAGGCCCCCGACGTCTATAGTGCTGAACCGATCCCGGACGCCGCCCGCGCCGAGATTGAGCGGCTTTTGCAAAGCGGCGATCTGTTTCGATACACTGCAGAGCAAGACGCGCCTGTCACGCTGCTGGAGCAGGAGTTCGCCCAGATGATGGGGTCGAAATATGCCTTGGCCGTGGCATCATGCTCGGCCGCTTTGTTCTTGTCGCTGAAAGCGTTGGACCTGCCGCGCGACGCGAAAGTTCTGATCCCTGCGTTCACATTCGCGGCCGTCCCATCGGCGGTTGTTCATGCCGATTGCGTACCGGTTCTGGTCGAGGTGGGAGAGAATTACCGCGTCGATCTGGACGACTTTGCCGCCAAGTTAACGGGCGATATCAAAGCGATCATCATCAGCCATATGCGCGGTCATACCTCTGATATGGACGCGATCATGGCGATGGCCGATGCGGCTGGCGTGCCGGTGATCGAGGATGCTGCGCACTCGCTCGGGACCACTTGGAACGGACGCAATATCGGGACAATCGGCGCGATCGGGTGTTTCTCGTTTCAAAGCTATAAGTTGCTGAATGCAGGCGAAGGCGGCATTCTGATCACCGATGATCCCGACCTTGCCGCGCGGGCGATCATCATGTCGGGCGCTTACGAGCATGCGTGGAAAAAGCATGGCGACATGGCGGAGCGTTGCGCCCATTGGCAGAACAAGCTGCCGCTTTATAACCAGCGCCTGTCGAACCTGTCGGCGGCGATCATTCGGCCTCAACTGGCCGAGGTGCCGCGCCGGGTGCGGGATGGGTTGTCCAATCATGACTACGTCGCCAATGCATTGAATCAATGCGACAATCTGGATGTGCCGCCGCCCTTGAAGGCCGAGGCCCGCGCGCCGGACAGCATTCAGTTCAACCTGATCGGCATGGATGACGCGCAAGCAAAAGCCTTTGCCGCGAGCGCTGCCGAGCGCGGCGTGAAGGTGCAAATCTTTGGCCTGTCGACGGACAATGCGCGGGCTTTCTGGAACTGGCAGTTTCTGGGCGATCAACCCGATCTGCCCCGCACTCGCGCGATGTTGATGCGGGCCTGCGATGTGCGTCTACCAGCACGGCTGACCAAAGACGAACTGGACGCGGTGATCGCTGCCTTGGTCGGGGCCTCCGACGCCGTTGCGGAACCTGCGCGCGCCTACGGCACTTGAGCGATTGATCCCGCAAGGGCGCGGGTCTAGCGTGAGGGCAATCGACTCATAGGTGCCCCATGAAAGACCATGCGCCCAACAGCTGGGAAGCCCGCGCGGATGCGCATTCCTTTTACGGATTTACTGACCTGCCGACGGTGCAGGATCGCGGGGCGGTCGTCCTGACCCATGGCGAAGGACCTTATGTCGTAGACGTCCATGGACGGCGATATTTGGACGCAAATTCAGGGCTTTGGAACATGGTTGCGGGGTTCGATCACCCCGGGTTGGCTGAGGCCGCGAAGGCACAATATGACCGATTCCCCGGCTATCACGCGTTCTTTGGGCGGATGTCAGATCAGACAGTGATGCTGTCTGAAAAATTGGTGGAGGTGTCGCCGTTTGAGGACGGAAAGGTGTTCTACACCAACTCCGGATCAGAGGCGAATGACACGATGGTCAAAATGCTCTGGTTTCTAAATCAAAGCGAAGGCCATCCGCAAAAGCGCAAGATCCTGACGCGGAAGAATGGCTATCACGGGGTGACTGCTGTGTCGGCCTCGATGACGGGCAAACCCTATAATTCGGTTTTTGGCCTTCCTTTTGAAGGGTTTATCCATCTGACCTGCCCGCATTACTGGCGCGAGGGGCTTGAGGGCGAAACGGAAGCCGCATTCACGCGCAGATTGGCACAAGAGCTTGAAGAAACCATTAACGCCGAAGGTGCAGACACGATTGCCGGGTTCTTTGCAGAGCCTGTAATCGGCGCAGGCGGGGTCATTCCACCACCTGAGGGCTACTTTCAGGCAATCCATAAAGTGCTGAAAAAGCACGGGATTCCGCTGATCTCGGACGAGGTGATTTGCGGGTTCGGACGCACCGGAACGAAGTGGGGCTGCGTGACGTATGACTTTGTGCCGGATGCGATTATCAGCTCGAAAAATCTGACAGCGGGATACTTTCCGATGGGGGCCGTGATTTTGGGGCCGGATTTGACGGCGCGATTGCAGGAAGCCTCGGAAAAGATTGAAGAATTCCCACATGGATTTACCGCGTCGGGGCATCCGGTGGGGGCAGCGATTGCACTGAAAGCAATTGATGTGATCTTGAACGACGGTTTGATGGAAAATGTCGTCCGTCTGACACCCAAATTCGAGGCTGGATTGGCAGAGATCGCGACGGACGCCAATATCGGTGAGGCACGTAGCAAGGGCTTTATGGGCGCGCTGGAAGCGGTGGCTGACAAGGCGACAAAAACGCCTTTTTCCAGTGACTTATCGGTCAGCGAGCGGATCGCGAATACATGCACGGATCACGGGCTGATCTGTCGTCCGCTGGGGCAATCCATCGTGCTTTGTCCGCCTTTCATCATGACCGATGCGCAGATGGATGAGATGTTCGAGAAGCTGCAAAAGGCGCTCAAACAGGTGTTTTCCGAGGTCGCCTGACAGCCTGTCTGGTTCGGGTATGGTTTGCGTATGGCTCGGGTATGGCATTGAGCCATACGTTTGACGTTTCGTCAGAGCTGCAAAATCGCCGAAATTCCCACTTAGAATCGTCTTACTTCCCTCCTAGCATCCAGATTGAGTACTGATCAAAGCTGGTTCCTGATGGATTATGACATCTACATTCTGGACGAAAGTGACCTGACCATCGTTGGCGGGGTACTGGATGGTGTCAATCAAGGCGATGGATCGCATCTGGACGGGGCGACGATCACGCTCAATTCCGGGGCGTGGCGGGCCATCAGCATCACGGACAATGACAGCGACTTTCAAGACAGCGACAGCAGCCAGGTGCTGAACGGCGCACAGGCGATTGACGGGACGACCTATGCAGACGGGTCTGTCGTGGAGGCGGAATACGGGCTGGAGCTGAGCGACGGGACGAATACCTGGACGGTGGTCGGCTTCAACGTCAACAACAGCTCGCCGTCTTATGCAACAGTCGAAGGGCTGGCTTTTATCGGCGGACCGGGAGGGTTCCCACCGGTCGGCGTGCCGTTGACGGTGACGCGCACATTTGAGGGGCCAAACTTTGCAGCCTCCAGCTATGCAACGCCGATTTGCTTTGCGTCGGGCACATTGATTGCGACCCCGACCGGGTTGCGGCGGATCGAGGATATTGCCGTGGGCGATTTGGTTCTCACCGATACCAATGGCCCGCAACCCGTGCGCTGGCGTGCACATCGGGAGCTGCCCGCAATCGGTCGTCTGGCGCCAATCCTGTTTCTGGCGCAGGCGATCGGGAACCCGCGGGCCCTGCGGGTTTCACCGCAGCACCGGATGCAGATCAGCGACTGGCGGTCGCAATTGTGGTTTGGTGCCGATGCCGTGCTGGTGCCCGCGAAAGATCTGGTAAATGGCGAGACGATCCTACGCGAGGAAGGCGGGACGGTCTGCTATCACCACCTGTTGTTTGACACCCACGAGATTATCTTTGCCGAAGGCGTGGCAACAGAAAGCTTCCACCCCGGCGCGGCTGGCCTGTCGACGCTGGAACAGGCCGCACGGGATGAGCTTTTTGCAATCTTTCCGGAGTTGGCGGACAACCCTGGCGCCTATGGGCCATCGGTTCTGCCAGATGTGCGTGGACGGCAGGCAGCTTTGTTGGCCGCCTGACCGCATTCATCAACTGAGTTTCGACAGCTTCGCCTGCAGTTCGGCCAGCTGCTTTTTGATCTCTTCCAGGTTCTCTGTCTCTTCCGCGTCGGGCGCGTCGACGGATGGGCCGCTCCATTGTCCGGCCATGCCGCCGGTCATGGCTTTCATGAAGGCACGTTGCTGGGCCTGCATGGCCTCAAAGCCGGGCATTTTCGACATCGGGTTCATGGCGGACATGTTCTCGACCGCTTTTGACTGCCCGTCGCGCAACATCTCGAAGGACATGGCGAGGAACTGCGGCACGACGCTGGTGGCTTGCGTGGTGTAGCTGCGTACCAGATCGTTCAGCACGGTCACTGGCAGCACACTTTCGCCGCGGCTTTCATGTTCCGCGATGATTTGCAGAAGATATTGTCGGGTCAGGTCATCGCCGGACTTCAGATCGACGATCTGAACTTCGCGGCCTTCGCGAATGAAGCTCGCGATATCTTCGAGCGTCACGTAATCGCTGGTTTCGGTATTGTATAAACGCCGACTGGCGTAGCGCTTGATTAGTAGCGGTTTGTCGTTTTTGGCCACCCGAAGTCTCCCCGTCTTGCGGCAATGCAGAAAAGCCTACTGCGGTTGCACATAAAAAGAAAGGGCGAGCTCCGAAGAGCCCGCCCAGCTATTCACGCCGATTAGGGAGGAAATGCGGCGCGTATAGAAAGTCGACTTACTTGGCTGCGGCTTTTTTCGCAGCGGTCGTGACGTCGTTGGTTGCTTTCTTGACAGCAGCCGTTGCTTCTTCAGCAACGTCTTTGCCAGCAGCCATCATCAACTCGACAGTTTCCATCTGAACTTTTTTCGCGATCTCGGCGAAAGCGGCCATGTGCTCGGCTGCGGTTTCAGCAGAGGCCGATGCGAAATCGGTCATGGCTTTGGTGTAGTCAGCCGGGTCTTCTTTGACTTTGGTCAGCTCGGTGACTTTGGCCAGCGTGTCCTTGGTCCACTTGGCGGACAGGTCGTTGGACTTCGCAGCAGCTTCCAGAGCCACTTTGGACATTTTTTCGTTCAGAGTTGCGGACGTTTTGAACGCGTCCTGCATAGCCGCTGTGTCAACGGGGAATGCGCCCATCATGTCTTTCATGACAGCGGTGAAATCTTGTGTCTTAGCCATTTTCTTCGCTCCTTTAGCACTTGCGGGCCAATCCCGCGTTCGTTGCGCTTGCAAAGAATATGCATGCTGCGGTGCAGCATTTCAAGTCTTTTTTCTGCACTGCAGCATATTTCTGGAAAAAGGCGAAAAATCAGTCGCTTGGCGTTGCCGTAACGTAAGTTCCGGGGGCCGGAGACAGGGCTGGGTGGGTCGAATCGCCCGGCTGTCGGGCCTTCACCTTCTTGCCAGAGCGCCCTGCAAGCCACTTGCCCCAGCGCGGCCACCAGCTTCCTTCGTGGAAGGTCGCGCCCTCTTGCCAAGCAGGTGCATCGAGGCTGAGGTCGTCGTTTATATAGTGGCCATACTTGTTCTTGCTGGGCGGGTTTACAATCCCGGCGATATGACCGGATTGGGACATGATGAAGGTCTTGTCGGCGCTGCCCATCTGCTGGACGCCGCGATAGGAGTTGTCCCACGGGGCGATGTGATCGGTCTCGCACGCAATGGCGCAGATCGGGGTTTTGACGTCGCCGAGGGTCACCGTCTCTCCGCAGATCTCAAAACCGCCCTGAGCAAATCTGTCATCCTGGCAGAGCCCACGCAGATATTGCACGGCCATCTTCGCAGGCAAGTTCGTGCCGTCACCATTCCAGTAGAGCAGATCGAAGGCAGGTGGGGCCTCTCCCATCATGTAGCTTTTGATGGCGGGCTGATAGATCAGGTCGTTGCTGCGCAGATACGAGAAGGTGCGCGACATGAAGAAAGAAGACAGATATCCATCCTTGCCGACCTGTTGCTCGATGCCGTCCACAAAGTCATCATCCAGAAAGACGCCCACCTCGCCCTGATCAGAGAAGTCAGTGAGCGTCGTAAAGAGCGTCGCAGACTTGATCGGGTCCTCGCCGCGCTTTCTCAAAAGCGCCATGGTGAGGCTGAGCGTCGTGCCAGCGATGCAGTAGCCCACGACATTCACTTTCTTGACGCCGCAGATTTCCTGCACTTCGCGGATCGCGGTCAGGTAGCCTTCCTCGATATAGTCATCGAGGGCCGTGTCGCGGTAGCTGGCATCGGGATTGACCCAGCTCACCACGAAAAGTGTGAAGCCCTGATCGACGATCCATTTGATGAGGGAATTCTGCTCTTTCAGATCAAGGATGTAGAATTTGTTGATCCAGGGCGGAAACAGAATAAGCGGGGTCTGGTGCACCTGATCGGTGGTCGGGGTGTATTGGATCAGCTCGAAAAGACGGTTGCGGAAGATCACTTCGCCGGGCGTGGTGGCGATGTTTTCCCCCACTGTGAAGGCCGACTTATCGGCAAGATTGACCTGCACTTCGCCGTGGTTTGCCTCGATATCGGCCACGAGGTTCTCAAGACCGTCCACCAGCGACTGGCCATCGGTCTGAACGGCGCGCTCCAAAGCGTCGGGGTTGCTGGCGAGGAAATTCGTAGGCGCGAACAAATCCACGATCTGGCGGGAGAAATATTCGACCCGCTTGCGCTCATCCGGGTCCAGACCATCGATATCGGCCACAGCCTGATCCACGGCCGCAGCATTCATCATGTATTGCTGCTTGAGGAAGTTGAAATAAGGATGCGTCTCCCAGAGGGGATTCTTGAAACGTCGGTCGCGGGGCGTGTGATCCTCGGGGGCCTCCAGCTTGCCTTTCGCGAGCGTTTGTTGCG
Organism: Cognatishimia sp. MH4019; assembly: GCF_020177595.1. Taxonomy (GTDB): domain Bacteria; phylum Pseudomonadota; class Alphaproteobacteria; order Rhodobacterales; family Rhodobacteraceae; genus JAHTBL01. The sequence continues at coordinate 51,714 of NZ_JAHTBL010000006.1, read as the reverse complement.
CTTCGACATAATGTGTGACCGTCTGTTTCCAGTAGTCGATCTGATGCTCGACGATCTTTGCAGGGTTTTGCATCATCTCCTGCACATAGGCCGTCGCGGCCTTGGCAAACAACTCTTGATTGGGGCCTTGCAGCGACGCGGGAAGCTGGCGCTTGTGGGACAAAGCCTCCACCAGACGCTTCGAGAGGGTCTCTACATGCTCCAGATTCTCGGTGAGTTTCTCTAGATTTGGTGCGTCAGGATGATCCGTTCCGGATTCTTTAGTTGTCATGACGAGCCTCTCCCCCTAGTTTGCATCTGCAGAATAACGTCGTCTGTTCGGGGGGGCAAAGCGACGAATTGAACCGGGGCCACCCCGAGAAAGTGACGACTATGCGCTACATGATGACCTATGATCTCATGGAAACGGTGCGGAACACAAATCAATGGATGGGCGCGTCTGCTCTGGCCATGGCCTCCTATCCTGCGGTCGCGATGTTCCCCAGCCCCCTGATGAACATGATGGCGGCGTGGGGCGAGGTGACGGAACGCACATTCTCGCGCATGGTGGCCAAGCCTGACTGGGGCATCCGCACATTCACCTGCGAAGACGGTAAGGATCATCTGGTCAATATCGAAACCGTGGTCGAGCGCCCGTTCGGCGATCTGATCCATTTCGCCGTCTCGGGGCGCAAGCAAAAGCCGCGCAAAGTGCTTCTGGTTGCCCCGATGTCCGGCCATTATGCGACGCTCCTGCGCTCGACCGTGAAAAGCCTTCTGGTCGATTGCGAGGTCTATATCACCGATTGGCACAATGCCCGCGACATCCCTGTCAGCGAAGGCAAGTTCGATATCGAGGATTATACGCTCTATCTGATGGATTTCATCCGCGAGATGGGCCCCGACACCCATGTCATCGCCGTCTGCCAACCGGTGCCGCTGGCGTTGGCCGCAACCGCCTATCTGGCCGAGCTGGACCCCAAGGCGCAGCCTGCCACGCTCACGCTGATTGGGGGTCCCGTCGATCCAGATGCCGCCGCGACCGACGTCACCGACTTTGGCCGTCGTGTCACCATGGGTCAGTTGGAAAAAATGATGATCCAACGCGTGGGCTTCAAATACCCCGGCGTTGGCCGCAAAGTCTATCCGGGCCTGCTACAGCTGGCCTCGTTCATCTCGATGAATGGGGAGCGTCACGCGAATGCGTTTTCTGAGCAAATTCAGAAGGTTGCCCATGGCGAGGCAAGTGATCATGACAAGCATAACCGCTTTTACGACGAATATCTCGCCGTGATGGATATGACGGCAGAGTTCTATCTGTCGACAGTGCACCGCATCTTCAAAGAACGTGAGATTGCCCAAAACAAGTTCATCGTGGATGGTCATCAGGTCGATATCTCGAAGATCACAGATGTCGCCGTGAAAACCGTTGAAGGCGCTTTGGACGATATCTCGGCGCCCGGTCAGTGTATTGCGGCGCTTGACCTGCTTACGGGTCTGCCTGACAGCAAGAAAGCCTCTCATGTAGAGGAAGGCGCTGGCCACTACGGTATCTTCGCGGGCAAAAGCTGGCGTCACAATATCCGGCCCTTGGTGTTGGATTTCATCGACGCCAACCAGCGCGCGCCGAAGAAAAAGGCCAAAAAGCCTGCAAACAAAAACGCAGCCGCCTAAATCCACACCGTGTTGAAGCGGAGGCCAATATGGTCTTGAAGCGGAGGCCAATATGCCTTCGCATCTATCCTCAGACACGCTCTCACTTCGCTTTTTGGAAATATCCCGGGGGTGCGGGGGCAGAGCCCCCGCGGGGCCATGCGGCGAAGCCGCAGCGCAATATCTACTGCAGAACCAGCGGCTGTTTCAGCCAATGGGCCAGGACATGGTTGCTCTCTTCGGGCTGCTCCAATGTCGGCAAATGGCCCGCCTCCGCCACGATATAAAGCTGCGCATAGGGGATCAGTTCGGCCATGAACTCATGGCGTTTCACCGGGCATAGTGCGTCATGGGCCCCGCACATCACAAGCGTCGGCACTTTGATGCCGCGCAGGGTGCGTTGCTGATCGCGGCGGCGTTGCAGCGCGCGGGACTGGCGCACGAAAACCTCGGGTCCAAGGGTCATTGCCATCGCCATCACTGTATTGAGCACCTCCACCCGGCGCGGGCCGGGCGCAAGGTAATTGGGCTTCATTTCGTCCCGCATCACTTCTTGCAAGCGGCCTGAGCGAACACCGATGATCTGCGGCTCGCGCGCAGCGGCCACCTGCGGGGTTTCCGACAGCGGGTTGGTGTCCAGAAATGCGACGCGTGTGACACGGTCGGGCGCGCGGCGTAGCACTTCCATCGCGACGATGCCGCCCATGGAAAGGCCCGCCAACGCGAACTTGGCGGGCGCGGCTTGCAGCACGTCCGAGGCAATCTCCCCAATCCGTTCGCCTTTTGTGACCGGGGCCACCATCACAGCGCGGTCTGCCGAGAATGCCTCGATCTGCGGGGTAAAAAGGCGCGCGTCGCACATCATGCCCGGAAGAAGGACGAGCGGCTCGTTCATGGATCAGACCCGGTCAGAGGCGAGTTTTGTGCCTTCGCTGAGCGCACCCAGCTTGGCATAGGCGATAGCAGGATCAACCGCACCAAACCCCGCGAAAGTGCCGAAGCCGCAATCCGAGCCCGCGATCACGCGGTCTGCCCCGACGATGCCTGCAAATTTCGCGACACGTTCAGCGACCAGTTCGGGATGTTCGACAAAGTTCGTGGTGCTGTCCACAACGCCCGGCACAAGGATCTTGTCATCGGGGATTTCCGACGCACGGTCGCGGAACACCGTCCATTCATGGGCGTGTCGGGGGTTGGAGGTTTCGAACAAAATCTGCTGTGGCGCGACGCTCATCAGAGTGGCGAAAACCTTGCCCATGTCGATATCGCAGACATGCGGCCCCTCGTAATTGCCCCAGCAGATGTGCAAGCGCACGCGGGACGGGTCAATGCCCTCAAGCGCTGCGTTCAGGGCCTCCACATGGGAGGCGGCGATCTTGAGAAATTCGGCGTCGCTCAGGTCATTGAACAGCATATGGCGCGAGAGGGCGAGGTCGGGGCAGTCGAGCTGCAGCATGATGCCTGCATCCACGATGGTGCGGTATTCCTCGCGCATCGCATCTGCCAGAGCGGCCAGATAGGCGTCGCGAGTGGGATAGTAATCGTTTTGCAAAAACAAAGAGATAACGCCGGGAGAGGCTGCGTTCATAAACCCTTCCGAGGCGCCATGGGCCGCCATCCCGGCCTTGAGATTGGCAAGGTCTTTTTCCAGCTCGCCCTGCCCTTTCGACTTCACTTCACCGACGCACATCGGCCGCGCGTATTGCGGAGTGCCGCCATCATCGGCAAGGCGTTTCAGGAAGCCCGGAAACTGCTTGAGATCAGCCGGCGCATTGCGCGGGCTGTCGCCGTCAAAGCCAGTGTAGCGGTCTTTCACATAGGTCGCATAGCTGATCTTTGAGGTCTCGCCATCGCTGACCACATCAATACCCGCGGCGACCTGCTGGCGCACGGTTTCACCGGCAGCCTCGGCCATCGTCGCGTCGAATGCGGCCTGATCATAGTCCTTGCCGTGCTCGCGGGCGAAGATGAAATCGACGACCTTCTGTGTGCGCGGCAGGCTGCCCACATGGGTGGTCTTGATACTGGTCATGGCGTGCGGTCCTCCCCCGGAATTGCATTGTTGGGACGTTAGCCAAAGCCGCCGGGCGCTGCACTCGAAATCCGCTGCATGCGCGCGATTTTCAGCCTAGTTGAGCTGCTCCCAAAAGGTGCCAAGGTGGCGGGTGACGATCTCGTTATAGCGCTCGGTTTGGCGCAGGGCGGCAAGGCCTGCGTTGAAGCGGTAGAGATGTGTGGTGCCGCGCCAGTGCTTCTTGGAGATCACGACATGGAGGCCCTCGACGGAGACGGGGCGCTGTTCGGGCTGGACCTGCCCTTGCAGGCCAAGCTCGTGGATTTTGGTCCAGCCCAGAAACTCGTTTACCGTGACCGCATCGACGGAGCCGTCCATGAGCGCGGCAAAACACGCCTCAGGACTTTCGGCTTGCACAAGGGTGACAAGGCCGTCGCTGATCCAACGGCGGTCGGCGCGGTCGAGATCATGGGTGAAATACCCCGCGGGGCGGCAGATGGTACGGCCATGCAGGTCGGCGTCATCTTCGAACTGCACGGGCGCATCAGTGCGAGTGAAAAGCAACACGAGGATTTCGACCAGCGGATCGGAGAAATGGAAATTCGCGCACCGCTCATTGTCCGGATTTTCATCGCAATTGGGTCGCAGCCACGGAAAGCCCATGTCGAATTGCGCACCGGAATCCAGCATCGGGAACAGATGCTGGGACCAGTCATCCTCCCACGATATGGAATAGGTCAAAGGCTCTGGCGTCGCCTCCATCGCGGCGTTGACCAGCTCGGTCACCATGCCCTGGCCCATCCAGCTGCGGTCCGCAAAGGGCGCGTAGTTGGAGCCGGTGAGGATCATCATTTCCGCGTTTGTCGTCTGGAGCGGTGTGGGATCGGCGGGGCTTTGACCGGGTAGGCAGGGGATCGTCACGGTCACGCCGGCGGGCAGATCAAGCAAGCCTGCGGGGAGCGTGTTCTGGTTGCCGTAATAGATCACCGACCATTTGTTCAAGTCGCCATAGTATTGATCTGCAATGGAAAAAAGCGTCTCCCCTTCGGCAATCCTGTGCGGAACATCGCATTGGCCTTGAGCGAAAACAGCGCCCGGAAGCAGGAGAGCGAAGGCGGTGGCGGCTGCCCTCATAGCTCGGACCAAATGCGGGACATATGGCGGTTGATGACCTGCTGATAGGTCCCGTTTTCCTTGATCGCATCGAGGCCCTGATTGATCGCCGCCATCACGTTTTCCGCGTTCGGATGGTTCTTGGAGACCAGCACATGCAGCCCTTCAATCGACAGCGGGCGGCTCTGCACGGGGGCAACGCGGCCGCCGAGTTCAAGATCCTTGATCGCGGTGCGCCCGGTAAATTCGTTCAGCGCCACAGCGTCCACATCGCCATCGGTCAGCATCTCGAAACAATCGGCAACGCTGTCGGGCTGCTTGAGCGTGATTTTGGCCTCTTTCACCCAATTGCGCCCATTCTTGTCGAGATCATGGGTGAAATACCCCGCCGGACGGCAGAGCGTTTTGCCGACAATATCGGCGTCAGAGTTGAAGGTGATCGGGTTGGCGTTCGTGGTGAAAAGCAGGATCAACATCTCGAACATCGGGTCCGAGAAGTGGAAGTTTTCGCAGCGATAATTGGCCGGATCGCCATCGCAATCGGGCTTGTACCAAGGAAAGCCTGCATCCAGCATCGCATTGCTAAGCAGCGGGTCAAGGTGCGACGACCAGTCGTTAACCCAACTGATCGAGTATTCTCCGACGCCTGCATTCTGCATGGAGGCGTCCACGATTTCGGTGATCAACCCGCCATTCTCAAGCTCTTCATCGGTGAAAGGCGCGAAGTCGCCTGCAGTCAGCAAGCGCAAGCTGGATGCACTTAGCGCGGGACGCTGACCGACCGGCGAGGTGGTTGCCGGGGCGGCGGTTGCGGTGAGTGCGCCGCCCAGAACCGGCAATCCACCAACGCAAGGGATGTTGAGGTTTTGACCCACCTGAACGCGGTTCGGGCTGTCGCCGATCAGCGCGCGGTTGGTGTTGTAGATGACAGACCACTTGCGCGAGTCGTCGTAGAGCTCATTGGCGATCTGAGAAAGCGTGTCGCCACTGGTCACGGTATAGCTTCCACCGCAAGCCTGAGCGGCGGCGGTGCCTGCCACCAAAGCGGTTGCAACATATGTGGCGGCAGCCAGTGAAAAACGCATGGAATCCCCCCTATCCAGTCGGCAAGAAATTGCCTGAATGTGGTGGAAGCGGTCAAGGTTTAACCCAAGATGTGCCGGGTCAAACATGGATTTTGATTAGATCGCTGCACGTTACGCTATATCTGGCAGCGTCTATGATTAACCTCTGTGATGCAGAATTTGCATCCAAACCGCTGTTTCATCGAGCAGCGCGTATTCGCGGCGCAGGCCCCATGGTCCAAACTCGGCGTGGCAAATACCCATGATATGCACTTTCGCGCCGGTTGGCGCACCAAAGCAGCCCCAGCCATCATGGGTACCGTCAAGCGACCAGCGGATTGCGGCGCGAGGTGGCATCATCGGGTCTTCGCGGCCGATCTGGTGGTGGACCGTAAAGGTTGCCGATGGAAAGGCAGAACGCAGGCCGAGCCAGAACTTGTCAGCCGCAGCGCGCCCATGAGCGTTCACATTACCCGGATAATGCACCGAGCATGCACGGTCATACTCGGATTGAATCGCGGAAAATTCTGCCCCCATGGTACGGGTGAGAAGGGCCGCATATGTTTCGCCCCATTCGTTGTCGTTGCCTTTGCCCATATAGGGGCCTTCGACGTCAATTTCGGGGCGCATCGGATTGAAATCGCTCATGCTTTCGAGCTTAGCGCGCGCCCAGTCTTTCGGATCAAACCCCAGTTGCCGCACAATCCCGCCATTGTCGCGGATCAGCCATTCGTCGCTGATCATATTGTCTTTCGCATAGCAATCGGCGATGGCGCGATAGGTGATCTGGCGACCTGTCGCAGCACCGAAGGCGCCGTCCCCACTATGGGTCGCGGTGTTGATGATACGGTGTGACGACAGCATCCCGGCTTCGGGATCGCCAGACCAAATGACGTCCTCACCCATCAGCTGACGGTCGGGAAATTCGACCAGTGTGGCCATTGTGGCCGCGGTTGAGGCGGGCTCACCATGGGAGATGCCGCCCGGCATGCGAACGATCACCTCAGGGTGGTAATAGTCTTTCATCCGCGCGCCAAGACCGCGATCTTCCCAGATTTCTTGCGTAATCCCAAGGATATAGTCAGGGAAGTCTTTGAAACGATTATTAAATCCGTGCATTACATATCCTTTGGTTTGCGAGAAGAACCTCGGACAATCAGAGGCCCGTCAATCGCGGTTTTCTGCGGCGCGACACTGCGGTCGGCGATTTGAGCGAGAAGCGTATCGACCGTCGCTTCAACCATCTGCCCAGACGGCTGACGCATCGTCGTCAGATCATAGGAAGGCCATGCGGCCATGGGCACATCATCATAGCCAATGATCGAGATATCGTTTGGAACGGTCAGTCCGGCAGTGTGGCGCAGTGCGTCGATCACGGCGAAAGCCATGTGATCGTTGCCGACGAATATGGCGTCGGGCTTTGCGGTCATTACCATGTCGAGCGCGGCCTCGGCCGCCACATCGCGTTTGAATTTACCGTCCGCAATGGCGACAGGCTCCATCTCATGAGCGGCGAGCGCGTCGATAAACCCGGCCTGCCGCTCCCGCCCAGTGGAGGAGCCAGACCAGCCACTGATATGGGCGATCCGCTCGTGTCCTGCAGCGATCAGGAAATCGGCTATCTTGCGCGCGCCGGCCCGGTTATCAGAGGTCACTTGGCTGAGGCGGGGATCGTCTTGGCCACGGTTGAACAGAACCACGGGGATGCCTGCAGCTTCGCAGCGTTTGGTCAGCTCATCCGACATGCCCACAGAGGCCGTGATGATGCCATCTACTTGATAATCAAGGAGTTCTCCGACGACGCGTTCCACATCTGTGCTTTGACCAGACGCCATGAAGATCAGGATATGGTAGCCCTTCTCTTGCAGCGCGTTCGACAGGCGCTCTAACGCGTCAGGATAGAACTGATTGTCGAGATAGGCCACGACGAGGCCGATGATTTTCGACTGTCCGGTAATCAGCGACCGGGCCAGGACATTAGGCCGGTAGCCCAGCTGATCGGCTGCTTCGCGCACTTTCTTGACGGTTGATTTACTCGCCGACGCGCCTGAAAAGACACGGCTGACCGCAGACTGGCTGACGCCTGCCTTGGCCGCGACATCAAGCGAGGTGATCTTGGGTTTAGGCATTTAACCAGCTGTCCAGCCGCCGTCGATCAGCAGCGATGTTCCCGTGATCATCGCGCCTGCATCAGAGGCGAGGAAGACAACCGCGCCCATGATGTCTTCAACCTCTCCCACGCGCGGCAGTTTGATCTTTTCGTCGATCCAGGCGCGGCGGACGGGATCGTTAAACGTCGCTTCGGTCAGGGGCGTGCGGATGAAGGTCGGGCAGATCGTGTTGACGCGGATATTCTCTGGCCCCCATTCGATGGCCATGGCTTTCGTCATGCCTTCCACCGCGTGTTTCGTGGCGCAATAGACGGACCGGTCGATGCCGCCCACATGGCCCATCTGGCTGGAGATTTGCAGGATCGCGCCGCCGCGCCCGACCATCTGTTTCGCCGCCGTCTGCGCGAGATGGAAGGCGGCTTTGAGGTTGATGTTCACCACCGCGTCAAAGTCGTCTTCGCGACTTTCCAAGGCGGGTCCATGGCGCGCCATACCGGCGGAGTTGCACAGGATGTCGATAGGGCCGAACTGGGCAAATGTCGCCTCAACGGCGGCGCGGTCACCGACGTCAAGCGTGTGACCGGTCGCCTTATAGCCAGCGGCATTGATCGCATCTGCAGCCTCGGTCACCGTCTCGGCGCCGCGCGCGGCGACAATTACATGGGCACCAGCCTCGGCCAGCGCCATGGCGCATCCAAGGCCGATGCCGCGCGAGCCTCCGGGAACCAGAGCGGTGCGGCCCTCAAGGCGGAAAGACGGGGTTTTGGGCAGGCTCATGGATCAATCCTTGCAAGCGATTGCACGCAGGTTAGCGGGGTGCTCATGGGTATTCAATGCCGCGAAAGGGCGGAAAATCAGCGTAGCGTTTTTGGCGTTTGGCGAGGGGTTCGTCAGGGTCGGCTCCGGCAGCCAGCAGCTTGCCTTTTCGCGCGATATAGCTGGAGATCGTGCGGTTCGGCGCCTCGCGCCAGCTCAGGTTGAACGCCGCCAGCTTCGGGAAGAACCACATGTCGGAATAAGGCAGATGGTCGTGAATCCACCACGCCAGATCGCGCCAATCACGGCCCTGATCATAGCGGTCGGCAAACCAAGGGATGACAAGCGAGGTGCCCGCGCCCATCACGCCATTGTCCAGCCGGTCCCAGATATGGTGGCCATAATTGGCATCGTTGCGCGCGCAATTGAGGTTGTTTGCGTTGCCATAAGCGTTCAGCTCGCAAGAGCGAAAGCCAGAGCGGATCGCGATGCGTCCAAAGGTATCCTGCAATGGGTCCAGAAGCGTTTCGCAAAGCTTGCGACCTGCTGAGATCGCAAGATCGGGGTCATCGGGGATGTTCTGAATCTGGTGACTATTGCCGATCTCGGAATAGAGAAAATCGCGCATATAGAAGTGCTTGGACAGGCGGACGCGGCCCAAATCCTCAAGCCCGCGCATGGATCGGGGACGCTTCACGCGAGCTGCCGCATCCGGGCGAGCACATCAACGCCCAACTGGTGCCAGGCGTGGAGCAAATCGACCAGTACCCAGTTCTCGGCGATCTTGCCGTCCTCAATGCGCCAAAAATCGAGGCTGCGCATGGTGATGACCTGACCAGACGGCGCGATACCCAGCCACCCATCGCCCGAGAGCGTCATCTCCATCCCTGGCCAGGCGGTAAAACCGACGTAATTGCCTTGCGCAAGGAAATGCCCCTGCTCGATCAAGCCACGCCGATTGGGCATGGCGTTCAAAAACGGGATCTGGTGATGCGCCCGAAACCCCTTGATGCCGCGGCAGGTGCCAATCCCGGACGGTCCATACCACGAGGCGTTCTCGTGCCAGTAATCCGGCAAGCGCATCGCCTCTTCGCCTTCCGCACTATGATGCAGGCGACCCAACATATCTCCGACGATCTGCAAAGCGCGTGCCCCGTCGCCCTCAATGCGCAGACCATCCTGCAAGGCGGGTCCCGGCACATGCCATTCGCGGCCCAGCGACGGCCCCATCGGCCACGCACCGGCTTGTATCATCAGCTCTGGAATGTCCCAAAGCGCCTGCATCTCGGCAACCTTGCCGTCTTGGATCCGGTAGAATTCATGATAGCGCATGACCGCCATCCGCCGTGTAGGCGGGATGTCGAGGAAAGGGGCCGCGAAGGTGCCACAATAATAGCCACACACCCCCACCCAAAGCTGGTTATGGCCGTCGACACCTTCCATGCGGATCGTGTCGCGGCGTTCCAGATCGGGGAAGGCTTCGGCGAGTTGGGTCAGTGGGCCACCAAAATAACCCTCAACCGTTAGCGTCTCAAACGGATGCGCCAGATGAACCTGCGCATCATCGATAAAGGCACCGGCATCCCGAATGCCCGCCAAGAGGCCGTTAACCACATCTTGCCCGTTCATCGCGCCCTGCTTTCTTTTGTCCCTAAATACCTCCGCCGGAGGCATGTGAGGCCTGCCAAAGGCACCTTACTCTGCCGCGTCGCGATAGGGCGCGGCTTCGCCGTAAGGCACATTCAGCCCACCGTAGCGGCGGACGCGGACATTGCATTGTTCAGCATGGCCGACAAAGCCTTCCAGCATGCATAGACGCGAACCGTATTCGCCCACCAAGGTCGCGGCCTCATCCGTGGTCACTTTCTGATAGCTGTGGGTCTTGATGAACTTCCCGACCCAAAGTCCCCCGGTATAGCGACCGGCTTTCTTGGTGGGCAGGGTGTGATTGGTGCCGATGACTTTGTCACCATTGGCCACATTCGTGCGCGGGCCAAGGAAAAGCGCGCCGTAATTGGTCATGTTCTGCAAGAACCAATCATCGCGGTCGGTCATCACCTGCACATGCTCGGAGGCAACGTCTTCGGACACGGCCAGCATATCGTCATAGTCGTCGCACAGAATGATCTCACCGTATTCTTCCCAGCTGACGCGGGCGGTCTCGGCTGTAGGCAGGATGCCGAGGATGCGGTCAATCTCGGCCATCGTGTCATCGGCCAGTTTGCGGGAATTGGTGATGAGGACTGCGGGGGAGTTATAGCCATGCTCGGCTTGACCCAGCAGGTCGGTGGCAACCATTTCGCCGTCCACGGTATCGTCGGCGATCACGCAGGTTTCCGTGGGGCCGGCAAACAGGTCAATGCCGACGCGCCCGAAAAGCTGGCGCTTGGCTTCAGCGACGAAGGCGTTGCCGGGGCCGACGAGCATATCGACCGGATTGATCGATTCCGTGCCCAGCGCCATTGCGCCCACGGCTTGGACGCCGCCCAGCACCAGAATTTCATCCGCGCCGCCTTCTTTCATCGCAGCAACGATGGCAGGGTGCGGCTCGCCGTTCACGGGCGGGGCGGAGGCGACGACGCGCGGCACACCGGCCACTTTCGCCGTCAGCACGGACATATGAGCCGAAGCCACCATGGGAAATTTGCCACCCGGCACATAGCAGCCGACCGAATTCACGGGGATGTTGCGATGGCCCAGGATTACGCCGGGCATCGTTTCGACTTCGACGTCCTTCATCGAGTCGCGCTGGACTTGCGCAAACGCACGGATCTGGTCTTGCGCAAAGCGGATATCGTCCATCTCGCGGGTGGTGACCTTTTGCATGGCCGCCTCGATTTCGCTGTCAGACAGACGGAAAGCGTCGGGCGTGTAGCCGTCGAACTTCGTCGACAGGTCACGCACGGCGGCGTCGCCGCGAGTTTCGATGTCTTTCAGGATGCCTTCGACGGTTGCACGGACTTTTGCGTCGTCATCCGCGCGCTCGTCTGCGGGTTTGCCGCGCTTGAGGTATTCGGCCATGGTCTCTCTCCCCTATGAGGTGACGTTTCGGGGTAAGATAGCGGAACCGCAGCTTGGCTCAACCAGTTTTTGCATACGCATGCAATTTTTTCACCAAAGGCCGGTAAATCGTCCAAAGGCCGGCGATGGCAAAGGCAAGGATCGCGGCGGGGAGCAGTGACATACAGATGCGCAGTACGTTTAGCGCGGTGTCGGTTTGGGGCACGCTGCCTTGGGTCGTTTCGACCCAGCCGAAAGCACCAAGGATCAGACCCAGCAGCAGCGGGGCGAGTGCGTTGGCGACTTTCTGGCCAAAGAGCCAAAGGGCCGAGAACGCGCCTTCGATGGCTTCGCCGGTTTCAGTTCGGGTCACGTCCATCAGGTCAGGATAGATCGCCCAGGGGATTTGCTGGTAGGCGCCATTGGTCATGCCAGCCAGAACGAACATGCCGAACATTGCGGTGACGTTGACCGACGGCAGCACCGCATACATCCCGAAAAGCAGCGCGATATAGAGCGCGAGGCCAAGGATCAGGGCATTCAGCTTGCCCAAACGGGCCGACAAGATCACCCAAACGGCTTGGCTCAGGATGGAGCCGATGACGAAAGCGGCGAACATCAGGGATAGGGTGCCGAGGGCTTGGGCCGCGCCGGAGAGCGGCGTGTTCTCGGTATCAGCGATCAGGTATAGCGCGGCGAAAGGCAGCCCTGCAGTCAAAAGAGCCACGGCGAGGGTCATCACGCCGTAGAGCACAGCGAGGATCGTGAAGGGGCGGTTGGCGAGGACCAGTTTGAGCATCGGCAGGAAGGCGGCGGTGGAGGGTTCCTCGATGCGCGGGGCGTTGCGGGTGGCGAAGATCGACAGCCAGATCGCGCCCACGATCAGGGGGGACACGGCCAGCGCTGCCCGCACGAAACCTTCGCGGGCGTCGCCTGCAAGGATCGGGATCAGCGCGCCTCCGATCAGGATGCCGAGGGAGGCAAAGCCCATTCGGAAGCCGGTCATGGCCGAGCGTTCGCGCGGGTCTTGGGTGATCTCGCCCGCCATGGCTCCGTAGGGGATGGCGACCATGGTGAAGCCAATGGTGGCGAGAACGAAAAACCCTGTGACCCATGTAAGGTTGCCGAGTGTGCTGAGGCCCAGCGGCACCGCGAAAAGGCCGATTGTTCCGGCGGCGAGGATAAGCGCCCCGATCGCCATCCATGGGGCGCGGCGGCCAAAACGGGAACGGGTGCGGTCCGACAGGTAGCCGATCAGCGGGTCGGTGATGATATCGAAGAGCAGCACGGCGGTGGTGACGGCCCCCGCAAGGCCGATAGGCACGCCGAGGTAGTTCGTCAGGAAGGCCAGCACCAGCAGTTGCTTGACCACGACAAAGACGACAATGCCCATGTCGGCCAAGCCCCAGCCCGCTTTTTGCGTAAGTGATAGTGGCATACGCCCTCCCCTGTTTGGCGGCGACGCTATGCGGGGAAGGCCGCGACTACATAGCGATACGCTGCGTCACGTCTGTAATGGCAGCCTCGATGATCGACAGGCATTCAGGATCGGAAAAGCTGTGATCCTTGTATTTGACGAGGGTCAGGCGGATGTCATCACATTGGGCGTGATCGAGCAGTTTGAGCGCGGTTTCTGTTGTGACGGAGGTGTCGGCGGTGCCTTGCAGGCAGCGCGTGGGGAATGGCAACTTCAGAGGGCTGCGCAGTACGAGGTTGTCGCGGCCTTCCTCGATCAGGTGTTTGGTGATGATATAGGGTTCACCATAATCCGAGGGCAGCGCAATCTGGCCATCGGTTTCGAGCGCGGCGCGCTGGTCGACGGTGAAATTGGCCCAAAAGCCGTCTTCGGTGAAATCGGGGGCAGCGGCGATGGTGACAAGTCCCGCAACCTTTTCCGGCATCGCGCGGGCGGTCAGCAGAGAAATCCAGCCGCCCATGGAGGAGCCGACAAGGACTTGAGGGCCGTCGGTGAGCTGCCTGATCGCCGCTTGTGCGTCAGCGGCCCAATCGCCGATACAACCGTCGGTGAAGGCCCCATCACTTTCGCCGTGGCCGGAGTAGTCAAACCGCAGATAGGCGCGATTTTGGGCGCGGCACCAGTCTTCCAGATGGGTGGCTTTGGAGCCTTCCATGTCGGACTTGAACCCACCCAGAAAGACAACACCCGGACCCTGCCCCGCGCTGCGGTGATAGGCGATACGGCGACCCGATTCGGTGGTCAGATAGGATGGGTTCGGCATGGTGTCCTCCGGATTTGGGGCAAGGAAAACAGTGGTTTGAGGTATTTTACAAGTTACCCTATTGTCACGTGACTAATAAGTAACCTATGGTCGTTGCATGGATGACCTGTTCAAAGCCCTCGCCGATCCGGCCCGCCGCACTCTTCTCGACGCTTTGCGCGAGACTGACGGGCAGACGCTTTCCCAACTTGAAGCACATCTGCAGATGTCACGTTTCGGCGTGATGAAGCATCTGGGCGTTCTGGAAGAGGCGCATCTGATCACCACGACGAAGCGGGGGCGGTTCAAGCATCACTACCTAAACGCCGCCCGTTTGCAGGCCGCCCTTGACCACTGGATCGAGCCTTACCGCGCCAAGCCTGCGGCGCGGGCCTTGCTGGATCTGAAAGACACTTTGGAAGGAACCGCCCCCATGTCCGACACCAACACACCACCCGATTTCGTGATGGAGACCTTTATTCGGTGCCGCCACGATGCATTGTGGAATGCGCTGACCAAGGCCGATGCCGTCGCACATTATCACTTCGTCGCCTCGCATGGCGCAGGCGATATGCAAGCTGCCGGAGACCGGCTGGCCTTTTGTGCGCCCGATGGGTCCGATATCGTGGCCTATACTGTAAACGCGATTGAGCCTAAACGGCGGATTGACGTGACCTTCGAGCCGAACTGGGACGAGGTCAAAACGCATTCTCGGTGCGTGTTTCTGGTCGAGGCGATGCAGGACGCCTGCAAGCTGCGGGTCGAGCATTATGCGATCCCTGCCGGTCACGAAGGTGTGGCCGAGGGCTGGGCGCGCACGCTGTCGGGGCTGAAGACGTGGCTGGAGACGGGCGAGGATGTCCACTTTCGCCCGGAGGAGCAGGTCGCATGAGCATCGAGCTGACCTATCTGACGCTCAGCGCCTTGCTGGCAGCGTCGCTTTGGCTGCCGTTCATCATCGGCGTGAATGCGACCGAGGCGCGGGAGGTGGCGGACTTTAAACGCCCGCCCGATCTGCGCCAGATGCCTGCCTGGGTGCACCGCGCCAACCGCGCGCATCTGAACATGATTGAACAGTTCTTGCCTTTTGCGGCAGTTGTTCTGGTGGCCCATTTGCAAGGGGTCTCGACGGGTTTGACGGTGATCGCAGCCACCGCGCTCTTCTGGCTGCGGGTGGCCCATGCGGTGGGCATGATCAGCGGGCTTGCACGGTTTCCGGTCCGCCCGGTCATTTTCACGGCCGGATGGATCTGCATTCTGCTGATCGGAGGCGCTGTATTGCTGGCGTGAGTTTGCCTGCGGCGCGGATATTTTTACCAAAGTGAAAGGGGCGGCGTTGACAGCGCAGGCCCCTTTCGGCATTTGGACCGCATACATAACCCGCAACCGGGCGTTCCGTGGGCGCCAAACTGACGAGGAGTGCCTTTGATGGCCCAAATCTCTCTGACTTTTCCTGATGGCAATGCGCGTGATTTTGACGCCGGGGTGACCCCTGCTGAGATCGCGGCTGGTATCTCCAACTCGCTCGCCAAGAAAGCGATTTCGGCGACCGTTGATGGCGCGCATTGGGATTTGCAGTGGCCGATTGAAGCAGACGCCTCGATTGCGATCAACACGATGAAAGACCGCGAGCCTGCCGAGGAACTGGTGCGCCACGATCTTGCGCATATCATGGCGCGCGCGGTGCAAGAGATTTGGCCGGATGTGAAGGTGACCATCGGACCGGTCATCAAGGACGGCTGGTATTACGATTTTGATCGCGCCGAGCCGTTTACGCCCGAAGATCTGGGCCTCATCGAAAGGAAGATGAAAGAGATCATCAACAAGCGCGACCCAGTCCGCACGGAAGTGTGGGACCGCGCGCGCGCGGTTGCGCATTATGAGGCGTCAGGCGAGCCCTATAAGGTTGAGTTGATCGACAGCATTCCCGGTGATGAACCTTTGCGGATGTATTGGCACGGTGACTGGCAGGACCTGTGCCGTGGCCCGCATTTACAGCATACCGGACAGGTGCCTGCGGATGCGTTCAAGCTGATGAGCGTCGCGGGTGCCTATTGGCGCGGCGACAGTGACCGCGCGATGCTCCAGCGGATTTACGGGGTGGCCTTCACCAATAAGGAAGAGCTGCGCAAGCATTTGCACATGCTGGAGGAAGCCGCCAAGCGCGATCACCGCAAGCTGGGCCGCGAGATGGACCTGTTTCATATGCAGGAAGAAGCGCCGGGGCAGATTTTCTGGCATCCGAATGGCTGGCGCATCTATACTGAACTGCAGGATTACGTCCGCCGCCGTCAGCAGGATGGCGGGTATGTCGAGGTGAACACGCCTCAGGTCGTGGACCGCAAATTGTGGGAAGCCTCAGGGCACTGGGAAAAGTATCAAGAGCATATGTTCATCGTCGAGGTGGACGAGGAACACGCGCGCGAGAAATCGGTGAACGCACTGAAGCCGATGAACTGCCCGTGCCACGTGCAAATCTTCAACCAGGGCTTGAAATCCTATCGTGATCTGCCGTTGCGGATGGCCGAGTTCGGGTCGTGCAACCGGTATGAGCCATCAGGCGCACTGCACGGTATCATGCGGGTGCGCGGGTTCACGCAGGATGATGGGCATATCTTCTGCCGCGAAGACCAGATTGAATCCGAGACCGCGGAGTTTATCGAGTTCTTGTCGAAGGTTTATCACGACTTGGGCTTCGATAGCTTCAAGGTGAAATTCTCGGACCGACCAGAGATGCGCGCAGGATCGGACGAAGTGTGGGACAAGGCGGAAGAGGCTTTGTTGAACGCGACCCGTGCGGCAGGGATCGAGCCGGAACTCAACCCCGGAGAAGGCGCGTTCTATGGACCGAAATTGGAGTTTGTTCTGACCGATGCCATCGGGCGGGATTGGCAATGCGGCACCCATCAGGTGGATTTCGTGCTGCCTGAACGGCTGGATGCGAATTATATTGGTGAAGACGGCGCCAAGCACCGGCCTGTGATGCTACACCGCGCGACGCTGGGGTCATTTGAACGCTTTATCGGTATCCTGATCGAGAACTCAGCCGGCCGCCTGCCCTTCTGGCTGGCGCCGCGTCAGGTGGTTGTCGCCTCCATCGTGTCGGATGCGGACGCGTATGTGCACGAGGTCGTGGCCGCTTTGCGCAAGGCGGGCGTGCGGGCTGAGGCCGATATCCGCAACGAAAAGATCAACTACAAAGTCCGCGAACACTCGCTTGGCAAGGTCCCCGTGATTCTGGCTTGCGGGCAGCGCGAAGTGGACGAAGGCACGGTGTCCTTGCGTCGTTTGGGCGAAAAGCAGACCTCGGTCCAAGCGCTGCAGGATGTTTTGCGTGATCTGGGAGCGGAGGCGAAAGCGCCCGACGTGGCGTAAGAAAGCCAACCAAGCCCTGCAAAAAGTTTTGAAGATGAATGGCTTAGCCCCTCAGAGCCCTGCGTTTTGAGGCGGTTGAGCCGTTTTTCCCCGTTCGGCACGCTCCTCTAAACGCCATTTTAACCTCAGCAACGCTATGAGGTTCCTATGAGCTACGGGTTTTTGCACGGCACGGAAGTGGAAACAGGTTTCGGCCTACGCACCATTGAACGCTTGGTGCCGGGCGACCGCATCTTGACACTCGCGGGCAAGCTGGCCCGCGTCGTTTGGGTGGGGCACACACAACTCTCTGCCCGCGAAGTGGCGCGGGCGCCGGGTGTGCAACCGGTGCGACTGCGCGCAGGGACATTGACTGAAAACGCCCCCTGCCGCGATCTGATTATGGCCCCGACCCAAGAGATCGTGCTCTGCGATGGGCCCGGACAGGCGGAGACGCGCGTTATTGCCGCCAAAGCGCTGCTCTGCGGAACAGATCGGCTGCCGGTCCTGCATGATCTGCGCTTTACTCAACTGATGTTGGAGCAAGACGGATTCATGCTGGTGGGCAGTGTCTGGTGTCCGTCAATGACGGCGACTGCCAGCGACGAGTCGGTCGGTTATGAAACACAAATGGCAAAAATGCGCCTTGCCGGGTGATAAAGAGGCGCGTGCACCACGTGCCGCCCACTTTTTGAACGTCGTATTTACAAGCGTTTTCAGTCGCTTAAAGTTAGAATACAACCGCATACCATTTGTTACAGTTCCTGACGGGGCCGTGTTACACAGGCATGTGAGTGGTGCGTGACATGATCGGCCTTCTAAGGTCTGGCTATCGCACATCGCGACATTCATGACCAACACGAAGGAATTCTACCTCATGTCGACCACCGCAAAAACTCTCGCCGTTGCTGGCGCCGTTGCCGCTGCCCTTTCCGTTCAGATGACCACGCCCGTTCACGCGCAAGCCCAAGAAAAGTGCTTCGGTGTTTCGTTGGCTGGCGAAAATGACTGCGCAGCAGGCCCCGGCACGTCCTGCGCTGGCACCTCGACTGTCGATTATCAGGGCAATGCCTGGACCCTCGTTGAGGCCGGAACCTGCGCTGACATCGAGCTTCCCGCAATGGCCGATGGCACCGAGCGTTCGGGGTCTCTCGAAGAGCTGGACCGCGACCTGCCGGCATAAGCCATAGCGCACCTTTGAGCCTTCGCCTCCCAGTGGCGAGGGCTCATCGCTTTGACGACAAAGAGACCCCTCATGCTTGATGCGTCCCCCCCTTTCGACCGCCTGCCAAACAAACCCGGCGTGGGCTATAAACCCCAGCATTTCGCAGAGATCATGGCAGACCCTGGCCCCGTGGCCTGGTTGGAAATCCATGCAGAGAATTACATGGGCGCCGGTGGCCGCCCTCTGGCGCAAATGCGCGCCTTGGCCGAACGTTTTGCCATTTCGGTGCATGGCGTAGGCCTGTCCATCGGCGGCGAAGGCCGTCTTGACCCTGAACACCTCGCGCGCCTCAAGCACCTGATCGGCTGGCTGAAACCAGCCAGCTTTTCGGAGCATCTGGCGTGGTCCACTCATGACAGCCACTTCCTGAATGACCTGCTGCCCCTGCCTTACACGGCGGCGACTTTGGCGCGGGTTTGTGACCATATCGACGAGGTGCAAGAGGCCGTCGGCCGGCGAATGCTGCTGGAGAACCCTTCGACCTATTTGGCGTTTTCCGAAAGCGATATGCTTGAGGTCGATTTCCTGTCGGAGATCGCGACGCGCACCGGCTGCGGGCTGCTTTTTGACGTGAACAATGTCTTTGTCTCCGCCACCAATCAACAAACCGATCCGCTCAGCTATATCGACGCCTTTCCCCTTGATAAGGTTGGAGAAATTCACCTTGGCGGGCATGACGAGGATGAAGACGACCATGGCGCGACCTTGCTGATCGACAGCCATGGCAAGCCCGTCGTTGATCCAGTCTGGGCGCTTTATGACCACACGATTGCCCGCGGCGGGGCAAAGCCCACGCTGATCGAATGGGACAATGACGTGCCCGAATGGCCGGTTCTGGCCGCCGAAGCCGCCCGGGCCGAGGCCGCACTCGCGCAGTTGGCACAATGACCGATCAAACTGATTTCACACAGGCGTTGCTTGATCCCAAAAGCGCCGTGCCGGACGGCTTGGTCGACCCTCAGGGCCGCCCTGCCCCCAAGCGTTTCGATGTCTATCGCAATAACGTCGCCGTCAGCCTGACGGACGCCTTGGAAACAGCGTTTCCGGTCATCCATAAACTGCTCGGCGACGAGTTTTTCCGCGCCATGGCGGGAGTTTATTTGCGCGCACATCCGCCCAGTTCGGCGCTGATGATGTATTACGGCGCGGCCATGCCAGAGTTTCTGCGCAGCTTCGAGCCTGTCGCCCATCTGCCTTACCTTGCGGATGTCGCCCGGCTCGAGATTGCAATACGGGAGGCCTATCATAGCGCTGACAGCACCCCGATTGCATCCGAAACGCTGGGAGCCTTGGCGCCTGAGGACCTGATGCAGGCGCGCTTCACGCTGGCCCCAGCGCTGCGGATCGTGACATCGGAGTGGCCGATCCACGCGCTTTGGCAGTTCAACATGGCAGGTGGCCCAAAGCCACAAATGCAGGCGCAAGACGTCATGATCGCGCGGCCCGAATTTGATCCGGTGCAAACGCTTTTGCCCATGGGTGCTGCGACATTCATCTCAGCACTTGGCCAAGGCGAGACCCTCGGCACCGCGTTCGAGAGCGTCACCCAAACGCATCCCGATTTCGATCTCAGCGCGACACTGGGATGTCTCTTAGGCGCTAGCGCTCTGACGTCACTCACGATTGGACCACCGACATGAATAGCTTGATTTCCTTACACAATCGCACAGCAGCAGCGCTGGATCGCAGCGCAGATTGGGTCACGCCAACCCTTGCCCGCGTCCTTTTCGCTGCGGTGCTGTTCAGCTATTATTGGTCTTCAGCGACAACAAAACTGGGCGAAGGCGTACTGGGTTTTCTCAGACCCTCCAGCGGCGCTTATATCCAAATCTTCCCGAAAGCGGTCGAGGCGGTGGGTTATGACACCTCGCAATTGAACGCGTT
The DNA here is from genome assembly GCF_020177595.1 of Cognatishimia sp. MH4019. Lineage (GTDB taxonomy): Bacteria > Pseudomonadota > Alphaproteobacteria > Rhodobacterales > Rhodobacteraceae > JAHTBL01. Next base: position 31,342 of record NZ_JAHTBL010000006.1, on the reverse strand, counting down.
TCACTGGCTGGTCGTGGTCGCAGGCACCTGGGCAGAGTTCATCCTGCCCGTTCTGATCGTGCTGGGCCTGCTCACGCGCCTGTCGAGCCTTGGGATGATCGTGTTTATCGCGGTGCAAACGCTGGTCGATATCACAGGCCACAATCTGGCCGCCGCCGATATCGGTGCGTGGTTCGACAAAGGGGCCTCCAGCCTGATCGCGGATCAGCGCGCAATGTGGGTCTTCCCGCTGCTCGTGCTGGTCTTTCGTGGCGCTGGTCCGCTGTCGCTTGACCGACTGCTTAGCCGATCAACTTAGCCTGCACGTCCTTGCCCCACCCTAGGTAGAGCGTATCGGCCTCAATCACCGGGCGCTTCATCAATGTCGGGTGGTCCAGCAACAGCGCGATCGGGTCACGCGCGCGGTCTTCATCGCTCAACCCGCGCCACGTGGTCGAGCGTGTATTCACCAGCGCATCGCCGAAAGCCGCGTGAAACCGCTCTAGATCAGCGCGGGAGACGCCATCGGCACGCACATCGGTCACTGTGACCGAATGCCCCGCCTCGGTGAGTAATTTTTGTGCTTTGCGACAGGTATCGCAGGTTTTTAGCCCGTAGAACTGCATAATGGCTCCTTCTCCAAGAGGTTGAGCCATGAAAACCATGTTAACCCACGGGGCGCACCCTTGTTTTTTTGGTAATCGGTCTAAAATTACATTCATGAACTTGCGGGGGGCGGCCTCGTCCCGTGAGATCACAAGTCTGACCAAGGCCACGATCCGCTCTGCAGCGGCAAATTGAAGGAGAAGACGGATGGCCACTGGCACCGTGAAATGGTTCAACACCACAAAAGGGTTCGGATTTATCGAACCCGATGACGGCGGTAAGGACGTTTTCGTCCATATTTCCGCCGTGGAACGCGCAGGCATGACAGGCCTCGCCGACAATATGAAGATCGAATACGAGATGATCGAAGGCCGTGACGGCCGTCAGTCGGCAGGCGAGTTGAAAGCGCTGTAAGCGTTCCCCAACCCCCCAAACCTAAAAGCCGCGCCTTTCGAGGGGCGGCTTTTTTTATGCCTGATTTCACAGCATTCAGCCGCGTATCTAAGCTTGCATCGCGACATTTGCTGCGTCGCAGCAATTTATCGGCGATTTGTTAACCAGTTCATGCAACACTCATGATGCGCGCAACGTCGCGCTGGGGAGGACACCGCAACCTGCGGAGGCCTACCCGTCTCCGCCTATACAGGAGACGCGTTATGTCCGATTTTCTCGCCGTTTTGGCGCTTTACTACATTTGCGACAGCACCGCAGCACTGCGCCCCATGTCTGGCGAAGAGGTCCTGCGATGCACCCAGACCTATGAGACGGTGAAGACCTATTTCGTTCCAAGCTTCGATCTGGCACCGCGCGGCAGCCTCGCCCGATTTGAGCAGATGCAGCACGGCTATCTGGGGTTCAAATCATGGGAGGCCGACAATCCTGACATCGTGGCTGATCTGCGCCAAAAAGCCGAGCGTGCTATCCGCGTAGGTTTTGAGGGTTAGGCGCGGATCAATTCGCGCATGACCGCCGCAGGGCCGTCGCCTGTGATCTCGCTGCGGCCAAGCTCGCGCCAATCGCTTTCCTTGAATTCAGGAAAGAAGGCGTCTGCGTCGGCGATCTCAAGATCGACTTCTGTGATGAGCAAGCGGTCAGCGATGGGCAACATTTCTGTGTATATGCGCTGGCCCCCAATCCCGTAAACGCGGCGGTAGCCTTGTGCATAGGCTATTGAGACCGCTTCCTGCGGGGATGTTGCAACGTGATCAGTCAGTGACGCATCGCGCGAAACAATAATATTCAATCGGCTTTTCAAGGGCTTGTAAGGCAAACTATCCCAGGTTTTGCGCCCCATGATGATCGCCCCGCCCAGCGTCTCGCGCTGAAATAGCTTAAGGTCTTCTGGCAGATGCCACGGGATCTCATTGTCCTTTCCAATCGCCCCATGACGTGCGCGGGCCACGATCAGGCTGAGCATCAGACGGCCACCGGTGCTTTGATGGCGGGATCAGGATCGTATCCCTCAAACGCGAAGTCATCGAAGGTAAAGTCAAAAATCGACGTTACATCGCGTTTGATAACCAGTTTCGGCAGCGCTTTGGGGCTGCGGGCAAGCTGGGTTTTCACCTGATCCATATGGTTGGAATAGATATGGGCATCGCCAATGGAGTGGACGAAATCGCCCGGCTCATAGCCCGTGACGTGGGCCAGCATCGCCAAAAGCAGCGCGTAGGACGCGATGTTGAACGGCACGCCCAGGAACATATCCGCAGAGCGTTGGTAAAGTTGCAGATGCAGTTTACCGCCGATGATGCGCACCTGCCAAAGCGTGTGACAGGGCGGCAGCGCCATATTATCGACCTCGCCAGGGTTCCAGGCAGAGACGATCAGTCTGCGACTGTCGCGGGTTTTCCGGATTGCCTCCACCAGTTTTTCGATCTGATCCACATGGTGGGCAAAGAAGGTCGGCGCGCCGTCTTTCTGATCGCCGGTGGGTGTAAGCGCCGGAAATCGCCGCCATTGAGAGCCGTAGACAGGCCCCAGATCGCCGTTTTCATCTGCCCATTCATCCCAGATCGAAACCCCGTTTTCCTTGAGATATCCGACATTTGTGTCGCCTGCGAGGAACCATAACAGCTCGTGCACGATGGATTTGAGGTGCAATTTCTTCGTGGTCACCAGCGGAAAGCCATCGGCCAACGGGTAGCGTGCTTGCAGGCCGAAATAGCTGAGCGTGCCGGTCCCGGTGCGGTCGGTTGAGACCTCTCCCTGGTCGAGGACGGTTTGAAGGGCGTCGTGATACTGCTGCATCTGGGTCGGATCCTTTGGAAAAGCGCCGAGTCGTCGAATCACTATATCTTGCGGATGTGCGCGCGTGAACCGCCATTTGTTGTGCTGCGCCTACGCGTCAGGGCAGCTCGCCACGCGGCCGCATTGCGCTATATTTGAACCAACGAAAAGGGAGACGTCCATGTCACTGAAGTATCTGCACACTATGGTTCGCGTGAAGGATCTTGACGAGTCCATCGCGTTCTACGGGCTTCTGGGTTTGAAAGAGACCCGTCGCCATGAGAACGAAGGCGGTCGCTTTACGCTGGTCTTCATGGCCCCTCCGGGTCAGGAGGAGTGCCCGATTGAGCTGACCTATAACTGGGACGGCGACGATGCGCTGCCCGATGACAGCCGCAACTTTGGCCATCTGGCCTACCGGGTCGGCAATATCTACGAGATGTGCCAGCATCTGATGGATAACGGCGTGACCATCAACCGCCCGCCACGCGACGGGCATATGGCCTTTGTCCGCTCCCCTGACAATATTTCCATCGAGCTTTTGCAGGAAGGCGACGCGCTTGAAAAAGCCGAGCCCTGGGCGAGTATGGAAAATACCGGCCACTGGTAAGGTGGCCGCGCGGCTGGCATGCGCGCTGGGGCTTTCGGTGGCTTTGCCATCGGCGGCCGAGGCCGCCTGCCGGCAAGCGCTTGTCCTGGGGCTGGATGTGTCAGGCTCGGTCGATGCGCAGGAATATAGCTTGCAACTCAATGGATTGGCCGATGCCATCGCCTCCCCCGGCGTGGCAGAGCGGCTTTTGGCGATGCCCGAAGCACCAGTGCGCTTGGCCGCCTTTGACTGGAGCACGACCGAACGCCAGCGCGTGATCCTGCCTTGGCAAGAGGTGCGTACCCGTGCTGACATCACCGCAATCGCTGCACAGTTACGCGGCACACAGCGGGCCTTTAACGCCGCTGCCACGGCAAACTCTACCGCGACGGCCCTTGGCACCGCGATGACCCTCGGGATCAGCATGCTTGAGCAGCAGGAGGAGTGTTGGAAACTGACGCTGGATATCTCGGGCGATGGCAAGAACAACACCGGGATCGCGCCGCAGGACGTGTTTGTTGATAATCGCTACACGATCAACGGCCTTGTCATCGGCGCGGATAACCCGCCCATCGGTGATATTCGCCTGATCGAGGTCGCCGATCTTTCAAGCTATTACCGCACAACTGTGCTGCGCGGCCCCGGCGCTTTTGTGGAAACCGCGCTAGGGTTCCGGGATTTTGAACGGGCGATGACGCGCAAACTGATCCGCGAGTTGGAGGGTCTCGTGATCGGGCGGTTGATGCCCTAGTAAATGTAGCGGATCTGGTCGGTCCAATACCGCTCCACCCGGCGCAGAGAGGTGTTGATTTCCTCAATGCCATCCATGCCGATGACGCCTTTATCCATCAGACCATCAGCATGCCGCGCAAAAAGCTCGGCCACGATGTCCCTGATATTGCGTCCTTTTTCGGTCAGGCGCACGCGCACAGACCTGCGATCAATCTCGCAGCGCTGGTGGTGCATATAGCCCATCTCGACCAGCTTTTTCAGGTTGTAGCTGACATTCGAGCCTTGGTAATAGCCGCGGGTTTTCAGCTCCCCGGCGGTCACTTCATTGTCGGAGATGTTGAAGATCAGCAGCGCCTGCACTGCGTTAATCTCCAACACGCCGACCCGCTCAAACTCGTCCTTAACAACGTCCAGCAACAGCCGGTGAAGCCGTTCGACCAGTGCCAAACTGTCAAGGTAGCCCGATATGAAACTGCTGTTCTTGCCTGTAGAAACCGTGTTCTGAAAACTCATGAGACATCCGCCTTATTGATCTGCTTTGAGACCAGTTACGGCGGAAATACCCAATATTCGGTTAAAGCCCGAAAAATTCGCGCAAAAAGAGCTACTTCGTGCCTGCGTGATCCGAAATATCTGAAATCAAAGAGGAAAACTCAGCTGGTGGGGCACATTGCCCGGTCACCCACTGATATAAATCCTGATCATTTTCTGACAAAAGCGCATCGTATTTCACGATCTGCGCCTCTGACATGCCGTCCAGCCGGTCGCCTGCATAGGCGCTCAGGATCAGGTCCATCTCCTTGATGCCGCGCCGCATGGAGCGCATTTTCAGCCGCTTGATCCGGTTCTCCGGCGTCTCTGACATCAGCTTTCCTTCAGCTTTTGGCGCAGTTTCTTCTCAAGATAGCCCAGTTTCTGGACCGCATGGGACAACTCGCCTTTCAGCACCCGGATTTCAACCAGAACATCGGTAACGTCGGACGAGAGCGTTTCCTCGTCAGGTGGGCCATCGGGGCCTTCGCCATCCCCGGTCAACAACCAGCTGAGCGATACGCCCACCAGCCCCGCCATCATCTGCAACTTGTTGGCGCGCGGCTCGGACAGATCGTCTTCCCAATTGCGCACGGTGACATGCTTAACGCCCAATTGCTTGGCCAGTTGCACCTGGCTCAACCCCGCACGTTCGCGCGCGGCAGCCATGCGGTCGCCGAATGTGGCCGTCTCTTCGTCATACCAGCCATCCATCACGTCTACTGCATCAGTCATGTCGATCCTTCCGGGTTGATTGGGTGTCCTCTGCATCCTATGAGGGTCGCGCCTCAGCTTACAACCGGAGACGACCATGCCCTTTCTGTCTGCGACACTGACCCGTGTTAAACCATCCCCGACGATCGCAGTCACCACGAAAGCGGCAGAGCTTAAAGCCGCAGGGCGCGATGTCATCGGTCTGGGCGCGGGCGAGCCGGATTTCGACACGCCCGCCAATATTGCCGCCGCAGGCAAGGCCGCGATTGATGCGGGCAAGACGCGCTATACACCCCCCGACGGCATTGCTGAGCTGAAGCAGGCAATCTGCGACAAGTTTCAGCGCGACAATGGCCTCAGCTATACCCCCGCGCAGGTCAGCGTCGGCACGGGCGGCAAGCAGATCCTTTACAATGCGCTGATGGCCACGCTGAACCCCGGTGACGAAGTCATCATCCCAGCGCCCTACTGGGTCAGCTATCCCGATATGGTGCTGCTGGCAGGCGGCGAGCCTGTCGTGGTGGAGGCCGGGTTGGACACCGGCTTCAAGATGACACCGGATCAGCTGGAAGCCGCGATCACCCCGAAAACCAAGTGGCTGATCTTCAACTCACCTTCCAACCCGACAGGTGCGGGCTATAGCTGGGGCGAGCTTAAGGGCCTGACGGACGTATTGCTGCGTCACCCCCATGTCTGGGTGATGACGGACGACATGTATGAGCACCTCGTTTTCGGCGATTTTAAATTCTGCACCCCTGCCGAGGTAGAGCCGCAGCTTTATGACCGCACACTGACCTGCAACGGGGTCTCAAAGGCCCATGCGATGACTGGCTGGCGCATTGGCTATGCGGCAGGCCCGGTGGAGTTGATCGCAGCGATGCGCAAGATCCAGTCGCAATCCACGTCGAACCCTTGCACGATCAGCCAATGGGCGGCGATTGAAGCGCTTAACGGCGATCAAAGCTATATCGCGACGAACAATGCCATCTTCCAGCGCCGCCGCGATCTGGTGGTGGACATGCTCAACACCGCGCCCGGCATCACCTGCCCCACGCCAGATGGCGCGTTCTATGTCTATCCGTTCATCGAAGGCTGCATTGGCAAGACCTCGAAAGGCGGCACGCCGATCACCGATGACGAGGCGTTCGCCACAGCGCTTCTTGAGGAAACCGGCGTCGCCGTTGTCTTCGGCGCGGCCTTCGGTCTTTCCCCAGCCTTCCGCGTCAGCTACGCTACCTCCGACGAGGCCCTGAAAGAGGCCTGCACTCGGATCATCGGTTTTTGCGAAGATCTGACGTAACGAGGGACGGAGCATGGCCGGAGATCTGCCAGACTATTATTTCCGTGTACGGGAAAACGGCGCTGCTGTTTTCCGCGTGGACACCGAAAATCGCCAGCGGCGGATCGACATGGACCAGATCGCGGTGATCAACATCCGCAATGGCGAGGTCAAACCCCACGGGGATCGGACACTGTCGGACACTGACCGCGATGTCATTGACGATTGGATGACCGAGCGTCGGGCGATCCTTGCGGAGCGCGATATCGACGACATTCACCGGGCGGTCGATTATCTGAACCTGACGACCCAATGGGTGCAGTCCAAAGCCACTGATGACGAGCTTGAGAATGTCACCGATGCGCTTTTGCTGGCCATGCACGATCTGCGCTCAACGCTTGTGCGCAAAAAGGCAGACCGTCTGATGAAAGACAAAGGCTAGGCCCCGCCCACCTTCGCTTTCTTTGAGTCCTTATTGGAAACCGCTTCGCTTTTGAGAGTCTTTAACCGAAGCCGCTTCGCTTTTTCAGAGTCCTCGCCGGAAGCCGCTTCGCTTTTTCAGAGTCCTTGCCGGAAGCCGCTTCGCTTTTTCCAAATATCCCGGGGGTGCGGGGGCAGAGCCCCCGCGAAGCGACGCGGCAAAGCCGCGGCGCAAATCCTCATACAGCTGACAACCGCCGCAAAGTTGGTCCGTAAAACCGGCCCAGCAGCAAAATTGCAGCCATGGCCAAGCCGACGACCAAACCCATCCAGACACCCACAGCTCCAAACCCAAGCGGGAAGCCCAGTACATAGCCTGCAGGCAAGCCCAAACCCCAATAGCTGAGGGTCGCATGGATCATCGGCACGCGAGTGTCCTGCACACCGCGCAGCAGCCCCAGCGCCATAACCTGCGCGCCATCGACAAATTGAAACAACGCCGCCATCGACAAAAGGCCGACACCAATAGCAAGGATGGCAGGGCGCTGCGGGTCGTCTGGATCGACAAAGAGGTTCAGCAGAAATTCCGGCACCAGCAAAAACGCAGCAATCGTGACCGCAGCGAAGACAACAGACGCGCCAACAGCGACGCCGCCACCTTGCCGCAATCCACCGATATCCTTGCGCCCCAGCGCCCGACCAGCCCGCACAGTGGCCGCTTGAGATAACCCCAGGTGCACCATAAACGTGATCGACGCCAGTTGCAGCGCAATACCATGAGCCGCCAATTCGACGGCACCGATGGTTCCCACCATGATCGCGGACGCGGTGAACAATCCGGTCTCCGCAAAGCTGGTGACACCGATGGGCCAGCCCAGACGGAAAACGGTGCCCAATGCCTCTGGGTCACGACGCCAGATCCGTTGGAACAGCGCAAATTTCGGCAAGACGCGCGACACATAAAGGGCAAGCAAAACACCAGACGCCACCTGCACGATCACCGAGGCAATTGCCGCCCCTTGCACGCCCAGTTCAGGCGCGCCCCAGTTGCCAAAGATCAGGGCATAGTTGATCAACCCGTTCAGAATTGCAGCCGCAATAGTGACCCACAAAATGATTTGCGTGCGTTCCAAAGCGGATAAGAACGCTTTGAGAACCATGACGAAAAGCGCGGGCAGAATGCCCCATCCGGCGATACGCAAATAGGTTTGGGCCAATGCGGCGACGTCTGGCTCTTGCCCAAGCGCACGGAAGATCGGCTCGGAATAGATCATCGCGGGGATCATGATGCTCCCGTAGATCATCGACAGCCACAGCCCCATGCGGGTGACGCGGCGGACCTGCACCTCGTCGCCTTTCTCAGAGGCCGCGGCGACCAGAGGCATGACTGCCCAGGCAAAGCCACTGCCAACGATGAAAAGCGTGAAAAAGATCGACGAGGCGAGCGTGACGGCCGCCAGCTCTGTCACGCCATACCAGCCCAACATCAATGTATCGGTTGTCGTGATCGCCATTTGGGCGATATGGCTACCGATCAATGGCAGCCCCAGCACGAGAAGCGATTTGAGATGTTGAAAACGTGTCATGCTTTCTGCTTTGGATCAAACCAAAGCAACTGGCAACACCTTGCGAAACTCTAAAGAGCGCGCAGCAGGAATTGGCTCGCCACCAGCACGATCAACCCGCCGCCTAGAATTTCCAACACCGGGGCAACACGAGCCAGCTTGTCCGAGCCGCTCAATTGCGTCAGCGCGCCTTCGCGGGCAGAAACCGCCAGAAGCGCCACCATTATGGTGATTGTCGCTGTGCCAAGCCCCATTGCGAACGCCCCTGCTATACCTGCGGCCTCGACACCCAGCCGCCAGGTCAGGATCAATAAGAAAAGCGCGCCGGTGCAAGGCCGGATCGCGACCGCGCCAACCACCAAAAGCGCATCGCGCAAGGAGCGCACGCGTTCGGCCTCTTCTACCGTAGGGGCATGTTTGTGCCCGCAACTGTGGCAGGTACCATCGTCATGAGTGCCGTGGCCGTGGGTATGGCTATGCCGGTGTTTATGATCATGCCCGTGTTCATGATCGTGCTTATGGTGTGGATCACGGCTGTGCGTGTCACTGCGCAGCAAAGCGCGCGTACCGCGCCATAACAACCAAAGCCCGATCAATGCAATCGCCCCGTAACTGATCGGTGCCATGATGTCTTCGCTCACCGCCTCGACCCGTTCGCGACCCCACCCTAATGCGGTTGCCACGCCATAAACCAGCAGCACCGCCGTGCCTGCCTGCGCAAGGCTGGACGCCAAGGCTAAACCAGACAGGCGCAGCGCCGTCACGCGCCGCGCGGTGCCGTAGCCGCCAATCGCCAACTTACCATGGCCCGGCCCTGCAGCATGGAAAAACCCATAGGCAAAACAAAGACCCATCAGCCCCCAGAACGCGCCGGCATCGCCAGTGCGCAAGCCGCGTAAGTATGAAGCCATCGCCGCTTGCACGTCGCGCTGACCATTGGCCGCCCAGATCGCAATCCGGTCGTCCACGCCGCTCAGCCAAAAACCAAGCGCCGCCGCCACAAGCAAGCCAAGCGCTATCCAGAGACGCATGTAAGGGTCACCGTATCGGCAAAGTGCTCGCCCACTGCGGGGAAGTCGGTCTCAAGCTGCGCTTGTGGAACGGTAAAAAGGAGTTCCTCCAGAATGTCCGAAGCGGCTGCGATATCGGCCATTTCCAATGTCGCATCACAGCCGTCCCCCCCTTCGATGCCGACATCAAGGGTCACGGCATAGGCGGTGAAATAGCCCGGATCGAAAGGGCGCACTTTGACCGGATTGCGCACATCCATCGGCGTTTCAAGCGGACGTCGATGCACCGAGACGATCTTTTCACCCTCCATCCGCGTCTCGATCGGCTGAGGCGGAGCCAAGGCGACAGGGCCGTCAGCCTCAAGATAAAGATCGCCTTCAAAGCCCTCGATCCATTTCATGTCAAAGCCCTGAAGCTGCTCCAACTCAGCAGGCTCCAGCACGCCGTCCAGATCAGGGTCCAGCCTCATGTCTTCCAGCAAAAGAAGGGTATAAAGCGGGTCATAGGCCCATGTGACATCAACCGCGCTGAGCTGGCCTTCTTCGTCAAAAACCAGCTTCAGTCCGGTGTCGATAAACACATGCGGATGCGCCCCGGCAACCGGGGCAGCACAGCACAAAACAAAAGAGAGCGCGCGCGTCCACATTGCCCTGAAATAGGGGGTCGGGCGCGCAGGCTCAAGACATCATTCAGCGGCGGGTGCCGGTTTGGCAGCCTTTCGCTGTGCAGGATGCAAAGAGGTTCCCAGAATATGGTCCGCCTTGTGGATCACCTGACCGGCCCGGCCGACGATCAACGGATCAGGCGCTTTCGCGACCTTCAAATCCTTGCCCGGATATTCGAGGCTGTCGAGGAAATGCAGCATGCAGTTCAGGCGCGCGCGCTTTTTGTCGTTGGACTTGATCACTGTCCAAGGCGCATCAGCCGTGTCGGTGTAAAAGAACATCGCCTCTTTGGCCTCAGTGTAGTCATCCCACTTGCCCAGGCTGGCCTTATCAATCGGGCTCAGCTTCCACTGCTTGAGCGGGTCTTCGGCGCGGCTGTCAAAGCGGCGCTTTTGCTCTTCTCGGGTTACTGAGAACCAGTATTTGTACATCCGAATACCAGAGTTCACGAGCATCCGCTCCCATTCGGGCGTCTGACGCATGAATTCCAGATATTCACCGGGCTCGCAGAACCCCATCACGCGCTCTACACCTGCGCGGTTATACCAACTGCGGTCATAAAGGACCATTTCCCCCTTTGTGGGCAGATGATTCACATAGCGCTGGAAGTACCACTGGCCGCGCTCTTCATCGGTGGGTTTGTTCAACGCGACAACGCGGGCGGCACGGGGATTCAAATGCTCGGTAAAGCGTTTGATCGTGCCGCCCTTGCCCGCTGCATCGCGCCCCTCGAACAAAAGCACAAACTTCTGCCCCGTCTCCTGCGCCCACAGCTGAACCTTCAGCAATTCGGCCTGCAACTTCGCTTTCTGCGTCTCGTAAGAGCGGCGCGAGAGCTTTGTCTCATAGGGGTATTGCCCTGTCTCAAAGGCATCCGCCTCGGGTGTGGGGGCAACCGCTTTGAGTGCGGATTTATTGGCGGGGTTTGGGGTGGCCATCTCTGTCTCCTTGTCGTGTCGACAGAGCCTTAGCGCATCGCGCAACGGTCTACTTTGCGCTGAATCAAGTGAGGCAGAATGCCTCAGATCGGCATAAATCCTTTAAGATCATGCGCTTCGATCAATTTGCGATAAGTTTCGCGGTAACGAGGATGCCCGCTACGCGCCGCATACGAGCCTGCGATGACAGCCGCACGCGCCTGACGGTCGGCTGGCTTGCAGAGCGCCAGCAACCGCCTGATATAGCGTTGATCATCCCGCCGGGCGCGCAGGCCTTTGTAAATCGCGCTGGGCGCGACACCGCCGCCCATAGCCCCCTCTAGCAGGGTCCAGAACACACCGTAACGCAGCAAGCGCGCCTCGGCCTCCGGCGCAAGAAAGCGTGTGGTAAGCACCTGTGCCGCCTCGTCCGGTTTCATGGCATCGGCACTTGTCGGGTCATGCAGCCAGATAAGGCGGGATGCCACGGCAAGGTTCTTGGACTCTGGCAAATACCGGGCCTGTGGTGGCTGAGCCGCGGCTTTGGGTGTCACACTAACAATCCGCGCGCCGGGTGCGGAAAGCGCATAACACAGCGCGGCATAGCCGCCATCTTCGTCACCATAGAAAAGCGTTTGCTCGAACTGATCGAAAATCGCGCCATCCACGCAGCGATCAAAGAAACCAATCACTGCATCGGCGCGGAAATCATGACCTGCCTGTGCCACAATCGTCAGCAAAGACCAACCGCGCTGGCGCGCCTGCGCCTCAAGCGGCGAATGATGCTGATCGGCATCCATCCCCTTCGGAGTCGTCGCAAAATGTACAAGAAGTTCAGCGCCTTGCCCCGTGAAGCGTGCATGATGATGCGCGCCTAACGGACCGGTCAGACTATCAGGGTCAAGATCGAAAATTGTCTGGTTCACAGTCATCTCGTTTCACTCGTCACGCGCGGTCCAGCATGGCCCATACACAGCCATAACATGCCTTTTGCTATTCAGTATCGCTCTTTTCCGAGCATTGATATGGCGTCAAAATATGGCGCGCGCGGGGCAGGATTGGACCCATCCCGTGCCGATCCATCTTCCCCCGCCCCGTCAAACCTGCTTTATTGGGGAAAACCCTTAAGAATAAGAGCAGCTGCCATGGCCGACGACCTTCTTTCCGGCACCCCGGAGCCTACCGATTACGATGCCTCCTCCATCGAAGTGCTGGAGGGGCTGGAGCCTGTGCGCAAACGCCCAGGCATGTATATCGGCGGCACGGATGAGCGCGCGCTTCATCACATGGTGGCCGAGGTTCTGGATAACTCCATGGACGAGGCTGTCGCCGGGTTCGCCAACCGGATCGAGGTGGAGCTGCACGCGGATTATGCCCTGACCGTGCGTGACAACGGGCGCGGCATTCCGATTGATCCGCATCCCAAGTTTCCCGACAAATCCGCGTTGGAGGTGATTCTCTGCACGCTTCACGCGGGCGGTAAATTCAGCGGCAAGGCGTATCAGACATCGGGCGGCTTGCATGGCGTGGGTGCCTCGGTCGTCAACGCTTTGAGCGACAGCATGGTCGTGCAGGTCGCGCGCAACAAGGAAGTCTACGAGCAACGCTTTTCGCGCGGCGTGCCCTTAGGCGGCGTCGAAAAGGTCGGCGCGGCCCCCAACCGGCGCGGCACCACGGTGACCTTCCACGCCGATGAACAGATTTTCGGCAAGCACCGCTTTAAGCCCGCGCGGCTGTTCAAATCCATCCGCTCGAAGGCTTACCTGTTCTCGGGCGTGGAAATCCGCTGGAAATCCGAGATCGACGATGGCGAGACCCCGACAGAGGCCGTGTTCCACTTCCCCGGCGGCCTGTCGGATTACCTGTCCGAAACGCTGGGCAGCGCCTCGACCTATGCCGAACAGCCCTTCGCGGGCACGGTTGATTTTCAGGAAAAGTTCAACACGCCCGGCAAGGTCGAATGGGCGATCAACTGGACGCCGTCGCGCGACGGGTTCATCCAAAGCTACTGTAACACCGTGCCCACGCCTGAGGGTGGCACCCATGAGGCCGGGTTCTGGGCCGCGATCCTCAAGGGTATCCGGGCCTATGGTGAATTGATAAATAACCGCAAAGCAGGACAGATTACGCGTGATGATTTGATTACGGGCGGTTGCGCGCTGGTCTCATGCTTTATCCGCGAGCCGGAGTTTGTCGGCCAAACCAAGGACCGTCTGGCCACGGTTGAGGCGCAGAAACTGGTCGAGAACGCGGTGCGCGATCACTTTGACAACTGGCTGGCAGCGGATACAAAATCCGCAGGCGCGATCCTCGATTTTCTGGTGCTGCGGGCCGAAGAACGCCTGCGCCGTCGTCAGGAAAAAGAGACCGCACGCAAATCCGCCACCAAGAAGCTGCGCTTGCCCGGCAAGCTGGTCGATTGCTCCGCCACGAACCGCGACGGGACCGAGTTGTTCATCGTCGAGGGCGACAGCGCTGGTGGCTCCGCCAAGATGGCACGCGACCGCAAAACCCAAGCGCTTCTGCCCTTGCGCGGCAAGATCCTGAATGTGCTGGGGGCCGCGTCGTCAAAGCTCGGCTCGAACGCCGAAATCAGCGATTTGACCCAAGCGCTGGGTGTCGGCCTCGGCACCCGCTTCAACGTCGACGATCTGCGCTACGACAAGATCATCATCATGACCGACGCCGATGTCGACGGCGCGCATATCGCGTCACTGTTAATGACGTTCTTCTTCACCCAAATGCGCCCGATGATCGACGCGGGACATCTGTATCTGGCCTGCCCGCCGCTGTTCCGCCTGACCCAAGGGGCCAAGCGGGTCTACTGTCTGGACGAGGTCGAGCGGGACGACTGGCTTGAGAAGGGTCTGGGCGGAAAGGGAAAAATTGACGTCAGCCGCTTCAAAGGTCTGGGCGAGATGGACGCGAAGGACCTCAAGGAGACCACGATGGACCCCGCGTCCCGCAAGCTGATCCGCGTCACGATTGACGAGGACGAACCGGGGGAAACGGGTGATCTGGTCGAGCGGTTGATGGGGAAAAAGCCGGAAATGCGGTTCCAGTATATCCAGGCGAACGCGCAGTTCGTTGAGGAGTTGGATGTTTAGCGTTTTATTGGTCTCGCCTATGTAACAGCATTGCCAAAGCACAGAGAATACCCAGAACAACCGTTTCGACAGGATCCCAATCTTTTCCTAACGAAAGATAACCTCCGAACAGCTCACCGTTTGCTTTTACCTGTACTTCGGCGCCAAAAACAGATGCGATAAACATCGGACCGAGCAAGAGCAAGGTAATCCGAGCGAAAAAGAACTTCGGATTGAACCAAGCGGTCATGAACCCAATCGAGATTGCGAAAAGACTCGTTAGAAGTAGTCTCGTTGGTAAGTCAGATACTGTTGGCAGCGCGGAAGAAAAAAAGAAGAGGACGCCTGCCAGTATCGCTGCGCAAACTGAAAACAGGGCCCACCAGTCGGTAGTTGATGAGGAAACGCTTTGAAAAGAGAGTTTGCTTCCGGGTTCGGCTCGTGTTGCCCGACTTACGATCCAGTTGAAAACATCAAAGACAACTAGCACCGGATAGAAAATCACAAACACGAAACTCTTCACAACCCGAAGTAGCGCTTGGTTCTTGGGTAATTGAGAAATCTTGGGCTTAGTTTCAGTCTGAGTGAAAGGAAACAATTTCTGTTGAGACCCGAACCCACTTTCGAGACAGAATTTATCTAGCGCCCATTCGGGGTCCAGCCCAAGATACCGCGCATAAGACCGCACGTAACCATCGATAAAGCCAGGAGTCTCAAATGCGGATGCATCAGCGTTTTCGATAGCCGAGATGTAGGCCGCCTTAATCTTCAACTCCCTATGAACATCTAGCAGACTTTTTCTCAAAGAGGCCCTTTCGCCACGCATGACGTCCCCTAAGAGGAATTCGTTACCTGAACCAGACATTAGACTAACGCTTCTCCATCCGTCGAAAGCAAACTAGGGTTGCATAGTCTAACTTGCGCCTGTCTGCTAGCGAGTGCTGGTATTTGCGTCTTTCCCAAAAAACAGTATCAACGCGTCAGGGTTTTTGCTGTCTCTTAGGCTTCCTATTGACATGCTGTCCGAACCTCCCCCGTCACGCCCAAGGCATACCCATAGCACCACTCGGGCGCTTCTCGCCCACCCCTCGGTTCGGGCGCGGCGTTTGTTCCAACGCGGTGCGCGACTTTACTCGCACCCGATCCCGTCGTTGTCCCGATCCAGCCCATACACATCCGGCCCTACGACCTGCACAGGGCCGCGCACATAGGCCGGGCCGTTGCCGCTCCCACCTGCGCAATCCACATCCGATGCAATCGGCACACATGCGCCGCGATAGCTGTTATGGCATTGCTGGGCAAAAGCCGGGGTGATGCTGAGAATGGCGACTGTGGCACTCAGGCCAGCGATCATAAAAGACTTCATAAAAATGCTCCGTTAACCAATTATTAATTAAGGTTAACGGAGCTGATTTTCAATGAATGGGCGGCGAAGACGCCTCAAAGGGTGTGCAGTTAACGCAAAACCAATCCGCTCACCTCGGCCCGAATAGCCGTCTCCGTATCATCGCTATCCGCCGACACAGCGACCCCCACCAGCGCATCCGGCGCGCCGCCGAACACCTTGGCATAATCCGCCGCCAGATCGACGCTTTCCGAGAAAGACCCCGTCCCTGCCCCGCGTCTAATCAGCGTCACGCCGCGCGTGTCGAGATAGGGGGAGGCCAGCACTTGCCCCCGGCTGTGATCTCCACCCCAGACATAAACCAGCATCCGCGCGTTCTTGTTGCCCAGAAGCGAGCGTAGACGCGGGTTTGGTCCAGCGCGCTCGGCGCTCGCACGGTCCATGAAGACGAAATAAAGCGAGATGTTGCGGTCATCGCCGCCCTTCACGCGCAGGTCGGTAGGGGGCACTGATTGCGACACGCTCCAGTTCCAGGAGGCCGCGCGTTTGTCCCACATGTCCTGGCCCAGCGCGGAATAGGCGACGGATACCGCCTGATCCGACGCGATCCCCAAAGACCCGCCGCGGAACGCATAGTCATTGTCCGCGGTACGGAAAAACTTTTGCTCTTGCCAGCCCGAGAAAGACACAGGGCCTGCCAAAGCGGGCATGGTGGCGAGGGACAAGGCAAGGGCGAGGACGGAACGATAGAACATTGGGGTCTCCTTTACCCCGGTTAAACCGCGCCCGCGCCCTCACACGCAACGCACGTTCCCGCGAGAGTTATGTCAGCCCTCGCTCTGGATCGTCTCGAGATAGGCGACCAGATCGGCAATCGCGGGGCTGGTCAGGATCGGGGTGCCGTCTGGCGCGCTCATGGCGACGCTGGCACCGCCATCCAGATAAGGGCCGAAGATCGGCATTGGCCCACCATGGGCGATCATCGGGTCACGCCCGTCGACCTGAAAGACCACGCGGACAATGGGGAAGACGCCGTCATTATTTGCGGAAAGTTGCGTCAGATCAGGCGGCGCGATGGTCAGCGCCTCGACCATGGGGCCGTTGCCGGTGGCCTCAAGGCCATGGCAAGCCGCACAGATATCCATGTAAAGCAGGCGTCCGGCGTCGGCATCCTGCGCCGAGGCAGGTGCAGCGAGAAGCAAGGTCAGGGCTAGGGTCAGGGATCGCATATCGGGTCCTCCGTGGTTGGGCATAAGGTCAGTGTAGCAGGGGCAAAGGGCCGCGCCTTGATCCGGATCAGACAAGATGCGCAGGGGTGCTTGCGCCTCGTCCCCCACTGACACAGGATGCGCGAGAAAGGGAGAGGCCATGCCATTTTATGCTCTGACGATGCTGACTGCCGGGATCGGCATCCCCATTTTGGCAGCTCTGAACGCAGCACTCGGAACCCGGATCGGATCAGCCGCCAGCGCGTCGGTTGTGCTTTTTGCAGTGGCCTTTATCTGCGCGGCGGTGGTGGCGCTGACACAAGGCCCCGGCGCATTGGGAAAGGTTGCGACCGCGCCGAAATACTTGCTGTTCGCAGGCGCGTTGATCGCGTTTTACGTGCTGACGATCACCGCAATCGCACCGCGATTTGGTGTCGGCAATGCGGTGTTTTTTGTATTGCTGGGGCAGCTGATCTCTGCCGCGGCCATCGACCATTTCGGACTGTTTGGCGCGCAGGTCAGCGCGCTTGGCCCGATGCGTGCAGCGGGCATTGCGCTGATGGCGGTCGGGGTCTTTCTTACGCAGAAAGCCTGAGCGTCAGGTCCCAAAGCGCGTCGGGCACGTCGACATGGGTCATGGCAGTGCGATGCGCACCTGGGATGCGCGCGCCCTCTTGTGCTTCAACCGCGTCGATGACCCGCGCCATGCGGGCGCCGAAATCGGGTGAGACGGAAGGATCGAGGATCACATAGGTCTGGCCCAGCCCGTGGGGTGGCCCATCGGGCAGCTTCAGACCGCCGACATCCAGCGAGTTAACCGATCCGGTGAGGGCCGCTGCCATCACCTCGCCCATCAAGCCAAAGCCCCAGCCTTTGTAGCCGCCCGTGCTGACCAGAGAGCCTTTCAGTGCCGCCTCTGGGTCGGTTGTGGGCTGACCGTCGGCATCCACAGCCCAGCCAAGCGGGATCGCTTCGCCTGCCGCTTTGGCCATGGTGATCTTGCCTAAGGCGACGGCTGAGGTTGAGAAATCGAACTGCATCGCAGGCGCGCCCTCACCCGGAACGGCCATCGAGATCGGGTTGGTGCCGATCACCCGGTCCTTGCCGCCGGGAGGGGCCACAATGGGCGAGGCGTTGGTAAAGCCAATCGCGATGAACCCCGCCTCCGCAATCTGTTCGGTGAAGTAGCCCAAAGAGGTGCAAGTATGCGCGTGGGCCACCGCGAGTGTCGCAGTGCCGTTTGTTTTCGCCGCCTCCAAAGCCATTGGCAGCGCACGGGTGAAAGCCGGTTGCGCAAAGCCGTAGCGCGCGTCGGACTTGATGAAGCCGGGGCGGATCGCTTGCACATCCGGCTCCACATCGCCTTTCACGCGACCGGATTTCAACTGAGTGCAGTAGCTTTCAAGGTAGTAAAGTCCGCAAATAATATTGCCGAGGGCTTCGGCGCGGGCGACGGCCTTGGCGACCTCTTCGGCAATCCAAGTTGCTGCGCCGTGGTTGGTTAACGCCTTGCGGCTGGTCTCGTAAATTTCGGTCACGGCAACTTTGGGCATATCATTCACTCAGATGGCCTTGATCAAGGCGCAGGACACGGTCCATCCGTGCAGCCAGATCAAGATTGTGGGTTGCGATCAAGGCCGACAGGCCGGTGGTGCGAACAAGCTCCATCAGGGCTTCAAAAACGCGGTCTGAGGTGGCGGGATCAAGGTTGCCCGTCGGCTCATCGGCCAGCAAAAGCTGGGGTTCATTGGCCAAAGCGCGGCAGAAGGCAACGCGCTGTTGCTCGCCACCCGACAGGGCTGCGGGGCGATTGCCCGCGCGATGCTCGACCCCGACGCGGCTTAACAAATCAGTGGCGCGGGCGTTTGCACTGGCCTTGGAAACTCCATTGGCCAATTGCGGCAAGACGATATTTTCCGCCGCTGTGAACTCCGGCAGCAAATGGTGAAACTGGTAAACAAAGCCAATATTCTCGCGCCGCGCGGCGGTGCGGCGACGGTCGGGGAGTTTCGTCAGATCGGTTCCCGCGATCTCGACCGTGCCAGCATCTGCCGTATCCAGCAGACCTGCGATATGTAGCAATGTAGACTTGCCCGCTCCGGACGGGGCGACCAATGCCACGACCTCGCCCTTGCGGACCTCCAGATCAAGACCGCGCAGCACGGCGACTTCGTTTGACTTACCCTTGTTATAGGCCTTCTCGATCCCGCGCAGGCGGAGAGTAACATCACTCATAACGCAACGCCTCCACCGGGTTCAGGCGCGCGGCACGGCGCGCGGGGAAGATCGTCACGATAAAGGAAAGCCCCAGCGACAGACCCACGGCAGACAGCACGTCCGCCAGCTCCAGCTTGGCTGGCAGCGCATAAATCCCGCGGATCGACGGGTCCCAGACGCCGCCGCCCGAAATCATGTTCACCACGCTGAAAATCGGGTCGATATAGATCGCGAAAAGACAGCCAAGGATCACACCCAGCGCCGTGCCAATCAGCCCGGTGAACGCACCGCAAATGAAGAAAACGCGCAGCAGTGACCCTTCGGTCAACCCCATCGTCCGCAAAATCCCAATGTCGCGCCCCTTGTTCTTTACCAGCATAATCAGGCCCGAAATGATATTCATTGCCGCGATCAGAACGAGGATCGACAGGATGATGAACATTACGTTGTCCTCGATATCCAGCGCGCGCAGAAAGCTGCCCGACGCATCGCGCCAGGTCCACAAAAGCGCGCGCTCTCCACCGGCTTGCAAAAGCGGTAAGGTCAGATCGTCGATCGCCTCTGGCTCCTCGACCATGACCTCCAACTCGTCGGCCACGCCGTCGCGGTTGAAGTAAAGCTGCGCCTCTTCAAACGGCATGTAGACGCGTGTGCGATCAATGTCATACCGCCCGGCAGTAAAGATATAGACGACCTCATAGGCATTCACCCGCGGGCTGGTGCCAAACGCGGTTTTCACTCCGTTGGGCGAGATCAGCTTGATCCGGTCGCCCAGCCGCAACCCAAGCTCGCGCGCGATGCCAGAGCCGATGGCAACCCCTTCGGAGAACCGCCCGATATCACCCTGAGAGACCTCTGGATTGGCCACGCGCGGGATCGTGTTCAGATCCGGCTCCGAGATGCCAAAGACCTGCACGCCGGTGTTGTTCTGGCCGGCATTGGCCATCACTTGGCCCTTAACCAGAGGGGCCACACGCGTCACGCCGGGGATGGCGCGAATGCGCTCGGCCATGGCCTCATAATCGTCAATCGTGCGGGACTGCACGCCGAACTCGTTGACGACGGTCGAGTTATAAACCGTCACATGCGCATTCGCGCCAAGGATCGTATCAACGAACTCGGCCCGAAAACCCGACCGCACGGCCAGCGTTGCGATCAGCGCGAAAACGGCCAGCGTGATGCCGATCAGGCTGATCCACGTCATCGTGCTGACGCCACCTTCGGCCTTTTTGGCTCGCAGGTAGCGCCATGCAATCATCCATTCAAACGGGGCAAAGGGGGCTGTTTTGGCCATTGAAATCCTTGCAAACTGCTCACGGCGGACCGTGCGGCCTTTGCGCGGGATGGTCAAGCAACTGCCGCGTTACCCGGCGGGCAAATGGATGTTGAACCGCGCCCGGATCGCCTGATCCACGTCAGCAGCGAGGCGGCATCGGCTGCCTTCCGCCAATATGGCCTGCATGCGCGCAGTCGCGTTTTCCAGAAGGTCGGGCTTGCCGCGCTCTTCCCATTCCTTGGGAGAGGACCGGTCCGCTGTCTCAGGGTAAATATACTCGGTCTGCATCAGTCGCAGGGTCTGATCACTGCCTAGATAATGGCCCGGCCCGCCGACACATGTCGCCGCCATCGTCTCAAGGCTGAGCGTGTCCTCATTCACCTCGATGCCGCGAATACAGCGCAGGGCCTGCCCCAGCAGATCATCCCCAAGCACTAGAGATTGCTGACAAAATCCCAGAAGGGACGCATGCATACCCGCAGCCTCATAAACCATGTTCAAGCCCGACAGACCGGCCATGACGTTCGACATCGCCTGCTCCCAACCCGCCTGCATGTCGGGCAACTTGGCGTCCGCGATGCCTGCCGCCGCGCCACAAGGTAGCCCGTAAAACCGCCCCATCTGAGCACACCCAGCGGTCAGCAGCGCCTGCTCGCCGGAACCGCCCGACATCGCCCCCGTCCGCAAATCGCTCACAAAGGGCCATGTGCCGAAAACCGCCGGATGACCGGGCGCGATGGCGTTCACATAGACAACACCAGCCAGACATTCGGCGACCGCCTGCACGATGGCTCCTGCAATTGGTGCAGGTGCGGTAGCGCCCGCCTGCCCGGCTGAGAGCAACAAAACCGGCATGCCGCCCCGGATCATCGCCTCCATCGTTTCGCAGGATTCGGTCGCGAATTTCATCGGTGGGACGACAAAGCAGTTGGAGTTCAGCACGAAGGGACGCGCGCGCCACGCATCCTCGGACCCGGCGATCATGTGCAAAAGTTCCAGCACATCGGCACAGAAATCCGGCTCGGAGATTGAGGTGCCGATATGCTTGGTGGTGCCGCTGACGCAAGCGTAGATCGTGTTCAGATCCATCTCGCGGTTGTTCGCGATATCACGTGCGACGATAGGGCGTTGCAGAAAGTGGATGTTGTCCAAACGGTCGACAAGGCAGGCGGCCTTGTAGAGGTCCTGCAAGGTGCTATCGCGGTAGTCGCCGGTGACCGGATCGGCGATATGCACCGCTGCGCCTGCAGTGCCAAAATGCACTTTGGTGCCGCTGAGGTCCAGATCATGCTGCGGATCGCGGGCGCATAGGGTCAGGTCCTTGGCGGCCACACTCAGCATGTCTTCGATCAAGGCGCGGGGATAACGCAGGCGGCCATCCTCACCGAGGATCGCTCCGGCTTTGGTCATCACCTCGATGCCACTTTGCGGCGCATCGGCCAAACCGATGGTTTCCAGCGCCGTCAGGGCGGCGTCGTGGATACGCGCGATATCGGCGTTGGTCAGCGGGTTATAGGTGCCCCCTTCAAGGCCTGCGCGCACTGGGCGCACATCTTCGGTCAGCGGGGCGGCGCGCAGCGCTTTGCGGGCGGCGCGACCTCCGGAACGGCGGGGTTTGAGCTGGTTCATAACTTGGGTCCTTTGATCTGAAAGAGAGGGTAAGGCTCAGATCAAAGGGGCTCCGCGCGCGGCGCGGCCACGTTGGGCACCGATGGTGCGGATGGTCAGTATAAAACGCCAAAAGATGTGCATGGCGGTCCTCCCACCACACAACATGCCACGAAACAGGACATGCGCGCGCTCAAATACGACAAAGCGTCGTTTTCAGCCTGCGTGCAGAAGAGTTTTCAGAAAACTCTTTCAAAACTTTTCAGAAAAGTTTTCGCCCCACTCAGAGCGTGGCGTAGATTTTCGCAACCTTTTCAATGGCCTGCTCGGGGGGCAGCTCTTCGCTTTCGCCAGTGCGACGGCAGGTTAACTCCACCACACCGTTCTTCAGCCCGCGCGGGCCAACCGTGATGCGCCACGGCAAACCGATCAGGTCCATTGTCGCAAACTTGCCGCCAGCGCGTTCGTTGCGGTCGTCATAAAGCGGCTCAAGCCCCAACGCAGTCAGCGATGCGTAGAGCGCCTCACACGCGGCATCTGCTTCGTCATCGCCTTGCTTGAGGTTCACGATCCCGCAATGGAACGGCGTCACCCCTTCCGGCCAGATGATGCCCTTGTCGTCATGGCTGGCCTCGATGATCGCGCCCAGCAGGCGCGACACACCGATGCCGTGGCTGCCCATATGGACCGGCACACGCTCGCCTTTGTCATTCACGACATTGGCGCCCATCGCGTCGGAATACTTGGTGCCGAAATAGAAAATCTGACCCACTTCGATCCCGCGCGAGGATTTACGGCGGGCCTCGGGCACTTCGTTAAAAAGCGCCTCGTCATGGGTCTCGTCCGTGCGCGCATAGGGCGTCGTCCACTCGTCCACGATGGCTTTGCATGCGTCCCA
This sequence comes from Cognatishimia sp. MH4019, assembly GCF_020177595.1. Lineage (GTDB taxonomy): Bacteria > Pseudomonadota > Alphaproteobacteria > Rhodobacterales > Rhodobacteraceae > JAHTBL01. The sequence goes on along the minus strand of NZ_JAHTBL010000006.1, from coordinate 8,467 downwards.
ATCGTCATAGTCGACGGCACGATCCCCAAAGGTCAGATCGGTGATGGCGCTGTCGTAGAACACCTCGCTCTCGCCGGTGTCCGCGAGCACAAGGAACTCATGCGTGTCATCGCCCCCAATCGGGCCACTATCCGCGCGCATCGGGATGGCCTGCAGGCCCATCCGCTCGTAACTGCGCAGGTAGCTGACCATGTGGCGATTATAGGCGTGCATCGCGCTGTCATAGTCGATGTCGAAATTGTAGCCGTCTTTCATATAGAATTCGCGGCCGCGCATCACGCCAAAACGCGGGCGGATCTCGTCGCGGAACTTCCACTGGATGTGATAAAGCGTCAGCGGCAGGTCCTTGTAGCTGCCCACATGGCTGCGGAAGATATCCGTGATCAGCTCTTCATTGGTGGGCCCGTAAAGCATATCGCGCCCGTGCCGATCCGACATGCGTAGCATTTCTTCGCCGTAATCCTCATAGCGTCCGCTTTCGCGCCACAGATCAGCTGATTGCAGCGTCGGCATCAGCATCGGGATGTGACCGGCACGGATTTGTTCCTCGTGCACGATGTTTTCGATGTTTTTCAGAACTTTGAAGCCCATCGGCAGCCATGAATAGATTCCCGCGCTGGCTTGCTTGATCATCCCAGCCCGCAGCATCAGCCGGTGGCTGACGATCTGCGCTTCGGCAGGGTTTTCTTTCAAAACGGGCAGGAAATAGCGGCTCAGGCGCATCGGGGTCATCCACAGTCAAAGAACGGTCCCAAGCGGTGTAGCGGCGCATATCGGCACAGACAAGTGATCACGCGTGATAACAGACGCGTCAGAACGGTGAACCGCTTTGACGCGCCTGCCGTAACCCCTTGCACATGCAAAGAGCATGGTTTGCAAAACAAAGGATAAGAACGATGAAAAACATCTTCAAGATGACGGTTGCCGCTGCCACTTTCGCCGCGACCACAGCCAGCGCCAACACTGTTGTTGATATCGCCGCGGGAGACGAGCGTTTCACAACCCTCGTCGCCGCCGTTCAAGCCGCGGGTCTCGCCGAGACGCTCTCCGGCCCCGGCCCGTTTACCGTCTTCGCGCCCATCAATGATGCTTTCGCCGCCTTGCCAGATGGCACGGTCGAGACATTGCTGCAGCCCGAAAACAAGGACCAGCTGACCAATGTGCTGCTCTATCATGTCGATGACCGCAACCTGAGTGCAGCCGACATCCCCGCAGGCTCCAATTTCTTCAAGCCGATCCTCGCGTCCGAGCGCACCTGCATTACAAAAGGTGCAAACGGTGTGACAGTCGCTGATGGCACCGGGGAGATGGCCAATGTCATCATCGCCGACATCCAGGCAGACAATGGCGTGATCCACGTGATCGACAAAGTGCTGCTGCCAGGCACGCGTCCGGACTGCCACTAACAGGACCGCTCCGTCGGCCCCGGGGGTCGGCGGAGCCCCCTTGCAAGCCTGACCGCAACGCGCAATGTAGATCACGACCGATATCGTTGAGGCGCTCATGGGCTTACCCGTCGAACAACAAGCAAAATACTGGAGCATCGTCACAGCGGTGCTATTCATTATCCTGTGGTTTCTTGGGGATGTGATCTTGCCCTTCGTGCTAGGCGGCGCGCTGGCCTATTGTCTTGATCCCATCGCAGACCGTTTGCAGAAAATGGGCCTCAGCCGGATTGCCAGCACGATCGTCATCACCCTTGTGGCGCTGGTTATCTTCACTGTCCTGATCCTTCTTGTCGTCCCGACCCTGATCCAGCAAACCAGCGCGCTGATCCGCTCTGCGCCCGAAATTTTCAACAATCTGCAGACCTTTCTGGCCGAACGCTTCCCCTCGATCATGGTCGAGGACAGCACGATCCGTCAGCAACTCCTCAAAATCGGGGAGGCGATCGAATCCCGCGGGGCCGAGCTTCTCAACACCGTCGTGACCTCGGCGGCAGGGCTGGTGAACATTCTCGTTCTGGTGGTGATCGTGCCTGTCGTGACGTTCTATCTGCTGCTTGACTGGGACAACATGACCGCCAAGATCGACGATCTTTTGCCCCGCGATCACGCCCCGACCGTGCGTCATCTGGCAAAAGAGATCGACAAGACCCTCGCCTCCTTCATTCGCGGCCAAGGCACGGTCTGCTTGATCCTTGGCACGTATTACGCTGTGGCCCTGATGATCATCGGGCTTAACTTCGGCCTTGTCGTGGGCTTTATCGCCGGGCTGATTTCCTTCATTCCCTATGTGGGGGCTGTCGTCGGCGGAGGGCTCGCGCTGGGTCTGGGGATTTTCCAGTTCTGGGGCGAATGGTATATGTTGGCCGCTGTAGCTGCCGTTTTCTTCTCGGGCCAGATGGTCGAAGGCAATATCCTGACGCCAAACCTTGTGGGCAGCAGCGTCGGGCTACACCCGGTCTGGCTGATCTTTGCGCTGTCGGTCTTCGGCTCACTTTTCGGCTTTGTCGGAATGCTTGTCGCTGTCCCCGTCGCCGCCATGATCGGCGTCATAGCGCGGTTTGCGATCAGCCGGTATAAAGACGGACGGCTCTATAATGGTCTTTCGGGCCAGCAAGAACCCAACACTGACGACTGATATGGCCAAACAACTCACCTTTGATCTGCCCAGCAAAACGGCTTTGGGGCGCGAGGATTTCTTTGTCTCGCCCGCCAATGCGACCGCCGTCGCAACGTTGGAGACGCCTGCCCTTTGGCCCAACGGCAAACTGGTGCTGACCGGCCCGACAGGTGCAGGCAAAACCCATCTCGCCCATGTCTGGGCCAGTGATGTGGGCGCGCAATTGATTGCCGCCGATGCCCTCACGGCGCAGGATATCGACGCGCTGGCCACCCACCCCATCGCGGTCGAGGATGCCGACCAGATCGCTTCAGACACTGCCGCGCAAACCACCCTATTTCACCTGCACAACCGTATGGCTGAACGGGGTCAGCCGTTGCTGTTGACCGCAAGCACCGCACCCAGCCAATGGGCCTTGACGTTGCCCGATCTGGCCAGCCGGATGCAGGCGACGAACACCGTTGCCATCGCCTTGCCGGATGATGCGTTACTCAGCGCGGTGCTGCTCAAGCTCTTTGATGATCGCCAGCTCAAGCCCGCCTTGACCGTGGTGAAGTATCTGGCCGCCAATATGGACCGCTCTTTTGCCCAAGCTGGCACCATCGTGGCGGCCATGGACGCCGAAGCGTTGCAATCGGGGCGCGAGATCAATCGCGGCTTGGCCATTGATATACTGGACAAAATCGCCACCTCAGGTGCATGATTGTCACTTCCCTGATACAAAGCGCCCCCATGAACCCCGTTATGAGCCCTGCTGATTTTCTGAAAGCGCCCTTCCCCGAGCCCGTCGCGGTCGAGGGGGACATGACGACACCATCGCGGTTTTTCAATCGAGAGCTTAGCTGGGTTGGCTTCAATTGGCGCGTGCTGGAAGAAGCCGAAAACCCGCGCGTTCCTTTGCTGGAACGTCTGCGCTTCTTGTCTATCTCGGCCACCAATCTGGACGAATTCTTCACGGTCCGCGTTGCAGGCCTGCGCGAACTGGCCAATGCGGGCAACACAACCCCCGCTGCCGATGGTCTCACGCCAGCCGAGCAGCTCAAGCTGATCAACGCAGACGCCCGCAATTTGATGGAGCGTCAGCAAAGCATTTTTCAGAAGATCCGCTCGCAGATGGAAGCCGAAGGCATTACCCTCATGGCCCCCGACGCGTTGGACAAGGAAGACAAGTCCTTTCTGACAGAGCATTTTTTGACGCAAGTCTTCCCGGTTCTGTCGCCCCTCGCGATTGACCCTGCGCACCCGTTCCCCTTCCTGCCGAATGAAGGCTATTCGCTTGCTCTCTCGCTGGAGCGCAAGACCGACAAGACGCCTTTGCAAGCGCTTTTGCCGATCCCACATCAGATCGACCGCTTCGTGAAGCTGCCCGGCGACATCGCGCGTTTTGTGTTGCTCGAAGACCTGCTGCTTTCGCATTTCGACAGCCTCTTTCCCGGTTACAAACTCAAAGGGCACTGCACCTTCCGCGTGCTGCGCGACAGTGATCTTGAGGTTGAGGACGAAGCAGAAGACCTTGTGCGCGAATTTGAAACCGCTCTGAAACGCCGCCGTCGCGGTGAAGTGGTCCGCATGAAGCTTTCGGCGGGCGCCCCCGACGCGCTTAAGGCGCTCTTGATGGACGAACTTGATGTGTCCGACGAAGAGGTCGTTGAAGTGGACGGCATGATCGGCATTTCTGACCTGTCTGAACTGGTCCTGGATGATCGCCCCGATCTGCTATGGCCGCAGTTTACACCTCGCGTGCCGGAAAGGGTCAGCGATCACGAAGGCGATATGCTCGCCGCGATCCGCCAGAAGGACATGCTTCTGCATCACCCATACGAGACATTCGACATGGTCGTGCGCTTCATCCGCCAAGCCGCCCGCGACCCGAATGTTGTTGCGATCAAACAGACGCTCTATCGCACGTCGAAGAATTCTCCGATTGTCGAGGCGCTCTGCGAAGCGGCGGAGGACGGCAAATCCGTCACCGCGCTGGTCGAGTTGAAGGCCCGCTTTGACGAGGCCGCCAACATCCGCCAATCGCGCCGTCTGGAACGCGCGGGCGCGCATGTGGTTTACGGTTTCATCAACTATAAAACCCACGCCAAGATCAGCACGGTTGTACGCCGCGAGGGCGACAAACTGGTCACCTATACCCATTACGGCACCGGAAATTACCACCCGATCACCGCACGCATCTACACTGATGTGTCGCTGTTCACCTGCGATCCGGCGCTGGGGCGCGACGCCACCAAGGTCTTCAATTTCCTGTCGGGATACGCCCAACCGGACGAGTTGGAAAATCTCTCCATCTCGCCGCTCACACTGAAATCGACCCTGCTGGATCGCATCGCCGCCGAAGCCGATTACGCCAAGAACGGCAAACCCGCCGAGATTTGGGCCAAGATGAATTCGCTGATCGACAGCGATGTGATCGACGCGCTTTATGCGGCCTCGCAGGCAGGTGTGAAGATCAACCTTGTGATCCGCGGCATCTGTGGTTTGCGCCCCGGCATCAAGGGCCTGAGCGAGAATATCCGTGTGAAATCAATTGTCGGGCGCTTTCTGGAACACTCCCGCATCGTCTGTTTCGGCAATGGATACGGGCTGCCCCACAAGAAAGCCCGCGTCTATATCTCGTCCGCCGATTGGATGGGCCGAAACCTCAATCGCCGCGTCGAAACCCTGATCGAGATCGAAAATTCGACTGTCAAAGCACAGATCGTCAGTCAGGTCATGGCCGCCAATCTGGCTGATGTTGCCCAAAGCTGGGTCATGGGGCCGGATGGCAGTTTCACCCGCGCCAAAATCCCCGATGGCACGTTCGCCTTCAACTGCCACCGCTTCTTCATGGAGAACCCGTCGCTGTCGGGTCGCGGCTCTGCCGGGGCCAGCGATGTGCCAAAGCTCACCCACACCGAGGATTGACGGAACGCCTGCGCTGTCGCATCAAAGGACAGACGCCCGGGGGACTTCATGGACGACGCACGCGCCGAGCCATCCGTAGATATCGCTCAATCCGAGGATTGGGGACCATTCGGTCGCCCGCTTTTTGAGGACCCGTCTGCCCGCGCGCTAAGCCGTGTCGGCGTGGTTGATGTCGGCTCAAACTCGGTTCGTCTGGTCGTGTTTGACGGCGCGGCCCGGTCGCCTGCGTATTTTTACAACGAAAAGATCATGTGCGCGCTAGGGGCGGGGCTGTCTGACACGGGCCATCTGAACCCCGAAGGCCGCGTTCGTGCGCTGTCCGCCATCAAGCGCTTTCAACGCTTGGCCGAAGGCATGGGCATTACGCCATTGACCGCTGTGGCCACCGCCGCCGTCCGCGAAGCCAGCGACGGCCCTGAGTTCCGCGACGAGGTCGAGGCTGAAACCGGCTTGCGCCTCTGGGTCATCGACGGCGAGGAAGAGGCCCGCCTATCCGCCCAAGGTGTCCTACTGGGCTGGCCCGGCAGCTACGGTCTGGTCTGCGATATCGGCGGCTCGTCAATGGAGCTTGCGACCCTTTGGGAAGGTCGCGTCGGCAAGCGCGTCACCTCCCCCCTTGGTCCGCTTAAGCTGAAAGACGTCAAAGGCGGCAAGAAAGGCGCGAAGGCCCATATCAAAGAGGTCATGTCCGGCCTCAAGGACGAGATCGACTGGACCAATCAGCGGCTTTTTCTCGTCGGTGGGTCGTGGCGCGCGATCGCCCGGCTCGATATGGAACGGCGCGGCTATCCGCTTTACGTGCTGCACGAATACCGCATGACTGCCACATCCGTCCGCGAAACCGTCAAATGGATCGCCGATCAGGATCTTGATGAGCTGCGCTCGCGCGTCGGGATTTCGTCGGCGCGTATGTCGCTGATCCCGCTCGCCTCGCTTGTGCTGAAAGAGCTTGTGCGCCAATTCAAGCCCCGCGACATCGCGATCTCAAGCTACGGCATCCGCGAAGGAATGCTGTACGAGCAAATGCCCCAACGCTTGCGCGACCGCGATCCCCTGATCGAGGCCTGCCGTTTTGCCGAGGCCAAGGACGCCCGGCTGCCCGGTTTCGGCAAGACGCTGCATAACTTCATCAGCCCGCTTTTCCGCGCCGCTAACCCGCAGCGCAAACGCATTATCAAAGCCGCCTGTCTGCTCCACGATGTCAGCTGGCGCGCCCATCCCGACTACCGCGCCGAAGTGACATTCGATAACGCTACCCGCGCCAATCTGGGTGGCCTCAAACACTCCGAACGTGTGTTTCTGGGGCTGTCCCTGCTGCACCGCTATCGTAACAAGCGCGAAGGGACGCGCTTTGAAGACCTTTGCGAGTTACTTACGGAAAAAGAGCAGAACGAAGCCGAAATCCTTGGCAAAGCGATGCGCTTTGGCGCGATGCTTTGGCTGCAACCGGGAGGGCAGATGGGTGAATTGCGCTGGTTCCCCAAGAAAAAACTGCTGGAACTGGTGCTAACCAAAGACGCCGTCGCACTTTATGGCGAGGTTGCCGAGGCGCGCTTCAATTCACTCGCAAGCTCGCTGGAAGCCGAAACGAAGGTTCGCGTCGCGCGCTAAATCTCGATCTCACCGTCCTGCAACGGCTCGGGCTTGCGGCGAATAATAATGTCGCCATTATCCAGCATCTCGGGCGCTTCATAATTGCTGAAATCATCGACCATTTCGGCCAGATCCGCCAGCGCAGGCCCCATCTTGGACATCAGATCGCGAAACTTCGGCTCAAGCTCGCGGGTCATGCTCTCCAACTCGTCCAGACGCGGCTGCATCTCTTGCATCAGCCCTTCAAACAGCAGCTTCGCGCCACGTTCCATCAGGCTAAAACCCTCCTCCACCTCGCTGTCTTGGGCGACAGCAGGGGTCAAGGTCAGCGAGAGGGCAAGGGCAGCAGCGATCTGTTTCATATGATGAATATAGGCGAAAACCGCGCCGATTTTAAGTCAAACCTGCAAATCAACCGTGACCGGAAAATGATCTGACGCGGTCAAAAGTGCTTCGCGCAGTTCAGGCATATGAAAGCAGCCCGCATCCTCGAACGGGTGCCAGATACGCCAGCGCGGGTTGGTCTTGCGAATATCAGCCGAGACCATGATGTAATCCAACAAAGCCTGTAAGTATCTGTTTTCATGCGCAAGAAAGAAGCGCGATGACGTTGGCACTGCCCCAATACGCTGCGTGAGGGCAGCGCGCGCATGGGGGTCGAACAGGGCAGTATCGCCTTCGCCCAGCACAATCTCGACGCTGGAGCGTCCAAAGAGCTTTTCATACTCGTCCAGCCCGGGACCATCGTTGAAATCACCTAGAACAATCAGCGGATCGCCCGCCTCCAGATGTTGTGTGACCCGCGCGCGCAGCCAGATGCACTGCGCCAGTTGCTTGCGCCGGTTCGCAATCGAGATGCGCATCACCTCGTCCGGCGTCCGCGCGCCATGGGGTGCTTTGGATTTTGCATGCACTCCGATCATTCGAAAGGCAAAACCAGACGCCGCTTCAACCGCGACCTCCAACGGCGGCTTCGAGAAGGACACAACCTCCGCCGCCGCGTCGATATCCAAATCAATCGCAAAATCCGTGTCAAAACCGGGTGCTGCATCGCTGTCCTGCGGATCATGCCGCGCGCTCAGAACATCCGGGTCATAAAGCAGCGTAATTTCCTGCTGCGTGTCATTGGCAAAGCCCATCAGAGCAACCCGCGCGCGCAGATCAAACTGCGCGGCAAAGCCTTCCAAGGCGCGCGCGCCATCGCGGTTTCGGTTCGTGTCGGGGGCCTCGATCACCATGACCGCATCGGCATCCAGCGCACGAAACACGCGCCCGATTTTGTTGAAAAACTCTTCTTTTCTGACGCTTTGGTTTGCGTCATCGCGTTAATTTACTGGGATGTCCGAAGTAGGACCGCGCTCTTACTCAAAGGCTGGGTCCATCGGCTTGAGCTTTGCCA
>NZ_JAHTBL010000005.1 GCF_020177595.1 Cognatishimia sp. MH4019 | reverse complement strand
ATTCGTAAAACAGCGCCGCTTGTGCCTCCTGCTTTGGTCCCATCATCGCCAAATCCCCCAATCAATAAAGGAATTGAATCAGCGATTACCACTTCGATCAAGCAAGAGTTTTTCAACACAATCAGCTGCGACATACGTTTCGCCGCGCTGCAGCCATTTTCGCCGAAGCGGTCTTTGGCCCTGCCAAATAGGGCACCCGGACAAACCGTCCAAACGCCACATGATAGTCGGCGAATGGACGTCCCGTTCTTACCGGCGCAATCACTGATCCTCAACACGCACAACCACCTCCATCGAGAGCAGATCGGTACCTTCTCCCTGAAAGCTGCCGGTTACCGGAGCGACCTGTGATATGTTCCGCGCAACGGCCACCGGGATCAGGTTGGTCGACCCTACTGACCTGTTCGTTGGGTCGAACGGGATCCAACCGGCCCCGGGAACGAAGACTTCGACCCATGCATGCGTAGAACCCGAGCCAGCAGATCCGTGTTGATCATCACTGGGGTCGTAAAGATAGCCGGACACCAGACGAGCCCCGAATCCCAGCGTTCGGATAGCCTCGGCAAAGAGGACCGCAAAGTCGCGACACGAGCCACAGCCCCGGTCGAGGGTTTCGAGTGGTCCTTGCGTGCCTTCGCTCTCGCGGATCTCATATGCGATTTGAGCTGTGATGCCATTGCTGACGTCCTTCAGGAGCGACAGCGTATCAGTTGGCCTGCGCATCACGAATTGCTCGACCCAGTTTGACAAGCGCCCTGCGTCGTCTTGGTATTGTGGCGCAGAAAGCGCCCCGAGATCTGTCCAGTCTTCGGCGGAGTAAAGGAACGGGTAGGACGTCGCAGCGGCCGCGATCGGGAAGACTGGCCACTCAGGCGCGGTGAGGATGGCGGTCGTGTGGGACCGGATCGAAAGCGTATCCGTTGCGGCATCAAAATTGGCGATAACGATGGCGTTTCCGGCGACATCGTGGGACCAGTCGATGCGGGCGGTCGGCGTGATTTCAAGATCGAAAGCCGTCAATGTGAGGTCCCGCGTTTCACGAGGACGCAACATCAGCCTGTGCGGTCCAAGGACCACGGCGGTGCGATAGCGATACGTGGTCGTGTGTGCGATCGTGATCGTCGGCATGCGGCGGACCTAAGCGGACCGACCGCCTGAGCGAGACCGACCTTTGCTGACGCCTTCGGGCACTGCCGCGCGCCATGCTGTCGTACCTTTGCATCTTGCACAGATGCGCTGTCCGAACCCTTCGCTCCAAAACGAAGCATCACAACGCAAGCAGAAGCGCAGCTTCGGCACATCTCCAAGCGCGCGGCTGGGGTGATCCATCAGGGTGTCATCGGCTTTTACTTGCATCAGTTCCTGGTGTTCATTTGGTCCCTGAAATTGCGTTTCGGACATCATACAAAAACGGATGAAGTGCGCGGTCGGCACGGCATCCCTTCATTCTCGGCGTCATGAATGTCTGAAGCGTCCCGCGAAGCCCCCTGCGCTGTTGCGTTTTCGGTCTCAGCGTCCGCGTCATCCATGTCAGTCTGAGCCGTCCGCGATCCCGAGTAGAGATGGCGCAAATGCGCCTCCGACACCCCGTCTGCCTGCATGACCAGTTGCACCATCGGATCGGCCAGCATGTCTTCCAGAAAGACCTGTGAGAGGTCCTTTCCGGACAGTTTGTCTTTCGCGCGGGCATGGTCGAGATCGGCCAGCGACACGGACAGGCTTCGCGTCAATCCCGGATGGGACAGGCGTGCATGCAGATGGACCAAGACAGAGGCCTTCCAGGCTTGAGGATCCTTGTGATCGGGCGGTGAGGCGAGTTCTGTCTCTATATCATACTCACCGGCGGGAAGCGTTTCGTCGAAGCCGGGAAGTTTGAAAGGCCGGTCAAAAACCGCGACTGTCTTGGCTGTTTGGTCATCCATTGCGTTTGATCCTTTCAATTGAGTTGCTGTTCCACGGCATGGAGCAAAACCAACCCCTTGCGGTGCATGCTTCAGGTTTTATTCGGACCCGGAGAACCCGGTTTCGCAGCAGTGTCCGGCGCCTTGATTGCTGGTTCTTTCTTCAACGGTTCCGCAGGTTTGGATTTCAGTATGGCAGCAGCTCTGGTCGTCAGGTCTTTGAAAGACATGCGCTTCATCCTTTTGGGGTTTTCCGCTGGAATTTTCGGGCCTCGAACAGGCTCGGATTCTCGAATGCGGCTGATATGTATGTGTGTATTGACCGGCCACTTTACTATGGCGCGGTGTCGGTTATGTCCGCGGCATATGACCTTCGTAGGCCCCGCGGGCGATCATCTGGGCGTCATACCAGCGTCAGGTAGGGTTGGATTTCGCAGTGCTTGGAACGGCCGTTCATCTTTTGCTTGCCATGAACAACCTTGGCGACATTCGGGGCGCTCATCGCCCGCATAAGGGCGCTGTAGTTCATGCCTATCTTCATCTCGGACCCGACAGAGACAGCGGATTTGGTCGTGTCGACAACGGCGTGGTCGCTGGTCGCGCCGATGAACGTAATTTCTGTGGGAAACGTAAGGCCGTTTGTGTCGGTGTCTTGCTGCCCGACAGCAAGGATCGTTCGGGTTCGGAGGACATCATTCCGAACCAATCTGAGCCCCCCGAGCTCCGGAGCAATTGACGCAGGTAGTATTGCGCTTGGTTTATTTCTTGTTTCGATCACCTCGGCATATAACGCAAAGGCATCGGTATGAAGGCCAGAGATCGGATGCCCTGTTGCGGGGTCGGTGCCCAACAGGATCGCCTCACCCAGGCGGAGGTTGTTGATCCGCCCGGTTGAACCTTCACCGAGCGCCCATGGCAAATTGGCCGAGCCACCTCCTGACACGAGCGCGACAAACGGTCCGCAGGCGCCTTCGACATTATCGGCCAGTCGCGATAGCGCGGCCATGTCATCTGCCGTCGGTGCCACGTTGTCCATGCAGGCGAAATTCGCAGCGATGCCTTTGAGCGCAACACCGGGTGTTGCGATGACGCGAGCGGCGAAGTCGTTAAGGCTCTCGGGCAAGATGCCTTCGCGCATATCTCCCATTTCGACCATCAGGATGACATCGTGCGAGGTGCCCTGTTGCTTGGCTGCTGCCCCAAGCTTGAGGATTGTGTCCATATCTGTGTTGTAGCTTGCGTCACAATGCTGGATGACGTTTTCCATCTCGCTCACCAGTGGAGCGCGGATCATCGAAATTGGGCAATTGATCCCCGCGGTCCGCATCCGAACGACGTTCTTGATTCGGGCGTCGGCCAGACCGGCAACGCCGCCGTCCAGCATCGCCTCGGCCACGTCAGGTTGCCCGCAGACGGCCTTTGTCACGCCGGTGACCGAGATTCCATAGTCGCCAAGGCGACGGACGAGACATCGCGCGTTTGCCTGGATCTTGCCAAGATCGATTTCCACCCGCGGCGAGGTCATTCCGCGGCCACGAGAGGCGCAGGTCGCAACTGCGGAAAGGCGGTCAGGACCATGTCGCTCAGGTGTACTTCCGGCCGGGTCAGCGCGTCCGTCACCGGAATGCCGAGGTCGCGTGAAAGACTGTCAATCGCACGAATAACCTCGGTGCCCGTCATCGCTTCGTGATTGAGCGTGATACCAATCACCCGTGTGTCAGCAAAAGCTTCGATGAGGACAATCTCGCTTTTCGGCTCGGGCATCGGCATGGAAGGAAAATCGCATCGATGGGCACGCTTCGGCGCATGTTGAAGAACGACCGCCTGCGGCTGGCTGCCGCGCAAAATGAACGCCGACGTGCAAAAGGCCGGATGGCTGAGCGCGCCTTGTCCTTCGATCAGGATGACATCCGGGTCTTCACCCTCAGACGCCGCGACAATCACACGTTCAAGTTCCCCGCAGCAAAACTGCGGTGGTACGGCGTCCATGGCGATCCCGTATTTTGCGCCCTGCATAAGTCCCGTCTGGCCGGTGCCGACGAGGACGGTCTTGATACCACGCGCGTTCAGCTCCCTGGCCAGAATGGTCGCTGTCGTCCGCTTGCCAATTGCACAATCCGTTCCCAGTACGGCAATGCGAACTGCCTTCATCTCCGACACGCTTCCGTCAAACAAGCGCATGTCCTTGCTTGGTCGGGGCTTGCGAATATCTCGGATCGTCACGTTGGCCGCATCAGCGGCGTTTGAAATCTCGGGATCATCGCCAAGGAATTCGTGCAGACCGCTGACGATGTTCATGCCGTGTGCGATTGCATCCAGCACGATCTCTCGATCCGTAGCGGACATCTTGCCCGTTGAAGGGGCCATCCCGTAAATCAAAGTATCGGGTGTATGCACTTCACGCGTAACCGCAGCCACGAGATCTTCAACGATGGGGATTGCGTTACTAACATTGTCCAGCACCTGCCCGCTGTCTCGCCCTTCAAGTTCGCTGTCAATGACCGAAAGAATGCGGTAAGCTTGGCTGTGACGGACAAGCCCGTTTGCGGTCTTGCCGTCGATCTGCCCAAAGTTCCCCTCGCAATAGACAACCGCTGTGGGCACCCCTTTTGTGACAGCTTTGGTGGCAAGACACCGGCCGGACGCGGACATGTCAGGCGGAGCTTGCGGACCCATGCTTGACAGCCTTGTCATCGTGTTTTCTGCATTGTCCGATTCCATGATTATTCCTTTGCCAAGCGGGTTTTCCCGGTTTCGATCACATGAAGCGTTCGGGCGGGTGAGCCGCGTTTCGGTTCTAGTTGCGAGCGCTAGTCGTTCAGGACGCAACGTCCTTGCGAGCGCTGAAAGTTCCTGTGGCACTCCCACCGGTTTCCCGATCTGTCTAAATGCGCATTGTCAGGGAGGATGATCTCTGCGCAGCCGTCGTCGGACTCTGAAAAACCGCGATGACACTTCCAGCCCGGGCCATAGCTCGCATCGTCGAAATAGGCATTCTCCGGGACGACAACAGCCTCGCAGGTGTCATCACGTTCGAAGTAGCCCCGCTCACATGTCCAGGGCTGGCCATAGGACGACGCGTTCAGAAAGGCGTTCTCCGGGACCTGAATCGCGACACATGTGTCGCCTTCGACCTGGTAGCCACGGTTGCAGAGCCAAGCGGCGCCATAGGAGTCAGCTGACAGATACGCATTGTCCGGCACAACGACTTCGAGGCAAATGTCGTCGACCTTCATGTAGCCACGAAGGCAGTTCCATCTTTGGCCCGACGGGTCGAGAAATCCGCCATCGGGCACGACGACCTCTAGACAAGTCGCGCCATCGACCTCCTGAAATCCGTGCAGACACGCCCAGCCGTTGCCATAGGTCCGGTTGGTGCCATAGGCGTTCTCCGGAACGATGACGGCAAGGCAGGCATCGTCGTCACGCCGGTACCCACGATCACATTCCCATCCCTCGCCATAGCTTCTGGGCTGCGCATTCGCGGGCATCGGGGCCGATTGAGATTGGGCGAAAGACGGCGATCCGATCGTAACGAGCGCGACGAAGGAGAGCGCAAGGAATTCCGTGAAAGACACCGTGGCAAGCACGCCTACGGTGCCCTTGGACGAAACGGGCGAGAGTTTTAGGTCACTACGATGCATCAAGGTCGAGGCCTTCGATGCAAGCCTGTGCCAGTTCGCGGTTCGGGCCATCTGATCCAGGCATCGTCGCCCAGCCTGCTGCCATGACAGCGTCACGTCGCTTGAAGGACGATGCCTCGCGGATCGTAGCCAATTTTGCAACGCGTTGATTGTCGGTGCGGGACATATCGAGGCAGACGGGCACGAGCGCCGCGATCACCTCCTCCTGCGCCATATTGTTGGCCATTTCCTCGGCGCCGCCTCCGGTCGTCCAGCCGCCCCAGGAAAATCCAACGATGCCGACAAACGCCGCGCCAAGGAGCGCGCCGTAGATGCCGGGTTTTAGCCATTCAGGTGTGGTCATGTTGTGTCCTTTTGCGGGGAAAGCGCCGCTTCGCTGTGTTTGTTCGTTTCGGAGAGGGCCCGATCACATTCCATTGCATGTTCCAGATCCTCCTGTGTGGTCATTTTCATCGTCGTCTGACCCGCATTGCTCCCGCGCCCCTGGACCATCAAGTATGTCCCGGTGCGCCGGTAAGCCTCGAAGCTGAGGCCTTGTAGGAGCTCTTCCTCGACAAGGATTTCGTACGTTCCTGCCAGAAACTCACGCTGGCTCTCGCCAATCATGAAGTCGTTGGAAAACGTCACCATTGATCTGGTCGAACGCGTGAGCATCCCGGGTCTCCATTGAAAAGATGCTGGACTTTCCGCCGTCGCCGTCGTGGCGAACGTCGAAAAAAACGCCAAGGCAAGGCAATTGAGTGCACACTATCCGAACTCGCGCGGGATGAAGCTGATCGAGGTTAGCCCCCGCCCGGTTCTTTGCTGTCAGGGTAAGAGGTAAAGCCGTTTCGCGGCTTCAGACACCTGCGTGCGAGTTATCGAATGATCCTCACGCCGAAAGGAAACACATGTCCGCCTCAGATGTTCTCCACCCCGATGGCAGCGACTACGATGCCTTCCTTTACGCGCAAGTGGGTGAAGACAGAACCGGTGCCGCCGTGACGGTCTTGTCAGCTCTTGCACGCCTTGACCTCGAGCCGTGGACCGAGGCGCGTGAGCTTGCACATCTGGCTCGGGAGGACGCGCAAGTTCGGCTGACAACGCATTTTGAAGCGATTACCGATATTCCGGCGCTGGCTTTGGCAAGCGAGGGCAGAGCGGCGAAGCTGGTTTTACTGCTGCCAAAACGCGCGCCGCTCCGCGTCTCGAAGCCATGCGAAGCAGGTGCCAATAATTCTCCTAAAATATCAATCTCTTGGACAACGGTGGCCCTCGTTGGAGCTGTTGTTCTAGCGTTGGTCCTCAAACTGGTTCAGACGGGCTAACCTGCGTCAGTGCAAGGACACTGAGAAACTGGATAGGTGAACCAGTCCACCGAAAGTCATGGTGGTTATTTTGAGTAGCTCAGAGGCGCGGGGCACATGCAGTTCCTCAATAGAACTGTATGAATTCTGCGCCTCTTATTCTCGGACCGTCCAGGAAAGGACAATTCCATGAATGAAGAAAACCAAACCGCGGAAAACCAGACTGTGAAACATATGGCGTCCGTCAAGGCCGCCTATGACAAGGCCCCCGAAGGCTCCAAGAAAGCCACAGCTTTGAAGCATTACCAAGCCGCCGAAAAGGCCCATGAAGCCGAAAACGACGAAGAGGCCCACAAGGAACTCAAGGAAGCAAGCCGTGCTCTGATGTAATGTCGGTATGCCTGTGAAAAGACGACAGGGCCGCCCATGTTTCGGGCGGCTTTTTCACGGCAGAAGAGGCCGCGACCGTTCGAGACAGGCCGGATCGAAGTTTCGCGATATAGATGCTGCACCGCCGCAAGTCCGTTTCGAGCCCAAATTGTTCGATGCGGCAACCCGAAGGAACGTCCGATTCAAACAAAGCTACTGAAACTTGCGTCTTTTGAAGGCTCTCACCTCTGACGGAGACAAAGCGAACCACTCTCCATTGAGGCGCTTGTCTTTGAAACGATTGTGCCAGTACGTCTCGATCCCTGATGGATCATCTGTCTTGATTGAATGAACCAATTCGACTTTTTCTGGCAGCGCGACACTGATTTGTTTCACGCGCCGCTCCAACTCTTGACCTCGCCCAATCTTGTAATGAGCACCTGATTGGAGCAGATACACCCATCCATCGCTGGTAACGGGATTGGTATCTAAGCGAGTTGTCGCATCGGCAGGTTGAATTAGCCGCAAAACACCAGAGAATGCTTCATGCTCGCCAGCCCAAGTACGCGCCTGCTGCCTAATGTTGGCCATGGACCCAAAGCGCTTTTGCATAGTTGTGTAGGATGGGAATCCGTCAACCTGTTTCGCATACATACGCATCTCGGGCTTCGTGGGAGGCCTTTTAAAGTGCAGCGTCGCTTCGCAATACTTCCGAAGTAGAAACTCATCCTCGTGCCTTTGTTGAATATTATTTGGCTGCAGTCCGGCATCTACAAGCGCGTCACCCCAGCGCGCCCAAAAAATACCTTTCCACTCGCTCTCCTTTATTCCCGTCTCGCTCACGAACGTTCGATTGCCCGGCGCTTCGCCAAGTTCAAGTGCTAGGCGCTTAATCTCGGAGATGATTTTCTCTTTCATTCACTTAATGTCCTTCAAACTTTGAGATGCTGTCAACGAGTTCCGGACAAGGTTGATGCTGAAGACAAGCGGTCATTGGCACAGCCGAAGCGAATTGGTGCTTTTCCCGCGCAGTTGACCTTCGTACTATGTCACGGCAACAAAGGCCGCGACTGATCGAGGTAGGCCGGATCGAAATCCGCCAATGCAACCAGCCCCTCGTAGTCATCGAACGTGACAAGCCCGCCCTGAAACGTGACGAGCCCGCTTTCGCGGAGTTTACGAAGGACGCGGTTGACGTGAATGGCGCTCAACCCCAACGCATCCCCCAGATGATACTGTGTGAGCGGGCAGGGATAGCCGCGCTGACTTCCCATACCGACGAGCGACAGTCTCACGCCAAGCTCCAGCAGGAAATGCGCCATGCGTGCATCCGCATCGCGCCGCCCCAGCCCAACCAGATGCTCGACCACCATCGCCTCATCCCGCGACACGGCCCAGAGAATGGCCGTAGCCAGCCGGGGTGTCTCTGCAAAGGCTTGCAGAAGATCGCTCACCAAGACTTCCGCAGCTTCGATCTCGACGATTGGCTCAATCCCATGATCGGATGTGTGCAAAAGCACGCTGCGCAGCCCCAGAAAATCCCCCGGTATCTGGAAATCAACGATCTGCCGCGACCCGTCAGCCTGTATCTTGTAAGAAACGACCCAACCCGCCGCCAAGATGTAAGCAGCCTGTTCGGATTGACCCTGATGAACCAAGTCGCGACCTGCAGAGAAAGATTTCCTCCGCTGATGCAAGCGCTCAAGAACGGCCAGTTCAGTCTCCGACAGTGCAACGAACGCGGAAAGCTTTTGGGTGAGTGGACTGGCTTTGATGTTCATCATCGGTCCCTCCCGAACCGGGCACATGCTTCAGGAAGATTTCGGCGCTGAGACTGCTTTCGATCAGTACGGAGTACCAAACTCTTTGTGAGTCTAGGACGATCAAGACCCAACCCGGCCGTAGTAGAACGAACGAAAGTGGAAAGCCCGATGTCAAACCTAAAAGACCCCGCAGGCATGGCAGCCTTGTCGATTTGTGAGGCCCTCCTACTTGCCTTGCAAGATCGCAATCTGCTGCCGGAGCGCGAAATTGTGGGGATTCTTCGGGATGCGGCAACGACCCACGAGAATGCCCAAGGTCCAGAAACCGACCAAAAACTTCATATGGCAACCGCCAAACTGATCAATGAGATCATCGTTGGCGGCAACCTTTCGCAACGCCGACCCTATTACTCTGGATAAGAAAAGCCTAAATGCTCAGCCTCTCAACCTGATTTTGGGTCGGTCGGCTCGGTCTTTGCTTCAGGAGGTCGTTTGGTTGCAGTCTGCGGTTTCGTATCTTTTTCTTGCAAGGCCCTTTTGTCGGCGGCCTCTTTCTTCGCCAAGTCGTTAAACGACATTCTGGCTTTCCTTTTCTGGCTGCCAGGGTATCCGGCAGCTTGTGATCCATAGTGGATCAATGCTCTCTTGGCAAAGGAAATGCTGCCGATCAGCTAGCCGGCACCTTGTAACTCTGCCGAGAGGCCACCATATGCATTTAGCTACTGACCTCCATTCGACCCTCTGTTTTCCTTCACTGGCTCGCAGCGCTAGACACTGTCGTGAGAAGCCGGGCTGCCGCATGTTGTGGGCAGCGATAAAGTAAGGAAAATTCACATGGCCAATGGCACAGTGAAATGGTTCAACACCACCAAAGGATTTGGCTTTATTGCCCCCGAGACAGGTGGGAAAGATGTATTTCTGCACATCTCCGCACTCGAGAAGTCGGGCATGACCACCCTGAACGACGATCAGAAGGTGACCTTCGACGTCGAGGCCGGCCGTGATGGCCGCGAAAGCGCAACCAACATCGCGCTTGCCTGATCTTTGCAAGTGGGCGCTCATTTGGAGCGCCCCATCGCCCGACGGCCATTTGTTTCTTAGTTTTCTTCCACCCACTAACGCAGCAGTTCCATTGCCCGGATCGGTAACCACCGAACTGGCGCTGCGACCTGCCATCCTCAGGAGACCAGCCGATGTCAGACTACACAGCGCCGAACAGATCAGATGCGGGACGTGGCGTCTTCACGGCTATGTCGAAGAAATCGAAGGCCAAGTACACCGATAAAGAAGCCCCTATGTCGATCCGCATGGGCGAATATGGCCGATATCAGATCAAGTCCGCTTGTGTCGCGGGCGTATACACGGCTCGGGCATTCCCAAAGCCGCCGACGAAAGCCCGTGGTTTGATTGCCGAGGCAACCGGTAAGACCGAAGAAGCCGCGATCGCCGCTTTGCATTGCGTCATCGATGCGCGTGAAACCCGCAGGAGCGAGGACCGAAGGACAGATCCAAGCACCGGGACACAGGTACCAACATCCGACGAATACGTGGAGGCCCTCAACACTGTAAATCTGACAAAACCGCAAGGCGCCATGTTGATGGCGTTATCGCTGGCGGAAGCGGACGGGCTGACAGGGGAGAGGGTCGCGAATGCGGGCAGTTACAAATCCACTGCCTCGGCCAAAAAAGCGCTAACAAGCGCGGGTCGAATGATTGCTGGATATTTGTCTACAGAGACAGGTTCCAAGGTGCCTTCAACGAGTATGGATAGAGTTGCGCTAATTGGATTTTGCAGTGATTCCGGACACGAAGAGAAGCCGGGGAACTGGATTCTGCACCCCGAACTTTGCGCCGCCATCCGTATCGCTACTTGAGCTAAAAGGGTTGGCCGTCTGAGTGATTACCCACTTGGAGCTGGCAGCCAATTCACCCGACTTTATCTGTTCCGGGATGGTTATGGCGAGCGGACGTCAAATAGATTTTGGCGGCGCTGGTCATTTTACGTCAAACCTGACGCTTGCAGCGGGTTGGCCCGCAAAGGCGAGCGGGATCAACCGCTCGCCCAATGCCTAAAGGTCAATATTTTCGGCGATACTTAGTGCATCTTCGAGTTCAACTCCCAAGTAGCGCACCGTGCTGTCGACCTTTGTATGTCCTGGCAAGAGCTGAACCGCGCGCAGGTTACCTGTTTTCCGGTAGATCTCAGCAGCTTTGGTTCGGCGAAGCGAATGCGTTCCGTATCCGCTTGGTTCCAGACCAATTGACGACGCCCAATCGTGCACCAACCGGCCATATTGACGGGTTGAAATATGCGGTCGATCGTGGAAGCGGCAGGGAAACATGAACGAGCAAGCCCACATCTCGGGTGATTTGACCCAAGCCAGGACAGTTTCCCTTGTGTTTTCCGTCAGTTCAAACTGAACAGGTCGTTTGGTTTTGCTCTGGATGACTGAAACACGTTCTCGGACGCGGTCCACTTTGACCAGATCGACCACAGAAAGCCTGACCAGATCACACCCGCGTAGCTTGCTGTCGATGGCCACGTTAAATAGCGCCAGATCGCGAAGGTTGTTCGCCAGTT
Source organism: Cognatishimia sp. MH4019 (assembly GCF_020177595.1). Taxonomy (GTDB): domain Bacteria; phylum Pseudomonadota; class Alphaproteobacteria; order Rhodobacterales; family Rhodobacteraceae; genus JAHTBL01. The sequence goes on along the minus strand of NZ_JAHTBL010000005.1, from coordinate 291,063 downwards.
CCAGTCGCGCTCGGATGGCCCAAACCTGTTTTGGTAGCAGCGGTCGCTTCTGGCCGACGATCCGCCCCTTGTTCCAGGCTTTACGTTTCGGGGTGACAGCAGGAAGTTGGACTCGAGGCATGATTTGCCCTCCTTGCCGCCCTCCTAACCCAAGCATCAGCACCGCGCTGACGTTGGAATGCTACTCGCAAACCTGATTGTATCTGGCCTGCCACCCGCGGGTTTGTGCTCCAAACTTAGTAGCAGCCCGAATGAATGGCCTGTTTCACCGCCGCCTTCGCGCGCCAAAATCCAAGTGCCCGCAGCAATTTCCGTGCTGCGTGCGCGCGCAGCGAGGAATCATTACTTCCGCTGTGGGCTCAGAGCCGACATCTATACAAACTCTGCAATGTCCGCCTACTGCGCATCGCTGCCGTTTATTCCACATGCAGCATCCGGCAGAGTCGGGCTGATTGTGTTGAAAAACTCTTGCTTGATCGAAGTGGTAATCGCTGATTCAATTCCTTTATTGATTGGGGGATTTGGCGATGATGGGACCAAAGCAGGAGGCACAAGCGGCGCTGTTTTACGAATTCTCGCTGGAAGATCATGTCCCCCAAGATCACTTGCTTCGGTCTATTGATCGGTTCGTTGATCTGAGCAGTATCCGTGCGCATCTTTCAGACTTCTATAGCCACACTGGTCGCCCATCCATCGACCCTGAGTTACTGATCCGGATGTTGCTGGTTGGCTATTGTTTTGGCATCCGCTCTGAGCGACGGCTTTGCGAGGAAGTTCACTTGAACCTGGCGTATCGCTGGTTCTGTCGCCTAGATCTGACCGACCGTATCCCGGATCATTCTAGCTTCTCCAAAAACCGTCATGGTCGTTTCCGCGAGAGTGACCTGTTGCGCCATGTGTTCGAGACGACGGTTGCGCGCTGCATGGAAGAAGGCTTGGTTGGTGGCCAGGGCTTCGCAGTGGATGCCAGTTTGATCAGTGCCGATGTTCAGAAGCAGAACTCGAGCAATCCCGAGGACTGGGCCGCGCGTGAGATCGCCCCAGACGATGCGCCCCGTGCGGTGCGCGAGTACCTCGACACTCTGGACGACGAAGCCTTCGGAGCGGCGACCACAGCCAAGCCCAAGTTTACTGCGCATGCGGACCCCGCCAGCCAATGGACAGCGGCGCGCAAAGGCCCCGCGTTCTTTGCGTATTCTGACAATTATCTGATCGATACGGACCACGGCATCATCGTCGATGTGGATGCAAGCCGGTCGAACAAGACCGCTGAGGTCGGCGCAATGCGCAAGATGCTCGACCGCACCGAAGAGCGCTTTGGGGTGAAGCCTGATTGGATCGCTGCAGACACGGCCTACGGGTCGTCCGACACTCTGGTCTGGCTCGCTCTGAAGCGCCAAATCCTTCCCTTCATCCCGGTCTTCGACAAGGGTGAACGGACCGACGGAACCTTCTCTCGATCCGACTTCAAGTGGGACGATGAAAACGACCGCTACATTTGCCCGGGCGGCAAGGAGATGCGGCATACATGGCGGACCTATTCTGACCCAAAACGGAATGCGCCAGTTTGGAAATCCAGAAACTATCGGGCACTGAAATCAGACTGCGCAGGATGCGAGCTGAAGGCAAAGTGCTGCCCCAACGCCGAAACGCGTTCTGTTCATCGCGACAAATATGAGATCGTCAGAGACTTTGCCCGTCGATGCACCACCTCAGACTTCAATCCCAAGGCTCAGGCGCGACGAAAAAAGGTCGAAATGCTCTTTGCCCACCTCAAACGCATCCTTGGTCTCGGTCGGCTCCGATTACGGGGCCCATGCGGCGTTCAAGACGAATTTACGCTCGCAGCCATCGCCCAAAACCTTCGGAAACTGGCAAAGCTCAAGCCGATGGACCCAGCCTTTGAGTAAGAGCGCGGTCCTACTTCGGACATCCCAGTAAATTAACGCGATGACGCAAACCAAAGCGTCAGAAAAGAAGAGTTTTTCAACAAAATCGGCTGCAAACCCGCTATTCGCCGCAATAGCAAACAGTCAGAAGTTCTTTGTCAAGCGACCGTCCGCCAAGCTTCTAGCCGCTGAACCAGTCAAAGACGCTAAAGCCCAAGATCCCGTTCATTGACGTCAGGATGCTGGTGATCAGGATCACTCCGCAGATCAGCAGGGCCAGCCACATTGCGAATTGCAGCACCACAGCTGCGCTGCCTGCGCCAATGGCAAGCATTGGCAGGCTCCGGTTTTCGTGGCGGAACAAGCCGACAGCACCGCAAATTGCTGCGATCCCGGCCAAAACGGGGACCAGTAGCATCGCGATGTCGCGCCCGCTCCTGCCTGCCTCAATCATAGGGGGGACCGTAGGCATGTCGTTCAACGCAGCACGGGCCGAATTGCGTATCTCGGCGGCAAATTCGCCGATCACGGTTGCAGTGGATTTCGCGGGCGCATCGAAGACGCCGTTCAGCACCGCCATCGCCAAAGCAATCGCGGCGACGCCAACGAAAAAGCCGGTCAGACCCCAGATGGGGCGCGTCGGAAGGGTAGTTTCGGGCATAGGATCACCTGATTGCCTAGGGTTGCCCGCAGTCTTGCGCAGGAATCGGGTGAAAATAAGGAACGGACGCGTGCGACATTCGTCAGACTGAGACAGCACGTCGCGGGACTCAGCTTGTACAGATATGCAATTCTTCCCATAATCCGAAGATAAATAGATTCTCGGTAGAATTATGCAGGATTTTGCATCTTCTTTCACCCACGCAATGGGTCTCATCCTTCAAGGCGACGCCGAGCTCTGGGCGATCGTTGCCTTGTCGCTGCAAGTCTCTCTGACAGCCGTGATCATCGCCGCCTGCATCGCCATGCCTCTCGGCGCCGCCCTCGCCGTGACCCGGTTTCGCGGGCGAAACGTGGTGGTGGTTCTGCTCAACGCGCTGATGGGTCTGCCGCCGGTCGTGGTCGGTTTGATGGTCTATCTGATGCTCTCCAACGCAGGCCCTCTCGGGGTGCTGCAATTGCTCTATACGCCCACCGCGATGATCGTCGCTCAGGTGATTCTTGTGACCCCCATCATCGCTGCGATTACCCGCCAGACCATCGAAGGTCTGGACGCTGAATATGCCGAGCAGCTCCGCTCCCTCGGGGTGAGCGCCAGTGCCAAGATCCCGACCCTTCTTTTTGATGCCCGTTATGCCCTGATGACCGCCTTCCTGGCCGGGTTCGGCCGCGCCATCGCCGAGGTCGGCGCGGTCATTATCGTGGGCGGCAACATCAACCATGTGACCCGGACCATGACCACCACCATCGCGTTGGAGACCTCTAAGGGGAACCTCGCGCTGGCGCTGGCTTTGGGCACGATCCTGATCCTTCTGGCCATCGCGGTGAACGCCGCTGTCAGCACCGTCGGCTTGCGCGCGCGGAGCATTGCTTATGCGTGATCTGCTGGAAGAAAAGCCGGTCGCCAAGACCTCCCTCGCGGCCCATGGGCTGCGGTTCGAGATCGACGGGCAGACCAAGGTCGACATCCCGCTTCTGCGTCTGGACGGCGAAGGGCCGACGATGATCCTTGGCCCCAATGGCGCGGGCAAGAGCCTGACCTTGCGCTTGCTCCACGGGTTGCTGACGCCCCATGCGGGCCAGATCAGTACGCCCGCCACGCGGCAGGCGATGGTTTTTCAAAAGCCGGTGCTGCTGCGCCGCTCGGTTCTGGCAAATATGGATTATGCCCTGCGTGCGGCAGGCGTTTCGCGCGCGAAACGGCGGAAGCTGGCGTTGGACTTCCTGCATGAGGCGGGGTTGGCGGGCAAAGCCAAACAAGCCGCGCGGACCCTGTCGGGCGGCGAGCAACAGCGCTTGGCCCTGATCCGCGCGCTTGCCACGGATCCAGAGATCCTCTTTCTGGACGAGCCGACCTCGAGCCTTGATCCGTCGGCCACCCAAGCCATCGAAGCGATGGTCCTGCGCGCCGCAAGCCACGGAACCCGCATCGTGATGGTCACCCATGATCTGGGCCAGGCCAAGCGTCTGGGCCGGGATATCGTCTTTCTGCATCACGGGCGCGTGGCTTGCCACCAGCCTACCGATACGTTCTTCGCCACCCCCGACAGCGCCGTGGCTGCCGGGTATCTGCGCGGCGATCTGCCGATTTAGCCTTATAGGAGCCCCCCATGTTCACACGTCTGATTCTTGGCATTGCCCTGTCGCTTGCGCTGCCCGTTGCGGGTTTCGCTGCGGAACGCTTCATCACGGTGCAGTCCACGACCTCGACCCAGAATTCGGGGCTGCTGGACGCGATCCTGCCGCAGTTTCTGGATGAGACCGGCATCGAAGTGCGCGTGGTTGCGGTCGGCACGGGGCAGGCGATCCGCAATGCGATGAACGGCGACGGAGACGTCCTGCTTGTGCACTCCAAACCATCGGAAGAGGCGTTCGTGGCCGACGGGTTTGGCGTGCAGCGCTTTGACGTCATGTATAATGACTTCGTGATTGTCGGCCCGGCGGAGGACCCTGCAGGGATTGCCGGATCGTCGGACGTGGTCGCAGCACTCGGCAAGATCGCGGAGGCCGAAGCCCCCTTTGCCTCACGCGGGGATGACAGCGGGACCCATAAGGCGGAACTGCGCTTGTGGGACGCGGCGGGGATCGACGTGAGCGCGGCCTCTGGCACGTGGTATCGCGAGACTGGATCGGGCATGGGCGCAACGCTGAACACGGGCACCGGAATGGGGGCTTATGTGATGACGGACCGCGCCACATGGATCGCGTTTGGCAACAAAGGCGCGCATGACGTGGTGGTCGAAGGCGACCAGCGGATGTTCAACCAATATGGCGTCATTCTGGTGAACCCGGAGCGGCATGAAAACGTCAAAGCCGAGGACGGTCAGGCGTTTGTGGATTGGCTGATCGGCGCCCAGGGACAGGCGGCAATTGCCGCGTATCAGGTCGATGGGCAGCAGCTGTTTTTCCCGAACGCACCGGGCAGCTGAGCGGGACGGTTTCGCGTGCGAAACCCTGTTTTTAAAGGCCCTGCTTTGATATCATTACCTTTTATTTTCAGCAACTTAACATAATACAGGTTAACGCTGAAGCGCCCTGTTTTTCAACGATTTCTTAAGGTTTTCGTGGGATGCGTTAGCTTGCGTCCCCGTTGAAATGCACGCGCCCAAGGTCGGAAAGATCATAGCCGCCAAGTTCGGCTGCGCGGGCGGCAAGATCGGCGGACCGCAGGAACTGAAGGACCGCCTGAAATGGCGGATCGAACCATGCCGCGCGCCAGACCAGAAGGTCATAGCGTTCGGTCAGCAAAGGGATGAAATCAAGACGCATCTGGGCGGCGCTGGCCGCGATCCCGAAGCCCACATCGGCTTTGCCTTCGGCGATGGCGGCAGCCACATCGCCTTCGGTGCGCATGGGTTGGGTCGGCCCTGCAAGGGCCGCTGCATCGATGCCGACCTCGCGGGCTAGGTCGGCAAACATGCGGTGGCTGGCGGCGCTTTCCTGACGGCGCGCAAAGCGGAGCGATGCAGGGCGTGCAGATGCGGTGGTGTCTGTGGATGCGGTCGGCCCTGCGGATATGGGGGCGAGATCGGCAATGCCGGTGATGCCATGTGGATTGCCGGCAGCGACGATCAGGCCACGCTGGCGCTTGGCGAACTCCACCAGCACGACGGGGATGTTGGCGAGTTGAGTGGCGACGGTTGCGGCGTTCCATCCGTCTGTTTCGCGGATATGCAGGCCGCAGCCCATGGCCTGGCGGCTGGCCACGCGGGTTAGCCCATCGTGACTGCCATCATAAAACGCGGCCAGGCCAGAGCCGCTTTCGCGCAAGGCCCAATCAAGCAGCGGGTCATGGCTGCCTGCGAAAATGCCGGGCAATGGCGTCGGCACGGTTTCAGGGCCAGAGCGGTTGCCGTCGATCCAGGCCATCACCTCGGCCCGGGGAAAGAGCAGCTTGCCCACGACGCGGGTGCACGGCACCTCTCCTCCAGAGGCGAGGTCATAGACCTTGCGTTCGCTCAGCCGCAGCAATGCGGCCAGCTCTTTCGTGGTCAAATAGTCGGGGGCGGCGTCGTTCATAGGGGCGAGCCTAGGCCGAAGGGTGCTTTGCATTCAACTGGGATTGCTTGAGTTTGGCCCCTCAATCATCATATGAGTGCGCAGCAACCTTGGATGCCTTCACGCATGGCCGACCCCTCCACCGATATGACATCGCTTCAGATTGCCCGGCGCCTGCTGGGCGAGGCGCTGCCGCGTCACTGGAAGCTGTATCTGGGATCATTGATTTGCATGTTCGGTGTCGCCGGGTTCACCGCGGCGCTGGCCTATTCGACCAAGCTGATCGTGAACGAGGTTTTCGTGGCGGGCAGCGCGACAGCGGCCTATCAGGTGGCCGCGCTGCTGGCGGTGGTGAGCATCGGCAAAAGCGGCTTTGAATACGCCAATGTGGTGATCGGCACGAAGTTCACGCGGTCGGTCGCGGCGTTCTACCAGAAGGCCACGTTCAAAGCGATGGTCGCGAAATCGGTGCCGTATTTTGCGGGCAAACACGCGGCCAAACACATGGCCGAGGTGATGCTGTTCGGGCGCGCGGCAGGCTTGATCGTGACGACAGTGCTCAACAAGCTGTCCACGGATGTGCTGACCCTGATCGGGCTGGTCGCGGTGATGATCTACACCGATCCGTTGATGTCGATCTCTCTCGCGGTGCTGTTTCCGCTGATTTTCGGGCTGGTCGCGCTTTTGACGCGCCGGATCAAGGCGGTCGCGGCAGAGGAAACCGAGCTGCAGGGCAAGATCCAATCGGTCGGCGCGGAGGCGTTCGAGGGGATCAAGACGGTCAAGAGCTATGGGTTGGAGGAGAAATCCAAGTCGAAATTCGCAGCCGCGGTGAACGCGCTGGAAGATCGGATGCTGGGGATCGCGAAGACGACATCCCTCACAATCCCGTTGATGGAGTTTCTGGGCGGCCTCGCGATCGGTTTGTTCATCCTCTATGCGTCCTGGCAGACCGGCCAGGGCACCCGCACGGCGGGGGATTTCACGGCGTTCATCACGGCGTTTTTGCTGGCCTACCAACCGGCGGAGCGGGTCTCGCAGAACTGGGTGATGATCCAGAAATCGCTGGTGCAGGTGGGGCAGATGTATGGGCTTTTCGCCTCGTCGGATGGGGACGCGCGAACCGGGACGGCGACGCTGGAGGGGCGGTCGAGCGCGTTGAAGTTTGACGGCGTGTCGTTCCGCTACAATGCGGAAGCCGCCGCGCTGCATGATCTGAGTTTTGAGACCAAGCCGGGGGAGCGGATCGCGGTTGTGGGCCGCTCGGGCGCGGGAAAAACCACGCTGATTGATCTGGTGCAGCGGTTTTACGCGCCGACCAAGGGCGTGATTTCGATCGGGGGGCAGGATTTGGCCGAGGTGACCCCGGATGCGATGCGGGACGCGATTGCGCTGATCTCGCAGGATGTGTTCCTGTTTGACGGCACGATCCGCAACAACATCCGCGACGGCAATCCCGATGCGACGGATTACGAGATCGCGGCGGCGGCAGATCGCGCGATGGTCAGCGCCTTCGCCGATGACATGCCGGACGGTCTGGACAGCGAGATCGGGCCGAACGGGGCCTCCTTGTCGGGTGGGCAAAAGCAGCGCGTGGGCATCGCGCGGGCGATGGTCAAACACGCCAAGATCTACATCTACGACGAAGCAACCAGCGCGCTGGACGGGGCAAACGAGCATAAGATTATGCAGGCCACGGTGGACAGCGCGACTCAGAGCACCATCCTTTTCGTCACGCACCGGCCTTCAACGCTGCAATGGGTCGACCGGGTTTTGTTGCTGGATCATGGTAAACTGGTGGCGTTCGACACCCATGAGGTGCTGATGGAAACCAACGCGATCTATCGGGCGTTGTTCAATCTGGAGGCCAAGGAGGACGCCGACACGTGAGCCAGACGCAAGAAGATATGCGAGCCGATATCTCGAACCGTCGGTTGTGGTGGAAGGCGTTGGTGGGGGTGTTCAACGCAATTGACCAGAAGAACCTCGCGCTGATTTCGGCGGGCATTGCGTTTTATGGCATCTTGGCGGTCTTTCCCGGATTGGCAGCGATCATTGCGATTTGGGGTCTGGTGTCGGACCCATCGATTGTGGATGCGCAGTTGGAGTTGATGCGCGGAATCATCCCGGCGGATGCGTTTCGATTGTTGGGCAATCAGGTGGACCGGCTGGTGCGCACGTCCTCCTCTACGCTGGGCTGGGCGGGCGCGATATCTATCCTCTTTGCGCTGTGGTCGGCGCGCTCCGGGGTCAGCGCGCTGATCCGGGGGCTGAACACGATCCACGGGTCGTCCAACCGGGGCGGGGTGATGCATTATCTGACCGCCCTGTTCCTGACGGCTTGTCTGGTGGGCGTGGCGCTGGTCGCGCTGACGACAATCGTGATTGTGCCGATCATTCTGGCATTCCTGCCGCTGGGCGCGTTTGCAGAGGTCGTCGTCGAACTGCTGCGCTGGAGCACGGCAATCACGGTGCTGCTGATGGCGCTGAGCCTACTATATCGGTATGGCCCGAACCGCCCGGTCTACAAGATGAGCTGGATCACACCGGGCAGCTTTCTGGTGGTGATTTTCTGGGCTGGTGCGTCGGCGGCCTTTTCCGTCTATCTGTCGAATTTCGGCACCTATAACGAGGTCTACGGCTCTATCGGGGCGGTGATCGCGATGCTGATGTGGCTCTATATCAGCGCGTTTTTGATTCTGCTGGGCGCTGCCCTGAACGTCGAGCTGGCCCGCGGGCGAGACACCCGATAGGGCCTCAAAATTTCCGATAGGCGTCAGAGCGTGTGCCAGTAGAGACGCGCGCCGACAGCTGATGTCGGAAATGACCATATCTGTGTCTCATACAACCGTATGCATTTGTGTATTTTCGCGTCTCATCAACGGCGAGTTGGTGTGCGCTGAGGGAGGCTTGGCATGGCATTGGACGATCGTAAGGGCGTTTGGAAATCGGGGCGGGGCAAGGGCCGCGTCACGCCAAAGGGCCGTCAGTATGACGACGCCGCCTTGGCCGAGGTGCGCGCGCTGTTGGGCGACCGCCCGCGCCGCCGGGATCTGCTGATTGAATTTATGCACCTTATTCAGGACGCGCATCGTTGTCTGTCGGCGGCGCATCTGCGCGCGCTGGCCGAAGAGATGAAGCTGAGCATGGCCGAGGTTTACGAGGTCGCGACATTTTATGCGCATTTCGATGTGGTGAAAGAAGGCGAGGCGGTGCCGCCTGCGCTGACCATCCGCGTGTGCGATTCCCTGTCGTGCGAGTTGGCTGGGGCGCAGCAGTTGAAAGCCGCGCTGGAGGACGGTCTGGATGCGTCCGAGGTCCGCGTTCTGCGCGCGCCGTGCATGGGGCGGTGCGATACCGCGCCGGTACTAGAGCTGGGGCATAACCATATCGACAACGCCACGGTCGAAAATGTGGAGGCCGCGATTGCGGCGGGCGACACCCATGCGCATGTGCCGGATTACGAGGATTTCGACGCCTATGTCGCGGATGGCGGCTATGCGGCGCTGAAGTCGTTGCGCGCAGATGGCGATTGGGAAGACGTGCAGGAAACCGTGCTGTCCTCGGGTCTGCGCGGCCTTGGCGGGGCCGGGTTCCCGTCTGGCAAAAAGTGGGGTTTTGTACGGGGCAATGAAGGCCCGCGTTATCTGGCCGTGAACGGCGACGAAGGCGAGCCGGGCACGTTCAAAGACCGCTATTATCTGGAGCGGACGCCGCATCTCTTCCTTGAGGGGATGCTGATCGCGGCTTGGGCGGTCGAGGCCGGGACGTGCTTTATCTATATGCGCGACGAATATCCGGCGGTGCTGGACATTCTGCGCACCGAGATTGCCGCACTTGAGGCGGCGGGCATCGTTGCTGAGGGCTATATCGACCTGCGGCGCGGGGCTGGGGCGTATATCTGCGGCGAAGAAAGCGCGATGATCGAAAGCATCGAGGGCAAGCGCGGGTTGCCGCGGCATCGCCCTCCGTTCGTGGCTCAGGTCGGCGTTTTTGATCGCCCGACCTTGGTGCATAACGTCGAGACTTTGTATTGGGTCGCCAAGATTTGCCGCGAAGGGCCGGAGGTTTTGAACTCGGTCGAGATGAATGGACGTGTGGGCCTGCGCAGCTATTCGGTGTCAGGTCGCGTGGCAGAGCCGGGCGTATATCTGCTGCCCGCAGGGTCCACGATTTTGGACATTATCGAAGCGGCGGGCGGCATGGCGGATGGCCATGTGTTCAAGGCGTATCAGCCGGGTGGGCCGTCCTCAGGGCTGCTCCCTGCGTCAATTGACGATGTGCCGTTGGACTTTGACACGTTGCAGCCTTTGGGCACGTTTATTGGATCGGCGGCGGTTGTCGTGCTGTCCGATCAGGATGCGGCCCGCGATGCCGCGCTGAACATGCTGCGGTTTTTTGAGGATGAAAGCTGCGGGCAATGCACGCCGTGTCGCGTGGGCTGCGAGAAGGCCGTCAAGCTGATGCAAGAGCCGGTTTGGGATCAGGATTTGCTGGGCGATCTGTGTACCGCGATGACCGACGCCAGCATTTGCGGGCTGGGGCAGGCGGCGCCCAACCCGATCAAGCTGGTGATGCAGCATTTCAAGGAGGAAATCTGATGTCGTATTCCCTCCGCGTCCCGGGCCTGACCCGGGACCTTTCCGCCACCCAAGAGGTCCCGGATCTGGTCCGGGACGTGAGGGAGCCAAAGCCATGACCGTGACCTTTACCCTCGACGGTGAAACCGTCACTGCAGCCCCCGGAGAGACCATTTGGGAGGTCGCCAACGGGCGCGGTCTGGTGATCCCGCATCTGTGCCACAAGCCTGCGCCGGGCTATCGCCCCGATGGCAATTGCCGCGCTTGTATGGTCGAGGTTGAGGGTGAGCGGACGCTGGTTGCGTCCTGCATTCGCGAGCCTATGGACGGCATGGTTGTAACGACGGATTCTGCGCGCGCGAAGACCGCGCGCAAGATGGTTGTCGAAATGCTGGTCGCCGATCAGCCAGAGCGTGACGTGGCGCATGATAAATCCGCGCATCTGTGGGATATGGCCGAGGCCGTGGGGGTTGAAGGCAGCCGCTTTCCGAAGCTGGAGAAAGAGCGCATTCCGCTGCTGGATGACAGCCATATCGCGATGAGCGTTAACCTTGATGCCTGCATCCAATGCGGGCTGTGCGTGCGGGCGTGTCGCGAGGTGCAGGTCAATGATGTGATCGGCATGGCGGGGCGTGGCCATGACAGCTATCCGACCTTCGATTTTGCCGACCCGATGGGCGACAGCACCTGTGTGGCTTGCGGTGAATGCGTGCAGGCGTGTCCGACAGGGGCGCTGATGCCGTCGTCTGTGGTGGATGAGGCGCAGGTCGGCGATAGCAAGGATTTCGAGGAAGAGGTGCAATCGGTTTGCCCGTTCTGTGGGGTGGGCTGTCAGGTGTCGCTCAAGATCAAGGACGGGGCCGTTAAGTATGTTGAGGGGATCAACGGGCCTGCGAATGAGGGGCGTTTGTGCGTGAAGGGGCGGTTCGGGTTTGACTACATTCACCATCCGCACCGGCTGACGACACCGCTGATCCGGCGTGAAGATGCGCCGGAAAAGGGGCTGAACGTGGATCCTGCAAACCCGTTTACGCATTTCCGCGAGGCGACGTGGGAGGAGGCGTTGGAGGTTGCCGCGAAGGGGCTGGTGGACCTGCGCAGCTATTATGGTGGCGCGTCGGTGGCCGGGTTTGGCAGCGCGAAATGCACGAATGAAGAGGCGTATTTGTTCCAGAAGCTGATCCGGCAGGGCTTCAAGCACAACAACGTCGATCACTGCACGCGGCTGTGTCACGCGTCCTCGGTTGCGGCGTTGATGGAGAACGTCGGTTCCGGCGCTGTGACGGCGACGTTTAATGAGATTGAGAACGCGGATGTGGCGATTGTGATTGGGGCGAACCCGACCGAGAACCATCCGGTTGCGGCGACGTTCTTCAAGCAGTTCGCCAAGCGCGGTGGTGAGTTGATTATCATGGATCCGCGCGGGCAGGGGTTGAAGCGGCATGCGTCGCATATGCTCCAGTTCCGGCCGGGGACGGACGTGGCTTTGCTGAACGCGATCATGAATGTGATCGTGGAAGAGAAGCTTTATGACCGGCAATATATTGAGGGCTTCACCGAAGGATTCTTTGAATTCCGTGAGCATATTCGGGCGTTTACGCCCGAGCGGATGTCGGAGCTGTGTGGCATCACGCCCGAGATGATCCGCGATGTGGCGCGCACTTATGCGGGGGCCACGAATGCGATGATCTTTTGGGGGATGGGCGTTTCGCAGCACATCCACGGCACGGATAATGCGCGGTGTCTGATCGCGCTGGCGCTGCTCTGTGGGCAGATCGGGCGGCCCGGGACGGGGCTGCATCCGCTGCGGGGGCAGAATAACGTGCAGGGCGCGTCGGATGCGGGGCTTATTCCGCAGGTTTTGCCGGATTATCAGTCGGTAGCGGATGAGGAAGTGCGCGAATTGTTCCGGCATATCTGGAAGGGCACCGAGATTGATGCCAAACCCGGTTTGACCGTGGTCGAGATTATCGACGCGATTTATCGGGGCGAGATCAGCGGCATGTATATCATGGGCGAGAACCCCGCGATGTCGGACCCGGATGTGGAGCATGCCCGCAAGGCGCTGGCGCGGCTGACACATCTGGTGGTGCAGGATATTTTCATGACCGAAACGGCGATGTTTGCGGATGTGATCCTGCCGTCGTCGGCGTTTCCTGAGAAGTCAGGCACGGTCACCAATACCAACCGTCAGGTGCAGGTGGCGCGCAAGGCGGTCGATGCACCCGGCGAGGCGCGTGAGGATTGGGAAATCATCGTCGAGATGGCGCGGGGCGTGGGTCTGGATTGGGATTATGACGATCCGCGCGAGGTCTTTGACGAGATGAAGATGTCAATGCGCTCGCTGCATCACATCACGTGGAAGCGGCTCGAGAAGGAAAGCGCGGTGACCTATCCGTCGCTGTCCAACACCGATCCGGGGCAGGCCGTGGTCTTTGGCGACGGGTTCCCGCGCCGTGCGGGACGGGCGATGTTCACGCCTGCGCGGGTGACGCCGCCGGCTGAGGTGCCGGACGAGAACTTCCCGATGATCCTGACCACAGGGCGACAGTTGGAGCATTGGCATACCGGTACGATGACCCGCCGCGCGCCCGTGCTGGACGCGGTGGAGCCTGAGGCGAACTGTTCGCTGCATCCGAAAACCCTGCGCAAACTGGGTGTTGAGCCGGGCGGGCATTTGAAGCTGACGACCCGTCGCGGCAGCCTTGTTGTGATGGCCCGCGCGGACCGCGCGGTGGCCGAAGACATGGTGTTCCTGCCCTTCGCCTATGTCGAGGCTGCGGCCAACATATTAACCAATTCTGCCGTCGATCCTTTCGGCAAAATCCCTGAATTCAAGTTCTCGGCCGTCCGTGTCGAGCCTGCCGAGTTGCAATCTGTCGCCGCTGAGTGACCTCTAAGAAAGACCACGCCTATGGCTTACAAGACCGACATCGAAATCGCCCGCGAAGCGAACAAGAAACCGATCCAAGAGATCGGTGCCAAGCTGGGGATCGGCAGCGATGATCTGCTGCCTTATGGCCACGACAAGGCCAAGGTGAGTCAGTCGTTCATTAACTCTGTTCAGAGCAACAAGAACGGCAAGCTGGTGCTGGTCACCGCGATCAACCCGACCCCTGCGGGCGAGGGCAAGACCACGACGACCGTGGGTCTGGGCGATGGTCTGAACCGCATCGGCAAGAAGGCGGCTGTCTGCATCCGCGAAGCCTCGCTCGGGCCGAATTTCGGGATGAAAGGCGGGGCCGCTGGTGGTGGTTACGCGCAGATCGTGCCGATGGAGGATATGAACCTTCACTTCACGGGCGATTTCCATGCGATTACGTCCGCGCATTCGCTTTTGTCCGCGATGATCGACAACCACATCTATTGGGGCAACGGGGCCGAGATTGATATTCGCCGCGTTCAGTGGAAGCGCGTTGTGGACATGAATGACCGCGCGCTGCGCCAGATCACGGCGTCTTTGGGCGGGGTGGCCAATGGCTTTCCGCGGGAGGCCGGGTTTGACATCACGGTGGCCTCGGAAGTGATGGCAATCCTGTGTTTGGCCAAGGATCTCAAGGACTTGGAGCAGCGTCTGGGTGATATGATCGTGGCCTACCGTCGCGACCGCAGCCCCGTGTTTTGCCGCGATATCAAGGCGGAAGGCGCGATGACGGTTCTGCTGAAAGATGCGATGCAGCCGAACCTTGTGCAGACGCTGGAGAACAATCCCGCGTTTGTGCATGGCGGTCCGTTCGCGAATATCGCGCATGGCTGTAACTCGGTCATCGCGACGACGACGGCTTTGAAAATTGCCGATTACGTTGTGACGGAAGCCGGTTTCGGGGCCGATCTGGGCGCTGAGAAATTCATGAACATCAAATGCCGGAAGGCGGGCCTGGCACCCGATTGTGTGGTGCTGGTCGCCACCGTGCGCGCGATGAAGATGAACGGTGGTGTCGCGAAGGCCGACCTTGGTGAAGAGAATGTCGAGGCCGTGAAAGCGGGCTGTGCAAACCTTGGGCGGCATATCGGGAACCTCAAAGGGTTCGGCGTGCCGGTTGTCGTGGCCATTAACCACTTTGTCAACGACACAGAGGCGGAAGTGGCGGCGGTGCAGGAGTATGTCGCCTCGCAAGGCTCGGAAGCGATTTTAAGCCGCCATTGGGAGCTGGGCTCGGAAGGCTCCGAAGCCTTGGCGACGCGGGTGGCCGAGATTGCCGAGAGCGGGGCGAGTGAGTTTGCGCCGATCTATGGCGATGACATGCCGTTGATCGGGAAGATCGAGACGATTGCCAAGCAGATTTACCATGCGGATGGCGTGATCGCGGATCAGAAGATCCTGGGTCAGTTGAAGCTGTGGGAAGAGCAGGGTTATGGCAACCTGCCGATCTGCATGGCGAAAACGCAATACTCCTTCTCGACCGATCCGAATGAGCGCGGCGCGCCGACCGGGTTTTCCGTGCCGATCCGTGAAGTACGGCTAAGCGCGGGGGCCGGTTTCGTGGTTGTTGTCTGCGGCGAGATCATGACGATGCCGGGTCTGCCGCGCGTGCCGTCGGCAGAGAATATTCGCCTGAACGACGAAGGCCAGATCGAAGGTTTGTTCTAGGGAGCGCCGCGCCGGGGCATCGAGCCCCGGCCCGCCGCCATGCCCTCCGGGCGGGAGGTATTTGCGGACAAAAGAAGGGATGAGGTGTCGCGTTGAAGGTGGGGATCGGGTGGCTTAGGTCAGAGGCGACTGTCATTGGAGTTATGACTTATGAAACCGCCATCTGAGTGTTTGGACATGGTTGATATTCGCGCCGGAATTGATGCGCTGGACCGGGAGTTGGTGGCGCTTTTGGCACGGCGGGCTGCGTTCATAGATCGCGCGGCTCAGATCAAGGAAGCGGCGGGTTTGCCGGCGAATATTCCGGCGCGTGTTGAGGACGTTGTGGCCAAGGTGCGGGTGGCCGCTGGAGAGGCCGGGTTTGATGTGGATCTGGCAGAGCGCCTGTGGCGCGAGATGATTGACTGGTCCATTGCGCGCGAGGAGCGGCATATGGGCGATAGGAAAGACGGGTAAGATGACAGCGACAGTGATCGACGGCAAAGCGTTTGCGGCAAGCGTGCGGGGCAAGGTGGCCGCGCATGTGTCCCGGATCAAAGAGGAAAACGGGATCACGCCGGGTCTGGCCGTGGTGCTGGTGGGGGAGGACCCTGCGTCTCAGGTCTATGTGCGCTCGAAGGGGAAGATGACTGTCGAGGTGGGTATGCACTCGGTCGAGCATAAGCTGGACGTGGACACGTCTGAGGCGGATCTGCTGGCGTTGATCGCGGAGTTGAATGGCGATCCGAGCATTCATGGGATTTTGGTGCAATTGCCGTTGCCGGGGCATCTGGACGAGGATCTGGTGATTAACTCGATTGATCCGGCCAAAGATGTGGACGGGTTTCATATCAGTAATGTGGGCCTGCTTGGGACCGGGCAGAAAAGCATGGTGCCGTGCACGCCGCTGGGCTGTCTGATGATGCTGCGGGATCATCATGGGTCGCTCAGCGGGATGGATGCAGTGGTGATCGGGCGCAGTAATATCGTTGGCAAGCCGATGGCGCAGTTGTTGCTGGGTGACAGCTGCACGGTGACGATTGCGCATTCGCGGACCAAGGATTTGCCGGATGTGGTGCGGCGCGCGGATATTGTGGTGGCGGCTGTCGGGCGGCCTCAGATGGTGCCGGGCGACTGGATCAAGCCTGGGGCGACTGTGATTGACGTGGGCATCAACCGGATTGAAAAGCCCGAGGGCGGTACGCGGTTGGTGGGCGATGTCGATTACGACAGTTGCGCGGCTGTGGCGGGGGCGATTACGCCGGTGCCGGGCGGTGTGGGGCCGATGACGATTGCGTGTCTGCTGGCCAATACGTTGACGGCGTGCTGCCGGGCGAATGGGTTGGTGGAGCCGGAGGGGCTGACGGCTTAGGAGGCACCTGCAAGTCTGACGTTCTGAATCTGGCAGGGAGGGTGTCCCGCCTTTCAAGCATTTTGCCGATACCTAACTCCATTGGCTTGCAGACCTAAAAACTTGCGAGCTTTTTGGCGTAGTGCTACCTGATTGCGTAAAAGGAGCGGAAGTCGTTGAGCCGAAAAGTCTTATTCTCTGCGGTGAAAAACGAAGGTTCGACACTCCTTGAATGGGTCGCGTATCACCGGCTGATCGGGTTTGACACGATCTATATCGCCTCAAACGATTGCACAGATGGGACGGATGCGCTGCTGGACGCGATGGAGCAGGCAGAGCTGATCGCCAAACACTTGCCGCATAAGCCTGATCCGCGGTTTGGACCTCAGAGATCGGCGATCATGGCGCTCAACAAATCGGGGCTTTTGCAGGATGGCGATTGGTTCGCCTTTCTGGACGCGGATGAGTATCTAAATATCCATCTGGGTGATGGCTATGTGGACGATCTGATCGTCAAGCTGGGACGCAAGAAGGGGATGATCATTCCGTGGCGTCTGTTCGGCGATGGCGGAACGACCGGGGTGATCCAACGGCAGGTGTCCGAGGACTTCTCGACGGCAGAAAAGCAACCCAGCGGGAAGCCGTGTCACGTGAAATCGATCTTCCGGTACGAGCGCGGTGTGCTGGGGTTTACCTATGGCAACATGCACCGCCCTCAGATTGTTAAAGGCGCCGAGCTGAGCCTTGATGATTTCCTTTTGGCGGGCGATGTGCCTTGGAACGCAGAGCGCGATGCCAATAAAGGCTGGATCGCGGGCAGTCGGTCTGGCGGCTCTGCCTATATTGGCGAAAGCGAGTTCTCGACAGAATACGCGCAGATCAATCATTACGCGGTGCGCAACCCCGATATGTTCGCGCTCAAGAAGAAGCGCGGGCGTGGGTTTTACCGAAAGAAGGCAGCAGATGCGCACCTCGCGTGCGGCACAACGAGAATTTCTACCGCTTGCACAATCTGAACGATGCGGAAGACCGCACGATTTTGCGACACAAGCCGGAATTGGATAAGCTGATCGAAAGCTACCTGAAGAATGAAGCAGTGCGGACGTGCCATGAGCAGGCACTCGACCATATAGGCAAGGAACTGGCGATGACCGAAACAGAAGCCAAACTGGAAGAGGGCGCGTTTTCCCCTTCAACGATCCAACTGGATGCGGAATCGGAAGAGCTTTTCCTCCCGAAGATCACCTTGCCGGAGGCAGAGACGAAATACCTGACAGAGAAGTATCGTGGGGCGCAGACGATCCTTGAATATGGATCAGGAGGCTCGACCGTTTTTGCGGCAACGCTGCCGCATCGTCCGAAGCTTTTTTCGATGGAGACGGATCAGGCCTGGTCGGACAAATTGGGGGCGTCGATCAAGACGGCCTATCCGGACGCCGATATCCATATGCGCTACACCGATATCGGAAAGACAAAAGCCTGGGGCCGCCCCAAGGGCCATAACGGATATATGCGCTATCCGGATTACTCATTCGGCATCTATGACGATCCGGAGTTCGTGGAGCCGGACTTGATCTTGATTGATGGACGCTTCCGGCAAGCCTGCTTTTACGCAGCATTGTTCAAGATGAGTAAACCGGTCACGATACTGTGGGACGATTACACGAACCGGCGCCGATATCACGGGGTCGAGAAGTATTTCAAACCTGTGGAAACGGTCGGTCGTATGGTGCGCTTTGAAGTGGAGCCGATGGCCTTCCCGGCGGAAGATTTGGTTCCTGTTATCAAGGCGATTATGAACAGCGAATAGGCATGGCTGCGCAGACAGGTGTTGATCGTGCTTTTGAAGATGTTGGGAGCTTTGGGTAGATGAGCCCCTACGGTGTTTTCTTCGAAATCACCTATCGGGCGACGCGTTTCTTCGAAACGCTTGGTGGAGCCTAGGGGAGTCGAGGGAGTGATAATAAAATATATTAATATCATATATTTAATTATAATTTGTCTGTCTGAATCGTAGTAAGATGTCGTAGTAAGATCATCGGTTTCGACCAAGTCGTGATGACTCATACTATTGTTTCTTCTTTTTTCCCTTGCACCTTGGAAACCCAACACAGCCTAAGAACGGCCCATAGCGGCCCTTTCGCTCGACCAGCCAGCCATCGTTACAACTCGGACAGGTGGGGTATTCTGCACCACAGCAACACTGCATCATTTCAGTGTCAGCTTGCTTGGTCGGTAACCCGCTTTCGCACTCACCACAGGCGTTCAAGGAGTGCCCGCAGAGATCGGCATGCTCACAACGATACCAAGTGCGACCGTCCTTGGTTGGGAACGCCAACAGATGCCCACCACACTCGCCACACGTATGGGTCACGGGTGTTGTCTCAGACATGCCAATGACGCCGTATTCAGGGTCATCCACCAACTCCGTGACAAATGCAGAAGGCATGGATGCCGACCCCATCAAGGTCACCGTTTTTCGCGCACGTGTCATGGCGACATACATCACCCGCCTTTCTTCGGCGTTTTTAAACGGCTCAGCTTCTGGGGATACCAAGCTCAACAGTGGGTCATCCACAATCTCAGATGGGAAACCCGTGCGTCCCCTGAACAGGCTCAAGATGATCACGTGGTCGGCCTCCAACCCTTTGGATGAGTGGATGGTCTTGAACGTGATGTCGAGCTTAGGGAACTCACGACGCAATTGGGGCAAGCGGTCAGGTGCCAAATGCCGATAGCGCCCCAAAAGCAGGACAGAGGCCTTACGGTTGTCGGGTTGATCATTATCCGAGAGAGACGAGAGGACCTGCTTCAGCTTGGTCTCAGCGTCATGCCGAAACGTCGGTACGACCTTGAGAGCGGGCGTATCGGCGACACCCGCAGGGATCACGGTTTTTTTCAGTTGGGCAGGATTTTGCAAAACGAACTTCTTCGCCGCGTACGCGATTTGATCGACCGACCGGAAAGTTCGACCAAGGTCAACGGTCCGGTGGACGGCAGTTTGGCCATCGAAACTACCGCCGAATTCTTTACCAAAGTCACGCATCAGATTGATGTCCGAACCGGCGAACCTGTAGATCGATTGCCAATCATCACCCACGGCAAAGAGACGGGCGTCACTATGCTGCCCTTTCAGTGCCTTTACCAAACGGCCCCGACTGCGTGAGATGTCCTGAAATTCATCCACCAAGATGTGCTTGAACGGGCTGACGTATCGTCCGCTCTCGGCGTAGCTTGTGGCCCGTAGGATCATATCTTCAAAGTCGATGCGACCGTCCAGCCGTTCTTGGTATTCCGCATAGACTGGTTCAAAGATCGAAAGGAACGCTGTGGCCCGTTTGCCAAGTTTGATCTTCTTACCCTTGGCGGCGCACTCTTCGATACGGTAGCCGCCACCCTTGTAGTGCTTCAGGAAGGTACCGATTAGTTGCACGAAGCTGTCGGCTTGGTTCATCTCCATCACCTGATCGAACAGCGTCGCACGGGAGCGTGGTGCCAGCGTTTCATGCTCGGCGATCTTTTCGGCCAATGCCTCCAGCAGGCGACCTTCCTGCCGTTCATAGCTGAAGGTCTCGATCAGCGTGGTTTCATGTTCGGCATGCACACCGCGCTTCCATTCCATCCCGTCCAGATACTCTTCGCGGTCAACAAATGGTGCCGTGGTCAGGATTTCGGCTCCACTGGCTGTCTTGCCACGTCGCACGCCAAAATGCTCGATATAGACGCCGCTCTTGGTGAGGCGGAAATCGGGGCAGTAGTCGCGGTATCCATCCGCCGAGACCTTGTGTTCATAGTCGGGCTCATACTCGTATTCGATGCCATTCTCGAACAACCAGTTTGCGATCATCAACTCTTCATAGCTCTTTACCTGTTCGCCCTGAAGGGTGCGTAGGTCCAGTTTTTCAACGTATGTGTAATAGTCGTGCTTCTTCTTGAAGTCCCACTCGCTCTTATCGTCGAGACGCGCATAGGAGAACCAGCCCATGATCGCTTTCGACACTTCAGTCGCCGTTTGAACCAATGCGCGAAGGATGTCCTTGATCAAGGCAAGGAACGCTTTGTCATCCGTGGCGTGTGCGGCCAGTGCAGGCTTGCTACCCTCGATAGCACCTATGATGTCGTAGGCGAGTGCATGAAACGTGCGGGCCTCCAATGGTTCCCCGCATTTCTCCTCAATCCGTTCAGACATTTCCTTTGCGGCGTCTCTCGCAAATGCCAGCAGCAGGATTTCTTCAGGTTTCCGTATCCCCGATTTCAGCAGGTACCCCGCCTTTGCGGTGATGACACTGGTCTTACCTGAGCCTGCACCCGCAAGGACGAGGGTCGCATCCTCATCAGCAATGATCGCCGTCCGCTGTTCAGGGGTCAGTGGGTTGCTCTCGAACGTATCGAAGAACTCCTGCCACTTCGGTAGCTGTTGTCGTTCGAACTCTTTGATCGCCAGGTCGCGCATCGTACCTGCGTTGTTCACAAACCCATTGATGGACTGAACTTTCTTGAACCGCTGTTCGCCGATGGCTTCTTCGGTCAGCTTCGAGAGGACTTCAGTGTTTATCTGCCGAGCTTGTTCAAGGATCGGCGACAGAGTGCAGGCCGATGGGTAGCGTAACGGCTGGGATAGCTCAGCAATAGCGCCAAGGATTGCGTCGATAGCCAAACGCTCAGCCTCGAAACGTGATGTATTATGAGCGACCCACTCTGCTGTGATGCTGTCACTGAAGGAAATTGCTTCTGCGTATTTGGCACCTCGAAGCGCCACCTTCGTGCCGTCATCGATGGAAAACTGCAATCTACCCCCGCCAAAACCCTTGGTGACGACTGGTGCCGTAGCGAGGCTGGAAATATGGACGCTTCTACTGTGCTTGGCCGTGACGCGCAGTCGGTCGTTTTGATATTCTAGACTGCGGGCATGGACGCCCAATGGGTTCAGGAAGAAACCAAGTATTGGCTTTTCTTTGATGCGCATCAAACAATGTTATCCATCATTTGCTCGGGATTTCACGTCCTGATAGCTGGTTGGTGTTACCCTCCAGCCATTGTGCCAAAGGGCGATATGCAGCGTTCTTGGCAATCAATCGCTGAAACGCTTCTTCAGCCGCTTGGTCCGCATTGTCATCCCATTGATGAAGTGGCTGCGCTGAAATTGCCGTTGCAACAAGAGTCCAAGGAAGAACCGTGCGCATCATAGCACCATGCGGGTCCCCATCTTTCGGGTTTAGTTCTGCCGCCCTCACAGCATGAATTTCAGCCTGACATAGCACGTCGTTTGATACTCCCCCACACTCTGCAAGCCAAAACATCAAGGGACTGCATTTAAGGCGGTTCCACATCCCTTGAGCGTCTACCATCGTTGGGTGATTGCCTGACTTACGAGCCTGACATTCCTGCACAACCATCCATCCAAGCATATGATCGCGTTGAGATTTGTACCACTTGTTGTGGAAGGCACTACCAATCTTGATGCGCTTCTCCAGATCGGCGGTCCGTGGCGGGTGGCTCTCAAAGGAAAAAACCATTCTCTTGAGTGTTGTGATGTCAATGAAGGTCATGGTGTTTGCGCCTCAATTCGAACTGCTCATCAAATGGGAAGTGTTTCGATTGATATAGGAGTTGGGTTCGGCGTCTAGTGAAGAGTGACTCTTCCAGACGTAGAATTCATCCACTACTTATTTATACGTAGTGTTCGCGTGTTGCGCGAGTTCGTCAGTGCCGAAAGTGAGCCGTGGTCTTGCTGAACGTTTGACACGATCAATTGCCGATCTTGCGTCCATCCCTTTCTTCACCACCTCGATGGTGGTTTCCACAGGCCTTCCAAGTCGCGATTCATCGGGTCAAGGTCTTCGATCTTTTCCCTAGTCCAAGCGATCCATTCAGCGGCTGTCATACCATCGATATCGTCAGCCTGCTCAGTCGGCGTTCGGTGTTCGATAGCATCAACCAAGGCGCGAAGCCGCTGACACTCCTGCCACAATACAGCTTGTTCACGGAAGTGTTTCCACCGACGTGCTTCCAACTCACGCCGCTGCTGTTCCTCAAACTGCTTACGCCTTTCCTCTTCATAACGCAGTTGCTGTGCTTCTCGTTCAGCCTGTTGCTCGTCAAGCCGTGGGCCACATCCCATGATGGTAGCGATGATCTTCGGCAGCAGATCGACTACTGATTTGTTTTGTCTTTCTATCCACTCCAGCTTGCCGCCGCTCACGTACGTGTTGACCGCGATCCTCAGGAAACCCGATGGATGCAACCCGTGTTGGTGGTGGTGTGGGTATGCGGACCAGGATTTATCGACGTCGGACAAGCCCTGCCGCATCTTTTCCTTAATCGCGCATTCAAGTGTGTGGTTTCCAACCTTGATGTCAAACTTGCCGATTATCTTAGCGCCAACAACCTCAGCACCTGCCTTCTCCAAGGCGTTGAAGACCGTGCTCGTTGCTTGGAATCTGTAGCGGTCACGTTCTGTTAGGTCTGGAATTGGGTCCCAAAAATGGCCCAAGACCTCACGCCTACGTTCCCGCCGCTCTTGCCACCGTTGAGCCTGGTCGTCACGATGTTGTTTCACCCATGCTCTGACGGAAGGGTGAAGACTCCTGAAGCTATCTAGTTCGGTGATTTTTGCCACCGCGTTCAAGGCTTCCTCTTGTGCATCGACTACGGCATCGGAATGTGATGGCTTAGGTGTCAGAGGCGTTATGACTATGACATCTGATTTGCCTTCGGGAAGCGGTGGCAGGGGGGTGATCTCGACCAGCCCTCCCAAAGACAATCTGGTCCAATGGCCTTGTGGCGGACGCGGTATTTCATGGCGGTCACATAGTTTGGCGAGACCCGTGCCAGTCATCCCAAACTCCACCGAGATTTCTTTCAGCGGCTTTTCCCAGACCTTCTGATGCAGTTCCATCCGTGTTGTTCGTATTCGCGGCATCATGTTTATTCTCAGCGTTCTTCACTCGGCAGAAGCACCGCTTAGTGCACACCCCACCCAGTGCTTTGCAGATGGTTGTAGGCAAGATTGATTTGTCTGGGTGTGAACTTCTTCTTCCGCTCATTCCACGAGTGCGTCAGTCGGATTGCATCCTGGACATCTTCGGCCCCATCGTTGTGGATGACCCAATGCACGGTTGCCAGAAGCTCCATCCCAACAGGGGATTCGAACCCGTCAACCAGGTCACTCACCCGCTTAAATCTTGCATGGGTGTCGGCATGATCTTCCAGGAACCGCGACGCCTCGGCCATTGCGCCAGGGACCAACTCAATTTGTTTCTCTGGAATATCACCACCGTCCGCGTAACCAGATACGAGGTGACCTTCGATACGATTGAGAACATGCCGAAGGTTTTCAGCGTAGGGGCCATAGTGATGTTTTTTGTATTGCAGCTTGAGTGGTTCCCCCGCCACCTGCATGAAATACATCAACTTGTGCAGTTCGATCAGCGTCACGAACGGGTCGAGTAACCCAGAAAGATATCTGTCCACCAATGTGACGAGTGTAGCTCGACCAGGTGACATCGTGGGCGCATCGGTTGACCTCGCCATCACCTTTGCATCAGGGACACCTCCTGGTTCGAAGACAAGTATGTCCACCTCCAGGTCGGACAGGGCTGAGTCGATGGCGGCCTTTACGTCTGACCAGTTCAATCCACCTAGTCCACTTCCAAGGGGTGGGATGGCAATCGACTGAATTTCACGTTCAACGATCTCCACCTTCAGAGCCTGGAGGCCAGAAATAATATCCTCCATCCTGCTCTTACCACGCCAATGGCGTTTCGTCGGAAAGTTGACGATTAAACGGGGACCTGTGAGGGCTTTGCGTTCCGTGATGAACATCTGGCCAGGAACAACTTCACCTTTCTCACACGCAGTGCGGTATTCTTCATAGTTCGACGGGAAAGCTTTCTTGAATTGCAGTGCAATTCCGCGCCCCATAACACCAACGCAATTGACCGTGTTAACGATAGCATCAACATCAGCACGAAGAACGTCGCCTGTCGTATATCGAATCATTTCACGCCTCCCCGCGCATTAATAATACCAATTTCGAAGTATTTTGACTTCAGGCTTGTGCGGCAAGCCAGAGATCAACCGCGTCACCTTCTCGCCCTGACTTTGCGAATAAACCCCAATGCCCAGGATTCGTCGCCAAGGGAAAGACTCTTCGATCAAGAACTCCGCCTGCTTGCCTTCCTTTATATCTCTGTCTACGCCGTTGCCGCCCCAACGGGTTGCTTTCACCGCGTCCCAGTTGATTTCATCCAGTTGATCCAGGTCAGCACGGTCCTCGAAGTAACCAGACCCTGCGTTTGACAAGGTGAACGCCCACCGACGGTCTTTTCGTTCCGCCCATTTGACTGCCTTGGGAACGTCAGCAACGAGATGAATGATGTCTTGCTGGCCGCCTGTGTAGGTGATCTCCTGATGGTTCCCCATGTGCAGCAGATATAGCATCACCGAACGGGGGCAGAAGTAGAAGGGAACGCATGAGCCGACTGCCAAGCCTGGATGTGAACTGAGTTGCGAAGTCAGCCTGCGATCCTTAATGCTCTGCATCCCGACAGTTGTTCCAGGTGAACCGCGTCGGCGGGTTTCTGCATCAGACCAAAGGCAGCCATCCTCGATGATCGAAGGCAGGCGATCTATATGCACGATGTGGTAGATGTGTATTTTTTCTGGCACCTGTGTCATGCCTGTTTATCCCGTTCGGCAGAGACCTGGGTAGCACTGAGGCGCTCGAACTCTTCAACCGAGCAAACCACCGCAACTGGGCGTCCATGCTTCTCGATAACGACTGGTTCCAGCCTCGCATCATCGATCATCTTACCAAACTGGTTCTTGGCATCTTTTGCGGAAAAGTTCTTCATATGTTCATATAAAGCTATTTTGGCTACTATGTCCATATGTCGGCTGGAGTAGTGCTGAAGTAGAGTCGCGGTAGTTGCCACATACAAACTGACGGAGTGAACCGCCTCACCAGCCATATTCTCGGAAACGGTCGTTATCCGAGTTCTCGATTGACCTGACTGACCATACAGTCCTGGCTCATAAACCACAGGTTCTGGATATTATCGATTACCCCTATCGAAACATTCGTGTCATCCCGCTATGATGCCGATGAGTTTTGAGAAGGAGAGTTGATGAACATCGGTTACGCACGGATCAGTACGGACACCCAGACCCACGACGCCCAAATTTCGGCATTGAAGGCTGCGGGATGTGAAAAGATATTCACCGAGACCGCATCTGGTGCGAAGAGAGACCGCCCCGTGCTGGCCGAAGCGTTAAAATACCTTCGTTCAAACTCCGACGATAAATTGATCGTATTCAAGCTCGACCGCGTCGCCCGCAGCCTCCCGCATCTCATTGACACCATGAACGATCTCAATGAACGAGAAATTGGATTCCAGAGCCTGACCGAAGACATCAACACATCTACACCTGGTGGAAAATTGCTGTTTCACATCTTGGGTGCAATATCTGAATTTGAACGCGACCTTATCCGTGAGCGTACCCAAGCTGGATTAAAGGCCGCAAGGGCTAAGGGCCGCATCGGTGGGCGACCACGCCAAATGACAGAAGACAAGATCAACGCGGTTCGTGAACTGCTGGCCACAGGGACGCCGGTCAAGGACGCCGCCGCCGCCGTGGGGGTGTCGGTACCCACACTGTATCGATGGCTACCAGGTACGTCTCGATGAACCCGTATGCTTGGGTGGTGTCCATTAGGATTGATGTCCGCAAACGAATAGACTGCATTGTGGACGCCATGGTTGAGGCGGATCGGTGCGTCCGTTGATGCATAACCTAACGGTCATTGTATTGGCGACTTGCCCGCAATCGATCCGAAGTTGTGTCCAAGTAACTCTTGGATAGGTCGATCCCGATCCCGCTGCGTCCAAGTCGTTGCGCTGCGACGAGGGTCGTGCCTGTTCCAACGAACGGGTCGAGAACAATGCCACCTATGGGGCATGTCGCCTTCAACGGGATGTCGCATATCGTTTCGGGAAATGGCGCGTAATGCGCAGTCCGTCCCGTGGATCGCTCTGGCGACAGATACCAGACGTCGCCCGGCATGCTGCCCTTGGGATCGTAGCGAAGAATGTAAAAACCATCTCGGTCCAGTCGTTCGGCACGAGATGAGGACGATTGCTCATCTGAGTGGGTGGTGCGGTTTTGGCCTTTGATGACCAGACGAAAGTCATGAAGTCTCCCGTGGGCCAGATCATCGAATGCATTGGTAACGCTAGAGCGGGCGGCATGTCGTTGACCATCCGTTAGCAGGTCAGCTTGGTCGATGCGTGTCAGGCACGCTGACTTGGTCAGGCCGGTGGCTGTTGCAACCTCTCCGGCTCCCAGACGCGCAAGTGCTGGTGGTACCCTGATGGCATCGTCGTCGAACCAGTAGTCAGGTTGTTTAACGAGGTGGAAGATATGTTCATGCCTGTGCGTCAGCCGATTGGTCGATCTGTTCAATGATCCGCCAGTCTTTGACCAAATAACATCATTTCTGACGAGCCAGCCGCAATCTTCGACCATACCCAGCACCAGCCGCCATGGGATGCCCAACATGGATGAGTTGGAATAACTGTCATCGATGTTCAGCCAAAGGGAACCACGGGCTTTCAACACTCGGTGGGCTTGACGAAACACGGCGCGAAGGTCCTTGAGATACGCCTCGACGGTTGGCTCTTGGCCGATGCCACCCGCCTTATACACCCGTTGGCCCCAGTATGGCGGTGAGGTGATAATGCAGTCTATGGTTTCCGATGGCAGACTGGACAGTGTGCTATGTGCGTCGCCTTGGAGCAGGGCGTAGTTTGGATCGTTCTCCTCACCCGATTGCAATACCGACAACAGACCATTGTGGTTCATAACATCCCCGCTCAGGGGTTCCTTGATGCGGTCAGTGGTTATCAAGCTGGGTTTCAGACGAAGTGCTGACAGGCACGCAGTCAATGTATCAAGGCGACCCCGAAAGTGGTTTTCCAGAGCAATGATAGTTCGATGACTGACCCCGATCTGCTTCGCTAAGTCCCGCTGACTGATGTCGAGCATCCGCCGACGGGAGGCTAGAGCATCTCCGGGATTGCGTTCATCAATGTTCAACCAGTGCATTCTCAGTGCAAGTGCATCGAGACATTTGAGGAAAGAGTTGATGTTTCCTCGCCCAGTTTCCAGTAGCCTTATGGTTGGTATCGCAATGCCTGCCATCTGCGACATCGCCTGCAAGGTGATGGCGTTATCCTTGCGATGAATTCGCAAAAGCTGCCCGAAGTCTTGATGCATATTTATTTCATATAGACGAAGTCATGTGCCATAAACATGCATCACCGTCCGACCGTTTGACAGCGAAGATTTGCGGCTCTTTGTTCTACACCAGTTGGGCCGCTCTGAGATTTTCAGGCGGCTTGCGAGAATTTGCTGCTGTGGTGGTCACGTGTAGCCCGTCGGCCACTGGCTATGGCCCCCGAATTTGGCCAGTTAGCCATGCCACCCCGGCGAAAACCGGTCTTGCCACACGGGCGACCATTTTTTTCACGCCGTGCAGAATTGGGTATTCATCATAATGGGATAGCCCGATCCAGTTTAGAAATGAGTGACCGTCTGATGGTAGCTTCTCAACCTGTTCTTGATGAACAGACGTGGAGGGGCATTCATTGCTGATCTGTTGGAACCCATAGAAGTCATCAACTTCACAGAGAGGGCCACACTGACAGGTATCATCAATTGGAAAGAAGCTGTGACATGATGAACAGTAATCTTTGATTGGACCATTCACACCACCTGTAATGACAAGATTTGGATTAGAAGCGATCTTGTCTGTCAGCCAAACCCACTCAGCATAGCCTTCAAGCATCCGCTCATCTGTTGGTGGCCTGTAGTGCTTCTTCGTTGAATACCCAGCAACACCGATCACATCGGGCCGAACGTCTTTTTCATCTGGGTCTGCATACATCGGCAAGACACGCACTTGGTTAACGCCCGAGAATCGCGAAATGCGTTTGCCGGACCTGTGTGTGTGGAACCCCAGTTCAATGGATCGCGGCACACCGCCGGGTACATAGATCATGCCATGAAAGTGGACTTTGTAGCAGACAGCCTTATCCGCCATGCCCTCACGCCAGCTACGGTCCAGTAAGAGGTCATCGGCCACATCTTCGACCAAAACCTGCTCGACCTCGGGAAACATTATCCAAATAGCATGGGGGAAGCGATTGCGAATAAAGCGACTAACCGACTGGCCGTCAGTTTGGACAGCTTGCAACGCCTGTTCTTTCGTTAAGGAGATGGATGTCACAACGGTAGCATAGCCAACATTGCCAAGTGAGCATTCATGTATCTTCCTCATCGCTTTCAACGCACGCCCTGAGAAACGATCCGAGGCACGGCGGGCCTTACCTTTCGGTACACCAGACTTTCTGGCTTTCCATAGCCCCCTCAATACGGGCCCAGAATCTTGAAGGAACCATGGTTTACCGCGACGGACATCGAGGTCGGATAGCTCATCATAATTGAGTTTCTGAACGACTTTCGTCGCACGCTTCAGCCACTTGTCCGACCCCTTCTTGAAATGCCCCATCCGCATGTTTTGGATGTTGTATTCGAGGCTTGTCATACGCCCTGACTTCTCCATCTCAGGCGCAATCGTCCTGTTCATGGCGAAGGAATTGGTAGTGGTAAAACCCAAGTTGCCGTCTCTACATTCTGTGACGCTTGATCAAACGTCTGGTTCATCAAAGGTCCGACAGATGTCAGACTTTGAAGTATGTAGTCGCAACTCCACAGTTTATGTATCTTTAGGGGGTTTTCTCTTTGATTTGATAAATACTGCTGAGGAGTCACATGCCATGAAAACCCAGACCAAGCTCAGCGTCAGATCAGTATCACCGCTCACACAGGAGCGACTACGCCAACTAAAGGCCTACACTCGCCTACCGTATGGCGCACTGCTGGATGACAGCGTAGAGGCGCTGTGGGAGGCCTATGTAGACGATGGTCACGACGTAGCGAGGGCAGAGCCGTCGCGGTGATAGCAGGCCTTTGAGGCCCGTGAGCATAAGGTTGATACCCGATCCAATCGCTCGACGCATGGTTGACGACACAAGGCGGAGCGGAACGGCGACTAAGCGTTCTTGGATCGGGTAATAGGAAAAGTGAGCGGGTAGATGCGCCAATTCAAGTGCCTGAACAAATTATCCAATGCGCCTAGATGAAGTGCCGTCAGTAGTGAGGCCGAGGCTACCTGTTGGGGGGCAGCGAATGCTCACGATGTGGTTGCATTGCTGAAGCCCAGTGTCGGAGTTGCAGCCTATGCTGGGACAACGCTGTCCGTATAAGCGTCCATAAAAGACGCTAGGTTTGTAACGCGTCGAACACGTCGTACGCGCCCCGTTTCACGTTCAAGGTCCTGTTCCGCCTTGGCGAACACTTGAACCAACTGGCCCATGCGCCCTGCGATCCCCGGTGCGCCTTCGACGTCCTGCCAAGCGCTCTTAACAAACGGCCAAAGCAGGGCTTCATAGACGAAATCCGTGAGCGTCATCGGCTCATCATTCCCCCATGCCATAGGCAGTTGCTGCAAAAAGCTGAGCAGGTCTTCATCGGCGATTTCCGCAAAGAATGCTTCAGCATCCCGTGCGATGTCTTCGCCTGATTGTGATACTGAGTAGATCGCCATTCCATGTTCCTCTAACACTGGTGGTTCCCCTGTATTTAGGCGTTGTTGGGCTGTGGTAAGGAATGATCGTAGCGCCATTGCATCGGGAAGGTGCATTCAGGGATCGATCTGGCAATGCGTGTCAAAGCGGTGAACGCCGTCTCGGTTGATCAGTTTCAATCTGGCCTTGTAATGCCACGTTACGTCCAACGGAGACTTCCCTACCGCCAACCTTTCCGCATTCCGCAGCCACAATCGCTGAAGGATGCGTTGCTTCTGTGCGGCTGTTACCCGCTGTTCGCTGGGGCCATTTTGGTTCATTCGTCAGGAACGAGTTGGATCATGATCGTAAGCGGCCTTATATCGTTGACCAAAAGAGACTCTCACCGCCCTGAATAATAACAACTGGCCGCCATTCCCGAGATCGCCGGATACTGCTCAAAGCGGGCAATCTGTTGATACCTGCGGTCTGGCGGAAGACGCACCCCGAACTCTCTTTCCG
This sequence comes from Cognatishimia sp. MH4019, assembly GCF_020177595.1. GTDB lineage: Bacteria > Pseudomonadota > Alphaproteobacteria > Rhodobacterales > Rhodobacteraceae > JAHTBL01. Next base: position 260,365 of record NZ_JAHTBL010000005.1, on the reverse strand, counting down.
AGATTTCATATAGGTTCAAAGCAAGCTGCATCACGTGAGGCCGCGCATCGGCGGGGTTGGTCGTGATGTTGTTGCCCCTGTTACCGACGGACCGAAACGCTTGTAGGTCGTTGATGCCCAGCGTGGTCTTGTCCACGGCGGCACGGAATCTTGGGCCAAGGGTCTCGTCTGCGAAGAAATCATATCCCCACTCTCGGGCAACGAGGGCATAGGAAAGCGCAACATCGACGCCATAGGTATGATACCAAAACCCCCGCACACCACGGTATGAATTCCGATAAATATAGCCAGACGTCTCAAAACGGCGAATGAACTCAGCCCGCCGTGTGCGCAGTTCACGATCTGCCAACCGCATGTCGTTCGTGAGCGCGGCATATGCCAGTCGGGCCATACCCATGTTACCCAGATCGTAGATGCCCTCCTGATCCATCTCCACCGCATCAACGACAAAGCGGCGATAGGCTCGGTCAAACCACGGCATCAGCACCTCTCTGTCTTCATCGGTGACATGTGGCTCAAGAACGGCGGTCGAGATCATTAGCAAGGCATACATCCTTGCGACGAACATCGGTGTAAACTGTGCGCAAGGGGAGTTTGGCCCGTTGGCATAGCAGTCGGTCAGTTGTATCGCTTGCGGGCGTGTTATGAGGCTCGGCTCGTTAGTGTAGCGGCCCTCAATCGCCATCTGCCTTAGTCCGTCGATGATGGTGCGTGCCAATTCGACGTCATTGGCAGCGGCAGCGGCGTAGCTGTTGAACAGGACCGGTTGCCAATGCACCCTGAAGTCATCGAACTTCACGGTCATGGACGTCGATTGTCGCAGGTCCGAAATGTACCGTTCGCTGTTCACACGCAAAGCGGTCAAGGCCCTTTCGGCTGACGCCACGCTTGCCCTGCCGCCTCGGTTGTCACGGGTGCAGCTTGGGCCAAGTTGTTCCGCGATGAAATAAGTTGGCTTGGTTGCACGACTGACATCAGGAGTGCCTGTGACCGTGTCCATGCACCCCGACAGAGCGAGAATGCCCGCCAGCATTATCTTTCGGATCATCCTGCGTCCTTCTCTCTCGGTTGTGTCAACGGCGTTTGCGCCAGTATGTTCGTATCAGTTTAGGGCGATTTCATGTCGGACACTTGATCTACTGCGCTCGGCCATCCAGCGTGAAGCGGATGCTTTTGATGTAAACGCTTGCGAAGGGATAAGTGGAGGTCTCAACGATCTCCACGTCATCAGCGTGATCAACAGAAAACTGCAACCGGCGAAACATCTGAGACGAGATTTGCGCCCCTGCATGGTCTGCCTCTGCTGCCGCTTCGATGCAGCGGGTCACCTCAGCGCGATCATTGCCGAAGAATAGCCAATAGATGACAAACCCAATTGCCAGAAGGATACCAAGGCCAAGCGTAGTGTCTTGCATGGATGGGTCATCGGCCTTCTTCGCTTTAGGATCATTGCTGCTCATGGTTTCGTCTTTCTTGGTATGGGTTGGCTGCGCCGCTCATCATCGAGAAGAACCATGGGGCTGCATGGCGTCACACAATAAAGCCCTGCTAAGTCGTTTGGTGTGACCTGACCGTTGGTTTCCTCGTAGATGCGTCGGACCAAGGACCTCCTCGGCGTCACTGATCTATCGACAACACGGCTGATTGTTGCGGCTGTCGTGCCAACGCGGCTGGCGAACATTGCCATGGTCAGATTATTTTTCGTGAGGAAATCATTGAGTTGCATATTATGTATTAGTTACGTGTGACGCAATTGATTCGCAATAGGTATCGAAAATCATGCTGTCACTCTGTTACGTGCCGTGTAATACTCCACTCAAAGTCATGCTTGAGGTGGTGCAGTGTCGTTGCACGCAAAAATCAAAGAAGCCCGTCAGCAATGCCAGATGTCACAGGCACATGTGGCTGAGGCATTGGAAATCACGCCTGCGTCTTACTCGCGGCTTGAGGCTGGGCTGTCAGCAATCACGACCGAACGTCTCAACGATTTGGCCCAGATTTTCGATGTCTCTGCTGGTGCTTTGCTGGAAGGTTCAATCGTGAGGCTCCCGCACCGCCTGGACATGGATCGCCTCCGAATGGTTGTGACGGAGATCGAGAACACAATCGCCAGTCTCGATGCCCGCCCATCGCCCGAAAAAGTCGCTGATGCTGTGGCTGAGGTCTACCAGACCGAGATCGAGTATGTTTTTAATCACCCTAAGCAAGAATTCGATCCATCCCGCCATCGGCGGTTGATTGAACTCATTTTCAGGAAGTAGCCCGTGAACGCTGTCGAGATTGAACAGGCCATCAGCGAATTGGCCGACCAGCCATATGATGCTGCCGAGTTCCCGTTTGCCTTCCTCGAATGCTTCGACAACAGCGATGCGCGGTCCAAGAAGCTGCGCAAGGGCACATCCAACAAGTCTGACATCAATGGGGTCTTACAAGTCGGCAACATCCACATAAAAACTTGTGACGCCGGGCGTGTCCCTGAAACGCTGACCGAACTACGTGACAGCAAGGCCACTCAGACCAAACGCAACAAGGTGCGGTTCGTGCTGGCCACAGATGGGCAACACTTCGAGGCAGAGGACCTGATCACCGGCGATATCGTCTCCTGCACCTATGACGACTTCCCCAATCACTTCGTGTTCTTCTGGCCACTGGCTGGTCTGAGCAAGACCAAACAACTCAGCGAATCCGAATTCGATGTGCGGGCCACCCTGCGGCTGAACAAGCTGTATGTCACCCTACGGTCCGACAACCCCGACTGGGGCACACCCGAACGCCGTCATGAGATGAACCACTTCATGGCACGGCTGATTTTCCTGTTCTTTGCCGAGGATACCGACATCCTAGTCGGTGACGACCTCTTCACCAGTACGGTCGAACAGATGGCCAATCGCGATGGGTCCAACACGCATGAGGTCATCGGCGAACTTTTCCGTGCGATGAACACCCCGATCAAGGATCGTGCCTCCGCAAACCTGCCCCGCTGGGCGGATGCCTTCCCATATGTAAACGGCGGTCTGTTCTCGGGCAGCACGGAGGTGCCGCGCTTTTCTCTGATCGCGCAACGCTATCTGATCAAAATCGGCAACCTGAATTGGCAACGGATCAACCCCGATATCTTCGGCTCTATGATCCAGGCCGTCGCCGATGATGAGGAGCGCTCAAAGCTGGGTATGCACTACACCTCGGTGCCGAACATCCTGAAGGTGCTGAACCCTCTGTTCCTCGATGATCTGAACGACCATCTGGATCGCGCCGGTGACAGCCCCGTCAAGCTGCTAAACCTGCGAAAACGCATGTCCAACATCCGCGTCTTTGACCCTGCCTGTGGGTCAGGCAACTTTCTGGTCATCGCGTACAAGCAGATGCGAGAGATCGAGTTTGAGATCAACAAACGGCGGGGAGAGGCTGACCGGGCGTCGGACATCAGCATCCAGAACTTCCGTGGGATCGAACTGCGGGACTTCTCAGCCGAGATCGCCCGTCTGGCCCTGATCATCGCAGAGTATCAATGCGACGTGCTGTACCGTGGACCCAAGGTCGCACGGGACACCTTCCTGCCGCTGGATGCGCGGAACTGGATCACCCAAGGCAATGCCCTGCGGTTGGATTGGCTGGACGTGTGCCCGCCAACCACCAAGGGAGTAAAGCTTACATCAGACGATCTGTTCGACACTCCACTGGAGCAAGCAGCGATTGATTTTGAGAACGAGGGGGGTGAGACCTATATCTGTGGGAACCCACCATACCAAGGTAGTGTCAATCAAACCGCGGAGCAGAAAGAAGACATGAAGAGGGTCTTCGCTCCTGTATTCAAGCGATACAAGGACCTCGATTTTGTGGCGGCGTTCATGCTTCTTGCGGCCCGCTACAACAACCAGACTGGTGCAAGTAGCGCGTTGGTAACGACCAATTCAATTGCTCAGGGTGAGCAGGTTGCCATGCTTTGGCCTCTAATATTCCAGCAAAACAATCGCATCAGCTTTGCTCACAACTCGTTCCTATGGTCCAATCTCGCTAGTAACAAGGCTGCGGTCACTTGTATTATTGTTGGCCTCTCAACACGGTTCGATGCGAGGCGTTTGTATGAGGACGGATCGGTCAAAACCGTACACTCCATCGGCCCATACTTGATCCCAAATTCGGAAAGCGTCGTTACAAAGCGCTCTTCTGCTCTGCATAGCCTCTCAAAAATGGACTATGGCAACAAGCCAACTGACGGTGGAAACTTAATTCTCAATGGCCAACAAAAGAAAGAGCTATTGGCTTCTCACCCGCAATCGCGTCGGTTTTTCCGAAATTACGTCGGTTCACAAGAGTTTATCCGAGGCGGAATCCGACACTGCCTTTGGATTGACGATAGCGAGAAAAGCGAGGCGACCGAGATCGGTCCGATTTCCAAACGAGTTGAGCAAGTCAGACAACTAAGAATCGCAAGCCGTGGCAGCCAAGCCAACAAAGCTGCGCAGACACCGCATAGGTTTGTCTTCACCCCGCATACCGATCAGAAATCCATATTGGTTCCCCGTCACTTCTCTGAGAATCGAGAGTATCTCACGGTGGGATACATCGACGGAGGGCAGACCGTTATCGCGGACTCCGCATCAGCAATTTATAACGCCACTTTGGTAGATTTTTCGGTGCTCTCATCCGCGCTTCACCTAGCATGGACTGCCGCCGTTGGAGGTCGAATAAAATCTGACTATCGGTATTCAAGCACTTTAGTCTGGAACACCTTCCCCGTCCCCAAGCTCACCGAAAAGAACAAGGCCGACCTGACCCGCTGCGCAGAGGATATCCTGCTGGCCCGCGAGGCGCATTTCCCCGCCACAATCGCCGACCTCTACAAACCCGACGCCATGCCCGAAAACCTCCGCGCCGCCCACGACCGCAACGACGAGGTGCTGGAACGCATCTACATCGGCAGACGCTTCCGCAACGACACGGAACGGCTGGAGAAGCTGTTCGAGATGTACACGAAGATGACGACAAAGGTGCCGGTATGAAGTGTTGGGCTTGTCAGAGTGAACTGGCTGAAAACCAAAAGTTCTGCTGTGAGTGTGAACACTGGCAAAACTGGCGTCGCTATTTTGGGTTTTCCACCACGGTATTGTCGCTGCTAGTTGCCCTTATCTCTGTACTGGGCGTGGTAACTCCAATCCTGATGGACGTGATCAACAAAATCGACGTTCCCGTCGTTGAAGTCTCTGGTTCACATTCTGAGAACTACCAAGCTTTCAGCATTCAGGTGGAAAATCTCTCTGATAAGCCGGTTGTGTTTCCGTCCCTGTTGCGGTGTTTTGAGGCTGATCCACCCGAAGAACGCAGCTTCGCCGTTTATATATACCAAGCCTCTAGCAGTTCATTCGTCCGCGATGGAGAGGGGACAGTGGTTGACTACGTATTTTCACAAAGCATGCATACGTCCGAGCGAAACACGATTGAGCTTCCAGCGTCGGCAAAACTGCGCTGTGAAGGTTTTTTTCGCCGAGCCAATGGGGAAAAAGTGGTCATGCGATTTACGAGCAAGACGCTACTCAATTTTTGGTTGGAACGAGATTCCGAGCAATACTATCCCGGAGGCCTCTAGAGCAACATGACAAAGTTAATCCCCTCATCCATGGTTACCTATCCTCAGACCGATGTTTCTATGGGGTCAAGCACAGTGGGGCTACCCGCAATCAAACTTTGTAGAGGCGTTCATGTCTGAGGTGCATATGGGACCCCTTGTGCTTGAACCTGCCGATTACAGGGCGATGAACGCGCGGCAGAAGGAAACCTACAATTTTCACAAGATTGCTGCCCGTCTTGCCGACTACGGCTACAACTGCCTCTTGCTATCAGACGACTGGCAGGGTGCGGATTTCATAGCCTACCATCACAATGGAAAAGACTTTTACCGCGTTCAACTCAAGGGCCGACTAACACTGAACGTGAAGTACGAGGGTAAGGGCCTCTATATCGCCTTTTTTGATCGCAAGAATGACCGTTGCTACGTCTACCCTCACGATCTTATCGGTGGTCTCATCGAAAGGGCCGATAAGATTAATAGCTCGAAATCATGGAGTGAACACCGCAGCTACTCTTGGCCCAGTGTCCCAGCATGGGCGTCAAAGCTGCTGGCACCATATGAGATACCTTCAATCCCCAAGCCCAAGGACGACGAATGACCAAATCAATCCCCTCAGTCTCCGTCACCTACGCTCAGAATGGCGCGTCCACCACGTCCAACGAATATGGGATGCGGGCGATGCAGGAGCGGGCCTACGAACGGCGCGGTGAGCAATATCTGCTGATCAAGTCGCCACCGGCGTCGGGGAAATCTCGGGCTTTGATGTTCATCGCTTTGGACAAGCTGGAGAACCAAGGGTTGAAGCAGGCCATCGTCGTGGTGCCCGAGAAATCCATCGGGTCCAGCTTCAACGATGAACCGCTGGCCAAATACGGTTTTTGGGCGGATTGGACCGTGGTCCCGAAGTGGAACCTCTGCAACGCGCCCGGCGGCGATGATGGCAAGGTCGGTTCGGTCGGCAAGTTCTTGGACAGCGATGATCGCATCCTGATCTGCACGCACGCCACCTTCCGCTTTGCCGTTGATAAGTTCGGGATCGAGGTTTTTGATGATCGACTGATTGCCGTCGATGAATTCCATCACGTCAGCGCCAACCCTGATAACAAGCTAGGCGCACATCTGGGCCAGTTGATCGCCCGTGATCGGGTGCATGTTGTGGCTATGACCGGCAGCTACTTCCGTGGCGACGCGGAGGCTGTGCTGTCACCAGCCGACGAATCCAAGTTCGATACGGTGACCTATACCTATTACGAGCAATTGAATGGGTATGAACACCTCAAGACGCTAGATATCGGATATTTCTTTTACACTGGTTCTTATGCTGATGAACTGCTGTCGGTGTTGGACCCAAATGAGAAGACAATCCTTCACATCCCGAACGTGAATGCACGGGAAGCAGGCCCGCTTCACAAGTCAGCACAAGTCTCACATATCATGGATGCAGTAGGTGATTATCAGGGAACCGATCCGATTACTGGTTTTCATCTGATCGAAACGCCTGAAGGTCAGATTATCAAAGTAGCTGATCTCGTTGAGGACGACCCCAGGAAGAGAGATTGTGTTTCTGCTGCATTGAAGGACCCCACTCAGAAAAACAACCGGGACCACGTAGACCTGATCATCGCCCTTGGCATGGCAAAAGAAGGTTTTGATTGGATTTGGTGTGAACACGCCTTGACCGTTGGCTATCGTGCCAGCCTCACCGAGATCGTCCAGATCATTGGCCGTGCCACCCGTGATGCCAAGGGAAAGACCCATGCGCGGTTCACCAACCTGATTGCCGAACCTGATGCGTCAGAGGGCGCGGTGACCGAGGCGATTAACGACACCCTCAAGGCCATCGCAGCCAGCCTGTTGATGGAACAGGTCCTCGCCCCGCGTTTCAACTTCACCCCCAAGACGACAGCCTCAACCGAGCAGGAAGGGTTTGAGTATGGCGAGGGTGGGTATGATCCAGCAAAGACCAATGTCGGCTTCAACGAGGAGACAGGTCAGTTCCAGGTCGAGATCAAAGGTCTTGCTGAACCAAAGACCAAAGAGGCCGAACGGATTTGTCAGGAAGACCTGAATGAAGTGATCACGGCATTCGTTCAGGACAAGCCTGTGATTGAGCGTGGGCTGTTTGACGAGGAACTGGTTCCAGAGGAACTGACCGTCGTCCGCATGGGGAAGATCATCAAGGATCGTTACCCCGAACTTGAGGACGGCGACGTCGAGGCTGTGCGCCAACGTGCTGTCGCTGCCATGAACCTGACGCAGCAGGCCAAGAAAGCCGTGCTGGAAGATGACGAGGATCGTGAACCTTCGGCCAACACAGCATTGATCGACGGGGTCCGTAAGTTTGCCATGGACGTGCGCGATCTCGACATCGATCTCATCGATGCCATCAACCCGTTTAACGAGGCATACTCAATCCTATCCAAGTCGATGGACGCTGAACGGCTGCAACAGGTCCAAGCCGTCATCACATCAAAGCGCACCCAGATCAGCCCCGACGAGGCAGTCACATGGGCCAAACGAGCCAGCCGCTTCAAGAAAGAAAACGGACGCGCCCCATCAATGACCGCCCCCGACCCCTATGAAAAACTGATGGCCGAAGGTGCCACTGCGTTTATGCGGTTCCGCAAAGAGGGTCGCTATGAGTGATGACCTTGATGCCCTTGCCGGTGACCTTGCCGAGTTTGACGTCGAGGAGAAAACAGTCAAGCGGTCTCCTATCGAAGAGCGGGTCATCGCCGGGTTTGAAGACATTCAGCGGTTTACAGACCGTCAAGGGCATCCGCCCCGTCATGGTGAAGATCGGGATATCTTCGAGAGGCTGTACGCGGTCCGCCTAGAGCGCCTCTCTGCGTCAGCCGACTACGTGGCGATCCTATCACCACTTGACCACCAGGGGCTGCTCCAGGGGGCAACAGAGCTATCCGTTAAGGAAGATGATCTCGATCTCGATGCGTTGGCATCTGATCTAGAGGATTTGGACGATGTAGCAGGTGATATCACGGAACTACGACATGTCCGTCCCGTGGCCGAAAAACGGGCCGCAGAAGAGATCGCCAACCGTGAGACCTGCGCTGACTTTGACAAGTTCAAGCCACTATTCGAGAAGGTCCAAGCTGATCTCGACGTGGGCCTAAGAACGACTCGACCACCTGAAACCAGCGCCGAGATCAAGGAGGGGCGCTTCTACATCCTGTCTGGCCAGAAAGCTTATGTGGCCGAGGTCGGTGAGCAGTTCAAACAAGACTATGGTGACTGGGACGCCCGGCTGCGTGTCGTGTTCGACAATGGGACAGAAAGCAATCTGCTGATGCGGTCGCTGCATCGTGCCATGAGCAAGGATAAGTCGAGCAGAACCATCAGCGACCCCGTGGCGGGGCCCCTGTTTTCCGACGCTTCAACTGAGGGTGATGAGGCCAGCGGCACCATCTACGTTCTTCGCAGTAAGTCGGACCTTCCGATTGTGGCCGACAACCGCGACCTACTGCATAAGATCGGCGTAACCGGTGGTCCAGTTGAACGTCGGATCGCCAATGCTAAGCTCGATCCGACGTTCCTCATGGCGGATGTGGAAATCGTGACCACCTACGAGCTTTACAACATCAACCGAGTGAAGCTGGAAAACCTACTTCACCGCATCTTCGAACGCGCACGTTTGGATATCGAGATCAAAGACCGCTTTGGCCATCCTGTTGTACCACGTGAGTGGTTCCTCGTACCGGTCTTTGCCATTGATGAAGCAGTGGAGCGGATCAGGGATGGGTCGATCAAAGGGTTGTCGTATGATCCGACTACTGCGGGCTTCACATAATCACTTGCCTTTGTTGTTCGTCAGGTGAGTTGTCGCTTCTGCCTTCTGGTTCATCGATCATGGTGTTTCAAAGGCTGCATCAATTCCAATCGGTAGTCCGCGTAGCGAAATCCGCGACGAATTGATCGACGTCGCCATAAGTGATTAGGCTGATTGCAGGAATAATCTTTTCCTTCATCTCCCGTGAGCCATAGTTCTTATTCATCACACCTTTCATTTTCCAACCGCCAAGGTGGGCCTTCCATTTTTCCGATGTCTCGGCATCGTCGAGGGCGTCAAGGAATGTGTGACGGAAGCTGTGAAAGCTCAACTTTTGTCCTTTCCAGCCTAGTGATGTGATGAGCCGAGTGGCCCAATCGGAAATATCGTCACTTCGATAGCCGTCTTTGGTTTCACGGAAGTCGGGGAACAAGTAGTCCTGCCCTTTGGATCGTTGAACGAAATCCAATAGCCCACCTTGCCGTAAGATCGGGTGTATTGGTATTGTTCGAGGAATGGTCTTTGACGAGCCTTTACGTGAACCTGAGATGATTTCCTTTGGTAGCTTGAGGTCGATGCAGGGATACCCATGCTTTGTTATGAAATCCCGTGGCGAAAGTGCGGCAATCTCGTTTGCCCGTAGGCCATGGTAGAGGCCAATTATGCTGCACCAATAGAATGGCGAAACACTTCCCTCGCTGGCATGCGCAACAGCTTTTGAAAGAAATATGCTTAGCTGATCAACTGAAAATGGATAGCGCTTGTCCAGTTCATCTACGGGGTCTTTGAGCGAAATCCTCGTCAAATTCGGTTGGCGGAAATTGCCATCGTACATCGTCGCAGTGTTGAACAGTTGTACAACGTTACGGATATGTGTGTTGACGGAAGAAATTGATAGCGTCTCGTGTTCAGGTTTCCGTTGGTCGATTGCTTCCATCATTGTCTTGCCAGGATACCTCTTTGACATATTCGTCGGTACGTTGAGCAGTGCATCGCGAAACTCTGTTACTTCAGCGCGTCCGATATTCCTGATATCGTAGTTCTTGCCAAACCATTGCTGCATCAGGTCCATGGTGTTTCGTGTTTTGGCGACACCCTTCGCACCACGGCTATTGGATACTTCGGCAAGCAGCAGATTGGCCTGTTCACTCAGGTCGTAGCTGATCGCTGGCTTGCTGGACGTGCTGTTTGCGGCGTCAATCGGCTCTTTGGTGGTCGCGTCGATGAAGAAAGAGTTGTCATCCCGTCCGGGGGTGTTGGCATATGTGTTCACGATATCCACATAAACTTGGATGAAGGCCTCGCGAATGCGGCGGACCAACTTGGCATAAGATGGGTTGTCTGGCGACAGCGCCAGTTGATGGGTCCTCAACTGACTATCTGCATACTGTTTGGCAGACGAAATTGGATCGAAATCTCGAAGCAGTTCCTGAAGTGTCGCGCTACGGTCCTCCTCAGCGATTTCATTGGCCAATTGCTCTTCCAACGGAGCGTCAATGAGGTCGGCAAAATCGGCGTCGATCTCTGTGCGATAGTCTCGATACACTTCGCGTGCCATTGTCGCGATCATCGATTCAGGCAGTTCCTCGATGACGCTCGGCTGGCTGGCACGAGCATCGTATAGTTCATTGAACCATCGGTACTGATCCCTGCGCCAATCATCAGCGCGTTCACGGGCGGTGCGCCGATCCGTCGTGTCCATCGATTTGTGCTTTTCCCTCTTTCCGACAAGTGGGATGACCGACTTTGGGACATATACGCGCACATGCCAGATGTCGTTCTGTCGATATAAGTGTGGGACGCCTTTGGGTTTCAACATGGGCCAATCGTAGTAGCGTATCGTAGTAAAAGCCACACTCAAACCCTTGCGAGTAAGGGGTTTTCATAAAAATATGGGAAATATAAGGGTATTGGTGGAGCCTAGGGGAGTCGAACCCCTGACCTCTTGCATGCCATGCAAGCGCTCTCCCAACTGAGCTAAGGCCCCAATAGCGCGGTCTTTAAGGCAAGCGCGCGGGGGAGATCAAGTGAAAAATCCCCGCGCCGCCGGACCGGTTTAATCGTCGTCGTCATCCGCTGCGACATCGGCGATCTCGTCGAGTGAGACATCATCATTGTCGTCATCATCATCCAGCAGATCGTCGTCGAGCTTCACGTCAGCGGCGTCATCCTCGTCGAGCACTTCGACGTCATCGGTGACATCCTCTTCCTTGGCCTTCTTGCTGGCCGGGTCAGCCTTGTCGGCGACCATGGTGCGGTTTTTGCTCACGTCGATGGTCACGACCTCGCCCGTGTAGGGGCTGACGATCGGGTCTTTGTTCAAGTCGTAAAACCGTTTACCGGTTGTCGGGCAAAGGCGCTTTACGCCCCACTCTTCTTTGGGCATGGGAATCCCTTTCGTATCCGTCATTGCGGTGATCGACGCCAACTGCCACAGCTTGAAAGCGGTGTCAAAGCCAATTGAAAGGAAGCGCGCTTATGTGGGGCCGAGGGTTGCCGACACATCTGATTTTGCAAGGCCCTCCGGCGGTGGAGGTGGTGCTGAAACGCTCGGCGCGGGCCAAGCGGTTATCGCTGCGCGTCTCAGGGCTGGATAGGCGCGTATCGCTGACGCTGCCGCCGCGCGTGCGGCTGCGCGAGGCCGAGGCGTTCTTGCGCGAGAAAGAGAGCTGGTTGCGGACGGCCCTGGCGCGCAATCCCGATATGGTGCGCGTTGAGCCGGAGGCAGAGGTTTTGTTTCAAGGGGCACCGCATGTGGTTGAGTTGGCGACTGTGAAGGCGGTGCAGGTGGAGGGGGACCGCCTGCTTGTGCCTGGCCGCGCCCCGGAGCGGACGGGGGCGCGAGTGGAGGCGTTTTTGAAGCTGCAGGCGCGGCATCGGCTGCAGGCCGCAAGCGATCTATATGCGGCGCGATTGGGTTTGCCCTACGGACGGCTGACCTTGCGCGATACGCGGTCGCGCTGGGGGTCGTGTTCTGCTGAGGGTAACCTGAACTACTCGTGGCGTTTGATCATGGCTCCGGCGGAGGTGCTGGAGTATGTGGCCGCTCATGAGGTCGCCCATCTGGCCGAGATGAACCATAGCCCGGCCTTTTGGGATGTGGTCACGCGGCTTTACGGGCCCTATGCAGAGCAGCGCGGTTGGCTGCGCCAGCATGGCGGTCAATTGCATCGCTATCGCTTCAAAGATTGACCCGCGCGGCGTTTGTGATCACATTTGAGCCATGTTGATCCAATCCCGATCCGAACCCACGACGGCATCCCATGACCGGGTGTACCGGTCTTTGCGCACCAAGATCATGCATGGAGAGGTTTTACCCGGTCAGGCGATGACCTTGCGTGGGATCGGTAAGGAATACGGCGTGTCGATGACACCTGCGCGCGAGGCGGCACGGCGGTTGGTGGCGGAAGGGGCGTTGTCGCTGTCCTCCTCAGGCCGGGTGTCGACGCCAGAGTTGAGCAACGAGCGGATCGAGGAATTGGCCGCCTTGCGCGCGCTCATCGAGCCGGAACTGTCGAGCCGCGCCTTGCCGCGGGCGCATATGGCGCTGATCGAGCGGCTGGAGACGATCAACGGTGCGATTGGCACCGTGATCGCGCGCGGAGATTCGGTTGGCTATATTCGCACCAATCTGGAGTTTCACAGGACGCTTTATCTGCGCGCCCAAGCACCTGCGATGCTGGCCACGGCAGAGACGATCTGGCTGCAATTGGGGCCGACCATGCGGGCGCTTTACGGCAAGCTGAAGCGCACGGAGCCTCCGGTGCATCACCGGTTGATTATCGCCGCGTTGAAGGCGGGTGATGAGCCGGGATTGCGGCTGGCGGTGCGCACGGATGTGACGGCTGGTTTGAAGATGTTGGCGGGGTAGGGGGCGCTGCCCCCTCTGGCTGCGCCATTCACCCCCGAGGTATTTAGGAACAAAAGAAGGGTCGGCGGGCGCGCGTTAAGGTTAATGGTTGGTGAAACGAGTACGGCGCCCCGCGATGGGAGCGCCGTTTTTTCGTTCTGAGCTTCGGTTCAGCTATGGATCGGGCCGTCGCCGCAGGCGAGGGCCGCTTCGCGCACGGCTTCCGAATAGGTCGGGTGCGCGTGGCAAGTGCGGGCGAGGTCTTCGGCGGCGGCGCCGAACTCCATAGCGACGCAAATCTCGTGCAGCAGGTCACCCGCCATGGGGCCGATGATATGCGCGCCGAGGATGCGGTCGGTGGATTTGTCGGCGAGGATTTTGACGAAACCGTCAGCGGCGAAATTCGCCTTCGCGCGACCATTGCCCATGAAGGAGAACTTGCCGACCTTATAGGCACGCCCTTGTTCTTTCAGGGTTTCTTCGGTTTCACCGACGCTTGCGACCTCGGGGTGAGTATAGATCACGCCGGGGATCACGCCGTAGTTCACGTGGCCGTGCTGGCCTGCGATCACTTCGGCAACGGCCATGCCTTCGTCTTCGGCTTTATGGGCCAGCATCGGGCCTTCGATGGCGTCGCCGATGGCGTAGATGCCTTTGACATTGGTGTTCCACTGGGCGTCGGTCTTGACCTGACCGCGCTCGGTCATGGCGACGCCGAGAGCGTCTAGGCCGAGGCCGTCGATGTAGGGTTTGCGGCCCGTGGCGACGAGGACGGTGTCGGCGTCGATCGTGTGCTCGCTGTCATCCTTGCGCAGCTTGTAGGTGACTTTGGCCTTGGTTTTCGTGGCGTCGACCGATTGGACGGCGGCGCCGAGAGTGAAGTTAAGGCCCTGTTTTGTCAGCAGTTTCTGGAAGGTGCGCTGCACTTCGGCGTCCATGCCGGGGGTGATAGCGTCAAGGAATTCGACGACATGCACTTCGGTGCCGAGGCGGGCATAGACAGAGCCAAGCTCAAGCCCGATCACGCCTGCGCCGATCACGACCATTTTCTTGGGGATCTTGCTTAGTTCCAGCGCGCCGGTGGAGGTGACGACGACCTTTTCGTCAATCTCGATCCCCGGCAGGGAGGACGGCTCGGAGCCGGATGCGATGACGATATGCGTGGCCTCGTGAACCTCGTCACCGACTTTGACTTTGCCCGCTTCGGGGATCGATCCCCAACCTTTGAGCCAGTCTATCTTGTTCTTTTTGAACAGAAATTCGATGCCTTTGGTGTTCTGGCCGATCACCTCGTCTTTGTAGGCGAGCATCTGTTTCCAGTCGACCGAAGGGCTTTTGCCCTTCAAGCCCATGGAGGCGAAATTATGTTCTGCTTCGTGCAGCATATGAGACGCATGCAGCAGCGCTTTGGACGGGATGCAGCCGATGTTCAGGCAGGTGCCGCCAAGGGTCTCGCGCCCTTCGACACAAGCGGTTTTGAGGCCGAGTTGGGCGCAGCGGATGGCGCAGACATAGCCGCCGGGGCCGCTGCCGATGATGATGACGTCATAGTTGGCCATTGGGGTCTCCTGAGGTCGGGAAGGGCTGTGCATATCGCGTACACTTCCGGTGCATAGCGCGTACATACACTGTACATACAAATGGGTGTATCATAGCAGCGCCGCCATGATCATAAGGCCGCTGGCCGCCCAGCCGACGGCGAAGATAAGACTGCGCCACGGCACCCATCCGAAGGCATAGGCGGGGATGTAGAGGATGCGTGCGGCAAGGTAGGCGTAGGCGCAGGCGGCGGTGAATTGCGTGCCGCTGTCCGAGAGTGTCACGACGACGACGGCGAGGGTGAAAAGGATCAGCGCCTCGAAATGGTTGTTCAGCGCGCGATAAAGGCGGGCGGTGCGGGTGCTGAGTTGATCCATCAGCGGTTTTTCCATGCGATCCGCGTCGCGGGGGGACCCGGTTTTGGCCGGGCCAAGCTCCAGATTGGCGGGGACCGCCATCAGGACGAATTGCAGCATCTGCAACAGGCCTGCGAGGGCGAGGACGGTAAGCTCGGGTGTCATTTGACGGTCACCCGTTCGTGGCGGAACCACTTGGCGATGCCCCAAAGGCCGACGCAGGCGAGCAGTGCGTTCAGGTAGGTGGCCATGGAGGCCATGTTCTGCGGGGCGGTGAGGGCGGAGGCGATCATCGCGAGGCAGAAGAGCGCGAAAAGGCCTCCCATGAGCGGATTCGCAGCTTTGAGGCCGATGCGGAGGGCCAGCATGATCGCGAGGTCAATGGCGGCTGTGATGAGTTGGCCATTGGTGGCAGCGTCCGACAAAGCAAAGCGCAGCACAGCGGCCATGACGAGGCCGACGACCGAGACGATCAGCATGTAGCGGAGGGCTGTGAGGGCGACGGTCATTGGGTTCTCAATTTGCAAGCTGATCCATTAGGAACCGAAAATTTGTTCTTCCGTTGATCCTAATCGTTTCAGGTTTGAGTTCTCGGACATCATCTGCTTCGCGAACCTTAGCTTCACAATGCCCAAGACCTTTCACAGGCGTCCCAAACGCATTCGCAGCTTCGTAATCCACAAACACGGATGCCATTTCGTAACCACCGGAAAACAGTTGCTTGTCGATTGCGTCTAGAGCATCGAAGCTACTTGCTCCCTCCCAAGCCGCATAAGTTTCTTCGGTCATCGGTTGAGTCTCGAAGAATTGGCAACCTGTGCGGACGTAAGTGCTTGGTGATCGGAGACGTTCTTTGATTTGGCTTTCGCATGCCTGACAAAATAGCTCATCGTTGCTTTGCAAGAAATCTGGAACCCAATCAGCGCGAAGCAGTGTTGGCGTCACGCCGGACGTCAACAATGTGAAGAGTCCGATTGTTCCCCAAAACTTCATAGCTTTAGAGATCCATCAACAAGCGGCGCGGATCCTCGAGCGCCTCTTTGACCCGCACCAAGAACGTCACCGCGCCTTTGCCGTCGACGATCCGGTGGTCATACGACAGCGCCAGATACATCATCGGGCGGATTTTGATTTCTCCACCCACGACCATCGGGCGGTCCTGGATTTTGTGCATCCCCAAGATACCCGATTGCGGCGGGTTCAGGATGGGGGAGGACATGAGGGAGCCGTAGACGCCTCCGTTCGAGATGGTGAAGGTGCCGCCTTGCATTTCGGCCATCGACAGTTTGCCGTCGCGGGCGCGTTTGCCTTTTTCGCCGATGGCTTTTTCGATATCGGCGAAGCTCATCGCGTCGGCGTCGCGGATCACGGGGACGACGAGGCCGGTGGGCGTGCCGGCGGCGATGCCCATATGGACGAAGTTCTTGTAGACGATGTCGGTGCCGTCGATTTCGGCGTTGACCTCGGGGACCTCTTTCAGCGCGTGGCAGCAGGCCTTGGTGAAGAAGGACATGAAGCCCAGTTTCACGCCGTGTTTCTTGAGGAACATGTCTTTGTATTCGTTGCGCAGCGCCATCACCTCGGTCATGTCGACCTCGTTATAGGTGGTGAGCATGGCGGCGGTGTTCTGGCTGTCCTTGAGGCGCTTGGCGATGGTCTGGCGCAGGCGCGTCATCTTCACGCGCTCTTCGCGGGAGGCATCATCGGCAGAGACGGGGGCGCGCGGGATCGACGCGGGCGCAGGCGCTTCGGCCTTGGGGGCGGAGAGGGCGTTCAGAACGTCTTCTTTCATCACGCGACCGTCGCGGCCTGTGCCGGTGACCTGGTCGGAGGTGAGGCCTTTTTCGGCCATCAGCTTTTTGGCAGAGGGGGCGTCTTCGACGTCTATGTCTGAGCCGGACGGGGCTGCGGCGGGGGCCGGGGCTTTCTCCTGCGCGGGGGCCGCGGCACCTGAGCCGGAGATGACGCCAAGCTTTGCGGAGGCATCGACGGTTGTGCCTTCAGCGGCGGTGATTTCCGTGAGGACACCGGCGGCGGGGGCCGGGACCTCGACGCTGACCTTGTCGGTCTCCAACTCGCAGAGCATTTCGTCTTGCGCGACGCTGTCGCCCACGGCTTTGAACCATGTGGAAACGGTCGCCTCCGTCACGCTTTCGCCAAGGGTGGGGACCATGACGTCAACAGCGTCGCCGCCTTTGGGGGCGTCGGCCTTGGCTTGAGGCTCCGACTCTGCGGCCGGGGCGGGGGTCGCGTCTGCACTCGCGCCTTCGGAGATAGAGGCCAGCAGCGCGTCAACGCCCACGGTCTCGCCTTCGGCGGCGACGATTTCAGACAGGGTGCCAGCGGCGGGGGAGGGGACCTCGACCGTGACTTTGTCGGTTTCCAGCTCGCAGAGCATTTCATCCACAGCTACGGCATCGCCGGGCTTTTTGAACCAAGTGGCGACGGTGGCCTCGGTGACGCTTTCGCCCAGTGTGGGGACGCGGACTTCGGTGGACATGGCTTATTTCCCTTCCATGGTCAGCGCGTCATTCACGAGCGCTGCTTGTTGTGCTTTGTGCTGGCTGGCCAGACCCGTTGCGGGCGAGGCAGAGGCGGGGCGACCAGCATAGCTTGGACGCGCGGTTTTCGCACCGATCCGGCCGAGGACCCATTCGATATTGGGCTCGATAAAGGTCCAGGCGCCCTGGTTCTTGGGCTCTTCCTGACACCAGACCATTTCGGCCTGGCTGAACCGCTCCAGCTCTTTGACGAGGCTGAGGGCGGGGAACGGGTAGAACTGTTCCACGCGCAGCAGGTAGATGTCGTCGATGCCGCGGGCGTCGCGTTCTTCGAGCAGGTCGTAATAGACCTTGCCCGAGCACATCACGACGCGCTTGATCTTGTCGTCGGGCTTCAGCTTGGTGTCCGAATTGCCCTTTTGCGCATCGTCCCAGAGGACGCGGTGGAATGAGCTTCCGGTGGTGAAATCCTCGGCCGCGCTGATGGCCAGCTTGTGGCGCAGCAGCGATTTGGGGGTCATCATCACCAGCGGCTTGCGGAAGGTCCGGTGCAACTGACGGCGCAGGATGTGGAAATAGTTGGCGGGCGTGGTGCAATTCGCCACGATCCAGTTGTCACCGCCGCACATTTGCAGGAAGCGTTCAAGACGGGCCGACGAGTGTTCGGGGCCTTGGCCTTCATAGCCGTGGGGCAGCAGCATCACGAGGCCGGACATCCGCAGCCACTTGCTTTCGCCCGAGCTGATGAACTGATCAAACATGATCTGCGCGCCGTTGGCGAAATCGCCGAACTGTGCTTCCCACATGGTCAGCGCGTTGGGTTCGGCCAGTGAGTAGCCATATTCAAAGCCCAGCACCGCGTATTCCGAAAGCATCGAGTCGATGACCTCGTAGCGGGACTGGCCCGCGCGGACGTGGTTGAGCGGGTAATAGCGTTCTTCGGTGTCCTGATTGATCAGCGCGGAGTGGCGTTGCGAGAACGTGCCGCGTGCGCTGTCCTGGCCTGCAAGGCGCACCGGGTAGCCTTCGGTCAGAAGCGAGCCGAAGGCGATGGCCTCGCCCGTTGCCCAATCGAAGCCCTCACCGGATTCAAACATTTTGGACTTGGCGTCCAGCAATCGCCCGACGGTTTTGTGCATCGGGAAACCATCCGGCGCGGTGGTCAGCGCTTTGCCGATTTCCTCAAGCGTTTCGGGCTTGATGGAGGTCGCCCCGCGCTCGTAATTTTCGCCGTTGCGGCGATCAAGATGAGACCAGCGGCCATCCAGCCAGTCGGCCTTGTTGGGCTTGTAGTCGCGACCCGCTTCAAACTCGTCGTTCAGATGGGCCTGGAAGGCGGTTTTCATATCCTCGATCTCGCCTTCGGGGATCAGGCCATCCTTGACCAGACGTTCCGTGTAAAGGCTGAGCGTCGTCTTGTGCGACTTGATTTTCTTATACATCACCGGGTTGGTGAACATCGGCTCGTCGCCTTCGTTATGCCCGAAGCGGCGGTAGCAGATCAGGTCGATCACGACGTCTTTCTGGAATTTCTGGCGGAACTCGGTCGCGACCTTGGCGGCGTGGACCACGGCCTCCGGGTCGTCGCCGTTCACGTGGAAGATCGGGGCTTCGACCACCAGCGCGTTGTCGGTGGGATAGGGGCTGGAGCGGGAGAAATGCGGGGCCGTGGTGAAACCGATCTGGTTGTTCACCACGATATGCATGGTGCCGCCTGTTTTGTGCCCGCGCAGGCCGGACAGGGCGAAACATTCGGCCACAACGCCTTGGCCTGCGAAAGCTGCATCGCCGTGCAACAGGATCGGCATGACCTGAGAACGATCATCGGGGTTCAACTGGTCCTGCTTGGCGCGGGCCTTGCCCAGCACCACGGGGTTCACGGCCTCAAGGTGCGAGGGGTTCGCGGTCAGCGACAGGTGCACGGTATTGCCGTCAAACTCGCGGTCCGAGGACGCGCCGAGGTGGTATTTCACGTCGCCCGAGCCGTCGACGTCTTCGGGTTTGAAGCTGCCGCCCTGGAATTCGTTGAAGATCGCGCGGTAGGGTTTGCTCATCACGTTGGCCAGCACCGACAGGCGGCCCCGGTGAGGCATGCCGATGACGATTTCCTTCACGCCAAGCGCACCGCCGCGCTTGATGACCTGCTCCATCGCGGGGATCAGGCTTTCGCCGCCATCCAGGCCGAACCGCTTGGTGCCCATGTATTTGACATGGAGGAATTTCTCGAAGCCCTCGGCCTCGACCATCTTGTTGAGGATGGCTTTGCGGCCTTCACGGGTGAACTGGATTTCCTTGCCCAGACCTTCGATCCGTTCCTTGAGCCAGGCGGATTGTTCGGGGTCGGAAATATGCATGTATTGCAGCGCGAAAGTGCCGCAATAGGTGCGCTTCACGATCTCGATGATCTGGCGCATGGAGGCGATTTGCAGCCCCAACACATTGTCGATGAAGATCGGGCGATCCATGTCGGCCTCGGTGAAGCCGTAGGATTTAGGGTCCAGTTCCGGATGTGGGGTTTGATCGCGCATGCCCAGCGGATCAAGGTCTGCCACAAGATGACCCCGGATGCGGTAGGCGCGGATGATCATGAGCGCGCGGATAGAGTCGAGGACGGCACGTTTGATCTGGTCGTCGGAGACGCTGACACCTTTGGCATCGGCCTGCGCCTTGATCTTGTCGCCTGCGCCTTTGGCTTCAACGGGGTCGGGCGCCCACTCGCCAGTCAGCGCAGCTGTCAGGTCATCGGCAGGCTGCGGCGGCCAGTCGCCGCGCGCCCAGCTTGGGCCTTGCGCTTCGGCTTTGACGTCCAGTTCGGCGTCGCCCATCTGGCGGAAGAACTGCTGCCACGCTTCATCGACCGCGTTGGGGTCGTTCGCGTAGCGCGCGTAAAGCTGTTCGAGATATTCCGCGTTGTGGCCTTGCATGAAGCTGGAGGCATGGAAGATATCGTTGGGGCTTTGGTCTGTCATTGGGGCACCTCATTCGGTTGGCGCTGGGAAGGGGAGCTCTGCAGCATTGGCAAGATAAGGCTAAACGAGAATAGCAAGAGTAACCCGTAATCGCTTTGCTCGTTGAGGAGGGTCGGCATCAGGATAGAGGGCCACGGGAAGACAATTCCGCTGATGGCAACTGGGATCAAGATCAGTGCGCTGATAACGGCTAAAGCGGACGCAACAGTCATTCTAAAGAGCGGGAATGGGCTGATAGACGCGTCTAAAACTCTGTATTTCCTTTTGGCATTAGAACGCCTAGCAACACCGTCCCGTCCAACAAAGAAAAGACCAGTAAAGGTTGTCGCAGACAATTGTAGTGCCGCTAGGTCGCGCCAAATTCCTCCGAGCATTTGTAGCAAGTGTGCACTTGTGGCTAGACTGCTCCAAAAGAAGAAAAGGGTAAGGAACCTCTTTCGAGTCATCATGGATTTTCCTTCCAGCGATACCGCTGGGCCGCGCCCAACCCACACTTAAGACGCACGCGTGCAGCATCCGCCCAGTCCAGAGCGCTGCTCTCTGATCGTGATGCGGCACGTCTTGCCATCTTGCTCCTCGCGCCCCGGGCTTGACCCGGGGTCTTTGGGTTCAGGTCCCGGGTCAGGCCCGGGACGGGGTTTCTTAGCCGATCGCTTTCACGACCGCCTCGCCAAGACTGGCGGGGCTTTCGGCGACGACGATGCCTGCGGATTTCATCGCTTCGATCTTGTCTTCCGCGCCGCCTTTACCACCGGCGACGATGGCGCCGGCGTGGCCCATGCGGCGGCCCGGAGGGGCGGTGCGGCCCGCGATGAAACCGGCAGTGGGCTTCCAGCGGCCTTTCTTCTTCTCATCGGCAAGGAACTGGGCGGCTTCTTCTTCAGCCGAACCACCGATCTCACCGATCATGATGATGCTTTCAGTCTCGTCATCCGCAAGGAACCATTCGAGGACGTCGATATGCTCGGTCCCTTTGATGGGGTCGCCGCCAATGCCGACGCAGGTCGACTGGCCAAGGCCCACATCGGTGGTCTGCTTGACGGCCTCGTAGGTCAGCGTGCCGGAGCGGGAGACGACGCCAACGCTGCCGCGCTTGTGGATGTGGCCGGGCATGATGCCGATCTTGCAGGCGTCGGGCGTGATGACACCGGGGCAGTTGGGGCCGATCAGGGTGGAGGCGGAGCCTTCGAGCGCGCGCTTGACCTTCATCATGTCGAGCACGGGGATGCCTTCGGTGATGCAGACGATGACTTCCATCTCGGCGTCGATGGCTTCAAGGATCGAGTCCGCTGCGAAGGGCGGGGGCACGTAAATCACCGACGCGTTGGCTTCGGTCACGTGCTTGGCCTCGTGGACCGAGTTGAAGACGGGCAGATCAAGATGCGTCATGCCGCCTTTGCCGGGGGTCACGCCGCCGACCATCTTCGTGCCATAGGCGATGGCCTGTTCGGTGTGGAACGTGCCTTGCGAGCCGGTAAGGCCCTGACAGATCACTTTGGTATTTTCGTCGATGAGGACTGCCATTTCGTGGCTCCTTTAGGTTTCGTTCTGAGCGTCAGCGGCATTCATGATCATGAGCATGACGCTGGCAGGTTCGTTGGGACGGCCCTTGCGGGTCGTTGTGACAAGGCGGTTCGGGTTGGTGCCGGTGAGCCAGGCGCGCTCGGTCGTTTTGCTGATCTGGGCCGGGTCTATGGCGGTTGCATTAGGGAAGGTGCGGGCGACATAGCGATCTACGGCGGCGGTTTGCCCGGTGCGCGAGGCCGCAGCCACAGCGCAGACGGGCGGTGCGCCGTCCGAGGAGAGCATGACGAGCGGGCGCCTGTCATCCACGGCATACATCTGGACGCGGGTTTGCGTGGCTTGGGCCGGAACCACGCGCGGAACTTGCACGTAGCTGGCCGCGCGCAGACCCGCCGGGATGCTGTCAAACGCGTTCATCTTTGAGACGCAATGGGTGTCGAACGCCGCCACGAAAGTGCGCGGGGCCGATTTCGGCACGACATTGCTGTCCTTGATATTGGCAAGCTCGAACATCTCAGGGGTGGTGCCTTCCCAGCTGGGTGTGCAGGCCGCCGCACAGAGCAACGCGCAGGCCGAGGCCATGCGGCTGAGCATATGCGGAGGCTGGCGCATCCATGCCGTTCCTTAGCCCTTAACCGCTTTCACGATCTTCTCGGCACCGTCTTTGAGGTTGTCGGCGGCGATGACGTCGAGGCCGGAGGTGTTGATGATCTCCTTGCCTTTTTCGACGTTTGTGCCTTCGAGACGCACGACGAGGGGGACTTGGAGACCGACCTCTTTGACGGCGGCAACGACGCCCTCGGCGATCACATCGCAGCGCATGATGCCGCCGAAGATGTTCACGAGGATACCTTTGACCTGCGGGTCAGACGTGATGATCTTGAACGCCTCGGTGACCTTTTCCTTGGTCGCGCCGCCGCCCACGTCGAGGAAGTTGGCAGGCTCGGCCCCGTAAAGCTTGATGATGTCCATGGTTGCCATGGCAAGGCCCGCGCCGTTAACCATGCAGCCGATTTCACCGTCCAGAGCGATGTAGTTCAGGTCGTATTTGGAGGCGGCGAGTTCCTTGGGGTCTTCCTCGGTCTCGTCGCGCAGCTCGGCGATGTCGGCGTGGCGGTAGATTGCGTTGCCGTCGAAGCTGACCTTGGCGTCGAGCACTTTCAGATCGCCGCTGTCGGTGACGATCAGCGGGTTGATCTCGAGCATCTCCATGTCCTTCTCGAGGAAGGCTTTGTAGAGCAGACCCATCAGGCCGACGCATTGCTTGACCTGTTTGCCTTCCAGACCCAGCGCGAAGGCGATGCGGCGGCCGTGGTAGGCTTGATAACCCGCAGCGGGATCGACGGAGAAGGAAAGGATCTTTTCGGGGGTCGCGGCGGCAACCTCTTCGATATCCATGCCGCCCTCGGTCGAGCAGACGAACGATACGCGGGAGGTCTGGCGATCGACGAGCAGGGCCAGATACATCTCTGTCTCGATGCCGGAGCCGTCTTCGATATAGATGCGGTTGACCTGCTTGCCGACGGGACCGGTCTGGTGCGTGACGAGCGTGCGGCCGAGCATCTTCTTGGCCTCGGAAGCGGCTTCTTCGACCGACTTAGCCAAGCGGACACCGCCCGCTTCGCCTGCGTCTGCTTCCTTGAAAGAGCCTTTGCCGCGTCCACCGGCGTGGATTTGTGCTTTGACGACCCAGAGGGGGCCGTCCATCTCACCGGCGGCTGTTTTGGCGTCTTCGGCTTTCAGCACCACACGTCCGTCGGACACCGGGGCGCCATAGCTGCGAAGAAGGGCCTTGGCCTGATACTCATGGATATTCATGCAAACTGTCCCGTTTTGCTACGTTTAAAGGCGATATAGACATAAGCTATGACGTGCCTAAAACGTCTTTTCGTCGCATCCCCCGAAAAAGCGACATTTGTGATCACAGGGTTTTAACGTGTGATCACAAATTCGGTGTGCAATGGGATACCGAAGGGAGAATCACCGTCACATCAATGGCTAGGCGGGCTGTAAGAGCCGGGTTATGGTGCGGTTCAACGGGTCGCGGGGCGGCCAAACTCAGGCGAGCATAGCGCAATGACAACAGCATCGGGCGGAGAGTGGGCGATCTGCATGACAGTGCGGGAACCCGCAGTTCTGGTTCTGGCCAATGTGCTGTGGCATCTGGAAACGGGCGCGTCCGAGGTCTGGGTTTTCCTTGATGACCCGGACGATCCGGTGGGCGCGTTGATCGAGGGGATGGACCGGGTGATCGTCACGCGTTGCGATGTCGATTGGTGGGCGGCGCGTGGCGACCGGCCTGTTCCGCAAACCGGACGGCAACGGATCAACGCGACGGAGGCTTACCGCCGCACGAGTGCACGCTGGATGATCCATCTGGACGCGGATGAACTGCTTTGGCAGCATCGGTCTTTGGCGGATGAGCTGAAGCATCTGGGCCAGATCGACGGCTATCTGAAGTTCCGCGTCTATGAGCGCGCCTATGCGCTGGGCCAGCCCGCGCCGGGCATTTTCGACGGCGTGTTGCGTCGGGCGATGGGGCGCGGGCCTGCGGTATCGGGCGCGGTCTGGGGCGATCTGAATGCGGTCAGCCATGAAGGGCTTTTGGCGCATAACTTGGGTAAGCCTTGTGTCCCTGTGGGGCGTGAAACGCAGCTGTCAGTGCACCGGGCGGAGCCTTTGGAGGGCACGGCCAAGCTGCCCTCTGCCCATGTCGCGGGGACGTGGCTGGTGCATTATGACGGGCTGACGCCGCTGCATTGGATGCTGAAGCTGCTGCGTTATGCCGAACTGCCGAAACACCAGCAGCAGAAGATTTTGGGTGATAAGCGGCGTGCGCAGTTGGAGGCGGTGTTGACCACATACAAGACCGCCACCGGGCTACGCAGCTATCACGATCAGTTGCGGGGCTTTACGCCGGAGCGACTGCAAGCGCTGACCGAGATGGGCTATGTCGAGGATCGTCCGTTCAATCCGCAAGCGGTGATTGATGCAGCGATGCCGGGTCTGGATCTGAGTGTGGCGGCGTTTGACGCGGACCTGCGGGCACGCAATGCGGATTTGATCGCGCGGTTCAAACGCAAGCTGGGATAACGAAAAACGGCGCGAAGGGGACCCTCGCGCCGTTTTCTGAACTGCTTTGAGAGGCTTTTAGGCCAGCGACTCGTCGATGCCTTTGCAGGCCTCAACCAGACCCTTGACCGCGTTGACCGAGCTGTCGAACATTGCCTGCTCGTCCTTGGTCATTTTGATGTCCACGATCCGCTCAACCCCACCGGCGCCGATCACGGTCGGTACACCGACATAAAAGCCGTTCAGGCCAAGGGCGCCGTCGACATAAGCTGCGCAAGGCAGAACGCGCTTTTGGTCTTTGAGATAGGCTTCGGCCATTTCAATCGCCGAAGTTGCTGGCGCGTAGAATGCAGAGCCGGTTTTCAGCAGGCCCACGATCTCGGCCCCGCCATCGCGGGTGCGCTGGACGATGGCGTCGAGCTTCTCTTGCGTGGTCCAACCCATCTTCACCAGATCCGGCAGCGGGATACCCGCGACGGTGGAATAGCGGGTCAGGGGCACCATCGTGTCGCCGTGACCGCCCAGAACGAAAGCAGTGACGTCTTTCATCGACACGTTGAACTCGACCGACAGGAAGTGACGGAAGCGCGCGCTGTCCAGAACACCAGCCATGCCGCAGACTTTCTCGTGGGGCAGGCCCGAGAATTCGCGCAGGGCCCAGACCATCGCATCGAGCGGGTTGGTGATGCAGATCACGAACGCGTCTGGCGCGTTGTCGCGGATACCTTCGCCAACGGATTTCATGACCTTGAGGTTGATGCCCAGCAGGTCATCGCGGCTCATGCCCGGTTTGCGAGGCACACCGGCGGTTACGATGCAGACGTCTGCGCCTGCGATATCTTCGTAGCTTTGCGTGCCGCTCATCGCAGCGTCGAAGCCTTCCGAGGGGCCGGATTCGGCGATGTCGAGGGCTTTGCCCTCGGGGATGCCTTCCGCGATGTCGAACAGAACGACGTCGCCCAGTTCTTTCAGTGCCGCAAGGTGGGCGAGTGTGCCACCGATTTGTCCCGCGCCGATAAGGGCGATCTTGGGTCTGGCCATGAGTGTGATCTCCGATCCGAGTGAATTTCGGTCAGGTGCCTAGTCCTTTGCCCCGCGCCGCGCAAGGGCAACGGGGCGCGGCGAAGCGCTGCATGGGCGCTGGTTTGCGCGCGCGCCAGCGTGTAAGCCTAGCTCAGACTGTGCTTTTTCAGGACCAACCCCGTGCTGACACTTGATCTTGCGTTCTTCGCTTTGGCCATTCCGGCGACGATCTTTGCGGGGATCAGCAAGGGGGGCTTCGGGTCGGGTGCGGCGTTTGCGGCGGGGTCGATTCTGGCGCTCGCGGTCGATCCGGGCGTGGCGCTGGGCGTGATGCTGCCGCTTTTGATGCTGATGGATGTGGCCGGGTTGAAGGCCTATTGGCGCAAGTGGGACTGGGGCGAGGTGCGCCTGATCATCTATGCGGGCCTGCCCGGCGTGGCGCTGGGGGCCGCCCTTTATCAAGTGGCGAATGCAGATGTGTTTCGCTTCTTGATTGGGGGAATTTCCCTGGCCTTTGTCGCCTATCAGATCTTGCTGCGCGGGGGCTATATCCCGAAGCCCAAGCGCCCCATGGGGCCGAAAGCAGCGATGGTGACGGGCGTCACGGCAGGGTTCACCAGCTTTGTCAGCCATGCAGGCGGGCCGCCGGTGGCGGTCTATCTGCTGAGCCGCGGGCTGGACAAGCTGACCTATCAGTCTGGCACTGTCCTGATTTTCTGGGCCATCAATGTGATGAAATTCGTGCCCTATTCATTTCTGGGCATTTTCACGTGGCAGACGCTTCTGGCGGATCTGCTGCTGGCCCCCTTTGCGGTTCTGGGCACATGGTTGGGGGTCCGCGCGCACCACATGATCTCGGAGCGCGCGTTCTTTGGCGTCACATATGTTTTGCTGACCCTGACCGGCAGCAAGCTGATCTTTGACGCGTTAACCTAAACAGGGTTAGCCGTCTGTGCCTGCCGCGGGCAGCGCTTCGGCGAGGTGCTCGTAGGCTTGGCCAGAGGCGACCAGACAGGTCAGCCCGTTGGTGCCGGTGACCACGATGGTCCAGCTGCCGGTTTCTTCAGAGGCGAAGGTTTCGATCACGGCGTTATTCGCCGCAAGCCCCATGGATTGGCGGGTTTCGCCATAGGCGCTGATCAGTCGTTCAACGATTGCCGTGCGTTCGCCGCAGCGTTGCGTTTGGGCTTTGACCATGAGCGTCGAGCCCATGAGGGTTGCGATGGAAAGGCCTGTAAGTAGCAGTTTCGGTGTCATGTCCGCGTCCTTTTTTCTGAGCGACCCTGAGAGGGCCGGAGCGGCGAGGAATGCCACCGCTGCATCCAAGACTGCGAAGAGTGTCGCAAATTAAGGTTAACGAACGGTTCTGACGCCTTAATAGGGGATTAAGCGTCGCAGGCTGCTGTTTTTTGAGGCAGGTTTGGTGCCGCGTTGCAGCGAAGTTTCTCTTGAATGATCTGCAAAGTCTGTGGCAGGCGTCGCGCAACAATATTGCGAGGAGCAGAATCAATGACCGCACGTCCCTATCGCTCGGTGCTGTATATCCCCGGTTCGAAAGAGCGCGCTTTGGAGAAAGCCAAGACGCTGCCTGTCGATGCGATCATCTTTGATCTCGAAGATGCGGTGGCTGTCGAGGAAAAGGCCAATGCGCGGGCGCTTTTGGCGGAGACGTTGAAAACGGCGGACTATGGCGCGCGTGCGAAGATCGTGCGGGTCAATGCGCTGGACACCGAATGGGGCCACGCGGATGTGGAGGCGCTGCGGGATGTCGGCGCGGATGCTTTGCTGTTGCCGAAGGTGGATTCAGCCGAGGACGTGCAAGCGCTGGCCGAACTGGCCCCCGGTGTTGCGATCTGGGCGATGATGGAAACACCTTTGGGCATCTTGAACGCGGCCGAGATTGCGGCGCATCCGGCGCTGGAGGGGTTCGTGCTGGGCACCAACGATCTGGCGAAGGACCTGAACACGCGCTTTCGCGCAGATCGGGAGCCTTTGCTGACATCCCTGCAGATGTGCATGCTGGCGGCGCGGGCGCATGGGGTTGTGGCGGTCGATGGCGTTTACAACGCGTTCAAGGATGACGAAGGGCTGCGCGTTGAATGCGAGCAGGGGCGCGATATGGGCTTTGACGGGAAGACGTTGATCCATCCCGCGCAGGTCGAAATCACGAATGCGGCGTTTGCCCCGTCTGAGGCCGAGATTGATCTGGCGCGCCGTCAGATCGCGGCGTTCGAGCAGGCGGAAGCAGATGGGCAAGGTGTTGCCGTGGTGGATGGCAAAATCGTCGAGAATCTGCATATCGTGACGGCGAAGGCGACGCTGGCGAAGGCGGACGCCATAGCCAAACTGGAGATCGCATGATTGCTCTGTTAGCTGTCGGGGTTCTGCTGTGGACCGCTGCCCATTACTTCAAACGTCTGATGCCCGAAAAACGCGCCAAGCTGGGCGATCCGGGCAAGGGGCTGGTGGCGCTGGGCATCGTGGCGAGCATCGTCCTTATGGTGATCGGCTATCGCGGGGCGGAGTTTATTCCGGTCTGGAACACGCCCGGTTGGACGGTGCATCTGAACAACACGCTGATGATCCTGGCGCTTTGGGTTTACGGGTCGAGTGCGGCCAAAGGGGGCAAGGTCTGGCCTGCGAATAAGATCAGGCATCCTCAGCTCACGGGGTTCAAGATCTGGGCGGCGGCGCATTTGCTGGTGAATGGCGATCTGGCGTCGATCGTCCTGTTCGGCGGGCTGCTGGCCTGGGCCGTGGGGGAAGTCATTCTGATTAACCGGGCCGAGCCTGCATGGGAGCCTCCGGGCAATGCCGATAAGGCTGCGCATATCCGGCTCGCTGTGATTACGCTGGTGCTGTACGGGGTCATCGCCGCGATCCACGTTTGGCTGGGCGTGTGGCCGTTCCCGTCATGAAGATTTACCGCTTTCTGAGCGCGGATGACACGTCTGCCTTTTGTCACAAGGTCAGTGCGGCTTTGGCCAAAGGTTGGGAGCTTTACGGCAACCCGACCTATGCGTTTGACGAGGCCAACGGTGTGATGCGCTGCGGGCAGGCGGTGACGAAAGAGATCGAGGGCGATTACAGCCCGGATATGAAATTAGGGGACCAGTAAATGGTGAAGACGAATGCGGGGCGCTTTTTCGAGGATTACGCGCCCGGTCAGGTGATCGAGCACGCGGTGCCGCGGACGGTATCTGGCGGCGAGCGCGCTTTGTATCATGCGCTTTATCCGGCGCGAGGGGCTTTGTATTCGTCGGACGAGTTTGCGCGTGGGTGCGGTCTGCCGATGTCCCCGCTGGACGATCTGGCCGGGTTTCATGTGGTGTTTGGCAAATCGGTGCCGGACATTTCGCTGAATGCGGTGGCCAATCTGGGCTATGCTGAGGGGCGGTTTTTGCAACCCGTCTATGCCGGGGACACTTTGCGGTCGTCGTCTGAGGTGATCGGGGTCAAGCAGAACTCCAACGGGAAAACCGGGGTTGTTTACGTGCGCACGCGTGGAACGAACCAGCGCGGTGAGACGGTGATGGAGTTTGTGCGCTGGGTGATGGTGCGCAAGCGGGATGTCGATGCTGATGCGCCCGATACGGTTGTGCCAGAGCTGAGCAAAGTGGTTGCGGCAGAGGATTTGCCGATCCCGGATGGCTTGGACTTCTCAAGCTATGATTTCACGCAGGCGGGGGAAGAACACCGCTGGGGCGATTATGAGATCGGCGAGCAGATCGACCATGTGGACGGTGTCACGATTGAGGAAGCCGAGCATATGATGGCCACGCGGCTGTGGCAGAACACGGCAAAGGTGCATTTCGATGCGACCGCGCGACCTGACGGGACGCGGCTGATCTATGGCGGGCACGTAATCTCATTGGCGCGGGCGCTGTCGTTCAACGGTTTGGCCAATGCGCAGATGATCGTGGCGATCAACGCAGGCGCGCATGCGAACCCGTGCTTGTCGGGCGACACGGTGCGGGCGTGGTCGGAAGTGCTGGACAAGGCCGAGACATCGGCGCCGGGTGTGGGGGCCGTGCGCTTGCGGCTCGTGGCCACAAAAGGCGACGCGTTCAAGCTACGCGGTGAGGATGGCAAATACCTGCCCGAGGTCTTGCTGGACCTCGATTACTGGACCTTGATGCCGCTATGAAACATCTCGCAGCAGCTTTGGCATTGATGGCGTCGCCAGTGATGGCGGAGGATACGGAGCTGTTTGTTGAATCCAACCTGCTGAGCATTTTTTACCATGAGCTGGGTCATGCGCTGATCGACATCATGCAATTGCCCGTCTTCGGGCAAGAAGAAGACGCCGCGGACGTGCTATCGGTTCTGCTGATTGATGCGTTCTATGATGAAGAGACCGCGCAAGCGATCGCCTATGATGCGGCTTTCGGGTTTTTGGGTGAAGTGGCCGAGCGAGGCGATGAAGAAATTGCTTATTGGGGTGTGCATGGCCCGGATGAGCAGCGGTATTACAACCTTGTCTGCCTGTTCTACGGGGCCAACCCGGACGAACGGGACGATCTGGCCGTTGATCTGGGCTTGCCGGAAGAACGCGCGGAACTGTGCGAGGACGAATTCGCGCTGGCCAATGACAGCTGGGGGCCGGTGCTGGACGAGATGGCAAAGAGCGGGGGCGGCGACACGATTAAATACGTCTCTGAAGGGGACAGCCTGACCCATATCCTGATGGAGGATGAGGTTCGTGAGTTGAATGCGGAGTTTCAACTGCCCCAGACGCTGACCGTGCGGGTCGAGCCGTGTGATGAACCGAATGCGTTTTATGATCTGAGCGAACAGTCGATCACGATGTGCACAGAGTTTGAACCGTTCCTGCGAACGCTCGCGCCTGAGTAAGGGACGCGTAAGGCGGGACCGACGCCGAAGCGCCGATCCCTAGGGGACCCTTTGGATCAGTCGTATTCACCGATGAACATCTTGGCGAGTTCGGCATTGGTGTAGTCTGCCGGATCAACGCCCATTTCAGCAGCCAAGCGCGCGTGGCCTTGGCTGATGCCGACATTCTGAGTGGAGATCACATCGCGTGAAATCGTGATCTGTTCGTCAACTCCGTCGCCGGACAGCTTTTCCGCTGCGATCTGAAGCGTCTGCGGAGCGCTGGGGGTGGAGGCTGCGATGGCCTTGCCGAAATCGTCGGCTGGGCCCGCAGAAAGAGCCGTGGCAGTGACAAGAAAAGCAGTAAGGGCGGCCGGGATAAAATAGGAATTCATCTTTATTTCCTTTCACTTAGCGTTATGGGCACTCAAAGGCCCGACTGGAGACTTCAACCGGAGCACGAAAAAGTGAACCGATAAGTTCACAAGTGGGGGAACCTTTCGAAGAGATCAAGACGCCGCGCGAAAAAATAAACCGTTTAGTTTGAATTGAGCTAAATCCCGCTGAGTCGGGCGGTCGGTTCGGCAAAGCGCTGCTTGCCGCATCATACAGGAAATTTTGTGATCACGGCTATCGACCGCGTGATCACAAATTAGAATTTTCTGCCGGGTTGCGCCAAATAACCGCGCCAAATCAAGGTCTGAAGGCGTGACTCAGAGCGTAAAATCACTATCACTTACGCCAGAGCCAGCGCGCGAGCGCACAGCCGAAGGGAATA
This sequence comes from Cognatishimia sp. MH4019, assembly GCF_020177595.1. Classification (GTDB taxonomy): domain Bacteria; phylum Pseudomonadota; class Alphaproteobacteria; order Rhodobacterales; family Rhodobacteraceae; genus JAHTBL01. The sequence goes on along the minus strand of NZ_JAHTBL010000005.1, from coordinate 228,564 downwards.
AATATGCCAGACGTGAACAGGGGCAATCGCCCTCTCTCACCGCATCTGTCGATCTACCGACCGCAGATCACATCCATCAGCTCCATCCTGACGCGGATCACCGGAAACGCGCTGCTTATCAGTGCACTGCTGGTGGTGTGGTGGTTGCTTGCTGCCGCGACATCGCCTTCTTACTTCGCTGTGGCTGACGGGGTGTTGACCTCGGTCTTTGGCAAATTGGTGCTGGTGCTGTCGCTTTGGGGGCTGTGCTATCATCTGCTGGCTGGTCTGCGGCATCTTTACTGGGACAATGGCGGTAGCATGGAGATCGGCTGGGCTGAAAAGCTGGGCTGGGCCTGTGTAATTGGATCGGTCGTGCTGACCGTCCTGTGCCTGCTGATTATCGGAGGGATGTCGTAATGGCCTACATGACCGACCGAAAACGCGCCGAGGGTATGGGCTCGGCCAAGGAAGGGACGCATCACCATTGGTGGATGATGGTCAGCTCTGCCGGGTTGGCCGTTTTGACGCCCTTCTTTCTGTTCACTTTCGCGCCGATGCTGGGCAAACCCCATGCCGAGGTGCTGGCTTATTTCGCGCAGCCGTTCCCGGCGATTATCGCGGCCCTGATGATTGTTGCGACATTTCTGCATTTCAAAAACGGTGTGCAGGCCTTGATCGAGGACTACGTTCACGGAACGGCCCGCAAGATCACCCTGATCGCGACCACCTGTCTTTCTTACGCCGCGGCTGCGACTGGCCTTTTTGCCATCGCCCGCATGGCGCTTTAACGCACGGAGCACCGTAAAATGGCTGCATACGATTATGAAACACATGAATATGATGTTGTGGTTGTCGGCGCTGGCGGCGCTGGCCTCCGCGCGACGCTTGGCATGGCGGAACAGGGCCTGCGCACGGCCTGTGTGACCAAGGTGTTCCCCACGCGCTCGCACACGGTTGCCGCGCAGGGTGGTATTGCTGCATCGCTGGGCAATATGGGCCCCGACAGCTGGCAGTGGCATATGTATGACACCGTCAAAGGGTCTGACTGGTTAGGTGACACGGACGCGATGGAATATCTGGCGCGTGAGGCGCCCAAAGCGGTCTATGAGCTTGAGCATTACGGCGTTCCGTTCTCGCGGACGGAAGCGGGCAAGATTTATCAGCGCCCGTTCGGTGGTCACACGACCGAATATGGTGAAGGCCCCCCCGTGCAGCGCACCTGTGCCGCCGCCGACCGGACCGGTCACGCGATTCTGCACACGCTTTATGGCCAATCGCTGAAGAACAATGCGGAGTTCTATATCGAGTATTTCGCGATTGATCTGATCATGTCGGAAGACGGCGAATGTCAGGGCGTTCTGGCGTGGAAGCTGGATGACGGCACGTTGCATCTGTTTGCTGCCAAAATGGTCGTTCTGGCCACTGGCGGTTATGGCCGCGCCTATTTCAGCGCGACCTCGGCCCATACCTGCACCGGCGATGGCGGTGGCATGATTGCCCGTCAGGGCATGCCGCTTCAGGATATGGAGTTCGTGCAGTTCCACCCGACCGGGATTTACGGCGCGGGCTGTCTGATTACCGAAGGCGCGCGCGGGGAGGGGGGCTATCTGACCAACTCCGAAGGCGAACGCTTTATGGAGCGGTATGCGCCGACCTATAAAGACCTCGCCTCGCGCGATGTGGTCAGCCGCTGCATGACAATGGAAATCCGCGAAGGGCGCGGGGTTGGGGCCGACGGCGATCACATCCATCTGCATCTCAACCACCTGCCGCCTGATACCCTGGCCGAGCGTTTGCCCGGCATCTCGGAAAGCGCGCGCATCTTTGCGGGTGTCGATCTGACGAAAGAGCCGATCCCAGTGCTGCCGACTGTGCATTACAACATGGGCGGTATCCCGACGAATTACTGGGGCGAGGTTCTGAGCCCCACCAAGGATGATCCCGACCGTGTGGCCCCCGGCCTGATGGCCGTGGGTGAGGCGGGCTGTGCCTCTGTGCATGGGGCGAACCGCCTAGGCTCGAACTCGCTGATTGACCTTGTGGTCTTTGGACGTGCCGCCGCGATCCGCGCGGGTAAGATCGTTGATCCGGAGACGGCTGTGCCGACCCCGAACAACCGCTCGGTTGAGGCCGCGTTGAGCCGCTTTGATGGGTTGCGCTACGCCAAGGGTCATGTGCCGACCGCCGAGCTGCGTCTGGAAATGCAGAAGACCATGCAGGCCGATGCTGCCGTCTTCCGCACCGACAAGACGCTGGCCGAGGGCTGCGAGAAGATGGATGCCGTGGGTGGTAAGCTGGAGGATTTGCAGGTCACCGACACGTCGATGGTCTGGAACTCTGATCTGATGGAGACGCTGGAGCTGACCAACCTGATGCCCAACGCGCTGGCCACGATCACCGCCGCCGAGGCGCGCAAGGAAAGCCGCGGGGCGCATGCCCACGAGGATTATCCCGACCGCGACGACGAGAACTGGCGCAAGCACTCGCTGATCTGGTTCAAGGGCAACAAGGCCTCGCTGGGTTTCCGCGGCGTGCATCTGAACCCGCTGACAAGCCATAATGAAGGCGGTATTGATTTGAAGAAGATCGCACCAAAAGCAAGGGTTTATTAAATGCAAAGATCGGTACTTTTGATTGGCTTTGTTGCTGCAAGATGCGGTTTCACCTCTGTCGCTTCGGCAAATTCCGTCAATGGCGCAGTGAGCGATTGCATCCGCGAAACCCGCGCGCCCGGATCGTATTCGATTGTCGGTGGCGGGTCTCTGCCAGTGGTCGCGCCCGCCAGTGGGGCGACACAAGGATCTGCCGCAGCGGTCAATGATTGCCTTTTGGACAAGTACCAAGTTCAGTTTGCAGCCGTACCGACCGCACCTGCCGTGTGTGCGGGCACCCCAGTGCGTCGCAGCACTATGAGCCACTGTGAAAGACTGCTGAACCGAGGGTCGGTTGAGGCATTTGCGCGAAGCGTCGGGACCTCAATCTTTGCGGGCGGAATTGGAGCTGGCATCCATGCCAGCGCGGTTACAGCGAATTTTCAGCGATGCATCCGATCAGGTGCCTATGGTGCGGGAGCAACGTCAGGTGGTTTCGGATCATCCGTTCACACAGCTAATTGCCGGCCCGGTGCTGGCGTTATGCAAGGCGGAACGACGCTTTGCCCCGGTCAAGGTGGCTAGAATGCGGATTGCCGCTGCGGTTTTCGCTTCTGTGGTCCTTGTCGGGTGCGATACCGGCATTGGCGACTCGGTTGCGAGGGAAACAGCACGTAGCGTCGTGAAGCCCATCGTCGCGCAATACTTGCCCGGACCGGGCGGCGAGGCGATCACCGATTGCGTGATCGACAACGCCTCTGGTGCGGAAATTCTTCAACTGGCTCGCGCTGCCGCGACGGGGCCGGACGACAGCACGGTGCAGGTGGTTCTGGATATCAGCCGCCGCCCGGACACGATTAACTGTATTTCCCGCGATGGCCTAAGCGCCGTTTTGGGACAATTCGGATAGGAGGACAGCATGGTCCAACTGACACTTCCAAAGAACAGCCGGATGACCTCTGGCAAGACGTGGCCCAAGCCCGAAGGGGCCACCAATCTGCGCAAGGTCCAGATTTACCGCTGGAACCCGGATGACGGCAAGAACCCGTCGCTGGACACGTATTTCGTCGATATGGACACATGCGGGCCGATGATTTTGGACGCACTGATCAAGATCAAGAACGAGATCGATCCGACGCTGACCTTCCGTCGGTCCTGCCGCGAGGGGATTTGCGGCTCCTGCGCGATGAATATCGACGGGATCAACACGCTGGCCTGTATCTATGGCCTGGATGAGGTGAAGGGCGATATCAAAATCTACCCGCTGCCCCATATGCCGGTGGTCAAGGACCTGATCCCGGATCTGACGCATTTCTACGCCCAGCACGCGTCGATCATGCCGTGGCTTGAGACGAAAACAAACCGCCCTGCGAAAGAGTGGAAGCAGTCGATTGAAGACCGCAAGAAGTTGGACGGTCTGTATGAATGCGTGATGTGCGCGTCCTGCTCGACCTCTTGCCCGTCTTATTGGTGGAATGGTGATCGGTATCTTGGCCCGGCCGCCCTGCTGCACGCGTATCGCTGGATCATCGATTCACGCGATGAGGCGACGGGTGAGCGGTTGAACGATCTGGAAGACCCGTTCAAGCTCTATCGGTGCCACACGATCATGAACTGTGCCAAGACCTGCCCGAAGGGTCTGAACCCGGCAGAGGCGATTGCCAACATCAAGCAGATGATCGTTGAGCGCACGGTCTAGGCTGCACGAGCGCCGAAAAAAAGCCGCGCCCGAAATGGAGCGCGGCTTTTTACTTGTCCGATGGGCGGAGCTTACATGTCATCGCCTTCGATCAGCGTGTCGCGATCCAGATCGGTATCCATGATGGCTTCGGGGTTTTCCATCTCATTGGCGCCGAGCGAAACGTCGGTCTCTGCGCGCACAACCTGCGTCGTGCCGATGATCGTGCCGTCCTTGGCGTAAATCGGCGTTGGCTCTGTCACAACGACTTCGCGCTCTTGAGTAGCGCAGCCTGCCAGAGCAACAGCAGAGGCAGTAATCGCAGTCAGTTGGAAAAAGCGTTTCATAGTGTAAGTCTCCTATAGATGTGATGCTGCTCAACACATGCCATTTCCTTTGGTTCCACAGGAGATCCATATTTATGCCAAGCCGTGCGCCCGTGCCCCCGGTGATCTGTTATCCGGTCGAAACTCTGCCGCGTCCTGACCTGCCTGCGCTGCGTGCGGCCTGTGATGGCATGACCTGCGTTGCAACACATATCGCGCCGCCGCGCGAGGCGGCGTGTTTCGAGGTCAAGGCGGGTCAAGCGTTTCGGATCACCTCCATCGACGGGCCGCAGGTGGGGGATCTGAACCTGTGGAATGCCCATGACCTGAGCGAGCGGTTCTATTCCGGCAAAACGCGGGCGCTGCACGGCACGCATGTGACCGAAGGGCACCAATTGTGGAGCAGTTTTCCGACGCTGCGCCCAATGGTGACAATCACGCGAGACACGTTGAACTGGTATCGGTTCGATGCAGACGGAGGCGGGATACATGACGTGATCGGAACGCGCTGTGACCCCTATACCCACCACCTGCTGAGCGGACAGGATTATCACCACTGCTGTCATTCCAACCTGACGCGCGCGGTGGCAGAGCACCTGAACCTCTCGCTGAGCGAGGCCGAGTGTCATGTCCATGATGTGCTGAATGTTTTCATGTGCACCGGGTTCACGCGGGACACGCAGCAATACTTCATGAAAGCCAGCCCGGTGCAGCCCGGAGATTTCATCGAATTTTTTGCCGAGGTTGATCTGTTGTGCGCTCTATCGGCCTGTCCGGGCGGGGATTGCTCTGCCACGCATTCTAGCGATGAGGCGAAGTGTTATCCGTTGGAGATTACGGTCTATGATCTGGCGCGGGCTCCGGACGGGTGGTCTGCTCCTCAGACGAACGGGTATGACCGCACCCATGGGATTTGAGGTATTTATCGACAAAAGAAGACAGGCGCGCGCGTTAAGGTTAATGCGCGGTTACCGGCTTCTTTTGTCCGAAAATACCTATTTCCGACGGTTTAGGTGAACGCAGCCTCAAGGGCGATTTCCACCATATCGCCAAAGCTGGATTGCCGGTCCTCAGAGGGCAGCGCTTCGCCTGTGATGAGGTGATCTGACACCGTAAGCACGGCCAGAGCGCGCGCTTTGTAACGCGCGGCGAGGATGTAAAGCTCGGCCGCTTCCATTTCGACGGCAAGCGTGCCATGGCGCATCATCTGTTCATTCAAATCCTGGCGTTCGTCGTAGAATACGTCCGACGAATAGATGCCGCCCACATGGGTCGTGCAGTCTTCGCCTTTGGCCGCCTCGGCTGCGGCAGAAAGCAGGTCGTAATCGGCGCAAGGGGCGAAGTTCAGGTCTTTGAAGATGCCTGAGGACGGCGTGTTCAGCGTCGTTGCGGTCATTGCGAGGATGACGTCGCGCAGCTTCACATGCTCCTGCATCGCCCCGGTGGAGCCGATGCGGATGAGCGTCTTGGCCCCGTAATCTTTGAGCAGTTCGTTGGCGTAGATCGAGAGCGACGGCATGCCCATGCCCGAGCCATGGATCGTCACGCGATTTCCGCGCCATGTGCCGGTAAAACCCAGCATGCCGCGCACTTCGTTGACGCAGACGGGGTCGTCGAGAAACGTCTCGGCCGCCCATTTGGCGCGCAGGGGGTCGCCGGGCATCAGGACGGTTTCGGCGATATCACCGGGTTTGGCTGCAATATGGGGCGTCATGGCAGGCTCCTTTTTTCGGACCCTGCCATAGGCTTCGCAAAGGGGGAAGCAGGATTATTCTGCAGCCAACGGGGCCTCATCCACCAGACCGACGAGGTCAATCATGATGCGGTTCAGCTCGAAATCCTTGGGCGTGTAAACCTTGGCAACGCCCATGGCGCGCAAGCGGTCGGCGTCGTCTTCGGGGATGATGCCGCCCACGACCACGGGGATGTGGCCCAGGCCCTCGGCGCGCATCTTTTCCATCAGCTCACCGATCAGAGGGATGTGACTGCCCGACAGGATCGACAGACCGACGACATGGGCCTCTTCGGATTTGGCGGCGGTGACGATTTCATCAGGCGTCAGGCGGATGCCTTCATAGGTGATGTCCATGCCGCAATCGCGGGCGCGGGCGGCGATTTGTTCGGCACCGTTGGAGTGGCCATCAAGGCCGGGCTTTCCGACGAGGAACTTGAGGCGGCGGCCGAGTTTATCCGACACGGCATCGACCTGGGCGCGGATTTCCTCCAGCCCCTCGGTGCGGTTGGAGGGGTTCTTGGAGACACCCGTCGGTGCGCGGTATTGTCCGAAAGCGGCGCGGACGACGTCGCCCCATTCGCCGGTTGTGACACCTGCCTTGGCGGCTTCAATGGAAGGGATCATGATATTGGTGCCTGTGGCAGCGGCTTGGCGGACAGCCTCCAGCGCCTTTTGCACGGCGGCATCATCGCGGGCGTCTTTCCATGCGGCGAGGCGGGCCAGTTGGTCGGCCTCGGCGTCCTTGTCGGCGACCATGATCGCCTCGTCGCCTGCGGTCAGGGGGCTTTCTTCGGCCTCTTGATAGCGGTTCACGCCGACGACGGTGGTGCCGCCGTCCTCAATGCCCATGATGCGTTCGGCGTTGGAATCCACGAGACGGGATTTCATGTATTCGATGGCCTCAACTGCGCCGCCCATGGAGTCGATCTGGGCAAGCTCGGCGCGCGCACCGTCTTTTAATGCAGCGACCTTGCGATCCACGGCAGGGTTGCCGTCGAAAAGGTCATCATATTCCAAGAGGTCCGTCTCAAACGCCATGATCTGTTGCATACGGAGCGACCATTGCTGATCCCATGGGCGGGGCAGACCCAGCGCTTCGTTCCAAGCGGGCAGCTGCACAGCGCGGGCGCGGGCGTTTTTCGACAGCGTGACAGCGAGCATCTCGATCAGGATGCGGTAGACGTTGTTTTCGGGTTGCTGTTCGGTGAGACCGAGCGAGTTCACCTGAACGCCGTAGCGGAAGCGGCGGAACTTGGGGTCCTCAACGCCGTAACGCTCTGCGCAAATCTCGTCCCAGAGTTCGACAAAGGCGCGCATCTTGCACATCTCGGTGACGAAACGGATGCCCGCGTTCACGAAGAAGGAAATGCGGCCGACCATGGCGGGGAAATGTTCTTCGGGGACTTTGCCCTTGAGATCGTCAAGCACGGCGGTGGCGGTGGCCAGCGCGAAGGCCAGTTCTTCCTCGGGCGTCGCGCCGGCTTCTTGAAGGTGGTAGGAACACACGTTCATCGGGTTCCATTTTGGCAGATGCTCGCGCGTGTAGGCGGCGACATCGGTAATCATGCGCAAGGACGGTTTTGGCGGGCAGATATAGGTGCCGCGCGAGAGGTATTCCTTGATGATGTCGTTCTGCACGGTGCCTTGCAGTTTGGACACATCGGCGCCCTGTTCCTCGGCCACGGCGATGTAGAGCGACAGCAGCCAAGGGGCCGTCGCGTTGATCGTCATGGAGGTGTTCATCTTCTCAAGCGGGATATCATCGAAGAGCGCGCGCATGTCGCCCAGATGCGCGACGGGGACGCCGACTTTGCCGACCTCACCACGCGACAGCTCGTGATCGCTGTCGTATCCGGTTTGCGTGGGCAGATCGAAAGCGACCGAAAGGCCGGTCTGACCCTTGGCGAGGTTGCCGCGATAAAGCGCGTTGGAGGCTTTGGCCGTGGAGTGCCCCGCATAGGTGCGGAAAAGCCAAGGGCGGTCTTTTTGCGGCGCGTCGGTCATGGGAGCCTCGATTCGATTTGGGTAATAATCTTCTGTGAGTTCCTAATTCCGCGAAAGATTATAATCAAGCGTTTTCGCTGCGTTGCGGCGTTACGATAGGCTATGGGTCATGCGCGTGGCGTTGGAAAAGCCGAAAAGATAGCGCAGAGGGCCGATATGTTCGGTCTTGCCAGCTTGAAAACCCTCACGCTCGTAAAGCGCGCGGGCGCGGGGATTGCTGTCGATCACGTCAAGGCGGACCTGGGAAAGGTCGCGGGTGCGCGCCTCGGACAGGATGGCGCCCAGAAGCTGGGTGCCGACGCCTTGGCCACGGGCGTTCGCATCGACAAAAATGCCGTCCATCAGAAGAACGCCGGGTTCAAGATCACGTTCGAGGATCGTGAGCAGCAGACCACGCCAGAGACCGCCCCAAGGGCCGTAATGGCGCTGTATGTCGCTTAACTCACCGCCGACAAGTGCGCCATCGGCTGTCTTGAACCCCGCCAGCCCCAAGAGCTGGCCCGCCCCATCACGCGCGCTGATCGCGAAATCGGGGTTCAGCACGTCTTGTAAAAAGGCCAGTGCCTTGGCGTCGGGGCGCATCAGTTTGCCGAGTTTGCCAGAGAAAGCCTGCCAATAAAGCTGCGCGGCATGGGCGCGTTCTGCTTCGCTGAAGCCGGGCGAGAGCGTGATCTTCATACCACGCAAGTAAGACCAGGGATTGGGATTTTCCAGAGTGTGGCATAGGTTGGCGATTAATGTTTACGACCATCACCCTTCCGCTATGGCTTTTCGTGCTGCTGGTGCTGTTTGCAACGGTCACTGCGCTGAGCCATTTTCTGTTTCCATCTGTGCGGTGGTTCTTCCGCAAACGTGCAGAACGCGTCGTGGACAAGCTGAACAAAAAGCTGACACGGCCGATTGAGCCCTTCAAGCTGGCGCGGCGGACGGACATGATCCAGCGGCTATCTTATGACCCCGAGGTCACGCAAGCGATCGTCGAGCATGCCAAGGAGCATGGCGTTCGCGAGGACGTGGCGTTCGAGCAGGCCCGCCGCTATGCGCGCGAGATCGTGCCGTCGTTCAGTGCGACGGCCTATTTCGGGATCGGGACGCGGCTGGCCAAATGGTTGGCGACGGCGTTGTATCGTGTGCGGCTGGGACATTATGACGAGACGCTGACGGGCGTGCCGCGCGACGCGACGGTCGTCTTCATCATGAACCACCGCAGCAATATGGATTATGTGCTGGTCACCTATCTGGCCGCGCGGGCCTCTGCACTGTCTTATGCGGTGGGAGAATGGGCGCAGGTCTGGCCCTTGTCGCGGCTGATCCGGGCGATGGGCGCGTATTTTATCCGGCGCAAGTCGCGCAATGCTTTGTATCGCAAAGTTCTGGCCCGCTACGTGCAGATGGCGACGCGCAATGGCGTGACGCAGGCGGTGTTCCCGGAAGGTGGGTTGAGCCTTGATGGGGCGCTGGCGCCGCCAAAGCTGGGGTTGCTGACTTATATTCTGGACGGATTTGATCCTGAGGGGCGCGATATCGTCTTTGTCCCCGTGGCGATTAACTATGATCGGGTTCTGGAAGATCGCATCCTGATTGCGGCAGGGGAAGCGGGGAACCGTAAGTTCCGCGCGCGGATGAGTGTTGTCATGGGGTTCGTGCTGAAGCAGCTCTGGCTGTGGGTCACGTTCCGCTATCACCGGATGGGCTATGCAAGTGTGAGCTTTGGCAAGCCGCTGTCGCTGAAGGAATACACGGGCTCGTCGCCGCGCGCTGAAATCAAAGCGCTGGGCCGGGCATTGATGGCGCGGATTGAAGATGTGATGCCGGTCTTGCCGGTGCCGCTGGTGAGCCAGATCCTGTTGACGGCGGACGGTCCCCTGTCACGCGCGCAGATCGAGGCCGAGATGCAAGCCCGTCTGAACGAGATGGACACTGCCCATATCCATCTGCCGCGTGATGATCTGGCCTATGCCGCCGAGGTCGGTCTGCGCCAATTGCGCAAGCGCAGCCTGATCATCGAGCAGGACGACAATTACACAATCGCCCCTGAGGAAGCCCATGTTCTGCGGTATTATGCGAACTCGATTGCCCATGTGAATGCTGCGGATGCGGCATAACTCGCGCAACTTTCTGCGGCTGCAAGGTTATAAAGTTACAAAAATCTTTCAAATCGGATTGCTTTATTACCTAAATCCCAATATCTGAGTCGGCAAGACGGCGCGATTCTGCGCTGCGGCACTTGCGACCTGGAGGTTTTCATGGCTCTCGATACGAATACTGAAGTGTTCACTTACGACGCTCCGGAAAAGGAGCTTTACGATGTGGGCGAGATGCCTCCGATGGGGTTCGTGCCTCAGAAGATGCACGCATGGGCGATCCGCCGCGAGCGTCATGGCGATCCTGATACCGCGATGCTGAAAGAAGTCGTGGACGTGCCGGAGATCGACAGCAACGAAGTGCTGGTTCTCGTGATGGCCGCGGGTGTGAACTATAACGGTGTGTGGGCCGCTTTGGGTCAGCCGATCAGCCCATTTGATGGGCACACGCAACCCTATCACATCGCAGGCTCTGATGCCGCGGGCATCGTCTGGGCTGTGGGTGACAAGGTCACGCGTTGGAAGGTGGGCGATGAGGTGGTCATCCACTGCAACCAGGATGATGGGGACGACGAGCATTGCAATGGCGGCGATCCGATGTATTCGCCCAGCCAGCGCATCTGGGGCTACGAGACGCCTGATGGATCGTTCAGCCAGTTCACCCGCGTGCAAGCGCAGCAACTGATGCCGCGCCCCAAGCATCTGAGCTGGGAAGAGGCGGCGTGCTATACGCTGACACTGGCGACGGCATATCGGATGCTGTTCGGGCATGAGCCGCACGATCTGAAACCTGGTCAGAATGTTCTGGTCTGGGGCGCGTCGGGCGGGCTGGGCTCTTATGCGATCCAGTTGATCAACACGGCGGGTGCCAACGCGATCGGAATTATCTCTGAAGAGGATAAGCGCGATTTTGTCATGGGGCTGGGTGCAAAAGGCGTTCTGAACCGCAAGGATTTCAACTGCTGGGGGCAGCTGCCGAAGGTCGGCACGCCGGAATATGCTGAATGGTTCAAGGAAGCGCGCAAATTCGGCAAAGCGATCTGGGACATCACGGGCAAGGGCAACAATGTCGACATGGTGTTCGAGCATCCCGGTGAGGCGACGTTCCCGGTGTCGACCTTTGTTTGCAAAAAGGGCGGCATGGTCGTCATTTGCGCTGGTACCACGGGCTTCAACCTGACCTTTGACGTGCGCTACATGTGGATGCACCAGAAGCGTCTGCAGGGCAGCCACTTTGCCCATCTCAAGCAGGCCTCTGCCGCGAACAACCTGATGGTGGAGCGTCGTCTGGACCCGTGCATGTCCGAAGTGTTCCCGTGGGATGATTTGCCCGAAGCGCATATGAAGATGCTGCGCAATGAGCATAAGCCGGGCAACATGTCGGTGCTGGTTCAAGCGCCGAAGACGGGTTTGCGGACGTTGGAAGATACGCTCGCTGCACAGTAAGTATTACCAAATTAAAGCGGCTGTCAGTTTGGTTTGACAGCCGCTTTTTTCGTGCGACTTTACAGGTGGCGCAAACCTCACCTCAATAAATTCAAAGACTTAGGTTGCGCTGGCCCCACCAGAATAGGGTTAGTCAATGTTGCTAATTCTTTTGTAACGCTGCTCGTGCTAGAGTTGAGTTAATGTTTTGTTAACCTTCTCTAGAGAGTGTTAAATGGCAAATGATTGGATAATTGACGTTCTGGCCGATCTGCGTACCTTCGCAGGCGCCAATGGTCTGAACGCACTCGCAGAACAGCTTGACGATGCGGCGCTTGTCGCGGCGGCTGAGCTTGCGACTAGGGGAGAGTGTGCCACGGATGGTGCGCAATTTGGAATCGCTCATCGATCGCCTTTGGCGCGCCCAATCGCGTGACGATCTTCAAACGCTCTCGGTCGAGCTGCGTGATTACTACGAAATAGCTCATATCGTTTATCATTGGGTGAATAGCGACGGCGAGCAATACGGCGTCGGCACCTACCCGATGACATGGGTCGAACACTATCTTGAACACGATTATCTGCGTGTCGATCCGGTCATACAGGGTTGCTATCAGCGGTTTCACCCGGTGGATTGGAAGCGGTTGGACTGGTCCAGCAAGGCCGCGCGCAACTTCATGAAAGAAGCCATCAATTTCGGGCTGGGCAATCAGGGCTTTTCGATCCCGATCCGGGGGCCGCAGGGGCAATTTGCGCTGTTTACCTTGAATGACACCGCGACCGATGCGGAATGGGCGTCTTTCACTGAGCGCAATTTGCGCGATCTGATCCTGATTGCGCATTTCTTTAACCAAAAGGCCCTGGAGTTCGAGCCCAACGCCCAACCGGATGCCGCGCGCGCGCTGTCGCCGCGCGAGGTAGATGCGATGACCTATCTGGCGCTGGGCTATTCGCGCGCGCAAGTCGCCAACACGCTTGATATCTCGGAGCACACGTTGCGCGCCTATATTGAAAGTGCGCGGTTCAAGCTGGGCGCGATGAACACCACCCATGCAGTCGCGCGGGCGACATCTTTGGGACTGATCGTCGTTTGACGCTTTGAATGGCGGATGCCGGGTTTAGGTATTTTGAGACAAAAGAAAGCCGGGCGGGGCGTTAACCTTAACGGTTTCTTACACCCATCGGGCGCAGCCATTTTTTAACCAACTTGGCACAGGCTTTTCTTCAGCAACGTGACGGAGAGCCCCCATGATCAGATTTCTTTATGCAGACCAACTAAATGCGTTTCCCAAGCTGCGCGACGCGATGTTTCGGGACCGCGCGGACCAGTTCAAGCGGCGGCTTGGGTGGGAGGTGTCGGTGGATGGCGATGGCTTTGAGCGCGATGAATATGATGATCTGAACCCGCTTTACGTGATCTGGGAGACGCCGGACGGCGGGCATGGTGGCTCTATGCGGTTTTTACCAAGTGTGGGGCGCACGATGGTGAATGATCACTTTGCGCATTTGTCGAACACTCAGATTAGCAGTCCGGGGATTTGGGAGTGCACGCGGTTCTGTCTGGCTGCCGATGCGACCGCGAATGTCTCGGCACTGTTGATGCTGGCGGGGTCTGAGTTAATGACGCGGTTTGGGGTCACACATTTCGTTGGAGTGTTCGATGCGCGGATGGTGCGCATTTATCAAAGGATTGGTGCGCCGCCCGAGGTGCTGGGCAGTGTGGGTGAAGGGCGTGACCAGATCAGCGTGGGGCTTTGGTCGTTTACGCAACCGGCCTTGCTTCGCTTGCAAAAGCGCGCAGGCGTGAGCTTTGAGGTCTCGCGCTATTGGGCGCTGCGGGCGTTTGGCGGGAGCGATCAAACGGCCTGGGCCGCATAACCGCTGGCCCGTGCGGCGTGGCCCTTGTAGGGTCGCGACATGACTGTTCCCGCACTCACATTTTCTGACGATCAGGCCGAAGCTTATGACGCTGTGGCCGAGTTGATGGCACGGGCTGGTGTTGATCTGCACGAAGGCACATTGATGCCGCCGGGCAGTGGCACGTCTGGTGTGATGGCGGTCATTGGCAAGGCGGGATCGGGTAAAACGCTTTTGTTGGCAGAGCTTTACAAGGCGCTGGCCGAGGCGGGGGTCGATGTCGTCTCAGGCGATTATGAGGGGCGCAAGCGCAAGGATCGGCGGACACTGGCGATTTTGGCGCCGACGAACAAGGCGGCAAGTGTGCTTCGGAACCGCGGGGTTCCGGCGACGACGATCCACCGGATTTTGTACACGCCGGTTTATGATCCGGAATATGAGAAAATCGCGGAATGGCTTGCCGGGAACGGATCACGCCCGACGATTGACGGGCTCACCGAGATCGCACTGGATCGGGCGGCAGCGTTTTACGAGCATAACAAGTCGATCCCCGGCGCCTTGGCGGCTGCGGGCCTGCGCGGGTCGGATTTCATCACCGGATGGAAGCGGCGCGAGGAGCCTTTGGACATCGGGTTCGTCGATGAAAGCTCGATGCTGGATGCCAAGCAATATGAGGATTTGCAGGAGATCTTTCCGACGCTCTTGCTGTTTGGCGATCCGGCGCAACTGGCCCCGGTGAACCAGTCGGGCGGCATGGTTTTTGACGAGATCAAGGGGCCGCGTAAGCGTGAATTGAACCGGGTATTTCGGCAGGCGGAAGATAATCCGATCCTCGATCTGGCGCACGCTTTGGGCGATGACAGCATCGGGTTCGAGCAGTTCGAGCGGATGGTGGAGGATGCCGCGAGGCGCGATGACCGCGTGGTCTGGGCGCAGCGGGTGGAGGCGGACTTGATGGCGCGCTCGCCTGTGCTGGTCTGGCGCAACGCGACGCGCATTCGGTTGATCCACGCGTTTCGCAATGCGTTTGGCGCGCCGGAGACGGAGTTGCTGCCTGGCGAGCCGCTGATTTGCGATGGGATCGAGCTGCCATTGAAGCACCGCAAAAAGCGGCTGGATCTGGAAGCACGTGGGCTGATCAAGGGGGCGCAATGCGTTTACCTTGAAGAGGGGCGCAAACCGGGTTTCTCTAGGCTGCACGTGATGGGCGCGGAGGACCCGCAGGTCAGTGCGGCCTCGATCATCAAGATCGAGATGCCTGACGAGGAAGAGCCGTTCATCCCCTTTGCCGCACGTATGGGGGCGGCCTTTTTGCATGGGGCGGCGGTCACGATCCACAAGGCGCAGGGTTCGCAATGGGAAAACGTGCAGGTCTTTGCGCCGGATTTATATGCCGCCGCGCGGATGGGGCGGACGGAAGCGGGGCAACCGTTATGGAAGCGCCTAGCCTATGTGGCGATCACACGCGCGCAGAACCGGTTGTTCTGGGTGGTGCGCAATCGGCTGTCGCGCCCTTCGGGGCCTTTGCGGACAGATGATCTGGCCGTGGCCCCACCGCCGTTGACGCTTGAGGGAGAGGTTGAATGAAGACAGCGATTGTGACCGGAGCCAGCAGCGGGATCGGTTTGGCGACTGCACAGGCGCTGATCGCTGCGGGTTGGACCGTAGGCGTCTTGGCGCGGCGCGAGGACGCGTTGGCCAAGATCGAAGGTGGTATCGTTTTGCCCTGCGATGTGGCGGATGCGGAGGCTGTGCAACGCGCGTTTGACGCCTTCGTTGCGCAAGTGGGTCGGCTCGATTTGCTGTTCAACAATGCGGGGATTTTCGTGCCTGCCGCCCCATTTGACGAAGTGCCGCTGGAGGATTGGCACGCTTCCGTCGGCGTTAACCTTAACGGGATGTTTTATGCAGCGCGGGCGGCGTTCAAGCAAATGCGCAGGCAGGACCCACAAGGCGGGCGGATCATCAATAACGGCTCGATCTCGGCGCATTCTCCGCGTGAGGGCGCGGTGTGCTACACGACAACCAAACACGCGATTACGGGGCTGACGCGGCAGATCTCATTGGACGGGCGGCCCTTTGATATTGCTTGCGGGCAAATTGATATCGGCAACGCCCGAACAGGTATCCTTGAGGATATCGCAGAGGCCGCACAAGCCAAGGGCGAGGTGTTGCCGCCCATGATTTCACCGGAGGATGCGGCCAACGCGGTTGTGCATATGGCGGCGTTGCCGCTGAATGCAAATGTGCAGACGATGACGCTGATGGCGACCAAGATGCCTTACGTGGGGCGTGGTTAACCCTTGATCATGCGGAACACCGCAGAGGCACCCCAGCCCGCCGCGATGGCGATTGCGAGTGACATCAACCCGTAAAGCAGCGGCGTGTCATGCGCCATGTTGTAGAGCCAGCGTTCAAGCCCGACTTTACGCACGTCGATGATCCGCTCGTAGGTGTTGATTACCTCGCCGCCGCGGGTCAGGAAGATGCGGGTCTTGTAGCCGCCTTCGACCAGATTGGCGGGCATGTTGATCTGGGTGCGGAACAGCGTCTGCTGGGCAAGCTCTACGTTGTTTTCAAGGGTTTGATAAAGCTCTGCCTCTTTTCGGATACGGATCAGGGCTTCGGTGAATTTGCCGCTATCGGTGATCTGTTCCGGTGCGCCGACAAAGCGGATCGCGCGGTTGATCGTAATCTTGTGGCGCAGGTCTTCGGTGTTGCTCAGCACCTCTTCAATCGGGCCGGTAGAGGCAACGGCATAGAAGCTGGGGGCCTCGTCAATGACGACCGCATCGACATTGATCCAGATGCCCAAACGCTTGTCTTTGCGGCGCACGGTCAAGGGTTCTAACGGGCCAGCAACGGCCACGATCACCTCAAGCGGGTCGCCATTGGGAATCGGCTTTTCGCGCTTCACGGCCCCGAAAATGAGGATGTCGTCGCCGTCAAATGTCGCATTGATTGCGACCTCGTCCTGACTGAGGCCAAGAACGACCTCTTCAGCGGAAACAGGCGTGACGAGCAGGAGAAAGGCGAGAGCGAGGCGCAGCATCTAGTGACCCTCGAACCCGATGGAGTAGAGCTCGGACGGCATGACAAGCAGGTCAAAAGCGAGCTTGCCGCAAACCGCGAGCACCATGATGGCGAGCAGAATACGCAACTGTTCGGCCTTCATCTTGACCCCGATCTGGGTGCCGATCTGTGCGCCGATCACGCCGCCCAGAAGCAACAACACAGCAAGCACGACATCCACGGTGAAGTTCGTGGTGGCATGCAGCAACGTGGTAAACGCGGTGACAAAAATGATCTGGAAGAGCGAGGTGCCGACAACGACTTTTGTTGGCATGCCCAGCAGGTAAATCATAGCTGGCACCATTATGAAGCCACCACCCACGCCCATGATCGCGGCAAGAATGCCGACGGTGATCCCCACCACAATCGGGGGGATGACCGAGATATAAAGACCAGAGACGCGGAACTTCATCTTGAAGGGCAGCGCGTGGATCCAGTTATGCTTCTTCCGCTTGGGCTTCGCCGCAGGATTTTTTGAGCGCCGGATCGCGTTGAGGCTTTCGACAAACATCAACGAGCCCACGACGCCAAGGAACAGCACGTAGCAAAGTTTCACCAGCAGATCGACCTGGCCGAGCGCCTTGAGATAGTTGAAGATCACGACGCCAACAGCGGCCCCGATCAGGCCGCCGATCAACAGGACTGTGCCCATCCTCAGATCGACAGTGCGCCGTCTGAGATGCGCCAGCACGCCACTGAAAGAGGAGGCCACGATCTGATTGGCTTCGGTCGCCACTGCAACGGCGGGTGGGATGCCGATAAAAAAGAGGAGCGGGGTCATCAGAAAGCCGCCGCCGACGCCGAACATGCCGGAAAGCACGCCCACAATTCCGCCCAGCCCCAAAAGCAGGAAAGCATTCACCGAAACCTCGGCGATGGGCAGATAGATTTGCATGGGGCATCGACTCCTTAACCTGCCTTACAAAAGGATTTGGCCTGCGTGTAGCCCCCTTGTTGCGACAAATCGGATCGACGGTCGTTTTTTGACGCGATTAACGCTCTTTCACGTAAGGCGCACCCCCGGCGCGCGGGGGGATCGCCTTTCCAACGAAGCCTGCGAGGATCACCACGGTGAGGATATAGGGCAGCGCCTGCATGAACTGCACAGGCAGGATAAACCCTGCAAGTTCAATGCTTTGATAGCGGTTACCGATGGCCTCCAGAAAGCCGAACAGCAAACATGCATAAAGCGCATGCCAAGGTCGCCATTTTGCGAAGATAAGGGCCGCCAGTGCGATAAATCCGCGCCCGGCGGTCATGTCTTTGACAAAGCCAGCGGCCAGACCGGTGGCCAGATAGGCCCCCGCGATCCCGCACAGCAGGCCACAGATGATGACGGCGGTGAAGCGCAGGCGCACGACGGAAATGCCGGCAGTATCAACCGCGCCCGGGTTCTCGCCCACGGCGCGCAGACGCAGGCCAAAGCGCGTGCGGAACAGGATATACCAGGAGGTCGGGACGGCGAGCAGGGCGACATAGACAAGGATCGAATGGCCAGAGATCAGCTCGGCATAAAGCGGGCCAGCGACGGGGATATCGGCGAGGGTTTCGGCCAGCGGCCATTCAAGCGGATTAAACCGTGCGTCCCCGGCAAGAGAAGGCGTGCGCCCGCCAAGGCCGAACCAGCTTTGCCCGACAATCACCGTCAGGCCTGCGGCCAGAAAGTTGATCGCAACGCCGGAAATCAGCTGATCGCCCCGGAAGGTGATTGAGGCAAGACCGTGGATCAGGGCAAGCGAGATGGAGGCGCCGACGCCTGCCAGAAAGCCCAGCCAGACCGAGCCTGTGGCGGCAGCAACAGCAGCGGACAGGAACGCGGCGGCGAGCATTTTGCCCTCCAGCCCGATATCGAAAATGCCCGCGCGTTCCGAGAAAAGACCAGCGAGGCAGGCCAGTAAAAGCGGCGTGGCCAGCCGCATCGTGCTGTCGAGGATTTGGATGATCGTCAGGAAATCCATCAGGCGGGCTTTCGTTTCGCAAAGAGCTTTTCAACCGGGCCGCGCACCATGCCGTCGAGCGCGCCAGTGAGCAGGATCACGAGGGCCTGGATCACGATGACCAGCTCGCGGGGGATGTTCTCCCACAACGATAGTTCGGCCCCGCCTTGGTAGAGGAACCCGAACAACAGTGCCGCCAGCAGGATTCCCACCGGGTGCGAACGCCCCATGAGCGCGACAGCGATGCCGATGAAGCCCGCCCCTTCGACAGAGTTCAGGATCAGGCGTTCGGCCTCGCCCATGACGTTGTTGATCGCCATGAGGCCCGCGAAGGCACCAGAGATGAGCATCGCGATGACCGTGATTTTGACAGGGTTGATGCCCGCGTAGATCGCCGCGGATTCTGATTGGCCGAAAGCGCGGATTTCATAGCCTAGGCGCGTGCGCCAGACGAGGGCCCAAAAGAACACCAGACAGGCGAGGGCAACGAGGAAGCTGACATTCGCAGGCGTGTTGCGGTTGAACTCAATGCCCAGCGGGGCGAGCATTTCGTGGAAGGTGGGCAAGGACGCGCCCGGCGGGAAGGGCGAGGTTTCCGACGCCATGGAGCCGGGGGCCTTGATCACCTCGACCAGCAGATAGCCCATCAGGGCGGCTGCAATGAAGTTGAACATGATCGTCGTGATCACGATATGGCTGCCACGTTTGGCTTGCAGATAGGCCGGGATAAACGCCCAAGCCGCACCGAAAACCGCGCCGCCGACCATCGCGGCGGGTAGGGCAATAAGCCAGTGCGGCCACTGGATCGAAAGGCACACAAGCGCGACGCCAAGCCCGCCCAATGCGGCTTGGCCTTCGCCGCCGATATTGAACAATCGCGCGTGAAAGGCGATGGCCACAGCAAGGCCTGTGAAGATGAAATTCGTTGTATAATAAAGGGTATAGCCGATGCCGTTGGTGGACCCGAAAGAGCCCTGGACCATCGTCTGCAAGGCGACAACGGGGTCTTTGCCGATGGCCAAGATGACCAGCCCGGAAAGCGCAAAAGCGATCAGCAAGTTGATCAGCGGGATCAGCAGGACGTCCGCCCATTTTGGCATCCGGTCCATCTAGGCGGCCTCCCCTGAGATGCCTGCCATCAGCAGGCCCAGTTCTTTCTCGTCGGTTTGATCAGGCAGGCGCTCGCCCATGATCTGGCCGTCAAACATCACGGCGATGCGGTCCGAAAGCGACAGGATTTCCTCAAGCTCGACCGAGACAAGCAGGATCGCCTTGCCGGTATCGCGCAGGGCGACGATCTGCTGGTGGATGAATTCAATCGCGCCGATATCAACACCGCGGGTGGGCTGGCCGATGAGCAGCAAGTCGGGATTCCGCTCAATCTCACGCGCCAGAACGATCTTTTGTTGGTTCCCGCCCGAGAAGTTTTTGGCGTGCAGGTTGCAATTGGGCGGGCGGACGTCGAAACGCTCCATCTTGGCTTCGGTGTCCTTACGGATCGCGACATTGTCCATCAGCAGGCCACGATTATAGCGGGCGTCTTTGTGATAGCCGAAGGCGGTGTTTTCCCACGCGTGGAAATTCATGATCAGACCTTCGCGCTGGCGGTCCTCCGGTACATGGGCGATCCCGCGCGCGCGTCTTGTCTGCGCGTCGGAGGCGGAGCCTGTGATGTCGATCTCTTCACCATTGACGCGGATCATGCCAGAGCCGTTGGCATAGCCGCCCAGCACCTCAAGCAATTCGGACTGGCCGTTGCCTGCGACACCTGCGATGCCGAGGATTTCGCCGGCGCGCACTTCAAGGTGGATACCCTTGACGCGCTCGACGCCCTTGTCGTCAACAACGCGAAGGTTATCAACTTCCAATACTTTAGCGCCCGGTTTTGCGGGTGTTTTATCAACACGCAACAGAACTTTGCGGCCAACCATCAGCTCGGCCAGATGCTCGGGCGAGGTCTCGGCCGTCTTGACTGTTGCGGTCATTTCACCGCGCCGCATGACCGAGACGGTGTCGGTAATCTCCATGATCTCGCGCAGTTTGTGGGTGATCAGGATGATCGTCTTGCCCTCGTCCCGCAGGCCCTTGAGGATGCGGAACAGGTGATCGGCCTCTGCGGGGGTCAGCACGCCCGTGGGTTCATCCAGAATAAGGATATTGGCGCGGCGGTAGAGCGCTTTGAGGATTTCAACGCGCTGTTGATGGCCGACACTGAGGTTCTCGATCAGAGCTTCGGGATCGACGTTCAACTGATATTCTGTCGCCAGTTCAGTGAGCAGTTTGCGGGCCTTGCCGAGCGAAGGGGTCAACCGTGCGCCGTCTTCGGCACCCAGGACCACATTCTCAAGCACGGTGAAGTTTTCGACCAGTTTGAAGTGCTGGAACACCATGCCGATGCCCGCGGCGATCGCGGCCTGACTGTCAGGGATTGTCGTCTCGGTCCCATTGATCAGGATCGTGCCGCTGTCGGCTTTATAAAACCCGTAAAGGATCGACATCAGGGTCGATTTCCCGGCCCCGTTTTCGCCGATGATCCCATGGATCGTGCCTGGCTGGACGCTGATCGAGATGTCCTTGTTCGCCTGCACCGGCCCAAAGGCCTTTGAGATGCCGCGAAGTTCAATGGCAGGAGCGGCCGTTGCCAGCCGCTCCTCAGTCTTGTGCCCATCCATCGGGATTACATCACCGGGCAGCTGTCATCGGACATGTAGTCGTGCACGGTGATTTCACCGGCAACGATTTTGGCCGTTGCTTCTTCAACCGCGGCTGTCATCTCGTCGGTGATGAGGGGTTCGTTGAACTCGTCAATTGCAACGCTGACGCCGTCATTGGCCAGACCCATGACGTTGAAGCCGGTCTCGACATCGACGCCTGCGCTGAACGCCTCATAGACGGCGTTGTCCACGCGCTTCATCATGGAGGTCAGGACCTGCCCGGGGTGCAGATAGTTCTGATTGCTGTCCACGCCGATCGACAGGATGCCTTCGTCGGCTGCGGTTTGCAGAACGCCTACGCCGGTGCCGCCGGCGGCCGCGTAAACCACGTCAGCGCCTTGGCTGATCTGCGCCTTTGTCAGCTCGCCACCTTTGACGGGGTCATTCCACGCAGCAGGCGTTGTGCCGGTCATGTTCTGGATGACTTCGGCGTCCGGGTTCACTGCTTTGACACCCTGGACGTAGCCGCAGGCGAACTTGCGGATCAGGGGGATATCCATGCCGCCAATGAAGCCGACCGTTCCGGTCTCGGAGGCTTTAGCGGCCATCATGCCGACCAGATAGCTGCCTTCATGCTCGTTGAAGACGACCGAGCGAACATTGGGCTGGTCGACGACCATGTCGATGATGACGAATTTGGTGTCGGGGAAATCGGGAGCGACAGTTTCAAGCGAGGAGCCGAACGAGAAACCCGCCATCACGATGGGGTTCAGGCCAGCTTCGGCGAACCGGCGCAGAGCCTGCTCGCGCTGGGCTTCTGACTGCAGCTCGACTTCGCGGAAAGAGCCGCCGGTTTCTTCGGCCCAACGGGTCGCGCCGCCAAAAGCAGCCTCGTTGAAGGATTTGTCGAACTTACCGCCCAGATCGAAGATGAGGGCGGGCTCGGCAAAGCTCGCGCCTGCGCTGAGGGCTAGGCTGGCGGCGGCGCCGAGAAGCGATTTCATGAGGCTCATATGTGGTCTCCCAGGTTTGGTTTTCGGTGCGGAGGGTTTACCCACCTTTTATGCACCCACAGACAGATCTGTCCGATCCTGCAAGGGAGTAGGCCGCAGGGTGGAAGGACCGTCAACCGGTTTTTGGGTAGAACGCGGCCTGTGTGCGCGCGATTTCACAATTGTGACGCATGGTTAGTCACTTACCGGGTCTCGCACCATGATCAGCGCGTCAATTTTGGTGCCGTCGGGCGTGCGGTAATAGTCTTTGCGGTGCGCCTCGGCCCGGTAGCCAGCATGTGTGTAGAGAGCTTTCGCGGGCTGATTGTCAGCCGCGACTTCAAGGAAAATGCGCCCGGTCTGGTTTTCGTGCAGCTGGTCGAGAAGGCGTTGGGCATGACCTTTACGGCGATGATCCGGGTGCGTCGCGAGGGTCAGGATTTCGGTTTCGTCCAAGACCGTGCGCACCATCAGGAACGCTGTCGGATCGCCCAGCAGGTGAATGTGGGGGCTGGCTAGAAGATCGGTGAACTCGACCGCAGACCATGGGCGCGGTGTGGTGAAGCTCAGCGCGTGGGTGGCGGCCAGATCGGCAGCAGTCATGACAGGATGACAGGGGCCGGATCGCGCGGCGGGGCGGCATCAGCTGGCCGGATATAGAGCGGCTTGGGACGCGGTTGCGGCTCTGACAAGCGGGTGGCAGCGACCAGTGCCAAGGCTTCCGCCAACGGG
This sequence comes from Cognatishimia sp. MH4019, assembly GCF_020177595.1. GTDB lineage: Bacteria > Pseudomonadota > Alphaproteobacteria > Rhodobacterales > Rhodobacteraceae > JAHTBL01. The sequence continues at coordinate 205,495 of NZ_JAHTBL010000005.1, read as the reverse complement.
TAGGCGGAGGCGGTCGCGCGCGCGTCAAGCTGGCGGCTGACCGCATCACTGCGACCGCCGATAACCGTCAGGCCGGGAGGGCTGGCGAGGCCAGCGATTGTGTCGAGGGCACGCTGTTGCGGCGGCGGAGCATCTGGGTAGCCAAAGCCCTGGAGGTAGACCTGATCGCGGCGCGCATCGACGGTAGACAGAACCGGGCCGGGCGTGTCGAAGGCCTGCGCCTCAAGCGTGCTGACGCCAATGGCCGGGATGCCCAGGCCCAAGGCCAGCCCCCGCGCGGCAGAGACCGAAATGCGAATGCCTGTGAAGTTGCCCGGCCCGGTGCCAACCGCGATGGCCGTGAGGTCGGCATAGGTCGCGCCCGCTTCGCTCAGCACCTCTTGCAGCAGGACCATCAGGCGTTCGGCTTGGCCTTTGGCCATGTCCTCATGGGCGTGCGCCAGGACCTTGCCACCCGACAAAAGGGCTGCGGTGCAATGGGCCGCAGAGGTGTCGAAGGCGAGGATCATGTTTTGCGCGATGCGCCTGCGCCGCTCAGCCGGGCGCGGCCAGAGCCTTCCGCTTGCGGAAGCGTATCCGTCAGGCAAAGCCATGGCAGTTTGGAGCCGCTATGAGAATGGCTTTCCGGCTTTAGCGACGTTGCATCATCGAAAAGGCCAATCGGCACATAAAGCTGATCGGGCAGATAGTCATAATGCGCCTGTAAGTGCGTTCCACACTTGGCGCAAAACCAACGGGTCACACCGGGGGCGACCGTGACAGAGGTTTCGGGTGCAGGTGTGATCGTAATGTTTTGCGGATCGAAAGCGGCGAAAGCAGAGACTGGCGCGCCGCTGACACGGCGGCAATCTGCGCAGTGGCAATAGGCAACTGTCAGCGGTGCGCTCGCAGACAATGAAAAGGCGCCGCAATAGCAGCGCCCTGTCAAAACCGGGTCCTCCGAGGTGGGGGCGTCAGGCGGCAACCGGGCGCACCTCGATCACTTCGGGGATGTAGTGGCGCAGCAGGTTCTCGATCCCCATTTTCAGCGTCAGGGTCGAAGAGGGGCAGCCCGCGCACGCACCCTGCATGTGCAGATAGACAATGCCGCGATCAAAGCCGTGGAAGGTGATGTCGCCACCGTCCTGCGCCACAGCCGGACGGACGCGGGTATCCAGCAATTCTTTGATCTGGCCAACGATTTCAGCGTCTTCGCCCGTATGCTCTGCATGGCCCGAAGCGGTTTCGGCATCGCCTTCAAGCACCGGCTGGCCGGATTGGTAATGCTCCATGATTGCGCCCAGAACCGATGGCTTGATGTGATCCCAGTCGGTTTCATCCGCCTTTGTCACCGTCACGAAGTCATTTCCGAAAAAGACACCTGTGACGCCATCAACCGCATAGATACGCGTGGCCAAAGGCGACTTGTGCGCCGTCTCTTTGGAGGGGAAGTCCGCTGTTCCGGTTTCCAGCACGGTCTGACCGGGCAGGAATTTCAGTGTCGCGGGATTCGGGGTCGATTCGGTTTGAATGAACATGGCGCTGCCTCCGGTGGGTAGACCCAAGATATGCGGTCGGCAGGGAGGGGTGTCAAGGTTTAGAACTGTTCTAAAACGTCGCGCTGATGCGCTCAGGTGATGGCCTCAAGCCGCTCCTTGGACAGATCGCCCGGCACAATCGTCATCGGGATCGGCAATTCACCGGCATTCTTGGTCAATTGCGTGATCAGCGGGCCCGGACCTTTTTTGTCCGTCGCAGCCCCCAGCACAAGCACACCGATCTCGCCGTCTTCTTTGACCTGCGCCATAATCTCCGGCACGGCTTCGCCTTCGCGGATCACCAGTTCGGGATCGACCCCCTGCTTATCCCGCATCCACTTCGCGAAAACCTCGAAATGGGCGATGATCCTCTCGCGCGCTTCTTCGCGCATGATGTCACCGACACCGATCCAGTGGTTGAACTCATCGGGCGGAATGATCGACAGGATCTCGACGCCGCCCCCGGTGTGAGAGGCGCGCATCGCCGCAAAGCGCATCGCGTTGAGGCACTCGCGGCTGTCATCAAGAACGACCAGAAACTTGCGCATGAAACCTCCCAGAAATCGCCTTGCATCATGACCGAGCGTGCGGCGGGTGGCAATTCTTTTCAGCCGGTGGAATGCGCCCAATCCCAATACATCTCGCGCACCCTCTTGGCTACGGGGCCTGCCTGATACCGGGTGTCGTCAAACGCGGTCACGGGGGTAACCTTCATCATGTTGCCCGAAAGGAAAACCTCGTCAGCCTCGTGAAAATCATTGAAAGACAGGACTTTTTCGACAACCTCCTGGCCGTCTTCGCGCAGGTTGTGGATGTGACGCGCCCGTGTGATGCCTGCCAGAAACGTGCCATTGGGGATGGGCGTGAAGACCACCCCGTCGTGCACCATGAAGACATTGGCCGTCGCGGTTTCCGCCACGTTGCCCATGGCGTCGGCCACCAGCGCATTGCCAAAGCCCTTGCGATTGGCCTCCAGCAGCATCCGCGCGTTGTTAGGGTAAAGACAGCCCGCCTTGGCATTGCACACATTGTCTTCCAAGACCGGGCGGCGGAACTGCGTGCGCGTCAGCGTGGTGGCTGTGCCAGCGGCGGGCATGGGGATCTCTTCAAGCGAGATGGCAAAGCCCGTGGCCCCTTCCTTGGGCAACACGCCCAACGGCCCGCCCTCGAGCGCCCAATACATCGGGCGGATATAAACGGCTGTGTCTTTCGAATAGGCCGCAAGCCCGTCCCACACGATCTCGACCATGTCGCTGGCAGAAATGGTGGGCGTGATCATCAGCGCCTCGGCAGACGCGTTCACCCGCGCGCAATGGGCATGAAGATCGGGGCAGACGCCATCGAAATACCGTGCCCCATCAAAGACGGACGAGCCAAGCCACATGGCATGATCGGCGGCCTTCATTACGGGGATGTCGCCGTCGTGCCAGGTGCCTTCGAAATAGGTGCGGATATTGATGCCGGTGGCCATGATCGTGTCTCCCTCGCCGGGCAAGCTACGGGTGCGGTTCGTAAACGTCCAGCTTTGCGCAAGGGGCAAGGCTGAGATCAGGTATTTGTAGACAAAAGAAGACAGGCGTCGGTCCCATTAACCTTAACGCGCGCCGCCCCTTCGCTTTTTCCAAATATCCTCGCCGAAGGCCTGCGCCTAGCTTTGGATCATCCCGACGATGTCATAGGTGCGGGCCAGAATGGGGTGCGCGATCTCACGGGCGCGCGCGGCCCCTTTACCGAGAATTGCGTCGATCTCGGCAGGATCATTCATCAGCCGGGCCATTTCATCGGCGATGGGGGACAGCTTGGCCACAGCCAGATCGGAAAGCTGGGGTTTAAAGTCGCCAAACTGTTTGCCTTCAAACTGGGTCAGCACGGTCTGGGCGTCTTCTTCAGCAAGGGCTGCGTAGATATTGATCAGGTTACGCGCCTCGGGGCGGTCAGACAACTCATCGAGCGTGGCGGGCAGCGGTTCAGGATCGGTCTTGGCTTTGCGAATTTTCTTGGCGATCGCGTCCGCATCATCGGTCATGTTGATCCGGCTCATATCGGACGGGTCCGATTTGGACATCTTCTTCGATCCGTCCCGCAGGCTCATCACGCGCGTGGCGACGCCTTCGATCACAGGCTCGGTCAGCGGAAAGAAATCGACGCCGAAGTCGTGATTGAACTTGGTGGCGACGTCGCGGGTCAGCTCAAGGTGCTGTTTCTGGTCGTCGCCCACAGGCACATGGGTCGCATGATAAACCAGAATGTCAGCCGCCATAAGCGCAGGGTAAGTGAACAGCCCAACTGACGCATTCTCGCGGTTCTTGCCGGCCTTGTCCTTGAACTGCGTCATGCGGTTCATCCAGCCCATACGGGCGACGCAATTGAAGATCCACGCAAGCTGGGCATGCTCGGCGACCTGGCTTTGGTTGAACATGATCGACTTGGCCGGATCGAGGCCTGCCGCAATGTAGCCCGCCGCCAACTCGCGGGTCTGATGGCGCAGTGCTTCGGGGTCTTGCCAGACAGTGATCGCATGCATGTCGACCATGCAATAGATCGTCTCGAAATCGTCTTCCTGCATGTCCACAAAACGCTTGATCGCGCCCAGATAGTTGCCCAGCGTCAGCCCGCCGGACGGCTGGATGCCGGAGAAAACACGCGGGGTGAAGGGGCTGTCGGACATGGGGTCTCTCATGCTGGCGTTTCAAGTCGGGTTGGCTTACCCATGGTGTAACGGCCCGTCAAGAAAGAGAGCCAGATGAGCGAGCAGAACAATATCTCACCGGTCAATCCATTGCCGCCTATTGTGGTGGCGCTGTTTTTGTTCATTGCGGGGATCGAATTGATGTTCCTGCTGGGCGAGCGCGGCATCCTTGGCGGCCCGGAGGCCGTTGGATGGCGCAATCAGGCGATCAACGATTATTCGTTTTTCAATCAGGTTTTTGACCGAATGGTGGCGCGGGGCGAAGGCACGGCCAGCGATTGGATGCGGTTTGTCAGTTACCCGTTCGTGCATCTGACTTTCACGCACACGCTTTTTGTCTGCGTGTTCCTCTTGGCGCTGGGCAAGATGGTGGGTGAGGTATTCGCCGCCTGGGCCGTGCTGGCCGTTTTTGTGCTGTCCTCGGTCGCCGGGGCCTTGGCCTATGGCTTGTTGCTGGATGAGACCTTTCCGCTGATTGGGGGATATCCGGCGGTTTACGGGCTGATTGGCGCGTTCACCTTTTTGCTTTGGGTGCGGTTGGTAAACGATGGTGCAAACCAGTTTCGAGCGTTCACCCTGATCGGGTTTTTGTTGTTTATTCAGCTGATTTTTGGGCTGCTCTTTGGTGGCGGCATGGATTGGGTGGCCGATATCGCAGGCTTTGTTGCGGGGTTTGTGGTGTCCGTTTTTGTGTGTCCGGGTGGATGGCGTTATATCAGGCAGCGCATTCGGCGGGATTAACGACGCAATGCGGCGCGGAACTCGGACAGACGGAACGCGCCGATGAGCTGACCGATCAGGGCGTAGCTGGCCATGCCGATGCTGATCAAGGCGAGAAGCGCGATATAGCGTATACCAGCCGTGTTGAGGCCCGGCGTCATCAGAAGGGCAGCGACCCAAAGCACCGCGCCCATGCCGATTGAGGCCAGTGTGATCTTGAAAATGCGAGTGCCGAACCCGGCTGCAAACCGCGCCTCGGGCCCAAGCTTGCGCGCCCCGACAAGCAGCAAAAGCACCATGACCCAACCCGCGACAGTGGCCGCGATGGCCGAGGCGAGCCAGCCGATGGAATATGCCAGACCCACCGCGAGCACGGCATTCACGATCATGCCAACCAAGGCGAAATAGAACGGCGTTTTGGTGTCTTCGCGGGCAAAGTACAGCGGTTGAAGCACTTTTTGCAGCACGAAAGATGGCAGGCCGAGGCCGTAGATCGCGACAGCGGCAGCGGTGGCAGCAGTGTCTTGGGCGGTCACAAGGCCGCGCTCAAAGAGGACCGAGACGAGCGGGATGGGCACGATCATCAACGCCACAGCCGCAGGGATCGTGAGCGCGAGCGCCAGTTCTCCGGCGCGGGTGAGGGCGTGTTGGCCACCCTCTGCATCGCCTGCGCGCAAGCGGCGGGACAGGTCGGGGAGCAGGACGATACCGATGGCAATCCCGACGACGCCAAGAGGCAGTTGATAAAGGCGGTCGGCGTTATAGAGCCAGCTGACCGCGCGGTCGTAATAGCTGGCGACTTGTTGTCCAACGACAAGGTTGATCTGCACAACACCGCCTGCAAGCGCAGCAGGGGCGGCGATCACGGCAAGGCGTTTGAGATCAGCGGTCATGCGCGGCCAGCGGAAGGTCAGTCGGAACCCCGCGCGGGAGGCCGCGACCCAGACCAGCGCAAGCTGCGCAACACCCGCCACAGGGATTGCCCAGATCAGCCAATCGGCGACGCTTCCGTCGACTAGAACCGCGATGGCGACCGCAGAAATGAAGAGGATGTTCAGCAGAACCGGCGCGGCAGCGGCGGCGGCAAAGCGGCCCGTGGCGTTCAGCACCCCCGAGAGCAGAGCCGCCAGTGAGATGAACAGAATATACGGAAAGGCGATGCGGGCGAAATCGACGGCGATGTCGAATTTCTCCTGACCGGCAAAGCCGCTGGCGATAGCGTAGATCAGCCATGGCATGAAGAGCTGCGCGACGAGTGTCAGCACGATCAGGATAGACGCCAACCCGCTAAACGCATCTTGCGCGAACTCATGCGCGCCATCCTGCGCCTCGACCTTTTTCGAAAACATCGGCACGAAGGCCGTGTTGAACGCGCCTTCCGCAAAGAAACGGCGGAACATGTTGGGTAGCCGGAACGCGACCACATAGGCCTCATACAAAGGCCCGGTGCCCAGCAAAGCGACAATGGTCGCGTCGCGCACAAAGCCCAAGACACGGCTGAGCAAGGTCCAGACGCCAACGGTCAGAAACCCCGAGACCAGCCGGATAGGCTTCATTCGGCAGCCCGTTCAACGCCTTTGGCGATGGCATCGCGCAAGCGTTTTTCGATAGTTTTCTGCTTGGCGTCAGAATGGAATTTCAGCCCGAACATATCCTTGACGTAGAACGTATCCACCACCTGCTCGCCATAGGTCGCGATCACGGCACTTGCGATGTAGATGTTGGAGGCGACAAGCGTCTGCGTCAGATCATGGAGCAGGCCGGGGCGGTCGCGGGTATCGACCTCGATGATGGTGTAGATATCCGATCCTTCATTGTCGAAGGTGATCGAGGTCGGCACTTTGAACGCCCGCTCGCGTTTTTTGATCTTGTCCTTGGGGGTCAGAGCTTCGCGCGCGATGACATCGCCTTTGAGCGTTTTCTCGATCATCTGGTTCAGGCGCGGCAGTTTGCTGGCCTCGTAGGGCGCGCCCGAGGCATCCTGGATCCAGAAGGCTGCGGTCGCGAACCCGTCTTGCGTCGTGAACGTGCGCGCATCGACAATATTGGCCCCGACGATGGCCAAGGCCCCGCAGACACGGCTGAAAATGCCAGGGTGATCGGCCATGGCAAAGCAGGCGCGCGTGGCGTCGCGGTCTTCATCCGGATGCAGGTCGATCTTGATCTCGTCGGCGTCGATATCGCGCAGCATATGGGCGAAAACCACATGAGCGGTGACGTGAAGACCTTGCCAATAAGGATCGTAATGACGCGCGGTTTCCGTGCGGATCGCCTTGGCATCCCAGCCATCCAACGCCTCGCGCAAAGCCTTCTTCGCTTCCGCACCACGGTTCTCGCGGTTGAGGTCTTCAAGCCCGGTTTCCAGCGCGCGGCGGGTCTGCCTGTAAAGCGCGCGGATCAGCACGGCTTTCCAGTTGTTCCATGTATTCGGACCAACGCCGCGGATGTCGCAGACGGTCAGTACGGTCAGCAGATCCAGCCGCTCTTTCGTTTTCACAGCCTTGGCAAAATCACGAACGGTGCGCGGATCGGCAATATCGCGTTTCTGCGCCATATCCGACATCAGCAGGTGATAGCGCACCAGCCATTCCACCGTGTCGACTTCTTTCTTCTTGAGACCAAGGCGCGGTGCCACTTTGCGCGCGATCCTGGCCCCCAGGACCGAGTGATCCTCGTCCCGCCCTTTGCCGATATCGTGGAGCAGCAAAGCCACATAGAGAACCTTGCGGTTCACGCCATCCTTTAGAATGCCAGAGACGACGGGCAGTTCTTCAACCAGTTCCTTGCGCTCGATCTGCGCGAGGTTCGAGATGCATTGGATCGTATGCTCATCGACTGTGTAGCTGTGATACATATTGAACTGCATCATCGCGACGATGGGCTCAAATTCCGGGATGAAAGCTGACAGCACGCCCAGTTCGTTCATGCGTCTCAGCGCCCGTTCGGGGTTGCCGTGCTTGAGCAGCAGATCAAGAAAGATGCGCCGCGCTTCGGGTGTGTCGCGCATCTCATCATCAATCAGGTCCAGATTGGCGGCCACAAGGCGCATTGCATCCGGGTGGATCAGGTAGCCTGTGCGCAAAGCCTGCTCGAAGAGGCGCAGCAGGTTCAGCTTGTCGGCCAGAAAGGTCGCCTCGTCTGACACTGTGATCCGGTTGTGCAGGATCTTATACCCCTCGGGCACCTTCTTCTTGCGCTTGAAGAACCGCGCCAGCATCGGCTCGGATTTGGCGTGGATGGCTTCAAGCCCGGTCAGGAAGATGCGGGTCAGATCGCCGACCGAGGTGGCGTGGCGGAAGTAATCCTGCATGAAATGCTCAACCGCGCGGCGGCCCGCCCGGTCTTTATACCCCATGCGGTCTGCCACTTCGACTTGCAGATCAAAGGTCAGCTGATCCATCGCGCGGTTGGTGATCAGATGCAGATGGCACCGCACCGCCCATTGGAAATCCTCGGCCTGAATGAATGTCTCGAATTCCTCGTCCGAAAACATGCCCAGATCAACCAATTGGCGGGCATCTGTCACGCCATGCATGTATTTCGCGATCCAGAAAAGCGATTGCAGATCGCGCAGCCCGCCTTTGCCTTCTTTCACATTCGGCTCGACCACATAGCGCTGACCACCTTGTTTGCGGTGGCGTGTGTCCCGCTCGGCCAATTTGGCGTCGATGAAATCGCTTGAGGTGCTTGAGAAAAGCTCGCTCGACAGCCGGGTTCTGAGCGCTTCGGCCAGCCCGGCCTCCCCATCGAGCCAGCGCATCTCAAGCAAAGACGTGCGGATCGTGTAATCCTCCCGCGCAAGGCGCAGGCTGTCTTTGACGGTGCGGCTTGCATGGCCGACCTTCAGGCGCAAATCCCACAGGATATAGAGCATCGATTCAATGACGCTCTCGGCCCAGGGGGTGATCTTGTAGGGTGTGAGAAACAGCAGATCGACATCGCTATGCGGTGCCATCTCGTTCCGGCCATAGCCGCCTACAGCGATGACGCAAAGCTGCTCGGCCTCGGTGGGGCTGGGCAGGGGGTGCAGTGTTTCGGTAGCGATGCGGAAGGCGGTCGTGACAAGACGGTCCGTCAGCCAGGCATAGCTGCGTGTTGCGTCGCGGGAATTGAACGGATCGGCGGTAAAGGCCTCGGCGATACGGGCGCGGCCTTCCTTGCGCGCAGCAGACAGGTGCTTGACGGTTTCGGCCCTGATCTTTCCGTGATCGCTCAGCCCTTCGAGTGCGGTATCAAGGGCGGTTTTCCGCGCCTCGACATCAAATATCTCGCCAGCCGGGCAGATCAGCGCCGGGGCTGTCTCGAATGTCAGCTCGTCCGGGTTAGAAACCAGCGCCGCGGAAACTTGTTGGGGCAGGGTCAAGGATCACCACCTGATTGTTGCGGACCGTCGCAACGGCCAATGACCTTTGATTAGTCCCATCCGCGCGCAAACGAAAGACGCCATTCGTCCCGACAAACCCGGAGGCTTGTGTCAAACCGCGCCCGCGCAGGGCATCCCGGTTGCCTTGACCCACCAGCGCGCCAATGGCGGCGATCCCGTCAAAGGCGAGACCGGCCAGCGGGTGCGGAGCTGCACCGTAGGCGGCTTGATAACGTGACCGGAAGCGCGATGACATGGTCGGGTCAGGCAGTGCGAACCAGCCACCCTGCACACCGGGCAGCGCCAGTGTTTGCTGCGGGATATCCCAGCGTGTGAGGCCGATAAACTGCGTGTTATCCGGTGTCACACCCGATTCAGGCAGCATCTGTGCGAATAGCGGCAAAGCCCCTGCAGTGTCCGATGTCAGGAAAATCGCATCTGCGTTTTGCGCGGTGATCGCGCCTTCAATGCGCGGCACAGCGGCCAGAACACCTTCTTGCGAGAACTCGTAATCGGTGATGCCGGCTTGCGCGACACCGTGACGGGCCAGCGCTTTGCGGATCGCGTCCCGCCCGACTTCACCCGCCAGATTGCGTGCATGCACCACAAGGATGCGCTGCTTGCCTTGACGTTTGGCGTAGTTCACCAGACGGTCGGCGGTGTTGTCAAATGTGTTGCCCAGCACGAAGACATTGCCGCCCGCGATGGAGGTGTTGTTGGAGAAAGACAGCACATTGACACCGTCATCGGCCACAGCGACGCCTGCTGCGTTAGCGGCTTCGGCAAAGAGCGGGCCAAGGATGATCTTGGCTCCTTCATCAACCGCACGCTGGGCCAAAACGGCAGCCTGCTGGGCGTTGCCGCCAGTGTTGTAGACCCGCAGATCAATCTGCACGTCGCGCAGATCGGCCATTGCCAGACGGGCCGCGTTTTCAAGATCGCGCGCGACGATGCCGTCCCCGGCACTGCCCCCTCCGGGCACCAGAAGAGCCACCGGCACAGGCGCATCTGTGTTGATCGCCGGGCCACTGCCACCTGCAGGCCCTGTCATCTGGATCGGCTCACAGGCCGCGAGCAGCGCAAACGACAGTGCCACCAAAGCACGGGTGGCCGACTTGCGGGTCTTCTGGAAAACGGCGATCATGATGGTAACACTCCCTCGAAGCGGATTCTCCGCATTTGAGACGGAGCATAAACGCCTCAACCAAGGGGTCTAGGCTTGAATCACCGCATCGTGCCATTATCCGCCGGTCTCACCTTCGTGGCGACCCCTATCGGCACGGCCCGAGATATCACGCTCAGGGCGCTTGATGTGCTGGCCTCTGCCGATATTCTGGCCGCCGAAGACACGCGGACCTTGCGAAAACTGATGGAAATTCATGGCGTTCCGCTAGGGGATCGTCAGGTCGTGGCGTATCACGAACACAGCACGCCTGCTGTGCGCGACCGGCTGGTCGCAGAAATGCGCGCGGGCAAATCCTTGGCCTACGCATCTGAGGCGGGAACGCCTTTGGTGGCCGATCCGGGCTATCAATTGGCCCGTTCTGCAATCGAGGCGGGTATTGCCGTCGACAGCACACCCGGCCCATCCGCTATTTTGGCGGCTTTGACCGTTGCAGGGCTGCCAAGCGACCGGTTCTTTTTTGCGGGCTTTGCGCCCTCTGCCAAAACACAGCGCCAGACATGGTTGTCGGAGCTACGCGAAATCAGCGGGACATTGGTGCTTTACGAAAGTCCCAAACGTCTCAACGCCTTGTTAACCGACGCGTGCGATACCCTTGGGCAGGATCGGCAGGCCGTGATATGCCGTGAGTTGACGAAGAAGTTTCAGGAAGTGGCGCGGGGCAGCCTTGGAACTTTGTCCGACGCATTCGCAACGCGTCGTATCAAAGGTGAAGTTGTCGTGTTGATTGATCGACCCGGCACGGTTGAAACGGATGAGAAAGATATAGAGGCAGCTTTGAAAGACGCATTGAAAACCCATTCAGTGAAAGACGCTGCGACCGTTGTTGCGGGTGCATTGTCGGTTCCGCGTCGTGAGGTGTATCAAATGGCGCTCGCGATGGGGAAATCCTCGTGAGCGGGGCTGTTGCATATCACAGCGGTCTGGCTGCGGAACATGCGGTCATGCGTCAATACGGGGCGGCAGGCTGTGCGGCTTTGGCGGAACGCTGGCGCGGTGCGGGCGGTGAGATCGATTTGATCCTGCGCGATCCCCAAAACGGTGGTGTCATCTTTGTCGAAGTGAAAAAGGCGCGTGATTTTGCGGCTGCGGCTGCTCGCGTCTCCGGGCGGCAGATCGGTCGCATCATGGCTTCCGCCGCACAATTTTTGGGCACCCAGCCTAACGGGCAGGATACCGATGCCCGGTTTGACGTCGCCCTTGTTAATGACAGCGGGGCTGTCGAAATCCTCGAAAACGCTTTCGGGCAGTTCTGACGCCATTGCACCTGCCGCAGTGCTGGGCCATGTAGGGGAACCGCTGCAAAGAAGGGCCGCTCGATGTCTGTCAAACCCCTTAAAGTCGCCTTCCAGATGGACCCGATTGACCGCGTCGACATCAATGCCGACAGTTCTTTTCGACTTGCTGAAGAAGCGCAGGCGCGCGGTCACAGCCTCTTTTATTATGCGCCTGACAAGCTGGCTTATGAGGCTGGCAAGATCACCGCGCGCGGTCATGATTTCACGGTAAAACGTGTCCAGGGCGATCATGTTGCATTGGGTGAAGAGCGATCCGTTGATCTGGCCGAGTTCGATGTTGTCTGGCTCCGTCAGGACCCGCCATTCGATATGTCCTACATCACGACAACCCATCTGCTGGACCGCGTGCACCCGGACACACTTGTTATGAATGACCCGTTTTGGGTGCGCAATTACCCTGAAAAACTGCTTGTGCTAGATTTTCCGGACCTTACGCCACCAACGACCATCGCCCGCGATCTGGAAACGCTTAAAGCATTCAAGGCCGAAAATCGCGACATGATCCTCAAGCCGCTTTACGGCAATGGCGGCGCAGGTGTTTTCCGCCTTGGCCCGGACGATCGTAACCTCGCCTCTCTGCATGAGCTTTTCACCGGCATCAATCGCGAGCCGCTGATTGCGCAGAAATTCCTGCCGGATGTCTCCAAGGGCGACAAGCGCATCATCCTTGTCGATGGCACCCCCGTCGGCGCGATCAACCGCGTTCCCGCCGCAGGTGAAACGCGCTCGAATATGCATGTGGGTGGCACGCCCGAAAAAGTTGGTCTGACGGCGCGCGAGCATGAAATTTGCGAAGCAATCGGGCCGACTTTGCGCGACCATGGACAAGTCTTTGTCGGTATCGACGTGATTGGCGATTACCTGACGGAGATTAATGTCACCTCCCCAACCGGCATTCAGGAGCTTGAGCGGTTTGACGGCATAAACGTGGCGGAAAAGATCTGGCAAGCCATTGAAGGCAAGCGCTAACTTTCGCGCGCCATGACAAGGCGGTAGCTGACGGCTTCAGCGATATGGGGGTGTCTGACATTCTCGACGCCATCCAGATCAGCGATGGTACGCGCGACCCGCAGCACACGGTGATAGCCGCGCGCCGACAGGCCAAAACGCTCTGCCACCTTGTTCAGAAAGGCACGCCCCTCGGCGTCTGGCGTGGCGATGTCGTTCAGCAAAGGCCCTTCCGCGTCGGCGTTCACGCGGGCGTTCGCGTTACCCTCGAAACGAGCAGTTTGGATCGCGCGCGCGGCTGCGACCCGGGTAGCAACCTCGGCCGAGGTATTGCCGGAAGGCGGCAGATCGAGATCCTGATAGCCAACGGGGGGAACTTCGACACGCAGGTCGAACCGGTCCATCAACGGACCAGAGATGCGACCAAGATAATCCTCGCCGCAGTGCGGAACGCGGGCGCAGGCGCGCGCGGGATCGCTGAGATAGCCGCATTTACAAGGGTTTGCCGCAGCGATCAGCATGAATTGGCAAGGGTAGCGGATGTGCGCGTTGGCGCGGGCGACCATGACCTCGCCGGTCTCGATGGGTTGGCGGAGGGTTTCCAGCACGGCGCGCGGAAACTCGGGAAACTCGTCCATGAAAAGAACGCCATTATGGGCGAGCGATATCTCCCCCGGTTTTGCCCCGCGCCCGCCGCCGACGATGGCCGCCATGGAGGCCGTATGATGCGGTTCGCGAAAGGGTCGCGCGCGGGAAATGCCGCCTTCATCCAGCAGCCCTGAAAGCGAGTGGATCATCGAGGTTTCCAAAGCCTCCACCGGTGCCAGCGGCGGTAGAATGCCCGGCACCCGTGCGGCCAGCATCGACTTTCCCGAACCGGGCGTGCCGACCATGAAAAGGTGATGGCGGCCTGCGGCTGCGATCTCCAACGCGCGTTTGGCGCGCTCTTGCCCTTTGACGTCGCGCAGGTCTTTACCCGATCCGGCCAACGCCACTTCGCCGGGCTCCGACGCGTCGATCACCCGCTCGCCGGTGAAGTGCCGCACGACGTCCAGCAAGGTGTGCGCTGCCGTGACTTTTGTCGCGCCGACCCAAGCGGCCTCGGCCCCACAGGCTTTCGGGCAAAGCAAACCGCGTTCCTGTTCCGCCGCGGCCATCGCTGCGGGCAGTGCGCCGATCACAGGCACCAACACCCCATCGAGCGCCAGTTCCCCCAAAGCGACACATCCTTCGACGTCTTCGCCGGGGATGATGTCAAGCGCGGCCAGAAGCGCCATCGCGATTGGCAAATCGAAATGCGAGCCCTCTTTTGGCAGGTCTGCAGGTGACAGGTTAACCGTGATCCGCTTGGAGGGGAGCGCGATTGACATGGCCGTCATCGCTGCGCGCACGCGTTCTCGCGCCTCCGAGACCGCTTTGTCCGGCAGGCCAACGATTGAAAAAGCGGGCAGCCCCGCAGTCACGGCGCATTGCACCTCGACCATCCGGGCTTCGACGCCCTCAAAGGCGACCGTGTAGGCGTGGGCGACCATGATATCTCCGTTAACCGCTGTTAGGGATGGTTAACGCAGAAGGTGTTTACGATTGGTAAATGGCCGTGAAGTCGGGCCAGGCTTCCGGGTCTTGAATCGTCTTGTCACGGCAGAAAGCGTTGCAAAAGCCGTAGACCTTCCCGCCGGTCTCCATGAAGTCCCTAACCGGATCGCCGGAATAGGGACAGGCGGAGTTTACCGATGGGCCGGTCTGGATTGGACGAGCCGGGATTGGTGTCGGACCGGGCCAAGGACGTGTCTCAAGCGGTTGCGTGTAGGGCATCGGCGCATAGCTGACCGTCGCCCCCATCGCACGCCATTGCCGGAAAAGCGGATCTGCCAGATGCGCATCGACATAGCTTTGAGCAGCCGCACTCACCGGCAAACCATAGCCGGCGATCCGTGCTGCGATCGGGGCGTAGAACACATCGGCCAAAGAGTATTTTCCGAACAGCCAAGGACCACCGGACCCGAATTTGGAACGTGCCTCGGACCAGAGTGTTTCAATCCGCGTGAGGTCGGATTTCACGGCGTCGCTGACCGGAAAATCCACCCAGCTCGTGCGTAAATTCATTGGGCAGGCCTCGCGCAATGCCCCGAAACCGGAGTGCATTTCCGCGGCGAGCCAGCGGGCCAAAACACGGGCGGACTGGTCTTTCGGCCAGAGCCCGGCATCGGGGTGACGTTCGTTCAGGGTCTCGGCCATGGCGAGGGTATCCTGGCTGACATCGCCCTCTGGCGTGCGCAGCACGGGGACCAGTCGGGCGGGCGCAAGATCGGCCAGATCATCGGCCATTGTGCCTGAATAAAGCCCGACAAGATGGGTGCGATGGGGCAGGTCAAACGCCTTGAGCATCAGCCAGCCGCGCATGGACCACGACGAAAAGCTGCGGTCTCCGATATAAAGATCATATGTCGTGGAATGAAGGTTAAGCGCCGGAAACACGCATCGCAAAGCGCGAAATTGTTGGATTTTGCATCACGGGCGGTGATTGATCGCGCCGATATGCCAGCTGTTGTCGAAGCTCAGATCGGTGACGGAGAGGTTGTCGATCTTGTTGGCAAATGCGTCATAGGCGCTGATCCCGAGGGCGCGTTGAACCTGCGTCAGGATCACCCCGAAATGACAGACGACGATGATGTCAGGGGCAGTTCCGATCAACCCGTCAATGACTGTGTTCACCCGCGTCTGCACATCGTGCCAGCTTTCGCCGCCGGGTGGGCGCACGTCGCCGGGTTGTTCCCAATAGGCACGGATCAGGTCGGGGCTTTCGGCTTCTACATCGGCGAAGCTGCGTTGCTCCCATGCGCCGAAATTGATCTCGCGCAGATCGCGGGTAGGGGGCAAGCGTGGACGCTGGTCCTGGATCGCATCAGCGGTTGCCGAGGCGCGGATCAAGTCAGAGGAAATCACGGGCGCGTCTGGCAGGTAGGTGCGCAAGCGTGCGAGGGCGCCTGTATCGCTCAAGTCGGCTGGAAGGTCTGACCAACCGACCATTGTCTTGGCATGTGTCGGCCCATGGCGAACCATCCAAAAGCGGCTCATGGGAGGCGGCCTTTCAGGACCATCGGAAGCCCGGCCATTACGGCGACGGCCAGATCAGCCCGTGCCGCGATCTTCTGGTTCAGGCGGCCCTGCGCCTCTCGAAACTCACGGGACAAGGCGTTGTCTGGCACGATGCCCTGACCCAGCTCATTCGTCACGACGACGATCTTTTGCGGAGCGGCGACAAGTGTCTCGACCAGTGCGTCCGAGGCCTCCTCCAATGGCGCCTCAGCCAGTAGCTGATTGGTTAACCAAAGCGTCGCGCAATCCAGCAAGATGGTTTCCGCATTGGTCATCTTCGTTAACGCCGCTGCAATATCGAGCGGTTCTTCTATGGTCAGCCACCCCGCGCCGCGCATCTTTTTGTGACGCTCAACCTTGGCTTCCATCTCGGCGTCCCAGATCTGCGCGGTTGCCAGATATCCACGCGCGCCACCATCCGCGATCACAAGATTTTCGGCGAAGGCGGACTTCCCGCTGGCTGCGCCTCCAATCACCAAAGACAAGGGCGGCAGCGATTTTTTTTCGTTTTGTTGTGATCCAACCACTTTGTCGCACCGTAACCCATTTAAACGCCACAAAACGTGGCTGCCATTTACCGGGGGGTCAACTCATGGCACTTGATGGTTACTCAGATCAATCCCTTTCCCGCCGCGCCATGCGCGCTGAACTTCTGGACGCCGAGACGGAATTGCGTCTCGCATATGCTTGGCGCGATGAACGCGACGAGGCAGCGCTGCACCGTTTGGTGACAGCCTATATGCGGCTGGCGATTTCGATGGCGTCCAAATTCAAACGCTATGGCGCGCCGATGAACGACCTGATTCAGGAAGCAGGTTTGGGCCTTATGAAGGCCGCAGACAAGTTTGACCCGGATCGCGGCGTACGCTTTTCGACTTATGCGGTCTGGTGGATCAAAGCCTCGATTCAGGATTACGTGATGCGCAATTGGTCGATGGTGCGCACTGGCTCCACATCTTCGCAGAAATCGCTCTTCTTCAACATGCGCCGCGTTCAGGCCCGTCTTGAGCGTGAAGCGGCCTCGGCCGGGGAGCGTTTGGACAAACACCAGATGCGCCAGATGATCGCGACCGAAGTGGGCGTTCCGCTTCACGATGTCGAGATGATGGAAGGCCGTTTGGCGGGTTCTGATTACTCGTTGAATGCGACGCAATCCACCGAAGACGAAGGTCGCGAATGGATTGATGCGCTTGAAGATGATGGGCCGCAGAGCTCTGATATCGTGGAAGATAACCATGATAACGACACGCTGCGCGAGTGGCTGCTTTCTGCACTGTCCTGCTTGAATGAACGCGAACGCTTCATCGTGCGAGAGCGTAAACTGCGTGACGAATCACGGACTTTGGAAAGTCTCGGCAACGAGCTGGGCCTCTCGAAAGAGCGCGTGCGTCAGCTGGAAGCGGCGGCCTTTGGAAAAATGCGCAAGAGCCTTGAGACGCAGTCGAAAGAAGTCTTTGAGTTCTTTAACTAATCTGATCGGCGCGGCGTTTTTTCTAGCCGCCGCGCCTGTCTTTGCGCTGGACCTGCCCGACGTCGATGTCGTCATTCTTGGTGAGGTTCACGACAACCCCATTCACCACATCAAACAAGCCGAAGCGGTCGCAGCGATTGCGCCATCGGCTGTCGTCTTCGAGATGCTGACGCCTGAACAGGCTGGGCGCGCGACGCCGGATAGTCGCACGGATTTGTCCACCTTGGAGGCCGCCATTGGCTGGAACGCGACGGGATGGCCGGATTTCGCGATGTATTATCCGATTTTTGAAGCGCTCGGCGACGAGGCAATCTACGGCGCGGCCTTACCCCGCGAGAGCGTGCGCGCCGCCATGACCGAAGGGGCAGCGGCTGTTTTCTCGGGCGAGCCGGCCATATTTGGGCTGTCGGATCCGCTGCCCGAGGCGCAGTTACAGGCGCGCAAGCAATTACAGGACGACGCTCATTGCAACGCAATGCCCGCTGAAATGCTGGGCGGTATGGTAGAAGCACAGCGCCTGCGCGACGCCGCATTTGCGCAGACCACATTGCAGGCGTTGCGTGACACAGGCGGGCCGGTGGTCGTCATCACGGGCCATGGTCACGCGCGCAAGGATTGGGGCATCCCGGCCAAGATCGCGCTGGCCGATCCAAAGGTGGATGTCTGGTCAGTTGGCTTTCTCGAAGCAACCCCGCCAAGTAGTGAACAGTTTGATTTCATTGAAATTACAGAGCCCGCACCCCGCGAAGACCCTTGTGCGGCATTTCGCTGAGAACCTTGCCACGCGCGCTGCTCTTGCCTAGAGCTTAGGCATTCGAACACCGAAAGGCGCGGCGATGTTGGCTGGCAAACATGTTCTTTTGATCGTCTCCGGCGGGATCGCGGCGTTCAAAGCGCTCGACCTGATCCGCCGGTTGCGCGAGCGATCTGTACAGGTGACCCCTGTCTTGACCCGCGCGGCAGAAGAATTTGTGACCCCGCTGTCCGTCTCAGCCCTTGCTGGCACGAAGGTTTACCGTGACCTCTTTGATCTGACCGATGAAGCCGAGATGGGCCATATCGAGCTGTCGCGCGCCGCCGACTTGGTCGTCGTGGCTCCGGCCACGGCTGATCTGATGGCCAAAATGGCGTCTGGATTGGCGAATGATCTGGCCTCGACCCTGCTTTTGGCAACCGACAAACGTGTCCTGATCGCGCCAGCGATGAACGTCCGCATGTGGGAGCACCCCGCGACACAGCGCAATCTGACGACCTTGCAAGGTGACGGCATCCTGACGGTCGGTCCGAATGATGGCGATATGGCCTGTGGCGAGTTCGGCCCCGGACGCATGAGCGAACCACTTGAAATTGTTGAAGCTATCAGTGCCGCACTTGGGGACGGACCGTTGAAAGGTCGCCGCATCCTAGTCACGTCGGGCCCAACTCACGAGCCGATTGATCCGGTGCGCTACATCGCGAACCGCTCGTCTGGTGCGCAAGGCACAGCGATTGCAGAGGCGCTTGTCGCGCTGGGTGCAGAGGTGCAGTTCATCACTGGCCCTGCCAGCGCGCCGATGCCGCGTGGAGCGCAGATCGTTAAGGTTAACTCTGCACGCGAGATGAAAGATGCGGTGGACGCTGCACTGCCAGCCGAGGTTGCAATTTTCGCCGCTGCCGTGGCCGATTGGCATGTGGCAGGTGCGTCGGACAGCAAGATCAAGAAAGACAAAGACGGTCTGCCGACGCTCCAATTTGCCGAAAACCCGGACATTCTGGCGGGTGTGTCGCAGATGAAGAAAGGGCGGCCCAAGCTGGTGGTCGGCTTTGCAGCAGAGACTGATGATGTCATCGCCAACGCCACCTCGAAGCGTCAGCGAAAGGGCTGCGACTGGATCGTGGCGAATGATGTCTCGCCTGAAACGGGCATCATGGGGGGGGCTGAAAATGACGTCACGCTGATCCATGGGGATGGATCGGAAGACTGGCCACGGATGAGCAAAACCGCAGTTGCACAACGTCTGGCGGCACGCATCGCAGAGGCGTTAAAATGACGCCAACTCTGAAATTTCAATGGGTTGAGGGGGCGGATACCACGCTTGGCTTGCCCTCATACGAGACAGCAGGTGCCGCTGGTGCCGACCTGCGCGCCAATCTTGAAGCGGATGCGCGGGCAGCTGGCCATATGCTGCAGCCCGGCGCGCGGCTGCTCATCCAGACCGGCCTTCGTGTCGCGATCCCGGCTGGGTTTGAGGTGCAGATTCGCCCGCGCTCGGGCCTTGCGCTGAAGCACGGGATCACCTTGCCCAACAGCCCCGGCACAATCGACAGCGACTATCGTGGCCCCCTTGGCGTCATCGTGATGAATGCCGGGCAGGAGGCGTTCACGATCACGCACGGCATGCGCATTGCACAAATGGTGGTCGCCCCGGTGGTGCAAGCTAAGTTCGAACTTGCCGAGGCATTGCAAAGCACAGAACGCGGGGCATCGGGGTTCGGATCCACGGGAACGCATTAACTATGATTTCAGTCCTATGATTGTCGTTTTCACCATGGCGATCACGCTTTGGGTGATCGGTCATTTCATGCGCGCACCGCATCAGGCGCGATGGATCATGATCGGCCTGCTTTATGTTGGCGTGATGATCATTCAGGTGGCGTTGCCCGACGGACACCCTTTGCGCGAAGCGACAGGATATAGCCCCCAGCTTTGGCTGCTGATCGGTGCGGCTGTCGGCGTGGCGCTGCTTTACAAGCGTGGCCTCATGGCGATCCGGGCGCGCACAAATCCGGTCAGCGCGGACCCTGAACCGACCAAGCCCGGCACCTTCGGCACGGTCGAGTTGGAGCGTTACGCCCGCCATATCGTTCTGCGCGAAATTGGCGGTCCGGGCCAAAAACGTCTGAAAACGGCCCGTGTTCTTGTGATCGGAGCCGGGGGGCTGGGCTCTCCGGCGTTGATGTATCTGGGGGCGGCGGGGATCGGTACAATCGGTGTGATTGACGATGATGTGGTCGACAACTCGAACCTGCAACGGCAGGTCATCCATCGCGATGCCGATATCGGCACGCCAAAAGTCTTCAGCGCCGAAGCCAAGATCAAAGCGCAAAACCCCTTTGCCGACGTACGCCCTTATCATCGCCGTTTGACCGAAGAGATCGCGAAGGATCTGATCGCGGATTATGACATCATCCTTGATGGATCGGACAATTTCGACACGCGTTATCTGGTTAATCGGGTGTGCGCCGCGCTTGGTAAGCCTTTGATATCAGGCGCGTTAAGTCAATGGGAAGGCCAGTTGAGCGTTTTCGACCCGCAGCATTCCGGCCCCTGCTATCAATGCATTTTCCCCCAAGCTCCTGCTGATGGATTGGCCCCAAGCTGCGCCGAAGCTGGCGTGATTGGCCCCTTGCCTGGCGTGGTCGGCGCGATGATGGCGATGGAGACGATCAAGCTGGCCACCGATGCGGGCGCACCTTTGCGTGGCGAGATGCTGATCTATGATGCGCTCTATGGTGAGACCCGCAAGATCGCGCTGAAAAAGAGGCGGGATTGCCCGGTTTGTGGCACCGGCTGAATGGACAACACCCCATGGCGCGCCTACCTATTTGGGAAAGGAGACGCCCATGACCAACCCGCTGCTCGCCGACTGGACCACCCCGTTTCAGATGCCGCCCTTTGCCGAGGTCGAAGACGCTCATTTTGAGCCAGCTTTCGATAAAGCGCTTGCCGAAGCGCGGGTTGAGATTGATGCGATTGCCGATCAGGCCGAAACTCCGACCTTCACCAACACGATTGAAGCTCTTGAAAAGGCCGGTAGAAAGCTCGATCAAGTGCTGACCGTTTTCTACACGGTTGCTGGTGTCGACAGCAACGAAACGCGCGAAGGATTGATGCGGACATTCTCGCCGCAACTGGCTGCGTTCTCAACGGATGTGACGCTGAATGCCGCGCTTTTTGATCGCATCAACGCACTTTGGGAGAGCAAGGATAGCCTTGATCTGACCGAAGAACAGGCCCGTGTTCTTTACCTCAAGCACCGCAATTTTGTCCGCGCGGGGGCGGCTCTGCAAGGGGCGGACCGCGAGCGGTTGAAAGAGATTAACACCCAGCTGTCTCAGCTTGGTACGCAGTTTTCCCAGAACCTTCTGGCGGATGAGCGCAATTGGTTCATGGAGCTTGAGATGGGCGATCTGGACGGTTTGCCCGATTTCTTGCGCTCGGCTGCGAAATCCGCAGGGGAAGAGAAAGACGTTCAAGGGCATGTCATCACACTGTCGCGGTCGCTTATCGTGCCGTTCCTGCAATTCTCCTCCCGTCGCGATCTGCGGGAAAAAGCCTATGAGGCCTGGACGTCCCGCGGGGCGATGGGCGGTGAGACGGACAACCGCGATCTGACACGTCAGATGCTTGAATTGCGTCACGAGCAGGCGCAGCTTTTGGGCTACGAGAACTACGCCACCTATCGCCTTGAAACCGAGATGGCGAAGACCCCGGAGCGGGTGCGCGAGCTGTTGATGAACGTCTGGAAACCCGCTAAGGCGCAGGCCGATGCTGATGCATGGGTCCTCAAACAGATGATGCAAAGCGATGGCGTGAACGGCGATCTGGAGCCGTGGGATTGGCGTTATTACTCCGAACAACGGCGCAAGCAGGATCACGATCTGGATGAGGCGATCTTGAAGCCCTATCTGCAGCTCGACCGGATGATCGAGGCGGCGTTTGATTGCGCCTCGCGCCTTTTCGGGCTGGAGTTTTCATCCGTTGATGTGCCGCTTTACAACGCCGATTGCCGCGCCTGGGAAGTCAGCCGCGATGGCGAGCATGTCGCGATTTTCGTGGGCGACTATTTTGCCCGTAGTGGTAAGCGCTCCGGTGCGTGGTGTTCCGCGATACGGGCGCAACAAAGGCTCGAAGGTAACATCCGCCCCATCGTCGTAAATGTGTGTAATTTTGCGAAACCGCCCAAAGATCAGCCCGCTTTACTGTCGTATGATGATGCGAGGACATTGTTTCACGAGTTTGGACATGCGCTGCACCAGATGCTCAGCGATGTCACTTACGAGATGGTCAGCGGCACATCCGTCCCGCGCGATTTTGTCGAACTGCCCAGCCAGCTTTACGAGCACTGGCTCGAAGTGCCAGAGGTGTTGGCGCAATTCGCGACCCATGCCGAAACCGGCGAACCGATGCCGCGCGACATGCTGGAGCGTCTGCTGAAAGCCGCCAATTACGACATGGGGTTTCAGACGGTGGAATATGTTGCCTCCGCCCTCGTGGATCTGGAGTTTCACGATGGCCCCGCCCCGCAAGACACGATGGCCAAACAGGCCGAGGTGCTGGACAGCATCGGAATGCCCCCCGCGATCAGGATGCGCCATGCCACCCCGCATTTTGCCCATGTGTTCTCGGGCGGGGGCTATGCGAGCGCCTATTACAGCTACATGTGGTCTGAGGTGATGGATGCCGACGCCTTCGCCGCGTTCGAAGAAGCGGGCGGTCCGTTTGATGCTCAGATGGCAAAAAAACTGGAAGACACGATCCTGTCGACAGGCGGCTCCCAGGACCCAGAGGCGCTTTATACAGCGTTCCGGGGGCGGTTGCCGGGGGTGGATGCGTTGCTGAAAGGGCGTGGCCTCGACACGGCGGCCTAGGCCGCTAGGTCTTGCGGCATGAACATGCAACGCAACGATCTGACGATCTATAACACTGTGGCCGCTGACTGGTGGTCGGACGAAATCCGTTGGGTGCGCACCCTCAAGAACATGGTGCCAGGTCGCTTGTCATATTTCGATAAGTTCATGGATTGGGATGGGAAAACCGTCCTAGACCTTGGCTGTGCAGGTGGTTTCATGGCGGAGGCTTTGGCCGAGCGTGGCGCGCAGGTCACGGGCATTGATCCCGCCGCCGATGCGATTGCCGCAGCGCAAGTTCATGCGCAGCAGTCGGGCCATGACATCCGGTATGATGTCGGCGTGGGCGAAGCGCTGCCATACCAAGACAGCAGCTTCGACGCGGTTGTCTGCGTCGATGTGCTGGAGCATGTCAGCGATCTGCAAAAGGTTCTGCATGAAACCGCTCGAGTGCTGAAACCGGGCGGAATGTTGTTGTTCGACACGATCAATCGCAACCCGATTGCGCGGCTTGCGGTGATCACGATGGCTGAGAACATCCTGGGACTACTACCCAAAGGCACCCATGATCCGGAGATGTTCATCAAGCCGTCCGAGCTGAAAGCGGCCCTTGCCGAGGCCGGTTTCGAGGTTGGCGCGTTGACCGGGCTTGGCCCGCGCGGCATCAACAAACGGCTTGATTTCACATTCGGGCGGTTGCCCGGTACAGCGATCATCTACATGGGCACGGCGCGTAAGGCCTAGTCGCGCAGCTCGTCCTGAGCGACACCCCAAAGCTTGGATTTGTCGGCCCAGCCGCGATGGCCGCCTGCGGTCACCCGGCACCACGTTTCGTTACACGGGCCCAGCCGCGCCACGACGCCCAACTCCAGTTGCGCGACAACAGACGCTTCCGGCTCAGGTTTGCTGCGGATTTGCAGCAAGTCCTCATCCACGATCACAGTGCGCGTGCCCGATAGCAGAGAGTAATGTACCCAGCCACCTGCACCGTCACGGTCCTGCACCCGCCGCCAATGGCCATGCTCGGCGGTGATGCGCAGCGGCATATCGCGGTGTTTGAAGACCCAATCGATACGGTGGGTCAGCGATGGGCCGCGCCGCACATTCCCTTCCGAGGCTTTCAACGACACATAGCGCGGGATCGGCAGATTCGTCACAGGGCCGCGCTCGGACGCGACAGCCTGTGCGCCGATCACGCACAGCACAGCGAATGCCACACATTTTCCCAGTGTTTTCATACCAACCGCTCGTTTGCCCGTTTTTCCCGCGCGCTCTTGTGGCGCGTGTTTAATGCTGCCACTTTGACAGCAACGAAGACGTAAGGGAAGCATCAGGAGGGGCTCTATGCCGACCAAAAGGCTGAGTGTTGTCGTGACGCGACGGTTGCCAGAGGCTGTCGAGACGCGGATGAAAGAGCTGTTTGATGTCGATTTGCGCGGCGATGATGCGCCGATGTCAAAGTCCGAATTGGCCGAGGCGATGAAGCGCGCGGATGTGTTGGTGCCGACGGTGACCGATACGATTGACGCCGCGATGCTGGCCGGCGCGGGTGAGCGGCTCAAGCTGATAGCGAATTACGGGGCAGGGGTAGACCATATCGACGTCTCCACCGCGCGCCAGCGGGGAATATTGGTGTCCAACACGCCCGGCGTGGTGACGGAAGACACAGCAGATATGACGATGGCGCTGATCCTCAGTGTGACGCGACGCATCCCCGAAGGGCTTGCGATGATGCAGACCGGTCGGTGGACCGGGTGGGCCCCCACGGCGTTGCTCGGTGGTCGGGTTGGCGGGCGCCGTCTGGGCATTCTGGGCATGGGCCGTATTGGTCAGGCCGTAGCGCGCCGCGCCAAGGCGTTCGGCATGCAGATCCACTATCACAACCGCAAGCGCCTGCGCCCCGAGATCGAGACCGAGCTGGAGGCGACCTATTGGGAAAGCCTCGACCAGATGGTGAGCCGCATGGACATTCTGTCGGTCAACTGCCCGCACACGCCCTCGACCTTCCATCTGATGAATGCACGGCGCTTGAAGCTGATGAAGCCCTCCGCGGTGATCGTGAACACGTCGCGCGGTGAAGTGATCGACGAGAATGCGCTGACACGGATGCTGCGCGCGGGCGAAATCGCCGGTGCTGGCCTCGACGTCTATGAGCACGGCGTGGACATCAATCCGCGCCTTCGTGAGCTTGGGAATGTCGTTCTGTTGCCGCATATGGGATCAGCGACCGAAGAGGGCCGGATGGAGATGGGCGAGAAGGTTTTGATCAATATCAAGACGTTCGATGACGGCCACCGCCCGCCCGATCAGGTCGTCCCGGCGATGCTTTAGGTGCGCCCACCAAGATGTCGGGCCTGACGTTTCATTTGCATACTCCGACCGATCCAGACAAGGCGCGTGCTCTTCATGACGGATTGGTTCAAACTGGCGAAACCCTGCGGACCTCTGATCTTGAGACCTTCCTGCTCACGCTTGAAGACGAGGCAGGGGCGCTTTGCGGCGGCTGTAAGGGCGATATCGCGTTTCGCAGTGCCCATATAGCAGAGCTTTGGGTCGACGAGACCTACCAGGGCCAGGGGTTGGGCCGCCAGCTTTTACACCGTGCCGAGACCCACGCGCTGGCCCGCAATTGCATCCGCATCCATCTCGAAACCCGCAGTGAAGTCGCCCGAGCGCTGTATCAAAAAGTTGGGTACCGTGTCTTTGGGCAGCTGAGCGATTACAAGGGGTCGCAAGCGTTTTATTATCTGGAAAAGCGTCTCGATTAAGAGTGATGCTTTAGGCCGGGGCACGATTTTCCGATGTGATGTCTTGTTCTTGTCTCACGCGGCGCAGCACTTCAAAGAACCCGGCCAGAAACACCGCTTCGGCCATCAATTTGCAAACTTCCTCAAATGTGCCGAGCATCCTTTTCAGGGTCGAGACCATCGTGTCAGACAGGCCCATCCACTCCAGAACAGCTTTGTCGTTGGTTACGGCGTCCAGAACGACAGAGACCGCGACGATGGCAAACCCGACGGCAAGGTAGCCGAACAGCATCTTATACCGCATGATTTCAGCTCGGGCGAGATACAGCGCGCCTGCTCCAAAAATCGCATAAGCGCCGATTATGAAATCATCCAACCGATCCGTTAGCGGGGTCTGGGTCATGCCAAAGAACCGGTGAATGTCTCGATCAAACCCCTCGTGGAACTTGAACTGGTCGTCATAGGCCAAAAAGACAAAACCAACGGCCATAAGCAACCAAATCAGGTGGCTGCGCCGTTGCAGAAAAATCCGAAAGTTCGTTACACCTAGCAAAAGCAGCAGAATCACCGAGATATATGTCCCAGCCCTGCGCTCGTCGTAATGCTTGAAGATATTGTCATCCAGATAGCCAAGCAAAATCATGATGGCATTCAGGATCAACACGGTCGTGACCAGCCGACGGCTGCTCCAATAGGTCAAATCGCGCATTGTAATGTCCCTCACCCAAAGGCGTCATAAAGCTGTTACATGGCTTTATAGAGTGAAGGACGTTAAGGGAATAAGCTTTTTTGCAGGGCACTGCGGTCAGGAATAGGTCTCAGCCTCTGTCGGGAAGGCCCGCGACTTAACCTCGTCGGCATATTGGCTGACCGCTTCTTCGATTTGCGGGCCGAGATTGCCGTAGACTTTCACAAATTTCGGCGTCCATGCGTTCAGACCCAGCATATCCTCCAGCACAAGGATTTGTCCGTCGCATTCGACAGACGCGCCGATGCCGATGGATGGGATCGGGATTTGTTTGGTGATCTTGGCAGCAAGTGGTTCGACCATGCCTTCCAGCACAATCGCGAATGCGCCTGCTTCGGTTACGGCTTTCGCGTCGGTTTCATGCAGGGGCCAGCTGTCTTCGTCCCGCCCCTGGGTTTTAAAACCGCCCATCACATGGCTTGATTGCGGCGTCAGACCGATATGGGCCATCACCGGGATGCCGCGCTCGGTCAGAAAGCGGATCGTGTCGGCAATCCGCGCGCCGCCTTCCAGCTTGACCGCGCCGCAGCCGGTTTCCTTCATGATCTTGGCCGCGTTGCGGAAGGCAATCGCTGGGGATTCCTCATAGGTCCCAAAGGGCATATCGACCACGATCAGCGCCTTTTGCGTGCCGCGCACCACCGCTTTGCCATGGGTGATCATCATGTCGAGTGATACGCCGACTGTGCTGTCCATGCCGTGCATCACCATGCCCAGACTGTCGCCCACCAGAATAAAATCCGCGTATTTGTCGACAATCGCCGCCGTGTGCGCGTGATACGAGGTGAGCGAGACGATCGGCTCCCCGCCTTTGCGCGCGGCGATCTGCGGGACGGTGTTGCGGCGGATCGGGGTCTGAGTGCTCATGGGTTAGTCTCCAGGTGTGACGACATGTTGGTCGATCAAAAGAACCCCGCCAAACTCGGCAGAGATCATAATGGCCGTGGGCCCTTTCAACGGCCCGGATACGGGATCAAGGCTCTCGGCCTCGACAATATCGACTGCTTTCAAGGTCGCGCGCGGCTCGGCGGTGATCATGTCGGCGATCACGGACCACATCTCTTCGACTGTGGTGCCTTTGGCTGCCGCAGCGTCCGCTGCCATCAACGACTGATACAGAACCGTCGCTGCCGCGCGGTCCTCGGCTCCAAGGCGCACATTACGCGAAGACATCGCCAACCCATCGCTTTCTCGCACGGTCGGCACGCCTTCAATCGTCAGGGGCATTTGCAGATCGCGCACCATCTTCTTGATGATCTGAAGCTGCTGGTAATCCTTCTCACCAAAAAAGGCGGCGTCTGGCTGCACGATGTTGAACAGCCGCGCAACCACCGTTGTCACCCCGCGAAAATGGCCTGGACGGACCTTTCCGTGCAGCATATTCGCCATGCGCGTCGTCTCGACAATCGTCTCGTCCCCGGCGGGATAGATCGTGGGCGCTTTCGGCAGGAAGACACAATCAACGCCCTCATCGCCAAGCATCTCCAGGTCGCGTTTGTCATCGGATGGATAGGTCGCCAGATCGGCCATCTGCCCGAACTGCGTCGGGTTCACAAAGATCGTAGCAATGACCCGGTCATGATCCGCCCGCGCCGCGCGCATTAGCGTCAGATGCCCCTCATGCAGCGCGCCCATTGTTGTCACCAACCCCACGGTCTCGCCCGCCTTGCGGTAGGTCGCCACCTGCGCGCGGGTCTCGGCCACGGTGCTTGTCGTCTTCATCAACAATAGTCCTCTTCACGTGCTGCGTTTGGGTTTAGCCACCGCCCAAGCCCTTGCCAAGCGCGCCAAGGTCGCATTTTCGCTGCATTAGGTCGGGTGAACGATCCGGCCCGCGCGCTGGCGCGCTAAAAGAAATGCGAAGAATTGCGCGGAGAGTCCCATGAAAACGCATGTCAAAGCCCTGGTCGTCGGTGGTGGCGCTGTCGGCACCTCGATTGCCTATCACCTCGGCAAGGCCGGGTGGGACACGATGCTGCTGGAGCGGGACGAGCTGACCTCAGGCTCCACTTGGCATGCCGCTGGTCTGCTGCCCTATTTCAACATGAGCTATGCCACCACGCATATCCACGACTACTCCATCAAGTTCTACAAAACCCTTGAGGAAGAGACGGGGTTGAACGCGGGCTTTTATGTTGTCGGCAACCTCCGCATGGCGCAAACCGACGAGCGTATGGACGAGTATATGCTCTATGCGTCCACGGCGGAAACCTGCGGTGTGCCTTATGAATGGCTTTCGCCCGCTCAGATCAAAGAGCGTTATCCATTGGTGCGCACCGAAGATCTGAAAGGCGCCATTTATCATCCGACCGACGGCTATATTAACCCCGCCGATGTTACGATGGCGATGGCCAAAGGTGCGCGTCAGCACGGCGTCACGATTGAGCGTAAATGGCAGGTCGATGGCTACGAATGGACCGGCTCGGAATGGCGCGTGACGATCACTAAGATGGTCGAAAAGGGCGGCAATCTGGTCCCGTCAGACGAGCAAAGCGTGATTACGGCGGAACATGTCGTGACCGCCACAGGTAACCACGCGCAGCGCACGGCCAAGCTGCTGGGCATCAAGATCCCCGCCATCCCGGTGGAGCATCAGTTTATCGTGACCGAGCCTGATCCAGCGCTTGTGGAATGGCGCAAATCGAACCCCGAACACCCGGTGCTGCGCGATGCGGACGCCAAATGGTATGTCCGCGAAGAACGCGGCGGCTGGATTCTTGGGCCTTATGAGTTGAATGCGCCTGCGCGCTTTGAATACGCCGTGCCCGATAGCTTCCGCGCCGACCTCTTCCCCCTCGATCTGGAGCGGATCGAAGAAGAATACATGTCGATGATCCACCGCATCCCGACCACGGAAGAGGTTGGTTTGAAAGATGATTTCAACGGTCCGATTTGCTACACACCCGACGGGAATCCGCTGATCGGCCCTGCGCCGGGCTTGCGTAACATGTGGCTGGCCGAGGGCTTTTCCTTCGGCATCACTGCGGCTGGCGGGGCAGGTCACTACCTGGCCCAACTCATGACCGAAGGCGAGGCCGAGATAGACATGGCCTCCCTCGATCCCAAGCGCTACGGCGACTGGCAGACCACCGAATACAGCGCGCGCAAGAATGAAGAAGCCTATGAGCACGTCTACATCCTGCACCACCCAGATGAAGAGCGCCCCGCCTGCCGTCCCCTGCGCACGGCCCCTGTCTATGATCGCCAAAAGGCGCGCGGCGCGCAGTTCGGCTGTGTGAATGGGTTTGAGCGGCCCAACTATTTCGGCCCCCTTAATGCGGACGACAATTTCGATCACGACGCGCGCTCGTTCCGGCGTGGCGGATGGTGGCAATATGCCGTCGAGGAAGCCAAGGCGATCCGCGAAGGCGTCGGTCTGGTCGACGCCACTGCGTTTACCAAACATGTCGTCAAAGGCCCCGGCGCGACCCAGTTCCTGGATTGGTTCACCTGCAACAAACTGCCCAAAGTGGGTCGCATCAATCTGACATATGCCTTGACCGCCAAAGGCACCACCCGCACCGAATACACCATCGTGCGATTGGCCGAAGACGAATATTACCTCGTCTCTGCAGGGGCTTGGACAGATTACGATGCTGATTTCTTGCGTAAAGCCGCCGAGGATAAAGCGCCCGAATTCGGCTATATCGAAATTCAGAATGTCACGACCCAATGGGGTGTCTTTGCGATTGCAGGTCCGAAATCTCGCGACGTTTTGAATGAGATCGTTAAGGATGCTGATCCGTCCACGGTGCTCTCCAACAAGCGGTTCCCGTGGCTGTCGTGCCGCGATATCGAACTGGGCATGTGCCCTGTTCGCGCGATCCGCGTCGCTTATACCGGTGAGTTGGGGTGGGAGCTGCATCATCCTATCGAGATGCAGAATTACCTCTTCGATCTGATCGAAAGAGCCGGTGAAAAGCACGGGCTTAAACTGGTTGGCGGGCGCGCGCAGAACTGGCTCCGTCAGGAAAAATCTTACCGCGCCTTTGGCACCGAACTGGGCCGCGACGCGACCCCGCAAGAGGCTGATCTGCCTCGGTTTATCGACCTCAGCAAAGACTTCCACGGCAAGGACGCCATGGTCGAAACCGGCGTGCGATCCAAATGTGTAACGCTGTTGATTGACGGCCCGGACGACGCCGATCCATGGGGGCGCGAGGCGCTCTATCACGGCGACACCCGCGTGGGACGCTTGACCTCTGGCGGCTATTCCGTGGCCTTCTCGAAGTCGATCGGGATGGGGTACGTCACGCCCGATCTCGCGGTGTCGGGAACCAAGCTGAAGGTGCGCATGTTCGATCAGCTTTGGGATGCGGAAATCGTTGAGGATAGCCCCTACGATCCGACAAATGCGGCAATCCGCGTTGACGGTTAACCTTGACGTAGAGCGTTTCAACCCTTCTTAGATCAGTATGATCCGCGTGATTTTCTTTAGCGCCATCGGTTTGCTGGTGGCCGCCCTCGCTATCCTCCTGATGGTCCGCAGCTCCGATCCGGTTCAGGTCCATCTGAGCGGGGATGCGGCGGCAGCCTTGCGTGCAGAAATCACATTGCCTGACGGGCTCAGCTACACCGACGATATCAATGCAGCACGCTTACGGGTCGTGACCTTTGCCGAGTGGTTCAACCTGAAATTCGTCCCCGAAGCGGTCGAACAATGCGGCACAGCCTGTCAGTCGGAAGACGCCCCCGATCTGGTTAGGGTCATCTCTTTGCGCCCTTCAGGCAGCCTGAAGACGGTGCTTCTGAATGCGGAGTTTTTGACGAACCTGCGGGCAGAAGATGCGCCTGACCCGCAGGCACTCGACTGCTTGGCGCGGATCATCGAGGCCGAGCTGACAACGCTTCAGGCAGCCACGCCACCGCCTTGCGCAGACGGATTAATGGTCTTGAAACGGCGAGAGCTGCCCTTCGGTTTGGGCTACTTTTGAGCGATGAGTGCGATGTTGTTCGCAGGCATCTTCTGACATGTGACAGCCAGATCAAGCTCTTGAAGATAGGCAGTAATTATCTCGATATCTTTGTATCCGGCTTCCGCATCATCCGCTTGGATTTTCGCGTGAAACGTCGCATCGCCATCGCTGGTCGTTTGACCGTTTCGCAAAAACGGACCGTAGATCAACGCTGTGCCATTATCCTCCAGCGCCTCTGCGATGCCATCCAAAACGGCTTCGGCAGCGGTGTCCGAGATCAGGTGAAGCAGGTTGATCAGAACGACCAGATCAAACGGATCATGCGCCATCGCCCAGCCAGGTTCGGTTGCGTCCAATGCGATCGGGGACAGCAGATTATTCCCATAGTGATCGCGCGCCCAGTCTTCGATCGAGGCAAGTCGTTCGGGATCGACATCGGAGGGTTGCCAGTCAATCTCAGGCATCGCATGCGCAAAATGCAACACATGTTCGCCTGTGCCACTTGCGATCTCTAACGCGCGCCCGCTAGGCGGTGCGATGCGTTCCAGAATTGCGAGGATCGGCCCGGCGTTTCGTGCCGCCGAAGGGGAAACCAGACGTGTCATGAGAACCTTTCCGACGACAATGCCGCCACCACATCCGCGCTCAATTCAGGTGCTCGCCCTAGCGCTATGTCCGCGCATAGACGCGCGGCCGCTGGGGCGGTTTGAAAACCATACCCGCCTTGCCCTGCCAACCACAAAAAGCTGTTCTCTGCGACGTCGCGCCCGATAACCAAGGCTCGATCCGGTGCGAAACTCCGCAAGCCTGCCCAAGTGGTTTCGACCCGCGTGACCTCTTCGGTGACCATCTCCTGATACCGTGCGATCCCTTCGGCCAGAACCATATCGTCGGGCCAAGCGTCATGCGGCGCGACCGGGTCTTCATCTGCAGGGGAGATTAACCATTTCCCCGCGTCGGGCTTGGCATACCATGCCTCATTGATCCCATCGACGAAGGGCCAGTCCGAGGTGTCATGCCCCCCCGGCGCAGGGACCCGCGCCATCGAGCGGCGATATGGTAGAATGCCCAAAGGTGCCACACCGGCAAGCTGCGCTACTTCGTCTGCCCAAGCGCCCGCTGCGTTTACCACGATATCCGCCGTCCAGCTTCGCGCGCCCGCGCGTACATGCCACTTGCCCCCGGTCTGCTCGACCGCATCGACCTTCACGCCGGTGATAAACGTGGCACCGGCGGCCAAAGCCGCTTTCCGGTAGGTTTGCACCAATAGGTCCGTATCCAGATCCTGCGCCGTGTCCAGATAACCGGCATAAGCGCAGGTTTTCGGGTTAATGATGGGCAGTTTCTGTAGTGCCTCGCCACTCGTAAGTCGCTCCATCCCAAAGCTCAAACGCTCTGCTTCAAACGCCTCTGCTTCCTCTGGTTTGCCTAGCAACAGCATGCCACGCTGGGATAAAACGCCTGCAGCCAAATGGCCGGCTTCCGACGCCTCGTTCAACGCGCGGATCGTTTGATTGCCATATGTTTTCAAAAACATAGCCGCCGAGCGACCCGAGGCATGATAGGCCAGCGCGTTCTCGGCCTCCAGCACGGTTACGGACGCCCCCACCGCCAGTTCCGCCGCGGCAGAGACCCCGGCGATCCCGCCGCCAATCACAATAATATCGGTCAATGCTGCCCCCTGTCTGGCGCGTCTCTTGTCAGGAATGCACGCTACTCGGGGCACTGCATCTTGCAAGGTCGTTTTTCGCAGCGCGACCGCTTCCATCGGGCCGGACACGGCGATACGGTCAAGCAATGAGCAGCCAACCCCGATTCATTCATCTCCGCGTTCACACGGAATACTCCCTCCTTGAAGGGGCGATTCCGGTCAAGAAACTCCCCGGTCTGTGCGTCGATATGGGCATGCCTGCCGTGGCTGTGACCGACACCAACAACATGTTCTGCGCGCTCGAATTCGCGGAAGGCGCCGCGAAGGTTGGCGTGCAGCCAATCATGGGCTGTCAGGTCGATCTGGCATATGATCCGGCAGAACCCGGAGCCCGCCCAAAAGATCCTGCGCCCCTTGTTTTGTTGGCTCAGAACGAGCTTGGCTACGAGAACCTGATGCAGCTGAACAGTTGTCTTTACGTGGACAAAGGCGATCAGCTCCCGCAGGTGACGGTCGATGAATTGACCGCACGGGCTGAAGGTGTGATCTGCCTGACCGGCGGTCCTGAAGGCGCGCTGGGCAAGCTCTTGCAAGCCGGTCAACGCCCGAAGGCCGAGGCGTTGATGACCCGCCTCGCCGCTGCCTTTCCCAACCGGCTTTACGTTGAGTTGCAGCGCCACCCGTCCGAGGAGGGCCAGCCCGAAGCCGAGCGTTTGACCGAACGGCCATTTGTCGAAATGGCCTATGCGATGGATCTGCCATTGGTCGCGACAAACGACGTCTACTTCCCGAAAGCAAAGATGTATGAGGCCCATGATGCGCTGATTTGCATCGCCGAAGGAGCTTATGTCGATCAGCAGGAACCGCGCCGTCGGTTGACCCCGCAGCACTACCTGAAGACACCGCAAGAGATGGCGACTCTGTTTGCTGATCTTCCGGAAGCGCTTGATAATACGGTAGAAATTGCGCAGCGTTGCGCGTTCAAGGCGTATAAGCGCGACCCTATCCTGCCGAAATTTGCGGATGACGAGATTGACGAGTTGCGCCGGCAATCAGTGGAGGGTCTTAAAGAACGCCTTGCTGTCATCCCTCATGCCGCCTCGGTCGAGGAATACGAAAAGCGGCTCGAATTTGAGCTGGGCATCATCGAAGGCATGGGCTTTCCGGGCTATTTTCTGATCGTTGCCGATTTCATCAAATGGGCGAAGGACAACGATATCCCGGTGGGGCCAGGGCGGGGTTCTGGCGCAGGTTCACTGGTCGCCTATGCGTTAACCATTACCGATCTGGATCCCTTGCGATATTCGCTCCTGTTCGAGCGGTTTTTGAACCCCGAACGGGTTTCCATGCCTGACTTCGATATCGACTTCTGCATGGACCGCCGCGAGGAAGTGATCCGCTACGTTCAGGAAAAATACGGCCGCGACAAGGTCGGTCAGATCATCACCTTCGGCGCGCTTCTGTCCAAAGCCGCCGTCCGCGATGTGGGGCGCGTTTTACAGATGCCTTATGGCCAAGTGGATCGCTTGTCGAAGATGATCCCGGTTGAAGGCGTTAAGCCTGTTTCCATCGAAAAAGCGCTCGCGGATGAGCCGCGCTTGCGTGAGGAAGCGAAAAACGAAGAGGTTGTCGCGCGTCTTCTGGACTACGGTCAACAGGTCGAGGGGTTGCTTAGAAACGCCTCCACCCACGCCGCAGGTGTCGTGATCGGCGACCGCCCGCTGGACGCTCTTGTCCCACTCTATCAAGACCCGCGTTCGGATATGCCCGCCACCCAGTTCAACATGAAATGGGTCGAACAGGCGGGCCTCGTGAAGTTCGACTTTTTGGGTCTCAAGACCCTGACGGTCATCCAGAACGCCTTGAATTTGCTGAAAGATCGTGGGGTCGAGATCGACATCAACGCGATCCCGCTGGATGATGAACCCACCTACGCGCTTTATTCCGCCGCGAAGACCGTCGCCGTGTTCCAGGTGGAAAGCAGCGGCATGATGGATGCGCTCAAGCGCATGAAACCCAACTGTATCGAGGACATCATCGCGCTCGTCGCGCTCTACCGTCCCGGACCGATGGAGAACATTCCGAAATATTGCGAGGTCAAGAATGGCCTGTCGGAACGCGAGGGGTTGCACCCTTCCATCGACCATATTCTGGACGAGACGCAGGGCATCATCGTTTACCAAGAACAGGTGATGCAGATCGCGCAGGAAATGGCCGGATACTCCCTTGGCGGCGCTGATCTATTGCGCCGCGCCATGGGTAAGAAAATTCAGGAAGCCATGGACGAGGAACGCCCCAAGTTCCTCAAAGGAGCGGCTGAAAACGGCGTCGATAAAGACAAGGCGATGGAGGTTTGGAACCTTCTCGACAAGTTCGCGAACTATGGCTTCAACAAATCCCACGCCGCCGCCTATGCGGTCGTCAGCTACCAGACAGCATGGTTAAAGGCGAACCACCCGGTGGAGTTCATGGCCGGTGTCATGAATTGCGATTTGCATCTGACCGACAAGCTCGCGATCTACGCCGATGAGGTGCGCAAACCCACAGACCGCGGCGGCCTCGGGATCGAGATTATCCCACCTTGTGTGAACCGGTCCGAGGCGACGTTCAGCGTATCCGAAGGGCGCGTCGTCTACGCATTGGGTGCATTGAAAAACGTCGGTGTCGAGGCGATGAAACTGGTGACCGACGCGCGCGGTGACAAACCGTTTACCACGCTTTTCGATCTTGCGCGCCGGGTTGATCTGAAACGCGTCGGTAAACGTCCGCTGGAAATGCTGGCCCGCTCCGGGGCGTTCGATCAGCTTGATTCGAACCGCCGCCGCGTCTTTGACAGCCTTGATGGTCTCGTCGGTTACTCCGCCGCGATTCACGACCAGCGCAACTCCAATCAGGTGTCTTTGTTTGGGGAGGCGGGCGACGATCTGCCTGAACCGCGCCTCAGCCCGGTGGACGATTGGTTGCCTGCCGAACGTCTGACGGAAGAATTTACCGCGATCGGGTTCTACCTTTCGGGACACCCGCTGGATGACTACATGGGGCCGCTCAAACGCAAAGGCGTGTTGACGCTGCATGAGGTGACGCAAAAGGCCGAGCGTGGCGCGCATGTTGCCAAGATGGCCGGTACCGTTGCAGGCCGGCAAGAGCGTAAATCGGCCCGCGGCAATCGCTTTGCCTTTGTGCAACTGTCCGACACGACGGGTGCCTACGAAGTCACGATGTTCTCTGACACGTTGGAAACCGCGCGCGATCATCTGGAGACCGGAGCCAAGGTGATGCTGACGGTTGAAGCGACAATGGAAAGCGATCAACTCAAGCTGCTCGGGCGTTCCGTCACCCCGTTGGATACCGCCGTGATTGACACCAGTTCCATGGGCCTCAAAGTGTTCGTCGAGGCTGAAACGGCGGTGCAATCCGTCGCTCGCGTCCTGCAGGATTTGCCCAAAGGCGGGCAAGGCAAAGGCCCGATCCAGCTTTGTCTGATGACCGAGGGTCTGCCCGGCGAGGTCGAGATTGACTTGCCCGGAACCTATCCCGTCTCCCCGCAAATCAAAGGCGCGATCAAATCGCTAACCGGCGTGCTGGACGTCGAGGAGGTCTAGGCGGACCCGCGCTGCCCGTGCTTGATCCAGACGCGCGCACTCGCTAAAAGCGCTGGATCATCTCTGGGGGGAGATTTCTTGCGCTATTTGTCGATCATCCTGTGCATGGGTCTGTTGGCCTGTGGCCCGGCGCTTGAGGATTTGCCGAACATCAATGATGTCGAGGTTGATCCCGAAACCGCGTCGGTCGAAGCCGTGAGCACCGAGGAACCTTTGTCCGAAGGCGGTTTGCTCAGCACAATCATGGAGCCGGAGGCGGAAGGGGAAAGCGCTGTCGCCACAGCCCCCACCACAGCCCAGGGTCCGTTCGGGTTCTTGCGCCGGTTGCGGGGCGGTCCGTCTGATCCAGAGATGGCGGAGGCACCGACAGACGAAACCGTTCAGACGGTCGAAGCAACTCCGGCCAATCCCGAAGACACCGAAATCGCAGCTGTAGAACCTGCGGCAGAGGCCGCGCCCGGTCGCGGTTTGGGCGGTTTGTTCCGCGCCGCCCTGCCGCAAACGCCGAATGCCGCGCCGGATGCTGCGGCTGCCGATGCGATACCAGAAGTCCCGCGCGGGACGTTGTTGCCCTATGGCACTCTGGCCCGGGTCTGCGGGCTGCGCGGCGCTGATCTGGGCACCGAGGTTGCGCGCTATCCCGAGCGAGGTCGCGGCTATCGGCTCTATGACACGAACCCGTCAAGCACCGGGTTGCGGACCCATTTCGTGACTGGCTTCAAGGACAATTGCGCGCGCCAGTTTACCGCCGCCCTCGCCATTTTTGGCGAGACAGAAACGCATGAGGCCGTCCGCTACGATCGCTCAAACCGTGATCTGGCCTTTACGGAAACCGATACTGCGTATGAAAAGCTGAAATCTCGCGTCTGTCGCGTGGGCCGCGAGACGCCCTGTTCTGACCGCCGCCGTGCTGCGCTGGACAAAAATACCGTGTTTGTCAGCGTATACGAACGTTTCCTCGGCAATCCACGTTGGGCGGATATGCTGCTTCATGATGGCCAGGTGCTGGCCAAGGATTTGAAAGAACGCTGAAACGAAAACGGCCCTCAAGGCGGGAGGAACCTTGAGAGCCGTTTCGCTCAGGAGAGGCGGGCGTTAGGTCTTAGCGGGCTGCCAACTCTGCAGGCGATGTGACGCCCAGCTTTGCCGACACGTCGACGTTTTGGGTGGAGATCACGTCATTGCCGACGGTACCTTCACCGGCGATCTCAGCGGGGGAGGTTTTGCCCAGATCGTTCGAGGCCACGAAGCTGGTCTCAAACCCGTGCTGTGCATTGGCTTCAGCAGGTGAGGTGATGTCAGCGAAAGCCGGAGCGGCAGCGACGACGAGTGCGGAGATAAGAGCGAATTTCATTTTGGTAGTCCTTTGTGTGTGTTGTGTTTGCGTTGTGTGTGTTTGGAAGTTTGCGCTTCCGATGACAGACAAATGGCATTCCACAGTGGACCTGAAAACGCGCACGGTGATCTTGGCGTATGTGCGCGAACGCACATCACGGGTCCGTGACGGGGTATTGCGTGATTTTGGTAACGGCGGTGTGAGCAAGGCTCCCCCCGTCCCGGACCTGATCCGGGACCCCGCTGCCACTGTTGCGCAACCCCAACCCGAGAGGCCCCGGATCAGGTCCGGGGCGGGCACGACAGTGCCCAAGGCTGAAAAGTTTTCCGCAAACTTACCCAAAAACTCTTCTAAAGAGTTTTCGCCCCACCCCTAGTAATGCGGTGGTTTCTGATCCGCGAGCGGCACAGTGCCACCTTCGCTGAACTCCCGCTCCGCCTCGCGCTCCATTACCATTTGCAGACGTCGTTTCAGCAAAGCGATCTCTGTCTCTTGTCGCGCGACCACGTCAGACAGCTCTTCGACCACACGGGTCAGATGGGCGACGGTTTCTTCCAGCGCGATACTCATGGCGGTGTCCTTTGTGGCGTTGGGGTCCTCATTGCATATCGCGCGTCCCGGCTCAACTTGCCCCGCGCGCGCGGGCGCGGTAAGCGTCGCGCCAAACGCCAGCCCTTGAGAGACACCGATGGCCAAACAAAAGAAACAGCCGCGCCCCAAGGCGCAGACGCCCAAAGGCTTTCGCGACTATTTCGGCGCAGAGGTCACAGCGCGCGCCGAAATGCTGATCCAGATTGCCGAGGTCTATCATCGCTATGGCTTTGATGCGCTGGAAACGAGTGCGGTTGAGACGGTCGAGGCGCTGGGTAAATTTCTGCCCGACGTGGATCGCCCGAACGAGGGCGTTTTTGCGTGGCAGGAAGAAGATGACGGCGACTGGTTGGCCCTGCGCTATGACATGACCGCGCCGCTCGCCCGCGTCTTCGCCCAGCACCGCAATGACCTGCCCACGCCCTATCGCCGCTACACAATGGGGCCCGTTTGGCGCAACGAGAAGCCCGGCCCGGGCCGGTTTCGTCAGTTTTATCAATGCGATGCGGATACGGTTGGCTCCGGCTCTGTCGCCTCGGATGCCGAGATCTGCGCGATGCTCAGCGATACGCTCGAAGCCGTCGGCATTGAGCGCGGCGATTACATCGTGCGCGTCAACAACCGCAAAGTGCTAAACGGTGTGATGGAGGTGGCAGGTGTCCTGGACCCATCCGATCCCGCCAAGTTCGAGGCTGAGCGCGGCATCGTTCTGCGCGCCATCGACAAGCTGGACCGTCTGGGTCTGGACGGCGTCCGCGCGCTTCTGGGCGAGGGACGCGAAGACGAAAGCGGCGATTTCACCAAAGGCGCTGGGCTGAATGCCGATCAGGCCGAGGTCGTGATCGGCTTCATGGAAGCCAAACGTGCGACCGGGGCCGAAACCGTCGCCCGCCTGCGTGAACTTGTGCAAGGCTCTGACATGGGCATCGAAGGCGTCGCCGAGCTTGAAGAGATCGCAGCCCTGCTGGACGCCCAAGGCTACGGCCCTGACCGGATTGAGCTTGATCCTTCCGTCGTGCGCGGCCTTGGCTACTATACCGGTCCCGTCTACGAGGCCGAGTTGACCTTTGAAATCCTCGACGAGAAGGGCCGCAAACGGCAGTTCGGCTCCGTCGCGGGGGGCGGCCGCTATGACGATCTGGTCAAGCGCTTTACGGGCCAGACGGTGCCGGCCACAGGCGTCTCGATTGGCGTTGACCGGCTCTTGGCGGCGCTTGATGCAAAGGGCCGTCTTGAGAAAGCCGCCCAAGGCCCCGTCGTCGTCACCGTTATGGATCGCGACCGCATGGCGGATTACCAAAGCATGGTCGCCGAACTGCGTCAGGCCGGCATCCGGGCCGAGGTCTATCTGGGCAATCCCAAGAACTTCGGCAACCAGCTGAAATATGCGGATCGTCGTGGATCGCCCGTTGCTGTCATCGAAGGGGCCGATGAAAAAGCAAACGGCAAGGTACAGATCAAAGACCTGATCCTTGGGGCGCAAATCGCCGAGAATGCAACGCTTGAGGAATGGCGGGAGCGTCCCTCGCAATTCGAGGTGCCGCGCGATCAGTTGGTTGCGAAAATTCACGAAATCCTGGACGAGCAGGGCGAGGCGAATGGCCAGTAAAGCCAGCATACGCAGCGCGGCAGCAGGTTATCTGGACGGCTTCAAAGCTGCCGGGGCCGAGGTTGTGGAGGCCGATATTCTGCAGCCTGCCAGCACGCTTCTAGATCTCTATGGGGAGGATATTCGCGCGCGCGCCTATGTCACTCAAGACCCTCTGCGCGGGGAGCAGATGTTGCGCCCCGACTTCACCGTGCCTGTTGTGCAGATGCATATGGCCGAGGGGGCCGAACCCGCGCGCTATACCTACATGGGAGAGGTGTTTCGCCGTCAGGAAGAAGACACCGGGCGGCCGTCGGAGTATTTGCAGGTCGGCTACGAGGTCTTTGACCGCGACGCGCCAGAGGCCGCCGATGCCGAGGTTTTTGCCTTAATCGCCAAAGCCTTGGCCCCGCTCAACCTACGCGCCGCAACTGGTGATATCGGGATCCTGAAAGCCGCCGTGACGGGGCTGAAAACCTCTGATCGGCGCAAAGCGGCACTCTTGCGGCATATCTGGCGACCGCGCCGGTTCCGCGCTTTGCTTGACCGGTTCGGGGGGCGCAGCGCGCAACCTGCCGCCCGCGAGGCGTTGCTGGAGGCCGCCGATCCGATGGCCTGCGATGTCCCTCTAACTGGCTTGCGCACCCGTGTGCAGATCGCCGAGCGTATCAGCGCCTTGCAAAAAGACGCCGCCTTGGCGCCTATTTCGGGTGAAGAGGTCGAGCTGCTCGACACGATCCTCAGCCTGCGAGAGACCACGCCGAATGTACTGACCGCCTTGCGTGACATCGCCGTTGATATGCCTGCTTTGCGCCCTTCGGCAGACAAACTCGCCCGCCGGTTGGAGGCGCTTGCCAAGCAAGGTATCGACGTCGATCACCTCGAATTCGAGGCCAGCTATGGCCGCACGGCGCTGGAATATTACGATGGCTTCGTCTTCGGTTTTTATGCCGAAACGCGCCCCGATCTGCCCCCTGTCGCGACGGGCGGTCGCTATGACGCGCTGACCCAGGTGCTGGGACAGGGGCGCGAAATTCCTGCTGTCGGTGGCGTAATCCGCCCCGGCATCGCCGCTGAGATCGCAGAGGGCGCAGCATGACGATCAAACTTGGCGTACCCTCCAAAGGCCGCTTGATGGACAAAACGTTTGAGTGGTTTGGCAAGCGTGGCATCATGCTCAGCCGCACCGGATCAGACCGCGAATATGCCGGCGCGGTTGAAGGTGTCGAGGGCGTCGAACTGGTGTTGCTTTCCGCTGGCGAAGTGCCGCGCGAACTGGCCGCTGGGCGCATCCATCTGGGCGTGACCGGGACGGATATGGTGCGCGAAAAGCTGGCCTCCTGGAGTGACCGTGTGACGGAACTGACCACGATGGGTTTCGGTCATGCCGATCTGATTATCGCCGTGCCTGGCGCTTGGGTTGATGTAGATACGCTTGATGATCTGGACGCCGTCGCTGCCGCGTTCCGGCGTGATCACGGGTTCCGCTTGCGGATTGCAACCAAGTATCACCGGCTTGTGCGTGAACATTTGAAAGACGCAGGCGTCGCCGATTATCAGCTGGTCGACAGCCAAGGTGCGACCGAAGGCACCGTCGCCAATCTGACGGCAGAGGCGGTGGCTGACATAACCTCGACCGGTGAAACCCTGCGCGCGAACCACCTCAAAGTGCTCAGCGACGGGCCAATCCTGCGCTCGCAAGCAACGCTTTTCAAATCGCGGATGGCAGAGTGGTCAGATGAAGATCGCACAGCGCTCACAGCACTGAAGGCCAAGCTGGCCCTTTAACGAACCCCGATTTCGGCCAGGGCAGCGCTCAGCTCAACGGGCAGTGATTCCTCCCGTGCGCGGGTGCCGGTCAGATCGCTCGGCGCGTCCTCATTGGTCAGATACCGCCACCCTTGGAAGGGCCGTCGCATCGCGTGTTCGGTGCGGTGCACCTCTTTGTCCAGCACGATGCCGCAGCGCCGAATGCCGTCCTGCCCGATGACCTCGTCCAGCCGCAAAATGCGCTGACGACACAGGATCACGCCTTTGAAAACCCAGTAAATTGAGCCGCCGTTCAGGATTTCCGCCTCGCGCTTGGGCCACATGCGTGTGACATGACGCGGCTTGCCATCCGGCCCCTTGGCGCGCGGTTGTTTTTGCCAATGCAGCAGATCCTCGACCTTCTCGGCCCCGACGCACAGCTTCACAAGATTTATGGATTTATCCACAGATTCACCCCCAGTGATGGTATAAGAGTAGCAGTTTTGCGTCTCGGTTCAAGTTGACCGAATGCCAGTCACACGCTATTCTCATCAGTCTTCCACGCTGCCAAAGGTCACTGCCATGAGCCGTTTCACCGCCCCCATTGCCGAGCAAATCTGGGACATGAAATACCGCTTCAAAGAAGCGGACGGCACGCCTATTGATCAAACAGTCGAAGACAGCTGGCGGCGCATTGCGCGCGCGCTTGCGTCGGTCGAGGCAGAGCCGCAGGTTTGGGAAGATAAGTTCTACGCGGCACTTGAGGATTTCAAATACCTCCCCGCAGGCCGCATCACCGCAGGTGCCGGCACCGAGCGCTCGGTGACGCTGTTCAACTGCTTTGTCATGGGCACGATCCCCGACAGCATGGGCGGCATTTTCGATATGTTGAAAGAGGCCGCGCTGACCATGCAGCAGGGTGGCGGCATCGGCTATGATTTCAGCACGATCCGCCCGAAAGGCGCGGGCGTCAAAGGCGTGGCGGCAGACGCGTCCGGTCCGCTCAGCTTCATGGATGTCTGGGACGCCATGTGCCGCACGATCATGTCCGCAGGTTCCCGCCGCGGTGCGATGATGGCCACGATGCGGTGCGATCACCCAGATATTGAGGATTTCATCACCGCAAAATCCGACGCGGCCCGCCTAAGGATGTTCAACGTTTCGGTGCTTGTCACGGACGATTTCATGGACGCCGTTAAGGCCGACGCGTCGTGGGACCTCAAATTTGATGGCACCATCTATCACACGGTTCAAGCGCGCGATCTTTGGAACAAGATCATGCGCTCGACCTTTGATTATGCCGAGCCGGGCGTGATTTTCATCGACCGTATCAACGCGATGAACAATCTCAACTACTGCGAAACCATCGCCGCAACGAACCCATGTGGCGAGCAGCCCCTGCCGCCCTATGGCGCGTGCCTGCTTGGCTCAATCAACATGGCCAAGCTGGTCAGCGACCCCTTCGAGGACGGTGCGCAGTTGGATGAAGCTGCGCTGACCGATCTGGTCGCGACCGCCGTGCGCATGATGGATAATGTTGTTGATGCCAGCCGCTTCCCGCTGGAGGCGCAAGCCCAGGAAGCGGCAGCCAAGCGCCGCATCGGCCTTGGCGTCACCGGGCTGGCCGACGCGCTTCTGATGGTTGGCCTGCGCTACGGCTCTGATGAAGCCGCAGCCCAAACTGACACATGGATGAAGCAAATTGCCCGCGCGTCTTATCTCGCGTCAGTTGATCTGGCGAAGGAAAAGGGCGCTTTCCCGCTCTTTGACGCGGACAAGTTCCTCGCCTCTGGTGCGATGCAAGCGATGGACGACGATGTGCGCGCGGCCATCGCCGAACACGGTATTCGCAATGCGCTGCTGACATCCATCGCCCCCACTGGCACGATCAGTCTTTATGCCGGCAATGTCAGCTCGGGAATCGAGCCGGTCTTTGCTTACGCCTACACCCGCAAGGTTCTACAAAAAGACGGCACCCGCACCGAAGAAGAGGTGGTGGATTACGCCGTCCAACTCTGGCGCGAGAAATTTGGCGATGCCGAGCTGCCCGACTATTTCGTCAACGCCCAAACTCTCGCTCCGCTCGATCACGTCAAGATGCAGGCCGCAGCGCAGAAATGGATCGACAGCTCCATCTCGAAGACGATCAATTGCCCCGAAGACATCAGTTTTGAGGCCTTTAAAGAGGTCTATATGGAGGCGTGGGACACGGGCTGCAAAGGCTGCACGACCTATCGCCCGAACGATGTCACGGGCTCTGTTCTCAGCGTGTCTGAAGCCTCCGAAGACGCGCCCGAGGCCGATACCGGCGCCGATGTCGTCTATATCGCCGAACCACTGGACCGCCCGCAAGCCCTTGAAGGCAATACATATAAGCTGAAATGGCCCGATAGCGAGCATGCGATCTATATCACGATCAATGATGTGACCATCGGCGGACATCGCCGCCCGTTTGAGGTGTTCATCAACTCCAAGAACATGGAGCATTTTGCCTGGACCGTCGCGCTGACCCGCATGATTTCAGCGGTGTTCCGGCGCGGGGGCGATGTGTCTTTCGTGGTCGAAGAGCTCAAGGCCGTCTTCGATCCCCGTGGCGGCGCCTGGATGAAGGGTAAATACATCCCGTCGATCCTTGCGGCCATCGGCGGCGTGATCGAGCGTCATATGATCGAGATTGGGTTTATCGCAGGCGAAGGCATGGGCCTGAAATCCGACCCGCAAGCCGCTGTCGTGAACCTGACTGAAGGACGCGGCAAAGCCTGCCCGTCC
This sequence comes from Cognatishimia sp. MH4019, assembly GCF_020177595.1. Lineage (GTDB taxonomy): Bacteria > Pseudomonadota > Alphaproteobacteria > Rhodobacterales > Rhodobacteraceae > JAHTBL01. The sequence goes on along the minus strand of NZ_JAHTBL010000005.1, from coordinate 160,900 downwards.
TGTGGTCAATACGACATGCGCATGGTCGAAGGCTGCATGACATGTGGCTCTTGCGGGCACTCCAAATGCGGCTGAGTCAAAAGTTTTCTGAAAAATTTCTAATAATACTCGTCTGAAGATTTTCCCTGCTCTGAAAAATATCCGCTGTGGCCGATTGGCACTAGCGCACCGATTCGCGTCACGGTAGAAGAGCTTTGCCGGGGGGCGCAAACGGATGGGTTTTTATGATGCGTCGCACGCTCCTGGGTGGTCTCACCGCAATTCTGGTTTCCACAACACCGGCTCTGGCCGAGGGTTTTTTTGACCAGCGCGAGACGCTGGGCTTTGGCCGCCTGTTCACCAATGACTTTCTGGGCGATGGCGAAGATCGCTGGCGCACGGGGTCTTATGCGATCTCGTGGATGCGCGGCCCGGCTTGGGAAGGCCAGTTGCCTGCAGGCTTCGGCGATCTGATCGAATACCGCTTCCGGACCGAAATTATCGCGCCCGACAAACTGAACCGCACTGTCCCTGATGATCGCCGCTACGTCGGTGCGGCCTCCTTGGGTATGCATACCCATTTCCTGCGCGGCGCGACCGAATTCTCCCTAGGTGCGGACGTGGTTTTCGTGGGCGAGCAGACAGGTCTGGGCGAGTTCCAGAAAGATTTTCACGACCGTGTGGACGCGCCCGAGGTTGAAATCCTCGACGACCAGCTGGACGACAATGTCTACCTCACCGGTCTGGCTGAGATTGGCCAGCCCATCCGCCTGCAAGACAATCTGACGGTGCGCCCCTTTGTCGAGGCGCAAGCAGGTGTCGAAACCCTCGTCCGCGTGGGCGGCGATCTGCACTGGGGCCTTATTGGCCAGTCCGATCTTTATGCCCGTGACGTCACGACCGGCCATCGCTACCGCGCGACGAACAGCGATGATGCCTTTGGCATCGCCCTCACCCTTGGCGGTGATCTGGCCTATGTCGGCGACAGCGCCTATATACCTGACGATGGCTCGGTCGAGTTGAAGGACAGCCGTCACCGCTTGCGCGCAGGCATGAGCATTCAGGGGCTTGGCCCGTCAGTCTTTTATGGGCTGACCTATCTGGGCGAAGAGTTTGAAGAACAGGACGAGGGTCAGCTGACGGGTTCGCTCCACGTTAACTTCAAGTTCTAAGCGTCTGACTCTGAAAGATTTCTCTTCCCAGACGAATCGCTTTTTGTTAAGCTGATGCTATAAAAAGAAACAAAAGGCAGGTTATCAGGCAATGGAAACGGGCTTTCGGGGCGCGTTTGTCATCTCCTGGTCGCAAACAGAAACAGACGGTCTCAAAGCTGCACCAATAGACACCCTTGCAGTGGGTGCGACGTGGCAATGGACCGGTGAGTTGGTTCGGGTCGATGGCCCGGCAGAGCTCATGCTTCTGGAGAGGGGCAAGGAAGAGGCAAACCTTCGCAGGCGGGCCGCACGATCAGTGCGTCGTCTGGTAGGCGCAGCAATGACAGGGGTGTCATTGGATCAAATCGAGGTCGATGAGCCGCTGATGGATAGCGGATTTGTCGTCACCGATGGGCGTCAGACATACACAATCACCGTGGTCGAGGTGGACGGCGCGAGACCGTTGTTGATGTTCCTTGATCATGTTCCACCGCGGGGGCGCGATCTTTGGATCGTGCATCGCAGTATTGACGAAACGCAGCGCTCACGCTCGGCTGAACTCGCCGGCGGCGTGATTTGCTTTACCCCCGGCACACGGATCGCGACCGAAGACGGGCCCCGTTTGGTCGAGGATTTGCGCCCCGAGGACAAGATCCTCACCAAGGATAACGGCGCCCAGCCGATCCTGTGGAAAGGTTCGCGCCGGATGACAGGCGCACGGCTTTTCGCCATGCCCGAATTCCGCCCGATCCGTTTGCGGCGCGGATCCGTTGATGGCTCAGTTCCGGACAGCGAGTTGCTGGTCTCGCCCGAGCATCGAATGCTGCTGAAAGGTGACGCCGCGCGTGCGCTTTTCAACACGTCCGAAGTGCTGGTGGCCGCCAAAGAGTTGGTGAATGGTCACTCAATCATCCGCGACCGCTCGGTGCGCGAGGTGACCTATGTGCATCTGCTGCTCGAACAGCATCAGATCGTCTGGGCCAACGGCATCGAAACAGAGAGCTTTCACCCCGCAAACACCTCGCTCAGCCTTGTGCCGGACGACCAACGCGCGGCGCTCTTTGAGCAACTGCCAGAGTTGGAGCATGACCCGCATCTTTATGGCAGTTACGCTCGGCGAAACCTGTCCAAAGCGGAAACAGCCGTCTTGCTTCAGGACGTCGCCGCCTAAAGCCCTTTCGCGGGTGGTTGACAGCCCAAATGGCCGCTGTATAAGCGCGGCTTCATTTGGTGTTGGTGGCCCCCGCAAGGGGATGCCTGTCGGCAGCGCCCGCAAGGGGCAACGCAAAGGACAGCACCTTTCATAAGCTGAAAGGATCCAGATCGTGACCAAACGCACGTCTGCCAAACATAAACTTGATCGCCGGATGGGTGAAAACATCTGGGGTCGTCCGAAATCCCCCGTCAATCGTCGTGAATATGGCCCCGGTCAGCACGGTCAGCGCCGCAAGGGCAAGCTGTCTGACTTCGGTCTGCAGCTGCGCGCCAAGCAGAAGCTGAAAGGCTACTACGGCGATCTGACCGAAAAGCAGTTCCGCCGCATCTTTGCCGATGCCGAGCGTATCAAAGGCGATACCGGTGAAAACCTGATCGGCCTGCTGGAAAGCCGTCTGGACGCAGTTGTCTACCGCGCCAAGTTTGTTCCGACCGTGTTTGCGGCCCGTCAGTTCGTGAATCACGGCCATGTCCGCGTGAACGGCAAAAAGGTTAACATCCCCTCCTACCGCGTCAAAGAAGGCGATGTGGTCGAGGTGCGGGATCGCTCCAAGCAGAACGCTGCTGTGCTTGAGGCCGTTCAACTGGCCGAGCGTGATGTGCCTGATTATATCGACGCGGATCATTCCAAGATGGTTGCAACCTTCACCCGGAAGCCCGGCCTGTCTGACGTGCCGTATCCGGTGATGATGGAACCGAACCTCGTCATCGAATTCTACGCTCAGAACTAATCTGAGCCCCAGATTTCCGAAAGGCCGCGAGGGGAGACCTTCGCGGCCTTTTTTGTTGCTTTCCAGACGTGAAACAGCCCGCTACAAACACCGAAACGGAGACGGATATGACCCGCATCACACCGCAACCCGGCATCATGGACATCGCGCTTTATCAGGGCGGGGCGAGCCATGTGGATGGCGTGGTGGACGTGATCAAGCTCAGCTCGAACGAGAACCCGTTCGGCCCGTCGCCCAAGGCGATCGCCGCCTGTCAGGCGTCCGCTGCGGGTCTGCACCGCTACCCCTCCACCGATCACAGCGCGCTGCGCAGCGCCATTGCCGAAGTCTACGGCCTTGATATGAAACGCATTATCTGTGGCGTCGGCTCGGACGAGATCATTCACTTCCTCTGTCAGGCCTATGTCGGGCAGGGGGACGAGGTGATCCATACCGAACATGGTTTTGCGATGTATCGCATCTCGACCCTCGCCGCTGGCGGCACGCCGGTCGAGGTCCCCGAGGACACACGCCGCGTTGATGTGGACGCGATCTTGGCGGCTTGTAATGACCGCACCAAGCTTATCTTCATCGCCAATCCCAACAACCCGACGGCCACGATGATCGGGCTGGAGGAAATCACGCGTCTGGCCAGCGGTTTGCCGCCGCAAGCGCTTCTGATCCTTGATGGGGCCTATGCCGAATACGTCCCCGACTATGACGGCGGTGCCGCCTTGATCGAGGCGCGCGAAAATGTCGTGATGACACGCACGTTCTCCAAGATGCACGGGCTCGGCGGCCTGCGCGTCGGCTGGGGCTATGCGCCAAAGGCGATTATTGACGTGCTCAACCGCATCCGCGGCCCGTTCAACCTGTCGACCACTGCGCTGGAAACGGCAGAAGCCGCTGTGCGGGACACTGACTATGCTGCCATGTGCTTTGCGGAAAACGCCAAGTGGCGCGAACGGCTCGCCTCCGAGTTGGACAAACTGGGCATCCCGTCGGACAAGTCCGAGGCGAACTTCATCCTCGCACGCTTCCCGTCCGAGGCGGACGCCAACGCCTGCGACGATCACCTGAAATCGCAAGGCATCCTTGTGCGCCGCGTGGCGGGGTACAAACTGCCCACCTGTCTGCGCATCACCGTAGGCGATGGCCCATCCTGCCAGCGCGTTGTCGCAGCCATTAAAACCTTCTGCGAGCAAGCCGCATGAGCACACCGATCTACAATCGCGTCGCGCTGATCGGTCTGGGCCTCATTGCGTCGTCCATGTTCTGGGCGATGAAGCGCGGCGGCTTGGTGGGCACTGTCACCGGCTACGCGCGTTCGGAAGACACGCGGAACACCGCCCGCGACATTGGCTTATGTGACGAGATTTACGATACAGCTTCCGAGGCCGTAAAAGACGCTGATCTTGTGGTGCTGTGCGTGCCCGTCGGTGTGATGGGCGCAGTCGCCGCCGAAATCGCGCCCGCGCTGAAAGAGGGCGCGACGATCACCGATGTCGGATCCGTCAAACGCGAGGTGATCGACGCCGTTGGTCCGCATCTACCGGGAAACGTTCATTTTATCCCCGGTCATCCCCTTGCGGGCACCGAGCATTCCGGCCCACGCTCCGGTTTTGCCGAATTGTTCGACAACCGCTTTACCCTGCTGGTTCCAGTTGAAGGCAGCGACCCGAAAGCCACCGCGACCTTGCGCGCACTTTGGGAAGGCATGGGGGCCAAGGTCGAGGAAATGGACCCCGATCACCACGATCTGGTCCTTGCCGTCACCAGCCACGCGCCCCACCTGATTGCTTACACAATGGTCGGAGTGGCCGACGACCTGCGCCGCGTGACCGATAGCGAGGTTATCAAATACTCCGCCGCCGGTTTCCGCGACTTCACCCGGATTGCGGCCAGCGATCCGACCATGTGGCGTGATGTGTTCCTGAACAACAAGGACGCCACGCTCGAAATTCTGGGCCGTTTCACCGAAGAACTATTCGCCCTGCAACGCGCCATCCGCACCGGTGATGGCGATCACCTTTATGACTATTTCACCCGGACCCGTGCCATTCGGCGCGGGATCATCGAGGCTGGTCAGGACACCGACGCGCCTGACTTCGGCCGTTCGAAGGTGAAGACATAATGCGTTGGGCCTTGGCTCTGCTTTTGGCGGCATCTGCTGTGACGGCAGCGCCTGAGCGTTCCATTCGGCCCGAAGCTCGCCCGATTTCAGCGGACGCCGCGAGGATGAATACCATCGTCGCAGGCGTCATTCTGGCGCGGGGCGGGGCAGGGCCCATTGTCTCGATCCGGCCAGACAATCGCCCCGCAAACCTTCATAAAGCCATGTCGCGCCGCGTTCCCAACGCAGGCGGCGGTATCTGCAACGATCCCTCGATCCAGGGCGAGAGGATCGCGCCTATTCCAGGCCGTATTCGCGGCTGTGGCGTGCCCGACGCTGTTCGGGTGCGCGCTGTGTCCGGCGTGGCGCTGACCCAATCGGCGACCATCGACTGCCCAACCGCCATCGCCTTACGCAAATGGGTCGACAAGGGCGCACGGCCCGCCGTCGGCAATAAGGGCGGCGGCATCAAGTCCTTGCGCGTGGCTGCGCATTACGCCTGCCGGACGCGTAACAACCAAAAAGGCGCGCGGATCAGCGAGCATGGCAAAGGCCGTGCGATTGATATCTCGGCGATCAATCTGCAAGACGGCAGCCAGATCTCGGTGCTGCGGGATTGGGGTGGGGGCCGCAAGGGCCGTGCGCTACGGGACATGCACCGCGCGGCCTGCGGGCCGTTCGGCACAGTGCTTGGTCCGAATTCAGATCGCTTTCACCGCGACCATTTCCACTTTGATACCGCCCGCTACCGCAGTGGCCCCTTCTGCCGCTAACGCAAGCGCAGCACCGGTGCTGGTCCCACCGGGATCGGCCCGACGCTCATCAGGCCACCTCGGAAATTGAGGGTTGTGTTCAGCGATGTGCTGCTGCCGGAAAACCCGGCGACAAGCTCTAACCCGCGCTCAATCGTTGGAGCGATCTCCTCCGGGATGACCCCGCCAGCGACCGCCATTTTCAGCATTTCCCGCCACTCGGTCGCCTTGATGTCGATGCTGCCCTCGGGTCGCCCGTCGGCATCCACGGTTACTGCGCCCACCGCGCTCAGCTCCAGCGGCCCCCATTGTGCTTTGGCCAACCGCAAATCAAACGCCGTTGGTTGAGGCCGCCTCTCTTCAATCGCAGCGCGATCCCAAGGGGCATCAAAATCCGCCGTCATATCCAGTTGCAACGTCTCCAACGCGTCTGGCAAGATGTCAGATGTGTCAATAACCTCAACAAGTTGCGTGCCGGGTGTCACACCTGTCGCTGAAAAATTGATAACATGCGCCGTGGTCGAGCCTTCGTCCAGCCGCGTCGTGAAAACCCCGCTTTCCACGGCGCTTTCCCATCCTTCCGATGACTGCAAAACCACCTGATCCAGCGTCGCGTCCATCGTCTCCAATGCCAGTGATGTGTTCGGCGCAAACCGGACGCCCGCGCGCATCTCCTCCGACAGGATCGTCACACGCTCTTCCGGTGACGCGATCACCTGCTCGCTTGGCCAGACCACGTCAATCTCTGTCGGGCTGGCGCTGGCCGATTCCACGCGGAACATCGGCGCTTGCCACGCGACGCCCGTTTCCGGGTCGGCCAGTTCCAGCGCTGTGATTTCAGTATCAAACCGGCTTGGAAAGCCCCCTGTCGCGAGATCGGCATAGTCCGCAACCCACCCTTCCGTGCGACGATCCTCGAACCACTGTTCCAAGCCCGCCTCATACGCAGATTTGCCCAAGTACCAATAGCCGCCCCAACCGGCGACGGCCAAAACTACAATCATCCCCAAGATGCGCATGGAGGTTCCTTTCACATCAGCTTGCCCTCGTTTATAGGGCAGATATCAGGAGGACCAGCAAGATGACGCTATGGGTTTTCGGCTACGGATCGCTGATCTGGAACCCCGGTTTTGAAGTGGGCGAGCAAGCGCTGGCCACGCTGTCGGGTTATCACCGCAGCTTCTGCATGTGGTCTGTACATCACCGCGGCACCCATGCCGATCCGGGGCTGGTGCTGGCGCTGGATGAAGCGGCAGAGGCAACATGTGAAGGCGTCGCGTTCCGCGCCGCTGACGGCCATGAAGACGCAACCTTGCAAGCCTTGCGCGAACGCGAACTGATCTCGTCGGCCTATCTGGAAAAATGGGTTGATGTGCGCCTTGTCGACGGTCGTCATATCAACGCGGTGACCTATGTGATCGACCCCAAGCACGCGCAATATACCGGGGCGCTGCCCCTCTCCAAACAGGCCGAAGTGATTTCGCGCGCGGTGGGCGGGCGCGGTCCGAACACCGAATATCTGCATAATACCGCCGATCATCTGGCGGAACTCGGCATCCATGACCCCGATATCGACTGGCTGTCGAAGCACCTGAACGGGCGCGCGGATTAACCTTGGATAATTGCCCAGACTGACGTAAGTTTGGCCCAACAAAACAAAGCGTCAGGAGCGGACCAGATGGCCCTCACCGACCTCGAGGCCGAGCCGTATTTCTCAAGACCCCGCAGTCAGGTGATGCTGATGCTGGTCTCTCTTGGATTGGTGGGCGTGGGCGTCTACCTCGCCTTGCCGCGCATCGGCCCGGTTTTCTACGCCAACCCGTATCTTAACGGTTTCATCGTTCTGGTCTTCGCGCTGGGCGTGCTGGCGTGCTTTTGGCAAGTGCTTCAACTGATCTCATCCGTGCGCTGGATCGAAGGGTTTGCCTCGCAGCGCCTTGGCTCTGACATCCCGCAGCCGCCCGCGCTTTTGGCGACTTTGGCAGCGATGCTGCGCACGAAGGGCGCGCGAAGCCAGCTCAACGCGACCTCTACCCGGTCGATCCTCGAATCCGTGGCAACCCGCATCGACGAAGCGCGAGAAATCACGCGCTACATCGTCAACCTTCTGATTTTCCTTGGCCTTTTGGGCACGTTTTACGGCCTTGCCACCACCGTGCCCGCGATGGTCGACACTATCCAATCGCTGAATCCTGAAGAAGGCGAAGGCGGGGTCGAAATCTTTGGTCGCCTGATGGGCGGTCTGGAAAGCCAGTTGTCGGGCATGGGCGTCGCCTTCGCCTCCTCGCTTCTAGGCCTCGCCGGATCTTTGATCGTCGGCCTGTTGGAGCTGTTCGCGGGCCACGGCCAGAACCGCTTTTATCGCGAGCTTGAGGACTGGCTCTCCACGATCACCCGCGTCGGGTTCACCGCCGCCGAAGGCGAAAGCGGGGCCGAGCAGAACTTCATGGCCGGTGTCCTCGATCATATGTCCGAACAAATGGATGGCTTGCGCACGGTTTTTCTGCAAAGCGATGCGAGCCGCGCTGCCGTTGATGACAAACTGACTCGAATGACCGAAGCCATGGCCTTGCTGACCCAACAACTGGCGGGCCAAGACAGCCCTAACGCGATGCTGGCCCGCGTGGCCGAAGGCCAAGAACGCCTGATCGACCGCATGGATGGCGACGGTCTGGACGCTGAAAGCCGGATGCGGCTGCGCTCTATTGATGTGCAACTGCTTAAAATCTCAGAAGAATTGGCCGCTGGGCGTCAGGACGTGATCAGCGAATTGCGCGCCGATCTGGGGTCGCTGACCCGCGCGCTTGCCGCGCAACCCCCGAAAGACGGGGCCTAGATCATGGCCCTGTCGCGCAGAACCGGCGCGCGGTTTCAGGCCTCCATCTGGCCGGGCTTTGTCGACGCGATGACAGCGCTTTTGCTGGTGCTGATGTTCGTGCTGACGATCTTTATGGTCGTGCAATTCATTCTGCGCGAGACGATCACCGGGCAGGAAAGCGAGCTTGACGCGCTGTCAGTCGAACTGGCCTCGCTTGCCGATCAGTTGGGCCTTGAACGCGACCGCACCGCCGATCTGCAATCCCGCCTGGGCGCGCTGTCCGCGACGCTTGCCGACACCCGCGCCGAATCCGCCGACCGCGCCGCGACCGTCGCCGCGCTGCAAGGCACGTTGGCCGAACGGGACACCGCGCTGGCCGAAGCTGAAACCCGGATCACTGGCTTTGAGGCTCAAGTCGCGGGCCTGTTGGCTGAACGCGATCAGGCTTTGGGTCGCGTTGCCGAACTCGAAGGGACCGAGGCGGAATTGCTCAGCCAGCAAGAGCAGTTGAACCTTGCCATCGCCCAAGCCCGCTCCGAGATCGACGCACAGACCGAAGCCGCCCGCCTTGCTGCCGCGCAACGTGAAGCATTGGAAGCGATGATCGCCGATCTGCGCGCCGAAAATGCGACCACAGCGGAGGCGCTGTCGGATGAAGAAACCGCTCGCCTGGCCGAAGCCGCCGCCGCCGAAGCGTTGCGCGAACGCCTGCAAAACGCCCAGACCGAGTTGACCGCAATGACGCTGGCCTTGGAGGAACAGCGCCGCGAGGCCGAGGAGACGCTGACCCTGCTGGCCGCAGCCCGCGCCGCCCGCGATGAACTGGCGGCCACCTCAGAAACGCGCCTGAGCGAGGCAGAAGAACAAGCGGCCTTGCTGGCATTGGCCGAGTCGGAGCTTTCCGAAAAGGAAGCGCAATCGCTTGAAGATCAACGTCGGTTGGCCTTGCTGAACGAACAGGTTGCGGCTTTGCGCGGGCAGTTGGGATCGCTCCAAAGCCTTCTGGACGAAGCGCGCGCCCGCGATGAGGCCGCGCAAGTTCAGCTTGATACCCTTGGCACGCAGCTCAACACCGCGCTGGCCCAAGTCGCTGCCGAAGAACGCCGCCGCCGCGAACTGGAAGAGGCAGAGCGGATCCGCCTTGAGGCCGAAAACCAGAACCTTGAACGCTACCGGTCCGAGTTTTTCGGTGCGCTCCGCGATCTGCTGGGCAATCAAGACGGCGTGCGCATCGAAGGCGATCGGTTTGTATTCTCGTCCGAAGTGCTATTTGCCCCCGGCAGCGCCACCTTGTCCTCCGAAGGGCAGGGCGAAATTGCCAAGGTTGCCGCCATCTTGCGCGATGTGGCTGCTGACATTCCCGATCAGCTGGATTGGGTGATCCGCGTCGATGGCCATACGGATAACGTGCCGTTGTCGGGATTTGGCGCGTTTGCCGATAACTGGGAACTCAGCCAGGCCCGCGCCTTGTCCGTTGTGCGGTATATGGTTAATTTTCTGGGCCTGCCGCCCGACCGGTTGGCCGCAAATGGCTTCGGCCAATACCAACCCGTGGCGCAGGGCGACAGTGCAGAGGCACGCGCGCAGAACCGCCGGATTGAGCTGAAATTGACGGAAAAGTAGCTACTCGACCGTCGCTGCGATCTGCGTCGTATCAATTGTCACGCCGTCCCGGATCAGGCTCAGTGTCGCGGTATAGAGGCCGCTGGCCCACCCATCGGGCGGTCTGCGTTTGCCGACAAACCGAAAGCTCTGCGCTTGGGTCCGCTTCTGCGTGACCTCTTCCTGGACAATCTCGCCATCCGGGCCGGTGATTTCCATCCGGTAATTGTCGCCCTCTTGCGCACCAAAAGAGTGCATCCAGACCGCAAGGATGTCCGATTGCGGCGTGAAATCGGTCACACTGGGCTGCCCGGCCTTGATCGCCTCATAGGTCGGGGCGGCATCGGCAAATCCGGCGCGGATGATGCCGCCGTTTTGAAACACCGGCGTTTCAGCCCAAAGCGTGTCCTTGGGCAGATCACATATACGCCTGCCTTCAGGGGCGAACGGGTCCACGACCTGATCGTTCTTGCGCAGGGTCATATGTAGATGTGGAAACTGCGTTCGGCCCGAAAGCCCGACTTCCCCTAATACGGCACCCGCTTCGACAATCTGCCCTCTCTCGACGACGACAGAGCCTTGTTTGAGGTGGCAGTATTGCGTCCGCCATCCGCTGCCATGGTCGATCACCAGCCCGTTGCCACAATCGCGCCCGTCGATTTCTGCGGCACGTTCGGCCGTATAAAGCAGGTCTTCCATCCCGTCGCGCGTGGCCACCACTCGGCCAGCTGCAGCCGCCAAAACATCGACGCCTGCCTTCATGATCGACAGGTCATCCAGCGCGAAATCGGTGCCTTTATGGGTGTCATAGGTCAGCGGCCCGCACGCGAAATCCGAGGCCGAGGCATTCGGGTCGTGATCCACGAATTGCTGGATGTAGCAATTCTCGCCCAGTGTGCAGTCAATGGGCAGCTGCAACGAAAAATCGCTCGCAACCGCGGGGGCTGCGAGCGATATCAGCGCAATCGCGCGTTTGATCATTCCGCCGTGAGAAGCGGTGGTTTGTCGCCCGAAATCTGGGCTTTTTCGGGGGCTTCAAGCCGCAGGTCAATCTTGCCGTCCTTGACGCCCACCTTGACCACACCGCCCTTGGCGAGCTTGCCGAACAGCAACTCTTCCGCGAGAGGTTTCTTGATATGCTCCTGAATGACGCGACCCAACGGGCGCGCGCCCATCTTGTCATCATAGCCTTTGTCGGCCAGCCATTCCGTGGCAGCTTTCGTCAGCTCGAACGTCACATTGCGATCCATCAGTTGGGCTTCAAGTTGCAGCACGAACTTCTCGACCACTTGCAGGATCACCTCTTTCGGCAATGCCCCGAAGGAGATCACGGCATCCAGACGGTTGCGGAATTCCGGCGTGAAGGTGCGTTCAATCGCTGCCGTATCCTCACCCTCGCGGCGATCGCGGCCAAAGCCGATGGCCGCCTTCGCCTGCTCGGACGCACCGGCATTCGACGTCATGATCAGGATCACATTGCGGAAATCCACCGTGCGCCCGTTGTGATCCGTCAGCGTGCCGTGGTCCATGACCTGCAGCAAGATGTTGTAGACATCCGGGTGCGCCTTCTCCATCTCGTCCAGCAGCAGAACACAATGCGGATGCTGGTCCACACCGTCGGTCAGCATACCGCCCTGATCAAAGCCGACATAACCCGGAGGCGCACCGATCAGACGCGAGACCGCGTGCTTCTCCATGTATTCCGACATATCGAAACGCAGCAGCTCAACACCCAAAGTATCTGCAAGCTGCTTGGCTACTTCGGTTTTACCCACACCGGTCGGTCCGGCGAACAGGTAGTTGCCGATGGGCTTTTCAGGCTCACGCAGACCCGCACGGGCCAGCTTGATCGCAGAGGACAGCGCATCAATCGCCGCATCCTGCCCGAAGACCACCCGCTTGAGGCTGGTCTCAAGGTCCTTCAGAACCTCGGCATCATCCTTGCTGACATTCTTCGGCGGAATACGCGCGATTTTGGCAACCACGGCCTCAATCTCTTTCGCGCCAATCGTCTTGCGACGCTTGCTTTCCGCGACCAGATGCTGGGCCGCACCGGCCTCATCAATCACGTCAATCGCCTTGTCGGGCAGCTTGCGGTCATTGATATAGCGCGCAGACAGTTCCACGGCGGTCTTGATCGCATCCGAGGTATATTTGATCGCGTGGTGATCCTCGAAATAAGGCTTAAGGCCCTTCAGGATTTTCACGGCATCATCGACAGACGGCTCCGCCACGTCGATTTTCTGGAACCGGCGGCTCAACGCGCGGTCCTTCTCGAAATGCTGACGGAATTCCTTGTAGGTGGTCGAGCCCATGCAGCGCAGCTTGCCGCCCTGAAGCGCAGGCTTCAGCAGATTTGACGCATCCATCGCGCCACCCGACGTGGCCCCAGCACCAATCACGGTGTGAATCTCGTCGATGAACAGCACCGCATCCGGGTGATCTTCCAGCTCGGTCACAACCGCTTTCAGGCGTTCCTCGAAATCGCCGCGATAGCGTGTGCCAGCCAGCAGCGCGCCCATATCCAGCGAATAAATCGTGGCAGAGGCCAGAACGGCAGGCGTTTCACCTTGCACGATCTTGCGCGCCAGACCTTCGGCAATCGCCGTTTTACCAACGCCCGGATCGCCCACCAGCAGCGGGTTGTTCTTGCGGCGGCGGCACAGCACTTGCACGCAGCGCTCCACTTCGCTGTCGCGACCGATCAGCGGGTCGACGTCGCCCTTGCGGGATTTCTCGTTCAGATCGACGCAGTATTTGGCGAGCGCAGATTCCTTCTGCTCGCCCTCAGTCACGCCGGACACAGTCTCTTCCTCCAACTCAGAGGCACCAGAGACCGGGCGCGGTTCGCCAAAGGACGGATCCTTTGCCACGCCGTGCGCGATGAAATTCACCGCATCATAACGCGTCATGTCCTGTTCTTGCAGGAAGTAGGCGGCGTTCGACTCGCGCTCTGCAAAGATTGCGACCAGCACATTGGCCCCGGTTACTTCGGTGCGGCCAGAGCTTTGCACATGGATTGCTGCGCGCTGGATCACGCGCTGGAAGGCGGCGGTTGGCACCGCTTCTGATCCGTCAACATCCGTCACCAGCGTCGACAGATCATCGTCGATGAAGTCTTCAAGCGTCTTTTTCAACGCTTCCAGATCGACGCTACAGGCTTGCATGACCTTTGCGGCGTCAGGTTCGTCCACCAGCGCCAGCAAAAGATGCTCCAACGTTGCCAACTCATGGCGACGGCTGTTCGCCAACGCCAGGGCCGAATGAATGGCTTGCTCAAGGGTATTCGAGAATGAAGGCACGTGCAGTGCTCCTCTGATCGGGGTCGTGGTGGGGATCGAGCCCCGCCGTAACCGTGGCCTCTTAGGTATTAAAGTTCGGTTTTTATTCCGAACCTTCAAGCGTTTTTTCTCACTATACTGTCACATTTTGCGTGAATGACAGGCAAACGCTGGAAATATAGTCAGTTAGGTCTGGCTTGCTGACCTAAAACCGATCCTTGCGCGCGCGGATCGCGGCAAAGACCTCTAGGGGTGAATGATCTTCCATACCAACAGCGGCACGAAAGGCGGGATCGTCCGCTCGCAGGAACGGATTGGTCGCTTTTTCCAGCGACAGGGGGTTTGGAACGGTGGGTTTATCAGCGGCGCGGTTGGCCGCATCGGCGTCTATCCGAGAGATAAGCGCGTCGTTCTCTGGTTCAAGGGTGATCGCGAAAGCGGCATTGCTCTTACTATATTCATGCGCGCTGTAAATTGCGGTATCTTCTGGCAGCGCGCGCAGCTTCAACAGGCTGGGCCACATCATCTCGGGCGTGCCTTCGGTGAGCCGCCCGCATCCCAGCGCCATCAGGCTGTCGGCGGTGAACGCGGCTTTGAGGCCGGGCATGTAAAAGGCGATATGCCCAATCGTATGGCCTGACACATCAATGACCTGTGCCTCTTGCCCACAGGTGGTGAATGTATCCCCGTCCGCCACGGTCAGATCCAGCGCAGGCAGACGATGCGCATCCGCTGCCGCACCGACAACGCGCGGGGCATAGCGTTTTCGCAAAGCGGGAAGCTCGTCGATATGATCCCAATGGTGGTGGGTCAGCAGCACATCCGTCAGAACCCAGCGCTTGGCATCCAGCACCGCCTGAATAGGGGCCGCCTCGCTGGCGTCGATCAATGTGGTCTCACCACTTTCGTCATTATGGATGAGAAAGCAGAAATTGTCTTGCAGACAGGGAATGGTGAGGATTTCAATGCCCATGGTAATTGATCTGGCTCTTGTTATGGTCGGGTCAAGGTAGGCTGTGAAACTGGCGTGAAAAGGAGCCCCGCGCAATGCATCTCGACGTGCTCGACTTGCGCAACTTCTATTATCGCTCGCCGCTGGGCCGGGCGGCGCAAAAGGTGATCCGTGATCGGCTGGTCGAGATGTGGCCAGAAGCCAAGGTTCAGACCGTGGTCGGCTTTGGTTTTGCCGCCCCGCTTTTGCGCCCCTATCTGGCCGACGCGCGCCGGGTCATCGCTTTGATGCCCGCGCCGCAAGGGGTGATGCCATGGCCTGCGGGGATGGCCAATGTGTCGGTACTGTCGGAAGAAATGTGGTGGCCGCTGCCCACAGGCTTTGTCGATAAGCTGGTCGTGATGCACGGGCTGGAGACGTCAGAGAACCCGTCCTCCCTGCTCGACGAGGCGGCCCGCGTCCTGGGCCCCGGTGGCAAGGCGCTTTTCGTGGTGCCGAACCGCGCGGGCCTCTGGGCGCGTAATGACCGCACGCCTTTCGGCTACGGCCGCCCCTATTCGCTGGGCCAGTTCGAAGCACAACTCAAACGCCATGGCTTCGTGCCTGAACGCCATATCTCCGCACTTTATCAGCCGCCCTCGCACCGCAAGTTCTGGCGCAAGACCGCTGGTCTGTTTGAGCGTGTCGGGCGGCGGGGGCCGTTGATGGCCGGTGGCGTGCTGATGGTCGAGGTGGTCAAGCAAGGCCATCCCAAACAGACCTCGGGCCTAAAGGATGCAGTGAAAAAACCACTCGGCGCGTTGGACGGCCTGATCCGCCCGACACCGAAGCCCGCCTATCGCGCCTAAGGCGCGCGCAGACGCTTCTCGACAGAAATCGTGTAGAGCGCGCAGCTCAAGCACAACAGCGACGCGCCGAGGATGCACAGGATCAGCGGCAGAACCCCGGAATATGCGGTCAGCAACAGCCCCGACAGCGTCGATAAGGCGGCGCCTCCAAACGTCATGATAGAGCCTGACAACCCCGAGGCCGAGCCTGCCAAATCGGGCCGTACGTCCAGAAGGCCTGCACTGGCTGACGGCAGGATTATCCCGTTGCCCAAGCCTATCGAGAAGGTGAAAAAGAAGAACCCCAGCGGATGGGTGACGCCCAAGCCCCATGCGACCAGCGTCATTGACATGAAGCTCAGCGTGATAAGCGCGCCCAAGAGCAGCATTCGGAAGATCCCGATCCGCATCGCAAACCGGCCCGAGATGAAATTGCCGATCACATAGCCCGTCGGTGTGAAGGCCATATAAAGGCCGACGGCTCCGGCGCTTAGCCCGTAGACATTGACGCCGACATACGGCGCGCCGCCCAGATAGGCAAAGAAAGTGCCCGATGCGAAGGTGGATAGCAGCGTGTAGCCCCAGAACCGGCGCGAACGAAACAGATCTGGGTAATTCCGCATCTGCGCGCGCATCCCCGCGCCGCTGCCATGAAAGGTCTCGCCCTGATCGAAATAGATCAACGCCAGCGCGACGATCCCGAACACCGTCAGCGCGTGGAAGCTGGCCTGCCAGCCGAACGCATCGCCCAAAGCCCCACCGATGGCAGGCGCAATCATCGGGGCCAGCGCCTGGCCCATGGTGACATAACCCAACAGGCTCGCCGCTTTCTCACGCGCGACCTGATCGCGTACGACCGCGCGCCCGACAACAAAGCTCGAGACGACCGCCGCCTGCAATGCACGGAACAGCATGAAGACCGCAAAGCTCTGCGCGAAGGCCGCCCCGATGGAAGCGGCGATGAACAACGCAAAGCTCCACAACATCACCGGGCGCCGCCCGTAAAGATCGGACAGCGGCCCCAGCACAAGGATCGCCACGCCGGTCAGCGCCAGATAGACCGTCAGCGTCAACTGGATCACCGCATAGGGCTTGCCGAAAAACGTAGCCATCTCGGGCATCGAGGGCAGGAAGATATTGATCGTGACCGATCCCACAGCGGTGCTCAGCACCAGCGTGGTGATATGGGGCGGGCTGAACCGGTCCAGATAACGGGAGGCGGGCAGGGTGGTCATGGCTCAATCGCTAGTGCCTGCAACACGCCTTGTCGAGGCTGCGCCGCCCGCGTATGCCCGTCCCAACAGGGAGAGAGACATGACCATCACACGCACCACCCAATCCGAACGCGCCAGCAAGATCGTCCAGCATAACGGCGTGATCTATCTGTCCGGCCAGGTCGCCGCCGATACCTCAGAAGGCATTCAGGGCCAGACGCAAAGCTGTTGCGACAAGATCGACGCACTGCTGGCCGAGGCGGGCAGTGACAAGGGCCGCCTTCTGTCCTGCACAGTTTTCATCCGCGACATGAAGGACTTTGCCGCGATGAACGAGGTCTGGAATGCGTGGGTCGCCGATGTAGGCAAACCCGCCCGCGCTTGTGTTGAGGCGCGGATGGCCCGCCCCGAATTGCTGGTCGAGATTTGCGTGATCGCAGCCGCGCCTGACGCGGACTAACACCATATCGGCACGAAGGAATCGCCTGTTTGCGCTCTCATGAGCGCAAGAAAATTAGGCATTCGCATGTGCATAGGGTCGCAGCCCGCGGAAGCCCCTGAAAATAAGGGGTTTTGAGCATGACCGCTTTTTACGCTGGGAGGTTGCGGGGCCAGAATTGCTCTGCTACATCCACGACGATTTTACAGCCTTGATACAAATCAAAGGCTCACTACTTGCCAAGCAAGCCTGTTTTCAGCCCATAACGGGCAAAAGCGGGGTCACAATAAAAGTCGGAAGGGTGGACGTGTCCGAACCAGCTTCGATCTCTACTGGCATTGCCGCGCGCTATGCCACTGCCGTTTTTGAACTTGCCAAAGAGGGCAAGAAACTCAAAGCCATTGAAACCGATGTCGACGCGCTGGCCGCCGCGATGGACGAAAGTGCGGATTTCCGCGACCTGATCCACTCGCCCGTCTACAGCCGTTCGCAGCAGGAAGACGCGATCACCGCGATTGCCAAGAAGATGAAGCTTTCGCCCGTCCTCGGCAACACGCTGGCGCTGATGGCGCAGAACCGTCGCCTGTTCGTGCTGCCGCAGCTGGTTGCCAGCCTGCGTGCGCTGATTGCCGAAGATAAAGGCGAAGTGACGGCCGATGTTGTGGCCGCCAAGGCGCTGACCAAGACGCAAGAAACCGCTCTTGCGAAGTCTCTCAAGTCCAGCGTCGGTAAAGACGTCAAGATCAATGCGACCGTCGATGAAAGCCTCATTGGCGGTCTTATCGTAAAAGTGGGTTCGAAAATGATCGACACGTCGATCCGCTCGAAACTTGCAGCACTCCAGAACACAATGAAAGAGGTCGGATAATGGGTATCCAAGCAGCCGAAATCTCTGCGATCCTCAAGGATCAGATCAAGAACTTTGGTCAGGAAGCAGAAGTCGCAGAAGTAGGCCGTGTGCTGAGCGTCGGGGACGGCATCGCGCGCGTTTATGGTCTGGACAATGTGCAGGCCGGTGAGATGGTCGAATTTCCGGGCGGTATCATGGGCATGGCCCTGAACCTGGAAAGCGACAATGTCGGCGTCGTGATCTTCGGCTCTGACCGCGAGATTAAAGAAGGCGACACCGTCAAGCGCACCCAGTCCATCGTGGACGTGCCCGCCGGTGACGAACTGCTGGGCCGCGTTGTTGACGGTCTGGGCAACCCGCTGGACGGCAAGGGCCCGATCAAGACAAAGAACCGCGCTGTGGCGGACGTCAAAGCGCCGGGCATCATCCCGCGTAAATCGGTGCACGAGCCGATGGCGACAGGCCTCAAATCCGTTGACGCCATGATCCCCGTTGGCCGTGGCCAGCGCGAGCTGATCATTGGCGACCGTCAGACCGGTAAAACAGCCATCGCGCTCGACACCATTCTGAACCAAAAATCCTACAACGACGCCGCTGGCGACGACGAAAGCAAGAAGCTCTACTGCGTCTACGTGGCTGTCGGCCAGAAGCGCTCCACCGTGGCGCAGCTGGTGAAGAAGCTCGAAGAGACCGGCGCGATTGAATACTCGATCGTCGTGGCGGCCACCGCATCTGACCCTGCGCCGATGCAGTTCCTGGCCCCTTACGCCGCGACCGCCATGGCGGAGCATTTCCGCGACAACGGTCGCCACGCGCTGATCGTCTATGATGACCTGTCCAAGCAGGCCGTGTCCTATCGCCAGATGTCGCTGCTGCTGCGCCGCCCGCCGGGCCGTGAAGCCTATCCGGGCGACGTGTTCTACCTCCACTCCCGCCTGCTTGAGCGTTCCGCGAAGCTGAATGAAGACAATGGCGCGGGCTCGCTGACGGCTCTGCCGATTATTGAGACCCAAGGTGGCGACGTGTCGGCGTTTATTCCGACCAACGTGATCTCGATCACCGACGGCCAGATCTTCCTTGAGACCGAGCTGTTCTACCAGGGCATCCGCCCTGCCGTGAACACCGGTCTGTCGGTGTCGCGTGTGGGCTCGTCTGCTCAGACCAACGCAATGAAATCTGTCGCGGGTCCGGTGAAACTGGAACTGGCGCAGTATCGCGAAATGGCGGCCTTTGCGCAGTTTGGCTCCGACCTGGATGCCGCCACCCAGCAGCTGCTGAACCGTGGTGCACGCCTGACTGAGCTGATGAAGCAGCCGCAATACTCGCCACTCACCAACGCCGAGATCGTGTGCGTGATCTACGCAGGCACCAAAGGCTACCTCGACAAGATCGACGTCAAAGAGGTCGGCCGGTTCGAGCAAGGCCTGCTGAACCACCTGCGTTCCAAGCACAAAGAGCTGCTCGACATGATCACCAACGAGGACCCGAAAATCAAAGGCGATGCGGAAGACAAGATCAAAGCCGCTCTCGACGAATTCGCCGCAGATTTTTCGTAAGGGAGGCAGACAATGCCTAGCCTGAAGGACCTTAAAAACAGGATCGAGAGTGTCAAAAGCACTCGGAAGATCACCAAGGCCATGCAAATGGTGGCCGCCGCAAAACTACGGCGGGCCCAGGAAAGTGCCGAGGCCGCACGCCCCTACGCAGAACGGTTCAACGCCGTGATGTCCGGGCTGGCGCAATCGGTTGGTGGCTCTGATAGCGCGCCCCGGCTTCTGGCCGGGACGGGCAGCGACCAGACACAATTGTTGATCGTGATGACCGCCGAGCGTGGCCTCTGCGGTGGCTTCAATGGCAATATCGCGAAACTTGCCAAGACCCACGCCGCCAAATTGGTGGCCGAAGGCAAGACGGTGAAAATCCTCACCGTCGGCAAGAAAGGCCGCGACGCGATCAAGCGCGATTATGGCGACCACTTCGTCGGCCATGTCGATCTGAGTGACGTGAAACGTGTGGGCTACGCCGACGCGCAAAGCATCGCGAAAGATGTGCTGACCCGCTTTGACGCTGGCGAGTTCGACGTCGCCACGATCTTCTTTGCAGAGTTCGTGAACGTGGTCACCCAAGTGCCCACCGCCAAGCAGATCATCCCCGCCAGCTTTGAAGAAAGCGAAGACGGGGAGGCCGGTGAAAGCACGCTTTACGACTACGAGCCCAGCGAAGAGGCCATTCTGGCCGACCTGCTGCCGCGCGGCGTTGCGACGCAAATCTTCACTGCTCTGCTGGAAAACGGCGCCTCTGAACAGGGTGCCCGGATGTCCGCGATGGACAACGCGACCCGCAACGCAGGCGAGATGATCGACAAGTTGACGATTGAGTTCAACCGCTCCCGTCAGGCCGTCATCACCAGCGAACTTATTGAAATTATCTCGGGCGCCGAGGCGCTCTAAGACCGAACCGGAGACACGAAAATGGCGAATGCTAAAGGCAAGATCACGCAGGTTATCGGCGCCGTGGTCGACGTGCAGTTCGACGATCACCTGCCGGAGATCCTGAACGCACTGAACACAGACAATGACGGCAAGACGCTGGTTCTTGAGGTGGCACAACACCTCGGCGAGAACACGGTTCGCACGATTGCCATGGACGCGACCGAAGGTCTGGTCCGCGGTCAGGAAGTCACCGATACCGGCACCGCGATCACCGTGCCCGTCGGCACCGCGACGCTGGGCCGGATCATCAACGTGACCGGCGACCCGATCGACGAAAAAGGCCCCATCGAGACCGATGAGCGCCGCCCGATCCACGCCCCCGCACCGGACTTCTCCGAGCAGGCAACGGAATCTGAAATCCTCGTCACCGGGATCAAGGTGATCGACCTTCTGGCCCCTTACGCCAAAGGCGGTAAGATCGGCCTCTTTGGCGGTGCTGGCGTTGGTAAAACAGTTCTTATTCAGGAACTCATCAACAACATCGCGAAAGTGCACTCGGGTCTCTCGGTGTTCGCTGGCGTGGGTGAGCGGACCCGCGAAGGCAACGACCTTTACCACGAGATGATCGAATCCGGCGTTCTGACCCCCGACAATCTGACCGACTCCAAGATCGCCCTGTGCTTTGGTCAGATGAACGAGCCTCCCGGTGCCCGCGCCCGGATCGCCCTGACCGGCCTCACCTTGGCCGAGCAGTTCCGCGACGCCACCGGTGCAGACGTTCTGTTCTTCGTCGACAACATCTTCCGCTTCACGCAGGCAGGTTCCGAGATGTCCGCTCTGCTCGGCCGTATTCCTTCGGCCGTGGGCTACCAGCCGACACTCGCCACCGATATGGGCGACATGCAGGAACGCATCACCTCGACCAAGAACGGGTCGATCACGTCGATCCAGGCCGTTTACGTCCCTGCGGACGACCTGACCGACCCCGCACCGGCCACGACCTTTGCGCACTTGGACGCGACGACGGTTCTTAACCGCGCCATCTCCGAGCTGGGCATCTACCCCGCCGTGGACCCGCTCGACTCCACATCGCGCCTGATGGACCCGCAGATCGTGGGCGAGGAACACTACGCTGTTGCCCGTGACGTTCAGGGGATCCTGCAAAGCTACAAGTCGCTTCAGGACATCATCGCCATTCTCGGCATGGACGAACTCAGCGAAGAAGACAAACTGACCGTGGCCCGTGCGCGTAAAATCCAGCGCTTCCTGTCGCAGCCTTTCGACGTGGCGAAAGTCTTCACCGGCTCTGACGGTGTGCAGGTTCCGCTCGAAGAAACCATCGCGTCCTTCAAAGCGGTTGTGGCTGGCGAATATGACCACCTCCCCGAGGGTGCCTTCTACATGGTTGGCGGCATCGAGGACGTAAAAGCCAAAGCCGAGAAAATGGCAGCGGAGGCCGCCTAAATCATGGCAGATACGATGCAATTCGATCTGGTCTCACCGGAACGCAAGCTCGCCTCGGTCACCGCGACCGAGGTGCAGATTCCGGGCGCAGATGGCGATATGACGGCAATGCCCGATCACTCGCCGGTCATCACGACCCTGCGCCCCGGCGTTCTGACCGTGACCGGTGCCGACGGCACCACCCGCTACGCTGTCACAGGTGGGTTCGCGGAAGTGACGCCCGAAGGCACCTCCGTGCTGGCCGAACGCGCCATGCCCGCTGATGAGGTGACCGCCGATGTCATCACCCAGCTTATCTCGGACGCGACCGAAGCCGCGGCCAACGCGGCGGACGACACCCGCGACGCGGCCAACAAACTGGTTGCCGACATGGAAGCCTTGCGCGTCGAATTGGGCGTTTAAGGCTTGATGCACTCCCGATTTGCCCCGCCGCCGTGCGGGGCTTTTCATTTCAAGACCTAAATTTTGTCGGAATTCTAAGATTTATGACCCAGTGAAGGGGTCCACATGATGCGGTTAAGCGGACATTCGGTCGGGGTGCAGCAAGGCGAAGAACTGCTCTTTTCCGACTATCAGAACGGGGGCGAGATGTGGACCGGCACCGGCCCGCGCGAACGTCGCACGCCTGTGACTTTTGATACGCCGTTTTCCGAAGTCCCTACCGTGCAGGTCGCAATCTCGCTGTGGGATCTGGACCGCAACACCAACCTGCGCGCCGATATTCAGGCCGAACAGGTCACGGCCGAGGGCTTCGAGATCGTCTTCCGCACGTGGGGCGACACCCGCATCGCCCGCATCCGCGCGACATGGACGGCCATCGGCACGCTTCCCCACGACGACGACTGGCAGCTCTACTAAGGCAAAACGGCCCTCAAGGCGGGAGGAACCTTGAGAGCCGTCAGCGGTAGGATGGTGTAGCGACTTAGCGTGCGGCCAGTTCGGCAGCCGATGTGACGCCCAGCTTTGCCGACACGTCGACGTTTTGCGTGGAGATCACGTCATTGCCGACGGTGCCTTCACCAGCGATCTCGGCGGGGGAGGTTTTGCCCAGATCGTTGGAGGCCACGAACGAGGTTTCAAACCCGTGCTGTGCATTGGCTTCAGCAGGTGAGGTGACGTCAGCGAAGGCCGGAGCGGCAGCGACGACGAGGGCGGAGATAAGAGCGAATTTCATTTGTTTAGTCCTTTGTGTGTGTTGTGTTTGCGTTGTGTGTGTTTGGAAGTTTGCGCTTCCGATGACAGACAAATGGCATTCCACAGTGGACCTGAAAACGCGCACGGTGATCTTGGCGTATGTGCGCAAACGCACATCACAGGCCCGTGACGGGATATTGCGTGATTTTGGTAACGACGGTGTGAGCACAGCGCCCCCGTCCCGGACCCGATCCGGGACCCCGCTGCCACTATTACACAACCCCAAACCCAAGAGGCCCCGGATCAGGTCCGGGGCGGGGGCACGACATCACCCAACCCTAAAAAGCTTTCAGCAAACTTACCCAAAAACTCTCCTAAAGAGTTTTCGCCCAACAGATTACAAAGGAACCAACCTCCACCTCACACGTTCCTCACGACAACGCCATTGCGCCCGAAGGACCCAATCTCCGCCTATGATCTCCAAGACCTTCTTTGAATTGCGCCGCATCAGCCGCATCCTTTGGGTGCGTATCGCGTTGATCCTCATTCTCTCGGTGATCGCCGCGCTCAGCGCAGAGCTTTTCGATCCGCTGATCCCCGAGGAGCTCAAGGACCGCTTTTCGGCCAGCGCCACGCTGCCCATCCTCACGATCCTTGCCAATTCCATGCTTGCTGTGACCACCTTCTCGGTTGGTGTCATGGTCACATCGCACCGCGCCATCGGCGATCAAACGACGCCGCGCATTCACCGTTTGTTAATGGAAGACACCCGCACACAGAGTGTACTTGCCACTTTTATAGGCGCTTTTACCTATGCGCTCAGCGCGATCATCCTGTTTCGCGCAGGATATTACAGCCCTGCCGCTTCGGTGATTGTTTTTGCGGCAACTGTTCTGGTTGTCGCGATCGTTGTCGTCTCGATCCTGCGCTGGATCGACCATCTCAGCGCGCTCAGCAGCCTTGATCATGCGCTTTCTGTCGCCGAAGACCGCGCGAGCGACACGCTGAAAACCCATGCTGAGCTGCCCACGCTGGGTGCGACACCTATCGTCGATCTTGATGAGATCCCCGCAGGGACGAAACCCATCCTGGCCTCGACCTCTGGCTATATTCGCTGGATTGATGTCAAACCGCTGGGAGAAGCCGCGAAAGATGCAGATGCAAAGGTCTTTTTGACCCGTCTGCCCGGCGACACGGTGCTGGAGGGGCAAGCCATGGCGCAGGTCAGCCAAGGCGATGCGGATTTGTGTGACAGTCTGACTGAACATTTCGCCATCTCTCCCAACCGCAGCCCCGAACAGGACCCGCGCTACGCGCTTCACGTGCTCAGCGAAAGCGGCAGCAAGGCGCTGTCACCCGGGATCAACGATCCGGGCACCGCGGTGGAGGTGATCATCCGGCTAGAGCGGCGTTTGTGGGAGTGGTCTCACACCTCTCCTGCGGAAGAGCCGGTCAAGCGCAGTGCCGTTTATTGCTGCGCCTTGGGTGCTGCAGAGTTGCTTGAGACAGCGTTCAACAGCTTGATGCGCGACGGGGCCGGGCAAATCGAAGTTCTGCTCCGCCTGCAATCGGCTTTGATGACTTTGGCCGAAGGCGGCTCTGACGAGATGAAAGAGGCTGTTCCGGATATGCTTAAGCGCTTGGAGGATCACGGTGATCAGGCGTTGCCCACCGAGGCTGACAAGGATCGTCTTCGTCAGGCGCGCAAGCGGTTCAGCGCGGCGTGAAGGGATCGTCTGGATAGCCGACACCGGCCAAATAAAGCCCTTCCGGAGGGCAAACCGGCCCGCAAGCTGCACGGTCCCGCGCCTCAAGCGCTGCTTTCACATCGCCCGGCTCCCAACTGCCCGCGCCCACACGTTCCAACGTGCCGACAAAGCTGCGTACTTGATTGTGCAGGAATGACCGCGCACGGACATGAAAGCGAAACTCGTCCCCGTGGGGAACTGCATGTTGCGTGATCTCCAACGCATCAAGCGTACGCACCGGGCTATCAGCCTGACAGATCGACGACCGGAACGTCGTGAAGTCATGCCGCCCCAGCAAGTGCTGCGCGGCCTCCTGCATCGGGGCGAGGTCCAACGTATGCCCCACCTGCCAGACCAACCCTTTGTCATGGGTCGCAGGCGCGCGCCGCGATAACAGCCGAAAAAGATATCGCCGCTCCACCGCTGAAAAGCGCGCATGCCAATCCTCAGACACCTGCGCCACCTGCAAAATCGACACCGGGTTCGGCTTAAGGTGGAAATTCAACGCCTCGGACAGGCGAAACGGGTCCCAATCCTTCTGCAAATCCGCATGGGCGACCTGCGCCAACCCGTGCACGCCCGCATCCGTGCGGCCCGCAGCGGCGATCGTGTGCGGCCCCGGCTCGAGCTTGGCAAGCGCGGCCTCGATTGCACCTTGCACCGAGGGCTGATCGGCCTGCCGCTGCCATCCGGCAAACGGCGCGCCGTGGTATTCGATCTGAAACGCAAAGCGGGGCATGACCTGTCCGTAACCCGCTGTCCCGCTAGGGACAATACCCTAGCGAAGCCGCGCTGCCGCGCTTATGTTAACGCGGGTAACAAAGAAGGCTTGGGGGCAGTTTTGGTCATTTCCACCATCGCAGATGGGCTGACGCGCAGTGTTGAGCAAGTCACGAGCGCGTTGACCGATCCGTTCTCGACCCCGCGTGTCCGGCTGGGCGTGACGGGTCTGAGCCGTGCGGGCAAGACGGTGTTCATCACCTCGCTTGTCGCCAATCTTCTGGATCGCGGGCGGATGCCGCAACTTTTGGCAGCGGCCAATGGCGGTATTCGCAGCGCCTATCTGCAGCCCCAACCCGACGATACCGTGCCGCGGTTTGAGTTTGAAAAGCACCTAGCGGCGCTCAGCAGCACCACGCCAAGCTGGCCCGACAGCACCCGTGCGGTCAGCCAGTTGCGACTGTCGCTCAAGGTGCAGCCCACGGGCATCATGGGGGCGGTCAGCGGACCGCGCACAGTGCATCTGGATATCGTGGATTACCCCGGCGAGTGGCTGCTTGATCTGGCGCTGCTTGAGAAATCCTATGCCCAATGGTCCGAGGAGACCCTGGCCCGTGGTGTTCCCCGCGGGGAACATAAAGCCTTTGAAACATTGGTAAAATCCACAGATTCTTCGGCCAAGCTACAAGAACCTGTGGCTCAGGAACTGGCCGATACATTTACCCAATATTTACAAGATGCCCGTCAGGCGGGCTTTTACGACTGCACGCCGGGGCGCTTTTTGCTGCCCGGAGAGATGGCCGGATCGCCAGTGCTGACCTTCGCGCCGCTGCCAGCGCCCTCTGGCACCGCCCCGCGCAAATCGCTTTACCGCGAGATGGAGCGCCGCTTTGAGGCGTATAAATCCCGCGTCGTGAAGCCCTTCTTTCAGGATCATTTCTCGCGGATCGACCGGCAGGTCGTTCTGGTTGATGCGCTGGGCGCGATCCACAAAGGCCCGCAAGCGGTCGAGGATATGCGCGGCGCGATGGCTGACATTCTGGGGGCCTTCAAACCGGGGCGGAACGCATTTCTGACTCAACTTTTTCGCGGGCGACGGGTGGAGAAGATCCTTTTTGCGGCGACCAAAGCGGACCACCTGCACCATAGCCAACACCCGCGCCTGACCGCGATCATGGAGGCGTTGGCCTCGGACGCGCGCCGCCGCGCTGATTTCGCAGGCGCGCAGACGGCGGCGATGTCGATTGCATCGCTGAGGGCGACGGTTGAGGAAACGCTGGATCATAAGGGTCGCACGCTGGACTGCGTGCGTGGCACGTTGTTGGACACCGGCAAACAGGCCGCGTTTTATCCCGGCGAGCTGCCCGAAGACCCCGCGCATCTGCTGGGACCTGCGCGCGAGGGGGCGGAGGCTTGGCTGGACGAGGATTACCAGATCATGTCCTTTGCGCCTGCACGGATGACGTTGAAACCGGGGGAAGGGCCACCCCATATCCGCTTGGACAAGGCGGCGGAATTTCTGATCGGGGATCGGTTGAGATGAGCAGACGCAAGGACGGACCAGTTCTGATCGACCTCGAAGACGCCGAGGCGGCAGAGCCTGCGGCGGCGCCACCAGTACCAGACCTCGCAGCCCCTGCGCCCACGGGGCAAGCGATGCAAACCATGGCCGCGCTGGCAGCGCGCAAACCCTCTAAGCTGGCGCGGTGGTTCTGGTCGGCTCTGGTGGCGCTGGTGGGCTTTGTGGCCTCGGTCACGGCGTATGATTTCGTGATGGGTTTGTTGGAGCGCAACCCCGTTCTGGGCCTGACCGCGCTGATCCTGATTGGCTTTTTCTGCGTGATCCTGCTGGCGATTGCGGTCAAGGAACTGGCGGCCTTCGGGCGGCTGAAAAAACTCGATGTGATCCACGCAGACGCTCAGGAGGCCATCGCCTCGGACGATCTGAAAGCCGCGCGCAAGGTCACTGGCGAAATCGTGGCGCTTTACAAAGCGCGGCCCGAGACCGAATGGGGCCGCGCGCGGATCGCGGAACGCCAAGGCGATATGTTTGATGCTGACGGATTGTTGGGGCTGGTTGAAACGGATTTGCTCGACCCGCTCGACAAGGCCGCCCGTCGCGAGGTCGAAGCAGCCGCCCGCCAAGTGGCCACCGTTACGGCGATTGTGCCGCTGGCGCTTGCCGATCTGATTGCGGCACTGACAGCCAATCTGCGCATGATCCGCCGGATCGCCGAGATCTATGGCGGGCGCTCGGGCACGCTGGGCAATTGGCGGCTGACCCGGTCGGTGCTGACCCATCTTGTGGCCACCGGCGCTGTCGCCGTGGGCGACGATCTGATCGGATCGGTCGCGGGAGGCGGCGTTTTGGCCAAGGTTTCCCGCCGGTTTGGCGAAGGCGTGGTGAACGGCGCGCTGACCGCGCGTGTGGGTGTGGCGGCGATGGAGGTTTGCCGCCCGCTGCCTTTCCGTGCGGTGCGCCGCCCGTCTGTGACGAACTTGGTGAAACAGGCGCTGACCGGCCTATTTGGTAGCGCTGACAAAGAAGGATAGCCCATGGACCGAATGGCCCCCGATCTGCAGACGATGATCCGCACACCTCTGCACGACGACCATGTGCGCGCCATGCGCCGTGTGGGCGAGGAGAAAGCGTTTGAGCCGGGCGATCTGATCTCGGAACTGGGCGCGCCGATCACAACGTTTTACTACGTGGTCGAAGGCGAGGTTGAGGCGATTGATGCGCGCACCGGCGGGCGTTATGGCAACGGCTCCCTTGGGCCGACGCAGTTTTTTGGCGAGATCAGCTTTCTCAACGGTGGTAACGCGGTGATGGGGGCGCGCGTGGTGCAGCCCAGCCGCTTGCTATGCGTGCCGCGCGAGGAAATGCTGCGGCTGATGTCGGACATTCCCGAGATGAGCGATATTATCGTCACGGTCTTTGCCGCGCGCAGGCGGCGCCTGCTGGAAAGCGGTGATGCCAGTCTGACGCTGATCGGGGCCGAGGTGGACCGCAACATCCGCCGGATCGCCGCCTTTGCCGGGCGCAACCGCATCCCCTTTCGGTCGCTGTCGCTGGATGAACATGAGGCCGAGGCGGTGGCGCATCAATGCAGTATTGGCGAGGCGCAACCTGCTGTGATCTTTGGCAAGACCCAGGTGGTTAAGGATGCGACGCCCTCGGGCATCGCCAAGCTGCTGGGGCTTGATCTGGATATCGCAGAAGACGAGGTTTTCGACGTGCTGATCGTGGGCGGTGGCCCTGCGGGTGTTGCGGCGGGGGTGTATGCGGGGGCGGAAGGCCTCCACGCGTTGGTGATTGAGGATCTGACGATCGGCGGGCAGGCGGGGACCTCTAGCCGGATCGAGAATTACATGGGCTTTCCGACCGGCATCAGCGGCGCAGATCTGGTCTGGCGCGGCGAAGTGCAGGCGATGAAATTCGGCACGCGTTTTGCCGTTCCGCGCCGGGCGGCCAAGTTGGAACAGCGCGAGGACGGTGTCTTCTGCGTGACGCTGGAGCGGGGTGATATCATCTGCGCCAAGGCGGTGATCGTGGCGACCGGTGTGCAATATCGGCGGCTTCCGCTGGAGAACCTTGAGGCGATGGAAGGGGTCGGCGTTTACTATGCGGCTACCGATATCGAGGCACGCTATTGCCGCGATACCGAGGTCGTGGTGATCGGCGGCGGCAATTCTGCAGGCCAGGCCGCGATGTTCCTGAGCCGGACAGCGCGCCATGTGCATGTTCTGGTGCGCGGCTCGTCCTTGGCGGCGTCGATGTCGGACTATCTGCTGTCGCGGCTTGAGGCTGATCCGAATATCACGATCCACTACCAGACCGAAATGAAAGCGCTGCATGGCGACGATCATCTGGAACGCGTCACCATCCGCGATAAGGCGAGCGGACAGGATTGGGATATCAACAGCCGGGCAGCGTTCATCATGGTCGGTGCTGCACCAAACACGGACTGGCTGTCGGGTCAGGTCGAGTTGGACGAGAAGGGCTTCGTGAAGACCGGCGCTTCGGTCGGCGTGTCCTCGTCCTATGAGACCTCGCATCCAGGGATTTTTGCCGTCGGCGATGTGCGCGCAGGCTCGGTCAAACGGGTGGCCAGTGCTGTGGGCGAAGGGTCGGTCGTGATCTCGAAAGTCTGGGATCATGTGAACGCGGATTAAATTCCTTGAGAAAGGAATTTGGGCAAAAGCCTTGTGAAGGCTTTTGGGTCGCGCTTGTGCCGGACGGTGGGGCCTCTTATAAGCAGCGTCATGATGACATTCGCGATCATTATTCGAATTATATCCCCGGCGCTCTGATTGCTTGAGCCGCCGGGTTTCAGGCGTTTGAGACCTCGCGCCGCCCCCTCTCCCTGACATAGATTTTCGCTCAAAGGACGCCTGACATGGCCGCCGAGACGCCCGACTACAAAGACACGTTGAACCTGCCCAAAACCGATTTCCCGATGCGTGCGGGACTGCCCAAACGCGAGCCTGAATGGCTGGCGCGCTGGGCCGAGATCGGCATCTACGACAAGCTGCGAGAGAAAGCTTCCCTTGCCCGGACGGGCAAAAATAATGACTCTCCGCGGGAGAGCTTCACGCTGCATGACGGCCCGCCCTATGCGAACGGTCACCTGCATATCGGCCACGCGCTGAACAAGATCCTCAAGGATATGGTCGCGCGCTCTCAGCAGATGATGGGCAAGGACGCACGCTATATTCCTGGTTGGGACTGCCACGGTCTGCCCATCGAGTGGAAGATCGAAGAGAAATACCGCCAGAAAGGCCGTGACAAGGATGCGGTTCCGGTGGTCGAGTTCCGTCAGGAATGTCGCGACTTCGCTGCGGGGTGGATCGACATCCAGCGCGATGAATTCAAGCGGCTGGGCGTGACCGGTAAATGGTCCAAGCCCTATCTGACGATGGATTTCCACGCCGAGCGCGTGATCGCCGAAGAGTTTCAGAAGTTCCTGATGAGCGGTGTGCTTTATCAGGGCTCCAAGCCTGTGATGTGGTCTCCGGTGGAGAAGACGGCACTGGCGGAGGCTGAGGTCGAGTACCACGACCGTCAGACAGATGCGATCTGGGTGAAGTTCCCTGTGGTGTCGTCAGAGGCGAGTATTTTTACAAAGGCGAAGACACAGGTCGTGATCTGGACGACGACCCCTTGGACGATCCCGCAGAACCGCGCGATTTGCTTCGGCCCCGAGATTTCTTACGGGCTTTATGAGGTGACCGGGCGGCCTGAGGAGTGCTGGGTCTCTATCGGGGATCGGTATTTGCTGGCAGATGAGTTGGCTGAAGAAGCACTGAGTGCCGCGCGCCTGGAGCCGTCGATGTATCGGCGTTTGGACGGTGTTTCGCCTGCCGAGCTGGCCGGGATCACGTGCGCGCATCCGCTGCGCGGGGTCGAGGGTGCGGACGGCGAGTGGGACTTTGATGTGCCCTTGCTCTCTGGCGATCACGTCACGGACGATGCAGGCACGGGCTTTGTGCACACGGCGCCCAGTCACGGTGATGATGACTATGCGATTGGCGTGAAGCACAAGTTGCCGATGACGTTCAATATTCTGGATGACAGTTCCTATCGCGCCGATCTGCCGTTCTTCGCGGGCGAGAAGATCATCCAGCCCAACGGCAAGCCTGGCAAGGCGAACCGGGTTGTGATCGACAAGCTGAAAGAGGTGGGCGCGGTGATCGCGACCCGCCGTCTGACGATTTCGGACGCGCATAGCTGGCGCTCCAAGGCCCCGGTCATTCGTTTGAACCGGCCTCAATGGTTTGCGGCCATCGACCAGAAGGTGGGTGACGGACAGGACACCTATGGCGAGACGATCCGCGAGCGGGCGCTGACTTCCATCGACCAACTGGTCACATGGACCCCGCAGACGGGGCGCAACCGGCTCTATTCGATGATCGAAGCGCGGCCCGATTGGGTTCTGTCGCGTCAACGCGCCTGGGGCGTGCCGCTGACCTGTTTCGTGAAGGTCGGTGCGAAGCCCGACGATGCCGATTATCTGCTGCGCGATCCGGCTGTGAACGCGCGGATTTTGGACGCGTTCGAGGCTGAAGGCGCGGATGCGTGGTATCAGGACGGCGCGAAAGAGCGGTTCCTGGGCAATGACTATGTCGCCGATGAGTGGGAGCAGGTTTTTGATATTCTTGATGTGTGGTTCGACTCAGGTTCGACCCATGCCTTCGTGCTGCGCGACCGCGAGGACGGCTCCGACGACGGTCTGGCCGACCTCTATCTCGAAGGCACGGACCAGCATCGCGGGTGGTTCCATTCCTCGATGCTGCAGGCTTGCGGCACCAAGGGGCGCGCGCCTTATCGCGGTGTGCTGACCCACGGTTTCACGCTGGACGAGAAGGGCATGAAGATGTCCAAATCGCTGGGCAATACCATCGTGCCGGAAACGGTCGTCAAGCAATATGGCGCGGATATCCTGCGGCTTTGGGTGGCGCAGACGGATTATACCAATGACCAGCGGATCGGGCCGGAAATCCTGAAAGGGACGGCGGACAGCTATCGCCGCCTGCGCAATACCATGCGGTTCCTGCTGGGCTCGCTCAGCGATTTCACGGATGCGGATCGAGTCGATCCCGCGGATATGCCCGAGTTGGAACGCTGGGTTCTGCACCGTTTGGCAGAGCTGGATCAGGTCGTCCGCGAGGGCTATGCGAAATACGACTTCCAAGGCGTATTTCAGGCGGTGTTCACCTTTGCCACCGTTGATCTGTCGGCGTTTTACTTCGACGTGCGCAAGGATGCTTTGTATTGTGATGGCGATACGGAGCGGCGGCGCGCCGCCCGCTCCGTGCTGGATATCTTGTTCCACCGGCTGACCACGTGGCTGGCGCCTGTTCTGGTCTTCACGATGGAAGAGGTCTGGTTGGAGCGGTTCCCCGGCGCGGAAAGCTCGGTCCACCTGACCGATATCCCCGACACACCCGCCGGTTGGCGCGACGAGGCGCTGGCTGCGAAATGGGCCACGATCCGTAAAGTGCGTCGGGTGGTAACGGGTGCGTTGGAGGTCGAGCGGCGCGAGAAGACTATCGGCGCATCGCTGGAAGCGGCTCCCATCGTGCATGTGGATGCCGTAGCGGCAGAGGTGCTGGCCACCGTCCCGTTCGACGATATCTGCATCACCTCCGACATTACGGTTTCGACCGACCCTGCGCCCGAAGATGCGTTCCGCATTGAGGGGAGCGAAGGCGTCGCGGTGGTCTTTGCCAAGGCCGAGGGCAAGAAGTGTCAGCGCTGCTGGAAGATCCTGCCCGATGTGGGCCTGTTCGCCCATCCGGGCGTCTGCGGGCGCTGTAACGACGCGCTCAGCTAAGCCTTGCGCGGTGGGAAAACCTGCTGCGCAACACCGGCCAGCATCAGGTAGATGCTGGTCGCCACCAATCCCCAATGCGCCCAGCTGTTGGGATAGAAATCCACCCAGGCAGCCCAGCCTGCGAACACGGTCCAGGCCAGCGCCATCGGGAGCGACACCGCGCGCCAACGGGCGGTGCGCACCGGGTGAATAAACTTCAGCGGCAAGAACATAGCTACAGCCAATGCTGCCACGATAAACGTCGTCACCCAGAAATTCGGCTGCGTCGCGAAGAGGACGAGAACCAGCATATTCCAGCACCCCGGAAAGCCGGAAAATGAATTGTCCTTCGTTTTCATTCGCGTATCGGCGAAATACATGGCCGAGGCAAAAGTGATGACGATGATCGCAAACCAACCGGTCCAGCCGGGCAACAGCCCCGATTTAAAGAGCGCGTAGGCCGGAATAAACACATAGGTCAGGTAGTCGATGATGAGGTCCAGAAGGACCCCGTCAAATTGCGGCGCGTTCACCTTTACGTGGTATTTGCGCGCCAGCGGGCCGTCGATGCCGTCCACGGCGAAAGCGACAACGAGCCAGAGAAACATCAGGCTCCATTTTTCTTCAACCGCTGCCAACATGGCGAGCATGGCAAAGACTGCTCCGGAGGCGGTGAGAAGGTGGACGGACAGGGCCTGAAAACGCAACAGCATCCGGCGGTGATGCCGGAACGCGCGCCGAATGGCAATGGGGTGCGGCGGGCCAAGGAGGGCGGGCCGCTGCGCGTCTGGCGCAGGGTGTTGAAATAATCCTTGCTTGGCATGTGATTCTATCCATATATCTGGATATATGGATAGATTTGCGGCGATCGCAGATGCTGCACGCTTGCGCCTAAAGGGAGGCTTGGATGACCAAGGATATCTATAACGTCTTGTTCCTGTGTACCGGCAATTCCGCCCGCTCGTTGATTGCCGAAGCGATCATGAACCGCGAAGGGATGGGCAGGTTCAAAGCCTATTCGGCGGGTTCACAACCCGGACCGGCACCCAATCCTTACACGCTTGATCTGCTCAAAGGATTGAACCACGACACAAGCTTCGCGCGGTCCAAGAGCTGGGACGAGTTCGCGGGGCCGGATGCGCCCGAGATGGATTTCGGCTTTACGGTTTGCGACAACGCCGCGGCAGAGGAGTGCCCGTTCTGGCCGGGTCAGCCGATGACAGCCCATTGGGGCGTCCCGGACCCAGTGAAGGCCGAGGGGCCGGATGCGGTAAAACGTCAGGCTTTTTCAGAGACATACCGGATGCTGCGCAGTCGAATCTCGATCTTTGTGAGCTTGCCGCTGGGATCGCTGGACGAGTTGGCATTGCAAAAGCAGCTGGATGAGATTGGCAAGGACAAGGCCGAGGCCGCGACATAAGGCTTACGCCTTTGGATGCGTTTTCTCGTAAACCTCCATCAACCGCGCGGTATCCACGGCCGTATAGGCTTGCGTCGTCGAGAGCGATGCATGGCCCAGTAACTCCTGAATAGCGCGCAGATCACCGCCCGCCGACAGCAGATGTGTCGCAAAGGAATGGCGCATGGCGTGCGGGGTCGCGGTGGCGGGCAGGCCCAGCTGCATCCGCGCCTGCGCCATCACTTGCTGGATTGCGCGGGGGGCCAGTTTGCCGCCGCGCACTCCGCGGAAGAGCGGAGCGTCAGGCTCCATCGGGTGAGGGCACAGCGACAGGTAGCGTTCAACCGCTTGACGCGCAGCAGGCAGGACAGGCACGATCCGTTCCTTGCCGCCTTTGCCTTTGATCCGCAGCGTATCGGGCAGCGGCGCATCGCGGCCCAGCAGGCCCAGCGCTTCGGAAATCCGCAGCCCGCAGCCATAAAGAAGCGTCACGACCGCCTGATCTCGCGCGGCGACCCAGTCTTTCATCGACTGCAACTCGACCGTATCGATCATTGCTTTCGCGGCATCTTCGGCCAAAGGGCGGGGCAATTTCTTGGTGAACTTCGGCGACCGGGTGGAGAGCACGGCGGTCGGCTCGAACCCTTCGCGCTCGGCCAGCCATGTGTAGAAGGACTTCACCGCCGACAACGCCCGCGCCAAAGACCGCGCCCCAACGCCGCGCCCGCGCTCATGCGCCATCCAGCTACGCATGTCGCTGATGGTGATTTTGGACAGGGGCGCAAGGCCCTGCGCCTCCCCATGGTGCTGGGTCATAAAGGCCAGAAATCCCAAAACATCCGTGCGATAGGCGGTGATCGTATTCTCGGCAGCGCCGCCAAGGGAGGTCAGATGGGTTAACCATGTCTCCAGCGCGTCACGGGCGGCTGGAGAGATCATGCTCACGCCAGCCAGCGCCGCATGGCGCGTTCAAAGACGCCGGCAAAGAAAGCCAAAAGATCGGTGCCTTGCTGCGGCGCGAATTGGTGGGGGTCTTCGGCCCCGAGGGCCAGCATGCCGGGCAGGCGGCCGTCGCCAAGATCCAGTTTGAGGCAGGCTTCAGAGCGGATCCACCCGCTGGTTTCACCATACAAATCATCGGCTTCAGGATGCACTTGGCGCAGGGTGACAGGGCGCACAGGCGTGTTGCGGCCCATGGTGATGTATTGATCAATCACGCCGGGTTCGGCGACAGACAGCACATCGCCCAAGCGTTGAACGGCGGGGCTGGCTTCATCCTGGACGCTTTCCAGCACCAGTTTCACGCAATCCACGCGCAGGATATCGGCAACCTCGCCACCCAGATCCTTGAGGAAATTCTCAAACTCCACCGGATCAAGCATACGCAGAATAGCGCGGTGCACCTGATTGGTGCCTGCGAGGTTCTCGTATGCGGCTGCGATCACCGACCGGTGCGTATCCTCAAGACGGTCCAAACGCGCCTCAAGCCGCTCCATCGCGATGCCGCGCAGATCCACGATATTGCTGCCCATCGCACGCTCGTTTGCGGCGATGAGGGCGGCCATCAGATCGGGGTCCTCAAGGATCACCTCGGGCGCTGCGATGATCTTGTCCCGCAGGGTTTCGTCGAATTTGGGGCTGCTGCTCATAGCGGGCCTCGGATTGGTGTTTTCAGGGTCTATAGCAGACCCTTACAGGATTTTCTGCCCTGTTTTTGCCCAATCGGCCAGGAAAGTTTCCAGACCCTTATCGGTCAGCGGGTGCATTGCCAGCTTTTTAATCACTTCCGGCGGCGCGGTCATCACATCGGCGCCGATGCGCGCGCTTTCCAGCACATGGTTCACGGTGCGGATGGAGGCGGCGAGAATTTGCGTCTCGAACCCGTAATTGTCATAGATCGTGCGGATATCCGCGATCAGGTCCATGCCGTCGATGTTGATGTCATCCAGACGCCCGATGAAAGGCGAGATGAAGGTCGCGCCCGCTTTCGCGGCAATCAGCGCCTGATTGGCCGAGAAACACAGCGTGACATTAACCATTTTGCCTTCGCCCGACAGCACCTTACAGGCTTTCAGCCCGTCCCAGGTCAGCGGCAGCTTCACGGTGATGTTTTCGGCGATTTCCGCCAGCTTGCGGCCTTCGGCGATCATTTCGTCGGCTTTGGTTGCGACCACTTCGGCGCTGACCGGACCGTCGACCAGATCGCAAATCTCTTTCGTCACTTCCAGAATATCGCGCCCCGATTTCAGGATCAGCGAGGGGTTCGTCGTGACCCCGTCCACCATGCCCAAATCGTTGAGTTCGGCGATTGCATCAATCTCGGCAGTGTCTACAAAGAACTTCATCGGGCAGGTCCTCATCGGGTTCGCGTTGTTTGCGCTACCGTCTAACGAATTCAGGGCCGGGGGTGAACCCCAAAGCGGAGAAGCGCGTGGACGAGCGGTCATTCTTTGATGAAGGCGAATTGGTGGGGGTGCTGACGACACAGCCGCTGGACCGTCTGCTGGATTACAAAGCGCCGGAAGGCGGCTGCTTTCTCGGCGCGTTTGTCGAGGTTCCGCTGGGCCCGCGCAAAGTGTTGGGCGTGGTTTGGGGGGCAGGCAAGGGCGATTATGACCGCAGTAAAATCCGGCCCATGAACCGCGTTTTGGACGCAGCCCCGATGCGCGAAGAGATGATGTTGTTCCTACGCCGCGCCGCCGATTACACGTTGACCCCGATGACAGCGATGCTGCGCCTTGCGACCCGCGCGCCGGGGCTCAGCGACCCGCCGTCGATGCGCAAAGTCTACCGGATGGGATCGGGTGCGCCGGATCGGGAGACGGCGGCGCGCACGAAGGTGTTGGCGGTGCTCAGCGACTATGGCGGGCTGTCCTTCACGCTGAAAGAACTGTCGGACATGGCGGGGGTCACGTCTTCGGTCGTCAAGGGCTTGGTCAAGCAAGGGGCCGTGCGCGAAGAAGACGCGCCGCGCGACACGCCTTACCCGATGCTGGAGCCCGCTTTGCCCAGCAAGGAATTGACCGCCGATCAAGCCGCAGGCGTCGCCGCCTTGAAGCAGGCCGTCGCGTCGGGAACTTACGGCACGACGCTGCTGAAAGGCGTCACCGGATCGGGCAAAACCGAGGTCTATCTTGAGGCCGTCGCGGAATGCCTCAAGCAAGGTCGCCAAGCGCTTGTCCTGCTTCCTGAGATCGCGCTAACCGCCGAATTCCTGACGCGGGTCGAGGCGCGCTTTGGCGCAAAACCCGCCGAATGGCACTCCGGCGTGACCATGACCGAACGCCGCCGCGCGTGGAAAATGGTCGGTCAAGGCGGCGCGCAACTGGTCGTCGGCGCGCGCTCGGCGTTGTTTCTGCCTTATCAGGACCTTGGTTTGGTGGTGGTCGATGAGGAACACGACACCTCCTACAAGCAAGAAGACGGGGTGCTGTACAACGCCCGTGATATGGCCGTTTTGCGTGCGTCGATCTGTGGGGCGCATGTGGTGCTGGCGTCGGCCACGCCGTCGTTGGAAAGCTGGGCCAATGCCGAGGCTGGCAAGTATACCAAGCTGGAATTGACCTCGCGCTTTGGCGAGGCCGTGATGCCCGACATGCGCGCGCTGGACATGCGGTTGGAAAACCTGCCGGGCACCCGGTGGATTTCCCCGACGCTGCAACGCGAGGTGCAAGCGCGCGTCGAAAAGGGCGAACAATCGCTGCTGTTCATCAACCGTCGCGGCTATGCCCCCGTCACCATCTGCCGCGCCTGCGGGCACCAGATAGGCTGCGATAATTGCGATGCGCGCATGGTCGAACACCGCTTTCTGAAACGCCTCATGTGCCACCAATGTGGTGAGACGAAACCCATGCCAGAGGCGTGCCCGTCTTGCGGAGTGGAGGGTAAGCTGGCCCCTGTTGGGCCGGGGGTTGAGCGGCTGGCCGAAGAAACCAAAGAGCTCTTTCCCGATGCCCGCGTCGCGGTCCTTTCGTCTGACCTCTTCGGGTCCGCCCGCGCGTTGAAAGAGCAGATCGAGGTGATCGCCGCAGGCGAGGCCGACATCATTGTCGGCACGCAATTGGTCGCGAAGGGGCACAACTTCCCGCTGCTGACATTGGTGGGTGTGATTGATGCTGATCTGGGCCTTCAAGGCTCCGACCTGCGGGCGGCGGAACGGACGTTCCAACTGATGCGCCAAGTTGCGGGCCGCGCCGGGCGGGCCGAAAAGAAAGGCACCGCCCTGCTGCAAACCTATCAGCCCGAACACCCCGTGATCCGCGCGATCCTGTCGGGGGATGAGGAAGGCTTTTGGCAGGCCGAAGCGCGCGAGCGTCAGCATGTGGGCGTGCCGCCTTACGGGCGCATGGCAGGCATCGTTTTAAGCAGTCCGAATGTGCAGGAGGTCTTCGATCTGGGCGGCGCGATGGCGCGCGAGATCAAGCCGCTTCACGCCATCGGCGCGCAGGTTTTTGGCCCTGCGGCGGCCCCTATTGCGCGCATCCGGGGGCGTCACCGCGTCCGCCTGCTGGTGAAAGCCGACAAAACGGCGCCGCTGCAAAGCGCGTTGCAAAAATGGGTGGCTCAGTTCAAAATTCCAGGCAATGTCCGGCTGTCGATAGATATCGACCCGCAGAGCTTTTACTAAGCCGGCACGCCAAGCCCGCGCGGTTCCAGCAGCAGTGTCGCCAAGACCCCGCCGACCCACATGAAGAACAGCGCGCACCACGCGGTCGCTACCATGATCGAGCCGCCCGTGACGCCCGCGCCAATCGCGCAGCCCCCCGCCAGCATGCCGCCAAAGCCCATCAGGGCCGCGCCCGTCATGGCGCGACGCATGTTGGCCTCGCCTTCAAAGCCCTGGAACTTGAACTCTCCGGCAAGCAAAGCGGCGACCCCAGCCCCGGCGAAGACCCCAGCAATCAAGCCGATATCGAAGTCGATCAGCGCATCGCGGCTGAGAAAAAACATCAGCGTGTGGGCCGACGGCCCGGTGAAAGTCGCGCTTTCTATCTGCACCGGCTCGAACGCGACTTGGGCGAGTGCGAAGGTCAATATCCAGCCGACCGCCACGGCAAACCCGACGCCCGAGGCGAAGACCAGCCGCCGCGCACCGATCCGGTTGCGCCGTGCCAGAACCAGCGCGAGCACGGCCAACGCGAGACCGCCAATCAGCGGCCCAAGCCCCGGCACTCCAAGCGCTGCGGCAAGGTTCACATTCGTGCCACCTTGAGTCGTCCATAGCGCTGCAAGGCTGTCGCGTGCAGGCGTCAACCAGCCCGACAGGCTCATCTGTGCCACCACCGCAAAGATCAGCCCCGATACGACCGACCGCAAGTTGCCCGTCGCCGCCAGCACCAGCAAGCGGCCTGAACAACCGCGCGCCAGCACCATGCCCACGCCAAATATCAGCCCGCCGATCACGGCCCCCGACCAACTGCCCGGCACCGCCATCATCCGCGCATCCTCGCCTCGCATCAGGCCAAGCGCCTGTGCGCCTTGAACCCAAACCAGTGCTGTCGAAAAGGTCAGCAACCACACAGCGACCTTGTCGCCCAGCTTGCCATGGGCAAACTCCACTGTCGCTGCCCGCAGACAAAACCGCGAGCGCTGGGCGGCGACGCCGAAAATCAGCCCGGTTATCAACCCGAAGAGAGCGGCGGCGTTGGCCTCTCCGATCCGTTCAACCAAGGGCAGGATGTCGATACTCATGGCGGCGTTCATATGCGCCAAATTGAATACCTACCTTGATGCAGATCAGTTTTCTCTCGCCAAGCGGGCAGCACAGGCGTAGACCCGCGCCATGAAGTTGCACCCCAATATCCTGCCGCTCGCCGAGGCCCGGCACCTGCCGGTTTGGCGTCGCCCGATCGCGCTGCTGTTTTTGATGTCGGCGGCAATGCCCATCGCCTTTGCCACGTGGTCTGCGCTGCTCAACAACTTTGTGATTGAGGTCGCGGGCTTTGACGGCTCTGACATTGGCTGGCTGCACACCGTGCGCGAAATCCCAGGATTTTTCGCCATCGGCGTCATCGCCATTATCATGGTGATGCGCGAGCAAATCCTTGGCGTGATTTCCCTGCTTTTGCTGGGTGTCGCCACTGCGCTGACGGCGTATTTCCCGACCATGGGCGGCATCCTGACGATCACCATGCTCAGCTCGATCGGGTTTCATTATTACGAGACCGTCAACCAAAGCCTGCAATTGCAATGGATCGACAAGAAACGCGCGCCGCAAACGTTGGGCTGGCTCATCGCGGCAGGCTCTGCGGCGACTTTCGTGGCCTATATCTGCATCGTGCTGACATGGCGGGCCTTCGATCTGTCCTACAACATCGTTTACATGATTGCGGGCGGTATCACGGCGGCAATGGCGCTCTTTGCGTTCCTCGCCTATCCGCAGTTTGAGGCGCCCAATCCGCAGATCAAGAAAATGGTGCTGCGCAAACGCTACTGGCTTTATTATGCACTGCAATTCATGGCAGGCGCACGGCGGCAAATCTTTGTCGTTTTCGCAGCCTTCATGATGGTGGAGCAGTTCAATTTCGAGGTCGACCAGATCACCTCGCTGTTCTTGATCACACTTGTGGCCAACATGGTTTTCGCCCCAATTCTGGGCCGCATCGTCGCCCATTTCGGAGAGCGCAATGCGCTGGTTTTTGAATATGCCGGGCTGCTCTGCGTGTTCCTGGCCTATGGCGGGATTTACTGGTTCGGTTGGGGCGTCGTGGTGGGCGCTGCGCTTTACGTGATTAACCACATTTTCTTCGCACTGGCTTTGGCGCTGAAGACCTATTTTCAGAAGATCGCGGACCCCGGAGATATCGCCCCCACCGCTGCTGTGGCTTTCACGATCAACCATATCGCGGCGGTCTTCCTGCCAGCCGCGCTGGGCTATCTTTGGCTGACCTCGCCTTCTGCCGTGTTCCTGCTGGCGGCGGTAATGGCGGGCGTGTCGCTGACCCTCGCGCTGCTGATCCCGCGCCATCCCGAGCCAGGGAACGAGACCATCTTTTCGCGCCCCATGGGCGTGCCTGCCGAATAAGGACCGCCGATGACGACCTTCACCGCGCTTACCACACTGACCGGCAAAGGTCCTGCCGAGGCGCTGGGCCTCGCCATGGAACGCCTTGAGCCCGAACCCACCGGCGTGGGTGTCTTCGAGATCGAGGATGGCTCCGGCTTGTGGGAGGTCGGCGGTTACTTTGTCGAAACGCCAGACGAGGCTGCGCTGGCCGTGCTCTCGGCCGCGTTTGACGCAAAGCCCTTCGTCGTATCCGAACTGCCTGAAACCGATTGGGTCGCGAAAGTGAAACGCGAGTTGGCTCCCGTCGCCGCGGGGCGCTTCTTTGTCTATGGCAGCCATGATGCCGACAAGGTGCCAGAGGGGGCCGAGCCGTTATTGATCGAGGCCGCCATGGCCTTTGGCACCGGACATCACGGCACGACACTGGGATGCCTTCTGGCGCTGGATAAGCTGGTGGGCGAGGGCGTGCCTGTCGGCTCCACCCTTGATGTGGGTTGTGGCACCGCCGTGCTCGCCATGGCCGCCGCGCGCATCTGGGATCATGAGGTTGTGGCCAGCGATATCGACGCCGTCGCGGTCGAGGTGGCCGAGGCCAATATGCGTGCCAATGGGCTGGAAGGCCGGGTTTTATGTCTTGAGGCCACCGGCACCGATCATCCCCGGATTGCCGCCCGCGCGCCTTTCGATCTGGTCTTTGCCAATATCCTCAAAGGACCGCTGATCGCTCTGGCGCCTGATTTGGCCGAAGTCACTGCGCCCGACGGCCACGCCATCCTGTCCGGTCTTCTGAATGAACAGGCCGAGGAGGTCGCCGCCGTTTACAAAGAAAACGGATACAATCTTGTCGATCACCAGCAGATTGGTGAATGGAGCACGTTGCTTCTCCGCAAAAGACCCTCGAATTAACCTGAATTGAGACAAGTTTTAGGGGTTTGCCCCAATTTCGCCGTATTCCTGCGCGTTAATACTTCATCTTTTTTTAAGGCATCATTTGGAGGCTGCCATGGGAGAGTCCCATCTCCAGTTCGATGACAGAGTGCGCGGTCTGCAACGCAAACACCAGAAATTAGCAGGTGGCGTAGTGCATTCGGTCAACCATGACGGACTGATTATAGCAAGGCCCAGGCGTGGCCGTATTCAATTCCCCATCAAAGGCTTGTTCCTGATGGTCAGCGCCTTTTTCATCTTCAAGTCTTTCCTGCTGGGGTATCTTGGCTCAATCACCTATCTGGAGCGGGTCGAGAAACTGTCACTTGGCACGATTGTCGAACAGGCTGGCGCGGCCCTTATGAAGCCCGACCCGATTTCGATCTGGCTATTGGACACATATCGCCTGTTCTTTTGACGCTGGCTGAAACGCACAAAAAAAGCCGCTCTGATCGTCAGCGCGGCTTTTTCTATCTTATGAAGTGGCAGATTGCGCCTTAGCGGCGGGACCAGTTCATGTCGTCCACGTCGGCAAGGCTCAGGCCGATGTCTTCCAGCTCACGTGCGGTGAGTTTCGACAGGCTCTTGCGGGTCACGCGTGCGTCGTTCCATGCGGCGATCATGCCGACAACATCAAAGATGCGTTTCATCAAGCCGCCTGCCAAAGCAGGGGATGCGGCCATCGGGCGGGTAGTATCAAAAGCGGCCATTTTCGATGTCCTTCCAGGAATGTGGCGTAGCGTTTTTGCTGTTCTGTAAGCCGCACCTAGGAGCGTTTTTTGCGTCGCACAAGCTGCTAAAATCGCATGGGTGTCATGCTGGAATTGCATAGCTCAAACGAGCGTTAACACCTTGTTGAACAATGTAAAAATCCGACTTCAAAAGTGTCGTTTTTGAGCCTGTGAAAGGCGAAAGCGACGCCTTGCCCAATCGAAAACGACACGAGCCTTTCAAATTGTTCGCACTATTCGTTCTTGGCGTTTGTTCGCCTTTCGTGCTACTGCGTCAGAAAAGCAACAATAGCAGGGGCCGAGCATGCGCGTTTTGGGGATTGATCCCGGTTTGCGCAATATGGGGTGGGGGGTGATTCACGTCTCCGGCCCGCGCATCACCCATGTCGCGAACGGTGTGTGTCGCTCGACTGGCACGGATCTGGGCCAGCGGTTGTTGCAACTTCATCAGGCGCTCAGCGCGGTTCTGATCGAACACGCCCCGGAGACGGCGGCGGTCGAGCAGACATTCGTCAACAAAGACGGCGCTGGCACCCTGAAATTGGGTCAAGCACGCGGCATCGCCATGCTGGTCGCCGCTCAAGCGGGCCTTGCGATTGGTGAATACGCCCCCAATGCCATCAAGAAAACCGTCGTCGGCGTCGGCCATGCCGACAAGCGTCAGGTCGATCATATGGTCCGCATGCAATTGCCGGGTGTGGAAATCGCCGGGCCGGACGCGGCGGATGCCTTGGCAATTGCGATCTGCCACGCGCATCACGCGCAATCCGCCAACCATCTTGAAGCCGCCTTGAAGCGGGCATCCGCATGATTGGCAAGCTCTCCGGCCGGATCGACTATCGCGGGTCAGACCACGTCCTGATCGACGTGCGCGGCGTGGGCTACATGGTCTATTGCAACGAACGCACGCTGGCGGGTTTACCCGGTGTCGGCGAGGCCGTGGCGCTCTACACCGACCTTCTGGTGCGCGAGGACCTGTTGCAACTGTTCGGCTTCACGTCATTGGTGGAAAAAGAATGGCACCGCCTGCTGATGTCGGTGCAAGGGATCGGCGCGAAAGCGTCGATGGCGATCCTTGGCACGCTTGGCCCCGACGGCGTCAGCCGCGCGATTGCGCTGGGCGACTGGAACGCGGTGAAGGCCGCCAAAGGGATCGGCCCCAAAACCGCGCAACGC
The DNA here is from genome assembly GCF_020177595.1 of Cognatishimia sp. MH4019. Classification (GTDB taxonomy): domain Bacteria; phylum Pseudomonadota; class Alphaproteobacteria; order Rhodobacterales; family Rhodobacteraceae; genus JAHTBL01. The sequence goes on along the minus strand of NZ_JAHTBL010000005.1, from coordinate 116,941 downwards.
GTGGTGATCGAGCTAAAGGACAAAGCGCCAACGGTGATGGCCATGGGAGGCAGCGCCCCACCGACCGCCACAGAGGTCGACACCGATGTGATCGAGGTGATCGAAACGCCCGCCACCCCAGTCTCCGGCGCGGCCCAATCCGAGGCGCTGTCTGCCCTTGTCAACCTCGGCTATGCGCCGGGTGAAGCCGCCAGCGCCGTCGCTGAAGCTGCGGGCAACGATCCCTCTGCCGACACCACGACGCTGATCAAAGCGGCGCTGAAACTGCTGGCTCCGAAAGGGTAGGGCATGACAGAACCCGACCCGACATTGCGCCCCGAACGCCAAGCCGAAGACGCGGATCGCGCGCTTCGGCCCCAGCACTTGTCCGAATTCATCGGTCAGGCCGAGGCGCGGGCGAACCTGTCGGTGTTCATCCAATCCGCCCGCCAACGCGGCGAGGCGATGGATCACACGCTGTTTCATGGCCCCCCTGGTTTGGGCAAGACGACGCTGGCGCAGATCATGGCGCGCGAGTTGGGTGTGAATTTCCGAATGACCTCGGGGCCGGTGCTGGCCAAGGCGGGCGATCTGGCGGCGATTCTGACCAATCTGGAAGCACGCGACGTGCTGTTCATTGATGAGATTCATCGTCTGAACCCGGTGGTCGAAGAGGTGCTGTACCCCGCGCTCGAAGACTTCGAGCTGGATCTGGTGATCGGCGAAGGCCCCGCCGCGCGCACCGTGCGGATTGAGCTACAGCCGTTCACGCTGGTCGGTGCCACCACGCGCCTCGGCCTGCTGACCACGCCGCTCCGCGACCGCTTTGGTATCCCGACGCGGCTGCAATTCTACACTGTGGAAGAGCTGCACGAGATCGTCACCCGCGGCGCGCGCCTGCTGGGCGTGCCGATTGAAGAAGCCGGTGCGCGCGAGATTGCAAAACGGGCGCGCGGCACGCCCCGGATCGCCGGGCGGCTGTTGCGCCGGGTGGTGGATTTCGCGCTGGTCGAAGGCGACGGGCGCATCGGGCAGGCGATTGCCGATAATGCGCTGACGCGCTTGGGCGTGGATCATCTGGGGCTGGATGGGGCCGACCGGCGCTATCTGCGCCTGATTGCCGAGCATTATCAGGGCGGCCCTGTCGGCATTGAGACCATGTCCGCCGCGCTATCGGAAAGCCGCGACGCGTTGGAAGAGGTGATCGAGCCTTACCTGCTGCAGCAAGGTTTGATCCAGCGCACGCCGCGCGGACGGATGCTGGCCCAGCGGGCGTGGACGCATTTGGGGCTGGAGGCGCCCAAGGGGCAAAACGATCTATTCGGTTGAGCCTTTGGCGACAGGATTCTATGCCTGCGGCGCGAGTATTTTTGCAAAGATGAAAGGGCATCAATGACACCCCATCAGGTGCAGGCACTGTTTACGCGCGGCGATGGCAGTTTCCTGTTTGCCCGCTGGGGGCGCCCGATTGCGCCTGTGGCCTTTGGGGTCGAGGATCAGACAATTGGTGTGCTGAAAGGCGCGATTGAGGCGGTTTGCGCGCTGGCCGGGCATCAGATGGCCGAGACTGATCCAGAGCTTGGCAGCAACATGATGCTGTTTTTCTGCCGTGACTGGGACGAATTGCTGGGTGTGCGCGATTTGGATCGTCTGGTGCCTGATTTGGGGCCTTTGGTGGCGCGCCTGAAAGACGCGGATGCCAATCAATACCGGATTTTCCGCTTCGACGAAGCGGGCGCGATCAAAGCCTGTTTCATCTTCCTGCGGATGGACGAACAATTATCTGCGGTGCCGGCGGAGACTTTGGCACTAAGCCAGATTGTCCAAAGTATCGTGCTCTGGTCGGATGTGGCGTTTCGCGAGGCCTCGCCGCTGGCGGTGGCGGGGGAAACCACGGTGCTGCGCCCTGACATCGCGCAGGTGATCCGCGCAGGCTATGATCCGGTCTTGCCCGCTGTCGCCCAAGATGCCAGCCACGCGTTGCGCTTGTTTGCCCGTATGGAGGTCCCCCAATGAGCCACCGGTTTGAGCTGCGTGTGTATTATGAAGACACAGATCTGGCGGGTATTGTCTATTATGCCAACTACCTGAAATTCATCGAACGCGCCCGCAGTGAGTATGTGCGCGAGATGGGCGTCGATCAGGTCGCTATGAAAGACGAAGACGGCGTCGTCTTTGCCGTGCGCAAGGTTGAGGCCGACTATCTGTCGCCTGCGAAATTCGATGACGAGCTGGTGGTTGAGACCACGACCGAGGCGATGACCGGCGCGCGGATCATCTTTCGCCAAGACGTCAAACGGGCAGATCAGTTGCTCTTTAGCGCGCTTGTGACCATCGTGGCCATCAACGAGGCGGGCCAACCCGCCCGTCTTCCAGCGAATATCCGCCGACAGGTTCACTAAGACGCGCCAGTCTCGCGCTTGTGAGATGCAATTTGTTGGCGTTTGGCCAAGGAATGCGGTAATTCTGACGTCATAAGAGGTCAGAGAGACCCGTAACGGCGAGAGCAGGCAATTATGGAATCAGTCGATTTCTCGATGTGGGCGCTATTCGCGCGCGCAACGATCACGGTCAAAATCACGATGATATTGCTGATTGTGGCGTCCTTCTGGGCGTGGGCGATCATCATTCAGAAAACCCTCAACTACCGGGCCGCGCGACGCGAGGCGGCGGTCTTTGATGAGGCGTTCTGGTCCGGCCAGCCCCTTGATGGGCTGTTCGACAAGATCGGGCCGAACCCGTCAGGGCCGTCCGAGAAGATATTCGCGGCCGGAATGTTGGAATGGCGCAGATCGCATCGCACCGATGGTGGGCTGATCGCCGGGGCGCAAAGTCGGATCGACAGGTCCATGGATGTGGCCATCGCGAAAGAGGCGGAAGGGCTGCAAAAGAATTTGGCCGTGCTGGCGACCGTGGGCTCCACCGCGCCGTTTGTGGGGCTTTTCGGCACCGTTTGGGGCATCATGAACGCGTTTATCGAGATTGCAGAGCAGCAGAATACCTCGCTCGCCGTGGTCGCCCCCGGCATTGCCGAGGCGCTTTTGGCCACTGGTCTGGGTCTGCTGGCCGCGATCCCGGCGGTGATCTTCTACAACAAGCTCAGCGCGGATAGTGATCGCATTGTCGGCAATTACGAATCCTTTGCGGACGAGTTTGCCACCATCCTCAGCCGTCAGTTGGACAGCTGATATGGGCGGCGGGGTCATGCAAAGCGACGGGGGTGGCGGCGGCAGACGGCGCCGCAAAAGCCGCGCGCAACCGATGGCAGAGATCAACGTCACGCCGTTTGTGGATGTGATGATGGTGCTGCTGATCATCTTCATGGTCGCAGCCCCCTTGATGACGGTGGGCGTCCCGGTGGAGCTGCCGAAAACAGCCGCCAACGCGCTGGAAGCAGGTGAGGAAGACGAGCCGTTGACGATCACGCTGACCGCCGAGGGCAGCCTGCAGCTGATGACGACCGAGATTGCCGATGACGATCTGATCCCGCGCCTGCGCGCGATTGCTGCCGAGCGGGTCGATGACAAGATCTTCCTGCGCGCGGATGGGGCCATTCCCTACGCGCGCGTTGTGCAGGTCATGGGCGCTTTGAACGCGGGCGGGTTCAGCAATATCGGGCTGGTCACGGATACGGGCGGCCCGACGCTGGGCGGGAACTGAGGCCATCGTGCAGACGGGGTATTATATCTCAGGCGCGGGCCACGCGGCTTTGATCGGCTTTTTGCTGTTCGGTGGGGTGCTCTCGACCGAGCCTTTGCCGTTTGAGACGACAAGCAATGTGTCGATCATCTCGGGCGATGAGTTCGCGGCCCTGATCGCGGAAAGCAGCCCCGATGCGGTCGCGTTGACCCCGGATCAGGCCGATGCGCCCCAAGCCGAAGAAGCGCCCGATGTGGCTGCTGTGACGCCGGTCGAGGAAGCGCCGCCGCCCCCACCGCAAGAGGCCCCCGCGCCTGAGGATCCGCCGGATGTGAGCACGCTTACGCCACCTGTTGCCGAAGTGGAGCCCGAGGCCCCCGCAGAGCCTGCGCCGCCTGTCCCGGTCGAGCCGGTGACGACTGCCTTGCCTGAGGCCGAAGAGGCGCAGGAACAGCAAGCCGACCGTGTGGCGCCAGAACCTGTTGCGCCGCCTGCACCGGACACGCAAGTGGCAGACACCGTTCAAGACGCCGTCACTGAAAGCGATGAAGGCACTGAACAGGCCGAAGAAGCCCCTGAAACCGCGCCCGAAGCCGCCGCGACCGAGATCGTGACCGAAGCCGAGACGCCCGCCAGCGCGCCGCAGCAATCCATGCGCCCGCAAGTGCGCCCGTCGCGACCCGCACCTGCGGAAACGCCCGAAGAGACGCCCGCGCCGGACGCACCAACAAATGATGCGATTGCCGATGCGGTCGCCCAAGCTGTCGCCAATCAGCAAAGCACATCGGACGTTCCCAGCGGCCCGCCCCTGACACGGGGCGAGAAAGACGCGATGCGCGTCGCGGTCTCCAGCTGCTGGAATGTGGGTTCGCTGTCGACAGATGCGCTCGGCACCACCGTCGTTGTCGCCGTCGAGATGGCCGAGAACGCAACGCCTGTGACCAGCTCCATCCGGATGCTGTCCTTTGAGGGCGGATCTGAAGCGGGCGCACGGCAGGCTTTTGAAGCCGCACGGCGAGCGATAATCCGCTGCGGTGCACGGGGCTATAATCTTCCCCGTGAAAAATACGGCCAATGGCGCGAAATTGAGATGACATTCGATCCAAGCGGAATGAGGTTGAGGTAATGCGGGCAATTCTGATCTTTCTGGCGATGGTGTTCAGCCTCGCAATCGGCTCCGTCGCGGTGGCGCAGGACGGCCCTTTGAGGCTGCGGATCACCGATGGTGTGATTGAACCGATGCCGTTCGCGATCCCGGCCTTTCAGGCGGAAAGTGCTGCCGCCGGGCAGCTCGCCAGCGATATCAGCCGCGTCGTAGCCGCTGACCTGACGGGAACCGGGCTCTTTCGTGAAATCTCGCCTGATGCGTTCATCTCGACGGTCAGCAATTTCGCCTCTCCGGTGCAATATGCCGACTGGAAGGCGATCAACGCGCAAGCGCTGATCACCGGGGCCGTGAACGCGGACGGGCAGGGCAATATCAACGTGAAATTCCGCGTCTATGACGTGTTTTCTGGGGCCGAGCTGGGCACGGGTCTGCAATTTGCAGGCACTGCCGATGGCTGGCGGCGCATGGCGCATAAAGTGGCCGATGAGGTCTATTCCCGCATCACCGGCGAAGGGAAATACTTCGACAGCCGCGTGGTTTTCGTGTCGGAAACCGGCCCCAAGAACGACCGTCGCAAGCGTCTGGCGATCATGGATTACGACGGCGCGAATGTGCAGTATCTGACCGACAGCAGCGCCATCGTTCTGGCCCCGCGCTTCTCGCCCGATGGCAGCCAAGTGCTTTACACCAGCTACGAGACGGGCTTTCCGCGCATCTACGTGCTGGACGTGAACAATGTGGGCCGCCGCGCGATTGATCTGCCCTCTGGCACCATGAGCTTTGCACCGCGCTTTGCGCCTGACGGGCAAACGGCGGTCTTCTCTCTGACCACAGGCGGCAACACCGACCTTTATGCGGTCAATCTGAGTTCTGGCAATCTGACGCGGCTGACCTCGGCTCCGTCGATTGAGACCGCGCCCAGCTTTTCGCCCGATGGCAGCCGGATCGTCTTTGAGAGCGACCGCAGCGGCAATCAGCAGCTTTACGTGATGCCTGCTAGCGGGGGCGAGGCGACGCGTATCAGCTTTGGGGCAGGGCGCTACGGTACGCCCGTGTGGTCGCCGCGCGGCGATCTGGTGGCGTTTACCAAGCAAAATCGCGGACGCTTTCATATCGGTGTGATGCGGCTGGATGGCTCCGAAGAGCGCTTGCTGACCGCGTCGTTCCTCGATGAAGGCCCCACATGGTCGCCCAATGGCCGCGTGATCATGTTCACGCGTGAAACCCAAGGCGCGCAGGGTGCGCCCTCGCTTTATTCGGTCGACATCTCGGGCCGGAATCTGAAACCTATCCGCACCGAGGGTGGTGCATCCGACCCCTCATGGTCGCCGCTGCAACGCTGATTCCCTTGGGCGGGCAAAGCTGATAGACTGATCTGAAATGAGCATAGAAAAATACAGGATAGCACCATGAACAGTTTGAAAATCGCAGTGTTGGTCGGGGCGGCTTTCGCTCTGGGCGCATGTACGAATGCGGGCCGCTTTGACAATGACGGCGGGTTTGGAGCGGATGGCGCAGGCGCGGGCTTTGACGTGGGATCGGCGCAAGACCCCAACTCGCCCGCCTATTTCAGCCAGACCATCGGCGACCGGGTGCTGTTTCTGGTCGACCAATCCTCGTTGACACCACAAGCGCAGACGGTGTTGGCAGGCCAAGCCGCATGGCTCGCCAATAATCCGGAATTCACCGCCGTGATCGAAGGTCATGCGGATGAGCAAGGCACACGCGAATACAACCTCGCGCTGGGCGCACGCCGGGCCAATGCCGTGCAGGAATATCTGGTCAGCCAAGGGGTTGCGGCCACGCGCCTGCAAACGCTGACCTTCGGAAAGGAACGCCCGCTTGAGATTTGCTCGGACGAGAGCTGCTATGCCAAGAACCGCCGCGCGGTCACGGTGATCGCAGCAGGCGGCACCAGCTAAGGAGCTGACGTGATGTTTCGACTCCTCGCTCTTGTTCTGGGCCTTGCCTTGGCGCTGCCCGCTGCGGCTCAGGACGACCAGACACTGGCTGATATCCGGCAGGAACTGTCGGTGCTGTTTGTGGATATTCAGCGCCTCAAGCGGGAGCTGTCCACAACGGCCGCACCCAGTGGCACGGGCGCAGGCGGATCGGTTCTGGAGCGGGTCGATGCCATCGAGATGGAATTGCAGCGCCTGACGGCAAAGACCGAACAGCTGGAGTTTCGCGTGAATCAAGTCGTGAGCGACGGCACCAACCGGATCGGTGATCTCGAGTTCCGCCTCTGCGAGCTTGAAGCAGACTGCGATATCGCCTCCCTTGGCGAAGGCTCCACCCTCGGTGGCGGCGCGGCCCCTGCCACGCCTGTGGCCCCCGCAGCACCCGCGCCGCAAACGGACGTGTCGCAATTGGCTGTCGGCGAAGCAGAGGATTTCCAGCGGGCGTCGGAGGCGCTCGCATCCGGTGACTTTCGAGCCGCCGCTGACCAGTTGGCGACCTTTAATGAGACCTATCCGGGCAGCCCAGTAGCCGTCAAAGTCGACCTGATGCGCGGCGAAGCGCTGGAAGGTCTGGGTGACATGACCTCTGCCGCGCGCGCCTATCTCAACGCGTTTTCGGGTGATCCCAACGGGGCCGACGCCCCGCGCGCTTTGTATAAGCTGGGCGCATCGCTGGGCGCTTTGGGCCAGACGAACGAGGCCTGCGTGACACTGGCCGAAGTGCAGACGCGCTTTCCCACATCGGCATCCGTCGCGGATGCACAGGCCGCACAAAGCTCTTTCGGCTGCTCGTGACGCTGGAGGCGTCGTTTGCAGCAGCCTGCACGCGCGCTCTAGGGGCCGGGTTTTCTGATAAAATTGGTGTCGCTGTGTCTGGCGGCGGGGATTCCACCGCCCTTCTGGTCCTGGCTTGTGGCCATTTTGGGCCGGACCGTGTCACCGCGCTGAGCGTCGATCACGGTCTGCGCCCCGAGGCCAAGCGCGAGTTGGCGCAAGTGGCTGACCTTTGTGCGCTTCTGGGTTGCGCCCACCGCATTTTCACATGGGACGACTGGGACCAGCGCGGCAACCTGCAGGCCGAGGCCCGTGCCGCGCGTCACCGCCTGATGGCCGAATGGGCCACGCAGACGGGCATTCAGACCATTCTTCTGGGTCACACGGGCGACGATCAGGCCGAAACCGTGTTGATGCGCCTTGCTCGTGGTTCCGGCGTGGATGGCCTGGCTGCAATGCAGCCTGTGCACACCCAAGACGGGGTCCGCTGGGTGCGCCCGTTGCTGGAGATGGCCCGCCAGGACCTGCGCACATTCCTTCTGGCACGCGGCACCGTCTGGTCCGAAGACCCCACCAATGAAGACGAAAGTTTTGACCGCATTCGTCTGCGCAAAATGATGCCGGAGCTGGCCAAGATCGGGCTGGACCGCGCGCGGCTGGTGCAAACCGCCGCCCATATGAGCCGCGCCCGCACTGCCCTGCGCCAGCAGGTCAAGGCGCTTGCTGCCCAGACAGTTCAGCAACAGGCCGGTGATCTGCTGATCGCCCGCGCGGGCTTTGAGGCCGCGCCGCCCGAACTGCAAAGCCGTCTGATGTCAGACGCGCTCTGTTTTATCAGTGGTCAGACCTACCCGCCGCGCTACGCGGCCTTGTCGGCGCTGCTGCAAGACGGTGCCGGGACGTTGCATGGCGCATTATTGGTCTCAGACGCCAAAACCCTCCGCCTGACACGCGAAGCTGCCGCCTTGCGCGATGCGGATTGCGGCCCCGACGCCCTTTTTGATGACCGCTGGACGCTGATCGGCCCGATGGAGCCGGGCCAACGCGTGCGCGCCTTGGGCGAGGCTGGTCTGGCTCAGCTCGACAGCTGGCGCGCCAGTGGTTTGCCCCGTGCCAGCCTTGCTGCCAGCCCTTCAATTTGGCACGGCGAGACGCTGATCGCGGCCCCTTTAGCGCATTTTAACCCCGCATGGCGTGCCGAATTGGTCGGAAATCGCGCGGATTTCGCCGCATACCTGCCGGACGTGTGATTTATCGCATTGAAGTAGCCCGCCTGATCTCTATCTTAAGTGGGTGGCTGATGGATTCCGTCGTGGTCTCCACCGTGCCGACAGATTTTTAAGGAGAATTTCCTTGGGCAACGCGAGAAACATCGCCTTCTGGGTGGTCCTGTTTTTGGTCATCCTTGCGCTCTTCAACCTGTTCAATGGCGGGCAGAACAATCTGCAAAGCCGTTCGATCAGCTATTCCGAGTTCGTCGCCGCCGTTGATGGCGGCAACGTGGCGCAGGTCACGCTGGATGGCGAGCAGGTCCGCTTTCGTGGCAATGACGGCAATGACTATGTGACGATCAAGCCGACAGATGCCGAGATCACGCAAATGCTGATCGACGCCGACATCCCGGTGCAGGCGCAGGCTCAGGAACAGTCTGGCTTCCAGACCTTCATCCTGTCGCTGCTGCCGTTCCTGCTGCTGATCGGTGTCTGGATTTACTTCATGAACCGCATGCAAGGCGGTGGCAAAGGCGGCGCGATGGGCTTTGGCAAATCCAAAGCCAAGATGCTGACCGAAAAGCATGGCCGCGTGACCTTTGATGATGTCGCTGGCATCGACGAGGCCAAGGAAGAGCTGGACGAGATCGTGGAATTCCTGCGCAACCCGCAGAAATTCTCGCGCTTGGGCGGCAAAATCCCCAAAGGTGCGCTGCTGGTGGGCCCTCCGGGTACTGGTAAAACGCTGCTGGCCCGTGCTGTGGCCGGTGAAGCGGGTGTGCCCTTCTTTACGATTTCCGGTTCCGATTTTGTGGAGATGTTCGTGGGTGTCGGCGCGTCTCGCGTCCGCGACATGTTTGAACAAGCCAAGAAAAACGCGCCTTGTATCGTCTTCATTGACGAGATCGACGCCGTGGGTCGCCACCGTGGCGCAGGTTACGGCGGCGGCAATGACGAACGCGAGCAGACGCTGAACCAGCTGCTGGTCGAAATGGACGGCTTTGAAGCCAACGAAGGCGTCATCATCCTTGCCGCGACCAACCGTAAGGACGTTCTGGACCCCGCATTGCTGCGCCCCGGTCGTTTTGACCGTCAGGTCACTGTCGGCAACCCCGATATCAAAGGCCGCGAGAAGATCCTTGGCGTGCATGCCCGCAAGACCCCGCTTGGCCCCGATGTGGACCTGCGGTTGATCGCGCGCGGCACGCCCGGCTTCTCGGGTGCTGATCTGGCCAATTTGGTGAACGAGGCTGCCCTCATGGCCGCTCGTGTCGGACGTCGTTTCGTGGCGATGGAAGATTTCGAGAACGCCAAGGACAAGGTCATGATGGGAGCCGAGCGTCGCTCTATGGTGCTGACGCCCGAGCAAAAGGAAAAGACCGCCTGGCACGAAGCGGGTCACGCGATTGTGGGTCTCAAGCTGCCCAAATGCGATCCGGTCTACAAAGCCACGATCATCCCGCGCGGCGGCGCGTTGGGGATGGTGGTGTCCTTGCCTGAGATTGACCGTTTGAACTGGCACAAGTCCGAATGTGAGCAGAAGCTCGCCATGACGATGGCTGGCAAGGCGGCGGAAATCCTCAAATATGGTGAGGATGAAGTGTCCAACGGTCCGTCTGGCGACATCCAGCAAGCCTCTGGTCTGGCGCGCGCGATGGTGCTGCGCTGGGGTATGTCCGACAAGGTCGGCAACATTGATTACCAGCAGGCCCATGAAGGCTATATGGGCAATGGTGCCGGTGGCTTCTCGATTTCCGCGGCAACGAAAGAGCTGATCGAGGACGAGGTCAAGCGCATGATTGATGAGGCCTATGTGAAGGCCAAATCCATCCTTGAAGAGAACTATGAGGAGTTCGAGCGTCTGGCCAATGGTCTGCTGGAATACGAGACCCTGACCGGCGACGAGATCAAGCGTGTCATCGCGGGCGAGCCGCCCCATGTCGAGGACGATGATGATGGCTCTGACGCAGGCAATGCGCCGTCGATCACCGCAATTCCGAAAACGAAGCCGAAAAAGCAGCGTCCGCCGGAAGGCGATCTGGAGCCGGAACCCACCGCCTGATCCGATCGTAAGACAACATGCAACGCCCCGTTCTGAAAAGGACGGGGCGTTTTGCATGTTGGGGGAGCCTTCGGCGAGGATACTTGGAAAAAGCGAAGCGGCTTCCAGTAAAGAAATCTAAAAAGCGAAGCGGCTTCCAGTAAAGGACTCAAAAAAAGCGAAGCGGCCTCCGACAAAGCCTTAGCCGAACCGACGAGGCGCGCGCAATTTTAGATAAATCAGCAAAGTTCAGATTGCGGATCGGCAAAGGGCAAGGCAGGTTTCGCACAGCTGATCCGGAGACCCCCAATGCCCGCTTTGATCCCCACATCTTTCACTGCCAAGATTACCTTTCTGGGCCGCGTGCCGGATCGCGAGGCCTCCTTGCGCTCAGAGCCGCTGGACGAGGTTTTCGCCAGCTTTTCCGGCGTCGCCGGCGAGGATCACGGGGGTGAAACGCGCGCCTCTTGCAGCCGGGTGATCTCGCAACATCCGCGTGGGACGACCATCCGCAATGTGCGCCAGTTCGCCATCGTCTCGGCCGAGGAAATGGCCGAGGTGACCGCAAAAATGGGCGTGGACCATTTCGATCCAACCTGGGTCGGTGCGTCGATGGTGATCGAAGGCTTGCCAGATTTCACCCATCTGCCGCCATCGTCCCGCCTGCAATCAGAAGCGGGCACGACGCTGGTTGTCGATATGGAAAACCGCCCGTGCCATCTGCCCGCCAAGGTCATTGACGAGGATGCGCCGGGGCATGGCAAAGCCTTCAAGGCCGCGGCCAAGGGCAAGCGCGGGATCACTGCCTGGGTCGAGCGGGAAGGGCCGCTGAAACTGGGCGACACGCTGGTACTCCATATCCCCGATCAGCCCGTCTGGCCCCATCTTGAGGCTGCGCGCAAAGGCTAGACTGGCACCATCGTGCCTTGCAGTATCGCGACATGGGTCTCGGTCTCGCCCTTGAGCGCGTAGACATCGGCAGCCGTGACGAACAGCCGTCGCCCCGGTTTGATCACCCGCCCGCGGGCAATCAGCTGCTCTCCTGTCGCGGGGGCCAAGAGGTTGATCTTCATCTCGGCGGTCATCACCTCGGCGTCGTCGGGCATCATGGTCAGCGCCGCATAGCCCGCCGCACTGTCGCCCAATGCAAAGGTCAGCCCCGCATGGACAAACCCGTGCTGTTGCAAAGCATGCGGCTGAATAGGCGCGCTGAGCGTAACGCCGCCCTCTGAGATCGCTGTGATCTTGGCACCAAAACCTTGCATCATTGCCTGACGGTCAAAGCTATCGGTGATCTTACGCGCACGAATTTCGTCGATATTGATCTTGCTCATGGACCCCTCTAAACTGATTAGTCTATTTGCATTATACCTAGCAGTGCTTAGGCGTTGTCTCACAGTTCACTTACGAGAGCATCTCAAGATCGGCCAGATACTTCATACTCACAGTTACCTTGATCGGCTCAAAGACGATCTGCGCAATCGATATGGCAGTCCGATCCCTATTTCGATCTGCTGTTGCGCCACCATTATCCTGACATTGATCGGCCCGTTCGGCACCTATGGCAAGGCCACTGATCTTCAGATGTTCCTCTATTGGGGGGGCATCGTGTTCTGGGCGGCGATCACGTCGATCTTTTTGTCCAGCCTTGTGCGGGTGTCGATGTCATCGCCCAGCATTCTGGCCACCTCGATCTCGGCTTTTCTCTTCACGCTGACATTCACGCCCTTCCTAATCTGGTTCAACAACGCTGTTCTGGGAGATGCCGCGGGCCAGCGACCGTCAAACCTGAAATTGGGGTTGTACGTGCTGATCATCACATCGGCCATCGGCGGGCTGATTTATCAGATCGAGAAAAACTTCAAGATGTCCAAACCGACCGGCCCGCGCCTTTGGCGTCGCCTGCCGCAAGCGTTGCAGACCGACGTGATCCGTCTGTCCAGTGATGGGCATTTTGTGTCTGTGCATACGGTCGCCGGTCTGCACCGTCTCCGGATGCGCTTTGCGGATGCCACGGCCGAGATGGACAATGTCGAGGGCGGCTGCGTGCACCGTTCTCACTGGATTGCGCGCGCGCATGTGCGCGAGGTGCGTACTCAGAACAATCGCCCGTTGCTGGTGATGTCGGATGGCACAGAAGTGCCCGTCAGCCGCACCTATCGTGGCGAGGCCGAGCGGATGGGCCTGCTCCCGTCAGAGCGTAAACCCGCAGGCCTACAAACCTCCCGACAGGCATAGCGGAATGCGCTGGGGCGCTGGCCCCATCAGAACCGCATGGGCGTCCGCCGCCAGCAACCGCGCAAACGCCGGATCATCCGCGCGCAAACCGCCGGTATAGGTGCCATAAGACGGCATGATCAGCCGCGACGTATCAAAGAGAAACGCAGGCCGCGAGATCACGCGTCCGCGCGTCGGCAATTGCACTTTGGGATGATAATGCCCCGAGATTTCGCCAGACGCGCCAGGCCTTGCGATATGGCGCAGCACCAGCGGGGCGAGCGGCAGTTCGGCCAGATGTGTGCCGCCGAAATCCAGCGGGCCGGGGTCGTGATTGCCCTCAATCCAGACCCAGCGCCTCCCGGCTTGCAACCGTTTGATCCACAGGCGTTCATCCTCGGACAGGCTTTCAGCGGCGCTGCGATCATCAAAACTATCGCCCAAACAGATCACGCTTTGCGCGCCTGTGGCCGCGATATCCGCCTCCAGCCGCGTCAGCGTATCGCGTGTTTCATAGGGCGGAAGCATCATGCCGCCGCGCCGGGCGATGCGCTCGGACTTGCCCAGATGCAGGTCTGACACGATCAGCATCTGCCGATCCGGCCAATGCAGCGCGCCGGTGCCAAGGGCGATCAGGCGACACCCGGCCAGAGACAGTTCAACTCCGTTCATGCTTTGTTCAATGCCCGTATTGCCTCCCCGTTTCAAGGGTTTAGTAAGGCACGCGCCACTGCTTCTTTTCCGGCTCAGGCGTCTCGCCCCGCAGGGCAATCGCCATCAGACGCTCGGCCTCTTCGGCCAACAAGCGCTCTTCGGCCAGCCCTTTGACTGGCACGCGCCCCGGTTCCAACAACAGCGGAGCGGCCAGCGGCGTCAGGCGCGGCAACGTGCGATGATCAATCCGCGCGCCGACCCGTTCGATCATCTCTTCGATGCGCCCGAAATCGACCAGACCGCGCGTTGCCTCCTCCTGCGTGATTTGCATCATCAGGTGATCGGGCTCGTATTTCTGTAGCGTGTCATAAAGGATATCGCTTGAAAACGTGGCCTGCCGCCCGGACTTGCGCTGGCCAAGCGAATTGCGTTCCAAAAGCCCCGCGATATGCGCGCTGGCCTTGAAGGTGCGCTTCATCACAGCGTTGCCCGCCAGCCAAGTCTCGAACCCGTCGCGCAAGGTCTCACGTTGGAAAATCGGCGCGGGATCGGTCAGCGGATCAAGCCCCCAGATCATCGTTGCGTAATCCGTGGCGACGAATCCCAGCGGGTTCAGCCCCATCTCTTCCATTCGTTTGGTGACCAAAAGCCCCAATGTTTGCATGGCATTACGCCCCGCAAAGCCATAAACGACCGTATAGGGGCGGCTGTCCAGATCGAAACTTTCGATCAGCAAGCGGTCAGGCTCGGGCAACTGGCTGACCTCGCGCTGTAGCCGCAGCCAATCCGCTGTATGTCTGGGCAACTCCGGCCAATCCTCTTGCTGAAACATCCGCAAAATGCGGTGCGACAACTGGGTTGAGGTCGCAAATTTCGTGCCCAGAAACGTCGCGATTTTCGGATTGTCCGAGCGCCTGCGCGTGACCTCGACCGTCATCTCGCGCAGGTTCTCATAGCGCACGACCTGCCCGCCGATCAGGAAGGTATCGCCGGGGGTCAGGGTCGCGGCGAACCCTTCCTCGACCTCGCCCAAAGGCTTGCCTCCCGCGCGGTTTTTCAGCCGTACTTTCAGCGTGTCGGTGTCCTGAATCGTGCCGATATTGGCCCTGATCCGCTGCGCCGCGCGTGGGTCCCGCAACTGCCAGCGCCCGTCGGGCAGCTGCTTCAAACGCTGCCAGCGATCATAGGCGCGCAGCGCGTAGCCACCTGTCGCACAAAACGCGACGCAATCGTCAAATTCAGCCCGCGTCAGGTCCGCATAGGCCCCCGCGGTCGTGACTTCCGCATAAAGCGCATCCGCCTCGAACGGGCCAGCGGCGGCCGTGATCAGGATATGCTGGCACAGCACATCACGCGGCCCACGCCCGCGCGGGTCGCCATCCAGATCAGCCTCTTTCACGGCGTTCAGCGCGGCGATGCATTCCACCACCTCGAACCGGTTGGCGGGCACCAGCAACGCCTTGGACGGCGCATTATAGCGGTGGTTCGCCCGCCCGATCCGCTGCACAAGGCGTTTCACATTCTTCGGCGCACCGATCTGGATCACCAGATCCACGTCGCCCCAGTCGATACCCAGATCGAGGCTCCCTGTGCAGACAATCGCCTTCAACGACCCGTCCACCATCGCCTGCTCGACCTTCTCGCGCTGCGCTTTCGCCAGCGATCCGTGGTGGATGCCGATGGGCAATCCTTCGTCATTCGCCAGCCACAGATTGTGAAAAAACAGCTCGGCCTGCGCACGGGTGTTATGGAAAATCAGCGTCGTGTTGTGCTTGCGGACTTGTTCCAGAACCGCAGGGATCGCATATTTCGCACCGCCACCGGCCCAAGGAGGCGGCTCGTCAATCGTGAGCATCTGGATATCGGGTGCAGGCCCCGGATCGGCGTGAATAATCTGCGTCGGGTCAGGATGCTTGGCCAGAAACCGCGCGATGGCCTCGGGGTCTTCGACCGTGGCCGACAGGCCCACCCGTTTCAGGTCAGGGCACAATGTCTGAAGCCGCGCCAGCGCCAGCATCAGCTGGTCCCCACGTTTGGATTCCGACAGTGCGTGGATCTCGTCCACGATGATCCTTTTCAGCCCCTTGAACATGCGCGGGGCGTCTTCATAGGACGTTAACAACGCTAGACTTTCCGGCGTGGTCAGCAAGATATGCGGCGGGTCCGCGCGCTGGCGTTTCTTGCGCGTGGCGGTGGTGTCTCCGGTGCGGTCGTCGATGCGAATGGGCAGGGCCATTTCATCGACCGGCGTGCGCAAGTTCCGCTTGATATCAGCGGCCAAGGCCTTGAGCGGCGAGACATACAGCGTGTGCAGCCCTTCATGGGTACCATCCGCCAAGTCATTGAGCGTAGGCAGAAAACCCGCCAGCGTCTTGCCCCCGCCCGTTGGTGCGATCAGCAATAGCGACGGCGCGTCGGCCTTTTCCACCATTTGTTGCTGATGCGGATGCACGGCCCAGCCTTTCGAGGCGAACCAGTCATGAAAGATCGGCTTTAAATCCATACCGTTCCATATAGGGCGACGGTTGGGATTTTGAGTATTTTTACAAAGATGAAGCCACAGGACGGAGCTTTAATATCACCTGGCGCACCGCTTCGGGCAGGGCGGTATCCGCATCTTCCGGCAAGGCATCGAGCGCTGCATTGATGTCTTTGACAAGGATGCCGATCGAATTGTCGTCCTCGAACCCGTGCTGGGCGAATTCGATGGTGTTCCAGCCCGACGCAAGCCAGTTCTGGCCCGAGGATGTCTCGATCAGATGCAGCAGTTTTTCCTCGTTCAGTCCGGCCTCTTGCGCCCACGCCATGACCAGTCGCGTCATCGCAGTAGAGCCTGCGGCCAGCAGATTGTTCAGCACCTTCGCCTGCGCGCCATTGCCGAAGGGGCCCATTCGGTGCTGATGCGCGCCCATGGCCTCAAAAAGCGGTTGGAGTTGATCTAGCGTTTCGTTGTCGCCGCCCAGCATGAAGGACAAACGCGCCTCTTGCGCGGCGATCACGGCGCCGGACATGGGCGCATCGACCAAGGCGATGTGATCCGGCACGCGGGCGCGCAGCGAACGGACGTATTTCGGCGAAAGGGTCGATGAAATGACGATTGTGCGCAGCGTTGGCGAGGCGATAAAATTGCCCCGTCCGAACAGCACATCATCGGTTTGCGCGTCATCGCGCACCACCGAAACCAGCGTCTCAACCCCATCTGCGGCCTCGGTGGGCGACGTCGTGATCGGCAGATTGCTGTCCTTTTCAACCAGATCATAGCCGCGCGCGGGAAGGCCCGCCGCGACCATCGCGGCGAGCATCGGGTGGCCCATGCGGCCGCATCCTGCGAGGGTTATCTTAATGGACGATCTCTTCCTGCTTGACGAACATGTTGGCCCAAGCGCGGTCGATCAGCTCGGGCGTCATCTGGTAGGGTATCCCCTCAAACTCGCAGATGGCAATCATTTGGTCGATCAGGAAGACGGGTTGGTAGTTGGCATAGACATTGTCGATGGTCGGATATTTGACCTTCAGCAGATGGATCAGCGCGGCCTCGTCCAGCGGCATTTTCTTTTTGCGGGCGACGAGCGAGAAGATTTTCAGGAAGTCTTTCTGCTCGGGTCCGTCGATCTTGATCTTGAAGAAAATCCGGCGCAGGGCCGCTTTGTCGAAGATCTCGTTCGGGTGGAAGTTGGTGGAGAAAATCACCAGCGTGTCGAAAGGCACTTCGAATTTCTCACCTGATTGCAGGGCCAGGATATCCTTTGATTCCTCAAGCGGAACGATCCAGCGGTTGACCAGCGCCTGGGGCGGTTCTTCCTGACGGCCAAGGTCGTCCACGATGAAGATGCCGCCGGTGGATTTCAGTTGCAGCGGCGCCTGATAGGTCCGCGCGGTGGGGTTGTAGACCAGATCGAGCATCGAGAGCGACAGCTCACCCCCCGTCACGACCGTGGGCCGTTCGCAGCGGACATAGCGCGTGTCATAACGGTTGCCAGTACGGCGCAGGCAGTTGGGATCGTCGGATTGTTCCTCGGCAGCGGAATGCACGATGGGATCGTAAACGGTGATCACCTGACCGGAATACTCAATGGCGCGCGGGACATAGATCTTGTCGCCAAGCGCATCGCGGATGCCGTTCGAGATAGAGGATTTACCGTTGCCCGGAGGGCCATACATCAGGATCGAGCGACCGGCGGAGACCGCAGGCCCGAGGTGATCCAGAAGCTCATTCGGTAGCACCAGATGCCCCATCGCATTGGTCAGCTGGTCGCGCGTGATCTGGATGTTGCGGATCGACTGGCGCTTGACCTGCTCGCGGTAGACATCCAGCGGGACGGGCATCGCGCCGTAATATTCGGACTGCGACAGCGCATCGAGTGCGCGCGATTTGCCTGCGTCGGTCAACTGATACCCCATTTCACCGCCGGAGTTGGCGTGCAGCGTACCCGTTGCCTCAAGCAGTTTTTGTTCACGGGCGAGATCGACGAGTTCCTGTGTCACCGGGACGGGCAAACAGATCGCCTTTGACAGCTCGGTCACCAGATCAAGGTTCATGCGGAACATCGTTTTCAACAGAATGTCGCGCATCATCACCTGACCCAGCTTCATCTGGTCGAGGGTCTTGGGGGCCGGGGGCGACATCACGCCGGTGGTCTGCATATTCATGGGCTCAAAAACCTGCTGCTGCTCATTTTATGCAGGCGTAATCGGCCTTTATGGCGATATTAGGGACGTGTTGCCAAAACATGGACAAAATGCCGGATTATTGCGGGATCAAACGCGAAAAAAGCGACAATTGAAAAGACTTGAGGAACGGGTGGCATGGTGCAGGCAAATCCATTGAGGCTGGTGGGCCTTTTGATCGCAACACTGGTGGTGTTTGGCGGGCTGGGCCTGATACCGGGGGCGTTTCACGTGGGCCAGCACGAAGGCGACACGTTCCACTTCGTGCAGATCGTGATGCGGATGGCCTCGGGCGAGGTGCCGCATATCGACTTCATGACGCCGATTGGCGCGCTGGCGTTCGCGCCGGTGGCGTGGCTGGTGAGCATGGGGCTGGGCGTGGGCATGGCGTTTTTGGTCAGCCAGATACTGGTGGCGAGTGTGCTGTTGCCGGTGATCTGGTGGGTGGCCTATTCGCGGCTGTCGCCGGTGCTGGCCTATGTTTTCGGGTTTTTCGCGATGATCCTGATCTTGGCGCTGATCCATGGCGGCACGGACAATGTGGCGTCGCTGTCGATGCATTATAACAGGTGGTCTTGGACGGTGGCGTTCTGCGCGATCCTGCTGGCAGTTTTGCCAAGCCGGGGCGCGTCGCGACTGACATTGGATGGCGTGCTCATCGGCGCGCTGATGTTCACGCTGGTGCTGACCAAGATGACCTATTTCGCAGCGTTCCTGCCTGCAATCATCGTGGCGCTGATCAAGACCGGACGGGCGAAGGCTTTGGGGCTGGCACTGGTCACGGGGCTGGTGCTGACGGGGACGTTCACGGCTGTTTATGGCGTGCAATACTGGCTGATGTATCTGGTTGATTTGTTGACCGTGATGGGCTCGGACCTGCGGGCGGCTCCGGGCGATACATTCACCGATATCCTGAGCGCGCCAGCCTACGTTGCGGGAACCGTCACAGCTCTGGCGGGCGTGGTTTTGCTACGCCAGGCGGGGCGCGAAACCGAAGGGCTGGTGCTGCTTCTGCTGGCCCCTGCGTTCTTCTATGTAACCTATCAGAATTTTGAGAATGACCCGCAATGGCTTGGATTCCTTGGGATTTTGCTGATCGCGATGCGACCCGAGGCTGGCAAGGTGAACGGCTGGGGCTGGGACTTGCGCCAAGCGGTGACGATCACGGCAGGGGCCGCGTTCGCGCTGAGTGCCGCGTCTTATGTGAACATGACCACAAGCGTGTTTCGCCATGCCAATCTGGACGCGGAGGACTTTGTGCCGCTGATCGCAGGCACTTCCGAGCATACGGACTTGCTAGCCTTCAAAGAGCGCGTTTACCGGATGGATATGAGCCAGCCGATGGACGGCGAAGGGTCGGTTTATGCGCGCTTCCGGGAACAGGCGAACCGTGGTGAGCCGGTGGTGTTTCGCGGCGAAACGCTGCCGGAATGCGAGATCAATATCGGGATGTCGGCATGGATGGATGCGCTGACCGACGATCTGGAAGGGGCCGGTCTGGCCGATGGCAAACGTATTTTCATGGTTGATCTGTTCTCCAGCATCTGGCTGTTCTCGGACCAGCTTCTGCCGCTCAAACGGGGCGCGCCGTGGTATTACGGGGGGCTGCCGGGGATCGAGAGCGCGGATTATGTGCTGGTGCCGCAATGCCCCGTTCTGAGTGCTGCGCAGCGACCTATTGTGGAGGCGCTGAATGAGCGGACCGAGATTGGTCTGACGGAAATCAGGCGCAACGAGATGTATATCCTCTATGCGGTGGAGATGGGCGAGGAGAGCTAAGGTTTCGCGCGCGAAACCCTGTTTTCAGAGCGGCTGCATTGATCTTGCTGGATAAATTTCTGCAAGACTTAACATAATATTTTAATGCGCCCTAGCGCACTGTATTTAAACGAAATATTGAAGCTTTTCGAGCGATGTGAGCGGTTGGGACCTAACCGAAGAGCGCCTGTATCCACTCTTGTCGGGCGAGCCACGGGATCCAGTTGGCCTGCGTCGCGCCAAGGAGCAGATAGATGCCAAGCGCACCGCCCAAGGCAAAGCCCATCGGGTAATCCTGACCTGTGCTCCAGCTTTTCCACTCGGGGGCCAGTTTCTTCAAAGCGCTGTATTTCGCGGCGCGATGCGTGACCCATGTGCCCAGCAATGTGGCGGTGAAGATGATGAGCACGAACATCCCGTCCTCTGGCGCAATAAGGGGCGCTGCGGCGGCGCAGAACTTCGCGTCACCGGCCCCGAAGGCGCGGGCCATGTTCAGCACAAAGCCGATGGCCAGCACGATCACGCCGTTCAGCAAGCGCCACGGGTATTCGGGTAGGGGCACTGCGACCAGGCCGATCACCACAAAGACGGCCAGCAAGGTCACGACCGCGCGGTTTGGGATTTTCATCGTGCGCAGGTCGCTCCACGCGACGTAGAGGCAGATTGGCAAGACGAAGGGCAAGAACCACAATGCCGCGTAAGTCGTTATGGCCATTGCTTAATTCGAGACGTTGGCTTCCAGCGCGTCAAGGCTGCGGACGGCGGCCTCGAAATGCTGGGGATGCGTTTCGATGGCGTCTTTCAACAAGCCCTTGCCGGTCACGATGTCGTTTTGCTTGATCGCGGAAAGGCCCAGCGTGTGCAGAAGTTGCGCGCGTTCGACCTGGCTCATCGGGATGAGGGGCAGGTCATATTTGCGCTGCGCGCCGCGGGCCAGAACGAGGTTGTTCTTGGCGGTGAACAGCTTTTGATCCTGCCGCAGGGCATCGCCGAACAGACGCTCTGCCCCGGCAAAATCACCGCGGGTCAGTTTGGAATAGCCCCAGTTGTTCAGCACACCGGCGGGCTGCGTCGTCAGGCCAACGGCGGTCTGGTAAAAGCTGTCGGCCTTGTCCCAATCCTTGTTGCTGTCGGCGATCATCGCCTCAAGACGGTAGCGTTTGAAGGTCTCAAAGGTGGGCGGCACCTGATTGAGCTGCGCCTCGGCCTTGTCCCACTCGTTCGAGCGGATCAGGGCATCGGCCATCTCGACACGGTCGGCGGCCTCGGAGTTGGGATCGTCAATGACGCGCTGCCAGGCGGAGACGGCTTCAACCGGGCGTTTGGCGCGCACAAGGCTGACGGCAAGACCGCGTTTGAACTCAAGCCTGTCCGGGTCCTGACCAAGGGAGCGCTGGAAATAGGCCACAGCCTCGTTCGGATCAGCTGCGGTGAGCATGACTTGATTGAGGTTTGTGCTGTCGATGACATTGACGTCCTTGATCGCGCGATCGACCTCGGCGTCAGAGGATTTCTGGCACGCGGCCAGACCAACGGTGCCGATCAGGCACACGGAAAGAAGAATAGAGTGGCGCATTTTGCCTGCGTCCTTTTACTGCTCTTGCCTCATTCAGGGCGTTTGCAGGATCAGGAAATCGCTGCTGCCCCGTCGCACCAATTGATATGGCGTCTGTATCTCATCTTCATACTCGGAATTTTCGGTTTTTGCGATAGCCAAGCGAAGATTGTCGCGAATTTGGTCAGAATTGCCACTATCGAGCGCATAGGCATGGCGAAACACCTGCCGTGCTTCGATGGTTTCGCCTTTTTCCATCAAAACGACGCCCAGATTGTTCCAGGCGGGGACGAAATCAGGCTCTTCGCGGGTGGCACGACGTAACAGTTCTTCGGATTGGTTCAGACGGCCCAGTTTCAGGTTGGCCGAACCAAGGGCTGAGAGGACATCAGGAGAGAAACCCTGATCGCCGATCGCGCGGGAATAGGCCTTCAGCGCCAGCTCGTATTCGCCCGCCGACATCAGGCGGTGCCCGACAATGAGTCCATCAACGGCTTCACCCCCAGCAAGACCGGGGGCGAAAGGATTGTCAGGATCGGGGGTTTTTGCTGCCGGATCGCAGGCGACCAGTGTCGCCACGGCCAGTGCGATCCCCACCCATTTGTGCATCATGCCATTAGAAATTCGCGTTGCTCATCATTTCGTAGATCCCGTAAACCGAAGGTCCGATCAGGATGATCAGCAACGGCGGAACCGTAAGCATCATAGTGGCAAGTGTCATCTTTGTGGGCAAGGTATTTGCTTTTTCTTCGGCCCGCATCACGCGCTTGTCACGCATTTCCCCGGCATAGACCCGCAGCGCTTCGGCGATTGACGTACCAAATGCGTTGGATTGCTTGAGTACGGTCACGAAAGAGGTCACGTCCTGCACGCCGGCGCGTTCGGACATGTCTTCCAGCACCGAGTTCTTGTCCTTACCGGCTTTCATTTCCTGTGCGACGATATCAAATTCGTCTGCCAGTGCGGGGTAGCCTGCACGAATTTCGGCGGCCACGCGGACGATGGATTGATCCAGCGATTGACCGGCTTCCACGCAGACGAGCATCATGTCGAGGCTGTCGGGAAAGCCGTTCACGATCTCTTCCTGCCGTGTTTGCAGGCGGCGCTGCACCCAGTATTTGGGCAGCATATAGCCCGCGCAGGCCGGAAGCAGGGTGGCCAGGATCAGCGATTGGGTCGTCGGCTCCCCGGTGGCGGAGCTGATGAAGGCATAGATCAGACCCAGCACCAGTAGGCTGATGCCCAGGGCGAATTGCGCGAAGTAATAGGTGCGCACAGCGTTTTTGGTGCGGTAGCCCGCTTGCATCAGTTTCAGGCGGACGGCGGAAAATTCTTCCTCGTCCTGAGGCTCAAGAAAGTTCGAGTATTTCTCGAGCTTGTCATTGCCGCCATTGCGCAGCTTTTCGCGGTCTTTCTTGCCAGTGGTGATCCCGGTCGCGTTCTCTTTGATCTTGTCGAGCGGGTCCGGCTTGCGGTTCATCAGGCTCGGCACGGTCAGCAGGATCATGAAAAGACCCAGAATACCGACCAGCAAGAGCGGGCCGAAAGGACCGAACATATCGGTCAGCATGGTGTTGAATTGCTCAAGCATATCGGTTCCTCACACCTTGATATTCACAAGGCTGCGCATGACGAAGATGTTGGTGATCAGGAAACCAGCAACGACCAGACAGGCAGGGATGAAGACGGCGGTTTCTTTGACCTCGTCGTAGTAATTGGGCTGCAAAAGGTTGATCCCGATCATCGCGACGATGGGGAAACCCGACAGGAACATGCCGGACCATTTCGCCTCGGCGGTGATGGCTTTCACGCGGCGAAAGAGTTTGAAGCGCGAGCGGATCACGAGGCTGAGGCCGTGCAAAATCTCGGCAAGGTTACCACCTGATTGCTGCTGGATGGTCACGGCGACCGCGAGGAAGCGCAAATCCTGCATATCAAGGCGTTCGGCCATGGCTTTGAGCGCATCGCCCACGTCGCGACCATACGCGGCCTCGTCTGCGATCATGCCCATTTCGGTGCCGAGCGGGTCAGCCACTTCGGTCGCCACGATGTTGATGGCACTTGAAAACGGGTGCCCCACGCGCAGGGAGCGGACCATCAGGTCCACGCCATCG
The DNA here is from genome assembly GCF_020177595.1 of Cognatishimia sp. MH4019. Taxonomy (GTDB): domain Bacteria; phylum Pseudomonadota; class Alphaproteobacteria; order Rhodobacterales; family Rhodobacteraceae; genus JAHTBL01. The sequence continues at coordinate 93,262 of NZ_JAHTBL010000005.1, read as the reverse complement.
GGCAGTTGCTCTTCAAACAAAGCCATACGCTTTTTGGCGCGATTGTTCACCCAGACATAGACGCCGCCCACACCCATCACGAAGGACAAGCCGATGCGGATGGGCAGGCCGGTGCCGGTGCCCATGGTCAGCCCCACAAATGCGACAGCGCCCAGAAGGCCCATGATGAGGATCAGCTGAATGGGCGAGAAGGCGATATTGGCCTTTTGCGCTTTCTCGGCCAGGACCGAATACAGCGGGATGGACCGCGAATTCATGTGTTGGCCCATCTCCTTGCGGAGCTGTTCCATCACCTTTTCGCGGCCTGCGCCCTTTTCAAGAAGGGCAAGGCGGCGGTTGACGTTGCGGTTCAGGCTGATCGACTTGCCGAAAGCCACCAGATAGAGGCCTTCGACAATTGCGAGAACTGCGAAGAAGATCAGGCCGTAGACGATGATTTCCGGATTGATGGTCATGTGACGTTACTCCGCCGCAAAGGGTTCAAAGATTGAGGCGGGCAGATCATAGCCCCACATGCGGAACCGCTCGGAATAGTGCGAGCGCACGCCGGTGGCCGTGAAGTGACCGATGATCTTGTTTTCGGGCGTCAGGCCCACGCGCTGGAAGCGGAAGATTTCCTGCATGGAGATCACGTCGCCTTCCATCCCGGTAATCTCGGTGATGGACGTCATCCGGCGCGAGCCGTCCTGCAGACGCGAGGCCTGCACGATGAGGTTCACAGCCGAAGATATCTGGCTGCGCACCGCTTTCAGGGGCATCTCGATACCGGCCATCGCGATCATGTTCTCCAGACGGCTGACGCCATCCCGTGCAGAGTTCGCGTGGATCGTGGTCATCGACCCGTCGTGGCCCGTGTTCATGGCCTGGAGCATGTCGATCACTTCCTCGCCCCGCGTCTCACCCACGATGATGCGGTCAGGACGCATACGCAGCGCGTTCTTCAGACAGTCGCGCTGAGACACAGCACCTTTGCCTTCGACGTTGGCGGGGCGGCTTTCCATCCGGCCCACATGGGTTTGTTGCAGTTGAAGTTCGGCCGTATCCTCGATCGTGAGGATGCGTTCGGCGTCGTCGATGAACGAAGACAGCGCGTTGAGTGTGGTCGTCTTACCAGAACCCGTACCACCGGAGACGATGATATTCAGGCGCGTGGCCACGGCGGCTTGCAGGTAGGCAGCCATCTCTTCGGTGAAGGCACCGAAGTTGACCAGATCGTCAATCGCCAGCTTTTCTTTCTTGAATTTACGAATGGAGACAAGGCTGCCATCCACCGCAATCGGCGGCACCATGGCGTTGAAACGCGAGCCATCGGCCAAACGGGCGTCCACATAGGGGTTGGATTCATCAACGCGGCGACCCACGGCGGACACGATCTTGTCGATGATCCGCAACAGGTGCTTTTCATCCTTGAAGGTCACATCCGTGAGCTCAAGATTACCGTCGCGTTCCACGAAAATCTGCTGGGGGCCGTTCACGAGGATATCGTTCACGGTATCGTCTTTCAAAAGCGGCTCAAAGGGCCCGAGGCCTACCACTTCGTCGAACAAATCCTGGCTGAGTGACTGGCGTTCTTCGCGGTTCAGAACGATGCCCTGCTCGGCCAGCACTTCGGTCATGATCGCGCCGATTTCGTTGCGCAGATCAGCCTCGGACGCGCTTTCCAGCGCGGAGAGGTTCAGACTGTCGAGAAGTTCTTTGTGGAGCGCCAGCTTGATCTCGGACAGCTTCTCCTTGCGCTTTTTTTCCTTCTCACCAAGGCCCGTATCCGCCTTCACCGGGGCCGCTTTGCGCAGCGACTTGGTCGGCGCGGCGGCGGCTTTGGGGGCAGGCACGGCCTTCAGGTCGGGCTTGCTGCCGCCGGTTGAGGGTTTTTTGTAACGTGAAAACATAAATAACGGTCCTTGAAAGTGCCTCAGGCGGCGGCTTCAGCCGCAACATTCAGCGCGTGGATTGAGCTTGCGAGCTTCGCAATCTCTTTACGCAGCGGATTTTTGGCGGCGGTCTCTGCCAGGGGAACGCCGTGATCGGAGCCTTGCGTGACCTGCTTGCCACCATCGGGCAGCAGCACTTCGATGGCCACGTTCAGGCTTTCGGCCAGACGTTTGACGCGGGAGCGCCCGCTGAGGTCGGTGATCTTGGGGGCGCGGTTCATCACGAAACGCAGTTTCTCGAACGGCAGGTCTTCGGCCTTGAGGGCTTTGACCATGCGTAGCGCGTTCTGAGCGCAGCGCATGTCCAGCTCCAGCGGGCTGAAATAGACATGCGCATGCTGCAGGACAATCTCGGTCCAGCTCACCAGCGTGGATGGCATGTCGATCACGACATAGTCGAAATTGGTCTTGGCCACGTTGATCAGACGCTCGACATCCTCCGGCCCGATCAGATCGAGGGGGAGCATATCCTGCGGTGCGGTCAGAACGTGCAGCTTTTCATTATAGGTCAGCAGCGCGTTCATAAAGCTCTCGCTGTCCATGGATTCCGTGTCCGAAATCAGCTCGTAGATCGCTTCGCGGCGGGGCAGATCAAGGAAGGTCGAGGCGGTGCCAAATTGCAGATCGAAATCCAGCAGGCACACGCGCACGGGTTTTTCGGACGGCGTGTTCGCAAGCTCCCATGCAAGGTTCACAGCCATGGTCGTAGCCCCGGTGCCGCCCGCAAGACCGTGGACAGGAAGGACAACGCCGTCCTTGTCGCCGGTGGCTTTGATCTTGGTCTGCATATCAGCGGGAACAGGCTCTTCCTCGGGCGTTTGCAAACGCTCGATGGCTTCGTTCAACTCGTTCTCGGGAAGCGGGTAGGGGACAAATTCGTCTGCGCCCTGACGCAGCAACTGGTGCAGCGCGATGGAGCTGACATCCTCGGCGATCAGAATGACCTTGATGTCGCGCGCTTTCGCGGCGTTCAAGACTTCGGTGATCAGAGGCAGGTCCGTCTCGTCATCGGCGTCAATGGCGACGGCCACAAACTCCAGCGCGTCCGCATCGGGCTGGTTAAAAAACGCGATGGCGTCGGTGAAACCAAGATCACCCCAGCTTTCGCCCATGGCGGCTTCCATGTCTTCGATCAGAAGATCAAAGTTCTGCACATCTCGTGAGATCGTGCAGGCCAGGATCGGTGCTGCCTCCGGCTGTAATAATGCGCTACTCATTGCCTCTCGTCCTTTTGTCATGCCGACATGGACGGGGCTTATTCTTATGCTGCGCGACTGCTCGTAGTATGCGCGCGGCATGTACCCCGTTCGGTCGACCCCACATCAACAATCGACGCGGAAAACTCCCATTGGAGATTTTTTGACGGGGAAAGAGGGCAAGATTGCGGCCAAAAGGTAATCAAACTGGGGTATTTACCCCTGATTGGTTAATTGCCCGTGGCCACCTCGGCACCGGCGATGCCTTCCAGTTCGCTGCGGATCTGCGCACCATTTGTGACGTAATCGCGGAAGATCACCTCGGCATATTTGCCGTTCAGCACGGATGGATGCGAGCTGACAAAGCCCGAAACTTCGGTGACGGTGCGGCGGTTTTGCCGTTCGCGCCCCTCAGAGACAATCAAGGGTTGGGTTTCACCAAACGAGACCAGCGCTTCGAGCCGCGACCGGCTGATGCCTTGGCTGGACAGGTAGTGGACAACCGCGTTGGCGCGTTGCTTGCCCAGACGTTTGTTGTAACTGTTGGAGCCGACGGCATCGGTGTGCCCGTAGACCCGGAAGCGGACTTCGGGGAATTGACGGATCCAGTTCGCCTGTTGGCGCAAAGCAGCCTGAGCTGCGGCATCCAAGCGTGCGGAATTAAAGGCAAAATTTACGGTCGAAGGTGTCTCGGCCGCGAAGCGGCGGGACAGGTCGATCACGAAGTTCTTCTGACCGGTCTGCACCAACACATTGTTCATTGTCGGGTTGCCGAAATTTCCTTCATCCAGAAGCGATCCCGCTTCTCGCCCAAAGGTCGAGAAACTGGCGTCACTGCTTGCGCAAGCGGTCAAAGCCAGAAGGCTTGCGGCGGAAATCAGAATTTTCATATGCCCCAACATCAAATCAATCCATTACGTAGCCATAAGACCCGCTAAAGTCTTGTTTGGCAACTTCTCCGGCGGCACCGCGCTTGGGGGTGGAGGCCGTCTTGCCAAAGAGGAAAAGTTCACGCTCGGTCGGGATGGCCACGCGGTCGGTGGGCAGCGCAAGGGCTTCGCCACGGGTCGGTGTCACCAGATGCGGCGTCACGATTATCACCAATTCTGACTGGGAACGCTCGTATTCCGCGCTGCGGAAGAGCGCTCCGAGGATCGGGACATCGCCCAACCACGGCACCTGACCGTTCAGGTCGCGGAAATCGTCCTGCAGCAGGCCTGCGATGGCAAAGCTTTCGCCATCGCGCATTTCAACGGTGGTTTTGGCTTCGCGGCGACGGAAAGCGTCGATCGACAGGCCGCCGGCGACGACACCGTTGCCGGGGTCGATTGAGGAAACAGCCGCTTCGAGCGTAAGGTTGATCAAATCGCCATCGACCACACGCGGGATGAAGTTGAGCTCAACACCGAACGGTTTGAATTCGACGGTGATCACGCCCTCTTCCTGCGAAACGGGGATCGGGTATTCGCCACCGGCAAGGAACTTGGCTTCCTGACCGGACAAGGCGGTCAGGTTCGGCTCTGCCAGAGTGCGAACAACGCCTTTGCTTTCAAGGGCTTGCAGGAGATATGAAAATTCAACGCCAGCGACGTCGAAGCGCACGCCAAGCGCACCCTCAGCGCCGTCGTTGATCTGCCCGCCTGCAACAACACTTCCGTCAAGCCCGTTTCTTAGGGCGGAGTTCGTCCCACCCACAGCAAAGCCGGTGCCGTTCACATTCGTGTTGAAACCAAGCGATGACCCCAAGGCCTTTGAAACATTGCGCTGCATCTCAGCAAAGCGCACCTTCAGCATCACCTGCTGAACACCGCCCACGGTCATGAGGTTCGACACGCGCTCAGGCGCATACCGGTTGGCCAGATCAAGCGCGCGATCAAGGCGCGCGATGCTGGAGACCGTGCCGGACAGCACGATGCCGTCATTGGCGGTGCGCACTTCGATATTCTCACCTGGAAGGATCTGGCGCAGCCGTTCCTTGAACTCCGAGATATCCGGAGCGACGCGCACTTCTACATTGGTGATCAAGCGACCATCGGCGCCTAAGAGCGTCAGCGACGTGCGACCAGGGGCCTTGCCGAGCACGTAGATCGTGCGATCCGACAAGGTCGAGATGTCTGCGATGCCGGGGTTGGCGATGCTGAGTTCCGCGAAAGGAACGTCGCTTTCGACGACCACTGCCCGGTTCATCGGCACGCTCAATTCGGTCGAGGGCGCACCGCGCAGCACGCGCAATGTCTCGGCCGACGCGCTCAATGGGATGCTTGTCGTTGTAAGGGCGAAACCGATGAGGGCCGCCTTAATAAATTTATTTAATGTCATTGTGACCTGCCTCTCCGATCACGCCCGATTTACGGATCTTTTTGTCCGCATTTTTCAAAACCCTGCCTTAGTTTTCTTTTTTTTGCAAGAATCAATGGTTTGGGGCGCGAAGTTTATGTGGATAACTCGCAACAGATACGAAAACTGGTATGTAAACGAGGCGGGCGACACCCGATATGGGGGTCGCCCGCATGTCTTTGATTTGGCTTAGTTTGTGCAGGGGATCGGAATTTCGACCACTTCTGCGCCGCGCCGTGTCTTGATCGTGCAGCTCCGTTCGGCCTCAACCTCGACCGCGGCTTCACGCTCGATCCCGAGCAGAAGGCGTTGGTCGATTTCGACCTGCTGGGCGACGGTATCATCTGAAGCACCCACCAGAGCGAGGGTCAAAGACCCGGTTGCCTGGGCTTGAGCGAGGGCGGCCACTTGTGTCGGCGTGACCTCAACCGTGACCGTGCGAGCGATAGTCGCGCGATCAAGGTTGTTGTCGGACGTTTGGTCGACCGCGATCAGATGGACGCGCGATTGGATCAGTTTGGTGATCTCGCCTTCGGTCTCGTCGCCATCCAGCGTGCGGCCTGACCAGTAGACGTCCACATGGTCACCCGGTCGCAGGAAACCCGACACACCGCTGGTCACATCCACACGGATCGCAAAAGCACGCATACCTTTCTTGAGGCGCGAGGTCAGGCCCGCATCTTCGCCGGGCTCGGTGACCTTTGCTGCTAGAAGCGGCTCGTATTTCTGGATCGGACGCAACGCGGTGCGCAGCACGCCGTCGCCTGCCGAGAACCATTCTTCTTCGCCGAAGAATGCCCCTTCCGGGATGAACTTTTCGGGCCAGCGGGCGAAGATGATGTCATCTTCCATGATCTTGTCGCCATAGTTCAGATCACGATTTGCAATGAAGATCGGCTTCATCGGCACGTTTTCTGCCCGCGCGGCCTCTTCGGCGAGGCGGTAGGCGGAGACGTAGTTCTGCGCCATGTAGACGGCAAAGCCTGCCAAGCCTACGCCGACGATCAGCACCAGTCCAAAAACCAGTCGCATTGTGTTTCCTTTCATCGCTCGAACGCTTGCGCGTCTCAATTCATTTGGAGCCAGAGCTATCGGCTAATTGCGGCAAATCCGTGATCAAAGCGTGGTCCGCGCAAGGAATTTGCACGTTTCAGCAACACTGCGTCCGCTTAGAGAAGCATAAGTGACACGGCCGCGAAGCCTGCGCTTGCCATACCTGCGAGCAAGATCAGCCAGTCAAAAGAGAAGCCGCGCTTTGATGAGGAAAGCAGTTTTCGAAGATACACCATGGCACGTGTCACTTGGGAAATGTCTTTTGGTCACTGTCGGAAACGAAAAAAGCCGCCCATCAATGATGGACGGCTTTTTTTGGCTGATCTCAGCCATACGTCGATTAGTTGACGACGTATTTGGAAACCGTAGCGGTCGCCAGCTCTTGGCTGATTTTCTTGGTCAGCGTCATGGACGACTTACCAACAGCGTTGAGAACGGCAATACCCAGGCCAACAACAGCGGCGGTCAGCACGACCCAGTCCACAGTCACAGCACCGTCTTCGTCTTGCTCAAAACGCTTCCAAAGCTTAAACATTTCCATTTTCAAGTCCCTCCAAAGGATGTTCGCATTTCATGTTAACCGCCTCGGATCTTCTCGGGCCGGCCTCTTGTTTGGCTCGATCCCCGACTTGGTATGCCGCTATATAGCCCCCCGAATGGGGCAAGACTTAGGCACCATTCGTTCCATTTTTGGTCTGCCTGAAAAAAGATACAAAAATCTTTTAACTTTTTGAAATCGTTTAAAAAGTTTTCTTGTTTTTTTGCTTTGCGTCGGGTTTTTCGTTTCCGTCAGCGCGCCATTCGAAGCTGTCCTGCGTCCATTGTTTCAAATTTCTGGTCTTGTGGCCCAATATTTGCGAGTGTTGTCTTAACAAAAAGATAAAGAGGCAGGCATCCGCATGAAGCGGCTGGCAGGTATTTTAAATATATTGGCTATTGTAGCGGCTCAGGGCGTCCTTGCAGAGGAGCCTGAACCCTTTCCCGATTTCACGTTCAAGAAGGTCACGCCCCCGAAAGCGGGGAGCGGCAAACGGATTCGTGTGCAGATCGACACCGCCACCGGTGCGATCAAGGCGCCTGCGCTTGCCGAGGGTGGCAAGACGCCGGCCGCCAAGCCGGTTTACGAATGGTATTGGGCCAAGGTCTCTCCGAAGTTGGAGGACAAGAGCGTGGCCCGTCTTGAGGCTGCCGTTAACCATTTGTCGCAAGCGCCGGGCGGGCAAGGCGTGAACGCGCCGCGCATGCAAGCCATGCAGAACATCGCGCAGACCTATGGCACGGATATTCTGAAAGCGACGATTGGCACCAAAGTGTCGCCGGCTTTGGTTCTTGCGGTGATCGCGGTCGAGTCGGCTGGCAAAAAAGATGCGGTCAGCAGCGCGGGCGCTGTGGGGTTGATGCAATTGATGCCTGCCACGGCAGAGCGGTTCGGTGTGACGGACCGCACGATCCCCGGCGCGAATATTCAAGGCGGGGTCGCCTATCTGGACCAGCTGATGAGCGATTTCGACAATGATGCAATCTTCGTGCTGGCCAGCTACAACGCGGGCGAAAACGCGGTGCGCAAACATGGCGGCGTGCCGCCTTTCAACGAGACGCGCGCCTATGTGCCAAAGGTTCTGGCGGCCTGGACCGTCGCGCGGGGCCTGTGCATCACGCCGCCCGAACTGGTCAGCGATGGCTGCGTCTTCGCGATCCAGGGAGCAGGGTAGAATGGCCGAAGCCAAGCCGCTGGTGCTGGATGTCGACGGGACATTCTTGCGCACCGATATGTTGTTTGAGTGTTTCTGGGCGGGGTTGGGACGCGATCCGTTGCGGGTCCTGCGCATCGCGATAACGCAGTTTCGCGACCCCGCACGGTTGAAACGCTCATTGGCGGAGGTGGCCGAGATCCGCACGGATTTGCTGCCGGTTCAGCCCGAGATGAAGAAACTGGCAGACGAGTCCATTGCCGCAGGGCGGCCTGTGATCTTGGCCTCGGCCTCGGATGAAAGCCAGGTGCGTCGGTTGGCGGCGGATCATGGGATGTCCGATCAGGTCTTCGCCTCGGACGGCGACGTTAACCTTAAAGCCCACGCGAAAGCCGAGGCATTGGTCGCGACTTACGGCGAAAAGGGCTTTGACTACGCGGGTAATGAGGCGGCGGATCTGGCCGTCTGGGAACATGCGGAAAATGCGCTGATCGTCGGGCAGGACGCATCATTGGCGCGCAAGCTGACGGCTGAGGGGCATAGCGTTACCGAATATACTGACGGCTGGGCGATGCGCGATCTGATCCGCGCGTTGCGACCGCATCAATGGGTCAAGAACGTGCTGCTGCTTTTGCCGATGCTGGCCGCGCATACGTTCGAGGTCGCGCCGCTGTTGCTGGTGCTGCTGGGAATGGCGTCCTTTTCGGCCGCAGCGTCGACTATATATATAGTGAACGATTTGCTGGATCTGGAAGCGGATCGGTTACACCCCAAAAAGAAGAACCGCCCCTTTGCGAGCGGGGCTGTTCCGATCCGGATTGGCATGATCGCAACGGCGGCGATGGGCGCGATTGCGCTGGGTATCGGCGCTTTACTGGGACCCGCGTTTTTGGGTGTGGTGATCCTCTATATGATCCTGTCGCTGGCCTATTCGTTGAAGCTCAAGCGGATGCGCTGGGTCGATATCGCGACGCTGGCGGGGCTTTATACCTTGCGCGTGGTGGCTGGGGCTGCGGCGTCTCAGGTCGTGGCGTCGGGCTTCATGCTGGTGTTCATTTTCCCGATCTTCATCACGCTGGGCTGTGTGAAGCGGATGACAGAGCTGACATTGGCCACCTCGGATGAACGCTTGCCCGGACGCGGTTATGCGCGGACGGATCGTGGTGATCTGCTGAACGTGAGCGGGTTGGGCATGGTTGGCGCGTTGCTCATCTTCTTTCTCTATTCGATGAGCGAGCAGGCTCAGACGCTGTATCCGGATCGCTGGCTGTTATGGGTCGCATTGCTGCCGATTGCGTGGTGGATGTTCCGCATGATCCGGCTGGGATATTTCGGCAAGCAGGATTACGACCCAATTGTCTTTGCATTGAAGGACAAGCGCGGGTTGGGGATTTTGATGATTACGCTGTCGCTGATGTTTTACGCGGCAGGGTTGTTGCCGCAGTGGTTTGGGTTTTAGGGCAACAAAGGGAGGCGCCCGACGATGCTGGGTGCCACCAGAACTCTGTTAGATCGACAGCTTCTTGAAGATAGGTTCGGGCACCGAGCGGATGATCAGCATGATGTAGCGCCAGAAGAAGGGCGTATAGATCACGTTCTTCTTCTTGCGCACCGCTTTCAGCAAATCGCCTGCCACCTGATCGGGGGAGGCGACGAGGAACATCCCCTCAATCCCCCAAGTCATCGCGGTGTCGACAAAACCCGGCTTCACGGTCACCACATGCCCGCCTGAGCGGGTCAGGCGGTTGCGCAGGCCCGACAGATAGGTGTGAAAACCTGCCTTGGCTGCGCCATAGACGTAGTTGCCCACGCGCCCGCGATCTCCGGCGACGGAGCCGACGCCGACAACAGTACCGCCTCCGCGCTCTTCCATCATTGGGGCCAGCATTTGCAGGAACCGTGCGGGGCCGGTGAAGCTGTCGGTGACGGTGCCGTCGATAAGGGACGGATCGGCGTCGATATCGGCCTGATCGGGCATGGAGCCGACGAAGACAGCGGCGTTCAGCATGCCTTCCTCTGCGCCCATCGCGTCGATGATTGGCGTGAACGTGTCGGGCTTGCGGGCATCAAATAGCACTGCGTGCGCATTCGCTGCACCGCGCGCTTTGCAATCGCCCGCGCTGGCTTCCAGATCGGCCATATCGCGGCCTGCCAGATAAAGCGTTGCGCCCTCTTCGGCCAGTTTGCGCGCGAAGGCCCGCGCCATGGAGGACGTGGCCCCCAGGATGATCCATGTGTCGGTCATATCAAGCGCTCCTCAGCTCAAGGCGGCGGGTCATATCGGTTTCAAGCGCGCCTTCGGGGTCGGCTTTCTTGACGACTTTCAGCCAGTCTTTCCACTCGGGATACATGGCTTTCATCCGGTTTGGACGGGCAAGGGCGTCTTTGGCGAGGTAAAGGCGGCCACCGGCTTCTTCGGTCATCTCTTCGAGCTTCGAGATCAGCAGTTGCGCGGCCGAGCGGTTCGGGAAATCGACGGCGAGCGTATAGCCCTCCATCGGGAAAGAGAGGTATCCGGCGCGGCCCGGCCCCATCCGTTTGAGCACGGCCAGCGGCGAGGCGAGGCCGGAATTGGCGATCATCTCAAGCATCTCGCGCAGGGCCGGGGCTTTGGCGATGGGAACGACGCATTGAAACTGGTGGAAGCCGCGTTTGCCGTAAAGCTTGTTCCAGTCGTGGATGCGATCCAGCGGGAAGAAGAAATCGTTGATTGGCTTGACGCTGGTACGCCCGTGATCGGGGACACGGCGGTAATAGGCATTGTTGAAGGCTTTGACGATGGGTTTGCTCAGCGCGAAATGCGGCGCGTTGAACGGCACTTTTTTCGAGGCTTTCTGCTTGGGCAGCAGCCCCGCGCCTGTCTCGCCTTCCTCAAGGATACCACGACCAAGGGCATCGCCTTTGGCGGTCGCGTCGATCCAGCCGACAGTGTAGGTGGCTTTGCTGTCATCCAGCACTTGCAGGAATTCATCCCATCCATCGACACGGCGTTCGGTGACCATCATCACGTCGCCCTTGCAGGCAATCATCTGCAGCGTCGCGCGGACGATGACGCCGGTCTGGCCAAGCCCGCCAATGGTGGCTTTCCAGAGGCCTGCGTTTTTCGGGGTGATCGTCACCTCTTTGCCGTTCTGGTTCAGCACGATTTGCGTGACGTGCTGGCCGAAGCTGCCCAGCCCGTGGTGGTTCTTGCCATGCACATCATTGGCGATGCAGCCGCCGACGGTTGCGAAACCGGTGCCGGGCATGACGGCAGGTAGCCAGCCTTGGGGTGCGTATAGCCGCGAGATTTCACCGACTTGCAGGCCTGCCTCAACCTCGATCAGGCCGGTTTTTTCATCAAAAGACAGCACGCGGTCCATGCGCGTCATGTCGATCACGCGACCGTCGTCATTCAGGCAAGCGTCGCCGTAGCTGCGGCAATTGCCGATGGCGGGCGCAGGGCTGTCTTTCATCAGCGCCGCCAGCGCCGAGGCGCGTTCGGGGCGCGCAATATCGCCCGTGGCGGTCAGGGCGCGGCCCCAGCCGGTGTAGCTTTCAGTTTTCCAACGCATGTCGGGTCCTCAGTGAATAACGCTCGGCAACAGGGAAAATGGCGAGGCCAATGCCGATGGCGAACCAAAGTGTAGTCAGACGAATGACGGCCGTGGCGGGGATTGAAACCTCAAGCGGGACGCCTTCGAGTGTGAGCAGGGCAACCATCGCGGCCTCGGCCCCGCCGACGCCTCCGGGCGCGCCGGTCAGGCCGCCTGCGAGGGTCGAGAACACGAAGATTGCGACGGCTTTCCAAAAGCCGATATCAACGCCCATCCACATCAGCAGAAGGTGGAACGCGTAGCCTTCGGCGAGCCAGCCGATAATGCCGAGGCCAGCGGCCAGCGCCAGAACGGTGGGGTTTGTGAATTTCGACAGGCTGCGGGCGGCGACGCGCAGGCGGCCCATCAGGCGGGGGAAAAGGCCGGTGGCCTTGTAGCTGTAGGTGACGACCGCTTTGAACAGCGTGGGGCGCGTGACGATGACAGCGGCGGCGAATGCAAGCACCGTGACGGGCAGAGCGAAGGCGATGCCGCCAGCGGAGAGCGCCAGCGCGACGCCAAGGATCACGGCCATCGCCGCAAGGTCCGATGCGCGATCCACCAGCACCAACGGCGCTGTGCGCTCAAACGCCCAACCGGTTTCGCGTTTCAGCCAACGCATGCGGATCAACTCGCCGACGCGGCCGGGGGTTACGCTCATCGCGAAGCCGCCGAGGAAATGGCGGATGTCTTGCCAGAGCCCCGTGGGCAGGCCAAGGCGGCGGGCAAAGATGTGCCATCGCAGGCCGCGAAAGAGATAGTTGACGAGGGACAGGGCCAGCAGGACGCCAACCTCCCACGTGGTCAGCTTCATCAATTGCGCTTTGGTCTCTTCCCAACCGGTTGCTGCGGCAAGGCCAATCAGGCCGAACAGCATCAGCGCGAAGAGCCCGCCAAGGATCGCAACATCCCGCCAGCGCCGCGCTTGGGGCGCGGGGGCGGAGAGGTCTTGGGATGGGTTTGTACTGCTCATTGTCATTGCCCTGCCATTTAGAGACAGAATAGGGCAAGAATATGATGCTGTTTCGATTTTCTGAACAATAATTGGCGAGCTTTTCGCAACTGCTGCGCGCGCCTATCATGCATTCGGGAGGTTGACGTCCCTGACTTGATCCGGGACCTCCTTTTCTGGGCCAGAGGCCCCGGATCAGGTCCGGGGCGCGCTGTCCAATAGCTTAGGGTAAATTACACGTTAAAGACGTCTGCCCACTCTGGATGCTTGCGGCGTTGGGCGTTCACAAATGGGCATAGCGGGACGATCTTGACGCCCTCGGCGCGCGCATCCGCCACGAGCCGTTCGACCAGTTGCAGACCAACGCCCTGGCCTTTCCACTCCTCCGGCACGCCGGTGTGGTCGGCAATGATCAGGGTGGGCGAGGAGATGGAGTAGGTCAGCTCCGCCTCCAGCCCGTCTTTTGCGAGCACGTAGCGGCCTTTGGAGCCGCTGACGTCGCGCGCGATGTCAGACAATGGTGGCTTCCGTTGCGGCGCGCAGCTCATCCTCAGTCACGCCGTCCGCGGTCTCGACGATCTTCAGACCGCCCTCGACCACATCCAGAACGCCCAGATTGGTGATGATCCGGTCCACGACGTTTTTGCCAGTCAGCGGCAAGGTGCATTCTTTCAGCAACTTGCTGTCACCATGCTTGTTGGTGTGGTCCATCACGACGATCACGCGGCCGACGCCTGCGACCAGATCCATCGCGCCGCCCATGCCTTTGACCAGCTTGCCGGGGATCATCCAGTTGGCCAGATCGCCGTTTTCGGCCACTTCCATGGCGCCCAGAATGGCCGCCGCGATTTTGCCGCCGCGGATCATGCCGAAGCTTTGCGCGCTGTCGAAATAGGCGGTGCGGGGCAGCTCAGTAATGGTCTGCTTGCCTGCGTTGATCAGGTCCGGGTCCTCGTCGCCTTCCAAGGGGAAGGGACCCATGCCGAGCATGCCATTTTCCGATTGCAGGGTGATGTCCTTGTCGCCGACATAGTTGGCGACCAACGTCGGGATGCCGATGCCAAGGTTCACATACCAGCCGTCTTCCAGCTCGTCCGCCGCGCGGGCGGCCATTTGATTGCGGTCCCACATTATGCTGTCCTCACGGTGCGTTGCTCGATGCGTTTTTCGTGCTCGCCTTGGATGATGCGGTGCACGTAGATGCCGGGCAGGTGAATATGATCGGGGTCAAGCGAGCCTGTCGGCACGATCTCTTCAACCTCGACCACGCAAACCTTGCCGCACATCGCAGCGGGCGGGTTGAAGTTGCGGGCCGTCTTGCGGAAGATCAGATTGCCTGTCTCGTCGGCTTTCCAGGCCTTCACGATGGAGAGGTCGGCGAAGATGCCCTCCTCCATGATGTAGGTCTCGCCGTTGAAATCCTTGTGGTCCTTGCCCTCGGCAATCACGGTGCCGACGCCGGTCTTGGTATAAAAACCGGGGATGCCGCAGCCCCCCGCGCGCATGCGCTCGGCCAAAGTGCCCTGGGGGTTAAATTCAAGCTCCAACTCGCCCGAGAGATACTGGCGCATGAATTCGGCGTTCTCACCAACATAGGACGACATCATCTTCTTGATCTGCTTGGTGTCGAGCAGCTTGCCCAGACCAAAGCCGTCAACACCGCAATTGTTCGACGCGATGGTGATGTCTTTCACCCCGCTTTCGACCAGTGCGTCAATCAGCAATTCGGGTATGCCACACAGGCCAAAGCCGCCCGCTGCGATCAGCATGCCGTCGTCCAGCAGCCCCTCCAGCGCCTTGTCGGCAGAGTCATAAATCTTCTTCATCAAACGCCCCTCATCCTTGCGTGGCCCACTTTGTGACGACGCGTAAGGAGAGAGTCAACGAATATGCCGCAGTGCGGCAGACCTCTGGTTCAGACGACCACGTCATTGTCCCGCTCTTCCTCGCGGGATTCGTCATGGGCGGCCAGTGCGATACCGAATGTCAGGATGCCGACACGGCCTGCAATCATCAAAACGATGATGATAATCTTACCCAAGGGGCTGAGATCGCCGGTCAGTCCCATGGACAGCCCGACCGTGCCGAGGGCCGAGATGACCTCGAACATGACGGTCTCAAAGGCGGCGGCGGGTTCGGTCATGAGCAGCAGGAACATCGCGATGGCGAGAAGCGCCATGTAGTAGGTCAGCGATGCGGTCGCGGTTTGCAACTTGTCCGCAGGCACGCGGCGCTTGAAAAACCGCACCTCGTCGCGCCCTTTGAGCGAAGAGCGCACAAGCCCGACCAGCACGGCAAAGGACGTTGTTTTCAATCCGCCACCCGTCCCCGCAGGTGATGCGCCGATGATCATCAGAACGAAGATAACCATGATGACCGACAAGGAGAGCGCCCCAATCGGGTAGGTGTTGAAGCCCACGGTGGTCGTGGCGGTCATCGTTTGAAAGAAGGCTGTCAACAGCCGCTCTGACGGGGGCAGGTCCCGAAAGCCCGGCTCGATTATGAACAAGAGCAACGTTCCGAAGAACAGGAACATCAGCGTCATGCGCAGAATGATCTTGCTGGTAAAGCCGAGATATTGCTTGCGACCAAAGAGGTTACGCCAGAAATCGACGATAATCAGGAAGCCCATCGCGCCCAGCAGGCTGAGGGCCGAAATGACAAGGACGACGCCCGTGTCACCGCGAAACGCCTCAAGCGAGGTCGAGAAAAGGCTGAAGCCTGCGGTGCAAAAAGCCGAAACGGCGTGGAAGATCGCCGCCCATGCAGCATTTTCGACCCCTTGGGCGCTAAAAAGGGCATAGAGCGCGAGCGCGCCGATGGCCTCGCAGGTCAGCGTGAAAATGATGACAGAGCGCACGAAAAGCCCGGCGCGTACATTTTCGGGAAGATTGAACGCGGCGCGGGTGGTTTTCTCACGCACACGGCTGAGGCGGTTCTGGATCGTCAGCAGCGCGAAGGATCCGACGGTCATGTAGCCAAGCCCGCCGATCTGGATCAGCAGCAGGATGACCAACTCTCCGAAAAAGGTGAAGTTGCCGCCGGGATCGACCGTGACAAGCCCCGTGGTCGAGACCGCAGAGGTTGCAATGAAAAGCGCATCAAGGGCCGCAACCGCCTGTTCTTGCGCGACCGGCAGGCTAAGCAGCGCCCAGCCGATGGCGATATACGAACAATAGCCCAAAAGCAGGAGCTTTGCCGGTTGAACGGTGCCCAGAGCGTGACGCAGGCGTGCCATGACGCGGCGCGAAGAACTGGACTTGGTCGCTTTGGCTGACATCACGATGATCCCTTACCCAAACCGCTCAACGCGATTTGCGACCGGAAGTTCCTCTATGTCAGGCCTTTTTCTTGGCCGGGGCTTTCTTCTTGGCTGCGGGTTTGCGCCGCGTGCCTTTCTTGGCCGCTTTCTCGGCGATTAACTCGACGGCCATCTCCATCGTGACGGCGTCAGGTTCGGTGCCTTTGGGGATAGTCGCGTTGACCTTTTCCCATTTCACGTAAGGCCCGTATTTGCCTTCCATGATGTTGACCGGCCCGCCATCATCAGGATGCTCGCCCAACTCGCGAATGGGCTTGGCGGCGACACCGCGCCCACCCCGGCTTGCGACCTTCTCGGCCAGCAATTGCACGGCGCGGTTCATGCCGACCGTGAACACCTCATCCAGGCTTTCCAGATTGGCGTTGGTGCCACCGCGTTCTGACGTGCTGGCAGCGTGCTTCAGATAGGGCCCATAGCGGCCGATATTAGCCCAGACCATCACGCCATCTTCCGGATGCGGCCCGATCTCGCGGGGCAGCGACAGCAGCTTGAGCGCTGTTTCCAGCTCGACCTCTGCGGGCGGCCATTCCTTGGGGATCGATTGGCGTGGGGGCTTCTTGTTCTCGTCTGTCACCTCGCCGCGCTGCACATAGGGCCCGAACCGGCCTTTGAAGGCGTAGATCTTGTCGCCTGCATCCTCGCCAAGTAGCTTGCCTTCAGGCGGAATGCCGGTGTCGTCTTCCTTGCCGGGCGGGCCGAAGGCGCGGGTGTATTTGCATTCGGGATAGTTAGAGCAGCCGATAAACGCTCCGCCCGACCGTGCCGTGCGCATACTAAGCCGACCGGTGCCGCAATTAGGGCAAAGGCGGGGATCACCACCCTCTTCGGTGGGCGGGAACAGATGCGGCTCCAGCACCTCGTTGATCTTCTCAAGCACCTCGGTGATGCGCAGATCGGCGGTTTCCTCAATCGCGGCGGAAAAATCGCGCCAGAACTTGGCAAGCACATCCTTGTAGTCGGCATCCCCGGCGGACACATGATCCAGCTGCGCCTCAAGGTCGGCGGTGAAATCATAGCCCACATATTTGCGGAAGTAATTCGACAGGAAGGCTGTCACCAGCCGCCCTTTATCTTCTGGAATCAGGCGGTTCTTGTCCTTCCGGACATATTCGCGATCCTGGATTGTGGTGACAATCGACGCATAGGTCGAGGGGCGGCCGATGCCCAGCTCTTCCATCTTCTTGACCAACGTCGCCTCGGTGTAGCGGGGCGGGGGCTGGGTGAAGTGCTGCTCGGGCGTGATTGACAGTTTCGCGGCCTTTTCGCCTTCGGCCAGCTGTGGCAAGCGCTTGTCGTCATCATCCACGACATCATCGTCGCGGCCTTCCTCATAGACCTTCAGAAAGCCATCGAACAGCACGACCTGACCGGTCGCGCGCAGCTCCACCTGGCCATCGGCACTGCCTATATCAACGGTCGTGCGCTCCATCCGGGCGGCTTCCATCTGGCTGGCAAGCGTGCGCTTCCAGATCAGATCATAGAGCTTGCGCTGATCAGGTTCCGACACTTTCAGCTCGGCCGCCGAGACGGTCATATCCGTGGGGCGAATACACTCATGCGCTTCCTGCGCGTTCTTGGCCTTGTTCTTGTAAATGCGCGGCTTTTCCGGGACGTAATCCTTGCCGTAGCGATCCCCGATCGCGTCGCGCGCCGCGGACACGGCTTCGGGGGCCATGTCGATGCCGTCGGTTCGCATATAGGTGATGTAGCCGGCCTCATAGAGGCGCTGGGCGGTGCTCATGGTTTGCCGCGCGCCGAAGCCGAACTTGCGACTAGCCTCTTGCTGCAGGGTCGAGGTCATGAAGGGCGCGGACGGGTTGCGGTTTGCCGGTTTCGCCTCGACCCGCTGGATCGTCAGATCGCGGCTGTCGACCGCTTTGACGGCCAACTCAGCGGCAGTCTCATTCGCGATGTCATATTTATCGAGTTTCTTGCCGCCCAGAACCGTTAGGCGCGCATCAAAGGTCTGGCCCCGGGCCGAGGTCAGCTGGGCTTTGACCGACCAGTATTCGCGGGCATTGAACGCCTCGATCTCCATCTCGCGCTCAACGATCAGGCGCAGGCAGACCGACTGCACACGGCCCGCGGATTTGGAGCCGGGCAGCTTGCGCCACAGCACCGGAGACAGGTTGAAGCCGACCAGATAATCCAGCGCACGTCGGGCCAGATAGGCCTCCACCAGTTCCATATCGACCTGGCGCGGATTTTGCATCGCCTCGGTCACGGCCGTTTTGGTGATCGCGTTGAATACCACCCGGCTGACGGGGGTGTCTTTCTTGATCGACTTGCGCTTGGTCAGCGCTTCTTGCAGGTGCCAGCTGATCGCCTCACCCTCGCGATCCGGGTCCGTGGCAAGGATCAGTTCGGGGTCGTCGGCAAGGGCGTCGGCAATCGCTTTGACGTGCTTTTTGCTATCGCTCGCGATCTCCCATTTCATGTCAAACTCATGGTCAGGGTCGACCGATCCGTCTTTCGGGGGCAGGTCGCGGACGTGACCATAAGAGGCCAGAACGGTATAGTTGGACCCCAAATAAGTGTTGATTGTCTTGGCCTTAGCAGGCGATTCAACGACGACAACGGGCATGAACTTCCTCACGACTCAACAGGGGGGTATTGGACGCGCAAGATGTGGGGTTGGATTGAGGGATGTCAATCGGACTTGGTGATGGCGTGACAGTGGGGGTCTATTTTGCCGCTTCTGTCCGGGCCAGAAGGCCGCCCGCTTGGCGCTCAATCAAGCCGCTCATTTCCATGTCCACCAGCACGGGCGCGACGGTCTGCGCGGGTTTTGCCATGTCGCGGATCAACTGGTCTTCGGCGACCGGGGACGGGCCGATGCGAGCAAGGATTTCTGAGTGAAGCGCTGCAGTGTCGCGCAAGCTGCGTGCGTCGGCGGGCAGAGGATTGGGCGCTTCCAGTGGCAGTTCTGGGGCCGCAGGACGCGCCAGTGCTTCGATGACGTCGTTTGCCCCGCGCACAAGAGTTGCGCCATCGCGGATCAGCATGTTGCAGCCCGACGCACGGGCGTCAAACGGATGACCCGGCACGGCGAACACGTCGCGCCCTTGATCCAGCGCGTTGCGCGCCGTGATCAGGCTGCCCGATTTGGCTGCGGCCTCGACCACGACGACCGCTTGCGACAGGCCCGAGATGATCCGATTGCGCCGGGGAAAGTGACGCGCGATGGGCTGCAACCCCATCGGTTGCTCGGAAATACGCAAGCCCTTGCGCGCAATCTCTTGCGCCAATTCGCTGTTCTCGGCGGGATAAAGTACATCGACACCGCCTGCGAGAACAGCAATCGTGCCGCTTTCCAATGCCGCATGATGGGCCGCGGTATCGACACCCCGTGCCAGACCAGAGGCGATGACATAGCCGTCCTCGCCCAGATGACGGGAGAGTGATTTGGCCATACGAGTGCCTAAAGAAGAGGCATTGCGCGCGCCGACCAAGGCGATGGTGGTTTTGTTCAGGAGCCCAAGATTGCCCAATGCCCAAAAAACGGGCGGAGGATCGGGGATATCGCAAAGCGCCTTAGGGTATTCAGGCGTGCCGTAGCGTACCAAGGTCGCCCCCGCGCGCCGACCTGCGGCCAGTTCGGCCTGAACGACGCCTTCGGGGCAGACCTGATAACTTTGAACGCCTGCGGCCTTGGCCACGTCCGGCAAAACCTCAAGGGCGGCCTCGGCGGTCCCGTGTTCTTTCAAAAGTCGGAAAAAGGTGGTCACACCAACGCGGCGTGAGCGCAAGAGGCGGAGCCACGCAACCAGTGTATCTTCCGTGGTGGGTGGGAGTGGGGGGTGAAAGGAAGAAAGGTGTTCTTCGGTCATCCGTCGCTCCGTCTCTTGCAGAATCAGGTATAGCCGCAGGTCGGTTAACAAGGCGTAAACCGCCGCGAACTCTCGACTCGCCTTTCGCTTTTCCCAAATATCCCCGCCGGAGGCCGCGCGGGTTTGCAAAGCAAATCCGCGCGCGGCGACTGCGAAGCAGGCGCAAAACCTCTTTAGGCGGCGGACCCACCGACAGTCAGACCGCCGATCATCAGCGTGGGCTGGCCCACGCCAACCGGCACCCATTGGCCGGCTTTGCCGCAATTGCCGATACCGGGATCCAGCGCCATGTCATTGCCGATCGCTCTGATCTGGCGCAGCGCGGTCGCCCCGTCACCGATCAGCGTGGCCCCTTTCACCGGCGCGCCGACCTTGCCGTTCTTCACGCGGTAGGCCTCGGTGCACGAAAACACGAACTTGCCGTTGGTGATATCGACCTGACCGCCGCCAAAGCCCACCGCATAGATGCCATCTTTGAGATCTGCCACGATATCCTCGGGCGCGGACTCACCGCCCAGCATATAGGTGTTGGTCATGCGCGGCATCGGCGCATGGGCATAGCTTTCGCGCCGCCCGTTGCCGGTGGGGGTCACGCCCATCAGGCGGGCGTTTTGGCGGTCCTGCATGTAGCCGACCAGCACGCCATCTTCGATCAGGACGTTCTTGGCAGAGGGCGTGCCTTCGTCGTCAATCGTGATGGAGCCGCGGCGATCCGGGATCGTGCCATCATCCAGAACCGTCACGCCTTTCGCAGCGACTTGTTGGCCCATGAGACCGGCAAAAGCAGAGGAGCCTTTGCGGTTGAAATCCCCTTCCAGCCCGTGCCCTACGGCTTCGTGGAGCACTATGCCGGGCCAACCGGGGCCAAGGACCACGTCCATAACGCCCGCAGGCGCAGGCTCGGCCTTCAGGTTGACCAGTGCGATGCGCAGCGCCTCGCGGATCGCGGGCTGCCAGTGGCCGGGTTCCATCAGGCGGGCCAGACCGTCGCGACCACCCGAGCCGGTGCCGCCGCTTTCGCGGCGTCCATCCTGTTCGACAATCACGGACACATTGAGACGCGACATCGGACGCGCATCGCGCACGCGCGTGCCGTCGGGGCGCATGATCTCAATTTCCTGCATGGACGCGCCCAGCGAGGCAGAGACTTGCACCACACGCTGATCCAGCCCGCGGGCGAAGGCGTCGATCTCGCGCAGAAGGTCGATCTTCACGGGAAACTCAAACGCCTCCATCGGATTGTCATCACCATAGAGCTTTTGATTCGTGGCAACCGGCCCCGCGGCGAGCGTGCCGCCGCCATCGCCGACCGCCAGACGGGTTGTGCCAACCGCGCGCATCAAGGCGCTTTCGCTGATTTCGGAGGAATGTGCGTAGCCCGCAACCTCGCCCCGCACGGCGCGCAGACCGAATCCTTCAGAGGCGTCGTAGCTGGCCGTTTTGACCCGCCCGTCATCAAACGAGATCATTTCCGAGCGTCGACGCTCCAGAAAAAGTTCTCCGTCATCGGCACCTGCTGTGGCCTCGCGCAAGGTAGACAAGGCTGTGTCGGCGTCCAAATAGGTTTCAAACGGGCGAAAAACGTCTGTTGGCATAGGGTGTCCTTATTATTTGGCGCGCGCCGAGAAACTTGATCCAGATCAAAAAAGCGTCCGTTTGCCGCAAGGGACAATCTTGTTCTGCCCCCTAGAATATGGTTCACAGAGCGCTGAATACAACGGGATTCCGCCTCCCGCAGGAGGCCTCCGTCACGATGGGTGAACCACACCCGCAACCGATGGGAATACATACATGCGATTGATGACGAAACTCGCCGGTCTGGCCGGTTTTCTGACAGCGGGCGCCGCCCAGGCGCAGGACGCGCTGCAAGACCTCGAAGTGATCGGGCAGCCGATTGACCGTGGCATCGGCTTTCAGCCTGCTGCGACCGAGCTGGCCCGCGACCTGCAATGGCTCGACGGCATGATCTTGGTGATCATCACGATCATCACGCTTTTTGTGACGGCTTTGCTGGTCATCGTGATGGTACGCTACAACCGCCGCACCAACCCGACGCCTGCCACGTTCACCCACCATTCCGCGCTTGAGGTGACATGGACCGTTGTGCCGATTGTCATCTTGATGTTCATCGGCGCGTTCTCTTTGCCGGTGCTGTTCAAGCAGCAGGAAATTCCAGAGGCAGACATCACGATCAAGGTCACCGGATACCAGTGGTATTGGGGCTATGAATATGTCGATCATGACTTCGCCTTCGACAGCTTCATGCTGCAGCGCGAAGAGCTGGCAGACTACGGCTATGAGGATCAGGCCTTCCTGCTAGCAACGGATACCGCTGTTGTCGTCCCTGTGGGTAAGACGGTTGTGATGCAGGTGACTGGGGCGGATGTTATCCATTCGTGGACGATCCCCGCCTTTGGCGTGAAGCAGGACGCCGTGCCGGGCCGCCTGGCTGAGCTGTGGTTCGCAGCTGAGAAAGAGGGCGTTTACTTCGGCCAGTGTTCCGAGCTTTGCGGTAAGGACCATGCCTATATGCCGATCACCGTCAAAGTGGTCAGCGAAGAGGTCTATGCCGAATGGCTGGACGGCGCGATTGAAGAATATGCCGGGACGCCACGCAGCATTGACGTGGCTTTGGCTGAGTAAATCTGGATGGGGCAGGGCCGACCTGCCCCCTTTCGCTAAGGGAGCGATATGAGCGACACGAGCATCAACAAGCCAGAGACCGGAGAGGCGCAGTTCAGCGACTTCTTCGCGCTGCTCAAGCCCCGTGTGATGTCACTGGTGATCTTCACCGCATTGGTGGGCCTTCTGGTCGCGCCGGGCTCGATCCATCCGTTTATTGCCTTTTGCGGCATTCTGTTTGTCGCCATCGGGGCAGGCGCTTCGGGCGCGCTGAATATGTGGTGGGATGCGGATATCGACCGTATCATGCGCCGCACGCAAAAGCGGCCTATTCCCGCGGGGAAGGTCACGCCGAATGATGCGCTGGCTGTGGGGTTGGCGCTGTCTGGTTTTTCGGTTGTCTTGCTATGGCTGGCAACGAACGCGTTGGCCGCTGGGCTGCTGGCCTTCACGATCTTCTTTTATGCTGTCGTCTATTCGATGTGGTTGAAACGCTCGACCCCGCAAAACATCGTGATCGGTGGCGCTGCAGGCGCGTTCCCTCCGATGATCGGCTGGGCGATTGTCACCGGTGACGTTTCGCTGGAATCGGTGCTGATGTTCGCGATCATCTTCATGTGGACGCCGCCGCATTTCTGGGCCTTGGCGCTGTTTATGAAGTCCGATTACGACGATGCGGGCGTGCCGATGTTGACCGTCACCCATGGCCGTCGCACCACGCGCAACCATCTGCTGGTCTACACGCTGTTGCTGGCCCCGGTCGCGGTGGGTCTTGGCTTTACGGCCATTGCCGGGCCGATCTATCTGACAATCGCGATTGCGCTGAACGCATGGTTCATCAAAGGCGCGTTCGAAATCTGGCGCCGGGATGAAGCGCAGGCCGAAGCCGATCACTATAAGACCGAGAAAGCGTTCTTTAAGTTTTCGCTGCTTTATCTGTTCCTGCATTTCGGGGCGCTGCTGGTGAAACCGGCGCTTGCACCCTTCGGAATGGGAGGCTGGTAATGGCGTTTTCGAAAGATCACGAATTGCATACCCGCCGCTTTGGGCGGAACGTCTCATTGGCCGTCGTGTTGGTCGCGTTGATCGGCATCGTGTTCGGCCTGACCGTTGTCAAAGTCACCACGGGGCAGCCGCTTGAAGGCTTCGATCATGTGGCCCGCCCCCATATGATCCCGCAGGAGGGCAACTGATGCTGGGACTGGAAGGCAAACAAAAGACACTCGCCCAGACTGTGGGCGTCGTGGTGCTGATGGGCGGGCTCGCCTGGGCCTCTGTCCCGCTTTACGATTGGTTCTGCCGGGTCACAGGCTATGGCGGGGCGACCAATGTGGCAGAAAGCGGCAGCGACACGATCCTGGATCAGACCATCAAGATCCGCTTTGACGCATCGCTCGAGCGTGACATGCCGTGGGAATTCAAGCCCGTGCAACGCGAGATGGAAGTGCGGATCGGAGAGACCGGTCTGGCCTTTTACGAGGCCTATAACCCCACAGATCGCCCCGTAGCAGGCTCTGCCGCCTATAACGTGGCACCTTACGCTGCGGGTGCTTTCTTCAGCAAGATCCAGTGTTTCTGCTTTGAGGAACAAATCCTGCAACCCGGAGAGCGCGTGACGATGCCCGTCACCTTCTTCGTGGACCCCGAAATCGTCGATGACCGTGAAGCGAAATTCGCCAAGCACATCACGCTCTCATATACATTCTACGAAATTGACCTCCCCGAGGACACAGCTCAGCTGACGGTCCCCTCGGACGGGGCCGTGAACTAATCAAGGACCAGGGAACAGACCATGGCACATGCTAAGAACCACGATTACCACATCCTGAACCCCTCAGCGTGGCCGCTGATTGCGTCAGTTGGGGCCTTCGTCATGCTCTTCGGGGCTGTTTTGTGGATGCACGGCTCTGGCCCGTGGATGTTCCTGATGGGCTTTGTCGCTGTGCTTTACGTCATGTTCGGCTGGTGGTCGGACGTGGTGACTGAAAGCCAACAGGGCGATCATACGCCTGCGGTGCGCATCGGCCTGCGCTACGGTTTCATCCTGTTTGTGATGTCCGAGGTCATGTTCTTTGCGGCATGGTTTTGGTCGTTCTTCAAGCACGCGCTTTATCCGATGGACGAATATATCGGCTCCACCTATGTGGCGCCTGAGTTCTATCAGGTCGATGCCTTCCACCTGCCGCTGATCAACACGTTGGTGCTGCTCCTGTCGGGCTGTGCCGTCACTTGGGCGCATCACGCGCTGGTGCATAACGAAAGCCGCAAGGATGTTGAGTGGGGCCTGCTGATCGGTGTCTTGCTGGGTATCTTCTTTACCTTCCTGCAAGCCTATGAGTACCGCTATCTGCTGGTCGAGCAGGACTGGACCTTTGGTGGCGACAAGTTCTTCTCGAACTTCTTCATGGCGACGGGCTTCCATGGCCTTCACGTCATCATCGGGACGATCTTCCTGTTCGTGTGTTACCTGCGGGTGCGCAAGGGGCATTTCACCGCTGAAAAGCACGTGGGCTTTGAAGCGGCCGCCTGGTACTGGCACTTCGTCGATGTGGTCTGGTTGTTCCTGTTCGCAGCCGTCTATATCTGGGGCATATAAGCCTCTCACCGACGATACATTTTCAAAGGCGCGGAGGCTCAGCTTCCGCGCTTTTCACTTGGGGACATCATGACGGCTCGTCTTATCTTTCCATTGCTGCTGGGCTTTATCGGTGCGGCCATTCTGGTGTCGCTCGGTGTGTGGCAGATGCAGCGGCTGGAGTGGAAACAGGGCGTTTTGGCGGAGATCGACGCGCAGATCAGCGGTCCTGCGATTGCGCTGCCGATCGACGCAGACCCAGAGGCGGATCGCTATGCACCAGTTGAACTTACCGGGACGATTGGGCGGCCCGAAATTCCGGTGCTGGTGTCGGTCAAGCGGGTCGGCCCCGGCTATCGTCTGATTGTCCCGTTCGAGACCCAAGGGCGCCGCGTCCTGCTGGATCAGGGCTTTATCCCGCTGGATGCCAAAGACGCTGCCCGGCCGACCGGAGAGGTCACGATCCGCGGCAATCTGCACTGGCCTGACGAGATCGACAGCTACACGCCCGATAATGATCTGGACGCCAATATTTGGTTCTCACGTGACGTGCCGACATTGGCGGAAGCGCTGGACACCGAACCGCTTTTGGTGATTGCGGCGACGCAAACGGACCCCTCTGTGACGCCCTTGCCGGTAGACAGCAGCGCGATCCCGAACGATCACCTGAACTATGCGATTACGTGGTTTTCGCTGGCTGTCGTCTGGTTGGGGATGACAGCGTTTCTTGTCTCGCGTATCAGGCGGACGACGACGAAAGGCTAAGACGACAATGCGCTATATTTCGACCCGCGGCACCGCGCCTGTTTTAAGCTTTGAGGAGGCGATGCTGACCGGTCTGGCCCGCGATGGCGGCCTTTACGTGCCAGAGGAAATCCCGACGATCAGTGCGGCTGATATCAAGGCGCTGCGCGGCCTGTCCTATGAAGAGGTCGCCTACCGCATCATGCGGCCTTTCATCGGCGACACGTTCACCGATGCGGAGTTCACCGACATCATCGCCCGCTCCTATGCGGGCTTCGGCCATGATGCCCGCGCACCTTTGGTGCAGATCGGGCAGAACCACTATCTGCTAGAGCTGTTCCACGGGCCGACGCTGGCCTTCAAAGACTTCGCGATGCAGCTGATCGGTCAGCTCTTTGAGGCGGCTTTGACCCGCTCGGGCGAGCGTGTGACGATTGTGGGCGCGACGTCGGGCGATACCGGATCGGCGGCGATTGAAGCGTTTCGTGGGCTGGATGCGGTGGATGTGTTCATCCTGTTTCCCAAGGGCCGGGTCTCCGAAGTGCAGCGCCGCCAGATGACGACGCCGTCGGAAGCCAACGTGCATGCGTTGGCAGTTGAGGGCGACTTTGACACCTGTCAGGCCGCCGTGAAGGACATGTTCAACGATTTCGACTTCCGCGATGGGGTGCGACTGGCGGGTGTAAACTCGATCAACTGGGCGCGGGTGCTGGCGCAGGTTGTTTATTATTTCACCTCTGCTGTGAGCCTTGGCGCGCCGGATCGCGCGATCAGCTTCACCGTGCCGACGGGTAATTTCGGCGATATCTTCGCAGGCTATATCGCGCGGCGCATGGGGCTGCCGATTGAAAAGCTTGTGGTTGCTACGAACCAGAACGACATTCTGGATCGCTGCCTGAAAACCGGTGTTTACAAAACAGAAGGGGTGACGCCCTCGATCAGCCCGTCGATGGATATTCAAGTGTCGTCCAACTTTGAACGCGCGCTGTTCGATGCCTATGGGCGCGATGGTGCGGCTGTGAAAGCGCAGATGGATGAGTTGAAGGAAACCGGTCAGTTCACGGTCTCTCAAGGTGCGTTGGAAAGCCTACGCGAGACGTTTGCGTCGGGGCGGGCTTCGGAAGAGGAAACATCGGCCACGATCACGCGGGCGCATAAGACGATGAACGAAATCCTGTGTCCGCACAGCGCCATCGGAGTGCATGTGGCCGAGGCGCATCTGAGTGCCACGCCGATGATCACGCTGGCCACAGCGCATCCGGCAAAATTCCCCGACGCTGTGGAAGCCGCCATGGGCGCACGGCCCCCCTTGCCCAGCCGCATGGCAGACCTTTATGACCGGTCGGAACGGATGACCGAAGTGGCCGGAGGTCTGCCGGAAATCCAGTCGATCATCAGGGACCGGATCAAAGCGTGACAGTCGAGATACACACACTCTCCAACGGGTTTCGCATCGTGACCGAACAGATGCCGGGGCTGCAATCGGCATCCATCGGGGTTTGGGTCAATGCGGGTGGCCGCCATGAGCGGATTGAACAGAACGGCATTGCCCATTTCCTCGAGCATATGGCGTTCAAGGGAACCGAACGGCGCACGCCTTTGCAGATCGCCGAGGAAATCGAGGATGTCGGCGGCTACATCAACGCCTACACTTCGCGCGAGATGACGGCCTATTACGCCCGCGTTCTGGCCAATGACGTGCCGCTGGCGCTGGATGTGATCGCGGATATCCTGCTGAACCCCGTCTTTGACGAGGCCGAGATCGAGGTTGAGCGCGGCGTGATCCTGCAAGAGATCGGACAGGCGCTGGATACGCCGGACGATATCGTGTTCGACTGGCTGCAAGAGGTCGCCTATCCCGAACAACCTCTTGGCCGCACGATCCTTGGGCCAAGCGAACGGGTGCGCAGCTTTGGCCGTGCTGATCTGTCGGGCTTTGTGGCCGAGCATTACGGACCGAACCAGATGATCTTGGCCGCTGCGGGCGCGGTCGATCACGCGAGCCTTGTGGCGGAGGCTGAAAAGCTGTTCGGGCATCTTGAAGCGGTGGCGGAGTTCACACCCCAAGCCGCGGCCTTTACAGGCGGCGAACGGCGCGAGGTCAAGGACCTTGAGCAAGTGCATTTCGCGCTGGCCCTTGAAGGGCCGGATTACCGCGATCCGGCGATTTATACCGCGCAAATTTTCGCGACCGCTTTTGGCGGCGGTATGTCCTCCAGGCTATTTCAAGAAGTGCGCGAGAAGCGCGGGCTCTGCTACACGATCTTTGCGCAGGCGGGCGCTTACGCCGACACCGGCTTAACCACGATCTATGCGGGCACCAGCGCCGACCAGATTGGGGAACTGGCCCATATCACCATGGACGAGTTGAAGCGGGCTGCCGATGACATGTCCCCCGAAGAGGTGGGCCGGGCCCGCGCGCAGATGAAAGCAGGCATGTTGATGGGTCTTGAAAGCCCGTCCGCGCGCGCCGAACGTCTGGCGCGGATGGTGTCGATCTGGGGCAGGGTACCCGAACTGGAGGAGATCGTGGCCCGCGTGGATGCGGTCACGACAGGCGATGTCAAAGACTACGCAGCGCATCTGGCACGGAACGCGGGTTCGGCTTTGGCGCTTTACGGTCCGGTGGATCAGGCGCCGAGCTTGGAGGCTCTGCGCGAACGGCTGGCAGCCTGATGCTGATACGGCGGCGCAAGGTTCGGATCGAGACAGAGCGCTTGACGCTGCGCCCGCCGACCCATGCAGATTTCAGGTTCTGGACCGCTTTGCGCAGTGAAAGCCGCACCTTTCTGGCCCCGTGGGAGCCAAGCTGGGCGGATGATCATCTGTCCCGCAAGTCCTTCACAAATAGGGTCTATTGGGCGCAACGCTCGGTTGCCAGCGGCTCTGCCGTGCCGCTGTTTTTGATCCGGCGCGAGGATGAAACGCTGCTGGGCGCGATCACTCTGGATAACGTGCGTCGCGGGCCTGCTCAGGCGGGCACGCTTGGATATTGGGTCGGTGCCGCGCATGCGCGGCAGGGTTATATGCGCGAGGCTATTCAGGCGGTGGTGCATTATGGGTTTACCCAGCTGGATCTGAGTCGGATCGAAGCGGCGTGCTTGCCCGAAAACAGGGCCTCGCGCGGGGTGCTTGAGAAATGCGGCTTCAAATATGAAGGCGTCGCGCAAAGCTATCTGCAGATCAATGGACGCTGGCGGAACCATGTTCTTTACGCGAACTTGCGCGGGGATCGGCGCGGGAAAACTGACGCGGGCTAGGCGTATCCTCGCTAAATCTACGTGAAAATGCTGACGCTGTCATATGTGCAGATAACGGGCGTGATACGCTGCCTCAACCTTTGGAGGCACAGATGGCACGCACAATTTTCAAGATAGGCGGGGCGACCGGCTTTCTAGCGGCGCGGTTTCAAAAGGGCTTTTTCGGCACCCGCGAGTTAACCACATCTGAAGGCGAGACGGTCCGCCTGCCCAAGCACGGTTCGGTCCGCCAGATCGTGAGCGACGGCGATACGGTGAACGTGTCGTCTGACGCGAACTTCCCGATCCGGTTTCTGGGGATTGATACGCCGGAAAGCAGTCTGATCTCACCCCAGACAGGCCAGTTCATCGCGACGGATTCCGAGATATTTCAACGGCTCTTGGCGGATCCGTTTGGATCTGACTTCGACGCGATCGAGGGGCTTGATCCGCGCCTGCAAGCCTATCTGGAGGACAAAGCCGGGCCAGAGGCCGCCGAAACCCACAAAACCTATGCGGAGGCGGCGGAAGACGCGTTGGAGGCGCTTATTCTGAACGATCAGTCGGCTTTGCAGAGCGAGAAGTTTTTCCTCGCCTTTGCCTATGATGCGCTGGACGGGTTCGGGCGTTTGCTTGCCTTTGTGCATCCCAATCAGCCTGACACTCCGCGCGCAGAGCGGCTGCCAAGCTATAACGCGCGATTGCTGGAGACGGGGTTAGCGGCGCCCTACTTCATCTTCCCGAATGTCGATCCGTTTCGGACGCGCGGATCGCCGGTAGAGGCTGCGGCCATGGCGGAAAACCCGCAGATCATACTGGACAATGCGCCCAGCCTGCGGGCCGCGCGGGAGGCGCTGCGAGCGTCACGAGACGCGGAGCGAGGGGTCTTTGATCCCGCAAAGCCAATTGGGTTTGAGGCGTTCGAGTTTCGCTTTCTTGCAAGGCGATCAGTGCCGTCGCGTTGGGTGATGGATCTGTCTGGCGACGCTGCGCGGTTGATCCCTCCGCAGCGCTATTTCGAGATTGAAAACCTCGAGGATCGGCTCTTTGTGCCGTCCGAGTTTGTCCCGCTTTTTGCTGCCGCCGGATGGGAAATCGAAGGCGACGTGATGGAGATGGTTTGAAACCGGATAAACCGTCTGTTTTTTGGGCAAACGCGATGGGTTGCGTTTTTGCGGGTTGCCTCCGGCGCAAATTTCGGGACGGCGGGGGCCTCTGAGCTATCTTCACGCCCAGGAGGTGCTGCCATGATCCGACTGACCTTTGCCTTGATCCTGATCGCCAGTGCGGCTACGGCGCAAGATCGCAGGCCGAGCCATTGCATCGCTTTGGCGGATGCGACGGATGGTTTGGAATATGTCCAACTGGCCAGCTTTACCGATCCGGTGGCGGCGTTTTCAGTGCGGCTGCGCTATGTCGATCACGCGACGTTTCTGATCCAGACGCCCGGCGGGCACTCTATTGCGACGGACTATGCTGGCTTTTTGGGGGCGACGACTTTCCTGCCAGAGGTCGTCACGATGAATATCGCCCATGAGACCCACTGGACTGCGTTTCCCGATCCTGCAATTCCCCATGTCCTGGAGGGGTGGGGCACGGCAGAGGCACCGCGTGATCACTATCTGGAGCTTTCGGATGTGCTGGTGCGCAATGTCCATACGGATATTCGCAGCCGGTTCGACGGTGAGCCGCGGGTGAATGGCAATTCGATCTTCGTCTTCGAGGTCGAGGGGCTTTGCATTGCCCATCTGGGGCATCTGCACCACGAGCCCGATGTGGGGCAATATGCGGCTTTGGGGCGGATTGATGTGGTGATGGTGCCGGTCGATGGCGGCTTTACCATGGACCAATCCGCGATGATCAATGTGCTGCAACGACTGCGCTCGTCTGTGGTGATCCCGATGCACTGGTTCGGACAAAGCAATCTGGAGCGCTTTCTGGACGGCATGGCCGCCGAATTTGCGATTGATCGGCGGGAGGGTTCATCTTTGGAGGTGTCTCTACGCAGCTTGCCGGACCGGCCTACGGTGGTTGTTCTGCAGCCCGAGTGGCTGGCGGATGCGCGCGAGTGACTTGGCAACTCGGTCTGCGCGTGCTTGATAGCTGTCTATGACCTTGACCCCCGTTTCAAAGGCCCTTGAGGCCGAATTACGTGCAGCTCTCCCCGAAGCTGCGTTTCGCGAGCTGACCCCTGCCTATCTGGAAGAGCCGCGCGGGCGGTATACAGGGGATGGCGGGCTGCTGGTCGCCCCTGCCTCTGCCGAGGAGGTGTCGGTTGTTGTGAAAGCGGCCAACGCGCACCGGGTCGGGATCGTGCCTTACGGCGGCGGAACCGGATTGGTGGGCGGTCAGGTCGCCCCCGATGGTCCGGCACCAATCATCCTGTCGATGGAGCGGATGAAAGCCGTCAGATCTATGCATCCGTTGGAAAACGTGATGATCGTCGAGGCAGGTGCAATTTTGGCCGATGTGCAGGCCGCGGCCGAAGAGGTGGGCCGGTTGTTTCCGCTCTCGCTGGCCTCGGAAGGATCAGCACGGATCGGTGGAATTCTTGCGACAAATGCGGGTGGTGTGAATGTGTTGCGCTACGGCAATGCGCGCGATCTGTGTTTGGGGCTGGAGGCGGTATTGCCTGACGGGACGATCTGGCAGGGGCTGTCACGGTTGCGCAAGGACAACACCGGCTATGATTTGCGCAACTTGCTGATTGGATCGGAAGGCTCGCTTGGGATCATCACCGCAGCGACTTTGAAGCTGTTCCCACGACCCGTGGGCGTGAGTGCGGCCTTGATGGTGGTTGAAGGCCCCGAAGCAGCACTTGAACTGCTGGCTTTGGCCGGTGAGCGGATTGGCAGCGGTGTTTCGGCGTTCGAGTTGATCCACAGGCAGGGCCTGGAGTTCCTGGCCGAGAAGGTGCCAGAAATCCGGCAGCCTTTTGAGGACGCTCCAGACTGGACTGTGCTGATCGATGTCGGAATGCCAGCCGGTCTGGACCCGGCGGAGGCGTTGGAAGGGCTGTTTGAAGTGGCTTTGGAGGCGGAGCTTGTCAGCGATGGTGTGATTGCGCAATCCGAGCAGCAACGCGCAGATTTCTGGTCGATCCGGGAGCATATTCCAGAGGCCAATCGCCGGATTGGGGCGGTGTCATCGCATGATATCTCGGTCCCGATTGGAAAGATCCCCGAGTTCATTGCAAAGGGCGGTCCGGCGCTTGCCGAGATTGGGGCGTTTCGGATCAATTGTTTCGGTCATGTGGGCGACGGAAACCTGCATTACAATGTCTTTCCGATGCCTGGAAAGTCGCGCGCGGACCATGAAAACCAGCGCGATGCGATCAAGCGTTCTGTGCACGATCTGGTGCACGCGATGGGTGGTTCGGTCAGTGCGGAACACGGGATTGGGCGTTTGAAAGTTGCAGATTTAGAGCGCTATGGCGACCCGGCCAAACTGGCAGCAATGCGGGCGATCAAGAATGCGCTGGATCCGAACGGTGTGATGAATCCGGGCGCTATTCTACCTGTTTAGGGTTTGCGCCGCGCTGACGCGCGTCGCTACGCGGGGCTCTGCCCCGCACCCCGGGATATTTTGCAAAAGCGAAGGGTCAGAGCCCGTCGAACTCGCAAAGCGTGTGCACATCGACACCGAGCCCCTCGATACGCTTGCGGCCCCCGAGTTCGGGTAGGTCGATCACAACAGCGACGCCGGTGATCTCGGCTCCGAGCCGTTCGAGCAGTTTGATGCCTGCCTCTGCGGTGCCGCCTGTGGCGAGCAGGTCATCGACGACAAGAACTTTCTCTCCGGGTTGGATGGCGTCGTCATGAATTTCGACAATCGCTTCGCCGTATTCCAGCGTATAATCCTGTGAGATCGTGCGCCCGGGCAACTTGCCTTTCTTGCGGATCGGGACGAAGCCGACAGAGAGCTGGTGCGCGATGGCACCGCCAAGGATGAAGCCGCGCGCCTCAAGGCCAACAACCTTGTCGATGGGCTGGCCCGCATAGGGGTGCAGCAGTTGGTCGATGGCCATGCGGAATCCGCGTGGGTCTGCAAAAAGTGTGGTGACATCGCGGAACATGATCCCCTCATGAGGAAAATCGACGATGGTGCGGATATAGTCTTTGACGGTTTTCATATTGGTTCTCAGGGTGTTGCGCGGCGCAGGGTGGCTGTGAGCGCGCCCATGCCGATGAGGGTAACGCCGCCTGCTTGGGTGAGGCGGCGCAGGATCAAAGGTTTGCGAATGTATTGCCGCATCTTGTCGGCAAGAAGCGCATAGACGAGCGCATTGATTGCGGCGAGGGCGACGAAGGTGGCGATCAGGATTGTTGCTTGCGGGATGTAGGCCGCCGTCGGGCTGATGAATTGCGGCACGAAGGCTATAAAA
Source organism: Cognatishimia sp. MH4019 (assembly GCF_020177595.1). GTDB lineage: Bacteria > Pseudomonadota > Alphaproteobacteria > Rhodobacterales > Rhodobacteraceae > JAHTBL01. Next base: position 59,811 of record NZ_JAHTBL010000005.1, on the reverse strand, counting down.
AAACCGATGCTTTTCGGGTTGAGCGCGGTGACAAGCGCCGTGTGCCCAAGGGCTTGGCGCGGGGTCGCGCTGGCGTCGGTCTCCATCAGGGATGCGCCTTCCTTTGGGGCGGAGCGGAGCATCTTGATGCCGAGATAAACCAGATAGAGTGCGCCGGCCCATTTCACGATCGTGAAGGCAGTGGCAGAGGTCGCGATGAGCGCGCCGAGGCCGATGAGCGAGGCGGTCATCGCGATCAAGTCGCCCAATGCCACTCCGGTGGCGGTTGCGACGGCGACCTTGCGGCCTTGGGTCAGAGCGTAGCTGAGGACCAGTAGCACGGTCGGGCCGGGGATTAGCAGCAGTGCCGTGGAGGCGGCGACGAAGGCCAACCAAAGATCGAGAGGCATGTTAGAGGACCCTTCCGGCGACGGCGTCGAGTTTTGCGACAAGCGCGGGATCGCGGTTGTCAGGTTGGGTGAGAATGGCGAATTCCAATGCGCGGTCGCAGCCATGATCGCAAGGTGCGCGCTCGGATCCAAGCAGTTTGGGCAACCGCGCGACGAGCCCGCGCGCATTGTCAGCATTGCCGATCAGCGTCTTGATGATCTCGGTCACATCAACCTCACCGTGGTCGGGGTGCCAGCTGTCATAATCGGTAATCATGGCGACGGAGGCGTAGCAAAGTTCGGCTTCGCGGGCGAGTTTCGCCTCGGGCATGTTGGTCATGCCGATCACGTCACAACCCCAGACCTCGCGATAGAGCTTGGATTCGGCCAGAGTAGAGAATTGCGGACCTTCCATGGCGAGATACGTGCCGCCTTTATGCACCTTGATGCCTTGGGCGGTCGCGGCCTCAAAACAGGCATCGCCAAGACGCGGGCAAGTGGGATGCGCCACGCTGACATGGGCAACGCAACCGGTGCCGAAGAATGATTTTTCCCGCGCGAAGGTGCGGTCGATGAACTGGTCGACGATCACGAAATCACCCGGCGCCATTTCCTCGCGGAACGAGCCGCAGGCGGAGACCGAGATGACATCCGTCACGCCCACCCGCTTCAACGCGTCGATATTCGCGCGGTAAGGAACCGTGGTGGGCGACAGTTTGTGACCCCGCGCGTGACGGGGCAGGAACACCATCTTCACGCCATCCAGATGACCGATCAAAAGATCATCACTAGGCGTGCCCCATGGGCTCTCAACAGAGGTCCACTCCGCGCCTTCCAGCCCATCAATCTCGTAAACGCCCGAGCCGCCGATGATGCCGATCACTGTGTCTGTCATGTGGGTCTCCTGTCCGTGCCGATCCTCAGCCTAACGGGCTAGTTTGGAATGAAAAGCGACTGTGGCCTTCATCTTTGCAAAAATACTCAATCACTCGGGCCGTTTGATGGAAAACGCATCAGTGACGCGGGTGTAATCCATGTATCCAAGGCGGGCGAGGGCTTGGAAGCTGGTGATGTCAAAGAGGCCGTCTTTCAAACAATCGTCACGGATATGCACGCCGGTGACTTCCCCGAAGCACGCGAGGTTTGCGGCTCCGGGCAGTTGCAAGATCTGGGTGAGCTTACATTCGAGGGAGGCGGGCGCATTGGCTACGTGGGGGCAGTCAATGGTCTCGCATGCCGCCTTTTCGATCCCCGCGAGCGCGAATTCATCGGTCTCTTTGTCCCACGCCCCAGAGGTCTGGTTCATGCTGTCACGCGCTGCATACTCGACGATGTTGACGCTGAATACGCCTGTGTCGCGGATATTGGCGATGCTGTCTTTGGTGTCACCGCGATCTTCCTTGGCGGAGGTCGAGGCAAACATGACCTGCGGCGGCATATAGGCGACTGCGTTGAAAAACGAATAGGGCGCAAGGTTGTGCGACCCGTCCGCCCCGCGTGTCGCGATCCAGCCGATGGGGCGCGGGGCGACGATGGCGTTGAACGGGTTATGCGGCAGGCCGTGGCCGTCTTCGGGTCTGTAGAACATCGCGATTTCCCCTGTTTGCCCAAGGGTTAGCCACGTGCTAGGCGCGATACCAGCTAAAAACGAGGGCAGGCGTGTATCGGATCGCGGCAGAGCAGACAGAAGATTGGTGGGAGGTCGAAGCCCTCTATGATCTGTGCTTTGCACCGGGGCGCGAGGCGTTGTCCTCCTATCGCTTGCGTGATGGAGTGCCGCCGGTGGCCGAGCTGTCACGCGTGGCACGCGATGATCTGGGCGTTTTGGGTGGGGCGATCCGGTTCTGGCCGGTGCGCTTGGGCGATGCAGAGGCGTTGCTTTTAGGTCCGATTGCGGTGCACCCGACGCGACAAGGTGAGGGGCTGGGTGGGCTCTTGATGCAAGACAGTCTGGCCGCAGCGGCGGCTGCCGGATGGGCGCGTGTGGTGCTAGTGGGCGATGCGCCCTATTACAGGAAATTCGGGTTTCGGAGGCTGGAGGGTGTCAAGATGCCACCACCGACCAATCCCGAGCGTGTGTTGGGCCTGGAGTTAGTTCCGGGCGCTTGGGCTAAGATCAGCGTGCCGGTCGATGTAAAGCCCGCCGCGCCCCAGACTTGATCCGGGGCCTTGCGGGGCGGGCCGAGGTCCCGGATCACGTCCGGGACGGGGTCAGTGTTTGGCGAGGTAGTCCATCACCGCAGGGCGGACGGATTGGGAACCACTGTCGCGTGCCTCATCAATGACAGCTTTGACGTCATCCAGATTATGCTGCCGTAACAAATGCTTGACCGGACCGATAGAGGCCGGGCGCATCGACAGGCCGCGCATGCCGATAGCGGCAAAACACAAGGCTTCCACCGGGCGGCCAGCGTCTTCGCCACAGAAACTCAGCGCCGTGTTGGTGGCTTGGCAGCGATGCACGATGGTTTCCAGAAAACTCAGAAAACTGACGTTGAGCGTGTCATAGCGACGGCGCACGCGCTCGTTCTCGCGGTCGGCGGCAAAGAAGAACTGTTTCAGATCGTTGCCGCCGATGGAGAGGAATTCGACTTCTTCAAAGAACTGATTAGGCGCAAACGCCAGCGATGGGGTTTCCAGCATCGCGCCGACCTCGACAGAGGCGGGCAAGACGTGGCCCAGCTTGCGTTCGCGTTCCAATGTGCGGTCAAACTCGGCCTTCGCCGCGCGGTATTCGTCGTATTGGGCGACGAAGGGGAACATCACTGTCAGCGGGCGTCCGTTGGCGGCCCGGATCAGCGCTTGCAACTGCATCCGCATGACACCGGGTTTATCGAGGCCAACGCGGATCGCGCGCCAGCCAAGGGCCGGGTTCGGCTCGTCATTGGGTTTCATATAGGGCAGCACTTTGTCGGATCCGATATCGAGCGTGCGGAACACGACGCGCTTACCTTGAGCGGCGTCCAGCACACGGGAATACAGCGCCGAGAGCTCGGCCCGGCGGGGCATCTGGTTGCGTACGAGAAACTGCAGCTCGGTCCGGAAGAGGCCGACGCCTTCAGCACCGGAGCCTTCAAGTGATGGCAGATCGGCCATCAGGCCTGCGTTCATATGCAGCGATACAACAGAGCCGCATTTAGCCTTCGCGGGCTTGTCGCGCAGGGAGGTGTAGCGCTCCTGCGCTTTGGCCAGCATCGCGATTTTGTCGCGAAACGCGGTGACAACGGTGTCGTCGGGGCGCAGATGGACGATACCTTGTTCGCCATCGACCATGACGTTGTCGCCGTTCAGCGCCTCGGTGGTGATCTTGGACGCGTGGATCACCAGCGGGATCGCCAGCGCGCGCGCGACAATGGCGGCGTGGGAGCCGACAGAGCCTTGTTCCAGCACGATGGCCTTGAGCGAACGGCCATAATCCAGCAATTCGGCGGGGCCGATATTGCGCGCCACAAGCACGGGATCATCGGGCATTTCAGCGCCGGTATCGGCCCCTTGGCCGGTCAGAATACGCAGCAGGCGATTGCTGAGATCGTCCAGATCATGGAGCCGTTCGCGCAGATAGGAATCGTTGGACTGCGTCATGCGGTTGCGAGCGATGGATTGCTCTTTCTCGACGGCGGCTTCGGCAGACAGCCCGCGCGAGATGTCTTCTTCCATCCGGCGCAGCCAGCCTTTGGAATTGGCAAACATCCGGTAGGCTTCAAGAACTTGCAGCTGTTCAGCGTCGCCAGCGCGTGCGCCTGCCAGCATATCGTCGACAGAGACGCGCAGGGTGTCGACTGCATCGCGCAGGCGGCCTGCTTCAACCTCGGGATCATCGGCGATGGGGTTCGTGACGACAACGCGGGGTTCGTGCAGGTAAACCCGGCCTTCGGCCGCGCCTTCCTGCCCGACAGTGCCCCGGATCATCACGGGTTGCTGATGGCGCGCGGAGAGTGCGGCCCCTTCGCCAAGGAAGGCACCAAGTTCGGTCATCTCGGCAATGACCATGGCGACGACTTCCAGCGCGTAGACCTCATCGCCAGAATACTCGCGGGCGTCTTTGGATTGCACGACCAGGACACCAAGGGCCTCGCCAAGCCGCTGGATCGGGACACCGAGGAAGGAGGAATAAATCTCCTCCCCCGTCTCTGGCATGAAGCGGAAACCGGGGGCTTGGGGGGCATTCGCGGTGTTGACGATGCGGCCCTTCTTGGCGACGCGGCCCACCAGACCTTCGCCAAGGCGCATGCGGGTCTCGTGCACGGCTTCTGGGTTCAAACCTTCGGTGGCGCAAAGCTCAAGCGTTTCGGGGTCACGGAACAGATAGATCGAGCACACTTCGGTGCGCATCGAATCGGCGATCAGATGGGTGATGCGATCAAGTCGTGCTTGCCCTGCGCTGTCCTCAGCCAGAGTGTCCCGCAAGCGTTGCAACAGCTTGCGACTTTGGGTTTCCAGTCTTTCGGGCATGAAACGGGGGGTGCCCCTTTAGGCTGCTTTCTCCAACTCGAAAGCATCATGCAGGGCTTGCACGGCAAGTTCCATATATTTCCGATCAATGAGAACGGAAATTTTTATCTCTGAAGTTGTAATGACCTTGATATTGATCCCCTCAGAGGAGAGTGCGTCGAACATTTTGGCGGCCACACCTGCATGGCTGCGCATGCCGATCCCCACGACCGAGACCTTGGCAACGTCGGTATCTGCGACCAGCTGCTGGTAGTTGATCTCGCCCGATGTCTGGGCGTCTTCCATCGCCTTCTCTGCGCGCTTTACCTGATCGACAGGGCACGAAAAGGTCATGTCTGTGCGCCCCTCTTCCGAGATGTTCTGCACGATCATATCGACATTGACGCCCGCTTCCGAGAGCGGGCCGAAGATAGCAGCGGCGATACCGGGGCGGTCGGCCACGGACAGAAGGGTCATTTTGGCTTCATCACGCGAATACGCGACACCGGCGACGACATTGGATTCCATGATTTCCTCCTCATCGCAGACAAGGGTGCCTGCCTCGTCTGATTGTTCTTCAAAGCTGGAAAGCACCCGCAGCTTGACCTTGTAGCGCATCGCCAGCTCGACCGAGCGGGTTTGCAGGACTTTTGCGCCCAAGGACGCCAACTCCAGCATCTCCTCGAACGCGATCTTGTCGAGCTTGCGGGCCTTGGAGCTGATCCGCGGGTCGGTCGTGTAGACGCCATCCACATCCGTATAGATATCGCAGCGCTCAGCCCCGAAAGCAGCGGCAAAAGCAACGGCGGTGGTGTCAGAGCCGCCCCGGCCCAGCGTCGTGATGCGGCCTTCGGGGGAGATGCCCTGAAAGCCTGCGACCACGGCCACGCGCATGCCTTCGGCAAACTTGGCGTTGATATTGTCGGTCGGAATTTCCTCGATCCGGGCGGAGGCGTGGGCGGAGGTCGTTTTCAGAGGCACCTGCCAGCCTTGCCAGCTGCGCGCGGGCACGTCCATTTCCTGCAAGGTCAGCGACATCAGGCCTGCGGTGACATTCTCGCCCGAGCTGACGACCGCATCATATTCGCGCGCATCAAAAAGCGGCGAAGTCTCGTTCACCCAGCCGACCAGTTCATTGGTTTTTCCTGACATGGCCGAGACAATGACGATCACGTCATAGCCCTTTGCCACTTCGACGCCGACCCGCTTGGCGGCGCGTTTGATGCGGTCGAGCGTGGCAACGGATGTGCCGCCGAATTTCATCACCAGAACTGGCATTTTAGATGTCCCTTACGTTCTGGCGGGGGTCATATGGGATGGGGCGGGAGAGGGCAAGGTCTTGCGCCACACGCCTTCGGCGCGCGTTGCGGTGCTGGGGGGCTTTGCCTCTATCGCCCTTGTGCCTGAACCAATCGCAATCCGCTGGATATCTGGAAAAAGCGAAAGGTCAGTAGGGGTGGGGTTCGCCCTCAAAGGTCTCGAAGCACCCCGTGGTGTCGAGGCTCAGCGCGTCGAAGCGTTTGATCAGACCTGCGGCAGAGGCTTGCGGGGTGGTGGGGGCGGTGCCGCCACCCATATCGGTCGAGACCCAGCCGGGGTGATAGATGCCCACAGCGATGCCCAGATCATGCAGATCGGTGGCCAGGTTGCGGCCCAGGTTAAGAGCTGCGGCTTTGGAAGCGCGATAGATATAGCTGCCGCCTGGGGCGCGCTCGTGGGAGGCCATCTGTGACGAAAGGATCGCGATTTTGGGCTGCGCGCTGGATTGCAACTGCGGCAGCAGCGCCTGGACCGTCAGAAAAACGCCAGTGACATTGACCGCGAAGCTTTGCGCCCAAAGCTCCGGCGCGTAGCCATTGGCAAGGTTTTGGCCCTTGTCCAGATAGACGCCTGCATTGCAGACCAGCAAGTCGATCGTTTGGCCGTCAAGTTTATGTGCGAGAGCGGTCACAGAGGTGGCGTCGGTCACATCAAGATTAAGCAGGTCTGCGTTGGGCGCGCGCGCGGTGCCTTGAGCCTCGCGATTGGCCGCGTGATATTGCGTCAGCAGCTCTGCGCCAATGCCGCGATTGGCGCCGGTGATAAGGATTGTCATCGCTTAGTTCGTCTTTCTATTGGGGTTGAAAGGCAGTGGTACGACCGGGACGCCATCTTCGATCAAAGCGCGGGCCTCTTTGGCGTTTGCCTCGCCATAGATCGCGCGATCCGGGGCGCTGCCGTCATGGATCTCTCGCGCTTCTTTGGCAAAGCTCTTGCCGACATAATCCGCGTTTTCTTCGACATGTTTGCGCATCTCGGCCACGGCCTGTTCTGCGGGGCTGGCCGGGGCGGACAGCGGCGCGTCGTCGTCGCGGGCGGCGCTCACGCGGGGGGCCATAATGTCTTTCTCTACACCGGTCGAGCCGCAGATCGCGCAAGCGACATGGCCTTGCGCCTTCAGCGTCTCGAAAGCTTCGCCAGAGGCGAACCAGCTTTCAAAGCGGTGGTCTTTGTCGCATTTCAAAGCAAATCGGATCATCAGGGGTCCCAATAGCTGACCCGCGATATGTAACCGGATCAGCCATGCCTTCAAGCATGCCTAGCGCCGCAGTAGCCGCGGATCGAAGCCTTTGAGGATCGCGCGCAGCTCAGGCTCGCTGATCTTTTCGGCTGCACGTTTAATGGGCAGCCATTTGCGGCGGCGCTCGTTCTTTTCGGGATAGGTGCTGAGCACGCGTTTGACCTTGAGCGGGAAAACCATGGCCAGACAGGGTAAGTCGGGGCCGTTCTCCATCACCTTGTTATAAGAATAGACGCCGACGCAGACGTCATAGGGTTTGCCACGCACACCGGCTTCCTCGAACGCCTCTTCGGCGGCGGATTGGGCGGGGGTCATGCCATCCATTGGCCAGCCCTTGGGCAGAATCCAGCGCTTCGTGCCGCGGCTGGTAATCAGCATCACCTGCACCTTGTCCTGCACGATGCGAAACGGCAGCGCGGCAAATTGGGTGCGCACGTCGCGCTTTGCGGCGTCTCCCAGAGAGATGGGGTGTTGGTGAATACGCATAATGGACATGGAATTCTGAATAACGGCGGCTATCTGTTTGTCTGCTATCTTTGTAAAGATACTGTTTTTTGTCGTGAATGCGATACTTAACTCGGATTTCACGGCGGTTTGACACCACAAACAGCGCCGAATGTGGCAAATTCCACCACATTTGGTTGCCTGGAGGAGGATCAAATGACCGATAAACCGACCCGACGTATGGTTCTGGGTGGTCTGACTGCGATGCTTGCGGCACCCGCCTTTGGCGAAACCGGCACATTTCGGTTTCCGTCGATTGATGGCGGTGAATACCGGCTGAGCGATTGGGCTGGACGCCCGGTTCTGGTGGTAAATACCGCCTCGCTATGTGGATTTACTGATCAGTATGAAGGGCTGCAGGCGCTCCAGGACCGCTTTGCGGATCAAGGGCTTGTGGTGCTGGCAGTCCCGTCGAATGATTTTCGGCAGGAGCTGGCAAGCGAAGACGAGGTCAAGGAGTTTTGCGAGATGACCTTCGGGCTGGATCTGCCAATGACCGAGATCACATCGGTGCGCGGACCCGGCGCGCATCCGTTTTATGCGTGGTTGCGCGCCACTCATGATTTCACACCGCGCTGGAATTTCAACAAAGTGCTGATCGGCGCGGATGGTCGGTTCATTGAGGCGTTCGGATCAAACGTGCGACCCACGTCGCGCAAGCTGGTGCAAGCCATCGAGGGGCAGCTGACCTCGTGAGCCTGACGGCCCCGCTTTTTCTGGGCTCCGAAATCTATCGCGGCTCAAGTTATGGCGATTGGCATCCGCTGAGGGTGCCGCGCGTTTCAACCGCGATGGATCTGAGCCGAGCGTTGGGATGGCTGCCCGACCAGCAGTATGTGAACTCGCCGCGTGCCAAGCCAAAGGCGCTGCATGTCTGGCATGAGCCGGACTATGTGGCGGCGTTACAAAGGGCAGAGGCAACGCAAGAGATTTCCGAGGAAGATTGCAAGCGGTTTCAGCTGGGCACGGTGTCGAACCCGATTTATCCAGAGGTGTATCGGCGGCCTGCCACAGCGGCTGGTGCCTCACTTTTGTCGGGTGAATTGCTGCGCGATGGTGGTGTGATTTATCATCCCGGCGGCGGCACGCATCACGGGATGCCGGGCTATGCGAATGGCTTTTGCTACCTCAACGACCCGGTGCTGGCGATCCTGTCGCTCAAGCGCAACGGCGCGCGGCGGGTGGCCTATATCGATATCGACGCCCACCACGCGGATGGGGTTGAGCATGGGTTTGCGGATGATCCCGACACATTGCTGATTTCCGTGCACGAAGAGGGGCGCTGGCCGCGCACAGGCGCTTTGACGGATCGCGGGGTTGGGCAGGTGTTTAATCTGCCCGTGCCGCGCGGGCTGAATGACACTGAGATGGCGATGGTACGAGATCGGCTGATCGTGCCGCTGGTGTCGGATTTCGCGCCGGATGCCATTGTTTTGCAATGCGGTGCGGACGCGGTAGAGGAAGATCCGCTGTCGAAACTGACCTTGTCTAACAATGCCCATTGGGCTGTGGTGTCGGCTTTGAAAGCACTCAGCGCGCCGCGTTTTCTGGTGCTAGGCGGGGGCGGATATAACCCTTGGAGCGTTGGGCGTCTCTGGACAGGCGTTTGGGGTGTGCTGAATGGACATCACGTGCCGGACGTTCTGCCAGTAGAAGCGCAAGAAGTGTTGTTGGCGCTACGCTGGGATGGCGCGCGGCGTGGCAAGAACCGCCCCGAGCATTGGGTGACCACGTTGCGCGATGCGCCGCGGGAAGGATCAGTGCGAACTGCGCTGCGCGACCGGGTAGACTGGCTTTTGAGCGATCAGACGACGCAGGCCTTGCGGGTCGGGTAGGAATGCCCTGACGGGCGGTGGCCTCCGGCGGGGGAGCGCGCGCGTCGTGGTTCGGGCCCGTGTGGTTCGGTTCTTGGTGGTTCGTTGGGGAAGCGTCAGAGCGTTTTACGGATCGCGTCGATCAACGGATCAAGACTGCCTTTCTGGGCATGATAGGCCTGTGCAGCTTGGCCCATATCGCGCAGTTTGGACGTCTTGGGCAGCGCGATGAACGCGTCTTTCAATGCTTCTGCGTTCGGTAGAATCTGCGCGGCCCCGGCATTTTGAAGCGCCTCAAAATGCGGCTCGAAATTCTCGATATGCGGCCCGGTGAGAAGGGCCATGCCATGGGCGGCAGGCTCGAACGGGGTATGGCCCCCTTTCTCCACAAGGGACCCGCCGATAAAACACAGCCCCGAAGCGTCATACCAGTGCGCCATTTCGCCCATCGTATCGGCAAGCCAGATCGGTGTGGTCTCGTCAAAAGCCGCGCCAGCGCTGCGTTGGGCGATGGCAAGCCCATGCTGGGCGGCCGCCTCTATCACTGCAGATGCGCGGCGCGGATGGCGGGGGGCGATGATCAACCGGAGCTTGGGGTTCAGCCTATGGGCCGCCGCAAAGGCTGCAATCACCTGCACGTCCTCGCCGTCATGGGTCGAGGCAGCAAGAATTGTCTGCGCGCGATCTGTCTTTGGCGGCGTGACCTTGGGCGGAGTATAGAAGAGCTTGAGGTTCAACTCGGACAGCATCTTGGCTTCTGGCAATCCCAAATCGAGAAAGCGCTGAGACGATGCAGGATCTTGCGGGGAGAGCGCGGTGATGCCTTGCGTCATGCGCTGGGCCAATTTCGGCAAATAGCGCCATCGTCGGGCTGAGGTTTTGGACAGACGGGCACCCGCAACCAATACCGGCACCCCACGCGCATGGGCGGTGAGGATCTTATTGGGCCAGAACTCATTCTCGATGATCAGGATAGCGGCGGGCTTTACGACCTTCAGAAAGCCCTCGATACGCCAACGCAGATCAAGCGGCGCATAGCTGACATGGCTGCGCGGGAGGTCCCATCCCCGGACCGCCTCCACCGCGCTGGGGGTGTTGACCGTGATGGCAAGATGCAGCGCAGGATCGCGTTCCAGAAGAGCGATCAAGAGCGGTATGGCAGAGGTAATCTCGCCATTGCTCGCCGCATGGATCCAAAGCGTGCGATTTGCGCTGGCCAAAGGATGACTGGGAAAAATCGCCTCGCGCGCGCCGCCTGCGCGCCAAATGCGATGCGCCCAAAGCAGCGGGGCCGCAAGGCCGATGAGGAGGCGGTAGATCCACATCCTCTTGGCTTAGAGGGCGCACCGCGCAGGCTCAAGACTGGAATTGAGCATGCGTTGATGTTTGGCCTGTCGAGGTGTCGGCGCCGTCAGCTTGGGCGGTGGTAGCAGAGTGAGCCATTGACGCTGTTTGCTCTGGGCAAATGTGCTACCTGACCGAAAGCTTGAGTTGCTGCTGTCTGACAGTCAGACCGTGCTGGTTTCTGCTGGTGGCTTTGACGCCCGTGATGACGCCGGGTGTGATAATGTCTACGGCATTGAGGTCATCGTCAGTCATGTCACCCGCAAGCGGTCGCGGTCACAGTCAGGGATACGTTGGAACCTTTGGACTTGAGCGGCCAACAACCGGACAGGGATTGATTACTCAGGGCGACGCGGCGGGGGAAGAGGCTGGCTTTGCTGTACCCGCTGCCGGGGATATGAATGGGGACGGTTTGACGATCAGATTATTGGTCCGCCTCAGGGCGACGATGGCGGCCTTGAGATGGGAGAGGCCACGTTATCTATGGCGGTTCAACGGGGACGGAAAGCACCACGTCGGTGTCGGGTGTGGGAAAAAAAGTGCTGCCGATCATCAGCGCTGCATTTGGGGTCTGCACTGCAAGAGCGCGCAACTGGAGGTAGAGCGTGTTCCTGCGTTTCTGAGATCCTGTGCTTATGATTGCATCAATATCCGTTTGGTCGATAGAACCGTAGCTTATCCGGACATGTATGGCGTAAGAGCGCAAATGCTTGTGTAAAGAACACGGCTGTCCTTTGCTTTGTGAAAATACCGTAAAAGTTGTTTACAGCGCTATTCACAATTCCTAAGGCGTACTTAAAAGCACCTCTATCCCATTCACCCAATGAGGCTCAGGCGAACCACTTACAAAGAGAAATGTACGGCGCAAGTCTCAGAAACATAACCAATCTGACCTTTATAAAGAGGACTCAATGAGTATCTTCAACCCTATCCTGGGGCTTTGTGTTGCTGGTTCTATCGCGACTGCAGCGCATGCTGATGTTGAAACGGGCATCGTCCATCTTGAAGCGGGTGACATTGCGAACGCTGTCACCGCATTTCAAACCGGATTTGACGCCGGGGACGCCGATGGGGCTTTTTACCTTGGTCGGTTGTTTGAGCTGGGCTTGGGCACCGATGTCGATCTGCAGCGTGCCGCGGCATTGTACCGGGCAGGCGCAGATGCGGGGAGTGCCAAGGCGCAACACCGGCTTGGTCTGATGCATCTCGAAGGTGCCACGGTTTTGCAAGATTTCGGACGGGCAGCCGAACTGATCTGCGATGCTGCTGAAACCGGCGATCCGGAGGCGCAGTTCAACTGTGGCTTGCTGCACGCCCAAGGTCGGGGTGTTGCTGCAGATCAAGCGCAGGCGGTAACGCTTTGGACAGCAGCGGCGGCGCAGCATCATGTTGCAGCGCATAATCTTCTGGGCCAAGCCTATCAGGAAGGGGCGGGTATAACCCAAGACAATGTGCAAGCCGTTTATCATTTTGCCAAAACCGCTGCCGCAGGCAATGCGATGGGCCTTTACGAGGTTGCGCGGGCGCATGCATCCGGCGAAGGCCTCGCGTTGGACCCGGTCAAGGCGCATGGTTTCGCCAATCTCGCCGCAGTGCGCGGTTTGGGTGAGGCGCAGGCGCTGCGAGATCGCCTGAGCACAGAACTGAACGCGGACGAGCTTGCACAAGCGCACGCATTTGCCCGTGACTGGAAAGCTGTTCCTATCGATCAGGCGCAGTGAACTGGTTGGCGCGCCTATGATCTTCCGACTGCTCCTGCTCTGTACTGTGCTGATAGGTGCGCCTGTCAACGGGGTTGCACAACCGGTTCCGCAGGACACGCGTGTTTTTCAGGATTGGCGCTTGATCTGTGCCGATCAGGCCGATGAAGATATCGCGGGCAGTTGCCAAATCGTACCCAGTGGTGATCCACAAGAAGTCGTTTTGTTTAGTATCTCAGCTGATCCGGAAGGTGCCGGCGCATATGGCGTTATCACTGCTCCGGTCGGGATTTACCTGATCCCTGGGGTTCAGCTGCGAGTCGATCAACGGCGCCCATTCAAGGCGCTCTACGAGGTGTGTGATCAAACCGGGTGCCATGCAGGCTTTAAAGTTTCGGGTGCCTTGCTGAAAGCGTTTCAGCAAGGGCTTAATCTGCGCTTGCGGGTCTGGACCGAGGACGCGAAAGGCACCGAGTTCAACTTCTCGCTGCGCGGGTTCTCTGCCGCCTATCAGGCATTGTTGGAGAGCCGCGCACCATGAACGGGCTTCATGCAAAACGCGCCTTTTGGGGATGGCTTGCAAGCATTTCTGTATGGTGTGCAGGCCCTGCGGCAGCTCAAGACGTGCCCGCGCGAGATTTGCGCACCCTCGATGAAGAGGTGCGACGGCAGGAGCAGGCGCAAGCGGAGGCTGCCGAGAGGGCGCGTCGCGCACAGATAGAGGCACGGGCGCGACAGACGGCACCCGTTGCGACGGGGTTTGATCCTTTCGCGCCGCCCTCTGGCGGGCCATGCTTCGAGATTGAGGATATCATCCTCAGCGGCTTTGATCCTTTCGGTGCGCCTCCGCTCGGGTATCGCGATCTTGCAGGGACCTGTGCCACCGCTGCGGATATCGCAGCGGCGCTGAATGCCATCAACAGCTACTACCAGCAAGAGGGGTATATCACGACCCGGGCCTACGTCCCGCAGCAGGACGTGGCCGATGGATCGCTTGAAATCACAATCGTTCCGGGGCGGCTTGAAGGCTATGTCTATGCGGATGGCAGCCCGTCTGACACGCGTATTTGGGCAGCGTTTCCCACTGGGCGGGGCGATCTGCTGTCGTTGCGCGATCTGGAGCAGGGGCTGGAAAACCTTAATGCGCTACGATCGACCAGCAGCCGGTTTGAATTGATCCCCGGCGAGGTTGCAGGTGGCTCTTTCGTGCAGGTTGATCTGCAACAGGATCGACCATGGCATCTGGGCGTTGAGTTGGACAATTCGGGATTTGAAAGCACTGGAGAGATCAAGGCAACGGCGCGTCTGGGGTTCGACAATGTGCTGGGGCTGAATGACTCTCTCACATTGCGAACGAGTGCCGTCGCGTTTGAGAACCGTAACAAGAAATACTCCGATAACGTGTCGCTAAATTGGGCAGTGCCATTCGGCTACTGGTCCTTTGGTCTTGGAAAGGGCACCAGCCGCTACGCTTACGCTTTGTCCGGGATCAACCAGTCTTACATGATCGAGGGCCAGTCACGCTACACGACCTTCTCTGCAGAGCGTTTGCTGACGCGCAGCCAGACCACGCGGATCTATGGCTACGGTGATCTCGACATTCTACGCACCCGCACATTCATCGACGATGTTGAGCTCAAGGCGCAGCGTCGCAACCTGACCGTCGCGTCCCTTGGGGTGAGGGGCGACAGTCGCTGGGGCGACGGGCGGTTGCGATGGGATTTAAGCACGCGCTTCGGCCTTGATGCGTTTGACGCCTATGTGATCGACGACAGTTCCATTGACCTGCAATTTCGGTTTGTGCAGGGCCGCCTGGATTATGCCTTGCCATTGGGAAAGAGCGGCCTGACCTACAATGCCACGTTCTTTGCGCAGCAATCCAATGATATTCTGCCCGGCAGCGAGCAGATCAGCATTGGCAGCTGGTCCACCGTGCGCGGGTTTCACGGCGATAGCCTATATGGCGAAAGCGGAGCCTATCTGCGCAACACGCTGATCTGGGATGCGGATCTGATCTCGGCGATGGATCTGCGCCTGACTGCAGGGCTCGATATCGGTTACGTCGAACCCTCGGACCTGCGTCGCTGGTCGCAAGATCACATCGCGGGTGTTAGCCTTGGGGCAGATATTCAGGTGCAGGAAGATGCTGTCTTGTCATTGCAGATCGCCCGCGCTGTCAGCCGCCCGGATCAAAGCGGACCTGACGAGCAGCCTGCCTTCGAGGAGGATGACATTGTTGGGTATTTTAACCTTCAGGTGGAGTTCTAGGTCGTGAGAAAGCAAAGCATAAAGCGCCGAGGAAGCGTCTCACGGCGATTGCAGGCTTTCATCAGCAGCGTCCTGATTGGCGTGCTTGCCGTCCAGCCTGCTATACTCTCTGCCCAGACGATTACCCATGCCAGTGGAAAAGATGGATCGCCCCCCGATCTGGAAGCCGCCGCAAACGGGACACCGGTCCTGAACATCGGCAAGCCGAACGGTGCGGGGGTCAGCCACGATGTCTTCACGGACTTCGAGGCGGATGATCTGATCCTCAATAACTCCGCGAAAAGCGTCAACACAGGACTGGCGGGCTGGATTGAGGGCAACCCGAACCTACGCCCTGGCGAAGAGGCTGAGGTGTGGATCGGCGAGGTGGTGGGCGGCAATCAGACCCAGCTGAACGGCCTTCTCGAGGTCGGTGGCAAGACGATGGATGTCGTGCTGGCCAACGAGTTCGGGATCACCTGCAATGGCTGTGGGTTTGTGAACACGGGTCGGACGACCCTGACGACCGGCAAGCCGATCTTTGCAGGCAATGGAGCTCTCGCCGGGTTCGATGTCCGGCGGGGCACGGTCACCATCGGAGCAAACGGACTGAACCCCGAAAGCCGTCTGGCATTTGCAGACACATCTCGCGTCGACGTGATTGCGCGGGCTGCGGTTCTCTATGGCAAGATGCGGGCCAAAGAGATTGGAGTTGTCGCCGGGGCCAACAAGGTGGATTACGATTGGTCCTACGACCCCGAGACCGGGCAGGTGACCGGCGTGACCGAGCAAGCGGGCAAGGGATCTGTGCCTGCCTTGGCCGTCGACGTTTCGGCCCTGGGAGGCATGTATGCCAATGCGATCCGTATGGTTGCCACCGAGGATGGTGTTGGCGTGCGCGTGCACGGTGAGATGGCCTCTTCGACCGATATCGCGCTGCGCGCTGATGGACAGCTCTCGATGGGGGCCACGACGGCGGCGTCCCAACCGCTTCTTAAGGCGCGTAGGGATATCAAGATCCGCAATCGGGGCCCGCTGCTCTTGGAGGGGATCATTGCTTCGGAGACAGGGGCCAATGTCGATATCCGGACCGATCAGGGGGACTTGGTGTTCACTGGCGAAATCGCCGGCGGTGCTGTCACGCTCGAAGCGGCGGGCCTGACCACGATTGCCGGGGCGCTTGTCGCGCGCCAGTCCCTTCGCGTGGCCTCGACAACGCGTAATGTCGTCATGGATCAATCCGCTCGGGTCGCGGCCGAGCAAGCGGTTATTCAAGCTGCCAAAGACGTGATGGTGGATGCAACGATCGGCGTGAACAAGCGCTTCACGATCACCGCGGGAGAGTGGCTGCGCACCGGAGCGAAATCGAGCCTCAGCGGATCGCAGCTGGTCTTTCGCGCAGATCAGGTCGCCCTTGCAGGGATAGCCACTGGCTCAACCGAGTTCGTCGCCGAAGCGCTTTCAGGAACGCTTGAGACTGTCGGCACCCTGTCTGGTGGCAATATCATATTGGCGGGGCCCGCTGTGAAGAACACAGGAACGGTTCTTGCGTTTGAGCGCGCGCGGGTTACGAGCTCTGTCGGCCAGATCGAAAACAGCGGGCTCTTGAGCGGCGACACAGTCGCGTTGTTGTCAAAAACAGACATCGAGAATGCGGGTCAGATTGTCGGCCAAACACAAGCGCAGCTGAATGCGGAAGGTAGAGTTCTTAATGCATCGGCGGGGCGCATTTCGGCGCGTGGGGTCGCCGTGCAAGGCAGTTCTGTCACCAATGACGGCGAGGTCACAGGCAATGTCATTGCGGGTAAGGCGACGGGCGTCTTGCGCAATACAGGGCAGATCACCGCATCGGGTCTTGTTACGCTTGATGCCGCGACGCTGCGGCAGGCAGGCGACATAGCCAGTCTTGATGTTGCGCTCAACGCGGTCGACCTTGTGAATGAGGTCAGCGGTGATGTTCAAGGCACAAGGGATGTCGTTCTGACAGCAACGGACAGCTTCACCAATTTAGGCCAAATCCTTGCGGGTGAAGTATTGAGCGTATCGAGCGGCGCGGCTGGGCTGGCAAACGCCGGAATGCTCAATGGGCGTGTTTTGAACGTAGAGACCTCCGGCGCGGTCCGCGTGACAGCAGGCGGACGCTTGGTCGGACAAACCAGTTTGGATTTAAAGGCCGGTGGGTCAAGTGGAGCCGGAGTATCCAGCCTGCAACAGCTCTACAGCGGTGGCATTCTGCGGCTGAAACTGTTGAACCAGGGTCTGTCGGTCGCACAAGGCGACAAGATCGTTGCTGGTGGTGACTTGCATCTAGACCTGGACGGCACTCTGACCTCGAAAGGGCTGATACAGGCTGCCGGCGATCTGATCCTGACTTCGCAAGGCCATCTGACAAATAATCAAGGCATCTTCAAATCAGGCGCTGATATGCGGCTGACCGCAGCGGGTAACATCACCAATATCTCTGGCTTGATAGAGGCCGATGGCGACATGGAGCTGTCTGCTCAGACTGTCGTCAATCGTTACGTGTCGGTGAATGTCAAAACGTTGGATGGCAGCCAAGGCCGGATGGTGGGCCGCCATACTTTCATGAAAACTGTCTGTAGGGATGGTGATTGTGACCTGCGGCTTAGACCGCGCTATATCGATCAAACAGTCTCACTGGTGGGCGACTTTCAAGGTGGATGCCCGTCCAGTCCGGTCCCATGTGGCCTTGTAGGCGCGCCAACTCTTGAAGGGCGAGGTTCAGTTTACTGGAGCGCCGGCGAAGATGTCACGGCTGTTGGTTCTACCCCTAGGATCGCTTCGGGGCAAAATTTACAAATAGAGGCGAATGTTCAGAATCGGGCAGGTTTGTTGTCGGCTCGCGGCGATCTGAATGTCACGGCTGCAAGTCTGGTGAACACATCATACATCGATACGATCCGCCGCGTGTCCGCTGACTACTTTAGTCGAAATAAGACTTGTCACGATAAGGACTATTGCGGGGCTGCCAATAAAAAACAGCAAACATACTTTTTTAAGGACTTCCGCGACCGTGGACCTGCTCAGGGTAATGCAACGATCACAGGTAAAATCCTTGGCGGTGGCGATGTGTCAATCCTGTCTGACAGCACCAACAACTCCGGCACCATAGCAGCGGGCTCGTCTCAGACCTTGGTGCCTCAGATCACAGACCTAACCGCAAGTGGCGCAAACTTGCCCGCACTGAACCTGACCATTGATCCGAGCAAGGTGGCGCTTGCAGACCCTTTTGCTGTGCCGGGTCTCACACTCGCCGGATCGGTTGCGAACCCAATCGGCGTCAAGCCACAGCTGACCGCAACACCAACCCTTGCGGGCCTGATTGGCCAACGCCATAGCACTTTTAAAGAGACCGATCTGGATTTTGTTGATTATGCCCGCTTCGTTGGCGCCCTCTACCCGGATGATCTTCAATTGCTGCGACGTCTAGGCGATGTGACCGTGCAGCAAGACATCGCGACCAACCCTGATCTCAGCTTCTCGATCGGAGATCGCGCGTTCAGTCTGCAGGAGCTTGCCGATCTCTATGACAGTACGGCGGGCGTACGGGTGCCCGACCGGCTTTTGCTGACGCCCGAGCTGCTGGAGCTCGCCTTGCAGGACAACAGCGCCGCGCAGCCTGAGCTTGCGCCCGTGACGCCGCGCGGCCCGCCTTCTGGCAATCTGTCTGTGACCGCCTTCAGCATCATCGGCAGCGGCGGGCAGTTCTCGGCAAATGGCGGCGATGTTACGCTCACCGCGCTCGGACCGATCAACCTGTCGGGGACGGCTCTGGACGGCATTGATATCCGCATCGTCGCCGGCACGGATTTCACTGGGCGCGGCGTGCAGATCAAAGCCCTCAACGATCTCTCTGTTACTGCCGTTCAAGGCGATGTTGCACTGCTTGAGATTGTAGAGGATTATCAATCATTCGCTAAACGCGGCAGGGGGACAAATAGCGGTACGCGCGTGACACAAACCGCCCTCAGCGTGGGCGGTGATCTGACGATCCAAAGCGGACGCGATACGACGTTCTCTGCCGTCAAGGCGCAAGTGGGTGGCGATGCAACGCTCACTGCAGGGCGCGATCTTTCCATTCTGGCGGCACAAGAGGCGTTTGAAGAGAAGGGCCGGTCCGGCGGCACCCGGTATGAGAAGACAAGTGTCACTTCGATTGTCTCGTCGCTGAGCGTCGGTGGTGATTTCAACGCGACTGCCGGGCGAGATGCGACGCTGGTTGGTACGCAGATTGCAACCGGCGGGGATGCCGGTTTGACCGCCGGTCGAGACCTTGTTCTTGTGGCGGCTCAGGATGTTGAAAAAGGCTCGTCGCGCTCCAAGAAGAGTGGCTTTCTGAGCCGCAAGACTACGACCAAATCCTATCTCGACATCACCAATCGCGGCGTCTCGATCACGGCGGGTGGTGATATTGCGCTGCAGGCTAAAACGGGTGATCTGACCACGGCTGGCTCCAGCTTCAATGCACAGGGCGGTGATGTGTCCTTGAGCGCAACTCAGGGCGATATCCTGGTCGGGACATACACCGACATTCGCCAGCGCAGCAAAACCGTCACGCGCAGTATGCTTGGCGGCCTGTTGGGTGGCACGGATCACCGCTCGAAGACCGAGCAGATCAGCACAGGCACCGACGCGTTAGCCGCGTTGGACCTGTCGATCGTCTCGGGCGACGACACCACCCTGATTGGCGCGCAGCTGAAGGCCGGGCAGCAACTGACGATCCGCACCGGAGGTGATCTGTCCGTGCAAGGTGCCGTCAGCAGCACCCGCGAAGACCGCCACAGCACCAACAATGGCCTCATCACCTCGACCACCATCACCGAGCGTAGCTTCCGCGAAACGGTCGCCCTGACCTCCCTTCTGGCTGGACGCGCGGTTGATCTTGATGTGGGCGGCCGCACCGAACTGGTCCTCTACGCGCTGGAGGGTGCCGACGCCCCGCGACCAGAGGACCTCTACCCGGAAGAACTGCTTGCCCTTGACGGGCTTGAGCTGCTCTCCCAGGACTTGGCCGACGAATACTTCTACGAAAAAGAAACCGCCCTCAGCCCGGCGTTTAAGGCCTTGGTTGCGGTTGCTCTCTCGACTACAGGCGTTGGAGCGCAGCTTGGATCGAGCCTTGTTGGAGCAATCAGCCCTGGCGCGGTGAACGCCGCCTTTACCTTCAATTCAGCGGGCGTTGTCACAAGCGTTGCACAGGGCAGTGTCATCGGTGCAGCATCCACATCCTTCGCATCCACTTTCGCGCTCGAAACCCTCGACAGCGCCGTGTCCGGCGACTTCGACGTGGCTGACATCCTCGAAAGTGCCGTCTTCTCTGGTGCGACGGCGGGGCTGACATCCGGGATCAATCTCGATGATCTGGGGATTGAGCTGGGAAAGGCGTCTCAAAACCCTCTCCTTGGGTTTGGCAAGATCGACGGCAACGGTCTGACTCTGTCCAATCTGTTGGAAGGCAGTCTGGATAGTGTGATTTCCTCGGGGCTGAGTTCCGCCGTTCACGGTACGGATTTCTCAAACGGTTTGTCGGACACGCTGCTCAAGACGGTGGTCAACCTCACCCTCGCCGATGCGCAATTCGAGATTGGCGAACTGCACTTGCCCGAAGGCTCCGCCCAACACGCGCTTCTGCACGGCCTCGCGGGGTGTGCAGCGGCCAGTGCGCAAGGGGGCAGTTGTGCGGCAGGGGCTGCGGGCGGCATCGCGCAGAGCCTCTATGCGGGGACGCTGGAGGAACTGACGGCGGACCAGAGGAACATCGCGCTGGCGCGGTCCGAGTTGATTGGTGCTGTCGCAGGCTTTGCGTTCTCTGGCGGGAACGAAGTGAATGTTGCCATTGCGGCGGCCGTCGCTCAATCCGGGTTCAAAAACAATTACCTGACGCACGATCAGTGGGGGGACCTGATCGCCGACCTTGAAGCCTGCGGGACTGATAGAGACTGCCAAGAGCAACGTCTGAAGCGCGCGAATACTCGGTCTATCAGCCAGAACGACGCTTTGTCTTCATGTGTCGCGGCAGGAGACGCGACTTGCGTCCAACGGATCCTGAGTGAATTACGCACGTTGGATGCGGCCTATGCCGAAACCATAGAAAAACTGAGTGGCGTTGCGTCGGTTGCGCAGCTTGATATTGCACGCTCTGAGGCCCTGAACACGCTGTTCAATCTAGACAGCGATGGCGTGCAGATTGGTCAACGGTTGTCCTTCAATAAAGGCAGTCTTGACGGAGCGCTTCTGGATGACTTCTCGGACTTTGCCAGCACAAACTGCGTAACTGGTGAGGATTGTCTTCGCCGTTTTTCGGAAGCACGTTACGACGAGTATCAGAATGCAACAGCCACACTCGCATCCGCCGGCATTATCCTTGCTACCGGTGTTCTAGCACCAGCCGCCGCGTCAGCCTGCCTCGCCAGCCAAAGCTGTTTATCCGCTTACTTAGCTTTCGAAACAGCAGGAACAATCAGCGATCTCGCCGCGTGCGGAGCGAGCAACACAACCGCCTGCGCCGCTGCCGCTATCCCCCTCGCAACGACCGGGGGGCTAGGTGATGAGGCCTTCGCAGCTTTTAAAGGCGCTACAAATAGAACAGGAACAGGTGCAGATAACGTTGCGACGTATAATCCGCTAAAAGCAGAATTGGCGGCTGAAGAAATTGCACAAGGCCATGGCTTCCAAAAGCATGTTATCAACGGTCGCGAATTTGAGGACTTGGGCATCACTGAAAGATACCAGTATCAAGCTCACGTGGAAAACGTGATCAATAATCCAAGCGATGTTAGATACTACGTTGATGGGCGGTCTGTTTATTTGGACGCTGAAACGCGAACAGTTGTAGTGCGCAATCCAAGTGCTGGTGAGAGTACGGCGTTCAGGCCAGCAGAAATCGACTACGACGACTACATTTCAACACTGCCGAAAAGAAATGAGCCATATATTGATGACTGATCAATCATATAGTCAAATTGCCAAAATCCTTAAGCGATCACTTCGCGAACTGGAGGATAGGGGCGATATTGTCATTTGCACTCAATCTGAGGATGCATTAGTGAAATTCTTGTGCGAAAGATTGGCGCAATATTTCCCAAACCAAGAAATTTCTGTTTCAGAGTTCATAGGCATTAGGGCACTGATCTTCCAAGCAACCGGTAACTCTGCATTCTTTGATTGGGAGATGCCAACTCTGACTGGTTTCAGCAAAGAAGAGTTTGAGCATATCGCTCAGAAACTGCCAAAAGGTTAGTTTCCGCAAGTTGGTCAAAAGTTATGCGTCATATCATCGGCTTCATTGCTGCGCTGATATTAACCGCTTTGAGTGCAGTGCCCATACCATTGGCTCCTACAGCACGGCATCAGATCGATTTTTTTCACAACAAAATACGGTCGTAGCTGAACACACCACCGTTCACTTCGCGTGTGGAGCGAACAACACAACCGCCTGCGCCGCTGCCGCTATCCCCCTCGCAACGACCGGGGGGCTAGGTGATGAGGCCTTCGCAGCTTTTAAAGGCGCTCCAAATAGTGCAGTTAAACCGATAACGGTTTCGACTGATGTGAAAACGTGGAACCAATTTCAATCAGCAACAAAAGGTCAGTTTGTCTCACGCGCTGATGCCGCAAAAGGTTGGGATCTGTACAAGCAAGCGAACGGAGTTCAGACAGGAACTGTTCGTAGCCAAGCGGCGAAATCATTCTTTTTGAAACAGCTTGGTGCAAGTGGAAAAGCGCCGAAATGGATGAACCAGTATTTGTCGAACGGAATAGTTCCGCCAGGTTATCATGTCGATCACTTGACGCCAATTTCGGTTGGTGGCGCAGATAGTCCTTTAAACATGCGGTTAAAAGACATTGCTACTCATGTCACACGCCACACATATTACAGACCGTGGGAATAAGAGAATGACGAAGAAGATGTTGGTCCCATATTCAATGGCCAAAGGTAAGTCAGTCGGAAAATCTTTTGTTGTGCCACTTAGTGATGGCGGACAAAGAAGCTTTGTTGCACTGAGCAATGGGTCTAAGGTGGAGTATGCAACGGTAGTTTATGTTGGCAGAACGATATCTGTGGAAGATCTTTTCAAGAAGATCATTGATGCGGGTTTTGCCGTGTTACCAAACACAGATGAAATGGTTAAATCATTATCGAGCTACATTGATCTCGTTTCAAACTTGAAGATCGGCGATGTTGTGAAAGTTGGTTTTGATGAAGCTGACCAACAGCGACTTGAGAAGCAGCCAAGACCACAATCTGCCCAAAAGAGCCGAAAATTGCCTTAGACATATTGATCACCGTTCCAACTCTTTTGCGACATTCATCAGCTCCAATTCAATCGTCACACGCTCAACCAAATCTTGCAGCTCTTCGTGAGCCTGGTTGAGATTGAAGGCATAGCTCTTGCCGAAATGCGGATTGGCGATGGAGCTTGCCGGTATGCTCTTCGTCACTGACAATTTCGCGACTTAGTACCCCTTTAAGCTGTCTGCCATTGAGAGGCCCGTCATGGCGGGGCCTGCCTCCATGACGATCTGCGCGATATCCAGCGCGCATTCAAAGAGCTGTCCAACGCCCGCGATGCGGCGCTTGTTGCCAATTGTATGGGCAATATAGCTTGCATCAACGCGGCGCAGGCCGAGACGATCACGGCTGATCTGCCGCAAGAGACGCCGCCGACCCCCCGCTGACCCGGGTCGTTCAGGTGTAGAACACGCTCCTGTTTCTTTCTCTTGATGGGGTTCCGGTCACGGCCTGTTGAGCGGAGCCTTTGCACAGCTCGGGCCTTCATTGCCGGCGCAGCGCTTATTCTTGGTGATGCGGAGTATGAGTGGATTGAGGCCTTGTCGCCGCGTCTTGCGCCGGCCACAGATCGATCAGAAGAAGCTGAGCCCTAGGCGGGGCCTGGCATTTCACCTTCCCAATGCTCGCCCATCGCGACAATGCACGAGGTGCCGTTTGCGTAGCTCTGTACAATCATCCAGTCGCCGCTCGCGCGCTTGACCCAGACCTCCAACATCGTTTCGGGATCGCGTAAACCCATACCTTGACGCTCAGCGCCAAGCACTTGTGTCAGTGTTTGCGCCATACGGTCACTGTCATCGCAACTGACATCGGCGATCTGCGCCTCCCCAAGAGAAGGGAGAGCGAGGCTGACAATCAAAAGAGAGGCAAAACGAGGCCACATGAACAAAGCGTAGCGGCTTCACCCACAAAGTGTAACAGTTTTATGACTTCCTGTGGATAAAATCATGTGCGGCGGCTTTTGCCGACTGTTGTCACAAATCCTTTGCAGAGCTGTAAAGGAATTGAGTCAAAACCGTCATGTAGCTTTGATTTTCGCCCTCTATTCGCCTCTCAAACACCGGGGGTGACATGCTGAAAATTGAAACGCTGACCAAGCGCTTCGGGGATAAGACCGCTGTTGATGCGGCCAATATCTCTGTCGAGAAACCGACGATGATCGGGATCATCGGGCGCTCTGGGGCAGGTAAGTCTACGCTGTTGCGCATGGTCAATCGGTTGAGTGATGCGACTGAAGGCACGATCCTCTTTGAGGGCGAGGATGTGACTGCCCTGCGCGGCGCGGCCCGGCGCAACTGGCAGTCACGCTGTGCGATGATCTTTCAGCAATTCAACCTTGTTCCTCGGATGGATGTCGTGTCGAACGTGTTGCACGGCACGCTGAACAAGCGCTCGACCTTTGCGACGATGTTCAATCTCTATCCGCAGTCCGATATCCATCAAGCCATTGAAATTCTTGATCGTCTTGGCATCGCCGAGCAGGCGCCAAAGCGGGCCGAGGCGCTGTCAGGTGGCCAGCAGCAGCGTGTCGCGATTGCTCGTGCGTTGATGCAGGACCCCAAGATTATTCTGGCAGACGAGCCCATCGCTTCGCTGGATCCGATGAATGCGCAAGTGGTGATGCAATCGCTGCGCACCATCCATGAGGAAGACGGGCGCATGGTCATTGCAAACCTGCACACGCTGGATACGGCACGGCGCTATTGTGACCGGGTCATCGGGATGCGCGATGGGAAGATCGTCTTTGATGGCACGCCCGAGCAGCTGACCACAGGCGCTGCACGCGATATTTACGGGGCAGGCGCGGATTTTTCCGAAGCCGCCACATCCACCGAAATTGAGACACTGGACAGTTCAGAGGTCCGCAACGCGGAAGCTTACGTCTGAGCCAGTTTTGCCCGTGCTGTTGCGGGCCACCTTCATCAAACCTAACGGAGAGATCGATGAAAAAGACCCTTGCACTGGCGCTCGCCGCCACCACTGCCCTCAGCTCTGGCGCGTTTGCCGAAGAGATCACCGAATTCCGCATTGGCCTGTTGGGCGGTGAAAACGCACAAGACCGCGTCAACGCCTATCAGTGTCTGGCCGAATACGCCGAAGAAGCTCTGGGCGTTCCTGTCAAGATTTTCACGCCTGCTGACTACAACGGCGTGATCCAAGGCCTGCTGGGTGGCTCGCTGGATATGTCGTGGCTGGGCGCGTCGGCCTATGCGGCGACCTATCTTCAGGACCCTGAAGCTGTTGAGCCTGTTCTGGTCAAGGTTAACCTGGACGGCTCCATTGGCTATCACTCCATCGGTTTTGCCCGCCAGGACAGCGGTGTCACCTCGTTGGATGACATGGAAGGCAAGGTCTTTGGCTTCGGTGACCCGAATTCCACCTCCGGCTACCTGATCCCCTCCATCGAGATCCCCCAGTATAAGGAGGGTATCACCATGGAATCCGGTGACTATTTCGGTGAGGTCAAGTTCACCGGTGGTCATGAGCAGACCATCGTTGCAGTTGCCAATGGCGATATTGACGGCGGCGTGACCTGGGCTGACGGTCAGGGCAATTGGGAAGACGGTTACAACTCGGGCGCACTGCGCAAGGCCGTGGACGCTGGCCTCGTTGACATGAACGATCTGGTGCAGATCTGGAAATCCGAAGTGATCCCGGAGGGCCCCGTTGTTCTGCGCAAAGCGCTGCCGACGGACGTGAAAGCGACCATGACCGAACTCGTCGACAATCTCTACGAGACCGACCCTGAGTGCACCTACAACATCTTCGCCGGTGACAATCTGGGCGCACGCCCCGTAACCCACGAGACCTACATCTCGATCGTTGAAGCACGCAAAGCCAAGATCGGCGGCTAAGCGTCAAATACCTTTTACCGGCGGCCCCCAAGGGTCGCCGGTTTTTCATGTTTCGGGGGTCGGGGATGTCAAACGCAACCATTGGGGGCGCGCCGAATAGCGTAGACAGCATTCAGTCCAGCTATACGGCGCAAGTGCAGCGCCGAAGGCTTTACGGTGGTCTGACGCTGCTGATTTTCGTGCTGCTGATGGTCTCGGGCTTTAACGTGGCTGACGGTCGTAATGCGGGGGGCTTCTGGGAAGGCTTGCACCAGGTCGGGGACTATCCGACAGATGTTTTGTCCGAGGCATGGGAAAAACGCGCGGAGCTTCCCGCTCTGATCGCCAAGTATTTCCCGGCTCTGATAGAGACCATCAATATCGCAGCCGTTTCGACCGTAATCGGCGCCATTGGCGGCTTGCTCTTGTCGCTTCTGGGCACGCGCGGGTTGGCCAAATGGCCCCGCCTGATCCCGCTCTTTCGCCGCATCTCCGACATCATGCGCGCCGTGCCAGAGATCGTCATAGCGCTGGTACTGATCTTTGTTCTGGGCGGCGGCCCGGTGCCCGCCATGATCGCCATCGCGATCCACACTGCAGGCGCGCTGGGCAAGCTCTTTTCCGAGGTCGCAGAGAATGCAGACCTCAAGCCCGTCGAAGGTCTCGTCTCCACCGGGGCCACGTGGTCTCAGCGGATGCTGCTGGGGGTGCTTCCTCAGGTGGCACCCAACTATGTCAGCTATGGCTTGCTGCGGTTCGAGATCAACATCCGCGCCTCGGCCATTCTGGGTTTTGTCGGCGCAGGTGGCCTTGGCTACGAGCTGCGCAATGCGATGGCCTGGGGGCCGGGCCGCTTTGACGAGGCCGCCGCGATCTTCATTCTGCTCTTCGGCACCATCGTTTTCTTCGATCAGGTGTCCAGCCATTATCGCAACCGTCTGACCGAGGGGCAGGGCCAATGACTGCAACTGATATCGGCACTGGGCCGCAGGCCGATCTGACCCAAGCCAAAGTGCAGGCCGATGGCCTTTTCCGCCGCAAGCGCCTTATCGGGTTCAGTGTTCCTGCGATTATTGCGATCTACTTCGTCTACATCTTCTTTGCATTTGATCTGCCGGGCCTCGCGCAACGCGCCAATCTGGACAACGCGGTCACACTGGCGTCGGATAGTTGGTCTCACAAAGTCCATGTCACGCGTGACAATCGCTCTGGCGCGATCACCTATGCGGTCGAGGGGGAGCGTAAAGGCACCTATCCCGAAGGCAACCGCCCTGACTGGGTCAGCGGTGATGAGGTCATTACAATTGATTTGGGCGGGGATCATATCGTTCGCTATCTGTCCGACAACCGGACAGAGATTGAGATCCCCGGTTTCCCGATGATCGAGGTGCAAGCCGAAGGCCGCAGTCTGACCAGCAATCTGCCCGAGGATGTGCCGGACTGGATTTCCACCTCAAACCGCCGCATCGGGATCACCACGCCGGAGGGCCGGATCACCCTGACCGGTGCGCGTACCGAGGTTTTCAATTACTTCCCCGGATGGGAGCTGTTCTGGTTCACGCTCGACAGCCCTTATCATGGTCAGAGCTTTGCCACGATTTTGTTCGGCGACCGCGTGGACCCGGATCGGTCGAACATCGCAGGCGCTCTATCGGATTGGTGGAACAACGCCATGTGGCGCCATAAAGACGTGGCTTGGGCCATTGGCGAGACAATCCTGATGGCGTTTCTGGGCACTATGGGCGCCGCCATCATTGCCCTGCCTTTGGCCTTTGTCGCGGCCAAGCGGTTCTCGCCGATCATGTTGCTGCGCGCCGCAACGCGGCGATTTTTTGACTTTGTGCGCGGCGTCGATGCGCTGATCTGGACGGTGGTTCTGGCCCGCGCCTTCGGGCCGGGGCCGCTGACGGGCGCGCTGGCGATCCTGATCACGGATACCGGCACATTCGGCAAAATCTTCTCGGAAGCGTTGGAGAATGTGGACCAGAAACAGATTGAGGGCGTCGCCTCTACCGGGGCCAAACCGTTGCAGCGCTACCGCTTTGGCGTGATCCCGCAGGTGGTGCCGGTGCTCTTGGCGCAGATCCTGTATTTTCTGGAATCCAACACACGCTCTGCCACGATCATCGGGGCGATCACAGGCGGTGGCATCGGTCTGATGCTGACCCAAGCGATCCAGACCCAGAAAGACTGGGAAGAGGTCGCCTATTATATCGTTCTGGTCATCGCGATGGTGATGCTCATGGACTGGGTGTCCGGCTGGCTGCGTGGCAAACTGATCGGACGCAAAGACTGATGTCGCGACTGTCTGCAAAGGAGCCGTTCCTCCACCCCGACTGCGAGATCGCCGATAGCCAGTTTGGTGCCTATGTCGAGATTGGCAAAGGCAGTCGCGTCGCGCATTCGACGTTTGGTGACTACGGCTATTGTGATCGCTTCGCGGATATTGCCAACGCTCAAATCGGCAAGTTCGCAAACATTGCCGCCTTCAGCCGGATCGGCGCGACAGACCATCCATTGCATACGGCGACGTGCCATCACTTCCTTTATCGTTCGGACGACTACTGGGACGATGCTGACCGGGACGAGGTGTTCTTTGCCCACCGTCGATCCCGCATCGCATATATCGGGCACGATACGTGGATCGGGGCAGGGGCCATGATCAAACCGGAGGTTACGCTGGGTGACGGTGCCGTCGTGGCCGCTGGCGCTATCGTTACCAAAAACGTGGATCCCTATACGATTGTGGCCGGAACGCCCGCCACTCCGATCCGTCTGCGTCAGCCGCGCGAAATTGCGGACAGGCTGATTGCGCTGGGCTGGTGGGATTGGTCGCACGAGGCGCTGCGCAGCGCGCTCAAGGATTTTCGAACGCTCACGGCTGAGGCGTTTCTGGAGCGCTACGAGCGCTAGCCCTCCAGTGTCAGTGTCACACGGTCGCCTACGAACCATGTGCGGCCATACTCGACCGGGTTGCCCTGCGCATCCACGTTCACGCCCGACGATCTGAGCAACGGATCGCCTTCCTGCACATGCAAATGCAGCGCTTGCGTGGCCGTCGCGCGGACGGCTGTCAGGCGGGTTACGGCGCGGGTGTAATCCGCGATGCCTTGAGCGATCAGCGCCTCGGTCACGCTGCTTGTGTCTTGAAGGGCTGCGCGGATACCGGGCAAGCGCTCTCGCGGAAAGAGGCTCTCAAAGACGGCAATGGGCTGACCGTCGGCCAGCGACAAGCCATGATAGGCGCAAACGGGCGCGCTGGGTGCAAGCTCCAATGCTTTGGCTTCACCGTCCGAAGCGGCGCGCTCCTCCACATGCAAGACCCGCTTTTCAGGCCGCCGTCCCGCAGCGATCAGGTTTTCATGGAACCGGACGCGCGTGCCGATGGGGTAGTCCGTTGGTGTCGCTGCGACAAAGGCACCGGCCCCACGGCGCGTGCGGATCAAACCCTCGTCCACCAGCGCAGCGATACCGTGGCGTACTGTGTGACGGTTCACCCCGAACCGATCCGCCAGCGCGGCCTCGGTCGGCAGCTTGTCACCGGGGGCATACCGCCCCTCGGCCAGGTCGCTGCGCAAGGCCTGCGCAATGGCTTTCCAGATCGGCGTCTTGGCGGAACTGTCACGCAAGTTTCACAAAACTCCTCTGTCGCAGAGCGGCGAATATGATAAGATAAGTATAGTTGTATAGTATACGGAATAGTTGTCGAGATGAAAGACACTTTCGATCAAAACGCACCCCGCAAGGCGTGGATGGGCCTTCTGGCCAAGGCCCCCGAAGGCCGGATTGCGGCACTGCTTGACGCAACGATCGCGCGACCCGGCTTCACATGGCTGCGCGCGCCTGAAATCGGCAGCACCATGGTGCGCGCCCGCGCAGGCGCGGTCGGCGCGCCGTTCAATCTTGGCGAAATGACCGTGACCCGCTGCGCGCTGACGCTTGAGACCGGCGAGGTTGGTCACGCCTATATTCAAGGCCGCCGCAAGGCCGATGCAGAGGCGGCAGCCCTTGTCGATGCCTTGATGCAAACTGGTGCGGCTGACCGGCTGCGAAAGGCGGTTCTTGAGCCGCTTGAGGCCGAGAGTGCCGCCGCCAAAGCCGCGCGCGCCGCGAAGGCGGCAGCGACGAAGGTCGATTTCTTCACCATGGTCAGAGGAGAGGATTGATGGAGGCACAGGTGCTCTCCGGGGGTTTCACTGATCCGGCTGTTCAGTCGGCCCACGCCTTTCGCAGCGTGATGGAGGCCATGGCCCGCCCTGGCACCTTGCACGCCGTTTCAGGCGCTGTGCCGCCTGCACCCCTTTCTGCTGCGGCAGGGGCCATTCTACTGACGCTTTGCGACACGGATACGCCTGTCTTTCTGGCAGGCGCTGCAGACTGCGACGCCGTGCGCAGCTGGCTCGCATTTCACACAGGCGCGCCCTTGGCAGGGCCGTCGCACTGCATGTTCGCCCTTGGCACGTGGGATGGGCTTGCGCCGCTCTCAGCATATCCAATTGGCACTGCTGAGTATCCCGACCGGTCCGCCACGCTCATCGTGGAACTGCCAGAGCTCAGTACGGCCGGATCGGTCCTGACAGGGCCGGGCATCAAGGACAAAGCGGCGCTTTCATTGCCTGAGGTGCAAGCATTCCAAGCAAATCATGCGCTCTTCCCGCTTGGGCTGGATTTCATCTTTACCAGCGGCGACCACGTGGCGGCGCTGCCCCGATCAAGCGAGGTGGGCTGATGTATGTGGCTGTCAAAGGGGGCGAGCGGGCGATTGAGAATGCTCATGCCTGGCTTGCCGAAGAACGCCGGGGCGACACAAGCATCGCTGAACTCAGCGTTGCGCAAATCCGCGAACAGCTAAGTCTAGCGGTCGATCGTGTGATGGCCGAGGGCTCGCTCTATGATCCCGATTTAGCGGCCCTTGCGATCAAGCAAGCGCGCGGCGACCTGATTGAGGCGATCTTCCTTATCCGCGCCTACCGCACGACGTTGCCGCGCTTTGGCGCCTCCGAGCCAGTCGATACGGGTGCGATGGCCTGCGACCGACGTATCTCGGCAACTTTCAAGGATCTGCCCGGCGGACAGGTGCTGGGCCCAACCTTTGACTACACGCACCGCTTGCTGGACTTCAAGTTGGTGGCTGATGGTGAGGTTCCAGACGCCCCGACGCGCGATCCCGAGCCAGGTGATGTGCCCCATGTCACCGATTTTCTGAACCGCGAAGGGCTGATAGAGGAAGCCCCGCAAGATGACACGCCGCCCTCCGATCTGACCCGCCAGCCGCTGGAAATGCCAGCGGAGCGCGCCTTGCGCCTGCAAGCCCTGACCCGCGCGGACGAGGGCTTTACGCTGGGCCTCGCCTATTCCACCCAACGTGGCTATGCGCGCAATCATGCGTTCGTGGGGGAGTTGCGGATCGGTGCAGTCCCCGTCGAAATGGACATCCCCGAGCTGGGCTTCGCCGTTGAGATCGGGGAGGTAACCCTCACCGAGTGCGAGACGATCAACCAGTTCAAGGGGTCCAAAACCCAGCCGCCGCAATTCACCCGTGGCTATGGACTGGTCTTTGGTCAGAGTGAACGCAAAGCGATCTCCATGGCGCTGGTAGACCGGGCGCTGCGGTGGGAAGAGCTTGGCGAAGATTTCGAGGGCGCGCCAGCGCAGGACGCTGAATTTGTCCTCTATCATGCGGATAATATTCAGGCGACGGGTTTTCTGGAGCATATCAAGTTGCCCCATTACGTCGATTTCCAGTCGGAGCTTGAGCTGGTCCGCAAACTGCGCCGCGAAGCCGGAGCGGATCAAGTGCAGGAGGCCGCGGAATGACGATTGATGCGGTCGTTTTCGACATTGGCGGCGTGCTGGTAGACTGGCAGCCCCATCTGGCATGGGTCGATGAGTTGGGCGAGGCTGAGGCCAAGGCATTCATTGCGCGCACCGGCTTTGACAAGATCAACCTTGCTTGCGACGGCGGCGTGCGCTTTGAAGACGCCGCAGCGCATTTGAGCGATCCGAACGATCAAGCCCTGCTGGCAAAATATGTTGCGCGCTATACGCTGACCGTTCCCAACAAGATCACCGAGACCTGGGATCTGCTTTATGCCCTCCAGAACAAGGGTGTGCTGCTTCACGCGATCACGAATTGGTCGGCCGAGACGTGGCCAGAGGGGCTGAAAGCGCACCCTGAACTGGGGACGGTCTTCGGCATCACCATCGTCTCTGGCGAGGTCGGGATCGTGAAGCCCAGCGTCGGTATCTTCCAGCTCCTGTGCGACCGGGCCGACCTGCGGCCTGAGCAATGCGTCTTCATTGATGATGGGTTGCACAATTGTCTTGGGGCGAAGGCGGCAGGCATGGACGCGATCCATTTCACGGGCGCCCATGACCTTCAAAACCATTTGACTGCACGAGGGCTCTTATGACCGATCAAGCCTACAATTTCGCCTACCTGGACGAGCAGACCAAGCGGATGATCCGTCGTGCGATCCTGAAAGGGTTGGCGATCCCCGGCTATCAGGTGCCTTTCGCCAGTCGCGAGATGCCGATGCCTTATGGTTGGGGGACGGGCGGGGTTCAGGTCTCTGCGGCGGTGTTGACGCCAGATGACAGATTCAAAGTGATCGACCAAGGCGCTGATGACACTACGAATGCCGTGTCGATCCGCAGCTTTTTTGAGCGCACCGCAGGGGTCGCCACAACCACCGTAACTGCCGACGCAAGCATCATCCAAACCCGCCACCGTATCCCTGAAGAGCCGCTGACCGAAGGGCAGGTTCTTGTCTACCAGGTGCCGATTCCCGAACCTCTGCGCTTTCTGGAGCCCCGCGAGAGCGAGACCCGCAAGATGCACGCGCTTGAAGAGTATGGGCTCATGCATGTGAAGCTTTATGAAGATATCGCGCGCCACGGGCATATCGCGACCTCCTATGCCTATCCGGTCAAGGTCGAGGGGCGTTACGTGATGGACCCGTCCCCGATCCCGAAATTCGATAACCCAAAGATGGGGGATATGGCCGCGATCCAGCTGTTTGGGGCGGGCCGCGAACAGCGGATTTATGCGCTGCCGCCCTACACGCAGGTCATATCGCTTGATTTTGAGGATCACCCGTTCGAGGCGTCCAAAGCCAATCATGCCTGCGGCCTTTGCGGCTCTGAGGACAGCTATCTGGACGAGGTTATCATCGACGATGCAGGCGGGCGGATGTTCGTCTGCTCTGACACCGATTATTGCGAGGCGCGCCAAGCTGCAGGCCACAAAGGGCAGGATGCTGCATGACCGATCGTGCGATTTTTCTTACCCATGCCGAGGTGCAAATCGACCCGGATGTACCAGTCCCCGACTGGGGCCTGTCCGAGCAAGGTCGCACCCGTCACGCTCGATTTGCCACCAGCGATGACTGCGCACCGGTCACAATGCTGTTCTGCAGCGATGAACGCAAGGCCCGCGACGGGGCGGAGATTACGTCGAAGGCCATTGGTGTCGCCCCGGTGATCCGCCCATTGTTGGGAGAGAATGACCGCAGCGCGACTGGCTATCTGCCAAAACTTGAGTTCGAGGCGATGGCCGATGCGTTCTTTGCCCGCCCTGACGAGGCCGTCAATGGATGGGAACGCGCGTGCGATGCCCAAGCCCGGATCGTTGCCGCCGTTGCCGAGGCGCTGGCCGAGCCGCGCCCCGAAGGCGACGTATTGTTCGTAAGCCATGGAGGCGTCAGCGCTTTGTTGCGCTGCCATCTTCTTGGCATACCGATCACGCGGGCGCAGGATCAGCCCGCTGGGGGTGGTTGCTGGTTCAGCTTCGCGCCCGACCTGACTTCCCCACCGACCGAATGGAGGGTGATATGATACCTTTGTTGTCCGTCTCGGATATCTCGAAACATTACGGCGCGCATATCGGATGTTCTGATGTCTCGTTCGACCTTTACCCCGGTGAGGTCATGGGCATCGTCGGCGAAAGCGGGTCCGGCAAATCGACGCTGTTGAACTGCCTTGCAGGTCATTTGGTGCCGGACGCCGGGACAGTCGTCTTTGACACCCGCGCCGACGGCCCGCGCGACACTGTCTCCATGTCCGAGCCTGAGCGGCGCATGCTGTCGCGCACCGACTGGGCTTTTGTGCATCAACACGCCCGCGATGGGCTGCGCATGGGCGTCAGCGCTGGCGGCAATGTCGGTGAACGTCTGATGGCTGTGGGTGATCGCCATTATGGCGACATCCGCGATAAGGCCACTGACTGGCTGACCCGTGTCGAGATTGACGCCGCGCGGATCGACGACCGCCCCACGACATTTTCGGGCGGCATGCAGCAACGCTTGCAGATTGCGCGCAACCTCGTCACCGGCCCGCGTCTGGTTTTCATGGATGAACCCACGGGCGGGCTAGATGTATCGGTGCAGGCACGTTTGCTGGATCTGTTGCGGGGTCTGGTGCGCGACATGGGCTTGTCGGCGATCATCGTCACCCATGATTTGGCCGTCGTGCGCTTGTTGGCCGACCGGCTGATGGTGATGAAATCGGGCCGCGTGGTGGAGGCCGGGTTGACCGATCAGGTGCTCGACGATCCGCAACACGCCTATAGCCAGCTGCTTGTCAGCTCTGTTTTGCAGGTATGACTGATGATTGACCTTAAAGACGTCTCCAAGACCTTCACACTGCACAATCAGGGCAGTGCCGTAATCGAAGTGCTGCGTGATGCGTCGCTTTCCGTGGCCCCCGGCGAATGCGTGGCGCTGACGGGCTCTTCAGGGGCGGGCAAGTCCACGCTGATGCGCATGATATACGGCAATTACCTGACCCAAAGCGGCTCTATCAAAATCGGCGATGTGGATCTGGTGAAGGCCAAACCGCGCGACGTGATCCAGCTGCGTCGTGAAGGGTTGGGCTATGTCAGTCAGTTCCTGCGCGTCGTGCCGCGTGTGGCGACGCTTGATGTGGTTGCCGAACCGCTGCGCGCTGTCGGCGTCCCGGTGGCGCAGGCGCAAGACCGCGCGCGCGCGCTTCTGGCGCAGCTCAACATCCCCGAACGGCTTTGGGCGCTCTCTCCGACCACGTTTTCCGGTGGTGAGCAGCAGCGCGTGAACATCGCGCGGGGCTTTGCCCACAGCTATCCCGCGATGCTGCTGGACGAGCCAACCGCCAGCCTTGATCCGGCCAATCGTGAGGTCGTCCTGACGCTGATCGAAGACGCGAAAGCGCGGGGTGCCGCGATCATCGGCATCTTCCACGACGAAGCGGCCCGTAACCGGGTCTGCGACCGCGAGATTGATGTGAGCCGTTTCACACCTGGTCGGGCCGCATGAGCGTCGGCCGCCTTATTGCTGTCGTCGGCCCGTCGGGCGTCGGCAAAGACAGTGTGATGGCGGGCCTGCACGAGGCGCTGCCCGCTCTACATCTGGTGCGCCGGGTCATCACCCGTGCGCCGGATTTAGGCGGCGAGGATTACGAACCGGTGTCGGTGGAGGCGTTCAAGGTGATGGCTGCGCACGGAGAGTTCGCCATCCACTGGGGCGCTCACGGGTTGCACTATGGCATTCCGGTCTCGGTGCAGAACGAGCTTGCGGGCGGCACAGATTGCCTGGTCAACTTCTCGCGCAAAGCTTTGGCCGAGGCCGCCAGGATCTTCCCGCGGTTTATTGTGCTCAACATCACGGCAAAGCCAGAAACCCTTGCGCGTCGTCTGGCGGCTCGGGGGCGCGAAACCGAAGCCGAGATCGCGAGGCGATTGGCGGTGGCAGACAAGCCCCTACCCGCGGGGCCTGATGTGATACATGTGTCCAATGACGGCCCACTGGCCGAAACGGTTGCCCGCGCCGCGGCGGCCCTTCAACCGGCAAGAGTATAGCGATGCAACAGCTCAAACCGACCATCTTCCCGCGCGGCGCAGAGCGCGATCTGATCGACGACAAAGGGCGCTGGCAGGTTGGGCAAATAGCGCTGCACGGTGTCACTCCATGCGAGGATATCCTCCTGCTGCAACCGACCCGACAAGGTCAGGTGGAAGCGAAATTCTTCCATCACATAGGGATAGCCCCATTCCGTCAAAAGCGCCTCTTGCCGCGCGCTCAGACCCGCCGCATGGCGTCGGGCCAGTTCGGCGTCGGACGGGGGCGCGCGGAATGGGTCGAGGCCTCGCACGCAGGCCTCCGCCGTCCGTTGCAATCCGGATGTATCCCCCTGGGGTGTGAGGGCAAGGAAACCACCCAGCGTCGTCAGCACAAGGCCAGCGCAGGACGCAGGCGCAAGACCGGACGCGAGATCAGCGGTGGCCGCTTTCAAATCTTCAACTGTCTGACCTTTGGCCAGATGAAAGGGCGGTTTGAGCGTCCCGTGAAATCCGTATTTGCGCGGTGTCATGGTAATGTCATGCAAACCGGGCACATCCAGCTGGTCCGTCTCGCACCCCCGCGCGACGTCCCAGCCCAACCACGCCGCGCCGAACTCTGCCAGAGAGCCGTCTGGCGGCAAATAATAAATTGCAAATCGAGAGTATGACATGAATTCCCCTTTTTCCGCCTCCTCTTTGGCCAATGCGTGTGACAGCGAGATGTCAGGCAACCTGTGCCTGGCCAATGCGCAACTGGTTTTGCCCGAGCAGGTGGTAACGGGTTCGGTGACGATCGAACAGGGTGTGATCACCGAGATTGCAGAAGGAGACCATGTGCCTACAGGCGCTGTAAATTGTGCGGGCGATCTGGTGTTGCCCGGCTTGGTGGAACTGCACACTGACAATGTCGAGCGTCACATAGAGCCACGCCCGGAAGTGGATTGGCCTCATTTGCCTGCGCTGATTGCGCATGACGCCGAACTGGCCTCGACGGGGATCACGACCGTCTTTGATGCGCTGCGCGTCGGCTCGATCCATAGCGGCAAGGGCCGCTATGTCGATTATGCCCGCAAACTGGCCGACGAGCTGTTGGCCGCGCGGGCCCAAGGCCTCTTCAAGATCAGCCACTTCCTGCACCTGCGCGCCGAGATTTGTTCCGAGACGTTGCTGGAAGAACTGGCCGCGTTCACGCCCGAAGACCGCGTCGGCATTGTCAGCCTGATGGATCACACACCGGGCCAACGCCAGTTCCGCGACCTGACCTCTCTGAAGGTCTATGTCGCAAAGAAACGCGGTATGAATGACGCCGAATTTGCCGAACATGTAGCCAATCTGGTCGACCTGCAAAAACGCTTTGGTGCCAAGCACGAGACCGGGGCCGTGGTGGAAGCCAACCGCCTTGGCGCGGTGCTGGCCAGCCATGATGACACCACGACTACCCATGTTGAGATATCTGCAGCAAATGGCGTCGGCTTTGCAGAGTTTCCGACCACTGTCGAGGCGGCGGAAGCCTGCCGCGGCCACGGCATCGCTGTCATGATGGGCGCGCCGAACCTGATCCGGGGCGGCTCTCATTCGGGCAATGTCGCAGCAGAGGATCTTGCTAAGGCCAATCTGCTTGATATCGTTTCTTCGGATTACGTCCCGTCGTCGCTGCTGTTGTCAGCGTTCTATCTGGCCCGGATTTGGGAGGACCTGCCGCGCGCTGTCGCGACCGTTACGCGCAATCCGGCCAAAGCGGCGCATCTTGAGGATCGCGGCTCTTTGAGTGTCGGTGGCCGCGGCGATGTCTTGCGCGTGCGCCAGATCGCCGAGACACCTTTGCTGCGCGGGGTCTGGAGCCAAGGCAACAAGGTCGGCTAACGCTTCATGTGCGCTGTGCCGAGATCGGGGTTGCCCCAAAGCAACCCGCTCGTGCCGTCACTATGACCTATCGCGAATAGGCTTGCCTTGTGTTGCGGGCGGACCGATAGCACGGACATGTTCAAAGACCGCGCCATAATTTTTGTCCTTATCACGCTGATGATCGACGCCATCGGAATTGGCATCGTTTTCCCGATCATGCCCGATCTAATGGACCGCGTCGGAGCGGATACAACAGGGCAGGGCGCGTTCTGGGGCGGGGTGTTGATGGCCGCCTATGCGGGGGCGCTGTTCCTATGTGGCCCTATCGTTGGCAGTATCTCGGACGCAGTGGGGCGCAGGCCGGTTCTGATCGCCGCATTGGTGATGCTTGCGGTGGACTATGTGATCATGGCCTTGGCTGACAGCTTTTGGATGCTGCTGGTCGGGCGCACGCTGGCAGGGCTTGCCGGGGCCACCTACATCACCGCAACGGCCTATGTCGCTGATATATCGACGCCTCAGAACAAGGCCGCCAACTTCGGATTGATTGGGGCGGCGTTCGGGATTGGCTTCGTGCTAGGCCCCGCCATCGGCGGCATCTCGGCCGAGTTTAGCCTGTCTGCGCCGTTCTGGATTGCCGCCGCCTTGTCGGCAGCCAACGCGCTTTTTGGGCTGTTTGTACTGCCTGAAAGCCTGGCACTTGAAAAGCGACGCCCTTTTGGACGGCGCGATCTCAATCCGTTCCGATCCATATTCGATGCGTTCCGCATGCCAGGACTGGCGGTGCCGCTTGTTTGCATCCTGATCTTCGAGTTCGCCAACATGGTTTACCCGACCATCTGGGCGTTCTGGACACGCGAGGTGTTCGGGTGGTCCACGCTCTATATCGGCCTGTCACTGGCGGCCTACGGCGTTTTGCTGGCACTGGTGCAAGGTGGCTTGATGCCGATCCTGATCCGGCTCATGGGCGATTTCCGCACGTTGATGCTGGGTATGAGTGCTGCTCTGATCGCAATGATTGGCTTTGGCTTTACCAGCACCGTGACGCTGTTGGTGATCTTCCTGCTGTTGGCGGCGTTGTCTGATCTGGTGCCAGCTTTGATGACGGCGATGGCGTCCAATCAAGTAGGTGATGACAAACAAGGGGTCGTCCAAGGTGTAATCGCCTCGCTGTCCTCGATGGCGGCTATTTTGTCCCCGATTGCCATGACCAGCCTGTTTCAGGTCTCTGTTGATGGCGAGGGGATCTACCTGCCGGGCGCACCGTTTTTCTTCGCCGGCCTCTTGGTTCTGGCGATGTTCCCGCTGGTCATCAAACTTCGGGGCCACGCGTCGGTCTGATCCAAGATCGCTTTCGGGCGTGCAACTTTTTCATTGCTTCATCCTTGGGTGTATACATAATGCATACAACCAAGGAGCGTACATGACCCGATTCTCGAAAAGCGACTGCATCGACGATCTGCGCCGCCGCATCCTCGCGACAGAGCTTGCCCCCGGTCTCGATCTTGAGGAAGCCGGGCTGTCCGAGCATTACGGCATGTCCCGCACACCGCTGCGTGAAGTGCTGCAAAGGTTGCAAGGCGAGGGCTATGTTGAGATCAGTGAAAATCGCGGCGCCAAAGTCGCGTCGATGGACATTGCGGTGCTGCGCACGTTCTTTCAGACCGCGCCGATGGTCTACGCCAATATCGCGCGACTGGCCGCTGAAAACCGCACGACCGTACAGCTTGATCGTCTGAAAGACGCCCAACAGATATTCGCCAAAGCAGCGATTGGGGGCAAGGCTGATGAGGCTGCCCTCGCCAATCACCGCTTTCATGCAGTCATCGGCGAGATGGCCCAGAACCCGTATCTTGTTGCCTCTCTTGCGCGGCTGCAGATCGACCACACCCGGATGAGCCAGACATTCTACCGACCTGCCGCCCCAGCTGAATCTGTGCTGGTGCACAAAGCGGTCGAACAACACGAC
The DNA here is from genome assembly GCF_020177595.1 of Cognatishimia sp. MH4019. Taxonomy (GTDB): domain Bacteria; phylum Pseudomonadota; class Alphaproteobacteria; order Rhodobacterales; family Rhodobacteraceae; genus JAHTBL01. Next base: position 20,067 of record NZ_JAHTBL010000005.1, on the reverse strand, counting down.
GCAATGATTTCCGCCATTGAAAGCCATGAAGGTGCCATGGCCATTGATCTGACCTTGCAACATTGGGACCTTAGTCGCGATCGGATGGAGCGTTTCGTGCGCCCTGATCCGTTGCCGGTTGATGTGGTCGCACTCAAGGACCGCCGCAATGCAGTTTGAAGGCATCTACACACCGCTGGTGACCCCCTATCATGCGGATTTCTCGCTGAACGAGGGTGCACTCGCCGCCACGGTCGAACATCTTATCTCTGCTGGTGTCCATGGGATCATCGTGGCGGGCACAACTGGTGAATATTACGCCCAGTCCCCCGAAGAGCGGGTCGACATGATGGGGCGCTGCAAGGACCTGATTGCGCGCCGCGTTCCGATGATCGTCGGCACCGGCGCGATCCGGACCGAAGACAGCATCCTTTATGCCCGCGCCGCGAAAGAGGCCGGAGCCGATGCTTTGCTGATCGCCACGCCCCCTTACGCCTACCCCACAGGTCGCGAGATTGCGCTGCACGCCTTGGCCGTCGACCGCGCTGCAAACCTGCCGGTGATGCTCTATAATTACCCCGGTCGGATGAGCGTGGATATGGACGAGGACTGCCTTGATCGTCTGGGCCGTTCGCCTAATTTTTGTGCAATCAAGGAAAGCTCAGGTGATGTGAACCGGCTCCACATGCTGGCCCGCGACTATCCCCATATCGCGCTGAGCTGCGGCATGGATGACCAGGCGCTGGAGTTCTTCGCTTGGGGCGCGCGCTCATGGGTTTGTGCGGGGTCCAACTTTGCGCCTGCCGCGCATATCGCGCTGTATCAGGCATGCGTCGTCGAAGGGGATTTCACCAAAGGCCGCGCGATCATGTCGGCGATGCTGCCGCTCATGCGCGTTTTGGAGCGGGGCGGCAAGTTCGTCCAATGCATAAAATACGGTCTGACCTTGCGAGGCATTGACGCGGGGCCACCCCGCAAGCCCCTGCAACCGCTTAACAAAGACGACAAACGCGAACTGGCCGAAGTGATCCGTACCTTGGACACCGCCATCGCACACATCACGGGGCATGCCAAATGACAGAGCTTCTGACACATGCGGAATATCAGGCCTTGGCCGAGGCGCTCGACCCGCCACGCACGCCTTTCATTGATGGCAAGTACCATCGCGGAAGCGGGCCGATGATGGCGACGGTGAACCCGGCGACCGGGGCCGAGATTACGCAGATCTCGACGGCGGGGACTGAGGATATTGAGCTTGCGGTTGCCAAGGCGCGCGAGGCTTTTGATCAGGGCCATTGGGCCAAGCTGGATCCCGACGCGCGCAAAGATGTGCTGATCCGGCTTTGCAAGTTGCTGACCCGGAACCGCCGCGAACTTGCCGTGATGGAGAGCCTTGATGCGGGCAAGCCGATCCGGGATTGCGAGCTGATCGATGTGCCTGAGACGATCCACTGCCTGAAATGGCATGCCGAGGCGATTGACAAAATCTATGATCAGACCGCGCCCACAGGTGACGGCGCGTTGGCGATGATCCTCCGCGAGCCAATCGGTGTCGTCGCTGCCATTCTCCCTTGGAACTTTCCGCTGATGATGCTTGCGTGGAAAATCGGGCCCGCTCTTGCAGCGGGTTGTTCGGTGATCGTGAAACCCGCCGAGCAGACCAGCCTGACCGCTTTGCGTGTTGCAGAATTGGCGGCCGAGGCAGGCATCCCGCGCGGTGTGCTCCAAGTGCTGCCCGGTGACGGGCCGTCCGTTGGCGAACCGCTGGGGCGGCACACGGATGTCGATATGGTCAGCTTCACAGGCTCGACCGAAACCGGGCGGCGGTTTCTGCATTACGCCGCCGACAGCAACCTCAAGAAGGTTGTTTTGGAATGCGGCGGCAAGAACCCGGCGGTCGTTTTTGACGATGCTGAGAACCTCGATCACGTGGCCGAGCATGTGGTGAACGCGGCGTTCTGGAACGCGGGGCAAAACTGCTCTGCCACATCGCGGTTGATTGTGCACAGCGCCGTAAAGCCTGCCCTGATGGAGCGGATCGAGGCGCGTTTGCGCGATTGGAAAACCGGTGATCCGCTTGATCCGGCCAATCATATCGGCGCGCTGATTGATGCAGGCCATTGCGCCAAGGTTCGCGGCTATCTCGACACTGCCGAGGACAGCCCCTTTGTGGCACCTGTGGTGATTGAGGTGAGCGCCGATGACACGCGCGCGCAGGACGAAATCTTTGGCCCTGTGCTGAGTGTGATCGAGGTGGCCAGCAATGATGAGGCGGTGCAGGTCGCCAATGACACGGCATATGGGCTGACCGCATCGGTCTTTTCTAGCGGCGGGCGTAGCGCGATCCGTGCCGCGCGCGATATCCGTGCGGGGACCGTCACGGTGAACTGCTACGGCGAAGGCAACATCGCAACGCCCTTTGGCGGCTACAAGCAATCAGGCTTTGGCGGGCGCGACAATGGCCTGCACGCCCATGACCAATACACCGAAGTGAAGACAATCTGGATTGATCTGACCGATCCGGCGGACGGGGATAACGTCACATGAGCGTGGATGCGGTTGGAACCGTGCGGCGCGGTCGCGGTGCGCGCAAAGCGCTCCGCCAGACTCGCGATATCAAGATGCTGCCGGCCCTCAAACGCAGGTTGCCCCATACAGAACCCATGTCGCCTGAGCAGATCGAAAAGATCGACGCGGCCTCCATGGATATTCTTGAGAATGTCGGCGTTCAGTTCCGGGACCCGATTGCACTCGAGGACTGGAAAAGAGCAGGGGCCAAGGTCGTGGGCGAACTGGTTTACCTGGATCGTAACCTTGTGCGCGACTTGATTGCCACGATCCCAGAAACCTTCACCTATCACGCACGTAATCCCACGAAGAATCTACCTTTCGGCCAGGATCACAGCATTTTCGTGCCCATGACAGGCGCACCTTACCTACGCGATCTCGATGATGTGCGGCGCAACCCGACGCTCGATGATCTCGCGAATTTCCACAAGCTCAGCCATATGCTGCCCGCGATCCATTCCTCGGCGCATCACATCGTTGAGCCCTACGATCACCCAATCAGCCAGCGGCATCTGCGGATCACTTATTCGTCGATGAAACATTCAGACAAGACGTTCATGGGCATGACGACCAGCCCCAAGAACGCTGAAGACGTGATCGAGATGTGCGCGATCCTCTTTGGTGAGGATTTTATCGACACACATCCGGTGGTGACCGGTAATTGTAACGGTAACTCGCCGCTCGTTTGGGACGAGACGATGCTGGGTGCCATGCGGGCATTCTCCAGGCGCAACCAGCCGGTGTTGTGCTCGCCTTTCGTGTTGGGTGGCGCGAACACGCCTGCCAGCGTCCCCGCTACCGTTGCGCAACTGAATGCCGAGGCGCTCAGCGCGCTGGCCTACACGCAGGTGATCCGAAAAGGCTGCCCTGCGATCTATGGGCATTACTTATCGACGGTCAGTATGAAGTCCGGCGCACCCATGGCGGGCACGCCAGAGATTAGTTTGATGAACTTCATGATCGGCCAGATGGCCCGGTTCTATGGGGTGCCGTGGCGCAGCTCGAACACCTTGGGAGGGGCCAAGACTTTTGATGCGCAAGCTGGCTACGAAAGCGCGATGACGCTGAACGCCGTGCTGATGGCCGGGGCCAATTATATCTGGCATTCGGCAGGCTGGAACGAGGCGGGGATGCATTGTTCTACCGCGAAATTCATCGTCGATGCTGAAATGTGCGAGATGGGCTATCGGATGGCCCAAGGGATCAAATGGGATGATTTCGAGGACGCTCTGGCCGCCGTTCCCGATGTGGGACCAGGCGGACATTACCTTGGCCACCCGCACACACTTGAGCATTTTCAGCAGGCGTTCTTCATGCCTGAGATGTTTGACAACAACGCCATTGAGCAATGGCAGGCCGAAGGGAGTGTAGAGATCAACGAACGCGCTTTGATCCGGGCGCGTGCAATGCTCAACGAGTATGAAGAGCCCACGTTGGACGCAGCTGTGAATGAGGCTTTGCTTGACTACATTGCCCGTCGAGAGCGCGAGATCCCCGCGGCAGACGCGCTCAATCAGGAGCATTAGCCATGCAGGTGGCGCGTCTTCCGCGCGATCCCGGTCCGGCAGCCTGGAACCGCCTTCTGCCGGAGCCAGAGCCGCCTGTTCCGCTTGAAGGCAAGCAGACGGCCGACTGGCTGGTCATCGGCGCTGGCTTTGCGGGGCTTGCCGCTGCGCATCGGTTGTCCAAGCTCTCTCCCGGCGACCGGATCATGGTGCTGGATGCCGTGCGGGTTGGGGATGGTCCTGCAGGGCGCAACTCAGGCTTCATGATTGATCTGCCCCATGACCTGACCTCGGATGATTATGGCGGCGCGCTGCAAACGGATCTGGCCCAGACAGAGGACAACCGCCGTGGCATTGCCCACGCTGCCGAGATGGCCACGGAGTTTGGCCTCAGCGAAGAAGCCTTCACGATGTCTGGTAAGATCAACGGGGCGGCAACGGCCAAGGGTGACGCGCGTAACAAGGCCTTCGCGGGCCATCTCAGCGCGATGGGCGAGCCGTCTGAGATGTTTGACGCAGCGCAGATGCGAAAGATAACCGGTACGCAATATTACCAAAGTGGCCTTTTTACGCCGGGCTCTGCGATGATCCAGCCCGCGATGTTTGTGCGGGGTGTCGCGGTGGGGCTGCGCTCTAATCGATTAACGATCCACGAAAACAGCCCGGTCACGGCGCTAGAGCGGCAAGGCGATTGGGTTGCCACAACGCCCAAAGGGCAAGTGACGGCCCCGCGTGTCATTCTGGCGGTGAACGGTCATTTGAACAGCTTTGGATACCTGCCCGGACGGCTGATGCATGTGTTTACCTATGCCTCCATGACCCGCGTGTTGACCGCGAAGGAAAGCGCGTGTCTGGGCGGTCAGGCGGTCTGGGGGCTGACACCCGCAGACCCGATGGGCACAACGGTGCGACGCATCTCTGGCACCGGGGGTGACCGGATCATCATCCGCAACCGCTTCACCTTCGATCCGACGATGGAGGTTGATGCTACCCGGATCGACGATGTCGCCCGAGACCACGATACCGCCTTTGCCGCGCGGTTTCCGATGCTGCCACATGTCACGATGGAGCATCGCTGGGGCGGTCGGCTCTGTCTCAGCCGCAATGGTGTTCAGGTCATTGGTGAACTGGATGAAGGGCTTTATTCTGCGTGCTGCCAAAACGGGCTCGGCACTGCGAAGGGCACCCTAGCAGGGGGTCTTGCGGCAGAACTGGCGATAGGCCAGTCCTCTCCTGCGCTCAAGCGCGCGCTGGGTGCTGCTGACCCGTCACGCTTGCCGCCTGTGCCAATCGCGAAACTGGGTGCGGCGTTACATCTTAGATGGAACGAATGGCGCGCCGGACGCGAGCTTTGAGCGCGGATCGCAGGACGTCCGCGTTCGGACCCTGACGTGCTCGGCCGTCAACTGCCCAAGAGCGTTGAGCCATTCTTCGACGTGAACGGTGAGTCATCAAACACTGCGCCGGTTGGTTTACTGTGCGGCCTGCTTTGATTAATCGAGAAGACATCAATTCAGACTGGAATCGGCAATCCTTCGTCGAGAGACTGAGCCGCTGCGTCCGCAAGTATTTGAGCTTTCAGTCCGTCATGAATGTTTGGGATTGCAACACTCGAATCTGATAGGTGGGCGATAAAGGTTCTCATCTCACTTGCGTAGGCTTGCTCGTACCTTTCCAAGAAAAAATTTACGGGCGGAGCTGCTTGGAAGCCCGCTGCTGTTGCAAGATCGACAGTGTTTTCCAACACGTTGGCTGCGCGCAGCATTCCGGCGGAACCGTGCACTTCAATACGTTGATCATATCCATAGGTGGCCCTGCGCGAGTTGCTGATCTGGCAGATTTTGCCTGTTGCGGTTGTGAGGGTGACTGCGGCGGTATCCACATCGCCAGCTTTGCCGATCTCGGGATCAATGAGACAAGACCCTGTCGCGTAGACACTGATTGGATCTTCGCCAAGCAGAAACCGCGCCATATCCAAGTCATGGATCATCATATCGCGAAAGATACCACCGGAGGATCCGATGTAGCTGATGGGGGGCGGGGAAGGATCGCGGCTGAGGATTGTCACGATTTCGACCTGTCCAATTTCGCCCGCGACAATGCGGTTCCTGACATTGGCAAAATTCGGATCAAAGCGACGATTGAACGCCGTGAAGAATGCGATGCCTGCTTTGTCGACATGGTCGATAAGTTTGCCAATGTTGTCTGCGGACATGTCCACCGGTTTTTCGCATAAGATGTGTTTGCCAGCTGCCGCGGCGGATTTGACGATGTCAAAGTGGGTATCCGTGGGGGTTCCAACGACGACTGCGTCGATGTCTGGGCTTGCGATGATGTCATCAGTGCTGCGCACCTCTGCCCCACACTGTCGCGCAAGGGTTTCAGCTGCCTCGGGGAAGAAATCAGACACGGCGACGATGGTTGCGTCGTCCATGGTGCGCAGGGTGCGCGCGTGGACCTGCCCAATGCGGCCACAGCCGAGGATTCCGATACGGATCATGGTGTTTCTCCCTTGAGAGCGCGCAGCACGCTGCGGGTGGCCGCGACGAGCGGATCGTGGGTGTCTTTGAGGATTTGATTGCGATCAAAACGATCCGGGTCAGCATTGACCGCCGCGCGCAGGCTTGCACCGAAGGCCATCCGCAGCTCGGTTCCGATGTTGAACTTGCAGATGTTGGAGGTGCGGGCCAGCGTGCTGCGCTGGAGCACAGGAACGCCGGACCCGCCATGAATGACCAATGGCGTCTCGGTCACGGCCTCAACGGCGCGGATACGCGGTTCGTCTAACCCGCCGTCCTTATTTTGTTGCAGGTGCACGTTGCCGACTGAAATGGCCATGGCATCAACGCCCGTTTGGGCGGCAAACTTTGCGGCCTCCGCGGGGTCGGTGCCTGCGGATTTTTCGCCATTGGCATAGCCCACAAAGCCGATTTCGCCTTCGCATGAGACGCCCGCGTCATGTGCCATTTCGGCGATTGCGGCGGTCTCGTCGATGTTTTGTTGCAGCGGTTTGCGCGAGCCGTCGAACATCAGGGAAGTGAAGCCAGAGTCGAGCGCCTCTTTGCAATCTTCGTAGGTATAGCCGTGATCGAGGTGGGCGACGACCGGGACTGAGGCGCGTTCGGCGAGGTGTCGGAACATTTTGCCCAAGATCGGGAGGGGCGTGTATTCCCGACATCCCGGTCCGGCTTGCAAGATCACAGGCACGTTCTCGGCTTCGGCGGCGGCGACGTAGGCGCGCATGTCGTCCCAGCCCAAGGTTACAAGGCCCGCAACGGCGTATCCGTTGTGCAGGGCGGGTTGGAGGACGTCACGCAGGGTAACAAGGGGCATTGGTAATCTCCAAGCGGCACCGTGGGGCGCGTTTTTGGCAAGATGAAAACGGTGTGGCGCTATTTGAACTTTGCGACCATGTCTTTGATGCCGGGGATGGTTTCGACCTGATAGGCGTGGGTCGGCTGGAAAAACTGAACCAGACTGCGTTGTGAGTGACCGCCCAGAATGGTGAAATAGTACATCTCGTAGCCCGGCATCACGACACAGGGGTGATAGCCTGAGCCCAGCAGGATCGTGGAACGGTCCATCAGTTGATAGGCGTCTCCCGGTTTGCCTTCTTCGTGCTGGATGATCTGCACGGCTGACCCGTGGTTGGGGCGGAAGCGGAAGTTGTAGGTTTCGTCGTGTTTGGTTTCGATCAGGTTGCCCGCGTCGTCCCAACGGTCAGTGTCATGTTTGTGGGCGGGAAAGCCCGACCAGCCACCTTGGCCCACAGTAAAGAGTTCAGAGACCAGCAGGCGGCCGACTTTGTCATGCTGCTTTTGGCCCAAGATGTGCTTGATGCAACGGTGGGTTTTGGTGTCATCTGATCCGTATTGCACGAAGTCATGTTCGCGCACGTCGAATGGATCGAGAACCTTGTCGTATTTTGCGCCCGCAATGAAGGTTTCCGTGTCGGTGGTCGCGATGATTGTCGCCTTGGCACCCGACGGGATGTAGACGCCCTGCGGTTCCCCGTCCCAGACATCGGCACCGCGCCCACCGAGGTCGGCGTAGGTCAGGCCCTCGACCTCGACCGTGACGGTTCCGGTGGCAGGCACAACGCAGGTTTCGTAGCCCGGCACCTGATAGCTGAACGCTTCGCCCGCCTTGAGTTTGACGATGTTGAAGTAGTTCAGCGGGACCGTCGGGTCGTCTGCATCCACGATCGGCTTGTTCTGGTTGTCATGTGGCGCGATGTGCATCGGATTATCCTTATTGAGTAGGGCCGGGCGTTGGTCCCGGATGATCGAACAGAAAGGTTTCGAGTTGGTCGGTCTCGGGCATTGCGGGGGCGCAGCCTGGCTGGGCGACGACGATAGACGCGCAGGCAGAGCCGCGCAGGATCGCCTGTTTCATATCGCGCCCCTGTGCGAGGGCAGCGAGGAAACCGGCCATGAAACTATCACCTGCGCCGGTGGGTTTGACGGCTTCGACAGGGAAGATACCGGTGCGAATTTCGTCGCCTTCGGCAAGGGTGATCGCGCCGTGTTGGCCCATTTTGTAGACGACAATTTGCGCCGAGGTGGCGGCAAGATCGCGGGCCTTGGCCAGCCCTTTGTCCATGCCTCCGGCCATGAAGCCGAACTCTTCGTCATTGCCGACGATCACGTCTGACACGTCACCGGCGCGGGAAAGAACCTCTGCCGCGACCTGAGGGGAGGGCCATGAATAGGGCCGGTAATCCACGTCGAAGATGATCGGAAGGCCGGCCATTTTTGCGAGTTCAAATGCGCGGAAGGTCGCGGCACGGCTCGGCTCGGCGGCAAAGACGGTGCCAGCGGTGATGAGCGCGGTGAACTGGCTGTAGTCTACGGCTTCGACGTCCTGCAGGGACATCTGGAAATCGGCGGCGTTGTTGCGATAGATCACCGACTGGTGGTCCGCGACACGGGTTTCATAGACGGCGAGCGACGTGCGCTCTTCGCCCTGAATGGTGCGCACGTGGGTGCGGCCCACGCCGTACTTGTCCAGTTGATTCAGGCAGTAAAGCCCAACCGCATCATCGCTGACGCAGGTGACAAGGTCAGCATTGAGGCCCAGTTTCACAAGTCCGGCGGCGATGTTGGCGGAGGAGCCGCCCATGGCAACAAACATCTCGGTGGCATGTTCTGTCTGCGCGCGGTCAGTTGGCGAAAGGTCCATCCCGACGCGGCCTATGACAATAAACTTGCCACCCTTGATGCCATTCAATGCGGTCATACACGGCCTTCCGTATTGCCTGCTTTCGCGGCGTCCAGAACCTCCGGGTAGGGATAGTTGAGGCCCAAGAGCTGGCGCATGTCCGCATTGGCGTTGTCCAGAAAGGGCTGCGGCAGGGCGGCGGGCATGTCTTCCATCGGTTTGACCCATTTGGGCAGATACTGGATCAACACCGCATTGCGGTCATGCTCGGCCTTGTTGGGCATGGCGCAATGCCATGTGGCGCCGTAAAACAATGCCACGTCGCCTGGTTCACCCAACATCCGTTCCGCCTTTGCATGGAAGTCATCGGCCTCGTTTGGGTAGCGCAACTCATGCTGTGATCCGGGCACGTAGGCCGTGGCACCACTTTGTTCGGTGAAAGGATCAAGGATAATAGAGACCTGTGCATTCATCGGGAAGGAGCCGTTCAGCCCCATAGGATGCGTTTCGGGGCTGTGAAAGTCCCAATAGGGATAGTCCACATGGGGTTCTTGCCCTGGTCCGCCGGGAAGAATGCGATTGGCCGCGATAGACCCCATGATGAATTCGCTGCCCAGAAACTTGCGCAGGATATTCATCAGCACCGGATGGGTGGCCATCTTGGAAAACACGTCGCCTTTGGCCAGCAGGTTCCAGACGCGTCGTTGCAGGGCAATCTTGCCATCGGCCTCTGCGGCCCCTTGAAAATGGGTCGCTTTGTTCGCGTCGTTTTCCGAATGCTCCATAATGATAGCGCGGGCCTCGGTGATCTGGTCGGGCGTGAACAACCCCGAAATCTTGACGGCACCGCCGCCGTGCAGCAATTCGGCGACGACCGCATCTGGATCCGCAGTCCGTGGGTTAAACGCTTTCATCAGAGACCCTTTCTTTGTTTGGGGCGGCTGGATTCCCAATCTGTATGGGCATCACGCACTTTGGGGCTGTCGGAGACTTCGGGTGTGCCGACCTCCCACCATGCGTGGCCCTCGGTCGTCCAGCCATCGTAGGCATCGACTTTCATAACAATGACAGTGGTCTTGTCGGAGGCCTTGGCGCGTTTGAAGGCCTCGGCCAGTTCCGCCGGATTGGCCACGGTTTCAGCGTTGGCCCCCATAGAGGCGGCGTGGGCTTCAAAGTCCACCGTAAACGGTGTGGCTGTCGGCGTGTCGGCGATAAGGTTGTTGAAGCTTTCGTTGCCGGTGTTGTTTTGCAGCTTGTTGATGACAGCAAATCCGCCGTTATCGAGCACAAGGATGATGAGTTTTTTGCCTGTCAGGACGGAAGAATAGATATCGCTGTTCATCAACAGGTAAGAGCCGTCACCCGTGAAAACGATGGTGTCTTTGTCGGGTTCTCGTTGGCTTTGGGCGATGCGCGCACCCCAGCCGCCAGCAATCTCGTAGCCCATGCAACTAAATCCGAATTCGACGTCGACAGTGCCGATGTCCAGCGTGCGCCAGTTGGCGGTGATTTCGGCGGGCAAACCGCCGGCGGCCGCGACGATCCGGTCGCGTGGATCGCAGAGGTCATTCACCACGCCGATGGCTTGGGCGTAGGAGTTCGCATGGTTCCCCGGTTTGACGTTTTCGGCGACGTATACATCCCATTTGGCGCGCTCGCCTTGGGCGAACGCTGTCCAATCGGCCGGGGCCTTGTAGTCACCTGCAAGGGACGCCAGACAAATTGCGGCGTCGCCAACGACAGGGAGAGACATGTGTTTCATTGCGTCGTGGCGGCCCACGTTGATGCCGATGATTTTGGCATCCTTGGCAAAGGCTGTCCAAGACCCTGTGGTGAAGTCCTGCAGGCGAGTGCCCACGGCAATGATGACATCGGCCTTTTCCGCGATGGCGTTTGCGCTGTCGGACCCTGTGACACCAATTGGGCCACAGTTAAGAGGGTGGTCGGATTTCATGTTGGCGCGGCCTGCGATTGTCTCGACCACGGGAATGCCGGAGTCTTCGGCAAACGCGGTGAGTTCAGCCACAGCGCCGGAATATTGCACACCGCCACCGGCGATGATCATGGGGCGTTTGGCCGTTTGCAGCAGGGCGAAGGCGTCGACGACTTCTTCCATATCCGGGGCCTGTTTACGGATGCGGTGCACCCGCTTCTCGAAGAAGGCAATGGGGTAGTCATAGGCCCAGCCCTGCACGTCTTGTGGCAGGCCGATGAAGGCGGGGCCGCAATCGGCGGGGTCGAGCATTGTGGCGAATGCTGCGGGCAGCGATTGAATGACTTGCGCAGGATGCGTGATCCGATCCCAGTAGCGGCTGACCGCCTTGAAGGCGTCGTTCACACCCAGCGTCGGATTGCCGAAGTGTTCCAACTGTTGCAGAACGGGATCGGGCAGACGGGTAAGGAAGGCATCCCCGCAGAGCATCAACATCGGCAGACGGTTTGCGTGAGCCAGTGCGGCAGAGGTTAGCAGGTTCGCGGTGCCCGGACCGGCCGAGGCAGTGCAGAACATAAACCGCCGACGCAGCCATTGTTTGGCATAGGCCGCAGCAGCGAACCCCATGCCTTGTTCGTTCTGGCCGCGATACAGCGGCAGGGTGTCTTGGACGTTATAAAGAGCCTCGCCCAGACAGGTGACATTGCCATGCCCGAAGATGCCAAAGCCGCCGCCGCAGACGCGGAGTTCTTCGCCATCGATCTCGATAAACTGGTTGTCCAGATAGCGGATGATCGCCTGCGCGGTGGTTAGGCGAATGGTCTGATCGCTCATCGCGAAAGCTCCTCCAAATCGCAGGGTCGGCTTGTTGACACTTGCGTAACTTCGAATCCAAGGATACAAATTTTGCAACCGGTTGCAAATAGTTTTCCGCAAGGAGATTTCAGTGAGGGAATGCAATGACCGAAATCGGAATCGGAGTTGTCGGTGGCGGCTACATGGGCAAGGCGCATGCTGTCGCCATGTCTGCGGTGGGTGCGGTCTTTAACACCGCACTGCGGCCACGGTTGGAGATGGTTTGTGCGTCCTCGACGGTGTCGGCTGAGGGATATCGCGCGGCCTTCGGGTTTGCGCGCGCGACGGAGGATTGGCGAGTGCTGGTCGCGGATCCGAAGGTCGAAGCGGTGGTAATCGCGGCCCCTCAGGCCTTGCATCGGGTCGTGGCCGAGGCCGCGTTTGCTGCTGGCAAACCGGTATTTTGTGAAAAGCCACTAGGCACAAATGTGGACGACAGCCGCGCGATGGTTGCCGCAGCCGAAGTTGCCGGTGCGATCAACATGACCGGTTTCAATTACATCCGCACACCCGCCAGTCAGTTCGCGCGCGACCTGATCGAGAGTGGTGAGATTGGTGAGATCACCGGATTTCGTGGCGAACATACCGAGGATTTTCTGGCCGATCCCAGCGCCCCTGCAAATTGGCGCACGTCAGGTTTGCCTAACGGCACGATGGGTGATCTTGCGCCGCATCCGATCAATTGCGCGCTGCGGCTGATGGGTCCGATCCAGAGCCTGATGGCCGAGATCGAGACAGTCTATCATGACCGCCCCGGCGGCACAGTTACAAACGACGATCACGGGCATATGTTGTGCCGCTTCGAGAGTGGCGTTCTGGGGTCAATCTATGCCAGCCGCGTCGCGACGGGGCGCAAGATGGGATATGCTTACGAAGTGACGGGCTCCAAGGGGGCGATCCGCTTTGACGGCGAAGATCAGAACGCGATCCACCTTTACAAGATGTCCGGCCCAGAGGCGCAGCGCGGTTTTACCAAGATTTTGACAGGGCCCGCGCACCCGGATTACGAGCCCTTCTGTCAAGGGCCGGGGCACGGCACCGGCTATCAGGACCAGATCATTATCGAGGCGCGCGATTTTCTACGAGCGATCGAGACATGGCAGAATATCTGGCCGACCTTCCGAGATGGAATGGCGGTCAACCAAGTAATTGCGGCGGCCCACGCGTCCTCGGATGCGAAGGCCTGGTGCAACGTCAACGACTTCTAAAGGACCAACACATATGACCATCCGTATTGGCAATGCGCCGTGTTCATGGGGCATCGAATTTGCTTCCGATCCGTCATATCCGGCTTGGCAATCCGTGCTGCAGCAATGCGCGCAGGCGGGTTACAAGGGGATCGAGCTGGGGCCGATTGGCTATATGCCCGAGGATCCTGCGGAGCTGCGCGACGAGCTGCAAAAGAACGATCTGAGCATTATTGGAGGTGTCGTTTTCCGCCCGTTTCATGATGCGGACAAGTGGGACGAAGTGCTGGACGCCTCGGTTCGCACCTGCAAGGCGCTGGTCGCCCATGGGGCGGAACACCTTGTTCTAATTGACTCGATATCTCATCGTCGTGCGCCGACGGCGGGGCGTGCGGATGAGGCGGAGCAGATGGATGCGCCCGAGTGGGCCGCTTATCGTGATCGCATCGCGACCATCGCCAAGATGGGGGCGCAAGAGTATGGGCTGACCGTGGGCATCCATGCCCATGCGGCGGGGTTCATGGACTTTGAGCCGGAACTGGAACGGCTGCTGGATGAGGTGGACGAAACGATCCTGAAAATCTGTTTTGACACGGGCCATCATTCCTATGCAGGCTTTGATCCCGTTGCCTTCATGAAGCGCCACATGAGTCGCATTTCATATATGCACTTCAAAGACATCGACCCCAAGGTGAAGGCCGATGTCGTTGCAAATCGAACGGATTTCTACAAAGCCTGCGGGCAGGGGATTTTCTGCAATCTTGGGCAGGGAGATGTCGATTTCCCGACCGTGCGGCAGGTGCTCCTGGACGCCGGTTTCGAGGGCTGGTGCACCGTGGAGCAAGATTGCGACCCGAGCATGCCGGGCACGCCGATGGAGGACGCAAAGGCGAACCGCGAGTACTTGGAAAGCATCGGTTTCACCTAAGAAAGCTTGATATGGGTCTGGTATGGCTCTCAAACCAGCCAACCGGCGTTGGAGGATATCACATGAAACGATTGAATTGGGGCATGATCGGCGGCGGTGAAGGCAGTCAGATCGGGCCAGCACACAGGCTGGGCGCGCAGGCAGATGGCAACTTCGTACTGGCCGCCGGAGCGCTGGATCACAATGCTGAAGCCGGGCGCGACTATGCGCAACGTCTGGGTGTGGCGGCGGACCGCGCGTATGGCGACTGGCGCGAGATGCTGGCCGGGGAAACCGCGCGCGAGGATCGCGTTGATCTGGTCACTGTGGCAACGCCAAATTCCACACATTTCGAAATCACCAAGGCTTTCCTTGAAGCGGGGTTCAACGTGCTGTGCGAAAAGCCAATGACAATGACCGTGCAAGAGGGTGAGGAGATTGTGAAAATCGCCGAGGCTTCGGGCAAGATTTGCGCAGTCAACTATTGCTACTCCGCCTATCCTATGGTGCGCGAGATGCGCGAGATGGTGCGCACAGGCCAGATTGGCAAGGTGCGTTTGGTGGTCACGAACTTTAGTCACGGGCACCACGGTGATGCGACGGATGCAAACAATCCGCGGGTGCGGTGGCGTTATGATCCTGCAATGGCGGGCGTGTCGGGGCAGTTCGCCGATTGCGGCATCCACGCGCTGCATATGGCGTGCTTCATTGCGGGCGATCAAGTGCGTGAGTTGAGCGCGGATTTCGCGTCAACCATTCCCAGCCGCAAGCTGGAAGACGATGCAATGGTGAACTTCCGGATGGAGGGCGGCGCGGTTGGGCGGCTTTGGACCAGCTCGGTTGCAATTGGGCGCCAGCATGGGTTCGACATTCAGATCTTCGGAGAAACGGGCGGAATGCGTTGGCGCTCCGAAGAGCCGAACCAAGTCTATTATACACCCGTCGGTGGGCGCACGCAGATCATGGAAAAGGGCGAAGGCGGTTTGTCAGACGAGGCGGGCCGGATGAGCCGTGTGGCGATTGCTCATCCCGAAGGGTTCCCTTTGGCGGTGGCCAATATCTATGTCGATCTGGCGGCGAGCATTCGGGGTGACGTTCGTGATGGATTGCCATTGGCAGAAGATGGGCTGCGGTCGATGGCGGCTGTGCATCAGGCCGCAGCCTCGGCCAAGGACAAGGGTGCATGGGTGGACGCGCGCCCGCTGATGTATCGTTAAGGGCGGCGCGCTATGACAGGGGCCGCAGGGTGCCGCGTTCGATCAGTTTGCAGGGAAACAAGCGGACCTCGGGGGAGCGATCGGGATCGTCAAGCATGGAGACCATCAGATCCACTGAGGATTGCAGGATCTGGTCAATGGGCTGGCTGATCGTGGTCAGATTGATGTTCTCCCAGCGGGCCATTTCCATGTCATTGAAGCCTATGATGCCAAGGTCCTGTGGGACATTCAGCCCCGCATCGGCCACTGCGGACAGCGCACCGATCGATAAGACGTCGTCGCCGCAGAAATAGGCATCGGCCATGTCACCCGCCGCGATCAGGCGTTGCATTTCGGCGCGCCCCGCGTCGAAGGAATAGGCCGCAGCAAAGCTGTGGGAATGGGCGACGTGGGGGTGTTTGGCGAGTTCCTGAAAAAAGCCCCGAAAGCGGTCTTGGGTAGAGGTGGCGGCCTCTGGTCCACCCAAGAAAGCGACGGTTTTGTAGTCTCGTTCGACCAGCGTGCGCGCGGCCATGCGCCCACATTCGGAGTTGTCGACGCCGACCACGTGGACCTCTGGCGAGGTCGAGAAGCGCCCGAAGGAGTTGACCACCGGCACACCCGCATCGCGGAAGGACTTGGAGAACTCTGGCGGCAGGGTCGAAGAGGCGACGATCGCCCCGTCGACCGAGTATTGCTGCAACATGCGCACAGCCGTCTTGGCGTCGGTCTCGCCTGTCAGGTTAAGCAATAGGGGGCGCAGCCCGCAGTCCTGCAATTTGCGGGTCAGCAGGTCGAAGACCTGCAGGAAGATCGGGTTCTGGAAGTTGTTGGACACAAGGCCGATCAGTTTGGTGCGTCCGGTCGTCATCGCCGAGGCCAGCGCGTTGGGGGAGTAGCCCAGATCCCGGGCGGCCTTTTCGACCTTGCGCCGCATTTTCTCAGACACCGAGGCACCGTCGGTGAATGTGCGCGACACTGCGGAGGGAGAAACTCCGGCACGGGTGGCGACATCTCTGAGGGTGATGGGCATGGTATATGTCTTTGGTTTTCCGGTTAGGTTTTGTCTTCATACAAGGCTTTGGTTCCAAGGGCAGCATGGAATTTCTACGAAAATTTTGCAACCGGTTGCAAAATTAAACGACTCATGCTTTGATTAGGAGAGAGGGGCAACAGACCTCTCTTTGAGAGCGGAATAAGAATTCCTTGGGAGGAAAAACATGAACATGATGAGCAAACTTTTTGCTACCGTAGCGATCGTGGCAGCACCCTTTGCAGCCGTAACTACCGCATCCGCAGAAGGGAATGGCGACGATCTGAAGTACATTCTGGTCAGCCACGCGCCTGACAGTGACAGCTGGTGGAACACCATCAAGAACGGTATCGCGCTGGCTGGTGATCAGCTGGGCGTTGAGGTCGAATATCGCAATCCGCCGACTGGCGACCTTGCTGACATGGCCCGCATCATTGAGCAGGCGGCAGCGTCCAACCCTGATGGCATCATCACTACGCTGTCCGATTACGACGTCCTGAAGGGCCCAATCATGGCGGCTGTTGACCAAGGCGTTGACGTGATCATCATGAACTCTGGCACGCCCGCGCAGGCGGCCGAAGTTGGTGCGCTGATGTATGTTGGTCAGCCCGAGTATGACGCCGGTTTGGCGGCAGGTCAGCGGGCGGCACGTGATGGTGTATCGTCGTTCCTGTGCGTGAACCACTACATCTCTTCGCCATCCTCAACCGAGCGTTGCCAGGGTTTCGCGGACGGTCTGGGCGTCGATCTGGGCAACCAGATGATTGATTCCGGTCAAGACCCTGCAGAGATCAAAAACCGTGTTCTTGCGTACCTGTCTGCCAATCCTGAAACCGATGCGATCCTGACGCTTGGCCCGACCTCTGCGGACCCAACGCTGCTCGCGCTGGATGAAAACGGCATGGCTGGTGACATCTACTTTGGCACCTTTGACCTTGGTGAAAACATCGTTGAGGGCATCAAGGCTGGCACCATTGAGTGGGGCATCGACCAGCAGCCGTTCCTGCAGGCTTACCTGCCTGTGGTCGTGTTGGCCAACTATGATCGTTACGGCGTTCTGCCCGGCAGCAACATCAACTCCGGCCCAGGTTTCGTAACCGCTGACGGGCTCGAGAAGGTCGAAGCGTTCGCAGGCGAGTTCCGCTAAGATCCGCTAAAAGGATACCGCTAAGAGGGGCGGCCATGGCCTGAGCCGTGGTCGCCCTTCTTATTATCAAACACACATCACACACTCATCGAGCCAAGGAGGTTGGCGATGTCTGAGGCCAGTCAAACCGACGAACGCGTCAAGGAAATTTCCGGTTTTCGCCAAGCGCTGATCCGCCCCGAGTTGGGCGGTATTGTGGGGACCGTCGCCGTCTTTGTTTTCTTTCTTTTATTCGCCTTTGACAGCGGCATGTTCAACGCGCAGGGCGTGCTGAACTGGTCGGTGGTGTCGGCACAATTCATGATCATTGCCGTGGGTGCCTGCCTGCTGATGATTGCCGGGGAATTCGACCTTTCGGTTGGGTCAATGATTGGCTTTGCGGGTATGATGATCGCCATTTTCGGTGTCACGCTGGGCTGGCCGATGTGGATGGCCATCACAATAACCTTTGTGATTTGCGTCGCCTTTGGGGCGCTGAATGGATACATTGTCGTCAAGACGGGTTTGCCGTCGTTTATCGTAACGCTGGCCACGCTGTTCATCTTGCGCGGTTTCACCATTTTCATCCCCCAGACGGTTGAACGTAAGACGATCATCGGGGGTATCCGAGAGGCTGCCGAGGGTGATTGGCTGGCGCCGATTTTCGGCGCCAAGATCGGTGGACCCATTTTCCAATGGCTGGGCGATGCCGGAATTATCGCCACATTTGAACGGGGCAATCGTGTGGGCGAACCCGTGGTCAATGGCATTCCGATGCTGATGATCTGGGCCATCGGTCTGGTGATTTTCGGGCACTGGCTGCTGACGCGCACGCGTTTTGGCAACTGGATATTCGCCTCTGGCGGGGACGCGGATGCGGCGCGCAATTCTGGTGTTCCGGTAAGTGCCGTCAAGATCCAGATGTTCATGTTTACCGCGTTTTGCGCCACGGTATTCGCGGTGTGTCAGGTGATGGAGTTCGGCTCTGCCGGTGCTGACCGTGGTCTTCTGAAGGAGTTCGAGGCGATCATTGCAGTGGTCATCGGGGGTGCTTTGCTGACCGGCGGATACGGCTCGGTTATCGGGGCGGCGCTGGGTGCTCTGATCTTTGGTGTCGTGCAACAGGGCCTGTTCTTTGCGGGCGTCGAAAGCTCTTTGTTCCGCGTATTCCTTGGTGTGATCCTTCTCGCGGCGGTGATCTTGAACACCTACATTCGCCGCATCATCACGGGGGAGCGTTGATATGTCCGAACCGATCATCCAGATGAAAAACATCGAAAAACACTTTGGCAGCGTTATCGCGCTGGCAGGGGTTTCGGTTGATGTGCGCGCGGGCGAATGTCATTGCCTGCTTGGCGACAACGGCGCAGGAAAATCGACCTTCATTAAGACAATGTCGGGGGTGCATAAACCCACCGCTGGCGAGATCATATTTGAAGGCAAGCCAATGAACTTCGCGCGGCCACGTGATGCAATCGAGGCGGGCATTGCCACGGTGCACCAACACCTTGCAATGATCCCGCTGATGAGTGTCAGTCGGAACTTCTTTATGGGTAATGAGCCGATCAAGAAGGTCGGCCCGATCCGTCTGTTTGACCATGACTACGCCAACGAAATCACCATGCGTGAGATGAAAAAGATGGGGATCAACCTGCGCGGGCCGGATCAGGCTGTGGGCACATTATCAGGAGGGGAACGCCAGACGGTGGCCATCGCCCGTGCGGTGCATTTCGGCGCGAAGGTCTTGATCCTGGACGAGCCAACCTCCGCGTTGGGTGTGCGTCAAACCTCGAATGTTTTGGCGACGATCGACAAGGTGCGTAAGCAGGGCATCGCGGTGGTGTTCATCACCCACAATGTGCGCCACTCGCTTGCGGTGGGGGACCGTTTCACAGTTCTCAATCGCGGTAAGACCCTTGGGACAGCGATGAAGGGAGAGATCACTCCTGAAGAACTGCAGGACTTGATGGCAGGCGGGCAGGAGTTGGCGACCCTTGAGGGTAGCCTGGCAGGCACCGTTTAGAACTACATTCCAAAGGAGTTGGGGGCGGACGGGGGTGGATCACAGCGAACGCCGACTATTTCGACCGCGCAACATCTGCGACCGGGTTGCCATAAATCTCGGCAACGAGATGACATACGCCTCACTGGCGGCTTTGAGGACCGACGCTCAGGCTGTTTCGAAACCTGCTTGGAAGAGTGGTACAACTGAACAAGGGCCCATAAAAACTTCGGCGACAAATCGATGTCACGGCTAGGGGTGGTTTGGATGTTAAACGCGAAGCAAAGCCCATTTAGGACCAAATCAAATACACGCGCTGCGCTATAACACTACAAATGCTGCGACGGGGGAAAATTCTGCGCTAGTGAAGTGCGGAATTCGAATGGCAGGTTTGTCCGCTAGACGATCAGTTGGTTGTTCGCTCGATTTTGCGCCTATAGCGAACGGCAGGTTTAACAAGCCGCACCGCATCCAAGGTCGGTTGTGAGGCGATTGTGTTGAAAAACTCTTGCTTGATCGAAGTGGTAATCGCTGATTCAATTCCTTTATTGATTGGGGGATTTGGCGATGATGGGACCAAAGCAGGAGGCACAAGCGGCGCTGTTTTACGAATTCT
>NZ_JAHTBL010000004.1:165000-362036 GCF_020177595.1 Cognatishimia sp. MH4019 | reverse complement strand
AATTCGTAAAACAGCGCCGCTTGTGCCTCCTGCTTTGGTCCCATCATCGCCAAATCCCCCAATCAATAAAGGAATTGAATCAGCGATTACCACTTCGATCAAGCAAGAGTTTTTCAACACAATCAGCTCAAACCCGCCATTTTCCGCACTGCAGAGAGCGTGACTCAGGATTTCACCCCTATCTGCATTTGACCGCATCAAACGCCTGCTGTGACCCGCGGAACGCTGGTTTCCTTCAATTGGACATGGGTCCTGATCTGAGCGGTCCCCCTGGGTGGGGCGACATGCCACGGCTTTCACCTATGGCAATTTCTTGCATCGAAAAACGATCTGGTATACCGCGGCATACAATATGCAAGCCGGTGCCAGCGTTCCTGCGAAGACACGCGTCGGCCCGCAGTGTTTTTGGACGAATCCCACGAGGCCGACATGAGTGTTTACACCGCATACCTAGAAGAGATCGAAACCCGCAAAGAGCAGGGGTTGAACCCCAAACCCATCGACGATGGCGCTTTGGTCAAAGAACTGATTGCCCAGATCACATCGCCTGCAAGCGAAGAGCGCACCAAGGCGCTGAACTTCTTTATTTATAACACCTTGCCCGGCACCACGAGTGCCGCTGGCGAAAAGGCTGTCTTTCTTAAAGACATCATCACCGGCGCTGTCACGGTCGATGAAATCACGCCTGCCTTCGCGTTCGAGCTTTTGTCGCATATGAAAGGCGGCCCGTCGGTCCGCGTGCTGCTGGATCTCGCCCTGGGCGAGGATGCCGCGATCGCTGCCGACGCCGCCGAGGTGCTGAAAACCCAGGTTTTCCTTTATGAGGCCGACACCGACCGCCTCAAAGCCGCCCATGAGGCAGGCAACGCCGTCGCGACAGATATCCTGAAAAGCTATGCCGAGGCGGAGTTCTTTACCAAGCTGCCAGAGCTGGATCAGGACGTGCAAGTTGTCACCTATATCGCCGCCGAGGGCGATATCTCGACCGATTTGCTGTCGCCGGGCAATCAGGCGCATTCACGCTCGGACCGCGAATTGCACGGCAAATGCCTGATCTCTGAACGCGCCCAACAGGAAATCGAAGCGCTGAAATTGCAGCACCCCGACAAGCGCGTGATGCTGATCGCTGAAAAAGGCACCATGGGCGTGGGATCGTCGCGGATGTCGGGCGTGAACAACGTGGCACTGTGGACCGGCAAGCAGGCCAGCCCTTACGTGCCCTTCGTCAACATCGCCCCTGTCGTGGCAGGCACCAACGGCATCTCGCCGATCTTCCTGACCACCGTCGGTGTCACCGGCGGCATCGGAGTTGATCTGAAAAATTGGGTCAAGAAGCTGGATGAGGACGGCAAACCGATCCTCAACAATGACGGCAACCCGGTGCTTGAGCAGACCTATTCGGTTGAAACCGGCACTGTGCTGACGCTGAACACCCGCGACAAGAAGCTTTACGACGAAAACGGCAAGGAACTGGTCGATGTCTCGTCCTCGTTCACGCCCCAGAAGATGGAGTTCATGAAGGCCGGCGGCTCCTACGCCATTGTCTTCGGCAAGAAGCTGCAAACCTTCGCGTCTGAAACGCTGGGCGTGCCGCTTAAACCCGTCTTTGCGCCCTCCAAGGAAATCTCCCACGAGGGTCAGGGCCTCACGGCGGTCGAGAAGATCTTCAACCGCAACGCGGTCGGCACCACGCCGGGCAAGACCCTGCACGCCGGTTCGGATGTACGCGTCACCGTCAACGTGGTCGGATCGCAGGACACGACGGGCCTGATGACCAGCCAGGAACTGGAAGCGATGGCCGCCACGGTCATCTCCCCCAAGGTGGATGCGGCCTATCAGTCGGGCTGTCACACCGCATCGGTTTGGGATTTCAAGGCAGAGGCGAACATCCCCCGCCTGATGAAGTTCATGAACAACTTTGGCCTGATTACCGCGCGCGATCCGCAAGGCAGCTATCACGCGATGACCGACGTGATCCACAAGGTGCTCAACGACATCACGGTCGATGACTGGGACATCATCATCGGCGGCGACAGCCACACGCGGATGTCCAAGGGCGTGGCCTTTGGTGCCGACTCCGGCACGGTCGCGCTGGCGCTGGCCACGGGCGAGGCCACAATGCCGATCCCGGAATCGGTGAAAGTGACCTTCACGGGCACCATGGCCGATCACATGGATTTCCGCGACGTGGTGCATGCCACGCAGGCGCAGATGCTCAAGCAGTTCGGCGACAACGTCTTTCAGGGCCGCGTGATCGAGGTGCATATCGGCACGCTGCTGGCCGATCAGGCCTTTACCTTCACCGACTGGACGGCGGAAATGAAGGCGAAAGCCTCGGTCTGTATCTCGGAAGATCAGACGTTGATTTCCTCGCTGGAGATCGCCAAGGATCGCATCCAGATCATGATCGACAAGGGCATGGATAACGCAAATGGCGTGCTGCAGGGGCTGATCGACAAGGCCGACAAGCGCATTGCCGAGATCAACTCGGGCGAAAAACCCGCGCTGAAACCCGACGCAGACGCCAAGTATTTCGCCGAAGTCGTCGTCGATCTGGACGCCATCGTCGAGCCGATGATCGCGGACCCGGATGTGAACAACGCCGATGTCTCGAAACGCTATACCCACGACACGATCCGCCCGATTTCCTACTACGCGGCGGAAAAGAAGGTTGATCTGGGCTTTGTCGGCTCCTGCATGGTCCATAAGGGCGACATCAAGATCGTGGCGCAGATGCTGCGCAATCTTGAGGCTGCCAAAGGCAAGGTGGAGTTCAAAGCCCCCCTCGTCGTGGCCGCCCCCACCTACAACATCATTGATGAGTTGAAGGCGGAAGGTGATTGGGACGTGCTCCAGAAATATTCGGGCTTCGAGTTCGATGACGTGGCGCCCAAGAACACCGCCCGGACCGAGTATGAGAATATCCTCTACCTCGAACGGCCCGGCTGTAACCTGTGCATGGGCAATCAGGAAAAAGCCGCCAAGGGCGACACGGTTCTGGCCACCTCGACGCGTCTGTTCAAAGGCCGCGTGGTCGAGGACGCAGACGGCAAGAAGGGTGAGTCGCTTCTGGCCTCGACCCCGGTCGTTGTTCTGTCGGCCATTCTGGGCCGGACACCGACGCTATCGGAATATACCGCAGCGGTGGACGGCATCGACCTGACGAAGTTCGCGCCGCCCCTGCAGGTGCCCAGCACCACGCAATCAGCGCATTTCTAAGGCGCTTTCAGCCTCACAATCAGCCGCGTCAGCCCAACCGGGTTGGCGCGGCTTTTTCATGTCCTGATTGACAATCGCTCTGCGCCGGATAGTTTCACCCTCACAACAGGGGCATCCGGCATCGGCCGGGTTGAGACGCACCCTTCGAACCTGAACCGGCTCATACCGGCGGAGGAAGTTGTAAAAGACGCCAGCCTTGCGCCTGTCTTTGACCAGCTCCCGACCGCTGCAAGGAAGGGATGCCATGAACCACCCGTCACAGGCTTTGAACGCCATGCGCAGCGCCGCACCTTTGGTGCAGAACATCACCAATTACGTGGCGATGAACGTCATGGCCAATGTCATGCTGGCCGCCGGGGCCTCCCCCGCGATGGCACATGCGCGGGGTGAAGCGGCAGAATTTGCAGGCTTCGCCTCTGCGCTGTCGATCAACATCGGCACGCTGGATGCCGAATGGATCGACTGCATGGTGCTGGCGGCAAAGGCCGCATCAGCCAAAGGCACGCCTTGGGTGCTGGACCCGGTTGCCGTGGGGGCCACCGGCCTGCGGCAAGAGGCTGGTGCGCAGTTGCTGGCGCTTAACCCCACGATCATTCGCGGCAACGCCTCTGAAATCATGGCGCTGGCGGGCCTCGCGGCCCAAGGGCGCGGCGCGGATGCCGCCGACCCCGTCAGCGCCGCCGAGGAGGCCGCGCGCGATCTGGCGACCCGGTCCGGCGCGGTCGTCGCTGTCACCGGCGAGGTCGATTTCGTCACCGATGGCACGCAGGCGCAGCGCATCGCCAATGGCCACGCCATGATGCCGCTCGTCACCGCGTTGGGATGCTCGCTCACCGGGATCGTCGCAGCCTTTACCGCCGCAGCCCCCGCCTATGATGCAACCGTCGCCGCCCTTGCCTATTACGGCGCGGCGGGTGAGGTCGCAGCCCAAACCGCCCAAGGCCCCGGCAGCTTTCAGGTGGCCTTCCTCGACGCGCTGCACGCCATAACAGGCGATCAGCTGGACGCCATGGCGCGGATCACCCCCGCATGATTCCGCCGCTCTGTTTCATCACCGATGCCGACGCCCCCCTGCCCATCCCCGAGCAAGCCGAACGCGCTGCGCGGGGCGGTGCGAAATGGGTCCAACTGCGCCACAAGACGCTGGACGATGCCGCGTTTGCCGATCTCGCCCGCGCCCTGTGCACCCGCCTTGATCCGTTGGGCGCTCAGCTGATCCTGAATGACCGGGTGGAGGTCGCCCGCGCCCTTGGCAGCTTTGGTTTGCATGTGGGCCAATCCGACGGCGACCCCGCCGCGATCCGCACCCGCATTGGCCCCGACGCCGTTCTGGGCCTGTCGATAGAGGAAGAGGCGCATCTAACCTGCCTGCCCGCCCATGCGGTCACCTATCTGGGCGTCGGTCCCGTGCGTGCGACCGCCTCCAAAAGCGATCACGCCCAGCCGTTGGGCTTTGACGGGCTGGCGCAAATCGCCGCCGCGAGCCCCCTGCCTTGCATGGCCATCGGGGGTCTCACTGCCGCCGATATCCCTGCAATCCGCCGCGCCGGATGTGTCAGCGTCGCGGTCGTCTCTGCCATCTCTCGCGCCGACGATCCCCAAGCCGCTGCGCAATCCTTCACAGATGAATGGAGCACCCCATGATCCCCAACATCCTTTCCATCGCAGGCTCCGACCCTTCTGGCGGGGCAGGCATCCAGGCCGATATCAAGGCGATCAGCGCGAATGGCGGCTACGCCATGGCCGCCATCACCGGCCTCACCGCGCAGAACACAACCGGCGTGCAAGACGTTGCGATGGTCGCGCCCGACATGATCGCCCAGCAAATCGCGTCCATCCGCAGCGATATCGACATTCACGCGGTCAAGATCGGCATGCTGGGCGACACCGCAACGATTGAAACCGTTGCCCGCGCGCTCGAGGGCCTCACCGCGCCCATTGTCCTTGATCCTGTCATGGTTGCGAAGGGAGGCGACCGGCTGCTCGCGGCAGAGGCCGTCGAGGCCTTGCGCACGCATCTGCTGCCGCGCGCGACGCTACTTACACCGAACCTGCCCGAAGCCGCTGATCTGCTAGGTGTGACCGAGGCGACGACGCTGGCCCAGATGCACAAGCAGGCTCAGCAGCTCCTCGCGCTGAACGGCAAAGCTGTGTTTTTGAAAGGCGGGCACCTGAAAGATGCCGACGCCATTGACCTGCTCGTCACAGCAGAAAGTACGACCGAACTTCCTGCCAAGCGCACCAAAACGCGCAATACCCATGGCACCGGCTGCACGCTGTCATCCGCGTTGGCGACGCAGATCGGCCACGGTCACCCACTGCCAGACGCCGCCGCCCGCGCCAAGGCCTATATCACCGCCGCCATTGCTGCCGCTGACACATTGAGTGTCGGCCATGGCCACGGTCCCGTGCACCATTTCCACGCCCTCACAAAGGCCACTACATGACCTTCACCGACACGCTCTGGGCGCAGACCGCTGATCTGCAAGATACGATCCGCACAATGCCCTTCAACACCGAACTGGCCGCAGGCACCCTGCCCGCGGACATTTTTCGCGCCTATATCATTCAGGACGCTCACTATCTTGAAGGTTTCGCCCGCAGCCTGGCACTTGCTGCTGCCCGCGCGCCTGATCCCGAAACGATTGCCCGCCTTGCCGGCTCGGCTAACGGCGCGATTGCTGTCGAAAAGCAGCTGCACGAAGAATATATGACGCTCTATGGTGTCACTGAGGCTGATTTCATCGCCACGCCCCCGTCTCGCGCTTGCGATCACTATACGAGTTTCCTGATCCGGTCAGCGGCGGTGGACCCATTCCGGGTGAGCATCGTGGCGCTGCTGCCATGTTTCTGGATTTACCAACGCGTCGGCGCGTTGATCCACAAGACTGCCGCCCCCGACCACCCTTACCGCGCCTGGATCGACACTTATGCAAGCGAGGCGTTCGAGGAGGCTGTGCAAGGCATGCGCGACCTTGCCGACCGTCTGGCCGAAAGTGCGGATGACGCCACAAGACGCGCGATGATGAAAGCGTTTGAGAGATCCAGTTGGCACGAATGGATGTTCTGGCAAAGCGCCTACGACCGGGAGGGGTGGGTCGCTGCGAAGTGAACCCGTCTGACGCGGGTCCTGCGCCGGATGCAGCATGGATTAATGACATGTGAAGTGCTGGAAGTTTGTGGTTGGGCCATAATCACCTGCCCAAAAGTGAGGAGCGTTGTGATGTCGTGCGACAAGAAATTGGCAGAGGTCCACGATAGGCCAGCTTGCGTAATTATCCTGCCAAGATTGCGCATAACTGCTCGCCCAACCGCATTGGACAGGACGCTTTGCGAACTTGAAGTCCCTTCAAGACATCGGGAATCATGTGTTTTTGGGATTTGGTGCCCAGGAGAGGACTCGAACCTCCACGTCCATACGGACACTAGCACCTGAAGCTAGCGCGTCTACCAATTCCGCCACCTGGGCAGGTGTCGTGAGACGGGCATTTAGCCCTCAGAAAATGGGGTGTCAACGGGATTCGATAGTCGGTTGTCGCGGGCGCGCTATCTGACTAGGAACAGGCAACGGATTAGATCGGAGAGACCGATGTCGAAACTGGTGACAATCTATGGCGGGTCCGGCTTTGTGGGCCGCTATATCACGCAACGTATGGCTAAAGCAGGCTGGCGCGTGCGGGTCGCGGTGCGCCGCCCGAATGAAGCGATGTTCGTGAAGCCTTACGGCGCGGTCGGGCAGGTCGAGCCGGTTTTTTGCAACATCCGCGACGATGCGTCCGTACAAGCGGTGATGCAGGGCGCGGATGCGGTGGTCAATTGCGTGGGCATCCTGAACGCGGTCGGCAACAACAAGTTCGATGCCGTGCAGCACCAGGGGGCCGAACGGATCGCCCGGATTGCGGCGGCTGAAGGGATCACGACGATGGTCCAGATCTCGGCCATTGGGGCGGATGCGGAGAGCGACAGCGATTATGCGCAGACCAAAGCACTGGGCGAGCAGGGCGTTTTGCAGCATCAGCCGGATGCGGTGATCCTGCGCCCGTCGATTGTGTTCGGGCCGGAAGATCAGTTCTTCAATCGGTTCGCGAGCATGTCGCGGATGGGGCCGATCTTGCCTGTGGTTGGGGCGCATACCAAGTTTCAGCCGGTCTATGTGGACGATGTGGCCAAGGCCGCCGAGATGGGCGTTCTTGGGCAAGCCAAGCCCGGCATTTACGAGCTGGGCGGGCCGGATGTGAACACGTTTAAAGAGCTGATGCAGCAGATGCTGGGCGTCATTCACCGCCGTAAGCTGATCCTCAACACGCCGTGGTTCATGGCGCGACTGATGGGCTGGGGCTTTGATATGCTTCAGAAAATCTCGCTCGGGCTGTTCACAAACGGGATGATCACGCGCGATCAGGTGAAGAACCTGCGCCGGGACAATGTTGTGTCGGACGGGGTGATGAGCTTTGCCGATCTGGGGATCAAACCCACCGCGTTGGAGGCTGTTCTGCCGGAATATCTGTGGCGGTTCCGTCCGTCCGGGCAGTATGACGCGATCAAGGACAGCGCGAAAAACCTGCGCACGGATTAGGTGTAGGCGATCGCCAGCAGGATAAGGCCAAGGATCACGCGGTAGATTACATAGGGCGTGAAACTGACGGATTTGAGCAGGCGCATCATCAAGGTTAACGCCAGCAAGGCTGCGATAAAGGCGAAGGTCGCGGCGATGCCTGCGTCGCGCCAGATCAGGGTGTCTCCACCAAGGACGACATCCGCGCCAAGCAGGGCGCCAGAGGCGAAGATCGTCGGGATCGACATCAGCATGGCAAGCTTGGCGGCGTCTTCGCGTGCGTAACCCAGAAGGCGCGCGCCGGATATCGTGATGCCGGACCGCGAAGTGCCGGGGATCAGTGCAACGGCCTGCCACAGACCCATGATCAGCGCATCTTTCAGCGACCAACGGGCGGTTGTTTTCATTACCTCGCCGCGCTGGTCCGTCCAGTAGAGGACGACGCCGAAGATCAGCATCATCCAGCCGATTACGGCGGTGGAGCGTAGCATTTCGGACAGGCCCGTCAGGTGGAAGGCAAGGCCTGCGAGGGTGACAGGGATCGTGGCGACAAGCAGGCAAAGCGCCAGAAACGCGCCTTGGGTGTCGACCTTGCCCTGGATCAGGCGAAGGGTGCCTGCGAGGGCGGTCTTTACGTCGCTCCAGAAATAGAGGACGACGGCGAAGAGCGTGCCAATATGCACTGCAACATCAATGGTTTGGCCTTGATCGGCAATGCCGGTGAGTTTTGGCAGCAGGATCAGATGGCCGGAGGAGGAGACCGGAAGAAACTCGGTAACCCCTTGGATGACAGCAACGAGAAAGAGGTGAAACAGCGTCATCGAGGCGGCCCATGATTCGTTGAGTGGCACCCTAACTCTTTGAGACTCAGGGGCTAGCATCTTAATATGGAAACCATACTTACCTAATTATTGTAACACCACGCTATATTTCCGTGGATTGGGCTAAGATTTTTCTAAATAGGTCAAATATTATGACTTTTCTTTCCGAACCGGACCTATTAGAGGAAGGGTTCGAAAATCTCGTCACGGGAGGAATGGCTATGGCCGGTCAAAAAATGCTCAAGTTCACGCAGGTGGAGCGGGACATGCCCGAAAAGCGTGCGCCGAACCTACGCAATCAGGACTTCGATGAGATTTATGCAGAGTACGCCGAGGCCAAGGCGGAAGAGCAGTCCAGCCGCTGTTCGCAATGTGGTGTACCCTATTGCCAGACGCACTGCCCGCTGCACAACAACATCCCCGACTGGCTGCGCCTGACGGCGGAGGGGCGCTTGCAGGAGGCTTATGAGGTCTCGCAGGCGACGAACACCTTCCCCGAGATTTGTGGCCGCATCTGCCCGCAGGACCGTCTATGCGAAGGCAATTGTGTGATTGAACAATCGGGCCATGGCACTGTGACGATTGGGTCGGTCGAGAAATACATCACAGACACCGCGTGGGAAAAAGGCTGGGTCAAGCCGATCCAGCCGCACGCAGAGCGCACCGAAAGCGTTGGCATTATCGGCGCGGGTCCCGGTGGTTTGGCGGCGGCGGATGTGCTGCGTCGCCAAGGCGTGCAGGTCACCATCTATGATCGCTATGACCGCGCGGGCGGTTTGCTGACCTACGGTATTCCCGGCTTCAAGCTGGAAAAGGACGTCGTGATGCGGCGCAACGATCAGCTTGAGCAAGGCGGGGTCGAGTTTGTGCT
This sequence comes from Cognatishimia sp. MH4019, assembly GCF_020177595.1. GTDB lineage: Bacteria > Pseudomonadota > Alphaproteobacteria > Rhodobacterales > Rhodobacteraceae > JAHTBL01. The sequence goes on along the minus strand of NZ_JAHTBL010000004.1, from coordinate 352,570 downwards.
GAATTGCAACGTGGGTGAGGATATCTCATTCGAGGACATCCGCGAAAAGCATGATGCGGTGTTGATTGCCACGGGCGTCTATAAAACAAGGGATTTGCAGGCACCTGGATCGGGGGCGGAGGGGATTGTCCGCGCGATTGACTATCTGACCGCCAGCAACCGCAAGAGTTTTGGCGACGATGTGGCCGAGTTCGACAATGGGGACCTGAATGCCGAAGGCAAACGGGTGGTCGTGATCGGTGGTGGAGACACTGCGATGGACTGTGTGCGCACGGCTGTGCGGCAAGGCGCGACCTCGGTGAAATGCCTCTATCGCCGGGACCGGGACAACATGCCCGGCTCTCAGCGTGAGGTGCAGAATGCCGAGGAAGAGGGTGTCGAGTTTGTCTGGCTCAGCGCGCCCAAGGGCTTTGCCGGCGATGCCGTGGAAGGTGTGATGGTCCAGCAGATGCGTCTGGGTGCGCCTGATGCGACAGGCCGCCGGATGCCGGAGGTGATCGAAGGCTCCGACTATGTGGAGGAGGCTGATCTGGTCATCAAAGCGTTGGGCTTTGAGCCGGAAGACCTACCGACATTGTGGGGCGTGCCGGAGCTGGAGGTGACCCGTTGGGGCACTGTGAAGGCGGACTTCACCACGGGGGCCACCGGCCTGCCTGGCGTCTATGCCGTGGGCGATATTGTGCGCGGGGCGAGCCTTGTGGTTTGGGCCATCAAAGACGGGCGCGACGCGGCCGAGGCGATGCTGGAATACCTGAACGGGGCTGCGGCAGTCGCCGCTGAATAGCGCCGGACAGAGCGTCTGGTTCCTGTCTGGTATGCGTATGGCTGGTGTATGGCACGCGTATGGACAGGGTCCGGCTTTAGAGAATTCAACAGGGCAACAATCCTGACGTACCGGACCAAGGGCCGGGTAAATGGAAGGTAAATGACATGACCAAGTTTGATGCTGATTGGGTTGCGGCTGAGGAAGCCAAGCGCAAGTGGATGGCCGAGAATGGCATGTATGCGGAAGAGGAAGAGCATTCCTCGTGCGGCGTCGGTCTGGTCGTGTCGATTGACGGCAAACCCTCGCGCAAGGTTGTCGCTGCGGGGATCACCGCGCTGAAAGCGATCTGGCACCGCGGTGCTGTGGATGCGGACGGCAAGACCGGTGACGGCGCCGGTATCCATGTGCAAATCCCGGTGGAATTTTTCTACGACCAGATCCGCCGTACGGGGCACGAGCCGCATATGGACCAGATGATCGCTGTGGGTCAGGTGTTCCTGCCGCGTTCGGATTTCGGGGCGCAGGAAACCTGCCGGACGATTGTCGAATCCGAAGTGCTGCGGATGGGCTATTACATCTATGGCTGGCGGCATGTGCCGGTTTCCGTCGAGTGTCTGGGCGAGAAGGCCAATGCGACACGGCCCGAGATCGAGCAGATCCTTATCAGCAACTCCAAGGGCGTTGATGAAGAAACGTTTGAGCGCGAGCTGTACGTGATCCGTCGCCGGATCGAGAAGGCCGCTTTGGCGCAGCAGGTGCCTGCGCTTTACATCTGTTCGCTGTCCTGCCGGTCGATCATCTACAAAGGCATGATGCTGGCCGAGCAGGTCGCGGAGTTTTATCCCGACCTTGAGGATGAGCGGTTCGAGAGTGCGTTTGCGCTTTATCACCAGCGTTATTCGACCAACACCTTCCCGCAATGGTGGCTGGCGCAGCCGTTCCGGATGTTGGCCCATAACGGCGAGATCAACACGTTGAAGGGCAACCTGAACTGGATGAAAAGCCACGAGATCCGCATGGCCTCGGGTGCGTTCGGGGACATGGCGGAAGACATCAAGCCGATTGTGGCGGCGGGGTCATCGGACTCGGCAGCGTTGGACGCGGTGTTTGAGGTCTTGGTACGGGCTGGGCGCTCGGCCCCGATGGCGAAAACCATGCTGGTGCCGGAAAGCTGGTCGAAGCAGGCGGTGGAGCTGCCCCAGGCGTGGCGCGACATGTATTCCTACTGTAATTCGGTGATGGAGCCGTGGGACGGCCCTGCTGCCTTGGCGATGACCGATGGCCGTTGGGTGTGCGCCGGTCTGGACCGGAACGGCCTGCGCCCGATGCGTTATGTCGTGACGGGTGACGGCCTGCTGATTGCAGGATCGGAAGCGGGCATGGTGCCGGTGGACGAAGGGTCGGTTGTGGAAAAAGGCGCTTTGGGTCCGGGTCAATTGCTGGCCGTGGACATGAAAGAGGGCGTCCTGTTCCACGATACCGAGATCAAGGACAAGCTGGCCGCCGCTCAGCCCTTTGGCGAGTGGGTCGGCAAGATCAACGAGCTGGACGGAAAGCTGGCTAGCGTCACCGAGACGGCGGAATATACCGGGGCGGAGCTGCGCAAGCGGCAGATCGCAGCTGGCTATACCATTGAAGAGCTTGAGCAAATTCTGGCCCCCATGGCCGAGGACGGGAAAGAGGCGCTGGCGTCGATGGGCGATGATACGCCTTCGGCTGTCTTGTCCGAGAAGTATCGCCCGCTGAGCCATTTCTTCCGTCAGAATTTCTCTCAGGTGACGAACCCGCCGATTGACAGCTTGCGCGAGTATCGCGTGATGAGCCTGAAAACGCGGTTCGGGAACCTCAAGAACGTGTTGGACGAGGACAGCTCTCAGACGGAGATTCTGGTGCTGGATTCGCCGTTTGTCGGCAACGCGCAATTCGCGCAGTTGCGTAAGGATTTCAATGCGCCTTGTGTGGATATCGACTGCACATTCCCGGCCAATTCAGACCCAAGTGCGATGCGTCTTGAACTGCACCGGATCCGCGCGGAAGCGGAGGATGCCGTTGCGTCGGGTGCGGGCCATATCGTGCTGACCGATCAGGGCCAGGGCGAGGATCGCGTGGCGATGCCGATGATCCTTGCCACGTCTGCGGTGCATAGCTGGCTGACGCGCAAAGGGTTGCGGACGTTCTGTTCGATCAACGTGCGGTCGGCTGAATGTATTGATCCGCATTATTTTGCCGTGCTGATCGGCTGCGGGGCCACTGTCGTGAATGCCTATCTGGCGGAAGATTCGCTGGCGGATCGGATTGAGCGTGGCTTGATTGACTGCTCGCTGACGGAAGCCGTGCAGCGCTATCGCAATGCGATTGACCAAGGTCTGTTGAAGATCATGGCGAAGATGGGGATCAGCGTGATCTCCAGCTATCGCGGGGGTCTGAACTTTGAGGCTGTGGGTCTGAGCCGTGCGATGGTGGCGGAGTATTTCCCCGGTATGACCAGCCGTATCTCCGGGATCGGTACGACCGGCATTCAACGCAAGATCGAAGAAGTGCACCGCGCCGGTTGGCGGGGTGGCAATGACGTGCTGCCGATTGGCGGATTCTACAAGGCGCGCCGGTCTGGCGAAAAGCATGCGTGGGAAGCGCAGTCGATGCATATGTTGCAGACGGCGTGCAATAAGGCGTCTTATGAGATGTGGACGCAGTATTCCGCGAGGATGCGGAGCAATCCGCCGATCCATCTGCGCGATCTGCTGGACATCAAGCCGATTGGCAAAGCGATCCCGATTGAAGAGGTGGAAAGCATCACCTCTATTCGGAAGCGTTTCGTGACGCCGGGGATGTCGCTGGGGGCGCTCAGCCCCGAGGCGCATAAGACGCTGAACGTGGCGATGAACCGGATTGGGGCCAAGTCCGACTCGGGTGAGGGTGGTGAAGACCCGGCGCATTTCGTTCCGGAGCCGAATGGCGACAACCCGTCTGCGAAGATCAAGCAGGTGGCGTCGGGCCGTTTTGGTGTGACCGCCGAATACCTGAACCACTGCGAAGAGCTTGAGATCAAGGTCGCGCAGGGTGCCAAGCCCGGTGAGGGGGGCCAGTTGCCCGGCATGAAGGTCACCGACCTGATCGCGCGGTTGCGGCATTCGACCAAGGGCGTGACGCTGATCTCGCCCCCGCCGCACCACGATATCTACTCGATCGAGGATCTGGCCCAGCTGATCTACGACCTCAAGCAGATCAACCCGCGCTGTAAGGTCACGGTGAAGCTGGTGGCGTCTTCCGGTGTCGGCACGATTGCCGCCGGTGTGGCCAAGGCCAAGGCCGATGTGATCCTGATCTCGGGTCACAATGGGGGCACGGGTGCGTCCCCTGCGACGTCGATCAAATATGCGGGTCTTCCATGGGAGATGGGTCTGACCGAAGCGCATCAGGTGCTTGCGATGAACAACCTGCGCGAGCGGGTGACCTTGCGCACCGATGGGGGTTTGCGCACCGGTCGTGACATTGTCATGGCCGCGATGATGGGGGCCGAGGAATACGGCATCGGCACCGCCGCGTTGATCGCGATGGGCTGCATCATGGTGCGCCAATGCCAGTCGAACACCTGCCCCGTGGGCGTGTGTACCCAAGACGAAGCGCTGCGCGAGAAGTTCACCGGCAATGCCGACAAGGTCGTGAACCTGATTACGTTCTACGCTCAGGAAGTGCGGGAGATTCTGGCGCAGATCGGGGCGCGGTCGATGGATGATGTCATCGGGCGGGCGGACTTGCTGAGCCAGGTCAGCCGTGGATCGGCGCATCTGGATGATCTGGACCTGAACCCACTTCTGATCACGGTCGATGGCGCGAAAGACATCGTTTACGACCGCGAGAAGGATCGCAACGCGGTGCCGGATACGCTGGACGCGCAGATCGTCAATGACGCGGCGCGCTTCCTGAACGATGGCGAGAAGATGCAGCTGCAATACGCGGTGCAGAACACGTTGCGCACCATCGGGACGCGCACGTCGAGCCACATCGTCAAGAACTTCGGCATGCGTAACGCGCTGCAGGAGGATCATCTGACGGTGAAGCTGACCGGCTCTGCCGGGCAGTCTTTGGGGGCGTTCGCGGCACCGGGTCTGAAGCTGGAAGTATCGGGCGACGCCAATGACTACGTGGGCAAGGGCCTGTCAGGCGGCACGGTTGTCGTGCGCCCGCCGATGGCAAGCCCGCTTGTGGCGTCGGACAACACGATCATCGGCAATACGGTGCTTTACGGGGCGACCGACGGGTATCTGTTCGCCGCTGGTCGCGCGGGGGAACGGTTTGCCGTTCGGAACTCGGGCGCGAAGGTCGTGATCGAGGGCTGCGGCTCCAACGGATGTGAATACATGACCGGCGGTGTCGCGGTGATCCTTGGCACGATTGGTGCGAATTTTGGGGCCGGGATGACCGGTGGCATGGCCTACCTCTATGATCCGGAGGGGCTTGCACCTGACATGATGAACATGGAAACGCTGGTGACCTGTCCGGTCACGGTGCCCCATTGGGAGCGTCAGCTGAAAGGCCTGATCGAGCGGCATTATGCGGAGACCTATAGCGCCAAGGCGGCCGAGATTTTGCAGCATTGGGACACCGAGAAAGCGCATTTCATGCAGGTGTGTCCGACCGAAATGCTGATCCATATCCCGGCACCTTTGGGGATCGAGGACACGGCTGTTCCGGCGGAATAGAGCCTGTTTTTCTTGACCTTTCGCCACGCCCCGTGACACTTGGGGCGTGGCAAAACGAGCAACCAAGAAAACGGCGTCGAAAAAGACGACCAAGGCCAGGACCAAACCGAAACGCAGCCTGAGAGCGCGTGTGCGGCGGTGGGTTTGGCGTGGCGTTTTCGCTGTGCTCGCCTTGGTTGCGATCTGCCTTTTTGCCTACAAGTTTATCAATCCGCCCGGCGGCCTCTACATGCTGTCAGAGGCGCGGCGGTTGGGGGATATCGACCGGCAATGGGCCTCTATGGAGGAAATCGCTCCGGTCATGGCGCGGTCGGTCGTGGCGGCGGAGGACGCGAATTTCTGCCTGCATTGGGGGCTGGATGTGAACGCCATTCGCGATGCGATGGAGGATGGCGGGGCGCGGGGTGGCTCGACCATTTCGCAGCAGGTCGTAAAGAATGTCTATCTGTGGCATGGGCGATCCTGGTTGCGCAAATCGCTGGAGGCGTTGCTGACCCCCGCAGTTGAGGCCGTGTGGACCAAGCGCCGGATTATCGAGGTTTATCTGAATGTTGCAGAGTTTGACGAGGGCGTCTTTGGAGTTGATGCGGCGGCGTATCACTATTTCAAAACGCGCCCGTCCGAGCTGACAGCGACACAAGCTGCACGGTTGGCAGCGATTTTGCCGAACCCCAAGGGACGCTCGGCCTCGAACCCGTCGAGTTTTGTGCGCCAGCGCGCCGCGTCGATTGTGGACGGGGCGGCGACCATCAAGGCGGATGGCCGCGCAAATTGTTTCGAGAGTTGAATTAACCCGCGCTTCGCGGCATTGAGTTTGAAACCATAAAAAGCAGTGATTGCCATGAACCGTCTGTTCCATGTCCCGTTGTCTCCGTTCTGCCGGAAGGTCCGTTTGAGCCTTGCCGAAAAGAAGATCGAGGTAGAGCTGGTCGAGGAGCGGTATTGGGAAGAAGATCCGGATTTCCTGCGCCGTAATCCGGCCGGCAAAGTGCCGGTTCTGAAGATGAACGGGCGGACATTGGCGGAAAGTGGGCCGATCTGCGAGCTGATCGAAGAGTTGAACCCCGACCCGCCCTTGCTGCCGCGTAAGCCAGAGGCACGCTATGAAGTACGGCGGCTGGTGGCGTGGTTTGACGACAAGTTTCATCACGAGGTGACGTCGAACCTGCTTTATGAGCGGGTCAACAAGAAGGTCATGGGCAAGGGCTACCCGGACAGCAAGAACGTCAAAGCCGGGGCCAAGGCGATCAAATATCATCTGGATTACATGGCGTGGTTGCTGGATCAGCGGCGCTGGCTGGCGGGCGATACGATGTCTTTGGCGGACTTTGCGGCGGCGGCGCATTTGTCGGCTTTGGACTATATCAGCGACGTGGATTGGAACCGTTCGGCCACGGTGAAGGACTGGTATGCGAAGATCAAATCGCGCCCTGCGTTCCGGTCGATTTTGGCCGATCAGGTGCCAGGTTTCCCGCCGCCCGCGCATTACGCGGATCTGGATTTTTGAGTGCGGAACTCAAAGCGCGATTAACCACATTTGCCCAAGAGGCCGGGTTTGCCGAGGTCGGCGTTTGCCGGCCTGATGCGGTGCCTGAAATTGCGGATCGTCTGGCGACGTTCGTGGCCGAAGGGCGACATGGCCAGATGGGCTGGATGGGCGAACGGATGGGGTGGCGCGGTGCGCCGGATCAGCTTTGGCCGGAAGCAAAATCGGTGATCATGCTGGCGGAGCCCTACACGCCGAAACACGACCCTTTGGCGGTGTTAGAGACGAAAACCAAGGCTGCGATCAGTGTCTATGCGCAGAACCGCGACTATCATGATGTGGTTAAAAAGCGGCTCAAGAAGGTCGGGCGCTGGCTGCTGGAGCAGGCCGAGGGCGAGATCAAGGTCTTTGTCGACACGGCCCCGGTGATGGAGAAACCTTTGGCCGCTGCGGCGGGTCTGGGGTGGCAAGGCAAGCACACGAATTTGCTGGGCCGGGACCTGGGAAACTGGTTCTTTCTGGGGGCGATCTTTACCACGATTGAGCTGCCTGTGGACGAGGCCGGGGTCGAGAATTGCGGGACCTGCACGGCCTGTCTGGATATCTGCCCGACAGACGCGTTCCCGGCCCCGTTCCAACTGGATGCGCGACGGTGCATTTCGTATCTGACGATCGAGCATAAAGGGCCAGTGGATGAGGAGCTGCGGGCGCTTATGGGCAACCGGATTTATGGGTGCGATGATTGTCTGGCGGTCTGCCCCTGGAACAAGTTTGCAGCTGATGCGCGCGAGGTGAAATACGCGGCGCGGGAGGATCTGAAAGCGCCGAATCTGGCCGAGTTGGCCATGCTGGATGACGCGAGGTTTCGCGCGATGTTCAGCGGCTCTCCGATCAAGCGGATCGGGCGGGACCGGTTTGTGCGCAATGTGCTTTATGCGATCGGAAATTCGGGTGCGCCGGAATTACGGCAAAGTGCTCAGGCGCTTACCGAGGACGCGGACGAGACCGTGCGCGACGCCGCGCGCTGGGCGGCGCAGCGATTGGCGTAACCCCGCCCATCTTTTGGAGCACACGCAGAAGATGTGCTATCCTGCGTTCACTGGGAGGAGACCACCATGACCAGACATCTGATTGACCATCCCAAGACCCGTGGCGAGACGGCGCGGCTCAAGCACTTCCTGCGAGTCGAGAAGGCCGACAAGCCCCAAGGGACAACGAAAACGCTGCAACGGCGCATGCGGTCCGGACAAAGCCAAGCACGGCTTCGGGCGTTCCTGCGGATTGCGCGGCAGGCCTGACGGCTCGCCATAGGCGCGCAAACCGGATAAGCGGGAAGGGCTGATCTGACAGGCCCCCCGAATGAACCCCACACGCGGTATTCTTCTTATGATCTCGGCCATCACGCTTTTTGTGATGATGTCGAGTTGTATCAAAGCGGCTGAGAACGTGCCTGCGGGGCAGGCTGTTTTCTTTCGCTCGATCTGCGCAATGCCGATCATTCTGATCTGGCTCTGGCGGCAGCACGATCTGCGGGACGGGTTGAAAACCAGCAACTGGAAAGGCCATGCGGGCCGTGCCTTGGCGGGGACGATGGCCATGGGGCTGGGCTTTGCGGGGCTGAAGTTTCTGCCCTTGCCCGAGGTTACGGCGCTGCGCTTTGCAACGCCTATCCTGCTGGTGATCTTTGCCGCGTTGCTGCTGGGCGAGCGGTTTCGCCTGATCCGGTTGAGCGCCGTGATCGTGGGCTTGATTGGCGTGCTGATTATTATGTGGCCGCGGCTGAGCTTTGAGGGCGGCACCGGGGAGGCGCTGGGCGTCTCGCTGGTGCTGGGATCGGCGCTGCTGGCGGCGCTTTCACAAGTGTTCATCAAGAAAATGGCGGGGGTCGAAAAAACCTCGGCCATTGTGTTCTGGTTCTCGGTGACGGCGACGGTTCTGTCGCTTCTGACGCTGCCTTTCGGGTGGATCTGGCCAGACCCGCGCGAATGGGCGTTGCTGATTGCGGCGGGCCTGTTGGGCGGGTTCGGGCAATTGTTGCTGACGTCGTCTTACCGGTTCGCAGATGCCAGCGTGCTGGCGCCGTTCACCTATGTGTCGATGCTCTGGGCGCTGCTGATTGGCTATTTTGTTTTCGCCGAAGTGCCGACCGTGCCGATGCTGCTGGGCGCGGCGCTGATTATCGCGGCAGGGGTCGCGATTGTTCTGCGGGAGCGGCAGTTGAAACAACCGCGCCCGCCGCGCATGGGTGAAAATCTGTAAGACCTTCTAAGCCGCCTTGGCTTGCGTCCAGACCTGACCTTCATAGGCGCGCAGAACGGTGCGGGCCGTCGGACCGAAGGCTGCGGGCATGGCGCGCAGTTCGGGGAAAAGGTCGAAGACTTCGGACCGGTTCTCATCGCTGAACGCCGCGAGCGCGTGACCGCCGGGAAACAGGCTTTCGGTGGGCGTGTCATCGGCCAGCACGATCTCATGCTCGTCAAAGAGCAGGTGCATATAGGTCACCGACGACGCACCATGGTCAATCAGAACCGAGCTGTGATTGAGGAGGGATTTGGCAGGGGCCAATGCCTCTTCCATGCCGAAAAGAAGTTGGGTTTGCGTGTCGCCCAGCAACATCCGGTGCTGCGGAGAGACGCGCATATCGCGGGCCGGACTGCCGGGGCCAAATGCGTCTTTGCGGATCAACACAGGGCGCAAATGCGGATTGTATTCATGAAGATCAACCGTCTTCGAGCCGATCCAGCGCACAGGCTTTGGCCCGCCATCGCGGGTCAGGATCAGATCGCCGACCGACAGTGTTTCGATCGCGCGTGGCCCGTAGGGCGTGTCGATCAGCGTGCCGGGGGTAAAACACGGCGCCTGGGTGTCATAAGTGACGAATGCACTGTCGGTGTTGCCGTCCGGATCAGAGACCGTGTAGCTGAAGCTGGACGTGCCTTCGGTGCCGCCGGAGGTGTTGACGATATCAATCGTGCCATCGGCCAGAAGCGTGACCGTGTCGCCATTATTCAACGTGATCGGCGAGCCGACTGTCGCGGCTTGGCCGTTGATCTGGGTGATGGTCAGGGACTGACCGTCCGGCTCGGTGTCATTGGCCAGCACATCAACGTTGCGCGGGTTGGTGCCCCAGGTCTGAAAACCGCTGTCATCGGTGGCAATTGGATCCGGGTCCATGCCTGCCGTCGTTGTGTTCGAGGCAATCACCAGTGCGGAATCGTAGGCGGAATCACCTTTGTCGGCGATGCCGATCTTGAGGGTTTGCGCCACACCCGGCGTGACCGGAATATCGAGCGAGAGGGTTACGGTGAAACCGTCCATCTCGGTATCGAACGCGCCATTTGTGTTGTCGATATAGAGGTTCGGGTTCGAGCTGTCGAAAGTCCCGTTGCCGGGGTTCGGGTCATTGTTCTGGTTGCCGAATTGCGGATTGCTGGCGGCAGCGTTGTTGATTGAGTTCACCGAAATATCGCCGTTGCCAACGCTGATCGGCACCTGCACGCCGTCGATCATGATCAAGGCGACATCGTTGAAGTTGGAATAGACGTATTCGTTGTATTCCTCGGAATAGAAGCGAAATTCGATGTTGAGGGAGGTCTGGCCCGGCAGGGGCGTGAAGTTCACTTCAAGGAAGGCCGCGTCGAATGTCGCGCCGCCAGCGGCTGCGTTGAAATCCGCATCGCCATTGATACCGGACGTGTTCGAGCCGGTTCCGCCGCCCTGATTATTCGCGCCCGTCGCGTTGCCGAAGTCGCTGACATCGCCCGTGGACAGGATCACGCCGCTATCGGAGGGCAGCACGTTGGGATTGGTCGTGTTGCCATTGTCATAGGTGGCCGACGAGTCGTTATCGCCGGAGTAAGTTGCCGAATTGATCGTGAATCCGGTGCCGAAAATCTCGGCCGCCATGGCGAGTGCATTGGCGGAGGTATTTGCATTTAAAGCGGTCATAGGAAGCCCCTTCCCAGTCATAGTTAACGGGGCCTTTGTCGCGACTCAGTCTGGCGGGGGTTGGACCGCGGCGGGGTATCTTCGCGTCGGAAATGTGGCGAAGGTTTGCTTTAAACTGTTTGTTTCTGGTTGGGGGATAGTGGGGGAATACGAAAGGCCAGCCTGTGGGAGGGCTGGCCTTTCGTCTTGTTTTTAAGGTGCTTTTAGCTGCGCACCAGCGTCTCGTAGCTTTGGGCCACATCGCGGGTCAGGCTTCCGACCTCGAAGTTGTAGTCACCGATGGTGCCCACGGGCGTGACTTCGGCGGCGGTGCCGGTGAGCCAGCATTGCTCGAACCCTTCAAGTTCACTCGGTTCGATGTGGCGCTCGTGGACCTTGATCTGGCGATCTTGCAGCATGCCGATCACGGTCTGGCGGGTGATGCCGTTGAGGAAGCAATCGGGCTTGGGCGTGTGCACTTCGCCGTCTTTGACAAAGAAGATATTGGCGCCTGTCGCTTCGGCCACGTAGCCGCGATAGTCGAACATCATGGCGTCTGAGCAACCCTTGGCCTCGGCTGCGTGCTTGGACATGGTGCAGATCATATAGAGGCCAGCTGCCTTGGCGTGGCAGGGGATCGTTTCAGGGCTTGGGCGCTTCCATTTGGAGATGTCGAGCTTGGCGCCCTTCATCTTTGCGTCGCCGTAATAGGCCCCCCATTCCCACGCGGCGATCGCCATGCGGACGGGGTTCTTGGCAGAGGCAACGCCCATGTCTTCGCCAGCGCCACGCCATGCAACGGCGCGCACGTAAGCGTCGGACAGGCCGGAGGTTTTCAGGACCTGATCCTTGGCGGCTTCGATCTCATCGACGGTATAGGGGATCTCGAAGTCGATATACTCGGCGGATTTCTTGAGGCGTTCGGAGTGCTTCACGCTCTCGAAGATCTTGCCGTTATAGGCCCGCTCGCCTTCAAATACGGAGGAGGCATAGTGCATCGCGTGGGTCAGAATATGGACGTTGGCATCACGCCAATTCACCATTTCCCCATCCATCCAGATCATTCCGTCGCGGTCGTCATATGCACCGGCCATCGCCTTGGTCCTTCCAGTTTTGCCCTTCGGCTTTTCGATTATTTCACGAACTACGTCCACATCGGACATAATGTTGCGTAAAAACTGCAAATCGCTACCAATTGATTCTTGGAATGTCAACAAGGCTGACTTAAAACGGAGGCAGCTTGAGGAAAAAGAAGGCAAAGTGAGACCGCGATGGCAGATCAAAGCGCACCGCCAAGCAGTGAAAGCCTTCTGTTTCTGACAGACGAGCAGCTGCGCAAAGGGATCGAGGCGATGTTTTTCGCCTATCGCGGCTTTACGGCTGATCCGGACCGTATTCTGGAAGAGCGTGGCTATGGGCGCGCGCATCACCGGGCGGTGCATTTCATTCATCGGTCGCCCGGCACGACGGTGAACAACCTTCTGTCGATCCTCGGGGTGACCAAACAGTCCCTTAATCGGGTGTTGCGGACCTTGATCGAGGACGGTTTGGTTGAAAGCAAGGTCGGCACAAAGGACAAAAGAGAGCGTCATCTGACATTGACCGACAAAGGCCGCGAACTGGAACGCGCGCTCAGCGATGCGCAGCGTAACCGGATGCGAGACGCCTATCGCAAGGCGGGGCCGGAGGCTGTACAAGGGTTCAGACAGGTGCTTGTAGCCATGATGGATGGCGACATGCGGCGCCACTATCTTGCGCTGAAGGATGCAGGCCAATGATCGAAATTGATGCACATCTGTTGATCGTCGACGATGACGAACGCATCCGTGGGCTGCTTCAGAAGTTCTTGATGCGGAACGGGTTCATGGTGTCGGCGGCGCGCGACGCGGCCCATGCACGGCGGCTTTTGGAAGGGCTAGAGTTCGACATGATCGTGCTGGATGTGATGATGCCGGGCGAGGATGGGGTGAGTTTGACGAGGGCGATCCGCGAAGAGCGTGCGACGCCCATTCTGCTTTTGACCGCCAAGGGCGAGACCGAAGACCGGATTGTCGGGCTTGAAGCGGGGGCGGATGATTATCTGGCCAAGCCGTTTGAGCCCAAGGAATTGCTGTTACGGATCAATGCGATCCTGCGCCGCGTGCCTGCGTCGGAAGATGCAGTGACGACGCCGAAAGTGCTGCATCTTGGGCCGGTGCGCTATGACACCGAGCGCGGCGAGATGTGGGAAGGCGAAAGCCTTGTGCGGCTGACTGCGACTGAGGCGCAGTTGATGCGGATCTTCTCAAGTTGTCCCGGTGAGCCGGTGAGCCGGACGCGCTTGGTCGAGGATCTGGGCCGCGATGGCGGGCAGGCGCAGGAGCGGGCTGTGGATGTGCAGATCACGCGACTGCGGCGCAAGATCGAGGCAGACCCGAAGCAACCACGTTACCTGCAAACGGTGCGCGGATCGGGTTATATGCTGGCCCCGGATTGAACCCGATGACGGGCGGCGTTATGGTCCCGGAGTTGGATTTCAGGAGCGCCCGATGAGTGACACCCCCGTAGCAGACATGAGTTTCGAGCAGGCCATGGCCGAGCTGGAAAAGGTGGTGGGTCAGCTGGAAAGCGGTGATGTGCCGTTGGAGCAGTCGATCACTTTGTATGAGCGCGGTGCAGAGCTGAAAAAGCACTGCGAGGCGAAGCTGAAATCGGCTGAGGAAAAGGTGGCTGCGATCACGTTGGGTGAGGGCGGTCAGCCGACTGGGACGACGCCTGTCGAAGGGCTGTAGCCTTTGTTCAAGACAGTATTGGATGACGCGGCACGGGCCACGCAAGGGGCTTTGGACGCTGCGATGGCCGGGTATGGCGATCTGCCGGTTGTCGAAGGCATGCGCTATGCCTGCAATGGCGGGAAGCGGCTGCGGGCGTTTCTGGTGATGGAAAGCGCGCGGCTGCATGACGTACCGGATGCGGTGTCGGTGCAGGCTGCCGCGGCCATCGAGGCGCTGCACGCCTATTCGTTGGTGCATGACGATTTGCCCTGCATGGACGACGACGACTTGCGGCGCGGGCAGCCGACGGTTCATGTGAAATGGGATGATGCGACGGCGGTTCTGGTGGGCGATGCGTTGCAGACCATGGCGTTTGATCTGCTGGCGGGGATGGAGGCGGAGGCAGACGTGCGGATTTCCTTGGTTTCGTCTTTGGCCAAGGCGAGCGGGGCGCAAGGCATGGTGCTGGGACAAGCGCAGGATATTGCGGCTGAGACGGCGCAGGTGCCTTTGACGCTGGATCAGATCATGGAGTTGCAGCGCAACAAGACCGGTGCGCTGATCCGCTGGTCGGCAGAGGCAGGCGCTGTGATGGGCCGCGCTGATATCGCGCCGCTGCGCGCTTATGCGCAGGCGCTGGGCCTTGCTTTTCAGATTGCGGACGACATTTTGGATGTTGAGGGCGATGCCCAAACCGCAGGCAAACGGCTGCAAAAAGATGCGGAGGCCGGGAAGGCCACATTCGTATCCTTGCTGGGTCTGGATGCCGCGAAAGCGCGGGCGCAGGATTTGGTTAAGGAAGCAGATGCGGCGTTATCGCCTTATGGTGGGCGGGCGGAAAACTTGCGAGAGGCGGCCCGGTTCGTTATCTCGCGCGACAAGTAAGTGTCAGGATCAAAGGCCAGCGACATGTCAGACAGACCGAACACTCCGTTGCTGGATACCGTCCAAAGCCCCGCTGATCTGAAAGGCATGTCTGATGCGCAGCTGCGTCAGGTCGCTGATGAATTGCGGGCCGAGACGATTTCCGCCGTCTCCGAGACGGGCGGTCATCTGGGCGCAGGGCTTGGTGTTGTCGAGATGACGGTGGCGATTCACGCGGTGTTCGACACGCCCAAGGATCGCCTGATTTGGGATGTGAGCCATCAGTGTTATCCGCATAAGATTTTGACCGGACGGCGCGACCGTATTCGCACGTTGCGGATGAAGGACGGGTTGAGCGGGTTCACCAAACGTTCGGAAAGCCCCTATGACCCGTTTGGTGCCGCGCATTCGAGCACCTCGATCTCTGCCGCTTTGGGCTTCGCCGTCGCGCGGGATCTGGGCGGCGCGCCGGAGCATGGGCTGGGCGACGCAATTGCGGTGATCGGCGATGGTGCCATGAGCGCCGGCATGGCGTTTGAGGCGATGAACAACGCAGGTCATTTGGACAAGCGGTTGATCGTGATTCTGAACGATAACGAGATGAGCATCGCACCACCCGTGGGGGCGATGTCGTCATATCTGTCGCGGCTTTATGCCGGGGCGCCGTTTCAGGAGTTCAAGGCCGCGGCCAAGGGCGCAATCAGCCTGTTGCCGCCGCCGTTTCAGGAAGGCGCGCAGCGGGCCAAGGATTTGCTGAAAGGCATGACTATTGGCGGCACGCTGTTTGAAGAGCTTGGCTTTTCCTATGTCGGGCCGATTGACGGGCACGATATGGACCAGCTGCTGGCCGTGTTGCGGACTGTGAAAGCGCGGGCGGACAAGCCGATTTTGATCCATGCCATTACGACCAAGGGCAAGGGCTATGCGCCTGCCGAAGGGGCCGACGACAAGGGCCACGGGGTGTCCAAGTTCGATGTTGTGACGGGCGCGCAGAAGAAAGCGCCGTCGAACGCGCCCAGCTATACGAAAGTGTTTGCCGAGGCTTTGTTGAAGGAAGCCGAAAAGGATTCGCGAATTTGTGCGGTGACGGCTGCGATGCCGGATGGCACGGGGCTCAAGCAATTTGCCGAACGCTATGCCTCGCGCACGTTTGATGTGGGTATTGCCGAGCAACATGGCGTGACCTTTTGCGCGGGTCTTGCGGCAGGCGGGATGAAGCCGTTCTGCGCGATGTATTCGACGTTTTTGCAGCGTGGCTACGATCAGGTTGTGCATGATGTGGCTTTGCAGCGCCTACCGGTTCGGTTCGCGATTGATCGCGCGGGGCTGGTCGGCGCTGATGGCGCGACCCATGCAGGCGCGTTTGATGTGGCCTATCTGGCGAACTTGCCGGGGTTTGTCGTGATGGCGGCGGCGGACGAGGCGGAGCTGGTGCGTATGGTTGCGACAGCGGCAGCGTATGACGACGGGCCAAGCGCGTTCCGGTTTCCGCGCGGCGAAGGTGTCGGGGTTGATATCCCCGAAGATGCCGAGCCTTTGGAGATCGGCAAAGGGCGCATGATCGCCGAAGGGAAGCGCGTCGCGATCCTGTCTTTCGGGACAAGATTGCAGGAAGTGCAAAAAGCGGCGGAGAACCTTGCAGCGAAAGGCATCACGCCGACGATTGCGGACGCACGTTTTGCCAAGCCTCTGGATCGGGATTTGATCCTGAAACTGGCCGCCGAGCATGAAGCGTTGATCACCATCGAGGAAGGCGCGGTGGGGGGCTTTGGCAGCCATGTCGCGCAACTTTTGTCAGACGAAGGTGTCTTCGATCACGGGCTGAAATTCCGCTCCATGGTGCTGCCGGATATCTTTATCGACCAGGCCAGCCCGCGCGATATGTACGAGGTCGCCGCGCTGAACTCAGAGCATATCGAAGCGAAGGTTCTGGACGTTCTGGGCGTGGCGTCGCTGGAGAGTAAGCGCGCTTAGCCTTCGGCTTTCAGCAACGCCTGTAACCCGGTGCGATAGTCGGGGTAGATCAGCTTTACGCCCAATTCGTCCTTGATGCGTTTGTTCGAGACCTTCTTGGATTCGGCGTAGAAACTGCGGGCCATGGGGCTGAGGTCGGCGTCTTCGAAATCTACAGCTTCTGGCACCGGCATCTCAAGCAATTCGGCAGCATAGGCGATGACATCTTGCGGAGGCGCGGGGTCATCGTCGCAGACGTTATAGGCCGCGCCGGGGTTTGGGTGATTGATCGAGGCGTGAAGGATCTGGGCGATATCCTCAACATGGGTGCGGCTGAAGACCTGGCCCTTCTTGATGATCCGCCGCGCCGTGCCGTTTCGGACCTTGCTGAACGGGCCGCGACCGGGGCCATAAATGCCGGCGAGGCGGAAGATGTGCAGCGGCAGATCGGGGATCGCCTGCCACTGTGCTTCGGCCTCGACACGAAGCTGGCCGCGTTTGGTGGCGGGCGTCAGTGGTGCAGTTTCGTCAACCCAGCCGCCGTTATGATCGCCATAAACGCCGGTGGTGGAGAGGTATCCCGCCCACTCTAAATCGGGGGCTTTCGCCGCGATTTCGTCTCTAAGTTGGCCCAAAACGGGGTCGCCACTATCATCCGGTCCGGCGGAGATCAGCAGATGCGTTGCGCGCGCAAGTGCGTCGGTCACATCTGTGCCGGGCCAGATCAAAGGCTCGACCCCTTCGCTGCGCAACACCTCGGCTTTGTCAGCGGATCGGGTCGTGCCGATCACTGTCCAACCCAAAGGCAACAACCGACGGGTGAGCGCGCGGGCGGAATAGCCGTGACCGAAAGAGAGAAGCGTCTTGTTCATGCGCCAAGTGATGCCGATTGACGCCAAGGCGCGCAAGCAATTCGCTTGAAGGGACGCGCGGTTGAGTGCAGGTTTGCGCGAAAGGGAGCCATCCGTGACACCAGCGATCACCATACAGACACCACCGCATCAAGAACATACCTCTTTCACCGATGCGAGCGCCGCCGTTGAGAGGCTGATTGCGCTTTACAAAGACGCGACCTTGTTTCTGCAAGGACAATTTGCCGAGGCGTTGGCGGGCAACACGCCCCAGGGTCGCATCCGCGCTTTTTACCCGGAGATCAGAATTTCAACGACGACCTTCGCGCAGGTGGACAGTCGCTTGTCCTTTGGTCATGTCGCGCAGCCCGGTGAATACGCAACGACGATCACCCGGCCTGATCTTTTCGAGAATTACCTCAAGCAGCAGATCGGACTTTTGTTGCACAATCATAAGGTGGCGATCCTGATCGGGCCATCTGCGACGCCCATTCCGATTCACTTCGCGGTGGCGGGCGACGCGGCGTTGAATGTGCCGCAAGACGGTGTGCTGAGCTTTACCATGCGCGATGTGTTCGATG
Organism: Cognatishimia sp. MH4019; assembly: GCF_020177595.1. Taxonomy (GTDB): domain Bacteria; phylum Pseudomonadota; class Alphaproteobacteria; order Rhodobacterales; family Rhodobacteraceae; genus JAHTBL01. Next base: position 334,686 of record NZ_JAHTBL010000004.1, on the reverse strand, counting down.
TGCCGGATCTGAGCACGACGAATGATGACATCGTGAACGGGACCGAGTTTCGCTATGATGATGGTGCGCATCCCTTGGCGGCGTTCACGGCGCAGCGGATTGATTATTCGCTTGCTCGATTGGCGCATTACACAGCCACGGCGGCGGAGCATTTTCAGAACCACATCCTGTTCACGAACTATCAGTTCTATGTCGAAGAGTTCGAAGGCTTTGCGCGCAAGATGCTGGACGATCCCGACAGCGGCTACACGTCGTTTGTCGGCCCTGGAAATGTGGAGATCGCCGAAGGCGGGGCGGATCTGCCGATCCCTGCGAAACTGCCTCAGATGCCGACCTATCATTTGAAACGAGAGGGGCAGGGGGGGATCACGCTGGTCAATATCGGGGTCGGGCCGTCGAACGCGAAAACCGCAACGGATCATATCGCGGTTCTGCGGCCCCATGCGTGGTTGATGGTGGGGCATTGTGCGGGGCTTCGGAACAGCCAAAGCCTTGGGGATTTCGTGCTGGCCCATGCCTATCTGCGCGAGGATCATGTGCTGGATGATGACCTGCCCGTCTGGGTGCCGATCCCGGCGCTGGCCGAGATTCAGATCGCGCTGGAACAGGCGGTGGCGCAGGTCACGCAGCTTGAAGGGTTCGAGCTGAAGCGGATCATGCGCACGGGCACCGTGGCGACCATCGACAACCGCAACTGGGAGCTGCGCGATCAATCCGGTCCGGTGCACCGGCTGTCCCAAAGCCGCGCTGTCGCGCTCGATATGGAAAGTGCAACGATTGCGGCGAACGGGTTTCGGTTCCGGGTGCCGTATGGGACGCTTTTATGTGTCTCGGACAAACCGCTGCACGGGGAATTGAAGCTGCCAGGCATGGCCTCGGACTTCTATAAAACGCAGGTTTCGCGCCATTTGATGATTGGAATCCGCGCGATGGAACAGCTGCGCGAAATGCCCCTGGAACGCATCCATTCGCGGAAATTGCGCAGTTTCGAGGAAACGGCCTTCCTCTGAGCCGTCAAAAACGCACAAAATGCGCTATTTTATGAGGAAATGTGCACCTAAGCGTTGTGTGCACCCCCAAGATACGGTTTAGTAACTGCGATAACGCCCTATAAAATGGGCAATCGTGAGGAGACATACGATGGCTAAACCGATGACAAAGACCCAGCTTGTGGCCGCACTGGCAGAAGACATGGGCACTGACAAAAAAGCAGCAAATGCCGCTCTCGAAGCGATCACGGGTCTGATCACCCGCGAGGTTTCCGGTGGTGGTGCTGTGACGCTTCCGGGCGTTGGCAAGATTTATTGCCGCGAGCGTCCCGAGCGTATGGTCCGCAACCCCGCCACGGGCGAGCAGATCAAGAAAGACGCCGACAAGGTTGTCAAAATGACGATCGCCAAAGCGCTGAAAGACAGCGTGAACGGCTGATCTTGACGTTTGATCAAGGTTAACGGAAGGGTCGCTTTGGCGGCCCTTTTTGTTTGGAGAGACGATGGATCTGCGCGCGATATTCATGGGGCTGGCCTTTGCGCTGATGTGGTCATCCGCGTTCACCTCGGCGCGGATCATTGTGGCCAGCGCGCCGCCCTTGATGGCGCTGTCTTTGCGGTTCCTCATTTCAGGGCTGATCGCGGTCGTGATTGCGCGGGCGCTGGGGCAAAGCTGGCGGCTGTCGCGCGCACAATGGCGCGCGACGATCCTGTTCGGAATATGCCAAAATGCGCTGTATTTGGGTCTGAATTTCGTCGCGATGCAAACGGTGGAGGCGTCGTTGGCGGCGATCATCGCCTCCACGATGCCGTTGCTGGTGGCTTTGGCCGGGTGGCTTGTCTTTTCAGAAAAAGTGCGCCCCCTTGGGGTTGCCGGGTTGGTCGCGGGCGTCATCGGCGTTGCGCTGATAATGGGCGCACGGATGCAAGGCGGGGTCGATCTTTTTGGCGTCCTGCTTTGCGGGATCGGCGTGGTATCGTTGACTGTTGCGACGCTGGCGGTGCGCGGCGCATCGTCGGGCGGGAATGTCTTGATGATCGTGGGGTTGCAGATGCTGATCGGATCGGTTGCGCTGGCGATCCTGGCTTTGGCGCTGGAAGAGCCGGTGTTTACCCCAAGCTGGACGCTTTTGGCCGCGTTCGTCTACACGACGCTTGTGCCGGGCCTCGCTGCGACGGTGGTCTGGTTCTTGCTGGTAGGTCGGATCGGCGCGGTGAAAGCGGCGACGTTCCACTTTTTGAACCCCTTCTTTGGGGTGGCGATTGCGGCGCTTTTACTGGGCGAGAAGCTGGGGCCGATGGACATTGTCGGCGTCGCGATCATCGCGGGCGGTATTCTGGCGGTGCAGCTTTCCAAACAGCACAAAGTTGAGGCATGACAAGCGGCTCAGTTTTGGGCATTTTATGCAATAACAGGGTCTAGGGGGCAGACTGAAGATGCGGGTTTTGGTAGGTGTTTTGGCGGTGATGGCGGGCGTCGCGCAGGCGGGCGCGCCAGAGCCGATTGAGTATATTCCCGGCCTGAAGAAAGAGCGCTTTGACAATGGCGAAACGCTTTTGGTCAAGTTTCAGACGGCGTGGAGCCCGACGAGCGCCCGTCAGGAAGAAATCCTGACCGAGATTATGACCGAAGACCCGAGCTATGGGCAAAAGCTGACCTTTGTGACCGTGGATTACGACACATATGGCAAATCGCGGATGGCCGAGCGGTTGCGTGTAACGCGCCATGGCACGTTGTTGATTATGCGCGGCGGCAAGGTGGTCGAGCGTCTGGAGGCCAGCATCGACAAACGCGAATTGAAAGCGTTTCTTGAGACAGTGGATTCGACCCTAAACTAGCCGATCTTGCCTCTGTTCTCGCCAATCTGACCACGGTGCAGAAGTAGGTGATCCAGGATCACGCAGGCCATCATCGCTTCGCCCACAGGAACCGCGCGAATGCCGACGCAGGGGTCATGACGGCCTTTCGTGATAATCTGTGTATCTTCACCGGATTTGGTGATCGTCTTGCGCGTCGTCAGGATCGACGAGGTTGGTTTGACTGCAAAGCGCACGACAACGTCTTGCCCGGTGGAGATGCCGCCAAGGATGCCGCCGGAGTGGTTAGAGCTGTATTCGGGGCAGTCGGGGCCCATCGTGATTTCATCCGCGTTCAGCTCGCCGGTCAGCATCGCAGCGGACATGCCTTCACCTATTTCGACACCTTTGACGGCGTTGATGGACATCATCGCGGCGGCTAAATCAGTGTCTAACTTGGCGTAAATCGGTGCACCAAGGCCTGCGGGGACGCCGCGCGCGGTGACCTCGATGATCGCGCCAACGCTGGAGCCGGATTTGCGCAGACCGTCGAGATAATCGGCCCACTCGGTCGCGGCTTGCGCATCCGGGGTCCAGAACGGGTTCTCTGTGATCTGATCCCAATCGAAACGGTTCCGGTCGATCTGATGTGGCCCCATCTGGGTCATGTAGCCGGTGATTTGCAGATCGGGGGCGAGCATTTTGATCGCTTCGCGGGCTAACCCGCCAGCCGCCACGCGGGCTGCGGTTTCGCGGGCAGAGGAGCGCCCGCCGCCGCGATAATCGCGGATACCGTATTTTTGCCAATAGGTGATATCGGCATGACCGGGGCGAAACTTCTCGGCGATATCGCCGTAATCCTTGGAGCGTTGATCGGTGTTCTCGATCATCAAATGCACCGGCGTTCCGGTCGTCTGCCCTTCGAACACGCCAGACAGGATCTTCACTGCGTCGGCCTCCCGCCGCTGGGTCGTGAACTTGTTCTGACCGGGTTTGCGCTTGTCGAGCCAGTGCTGGATCATCTCTTCGGAGATCGGCACGCCCGGAGGGCAGCCATCGACGATTGCGCCCAAGGCAGGCCCGTGGCTTTCGCCCCAGGTTGTGACCCGAAACAGATGTCCGAAACTGTTCATGCTCATGTGCCGCACTCCTTTGCCGGATCGGTCTAGCGGGGGAAATCGGCTTGCACAAGTTTGGACCGCGCCCTACCGTCTGCGCTACCTCGGGGGGCCATTCTGGCTGAGATGCAATTCTGCGGACCCGTTGAACCTGAACCGGTTAAGACCGGCGGAGGGAAGGTGTTTGGATATCCTCCACCCTGACCCCGTCCGGCGCATATGGAGGATGATATGAACCATCTCACACTTGCCGCGGGACTTATGCTGAGCGCTACAAATGCGCTTGCAGAGACACCTGCTCTCACTGTCTACGCGCCTGATTACTTTGGATCGGAATGGGGCCCAGGCCCTGCAATAGAGACTGCTTTTGAAGCTGAATGCGCCTGTGATCTGCAGTTTGTCACGGGCGATCTGATGCCGCGGATCATGCTGGAAGGCGCGCGCATCAAAGCGGATGTGGTGATCGGGTTGAACACAGATGTGACCAAGCAGGCGCGTGAAACTGGTTTGTTTGCTCCGCATGGGCAGGACACCAGCGCGCTGACGATGCCGATCGAATGGACGGACGAGATTTTTATGCCGTTCAACTGGGGCTATTCGGGGTTTGTCTATGACAACACCAAGATCACCAACCCGCCCAGTAGTTTCGATGCGCTGGTGAACTCGGACGAGGATTGGAAGATCGTCATTCAGGACCCGCGCTCGTCCTTTTCAGGTCTGGCGCTGCTGCTGTGGGTGAAATCGGTTTACGGCGACGACGCGCAGTTGGCGTGGGAGAAGCTGGCTCCGAAAATTCTGACGGTGACGGCGGGCTGGTCGGAAGCCTACGGGATGTTCACCGATGGCGAGGCGGATATGGTGTTTTCCTACACCACGTCGCCCGCCTATCACATCATGGCCGAGGAAGACCTGACGAAATCCGCGGCAATTTTCGAGGAAGGTCACTATTTGACCGCAGAACTGGTGGGCAAGATTGCGGGCACGGATCAACCGGAGCTGGCGGATCAGTTCATGTCTTTCATCCTGACGGATGGGTTTCAGATGATCATTCCTGAAGGTAACTGGAGCTACCCGGCGAAGCTCGATTTCGAGAAGTTGCCAGAGACGTTCCAGACCTTGCCGACCCCCCCCAAGGCGCTGCTCTATTCCGAGGAAGAAGCCGCAGCCTTGCGCGATCCGGCGGTTGAAGAATGGCTGTCCGCGCTGGGACGCTAAGCATCTGGGCCGGAGCGGTTTCGGCCGCTCTAGTTCTGGCGCTGACCCTTGGAACGCTGGGTGCGGTCGTCTGGCGGGCTGACGGGTTTGGGGCGTTGGGGCCACGCGACTGGGGCTATGTGTGGTTCACAGTGTGGCAGGCGGCGGCGTCAGCGGCGATTTCTGTTGCATTGGCGATCCCGGTGGCGCGTGCTTTGGCGCGGCGGCAGTTCTGGGGGCGCAGTGCGCTAATCACGGTTCTGGGTGCGCCGTTTATCTTGCCAACCATCGTTGCGATCCTTGGCCTTTTGGCGGTGTTCGGGCGGACGGGTGTCGTCTCAGAAGTGCTGAGTTGGGCTGGGTTAGAGCCTATTTCGATCTTTGGCGTCCATGGCATCCTGCTGGCGCATGTGTTCTTTAACTTGCCATTTGCGACGCGGTTGATTCTGCAAGGCTGGCTGGCCATCCCGGCAGAGCGGTTTCGGCTGGCCGCATCGCTTGGCTTCACAGTGTCAGATGTCGCGCGCGTGCTCGAGCGCCCCATGCTGCGCGATGTAGTGCCAGGGGTTTTTCTGGTGATTTTCCTGATCTGCACGACGAGTTTTGCGGTGGCGCTTGCGCTGGGCGGGGGACCTCAGGCAACCACGGTCGAGCTGGCGATCTATCAGGCGTTTCGGTTTGACTTTGACCTGTCGAAAGCGGCGCTGCTGGGACTGGTGCAGGTGATGATCTGCGTTGTCGCGGGGGCTTTGGTTTTCAAAGTGCGCTTGCCGTCGACCAGCGGGGTCGGATTGGACCGCGTGGTGCGACGGTGGGAGGCGGACGGGCTGGGCCTGCGCGTCTTGGACGCCCTGTGCATCGGGCTGGCAGCAGTGTTCCTTTTAGGACCGCTGAGCATGATCGTGATTGAGGGGATCGGCGGTGTATTCAGCTTGCCGGGATCGGTGCTGGAGGCGGCGTGGAGCTCAATCTGGGTGACGGTGGTCTCGACCGCGCTGTGCATGGCTTTGGCCCTGTCGATGGCGCTGGCGGTGAGCCGGTTGTCAGCGGGGGCGGGCGCTTTGGTGGAAGGGATCGGGTCCCTGACAATCGCCGCGTCGCCCTTGGTGATGGGCACCGGGCTTTTCGTGATGATCTTTCCGTTTGCGGACCCTACAGCGCTGAGCTTACCCGTTACTGCGGTGGTGAACGCGGCGATGGCCTTGCCTTTTGCGTTGCGCGCGTTGGTGCCTGCGGTGCGGGATTTGCAGGCGGGCTATGGCAATTTGAGCGCGTCACTGGGGATCAGCGGCTTTACATGGTTGCGCTGGGTGGCGGTGCCGCGTTTGCGGCGACCTTTGGGCTTCGGCGCAGGGCTGGCGGCGGCGTTGTCGATGGGCGATCTGGGGGTGATTGCGCTGTTCAGCAACCCGGACGTGGAAACGTTGCCGCTGGCGCTCTTCCGGCTGATGGGGGCCTACCGGTTGGAGCAGGCGGCAGCGGCGGCGCTGGTGCTGGTGACGCTGAGCCTTGCCGCTTTCTGGATTTGCGACCGTGGAGGACGCGTTGATGTTGACGTTTGAGAACATGCGTGTCGATTTGGGCGACTTCACGATGGAAGGCACGTTTGAGGTCGCCAAGGGCGCGCGTGTGGCGGTGATGGGGCCGTCGGGCGCGGGGAAATCGACGCTGCTCAATGTGATTGCCGGTTTTCAGGACGCGACGGGGCGGCTGATGTGGAACGGGCAGGAGATCGGCCCGCTACCCCCGGCTGAGCGGCCGGTGAGCATGGTCTTTCAGGACAATAACCTCTTTCCGCATCTGACGGCGTTTCAGAATGTGGGTCTGGGGATTTCGCCAAAGTTGAAACTGAACGAGGCTGACGCCACGCGCGTGCGGGAGGCGTTGCAGCGTGTGGGGCTTGAAGGTCTTGAGGATCGCAAGCCAGCGGCGCTTTCAGGGGGGCAGCAAAGCCGTGTGGCTGTGGCGCGGATGCTTCTGAGGGAAAAGCCCCTTGTGCTGCTGGATGAGCCTTTCGCGGCGCTGGGGCCTGCTATGCGGATCGAGATGCTGGGGCTGGTGCGTGATTTGGTGGCAGAGACGGGGGCGACCTTGCTGATGATCACCCATGATCCCGACGATGCGCGCCTGATTGCGGATCAGTGCATTCTGGTGGCGGATGGTCGTGTCGAAGCGCCGGTCGAAATGGAGACGTTCCTGAGCGATCCCCCTGAGGCGATGCGCGCCTATCTGGGAACATGAAAAAGGGCGCCGCATGGGGCGCCCTTTTTGATTGGATATGTGGGTAGCTTACTCGGCCGGTTGACCTTGACCCTTGGCGCGGGCCTTGATCGGCGCCCAGAGACGCTTGTTGGTCAGATAGAGCAGCACAGACAGGACCGTCAGGAACATAACGGCGATAAAGCCGGTCTGCTTGCGGGCCATCATCTTGGGCTCTGCCGTCCACATCAGGAAGGCGGCCACGTCTTGCGACACGGATTCGATATCCGTGGGTGAGCCGTCGGCATATTCCACGTCATCACCGTAAAGCGGCGGTGCCATGGAAATCCAGCCACCCGGGAACGCGATGTTCTCGTAGAGGATGGTGCCGGCTTCTTCTTTCTCTTCACCGGTATATCCGGCGAGCAGGGTTGCGATGTATTCCGCGCCACCCATGCCTTTGAAGAGCTGGTTCAGGCCCGAGCCATAAGGGCCGTGGAAGCCAGCGCGCGCCTTGGCCATCAAGCTAAGGTCAGGTGCGTTTTCCAGACCGGACTCGGGGAACTTGTCGTTCGGCGTCGCGGTGCGGAAATCGTCAATCGCAGGGTCGAAGACTTCCCAGAACTCGGCATAGGCCGCGACCTGATCGTCGGGCAGGTTGGGCCCGCCTTCGTCACCCAGCGTGCGGATGGCGACGAATTTCAGACCGTGACAGGCCGAGCAAACCTCGGTGTAGACCTGCAGACCGCGTTGCAGCTGCATCTCGTCATAGGTGCCGAAAGGCCCCTCGAACGAGAAGTCGTAGTCGTAAACCTCGCCTGCACCGCCTGCCGCGAAGGCTGCGCCGGCCGTGAGGCCGAGCGCGGTGGCGATCCCAAGAGTGAGTTTCTTAAACATGAGTAGTCCTTTCTCACTCAGCCGGCGTCGCGACGGTTGCACCGTCTTTGCCGCCTTTGCTTTTCGCAACTTTGGCGTTGAAGTCATCTTCGATGGTTGCCGGTTGCGGCAGCGGCTTCTCAATCACACCCAGAAGCGGCAGGATCACCAGGAAATAGGCGAACCAGTAGGTCGAGGCCACCAGCGCGATATAGGGGTAGATGCCTTCTGCTGGCATCGCGCCCACCCACATCAGGACGAAGAAGTCGACGACCAAGACCCAGAACCAGATCTTGAACATCGGGCGATAGCGACCCGAGCGGACCGACGAGGTGTCGAGCCACGGAGCCAGTGCCAGCACGACGATCGCGCCGAACATGGCGACCACGCCGAAGAACTTCGCATCCACGATGCCGAAGGTGATCCAGTCAACCGCGATCACAAGCCAGACTTCGCCGTCGAACGCACGCAGGATCGCGTAGAAGGGCAAGAAGTACCATTCGGGCACGATATGTGCAGGCGTCGCCAGCGGGTTGGCTTCGATGTAGTTGTCGGGGTGACCCAGATAGTTGGGCATGAAGCCGACAATCGCGAAGAAGACAGCCATGATGATGGCCAATGCGAACAGGTCCTTGATCACGAAGTAGGGCCAGAACGGGAGCGTATCACGCTCGGCTTCTTCTTTGCTGGTGCGGCGTACTTCGACACCGGTCGGGTTGTTGTTGCCTGTGGTGTGGAAGGCCCAGATGTGCACGATAACCAGACCGGCAATCACGAAGGGCAGCAGGTAGTGCAGCGAGAAGAAGCGGTTCAGCGCGGGCTGACCGACAGCCGTTGCACCCAGCAGCCATGTCTGCAGCGCGTCACCCACGAAAGGCACAGCACCAAAGAGGCCGGTGATCACGGCTGTGCCGTGGAACGACATCTGACCCCAGGGCAGAACGTAGCCCATGAAGGCGGTGCCCATCATCATCAGATAGATCAGCATGCCGATGATCCATGTCACCTCACGCGGGGCCTTGTAGGAGCCGTAGTAGAGCCCACGGAAGATGTGGGCATAAACGGCGACAAAGAACAGCGAAGCACCGTTCATGTGCAGGTAGCGGATCATTGCACCACCATTCACGTCGCGCATGATATGCTCGACCGAGGCAAAGGCCATGTCGACATGCGGCGTGTAGTGCATGACAAGAATGACGCCGGTGACGATCTGCAAAACAAGGCAGAAGGTCAGCACGATGCCCCAGATCCACATCCAGTTCAGGTTCTTGGGTGTGGGGATCATGATAGTGTCATACAGCAGACCGATCACCGGCAGGCGACGGTCCATCCATTTTTCAAAGCCAGACTTCGGCTCGTAGTGGTCGTGAGGAATTCCAGACATTCGCTCTTTCTCCCTTAACCGAGTTGGATTGTTGTTTCGTCGACAAACGCAGAGGTCGGCACCGGAAGGTTCTCAGGTGCGGGACCGCGGCGAATACGCCCGGACGTATCATAGTGCGAGCCGTGGCAGGGGCAGAACCAGCCGCCAAAGTCGCCAGCATCGCCCAGCGGAACGCAGCCCAAGTGGGTGCAAACGCCCATCTGAACCAGCCATTCACCGGCCTCGTCCAGGGCACGGTTTTCGTCGGTTGCGGGGGCGGCGTCTTCGCCATTGGCGTTGCGCGCGATGGGATCAGGCAACTCGTCCATGCTCACTTCGCGGGCGGCGGTGATCTCTTCTTCGGTGCGGCGGCGGATGAAAACCGGCTTGCCTTGCCAAAGAACGGTCAACTGCGTGCCGGGTTCGATTGTGGAGACATCGACCGGGATCGAGGCCTGCGCCAGAACGTCTGCACTGGGGTTCATTTGATTAACAAGCGGCCAGATGGCGGCGCCTGCTGTCACGGCGCCTGCACCCGCTGTCGCGTAATACAGGAAATCTCGCCGGGTTCCTTCGTGGTCTTCAGCATGGGACACGAGGTGTACTCCCTTTCGTCAATCGCTGGTCTTGCTCAACTTGCTACGGGCCACACGCGTGATGCAGCCTTCAACGGCGCTAATTAGAGCGCGGGGGTAGAGTCGTCCAGCGGTCATAGGCGCGCAGAGCAGATTTGTTGCAGTTTGACGCAGGCAAAAGTCACAATTCAGGCATTTGCTGCGCTGCCGCATTGAATTAGGGCCTGTGGAAAAGTATTATATATAGAGCACTCTTGCTGAGGACCTCTGACGTGAAATCCCTTCTTCTATCGACTGTCATGCTGACCGGATTGGCAGGCTTCGCAGCCGCCGAAACCGAGTTGAGCTTTTATACCGGCATTCAAACTGCGCCGCATGGATCAATCGACGGCGATGACGACGGTGCTGACTTCGATTTTGATGTGGAATGGGAAGGGCGCTCGGGCGAGGCCCCTCCTTATTATGGATTTCGATATACCCGCTGGCAGGACGAAAACTGGGGCTGGGGTGTCGAGCTGAACCACGCCAAGGTGTATGCTGATGACGATACACTGGATGACAACGGCTTTGATAATCTGGAACTCACCGATGGTCTGAACCTGCTCACGGTTAACGGCATGTATCGTTGGCAGAACGAGGCGAGCCGCTGGACGCCCTATGTGGGGGCAGGCGCGGGCTTTGCGATCCCCCATGTGGATGTGAAAATCGGTGACAATCGGACATTCGGTTATCAGCTGACAGGCTTGGCGGTCGTGGCGATGGCGGGTGTGAGCTATGATATCAACGACACCTGGGCCGTTTTCGGCGAGTATAAAGGCAGCTTTTCGTCCAACACGGCTGAATTGGACGGAGGTGGTGAGCTGAGCACGGATATCATCACCAATGCGGTCAATCTGGGTGTCACCTACAAGTGGTGACGTAGCATTGCGGTGCGCGGCCTTTCGGGTACTGCTTTCTCGGCAAGAGCCCGCCGACGTCATAATAGTTTGGCTTTATCGATACACAGGCTCAAAATAACTGACACATCGCGGTTCTATCCATAACGGGTTTTCGCCTTTTCCATGGAGCCCGATATGCCACACAGACCGTCCCACATGCCCCCGCTGTCTCGCCGCCAGACCCTGATCGGTGGATCCGCGCTTGCCGTATCTCTTGCGATGCCGTCTATCAGCCGCGCCGCCAGCCGTCCGATGTTTACCCATGGGGTGCAATCAGGGGATGTCGATCTGAATTCGGGTATGATCTGGACGCGCGTTGATCGCCCGGCTCAGATCATGATGGAGGTCTCGACCACCGAAAGTTTTGCCGATGCGCGCAAACTGGCGCCGCTTTACGCTGATCCCACGGGGGACTTTGCGGTAAAGCGTCTGGTTGATGGCCTGCCCTCGGATCAGACGATTTTCTATCGCTTCACGGCAGCTGATCTGAGCGATGTGAATGTCGTCTCGGAACCGATCATCGGGCAGTTCAAGACAGCCCCTGCCGCGCGCCGCAATATTCGGTTCGCGTGGTCTGGTGACACCGCTGGACAGGGATGGGGCATTGATGCTGACGGCATGCGCACCTACGCCACGATGGCCCAGCACCGGCCCGATTTCTTTATCCATTCGGGCGATACGGTCTATGCCGACGGCCCGATGGAGGATGAAGTCGAGCTGGCGGATGGCAGTCTTTGGAAAAACGCGGTGCTGCCTGACGAAAAGCGCAAAGTGGCCGAGAGCCTTGATGAGTTCCGCGCGCAGTGGAAATACAACATGCTTGACGATCATGTCCGCGAGATGAACGCGCTGGTTCCGGTGATGATGCAATGGGATGACCACGAGGTGGTCAACAACTGGTCTGCGGCCAAAGACCTGACCAATGATGATCGCTATACCGAAAAATCGGTGCCGCTGCTGACCGCGCGTGCGGCGCGCGCGTTTCACGAAATGGCGCCCATTCGCTTTACACCGGCAGAGCCGGGGCGCGTCTATCGCAAAATCAATTACGGCCCCCTGCTGGATGTGTTCTTTCTTGATCTGCGGTCCTATCGCGGCCCGAATGACGCCGAAATGACAACGGAGCTGACCGAGGAGACGCGGGTTCTGGGCGCCGAACAGATGGCATGGCTCAAGCGGGAGTTGGCGCAATCGACGGCAACATGGAAGGTCATCGCAAGCGACCAGCCTTTGGGTCTGATCGTCTGGGACAATTTCCGCGAACAGTCCGGGTCCGAAGGCGTGGCTGATGGCGTGAGCGATGTTCCCATGGGCCGCGAGGTCGAGATTGCGGACCTGCTGCGGTTCATCAAGACCGGTGATATCCGCAACACCGTCTGGTTCACTGCGGATGTGCATTACACAGCGGCGCATCACTACAGCCCGGAGCGCGCGCAGTTTCAGGACTTCAACCCGTTCTGGGAGTTTGTTTCTGGCCCGCTGCATGCGGGCAGCTTCGGCCCGAACGCGTTGGACGCCACGTTCGGACCAGAGGTGCGTTTTGTCAAAGCGCCGCCCGAGGGTCAGGTGAACCTGCCGCCCAGCGCCGGTCTGCAGTTCTTTGGCCTCGTCGATATCGATGGGGACACGCAGCAGATGACAGTGCGTCTAATGGATCGTGCGGATACCGAGCTTTACTCGGTCACGATTGATCCGGAAGGCATCGCGCTTTAGAGCGGCGTCTGTAAAATCTGCAACGCAGATTTTACGCTGTTGGTTGGTATGTAACGCGGCACCTGTCTTGAAATCCAAAAAGCTGATTCAGATTTTTTGGATTTCGCTTTAGCCGGGTGAGGCGGCAGAGCCGGCCAGAAGGCCACCATCAATGGTCAGCTCTGCCCCGGTCATATAGGCCGCCTCGTCACTGGCGAGCATGACAGCCAAGGCGGCGACCTCTTCGGGGTCGCCGAACCGTTTCAGCGGGGTTTCGGCCACCAGCGCCTCCATCCGGGTGGCGCGATCCGGGCCGTCGCCCAGCATGGGCTCCCACATGGGGGTGAGCACGGCGGCTGGGAAGATCGCATTGCAGCGAATGTTGAGCCCGTGTTGTGCGCAGTAAAGCGCGACGGTTTTCGTGTGGTTGCGGATCGCAGCTTTGGAGGATGCATAGGCGGCCGCCCCCGGAATGCCGACAAGACCTGACCGGGACGAGATGTTGATAATCGCGCCTGCTTTTGCCGCGCGCATCGCCCGGATCGCCGTGCGGCAGCCCAGAAAGGTGCCATCGAGATTGGTCGCATGGACAGCGTGCCAATCCTTCAGGCTGGCGTTTTCGGGGTCATGGGGCTTTGCGCAGTCCTCGAACCCGGTGATGCCTGCGTTGTTGACCAGCACGTCGAAGGCGGGGTGCGCCTCACAGAGCGCGGCCCAATCGTCTTCGGAGCGGACATCGAGCGGCAGCCAGTTAGCGCCAAGGCGCTGGGCGGTTGCAGGACCGTCGCTGTCATAAAGGTCGGTCAGAATGACATGGGCACCTTCGGTGATGAAGGCTTCGGCGATAGCGGCACCGATACCGCGGGCGGCGCCTGTGATGACACAGGTCTTGTTGGAGAGTCGGGGCATGTGGTCCTCGATAGAAATAGCGTCAGGGCCGCTTGAGGCGGCGCAATGTCAGAAAACGGGGGAAGTCCGATTACCGGTGACGCTTGATCATCGTAGGGGTCCTTACTCGGGTTGTGTAGCGAGCATAGAGGGGCGCGCCGCGAATGTCTCGTGCCAAGTGGCGAGCGCGTCCCGACCTTGTCGCCAGTTGCGCCCCTCATGGCGGAAATCCAGATAAGACAGGGCGCAGGCCATGGCAATATGCGCCATGTCGAGACGGCTGGAGAGGTGGCTCATCCAGCGGGTATTCACGGCGTCCAATGCGCGGTCGACCTTGGCCCATTGGCCTTCGATCCAGTCATGGGACTGTTGAGCCGGGTCCTTGAAGCGCGCCTCGTAGACGATCAGCACGGCGGCATCCATCATGGCATCGGCGGTGGCTTCCAGTGTCAACGTCTCCCACAGGCGAGAGGCGGGATAGAGGTTCGCGCCCGCGCGGTCATCGAGAAAACGGCAGATCACGCGGCTGTCGTAGAGCGCGGGGCCGTCATCGCGGATCAGGGCGGGGATCTTACCGGTGGGATTTACGGCGACAAGCTCTGGATCGGGACCGACGGGGGAGGCGGTGACGTGCACCATCTCAATGTCGTCCAACTGGTCGGTTTCATGCAGCAAAACGCGCACTTTGCGCACAAAGGGCGATGGCCCGGCATGAAGCAGTTTCATCGCTTAAACTTTCTTGAACTTGATGCGAGTAAGCGCGGTTGCGTCAATCTCGACCCCTGGACCGGTCGTGCCAAGGCGGATCGTGCGCTTGAAACGGGCATGACCGTTGATCTGCTCGTCGTTCTTGCCAAGAGACATGCCTTCGGTGACATCGTCCATCGCATCCTCGGCCCGCTGATCGCGGGGCGTCGTGGGCAGGTTGCGCGTTACGGCATAGGTCGCGAGGGCAACGGCTCCGTAGCGGATCGCGAGGCCAGCGATAGGGGCGATGGGTAGGGGCATGACGTCTCCTCTGGTCTATAATGTAGGAGGCGCAGCGCCGGGCGTCTAGTCTTGCGGCGGATCGCGCATGAGAGTGGCGAGCGTCGTCAGCTCACTGCCGAGACCGGTCTCAAGCTGGTTGGCGGCGTCGATGCGGACCTGATCGGGTTTGTTCTGCCCCAGTTTGAAGGTGCTTTGAATGTCGCTGATGTGGAACCGGAACGGCAGGATTTGTCGCATCATCTTCTCCATCACACCGTCGCTCATCTTGCTGGTGAGCCAAGGGGCTTTGTCGAGGCGATCCTCATAGGCGGCGGTTTGGCGGTCGAGCAAGTCGTGCATATCGACGTCCGAAGGCTCTAATGTGCCGCGCAGATGCACGGCGATGTAGTTCCACGTGGGCACCTGATCGGGGACGTTATACCAATCGGGAGAGATATAGGCATCGGGCCCGGAGACAGCGATTACCGCAGGAATAGGGTCTGTTATCCGCGCAATCGGGTTGGATCGGACGAGGTGTAGTTCGGCCATATCGGCGGCATCGTTCAGCAGGAACGGGATATAGCTGATGAGGGGACCATCGTCGCCATTGATGCAGAGCTGGCCAAAGGCGCGGTCGCGGATGAAGGCGAGTGCGTGGGTCAGATCGGTCCGGCGAAAGGACGGGTTGGGATGCATGGGTTACTCCGGCCAGTAGGTCGCGGGGTCACCTGAGCTCCATTTCGGATACTTGTCCATGATTGCATTGTATCGTTCAGACGCCAGAAATGTATCGAGCCAGTGGCGTAATGCAGGCCAGTCTTGGGCGTCGAACCACGTGCGATCTGTGTTCGCGAACTGGCGGATGAATGTGATTGTCGCCATATCGGCAAGGGTCGCGTGATCACCCATCAGCCAGCGGGTCTTTTGCAGGTTTTTGTCCAAGTTGCGCAAGATTAGAGCCGCTTTCTCGCGCTCTTCCTCTGCGTCGGAGCCGTAGCGCGTGTCGTATTTGTAGCGATCCAGCGCGGTTTTGAAGGGGCCGTTGATGGTGGCGATGATCTGGTGGCCTTCGTCCGGCATATCGAGCCAGCCTTCGGGGTCATTTCGCTGCAGCGCCCAAATCATGATGTCGAGGCTTTCTTCGATCACTTGGTCGCCTGTGACAAGAACAGGAACGGTTCCTTTGGGGGAGGTCTCAAGAAACTCGGGCGCTTTATCGCGCAGGACAATCTCGCGGAGTTCAACTTGGATACCAGCGACGAGCAGGGCCAACCGCGCGCGCATGGCGTAGGGGCAGCGGCGGAAAGAATAGAGGATCATTGGGCCAGCAGCTGCGTGCCGTCATCCCCGATGATTTTGGCGGTGACGATCTGGCTTTCCGCCTGTTTAGTCTCGAATTTCACTTCGGTGAACTGCTCGGTCCGGCCCATTTGGGCGTTCTCCATCAGGATGTGATGGGTCTTGCCGTACTGCGCGCGCAGATGCTTGGCGACCTGTTTGGCCCCGGCCGCACGGAGGCGCTTGGCGCGGTCTTTGATGATGGTGCCATTCACGGGCGGGATCTTTGCAGCGGGCGTGCCTTCGCGCGCACTGTACGGGAAGACGTGGAGCCAGGTCAGATCGCATTCGTCCACCAGCTTGAGGGAGTTGGCGAACATCGCTTCCGTTTCGGTCGGGAACCCCGCGATGATATCAGCCCCAAAAGTCATATCGGGGCGCAGCTTGCGGGCATCTTCGCAGAAGCGGATCGCGTCATCCCGCAAATGGCGGCGCTTCATCCGCTTGAGAATCATATCGTCGCCCGCCTGTAGGCTCAGGTGCAGGTGGGGCATCAGGCGCGGCTCAGACGCGATGGCTTCCATCAGGGCCGGGTCGACTTCGATGCTGTCGATCGAGCTGATCCGAAGGCGGCGCAAATCGGGGACCAGCTTGAGGATGCGCATAACCAGATCGCCCAGCTTCGGCTGCATCGGCAGGTCAGCACCCCACGAGGTCAGGTCGACGCCGGTCAGAACGACTTCGTTATAGCCGCGATCCACGAGGCGCTTGATCTGATCGACCACGACGCCCGCCGCGACGGACCTCGAATTGCCGCGACCGTAGGGGATGATGCAGAACGTGCAGCGGTGATCGCAGCCGTTCTGCACCTGCACATAGGCGCGCGACCGGGTGCCGAAACCGTCGATTAGATGGCCAGCGGTTTCGGTCACGGACATGATGTCGTCGACCTGCACAGGCTCCACATCGCCCAGGAAATCAGCGGCCAGGCCCTGCCACGTGTCGGCCTGCATCTTCTCGGTATTGCCGATGACGGCATCGACTTCGGCCATGTTAGAGAAGGTTTTCGGCTCTGTCTGGGCGGCACAGCCTGTCACGATCAGGCGCGCATTCGGGTTTTCGCGGCGCAGCTTGCGGATTTCCTGACGGGCCTTGCGGACGGCCTCGGCTGTCACGGCGCAGGTGTTGACGATCACGGCGTCGCTCAGGCCAGCCGTATCGGCAAGCTCCTTCATCGCCTCGGTCTCATAGGCGTTCAGGCGACAGCCGAGGGTCGAGAATATGGGCGCTTTGCGGTCCATGTCAGAGCGAGCTCAGAAAGGCGTCGGTCAGCACGCCGTCAAAGACGTGCATCGTGGGGCCGGTCATCCAGACGCCATCTTCGCGCTGCTCAATGATGAGCCAGCCGCCATCCACCTCCATCCGGACACGCGCATCGGTTAGGCCGCGCGCATGGGCGGCGACAAGGGTGGCGCAAGCGCCGGAGCCGCAGGCGAGCGTGATGCCGGTGCCGCGCTCCCAGACGCGCATACGGATATCATCGCGGGCGCGGATCTGGGCGAACTCGACATTCGTGCGCTCGGGGAAAAGCGAGTGATGTTCGATCTGGGGGCCAAGAGTGTCGACGGGGGCTGCCTCGGCGTCGTCTACGAAGAATACGCAATGGGGGTTGCCCATGCCGACGGCCATCGGGTCGCCTTCGATGGGTAGATGGGTGGGGTCGATGTCCTCGGCCAGCGGAATCTCGTCCCATACCAATTGCGGCTGGCCCATGTTCACTGAAATCATCGTCCGGTCGCGGGAGGCTTCCAGCAGACCGCGTGGGGTGGTGAGTGTCAGGTGATCAGACCCGGTCTCGCTTAAGATAAATTCAGACACGCAGCGGGTTGCGTTACCACAGGCGGCGGCCTTGGAGCCATCGCTGTTCCAGAACCGCAACCCGATATCGGTCGAATCGTGATCTGTAATCTCGGCCAACTGATCGAAGCCCACGCCGTGGTGCCGATCCCCCAAAGCGGCGGCCAGCTCACGCGTCATCAACGGCTCGCGCCCACGCGAGTCGATCACAACGAAATCGTTGCCAAGGCCGTGCATCTTCATAAAACGCAGGCCTGTCTGGGGAGTCGGTCCATCCATGCTGCGCGATATAGACCCAGCGCGGCTTTTTTGAAAGGGAGGGCTGCGTTTAAGGGGTTGACCGCGTGGGGGGGCTTTTCTAGATAGGCGCTTCGTGGGCCCTTAGCTCAGTTGGTAGAGCAACTGACTTTTAATCAGTGGGTCGCAGGTTCGAATCCTGCAGGGCTCACCACTTCTTTTTTATCGTGACAACTCGTGATGTTTGGCCGTTACGGCCATTTGCCGGGTTTGACTGTGCGCGGCGGCTTTAAAGCGTGCCAGCTCAGACCTGACAGGTGCACTCCATTCGGATTTCGGGTTGCAGCCCATAGGAGCACTCTGGATAGTGAGCATATGGATAAAGGTGCCGCTCTTATTGTTTTTTCGGACCTTGATGGCACGCTTCTGGATCACGATACCTATGATTGGCAGCCTGCACGGCCTGCCTTGGATGCGCTGGAACGGCAAGGCGCGTTGCTTGTGCTGTCCAGCAGCAAGACCGCGTCCGAGATGCGGGTTTTGCAAGATGCATTCGGGCTGCAGGGTGCACCCGCAATTGTCGAAAACGGGGCGGGTGTCATTGGCCTGCCGGAATCGTCCAGGAGCGTGGCGGAGTATGACGAAATTCGCGCGGCCTTGGGTGCAGTGCCCGGCCCGTTGCGCGAGCTCTATCGCGGGTTTGGCGACTTGACGGCCGAGGAGGTCGCCGAGGTCACGGGCCTTCCCCTTGAGGGTGCGGTCAGAGCGAAAGAGCGCCATTTTTCAGAACCGGGTTTGTGGTCGGGGGAGGACACCGAACAGCAGGCCTTTCTGGCAGAGCTTAACGCCCATGGCGTTTATGGCCGCTTTGGTGGGCGTTTTCTGACATTGTCGAAAGGGCGCACCAAGGCGGATGCGATGGCCGATGTCATCTCCGCCTACCGCCCTGACCATACCATTGCGTTAGGGGACGCCCCGAACGATATCGAAATGCTGGAGGCGGCGGATCATGGCGTGATCGTCGCGAACCCGCATAGTCCGGATTTGCCACCCTTGAAAGGCGAGCATGCCGGACGCATCATGCGAACGACCTTGCCGGGGCCGATGGGCTGGTCTGAGGCTGTTCTTACGCTGCTTACAAAACTCACGCCCAGATAGGACACGGACTTTATGGTCGACTTTCACCAAAGCGGAAACATCGCGACGCTACATGATTTGCGGACCCGTTCGCTTCAGGAAATGACCTACGAGTTGGAGACGTTTGCCCAGACGCGGAAGATGTCTCTGATCCTGCCGTGCCTCTATTCCGAGCTTGAGACAGACGCGATGCCGCGCATTCTGTCCGAGCTGTCGAAGGTCACCTATCTGCACCGGATCATCATCGGTTTGGACCGTGCCAATGAGGAGGAGTTTCGCCACGCGCGTCAATTCTTCAAAGGGCTGAACCAGAACCATATCGTGATCTGGAATGACAGTCCGCGAATGCTTGAGTTGGGGCAACGGCTGGACGCGATGGGGCTGGCCCCGTCTGAGCAGGGCAAGGGCAAAAACGTCTGGTCCTCGCTGGGCTATCTGATCGGCTGCGAAGACAGTGCGGTGATGGCGATCCATGATTGTGATATTCTGACCTACACCAACGATATGCTGGCCAAGCTGATTTATCCGGTGGCGAACCCGACATTCCCCTATCAGTTGGCCAAGGGCTATTACTCGCGGATCGGGGGCGGCAAGCTGAACGGGCGTGTCACCCGGCTGTTGGTCAGCCCCTTGTTGATTGCGCTGAAGAAGGTGATCGGAGATCGCGATTACCTCGATTACTTGCGCAGCTTCCGCTACCCGCTGTCGGGCGAAATGGCGATGCGCACCAATATTCTGCCGGACCTGCGGATTCCATCGGATTGGGGGCTGGAGATCGGTCTACTGTCAGAGGCGTGGCGCAACCTTGCGCCGCGCTCCGTCTGTCAGGTGGAGATCGCGGATGCTTATGATCACAAGCATCAGACGCTCAGCCCCGAGGATGCCAATGCCGGACTGAACCGGATGTCTACGGATATCTGCAAGGCGATTTTCCGCAAGCTCGCCGCCGATGGCACGATCTTTACGCACAACACGTTTCGCACGCTGAAGGCCACGTATTACCGCAGCGCGCTGGACCTGCTGGAGGCCTATCACAGCGACGCGCAGATGAACGGGCTGGCGCTGGACCGGCATTCGGAAGAGGTCTCGATCGAGCTGTTTGCCGAAGCCATTATGCGGGCGGGGCAGACCTTTTTGGACAATCCACACGAGACGCCGTTTATTCCGACTTGGAGCCGTGTGCATGCGGCCGACCCCCGCTTTGTCCGCGATCTGCAGGCAGCGGCGATGGCTGATGCGGAGGAGTTTCAGTAACTCAGATTGGTGATCCAGCGGCACTGATACGGCGCTAAAACGATCTCGTCTGCGATGGTGTCATCGGGGGCGAGAACGTCGCTCCAGTTCTCGTCGGCGATCAAATTGAGGGTGGCTGCGGGCAGCGTGACCGTCTCGGCGCTGACATTGTGCAGGGCGAAAATGGATTGCTTGCGATCAAGGCTCTGTCGCCACAGGCCGAACACACGGCTATCGGTTGTCTGCAACGTGAATTGCGTGGCGTTCGGGTGAAAGGCGATTTGCTTGCGGCGGATTTTCAACCGGTCGCGCATCGCATTCAGAACAACCGAATGCTGGCTTTGCGGGTCGGCCAGATGCTCTTGCAGCAGATCGTAATTCCAACGATGCCGATTGATGGCCCGGTTCATCCCGCGCTTTTCGACGCTGTCGTGATCGTTTGGTGTGGCCAGCAGGGAATGGATATAGAAGGCAGGCACCCCTTCCAGCGACATGACGATCATCTGAGAGCAAAGGAACCGCGCGATATGATGGTCGTCTGGCCCGTCAAAGGGTTCGCTGAGCGCGTCGAAATAGGTGGTGTTCAACTCGTATGGTGCTTCGTCGCCACTCGGCAGCGTGCGCATGGACACACGGCCACCAACCTTGGTCACGGTTTCGATCATCGCGGCTTGATCTTCGGGTGATAAAAGCCCCTCGGCCGGGCGCATCCCGATGCCGTCATGGCTGGACGTGAAGTTCAGATAAGCGCACCCCAGCGGGGCTGGTGGCATCGTGCGTTGCCACTCCACCAGATGCGTGGCAGAGCCGGAGAGCAGCGCATGCAGGATCAGCGGTGGCAGGGGGAAATTGTAGATGACATGAGCTTCGTCCTGCTTGCCGAAATAGCTGAGGTTTTCGGCCTTGGGGACGTTGGTTTCCGTCAGCAGAATGATCGGCTCCACCGCGAAATCACATAGCATGCGGATCAGTTTCACGATCTCATGTGTTTGCGGCATATGGATCGACGAGGTGCCAGGTTCTTTCCACAAAAACGCCACCGCATCGAGGCGGATGATCTGCACGCCATTATCTACATGCAGACGGATGATCCGCAGGAATTCCAGCAGCACTTCGGGGTTTCGGAAATCCAGATCAATCTGGTCATGGCTGAACGTGCACCAGACATGGCGCGGGCCGTCGGCGGTTTCGACCTCTTGCAGAAGCGGTGTGGTCCGAGGGCGCACGACCGCGCTGAGGTCATCATTCGGGTCGCCTTCAAAGAAGAACCTGTCATAGGGAGCCTGGCGTTGGCGATAGGCGTTGAACCACTGGCCTTGGCTGGACACATGGTTCAGCACCAGATCGGACATCAATTTGAAATCACTCGCGATGCGCCCCACGTCGGTCCAGTCCCCCAGCTGGGGGTTCACGCTGGTATAGTCCGATACGGCAAAGCCATCGTCAGAGGTGAAGGGAAAGAACGGCAGGATATGCACGCCGTTCAGCACGCCTTTCAACTGCGCGCCCAGGAAATGGTGCAACAGGTCGAGCGGCTTATGCTTGCCGTCGATCAGCGAGTTTCCATAGGTGATCAGCAGCGCGTCTTCCTGCGACCAGAGCGCATTGCCCGCTTTTCGGGCGCGTTTGCGGCGCATCGTGCCATCGGGCCAGAAGGCTTCAACGATCTTGCTGGCGAGGATATCGGGATTTATATCCGGGTAAATCAGCGCAATGCGCGCAGAAAGCGCACGGCTGAGGCTCGCAAGTGGCGCGTCGGAGGAATTCTGGAACGTCATTTCGCTAAACAAGCATACAAGCGTCCGCAGAAACAGGTATTACCGTGTGATTTCAACCATGAGGTGCTGCGTGGTGGTCTTGGGGCCACTTTTTTACGCGGCGTCAGGCTGGCAAGCGAATTGTCGAGTGAAATGATGCGGTTAAGTGGAGCTTTCTCGGATGGCGACCAAATGGTTGTCCCAGCGCAGACCCGGCACCGGGGTGGTGCGCCCGGATAGAAAGCGGATCGCACCTGTTCCTGAGGTAACAACAAGACCGTCGCGCGTTGTCGCGACCCCGCAGACATCTGCCATTTGCACCTGATCCTGTAGCGTCGCTGTTTGGGTGTCGAATAACTGAACCCGCCCACCACGCGGGGAGGTGACTGCGAGCTGCAGACCACTGGTCGAGAACGCGACGCTGCCGATATAGCCGCGCATGGCGCGCCAGTCGGTGCTGGTCGCTTGCGCCAGACGTGGCGCTGTTCCGCGCTTGTGCAGAGCCAGAAGTGGCAGGTCTGTGATGTCGCCTTGCCGTTGCATCGCGAAAGCAACCTCCCCGCTGGCAGAGACGGCCAGATGGCGGATGGAGTTCTTGTGTAAGTCTGCCGTCAGTTCGATCTGTTCCGAAACCTCGCCTTGGTCGATATAGCTCAGATTCGGGCGCATCGTGGGCAGGTTCAGCTTGCTGCGCCCGCTATCCGGATGGGTTTCGATACCGCCATTGGCGACAACAAGCGTGTCTTTTCCGGGTAAACGCTTGATGTCATGGGGGCCGATGCCGCCGCTTGGGATTTCGGCGATGCGGCGATAGTTTTGGGTGGCGTCCCAAATGCCGATCCGGCCTTCACCGGCTTCAAAATCATTTTCGGTTGTGTAAAGTCGTGTGCCGTCTTGGGAAAAGACGCCATGGCCGTAGAAATGCCGCCCGGTCGGTGCGTTGAGTGTCGCACGGACGTCACCAGTGCGGCAGTCGATGACTAGCGCGAAGGTGCCGGGACGGCGGGCAAAAGCGACAGCCTCGGGGCGCGTGGGATGCGCGGCGGCGGCATGACCACGCGTGGGCAACGGCAGGCGAAAGAGCACGTCATGCGCGGCGCTGATACCACACAGCGCATAACCGCCATCAGGCAAACCCGCCGCAGACAGAAATGCAGGACCGCCCAAATCGGCCCATGAGGGACGCGGGGTGAGGCCGGTAGCAAGAAGCCCTGCAAGAACCTGACGACGCGTCGTCATTCTAGTCACCGTCCAGCGCGTTGAACCCGGCGGAAACGCCCAAGTGGGAGGCCAGATCAAGACCAACGGTCAGGCGGATCGCTTCGACCGCGCTTTGCAAGGCTTCGACCCTAAGACGGGAAGCGGGATCAGCGACGCCTGCAAAGCTGGGGTCTTGAATGCGCCCCGCGACTTCAAGGGCTTTTGTGAACCGCTGATCAAGGGTGCCTTGCAGCTCAGGCGCGTCTGACGCCAAGGCCAGAGCTAGCGATTGCAGCGCGCTCAGCGACAGCTCTACATGGCGCAAGGAGCGATCTGACCTGCGTGCTTCAGCCCGCAAAGGACGCGGTTTGTCGAAAGTGCCGAGCGGTCGGCCCAAGCGCGTTTCTGATGTGAACTGCAAGCCGGTGCTGAGCGCTTTGAACAGCTCTTGCGTGACCTCCTGATCGGTGCGGTACGGGCCATCGGCGGAGGGGTCGATCAACTTGGTTGCGTAGCTTCCATGCCAGTCCTGCGCGATAGCGCGTGTTGTCAGGGCGATGTCAGCAGTCATCGTCTGGATCAGTTGGCAGCGATACTCTGGCTTGCCTGCGTCGGTGAAGGCGGGATCATAGAGCAGGAACTCAAGCGCATAAAATCCGCGCGCAGCGATGGAGACGTCGCGATAGCCTTGCGCCGTCTGGGCAATCGGGTCGCTTTGGCTGATCAGCTTGGACAGCGCTTTGGGTGTCGCGCCCCGACTATCGGGCCAGAAGGCCAGCGCGAAGGCGCGGTCGTCCGTCTCGGTCGGGCCGAAGCGCAGATGGCTGATGGTGACCCACGCATCAAACGCGGTGCTGTAGGCGTCCTTCAAGGGCATGCTTGGCGTGCAGTTCTGCCTGGCGGTCTTGTGCAGTGTCTCTGCACGTTCGGCCAGTTGCGTGACACCGGGCAGGATCTGGGTATCGACGATCTGCCGCGTGTCCGCGAGTGCGGCCAACGGCATCAGAGCCAAAAGAAGAACGATGAGTCGCATGTGTTAAAGGCTTTCCAAAAAGGCGATCAGCGCGGCACGGTCCGCAGCAGGCATGGAGATAACGGCGTCTTTCTGCGCCTCGGCCTCACCCCCATGCCAAAGCACGGCTTCCAGCAAGTTTCGGGCGCGCCCGTCATGCAAGAAGTACGTATGGCCGCTGACCCGTTCTGTCATGCCGATACCCCAAAGAGGTGGCGTGCGCCATTCGCGGCCATTGGCGCGGGCTTCGGGACGATTGTCGGCAAGCCCTTCGCCCATATCGTGTAGTAGCATATCGGTGTAAGGCCAGATCAGCTGAAAGCTCTGTTCTGGCTGGTCTTCAAGCCGGTGGGTGACGAATGCGGGTTGGTGACAGGCGACGCAGTTGGTCTCGTAGAACACTTGCTTACCACGCAGCACCTGCGGGTCATTGACGTCTCGGCGGGCAGGCACGGCAAGGTTCTGGCTATAGAATGTCACCAGATCCAGCCCTTCGGCGTCAATTTCGGTCACGCGGGTATCTCCGTCGCCATGGGGTGCGTTTCGACAGTCGGTTTGCGCTTGGGTGCATTCCGCCCATGCGTTCGGGTTCAGCGGATTGGAGATGCCGATATCGCCAGCAAACGCCCCGGCGGATTGCTCTTTCACTGTCGGTGCGCCAGCCTTGAGGCCAAAACGACCCAGCATGGGTTGGTCAAATTCGGCAGACCAGATGATATTGGGTCGGCCCGAGATGCCATCGCCATCGGCGTCATCCGGATCGGCCAGCGCAAGGATGTCGGCCGCCGGGATCGCCTCCAGCAGGCCAAGGCCGATCATCTGTGGGGCGACGCGCGGGCTGAGCATCGCGTCGGGGTGCAGTGGCCCATAGCCCAGATCGGCGGCGGTGTAGGTTGGGACGCGCAGGCTGGCGCTTTCCCCTTCTGACAGCTCGAGGCGTTGCTCTTCATACGCGATCTGCAGGCTGTATTCGGCTGGCATTCCGGCAATGCCAAAATCTTGCATCTGCGTGCCGTAAACCGGGTCGGGCAATGTCGCGATATAGTCTTCGATCTGGGCCATGCCATCGTCAGGGCCACCGGGGATCGAGATGCGCAGAAACATCGAAATGGAGTTGGTGTCATTCAGCTCTGGCGGGTGGCCGCGCCCGTCCTTGATATGGCAGCGCTGGCAAGAGCGCGCATTATAAAGCGGGCCAAGCCCGTCTGACGCCATCGTTGAGGAAGGGGACGAAACCCAGAGCTTCTTGAACAGGCCGTTGCCAACCTTAAAGGTCAACTCATCCTCGAACGAGATATTGCCAGAGGGCTGCGAGAACGCATCGGCGTTATTGCGTGCCCGAACGGTGGCCGCGCCTGCGGACATTTCCTCGAACGGAGCTGCGGTGGTGAAATCGTCGGGCGGCGTCAGAACCTTGGCAATGCGTGCGGCCTCGGCTTCGGTCCGGGGGATGATATTCAGATGCGGCTCAAGCGTGACATCGGCAACCGCGGTGCTGGAGAGCAAAGCGCCGCAGATTGTCAGAACGGCAAGAGAGTGGAAGCTGGCGGGCATGGGAGGACCACCTTGATGCGTTAAATGTTGAGCAATGCTGTGGTCAAAAACCTCAGCATCACATGAGCGCCGCCCGACCATTCGAGGCAGTCGGGCGACATGTTTTGACTGGCGCTTTTTATTCAAAAACCGCGTCGGGATTGTCGAGGCTGTCAGATCCTTCAAACTCAATCGCGTCGGCACCAAGGGTAGCGACCACACGTTCGATCGACCGTGTCTGGTCAATCAGTCCGTTGACGCCGCCCATGATCAACGCCTCGCCCCCTGCATTG
This sequence comes from Cognatishimia sp. MH4019, assembly GCF_020177595.1. GTDB lineage: Bacteria > Pseudomonadota > Alphaproteobacteria > Rhodobacterales > Rhodobacteraceae > JAHTBL01. Next base: position 308,551 of record NZ_JAHTBL010000004.1, on the reverse strand, counting down.
CCCTGCTCCAGCATTTGGTCATAGGCAAAACCTGCCTCTGCTGCGGTCTTGATGCGGCCAAGCGCCATCATCGTGTCTGACAGTTTGCTGCGCATTTCAGCGTCCAAGGCGGGGTCGGCTGCTGCAACCATGCCCGACAGCGACGCACCCGAGACGAGTGTGCCGTCAATGCGGACATATTCTCCCAGATAAACATTCTGGATACCCAGCCCGTCATAATAGTGGCTGTTATGGGTGTTGTCGGAGAAGCAATCATGCTCTTCCTCGGGGTCGTTCAGCATCAGGCCAAGGCGCATCCGTTCGCCAGCTTGTTCGCCGTAAGACAGCGAGCCCATGCCGGTCAAAATGGCGGAAATCCCGGCATCTTCGTTCTCGGTCAAGGTCGCGCGGGCAGTACCCCCCTCGACCCATTGCGCGGCCATCCAGTCAAGATCCGAGACCAGCAGGTCGGTCGCCGCTTTGAGATATTCCGCGCGGCGGTCGCAATTGCCGCCGGTGCAGGCGTCGCCTGAGGCGTAGTCGGTCCATGGGCGATTGCCCGCGCCGGCGTCATGGCCATTCAGGTCCTGACCCCATAGCAAAAACTCTATTGCGTGATAGCCGGTCGCGACATTGGCCTCGATGCCGTCAGCTTCGTGCAGGGTCTCTTCGAGTAAGGCAGGTGTAATCTGGGCAGCATCAACATCCGAGCCGGACAGGCTGAAGGACGGGTTCGCCACGACATTCAGCACCGCAAACTCATTCTCGTCGGATGGACCTCCATAGGTGCCATCGACATAGTCGATCAGACCTTCGTCAAGCGGCCAGGCGTTCACCTTGCCTTCCCAATCGTCGACGATGGCATTGCCGAAGCGGTAAACCTCGGTCTGTTGATAGGGGACGCGCGCGGCCAGCCAAGCGGCTTTGGCAGCTTGCAGCGCCTCGGCTGAGGGATCAGCGATCAAGGCGTCGACGGCGGTTTGCAGACGTTGGGCCGTGGTCAGGCTGTCGGCATATTTTGCAGCGGCGATATTGGCGTAATTGTCCAAAACGTCGGCCTTTTCCACGGCGAAGGCCGGGGTCGCCAGCGCAAGCGCGAGTGGGGTTAGCAAAAGGGGGGCGGTCTTCATCGGGTTCTCCTTGAGGAAGCACTTGGAATGGTGGGTGTGCTGCAGGACAAGCATCGACCGTAATCGCGTCCAGTTGGACAGCGACTTGGCCAAAGTGGATTTGGAAGACAGGATCAGGTGCATCGCGATGCCAAGCTTGAAAAACAGCGTCGGGCTTTCGGCTTGGGATGCAGAATGGCTAGACTATACGGCCCTATTTCTGAGTAAAATAATCAGATAAATCAATAGCAGAAAAGTCGCAGGGGTATTTTTGGGGCTGAGGCAACGGAAAGACCCCACCCGTCATGCAACGGGCAGGGTCTGAAACACCTTATTCAGCGGCGATGGACTGATCATCCTTGTCATCGCGTTTGTCGTCCACAAGCGAGATTGCGGGCGTCTCGTGCACCAAGGTGCGTGTGGGGAAGGGAATGTTGATATCAGCCGCATCCAGCGCCTCTTTCACCTTGCGCTTCATGTCGGCCTGATACTGGAAGTAATCGCTGGAACTACACCAGACCCGCACCAGAAAATCGACACTGCTGCCGCCCAGATTATTCACTTGAATAAACGGCTCAGGATCGGAGTGCGAGCGGTCATCGGCCATGATCGTGTCGTGAATTACACGTTCTGCATCGGCCAGATTAACCCCGTAGCCAACGCCAAATGTCCACTCGGCCCGGCGCGTGGGATACTCAGAATAGTTCTTGATCGTGTTTCCCCAAACCTCGGAGTTTGGCACGATCACCTTCACATTCCCCAGGCTTGCGATCTCGGTATAGTTGAGCGTGATTTCCTTGACCGTGCCCATCACGTCATTGACCTGAACGAAATCTCCGATCTTGAGGGGGCGAAAAAGGATAATCATCACACCTGCGGCGACGTTGGATAATGTGCCTTGCAAAGCCAAACCGATCGCCAAGCCTGCCGCACCGATAACAGCGATAATAGAAGTCGTTTGAACGCCAAATGTGTTGAGCACGAAGAGCGCGGTGAAGGCGAGGACCGTGTATCTGGCAATGTTGCCCAAGAAGATGAAGAGCGTGTCATCCAGCGTGTCGTGATCTTCGCCCAGCTGACGCACCCGGCGGCGCAAGAAGCCCGACACCATGAAACCCAGCAGAATAATCGCAATGGCGGCGATGACATTACCGGCAATGCCGAGCAAGGCCTCCAACGTCAGAAGATCAGCGACGGATCTGCCGTCGTAAATCTCCATCGTAAAAATGCTTGAAAACCAGTTTGCGGCGTCTTCGGTGACAGCTTCGATTTGTTCCATGGGTCCTCTGTAGGTCTTGTCAGAAATGATTGGTGTGAACGCTTTAGGATGAGGAAAGTTCCCTGCCATGGTCGATGCCGCGAAGAAATTTCGCAACCAAATCAAGCGCTGCGCGTTGAGAGGGGCTTTACGCGAAAAGGACAATGACACATGGCAATCGACCCCGCGCAGGACCGAGACGCATTAGATCAACGGGACGGCACGCTTGAAGAGACAAATGACGAGATGTCGGTCGAACGCGCCTCAAAGCTCGCTCCGAAGCTGATCTATGAAGTGATCCGGCGCGACGGGGAGGAAGAGCTTGAGCGCACCAACCGTGCATTGATCTGGTCGGGAATCGCTGCGGGTATCATGATCAGTTTTTCCGTTGTCGGAGAGGCCATCTTGCGCACCTATCTGCCAGACACACCATCGCGATATCTTATTGAAAATCTGGGATATTCACTGGGTTTCCTGATCGTGATCCTTGGTCGGATGCAGCTTTTCACCGAAAACACGATTACGACCGTCCTGCCGGTCATTCATACCGGCGATGGCTCAATGTTGGGTCGGATGATCCGCCTTTGGGGAATTGTCTTGGGGGCCAATGTCGTCGGTGCATTCGCGGTCGCCACGCTTTATGTCTACACGCCTGCGCTGCCGGCCGAGATTACCCCCGCTATGATGGAGTTGTCGCGCCACGCAACAGGTTTCGCCCCGCAAGAGGCATTTTTCCGCGCTATTCCCGCAGGCGTTCTGGTGGCGTGCATCGTGTGGATGCTGCCGCAAGCCGAAAGCGCATCCTTCTTGCTGATTGCCACATTCACATGGTTGATCGCGGCGGGTGACTTTACTCATATCGTCGCTGGATCGGTCGAAATGGCCTATCTGATGGTGCAGAATGACCTATCATTCGCAGACGCCATGACCCGGTTTTTCCTGCCGGTGCTGGCAGGCAACGTGATCGGCGGCACCGCGATTTTCTCGTTGATGGCCTATGGACAGGTCAAAGACGAGTTGAGCGAAACGCGCCATGATTGAGTTTGCCGACTTTGCTTTGCGCGCGACTGTAGCCTTGGGTCTGGGCTTTCTGATCGGGGTCGAGCGCGAGATGAAAGCCAAACCACTTGGGATTCGCGCTTACATGCTCGTCTCTCTGGGATCGGCAGGCCTGATGATGGTGACGCTGAATTTCTCGCTAAGCTCAGTGGCGAGCGACCCTGCGCTTAGCGTTGACCCCACCCGGCTGATCCAAGGACTTGTCGGCGGGATCGGGTTTCTTGGAGCAGGCGCAATTATCTCCAATTCTGGTGACGGGCGATTACGCGGTGTCGGCAGTGGCGCGGCGATCTGGGGCGTTGGCGGGATCGGCATCGCGTGCGGGCTGGGTTTTCTGATGGAAGCGACATTCCTTGCGGTGCTGAGCTTCATAATCTTGTGGGGATGTGACCGGTTGCAAGCCCATGGCGATTTGCCGGATGGGGACGATGACGAGACCCGCACAGACTAGCGATGTCTGACCAAGGCGCTTATCTATGAAAGCGTTGGGCGCGGTCGCGCCAACCTGCAATGGAGGTTTGAGATGGTAGAGATCGCTGGGCTGGGGAGCCTGATTTTATTGGGCCTGAATATCTGGGCTTTCATATCTATCGTCGGCTCATCCGTCAGCACCGGTGCGAAAGTATTGTGGTGTTTGCTTGTGCTGATCTTGCCGCTGCTGGGCTTCATCATTTGGCTGGTTGCAGGCCCGCGCAGTTAGGCGGGCTAAACTGCGTCAGATAAAGGGGCGTTTCGGCAGTGGTTCAAATTCGGTAAGTGCCACTTCAGCAAGCATCTCGGGGTCATTGACTTGCAGCACGCCATTGGACCAGGCGGCCAGTTGACGGTCACGCAGTTTCGCGAGCGTTTTGTTGGTATGAACCAAAGACAGGCCTAGCGCATCTGCGAGATCCTGTTGCCGGAAAGGCAAAGGCATTTTGGCCTGTCGGACCAACGCAAGCTGTTCGCCTCGCTGGAAAAGTTTCAATAGTGCCCAAGCGACGGCCTCGATTGCCGACCGTTGACCCACAGTTGCAAGGGAGCTGCCCAAAAAATGCTCCTCGACTGCAGCAAGCCAAGTGATGTCGTATCCCCGCGACGGGTTTGACTTGAAGAACTTGAAAAAATCGCTGCGGTCAAAAACACACAATGTCATGGCGGTCGTCGCTTCGACAGAATGGCTCATTTCACCCATGACGCCAGCCTGCAAGCCGATGAAATCACCGGGAAAGACAAAATTTATGACCTGACGTTCGCCATTGGGCAATGTCGTATAACGCAGACCCATTCCGCGTAGCGCAGTATAGAGTTGTGGCGCGTTCGTGCCTTCCATCATTACAGGCGTTCCGGGATCGACCATCAATTCCCCTGATTTAAAACGCTGTGTGATGCGGCGATCCTCAGGACTGACATCTGTAAAGAGCGTGCTTTTGTGGAGCGGACAGCTTTCGCAATGCGTGGCCATGATCAGAAATTACCTCTCGTTGCTACGTCACAGTTTAATGCGCATGACGTCGAAGGGTTCCATAAAGAGGTCTCTTTATCCGCGTCCTGGATCAACTCCTGTGAATATTCTTCTGATCGAAACCGATCCGTTTGTACGGACAGACATGCAAGAGGCCCTGCGCGCTGCGTTTCCAGGGGTCAATTTGCTATCGGTGGAGACTTTGGATGGCGGCGATTTCCCCCAAGGATCGCCGCAAATCATCATTCTAGATACGCCCATGGACGAGGTGCAGACCAATCAGCGAATCGCGGCTTGGATCGCGTCAGGTTCTCAAATCGTATTAACGAATGGCAGCTCGGTTCCGCTGTCGTTGCCAGAGGGTAAGTGGCGAAAGGTCGACCGCCCGTTCACCGAACAGATGCTGCTTGATGCGCTTGATTGGTAGGGTCAGCCGGACAACGTAAGTGATCTGTCGCCAGAAAAACCTGCGCTGTGACAGGAACAGTTCCCTCTTTCTCGCGTTTAGAAAAGACTCGAATGAGAAAGGAGATTTATCATGGCAAATGCCCTGAAAGTCGCACCCCAGACCGATGAAGTTCATTCCGGTGTGAAGGACGTCAAGCCAATCACTGACGGTTTGGCTGATGTATTGGCGGACACGTATCGCCTGATTTTCAAGACCCACGCGTATCATTGGAATGTGGAAGGTCCGCTGTTTTATTCGATCCATAATCTGACCGAAGCGCAGTACGAGGACATGTTCGAAGCTGCCGACGATTTGGCAGAGCGTATTCGAGCGTTGGGTCAATTTGCGCCGATGGCGATGAAGGATATCATGGCGCGTTCCGCAATTGACGATAAGCACGAACTGCCGACAGCGGGGGAAATGTGTGAAGATCTGGCCGCCGATCACGAACGGATCGCACATCGCCTGCACGCATTGATCGAGCTTACGGAAGGGCGTCATGACCCGGTCACCGAAGATTTGGCGACAGCGCGGTCAGCCTTTCACGAGCAAGCGGCGTGGATGCTGCGAGCGATTGCAAAGACCTAAGAAATTGTCCCGCAGTCAGCCCACCTGACTGACTGCCCATTAACTGCCCCGCCTTTCGGCGGGGCTTTTTTTAACAAAAAAGCGCCCCAGATATCTGGGGCGCTTGAATTTCGGATAACTAGAAACGATCAGGCTTTGAGCGTTTCGGTTGATGAGAAGAACATCGCTTGGCTCACCGCTGACCGTACCTGCGCCTCTGAATATGGCTTGGAGATCAGGAAAGCCGGTTCGGGACGTTCCCCGGTTAACAAACGCTCGGGGAAGGCAGTGATGAAGATCACCGGGCGGTCGCCATGTGCGGCGAGGATATCATTGACCGCATCGATGCCAGAGGAATTATCGGCTAGCTGAATATCCGCCAAAATCAGATCGGGACGCTCTTTATTGGCAATATCCACTGCGCCAACGCGTGTGCGCGCGATCCCCGTCACCCGATGGCCCATGTCGGCGACGACATTTTCCAGATCCATCGCGATAATAGCCTCGTCCTCGATGATGAGGACGCGGCCCGCGATAGCGTCTTCCATCTCGCGGCGCGCGACGGACAGCAAATGGTCTGCTTCGGATTGGTCGATATCCATGATCTCGGCAACTGCCTGAACATTGAATTCTTCGATTGTGTGAAGCAGCAGCGCCTCGCGCGTATTCTCGGTCAACTTGGCCAGATGCTTTTGCGCTTCGGCGCGCAAACCCGTCTCGTTATGTTCGATGGGTGCGCCTGTGCTTTTCCACAATGTGTGAAACATCTTGAACAGGCCCGTTTTTACGGTTGAAGCAGCGTCGATCACACTGCGATCCTCAAGAACAGCTTCCAGCGTTGCGGCGGCATAGCGATCGCCAGTGTCTTGGTCCCCGGTCAGCGCGCGGCCATACCGGCGTAGAAACGGGAGCGCTTCACTGATGGCGGCTGTGAAATCCTGAGAAGTTGTCATGTCCGACATCCTTTTTTAAATTTTATGGAACCAAACGCCCAATGTTGCAGTTAGTTCCCGTCAGTGTTCAAATTTTTGACGACCGATTGAGGAAGGGATAAGCCAAACATGGCGCAGGATGAGAAAAGGCCAAGAGGCGAAGATACCATTGATGCGAATTTAAAGCGCGTCTACGACGAAACCTTGAAGGAAGACGTTCCTGATCGGTTCAAGGATCTTCTCGCTCAGCTCAAGGCGCAAGATGCGCCCGGCAATGGGAGCAACAACGCAAAATGAGCACGCCTGATCCCAAAGACGAGCTGGTAGACCATCTGCCGGCAATGCGTGCCTTTGCGATGTCGCTGACGCGCAATTCGGCGACAGCTGATGACATGGTGCAAGACACTTTGGTCAAAGCCTGGACCAACATCGAAAAATTTGAGGTGGGCACGAATATGCGGGCCTGGCTTTTTACCATTCTTCGCAACACATATTATTCCAGCCGCCGCAAAACCAAACGCGAAGTGGCAGATGTTGATGGCGTCTTCACCGAAAGCCTGTCGCAAAAGCCTGACCATGACGGACGGCTTCAGATGACTGACTTCCGTGCGGCCTTTGTGCAATTGCCGGATGAACAGCGCGAGGCACTGATCCTTGTTGGTGCATCCGGCTTTGCTTATGAAGAGGCGGCCGAGATGTGCGGCGTGGCCATCGGCACGATCAAAAGTCGGGTGAATCGCGGGCGGGCCAAGTTGGCTGAGTTAATGCACATCAATGAGAACGAGGCGATGGAGCTGACAGACGATGCGACCATGGCTGTCGTTGCCTCGCGGGTTAATGGCGGAATGAGATGACAGAGCGCGTCGCCGCGCATCAACGTCTGACGACGCGCGTTCTGTTTTTTCTAACCCTTGCTCTGGTGCCGCTCGGCGTTATTGGCGTTGTGCAAAACCAACGCTTGGGTATGGAAGCAGAGCTGCGATCCGATCTATCCCTGCGCGCATTGACCGAAACGGCTGCATCAGGTGAGCGGCAATTGATCCAACGCGCTTTCGGAGCAACTCAGGCTTTGGCCAACTCAATCGAGTCGGTTTTGGATGATCCAGAAGTCTGCCAGAATTTTCTAAAGCGATTTTTGCGATCCGACGAGAAATTCGCTTTCGTTGGGTTCATTGAGCCCGATGGAAGCAGTGTGTGTTCGACTGCGGATATGGCCTTGGACTATTCGGAAGAAGAAAGCTTTCAAAAGCTGCTCGCCGAACCCAAGCCTACGGTCGATGTCTTGCTGGATGACCCCACCACTGAGATGAGTGTGCTAACGCTGACCCAGCCAGTCTTTAATGGAACCGGTCTGAAAGGGTTCATGCTGGGCGCGCTTCCTCTGCGTGATGTCGTCGAATCCGAGGATTTTCTAGGCGAGGCGAACCCGGTGACGTTGGTCACCTTCAATCACGAAGGCACTCTGCTGTCGTCTGAAAGTGGGCGTCTACAAGCCGAACGTAAATTGCCCAGTAGTTTCGCTCTCTCCGAGCTTGCCCATGGTGAGTCGCGGACGTTTACAGACACACATATGGACGGGGATGAGTTGGCCTATGCCGTGATCCCGATTGTCCCGGATGTGGTCTATGCCCTCAGTTCGTGGAACACTGACGAGACGTATAACGACCCTGACGCGGCTGCTTGGTTAAACATCGCGCTGCCCTTCGTGATGTGGCTGTCCAGCCTCTTGGTGGCATGGTTTGTCATTGACCGTTTTGTCATCGCCCGCGTCACGCGTTTGAACAAGGCGATGCGGCGCTTCTCGCAAGAGCGCACCGTGCCGGAATTTGGTCAAAATCGCGGCGCTCCTGCGGAGTTGCTGATGATTGAAGACGGTTTTCGCAGCCTTGCCGAAGATCTTATCCAAGACGAAGCCGAGCAAGAGCATCGCCTGCGCGAAAAGTCGATCCTGCTCAAGGAAGTGCACCATCGGGTTAAGAATAACCTGCAGATCATCTCGTCGATCATGAACATGCAGATTCGCAAGGCCCGCTCACCCGAGACGAAGTATGCGCTGGGTCAGGTGCAAGACCGGATCATGGGGCTTTCGGGTGTGCACCGGACGCTTTACCAAGCCGAAACGCTGACCCAGATCAGCGCGGCAAAGCTGATTGAACAGATTGTTGAGCAAAGTCAGGCCATCGGGACGCGCGATGACCGGAAAGTCACGCTTAACCTTGATCTGGAGCCTGTCATTGTTTTCCCCGATCAAGCGGTTCCTTTGGCAATGCTGGTCTCGGAGGCGTTGACAAATGCAACGAAATATCTGGGCGCAGCTGAAGGAGAGACGGCGCATCTGTCAGTGCATCTATCGCTCTCCGAGGAAGAGACTGCGCGCCTATTCATCGAAAATACGCGTAATCCGAATACGGTAGCGGCTGAGGCGCCGGATGATTTGTCGACCGGGCTGGGGCAACAACTGATCCGTGCATTTGCGACCCAGCTAAATGGTGAGATCGAGGTCCATGAAACACCTACCAGCTACGCCATCGAAACGCGCTTCCGTGTCGAGGATTTTCGCGACGAGGTCGTGGATTACTGATCCATGACACATGCACAACCGCTCCGATCCTGTCAGATCCTACTTACCGCCCAAGAAGCGTTTACAGCTTTCGAGACGGCCGTTCTTGAGGCCGAGACCGACGTGCTGGCCGGGTTTCGCATCTTTGATTTCAGCACCAAGCTGCGCAGTGACGCGGCGCGCGCCATCGGCGAAGACTGGTTTGACCTGGTGCGCCACAAGCTCGATCAAGGGATTCGTTTTGATCTGACCGTGTCCGATTTCGAACCCGTTGTGCGTTGGAAATTGCACGGCACGGCGTGGCGCGCGGTTCGACGTGGGGCTGCGTTGCGCGAGGTCACACGGCATCCCGATCTGATCCGTGTTCGGGCCGAGATGCATGGCGCGCGCGTTGGAAGCTTTGCCAATTTTGCGATCTGGCCCAAAACGCGCAGCCTTCTGAAAGAGATTGCCGCGCATTATAATGGTCTTGCCAAACCTGACCAAGCGCGCTTTCGGACAGAGCATCCAGCGCTTGATGGGCCGTTACGCTTTCAGGATGGCGCAGCGCAGGTGCCATTTTGGCCAAGCACGCAGCTAATGCCCGCGACCCATCATCACAAAATTGCAGTGATTGATAGCAAGCATGTCTATGTCGGCGGGCTTGATTTGAACGAGCGCCGCTATGACACGCCTGATCATGATCGTGATGGCGATCAAACCTGGCACGACGTCCAGATGTTGGTTGGCGATGCTGATCTTGCGCAATCCGCCAAGCGTCATCTGGACAGTTTCACAAAGGTGACCCGAGGCAAGAAAGCCGCGCAGGCTTTGCCGCGTCCGTTTCTGCAAACGGTATCTGCCCCGAAGACAAATGCGCCGTTTACCATGTCTGCGCTTCCGAAAATCCAAACTCTGCGCAAAGCGCATTTGGAAAATATCGCGCAAGCCAGCGACCTCATTTATCTTGAAACGCAGTACTTTCGCGATCGCGAGGTTGCGGATGCGCTTTGCACTGCTGCAGCGCGCCGTTCGTCCTTGGGGTTGGTATTGATCCTGCCCGCTGCCCCTGAAGATGTGGCTTTTGAAGGCTCTCGCAGCCTGGACGCGCGCTATGGCGAGTATCGGCAGGCGTCCTGCGTCATGCAGGTGGCTGACGCGTTCAAAGAGCGCGCCTTTATCGGTGCACCGGTTAAACCTGAACGTGCCGCAGGCACTGATCGTGACGTTTTGCATCAGGCGCCGTTGGTTTATCTGCATGCCAAAGTGTCGATCTTTGATGACCGTGCAGCGATTGTCTCTTCCGCCAATTTGAATGGGCGCAGTCTGAGCTGGGACACAGAGGCTGGTGTCGAACTAACCGTGTATGACACCGTGCGCCATCTCAAGGAGCGCTGCGTCCGCCATTGGTTGCGTGACGCTGACCCGGACCCGTTTCTGGGGGGCATCGACGCTGTGCAAAACTGGCGACGTTTAGGCGATACGAATGCCGCGCGCGCGCCTGAAGACCGTCGCGGCTTCTTGGTCCCTTACAATGTCGCGCCAGCACGCCGGTTCGGCAAGAACCTGCCGGGCGTGCCTGAGGAAATGGTCTGACGCATAACGCGCACGGAACATTTCAGGGCCGTCTGGGGTTGAGTGGTTAGTAATCATCAACATAGGAGAGCGAGATGAACTGGGACCAAATTAAAGGCAAATGGAAACAGATCAAAGGTGACGTTCAGTCCGAATGGGGTGAATTGACCAATGACGAAGTCGACCGTGCCGAAGGCGATCGCGAGAAGCTCGAAGGCATCATTCAAGCCAAATACGGCAAGAGCAAAGAAGAGGTCCGCAACGAAGTGGACAACTGGATGAAAAAGGTCGCCTGATGCGACCTGTCTCTTAGAGACTTCAAAAGGGCCGACCGGCGGGTCGGCCTTTTTTGCTGCGAAGAGAGGTGTCATGCGAAACGCAGAACCGATCACCGAAATCGTTGATACGCTGGAAGACGCCACGCGGGAGAAAAACGCGTGTCTCGGCGATATCTTGGGGTCGTTCGGCGCAGCGGCGTTTTCGCCGTGCTTGCTGACGGTGTCTTTGTTTCTTGTTTCACCTCTAAGCGGCATTCCGCTTTTCTCAAGCCTTTGTGGTATATTGATTTTTCTGATTTCTGTGCAGGGCGCATGGGGGCGGAAGCGCATCTGGGTGCCGCGCCGTCTGGGTGCTATCGAGATCGACTCGGACCGGTCCGAATGGACATTGCGCAAGGCTCGCCGGGCCGCTGAATGGATCGACAAACACTCTCATAATCGCCTTCTTGTTTTGGTAACGCCTCCGGCTTCACGGGTGCTTTACAGCTTTTGCGCAGTGCTTGGACTTATCCTGCCGTTCTTGGAGATTGTCCCGATGTCGTCGAGTTTGATTGGAGGCGTCGTCGCATTGATTGCGACCGGACTTCTGACACGCGATGGGGTGATTTCGTTGATTGGTCTTCTCGCTTTGCCGCTGGCTGCGCTCCCTCCTGTCGCTGCATATTCTGCGCTGCTTGGCGGTTGATTAATTCGTACCTGGCATAGAAAAAGGGCCGCGCATTTTACTGCGTGGCCCTTTTCTTGTGTGCGTTGTTGTAAAGTGTCAGCGTCCGCGCGCGGCTCGTGCGATCAACGAGACTGCGAACAGCACCAAGAAGATCACGAACAGAATCTGCGCGATGCCAGCAGATGCGGACGCGATGCCACCAAAGCCGATGACGCCTGCGACGATTGCGACGACAAAAAAGACGAGTGCCCAATAAAGCATTGTTTTTCCTCCAAAAGGTTACGGCCAGATGGCCCAAGATGAAAAATAAACTCACGCCAGTGCCGTGCAGTTCCCAAGTTTTTTCAGGGAACTTCCGAAGGCAGCAATGCGTTCATTTCTCAGACACGCAACGCAAAGGAGGCCGTCATGGCGAATACATCGATGACAAATGGCAAAGCAAAAAGTCCCAACACCGGTGATCTGGCAGAGCAGATCAACACCATCAAATCAGACATTGCAGAACTGACGTCGCTGATGGCCGAGATGGGGACCGCGAAAACCGAAGACGCCAAGGAGAAGGTGCGCGAACGCGTTGAACAAGCTCGCGATGTTGGCGCTGCTCAGCTGGCCGACGCACAGGTCAAAGCGCAAAAACTTGGCGCAGAAGCCAATGATTTTGTAACACGCCAACCGGCGACTGCGCTTGGGATCGCAGCCGGCGTCGGTTTCCTGATTGGTATGCTGGGTTCGCGGAAATAATATGCTCAGCGCAATTGAAAACGCCTTTGCCCGGGCCGGCCGTCGCGCCGCCCTGGGCATTTGTGCGTCTATCCTTATCGCCGTCGGCATCGGTTTTCTGACCACCGCTGGCTGGATCGTACTAGAAGTTGCTTTTGGCGCTCTCCAAGCGGCTCTGATTATCGCAGCCATATATAGTGGTGTCGGTTTGGTGATCATTGGTGTTTTAATGAGCTCGGGAGATTCCGAACAAACGCCGAAACCGGAAACTACCGAAACCGCCGCAAAAGCCGTGACAGCGCCACCTCTGGTAGAGGCCTTTCTTTATGGCTTGCAAGCTGGCTCTCACGCATCAAACGCGCGCCGCAGCTAAATAGTCGCTCTTTCAAACAAAAAAACGCCCCGCTCCTATGTGGAGCGGGGCGTTTTCATTTGATTGTCAGATCGCTCAGTAGTCTGCGCGGCGATGGTCGTTGCTATCCGCTGCAAGACTGGACTTGGGAGCATCGTCATCAGCCATGCGTTCTTGTGTCTTCTTCTTCGACGTCAACGCGAAGATAAGCACGGCAACAAAAGTTACTCCAACGAGCCCGGCGACAAAAATATCGATATTCATTTTCTCGTCCTTTCGTTGGCTGTTCAGTTGGACAACGGGCGACTCACCCCAAAGGTTCCGGAACTTTCTCAAAAGACATTCGTTGAGTTGCAGGAGGTTACGTATGCTATTTTCACTCGGAGATCTGGCGCGATATGACGCGCAGATAAATGACAACAGCTATCCCGTGAAAGATGTATTCTTCTCGATCGCGGATGGCACATTGGCCTTTCTGCTGGTCGATACTGGAAGCTGGCTTCAAAGCGATACCGTGCTGATATCCAGCAAAATGATTTCCGATATTTCGATTGAAGATCGATCTATCGAACTTGATATCACCGCCGCTCAGCTTGAGGCTGCGCCGGTCTGGAAAGAAGACGACACTATTTTCTTGGACGCTATGCCGCCGGTTGTCGTCGGTCCTTTTGGCAACACGATCTCGCCCGCGATGATGGCGGCTCTGATCAGACAGCGTCGGCAAGAGCAAGACAGCAGTGTTGCAGAGGAGCTAATTGATGATCTTGATCAATTCACGACGATCCAAGGAACTGATGTGTTCGGCACTGACGGGGAACTCGGCAATCTGGTTGATTTCCTCATGACACCTGAAGAACGTAAAATCACGCATATGGTGATCGATAACGGCAATGTTTTGCCCGGTCGTCAGCTTGTCATCCCTTTAGAAAAGCTGCGCCATAAAGCAGCCCAAGATACTCATCTGGTGCTGGATTTGACCTCGAGCGAATTGGCCGATGCGCCACAGCTTGAAGCGATCAACCGGGTAAACCGGAATTGGCTGGATGATTTGCGCAGCTATTACGGGTTGCCGATCTAGGCGTGACGCCCCACGGATACCAACTGCCCAGACCACTTCGGGCGTTGGCGTACCGGTTTCTAAATTAACAAGAAAAACATCGACGCGTTGGCTTATGGCCAGCGCGCCGCCATCTTCGAGACGGGCTCACCAGTAATCATTGACGATTTGGGCCTTGATGCCATCGGTCAATTACACGCGCTGCGGCGCTTTGTGCTTATGGGATCCTGAAAAATCGTTTGGTGAGAATCGATTAGGATGTCAGAAAAGTAACAGGGAGACGACAGAACCTGGGGATCGCCATGTCTAACTTTCAAAAGGTCGAACAGGACCTTGCCAGCGCCATTCTGCAAATGCGGGATGATCAGCTTATGACGCTTTTGCGCGGGCAGATTGCAGATCAAAAGCTCAGCTCTGTTGTGCAGCGTCTCAATTCGTCTGTGCTGGACGGCACTCCAAAAGAAAGTGAGCAGGCCCGCGATGCGCTGGGCCGGCTCGGATTTATTTAGCGCCTAAACCGGCAGCGTCGGACCTGCGGGATCATCGGTGCTGCGAATCCGATAAAGGCTTGCCTCGCCGGTCATCGAAGGGCGCAGACTGCGCGTGACGCCGGGCGGTACAGCGCAGGTATCGCCGGGGTTCAACACGGTTTCACCGCCCTCGTAACTTAGCTTCCAGTGACCGCGCACAGGCATGAGAACTTCGTGCGTGTCCGTGCTGTAGCTGTCATCTGAAATGGAGCCGCGTGCGAGCAGTTCCACTGTAAAGCCGGGTTTGTCGCGCAGCATGCCGGTCTCTGAGATGACATCGGCGGGCTGGCGGTCGGCCAGCGCCATCATATCCCAATAACGCGCGACATAGTTGGGGATGACATCTGCCGTCGTGGGTTCAGGCATACGATCCAAAACAGCTTGATCCAGCAAGGGCATCGGCGCGATGCCATCGGGTAGCGTTTCGCCCTTCTTGGTATCATAGAGCTTGCCATTTTCGCCCAGAACCAGCCCGTGATCGGCTGCATCCTCGATCACTTGGGGGGCCCAGAGAACACCGCCACCCGCATCGTCGCCACCGAGGATCGCCATGATCATCCCGTAATCGGTGCCGATATTCTCGAACCCGCGAAAAATGCCGGTGGGGATGTTGAAGATATCGCCTTCCTCCAATACGACCTCGCCCGCGTTGCCCCAGCGGCCCCAAAAGAACCGCCAGCGGCCCTTGAGAACGAAAAACACTTCTGCGGTCGAATGCGTATGAAGCGAGTTGCGGCATTTTGGAGGCTGTCCAGCGGCCCCGATGTTAAACCCAGGCGTGTCACGGATATGGACATGCTGATCGGCACTTTCCGAGACGCCGCCGCCGATGATCGTAAAGTTCTCTTTCTGATCACTGCCAGGGGTGTGGGCGTCGATAAAGGCGGTCTTGCAGGGCACCAGATCGCCATAGCGGACGATTCGAGCTTCCATATCTGCGGGGGTCATCATGTATCTCCGTATGCTGTCGCGCAGAGACTACTCTGATTGAATACCTATGCAATCCCTTTTTTGTGGGGCTTTTGGCCGAACTGCGTCACCTCGACACTATGCAGGCAGCCATAATCTTATTATTTTAATCAGGAATAATCCGGGTAAGATTCTTTACTATGGCCTTACATGCAGTTTCTCTGAACGAGCCAGTCGTTTTGAAGTCAGTGCAGCGCACGATGCTGCTAGACGAGACGAAACGCACGACATTGGTACCGTTACGGCATTTGCTGCGGGCCTCGCGCATCTCAGGGCGGGTCGACAGCTATTGTGTGTGCGCTGCTGTGGGTTGTGGCATTGCACTTCAACGCGAGATTTTAGCGACGACGCTGATGCAATTACTGCGCGACACATGGGGGCAAGCGCCGGTCGTGTTTCATCCAACAGTTCATGTTGCCTCTTTCGATGAGGCCTGGTTGCTGTCGTTGATTACGGCGATGCGTGACGATGATACCGACAGTGCTGCGTTCCTGCTTGGCTCGCGCTTGCCGAAATACACGCACCGGATGGTCTTGTCGCTACTCGCCCAGCTCGGTTTTTAGAATTATTCTAAAAAACTACTTGGCTTTCGATTGAACTCGCTTATCTTTAACGGGAAGCGAGCCAGCCGTCGCCAGCCAGCTGATATTTATCACGAGGATACCACAATGACACAAACTGCTGCGAACCTGAGCCCCGACGCCACCACTGCAATTGCGGAGGCTCTGAATCAGTCGGTTGCCGAGACGGCTGTCACCACCATGCTGGCGCAAAACTTTCACTGGAACGTGACGGGCATGGGCTTTGGCCCGCTGCACGCGTTGTTTCAGGAAATCTACGAAGATCATTTCGTCGCCCAAGACGACTTGGCAGAGCGGATCAAAGCGCTGGATGCCCACGCCGAAGGCATGCTTGCGGGAATGCTCAAGCGCTCAAAGGTGACCGAGCATGACGGGCACGCAGATGATAAAACCATGATCAAAGCAATGATGGATGCGCAGGTCACGTTGGCTGCGACGCTTGGCGGTGCCGGTGAACTGGCTGCCGAGCATGGCGATACGTTGACCGAGGATTTGTGCATCGCGCGCGGTCAGACCCACGAGAAATTCGCCTGGATGCTGCGCGCGCATCTGCGCTAAGCGGCGGGGTTTTTGGCCCCTTTCTTCCGGCACTTCTTGGCATAGGCCTCTGCCCAGTGCTTATATTTGCCTAAAGCGTCTTGTTGAGACACCAGCATGTGCACGAACGCCTGCTGGTGTTTCGCTTTTTTAAGCTGCTTGAACAGCGATTTCTGGGGCTTCGTCATCGAACAGCCGATGCAATGGCCCTGACGTTTGAACTTGCAGACGTCAATGCAGGGGCTTGGAACTTTCGACATGGCGACCTTGGCTAAGCGCGGAGTGTCCGCGTGTGGCGGGGTTACTTGGTGAGGATCAGTTTCCCCGCACGGGTGATGCGTAGGGTGTAGATTTGGTCTTTGAGAACGATCCGGGCCAGCCCGTCCTGTCCTGTGAGGTCCTGCGCATCATAGCTGGGCGTGTCATCGACCAGTTGCGGTGTGGGGGCGGGGCGTCCGGTCATCATCAACCCCATGATTCAATCCGGTCCAGGCTGCGGGCCAAACGGCGTTCGGTCGGGCAGAGGCCTGTGTGGGTGGCCTCGATCAGGGCGCGCCAGAGGCGGCGGGTCATTGGCGTTGTCATGGTCTCTCCTGTTGCGCTATGGCTCCGGGCTGACCTGAGAACAGGGTGGCTTGGATGGATTCTCTAACACGATCCAAGATAGGGAGTGTGCGGGTTCCCGTCAATCCTGATAAAATTAGTCAGATAAATAGGCTGATGGACGCTGACGCAGCGCTCGCATAGCGTGCTTGTCAGGAACGAGGGGCATTACGATGACAACTTCTGTGCTGACGGGCGTGCGGGTTCTGGACTTGACCAACGTCCTTGCGGGTCCGTTTTGTTGCCATCAGCTTGCGCATCTGGGTGCCGAGGTCATCAAGATAGAACGCCCGGGTGGCGGCGATCTGGCCCGGCAATTGGGCGCTGATTCCGCGTTGAACGCAGCCAATATGGGTGTCAGCTTTCTGGCGCAGAATGCAGGGAAATCGTCTGTCACGTTGAACCTGAAAGACCCGCGTGGCGCAGATCTGCTAAAACGGCTCGTGCGCAGCGCGGATGTTGTGGTCGAGAATTACCGCCCCGGTGTCATGGCGCGCTTGGGGCTGGGGCCAGAGGTCTTGCGCGCCGAAAACCCCCGGCTGATCTATGCTGCAATCTCTGGCTTTGGGCAGGACGGCCCGTGGCGGGATCGCCCCGCCTATGACCAGATCGTCCAAGGCGTGTCGGGTGTCATGTCGATCACCGGGCGCGCGGGCGAGGGGCCTTTGCGCGCAGGCTATCCGGTTGCCGACACGGTGGGCGGCCTGACCGCTGCCATGGCAATCTGCGCTGCGCTGAACGCCACGCCGCGTGGCTGTGTAATCGACGTGTCGATGCTGGAAGCAACGCTGGCGACGATGGGTTGGGCAATTTCCAATCATCTGATTGCTGGTGTCGCGCCGCAGCAAAACGGCAACGAGAACCCGACCTCTGCGCCGTCTGGAACGTTCCGGGTGGCCGACGGGCATATCAACATCGCGGCCAATCGGGACGAGCAATGGGTCAGCCTTGCGCGTCATCTGGGCCGCGAGGATCTGCTGAAGGACCCTGATTTCACTACGCGCGAGAATCGAAAGGCCAATCGCCTCCGGTTGATGGTCGAACTTGAAACAGTGCTGGTCACACAGCCCGCCGATCACTGGGTGCGCGAGTTAAACGCTCTGGGTGTGCCAACAGGTGAGGTGATGAGCGTGCCTGAAATTCTGTCTCATCCGCAGATCGCGGATCGGGGGTTTTTGGCCCGGTTTGACGACGTTCCAAATGTGCCAGCGGGCGCCACTGTGGTGCGGGCGGGCGCGCGGATTGACGGAGCGCCACTTTCGGTTGAGACACCCCCGCCTGCGCTGGGGGCGGATACGGATAAGATTTTGAACGCGTTGGGTCTGACTGTGGAAGACCGCGCTCAATTGCGGGCGGATGGGGTGATCTAGCGCCTATTCGAGACAGTCACCTTCAATCACGAACCCCATGTATTGCCGCGTCCGGTATTTACCCTCGTCATTATTTATCTCGAACTTGGTAAATTCCGGGCAAGGGCGCGAGCGACCTTCTTTCTGAACATAAAGCACCGTCGATCCTGTGCTTTCGAAGGGGTGTTTCAGCGCGTAGTGATGCGGTGCACGGCCTTCAAAGGGCGAGGCATAGATCGTGAAACCGCGCCCTTTTCCAGTGTAGAAAAGATCCGCCAGAACATCGCGGTTCGACGCGACAATTACCGTCTGGTCAGTGTCCTCTGCCAGCTGGAAAATCTTTTCCGACATCTCATCAAGGCCGACGTAGCGATTGAAAACAAGGTTTTCCCCATCCAGCGACAGGCTGCCTGCGAAGAGGGTCAGGAGCGGCAGTACCACGCTGACCGCTCCGTTTATCCAGAACGACGCGCGCAGCCAGCGCGGACGCTCGATCAGCCAGGGCATTACCGCCACGATCCCCGCGATAGATGCGGCGGCGGCCCAGTTGGCATAAGCCTCGGATAGCAGCGCCTGTATACAGACAACCGCGATAATCGGCAGTGCAAACAGCAGCAACGTGACCTGAACCAGGGTCAGTTGCCCGCGGATCGCTTGCCATCCCATTGTCAGCAAAGCGGCAAAGATCAGTGGCCCAAAGACAGCGAATTGCAGCAGGAAAAACTCGGCGAGCCCGGTGAGGTTCAGCCCCGCGCGCGCGCTGGGATCGCGCACCCAATCGGCGTTGTCCATCGTGTGCTGAACGGTCGAAAAGCCGTTGATGACATTCCACAGAATGTTGGGCGAAATCGTGATCAGGAAGGCGAGCAGGATCATGCCATAGTTACGTGCCCTCAGGCGCTCCAGCGGCAAAGCCAGCGCCACCAAGCCCGCGCACATGATGTAATAGATCGCCGCGTATTTCGACAGAAATGCGAGGCCCAGCATCGCCCCAGTGAAGAGCGCAAGATTGCGTGACGGCTCCAGCACAAGGCGCAGATAACCGCCCAAGGCGAGCGCCAGAAACGGGAACATGATCGTGTCGGTCGAGATCAGCGTGGAGCCGACGGCGATCACCGGCATGGTCGCGTATCCCAAGGCGGTCATTACGGCCGCGCGGTGGCCCAGATGCTCGCGCGCGATGGCGCCAAGGATCAAGGCGGTCACCGCATGGAAAAGCGGTGCAGGCAGGCGCACCCAGAAGGCGGCATCGCTGCCAGCGGCTTCCACAAAGGCGCGGATCACCCAGCCGATCATCGGCGGTTTGGAGTAGTAGCCGAAGGCCAGCTCCTGCCCCCAGAACCAGTATTGCGCCTCGTCTACAAAGAGGTCCAACTGCCCCCACCACAGCGCCAAGACGCGGTAAAGTGTCAGCAGCCCGACGCCCAGAAGCGCCGGTTTCAGCCAAGCGCGGTCAGGTGTCGAGACGACGTTCGACACGGATCAGCCACAGGTTTCTGAGGTAGATGAAAAGGCCCATCGACTGGCCCAGAATGAAAACAGGGTCTTGCCGATAGATCGCATAAGCCAGCAGGATAATCCCGCCGCTGATCGAAAAATACCAAAACGCGATCGGCACCACTGAGCGTTTCGCACGTTCCGAGGCAATCCATTGCACAAGGAAACGCCCCGTGAACAGCAATTGGCCAAAAAGGCCAAAGGCGACCCACCAGAACTCAAGATAGCTGTCGACCTTGAGCCACGCAAAGACGCTATCCATCCGTGACCTCCGTCGGGGTGGCGGTCTTGCGACGGCGGATCAGCCAAGCCACGCCAAACAGATCCCAAACGCCGACAAAGGCGCGCTGCAGATTGGTGTAGTTGGAACTTCCCGCGCCACGTTCGCGGTGGCTGACATCGACCAGCACGACCTCCCACCCGTCGCGTTTGAACAGCGCGGGCAGGTAGCGGTGCATATGGTTGAAGAACGGCAGGCGCAGAAACGCATCGCGGCGGAACCCTTTCAGGCCACAGCCCGTGTCGCGTGTGCCGTCATTCAAAATGGCCGAGCGCAGCTTGTTCGCCGCCTTGGACGCCCATTTTTTCGCGGCCGTGTCCTGACGATCCACGCGCTGTCCGGCGACCAGACCAACGCGGTTCTGCGTGTCGGCCAGAAGCGGTTTATAGAGCTTGGGCAATTCGGACGGCGGGTTTTGTCCATCCCCGTCCAATGTGCAAATCACATCGGCTTTGGCGACCAGAACGCCGCTATGCACAGCTGCACTTTGCCCGCCAGAGCGCTCGTTGCGAAGAACGCGCACCGGATGATCCAGCCCGCGCGCCACATCGCCCGTGCCGTCGGTAGAGCCATCATCGACGATGATGATCTCATAGGCGATGCCCGCGCAGGCCTCTGCGATGTCGGTCACGACGGACGCGACATTGCCGGCCTCGTTCTTCATGGGGATGACGATGGAAACGGCAGTCATGGCATAGAGTCTCTTTGTTCGGCGGGCTTAAATACCAAAGCGCGCGCGCTGTCCACGGCGCTAGCCTTTTGTGCGACGCAGCGTATCGCCGAAGCTGACCTTGGGCGACAGCTCGATCACCTGACCCGTTTCGGCATTGGGGTCTTCACAACGGTCGGCAATGATCTGGGCGGCTGCGCGCCCGATTTCAAGGCGGCAACTGTCCATCGTGGCCAGTTTACGCGGCAAGCCCTGAAGCAGTTCGACGCCGTTAAACCCGGCCAGCCCGATTTCCTGCGGGATCTTTACGCCTTGCTCAAGCAAATACAGCAACCCGCCAGCGCCGATCATATCATTGGAATAATAGAGAAAATCGAGCTCTTCATTGCGCTCAAGCATCGCTTGCGTCATCTCGCGCCCTTTGGCCAGCGCCGATCCGCCTTCGTAGAACTCTTTTTCTTGCACTTCGAGCCCATGCTTTGCGAGCCCTTCGATCAACCCTTCAAAGCGTTTCCGCGCCCGGTGATCGAGCGGCATTTTCGTGCCCATGAAGCCAATATTCTGAAAGCCTGCCTTCGCAATCTGCTGCGCCATCATGCGACCTGCGCGCCGATGCGAAATACCGACCATGCTGTCGATGGGCGTGCCGTCGACATCCATAATCTCGACCACCGGAATGCCCGACGCTTTCAACATCGCGCGGCTGGCATCCGAATGCTCAAGCCCTGCAATGATGATCCCCGAAGGCCGCCATGACAGCATCTCATACAGAACGGCTTCTTCCTTATCCTGAGAGTAGTGCGTGACACCGACAACGGGTTGTAGCGGCGTCTCGTCCAGCACTTCGGAAATACCGGTCATCACTTCAGGAAAGACCATGTTGGACATCGACGGGATAATCACGGCCACGAGGTTCACACGTTGCGAGGCCAGGGCGCCTGCGATCTTGTTGGGCACATAACCAAGGGTCTTGGCCGCCTCCAACACCTTTTCGCGCGTCGCCGCACTGACATCGCCGCGATTGCGCAGCACCCGACTGACGGTCATTTCACTGACACCCGAGGCCTCCGACACATCACGGAGGGTCAGCGGGCGTTTCATATCATTGGGGGCCATTGCGGTCTTTCTGCTGCGAGTCTTTCCTAAATGTTAGCCGCTAACATTCAAAAAGTCCAAGCGCTTGCGTCTTGCGCGCTGCGTCAAATAGAGCGAAATAGTTTGCGTGTGGTCCCGTGGCTCAACTGGATAGAGCAGCCCCCTCCTAAGGGGCAGGTTGCAGGTTCGAATCCTGCCGGGATCACCAGTGTAATTCAGACCATCCGAATGACGTCTTTATCTATCGACAGCATGTAGCCTTTGCGCGCGATATTGCGGACCAGAAGGTCGCTGACCATCTGGTTACCAAGTGTGTCTCGCAGTCGTTTGATCCGTGTGGCGCCAGCCGCCTCGTCACAGTCTGAGGCGGAGCGGCCGGAAATCATTGCCTCGATCTCGGCGCCGGAGAGAACATCGTCGTCCATGCGCGCCTCGGCCAGAACGGACAGCGTTTCAATCGCAGCTTCGGTCAGCTTGAACTCCATGTTGTTCAGATAGACGAGGTTCTGATCGCGGCTGATCAGAAGGGAGTTCACCTGAATACCGGCTTGTTCAACTTGCGCCATGCGCCGGTTCAGGCCGATCAGCATCACCAAAAAGACCAAGGCGGCGATCAGAAGGGCTGTGGCAAACACCAGCAGCACGAAGATCACCATGCGGTAGCTGGATAGTGTGTCGGAAAACGCGGTGCCGGATTGGGCGAGGATTTCGAGCAGTTTGATTTGGTTGCCCGAGGTCAGTGCGTCGTTCTCAATGAAGATGCGCTCTACCCGGTCGTTGAACGCGTTCGCGTCGGGCAGGCTCCAGAACAGGGCGAGGCCTGTGACCAGCAGGATCAGGACAATCGCGCCGAGGCCAAACGCCACGATGCGACTGCCACCGCGTGTCGGCTCAGTAGCGGAGGAAGTGACGTCCGGCATTGTCTTTGCGCTCCTCCAGTCCGCTGTCATCAAAGATCGACAGGATGTTCAAAAGCTCCCATCCGGCGCGGGCCAGACGCGGGCGTAATTCGCGCTTGGCGGCCTGCGCCGAACACTCCGAGATCTGCGCCACACCATAGTGCAAGCGCAAGGGATCGTCTTGCTTGGCCTTGTAGTCGGCAAAACAAGCGGCATGGGCGGGGCCAGCCAGCGCGAGGGTTAGCGCAGTTAGGGCGATAAGACGTTTCATGGGGAAAACATGACCGCCACCTGCCAGTTATTCAATAACAACCGGCACTTGACGGGCGTGTTATCCGATAACAAGGGGGTGTTATTGTTTAGCGCGCGGGGGCGCTCTCAAATCAGGTCATCTCAGGTCACCGGCCCAACCGCCACAGACCGCATTACGAAAGGACACGAGATGACCAAAGGATTGATTGCATCGGTCTTGGCGGCGGCGCTGGCGCTGACCAGCCTGCCTACCGCGCCTGCGCGTGCCGATGACGAGTTGGCCAAGATCCTCGCTGCGGGAACTGTCTTGTTCATCATCGGCAAGGCGATTGAGAACGAAAACAAAAGTAAGAAGCGCACCAAGCAAGTGCATCACCATCACTACAAACCCAAAGCGAAGAAGAAAAAGCACGTTCATCAGCGCCCCCACCAGTCTGCGCGCCTTCCGGGCTATTGCCTGACGCGGGTGCGCACATGGGAGGGGCCGCGCAAGATCCTGTCGGGTCGCTGCCTGCGTCGCAACTATGATTATGTCGACAGCCTGCCCCGCAAATGTCGCCGCCAAGTGGAGACCTATGAAGGTGTCCGCCGCGGCTGGGGGCCAGGCTGCCTTCGCAAGCAAGGTTATGTGATCGCAGGGCGCTAAACGCTTTCGAGCAGAGACCGGCGGTTTGAGGTCGCCGGCTCGATTGGAGGAGGGGGTGGTCATGGCCCCTCCTCCTTTTTGTTTGCGGTGTGGGGCGGGATGCGGCAAGCCGTCCATATGGGACCGGATTATTCATTTGAAAGCGCTGCGCAGGGTCGTGGCTTGGTGCATATCGCTGGCGTGGATGAGGTCGGGCGAGGGCCGCTTGCCGGGCCGGTTGTGGCTGCCGCGGTGATCCTCAACCCGGCGTGCATTCCTGACGGGTTGAATGACAGCAAGAAGATGACGGCCAAGAAACGGCGGATGCTAAATGATCTGTTGTGGGAAGTCGCGGATGTGTCCCTTGGGGAAGCGACGGTTGAGGAGATTGACGACATCAACATCCTGCGCGCCTCGCATTTGGCGATGGAGCGGGCGGTGGCGGGGCTGAAACAGACACCTGATCATGTGCTGGTCGATGGCAACCTGATCCCGCGTGGGCTGACACTTTCGTCTGAGGCGATTGTTAAAGGCGATGGCCGGTCTCAAAGCATCGCGGCGGCCTCAATTGTGGCCAAAATCAGGCGAGATTATGTCATGTGGGATTTGGCGCAACACTACCCCGGCTATGGCTGGGAGACAAACGCAGGTTATCCGACAAAAGCGCATGTTGAAGCGCTCCGAAATATCGGCATAACCCCACACCATAGACGTTCGTTCAAACCGGTGCACAATATCTTGTATCAAGAAAAATATGTAAGTAACTGATTCAAAAAAGAATTTGACGGCGAATCAGCTTTGACTCATCTTTGACCTCAACCAACGAGCACAAAAAGTGCCGGGGACAGAGGCAGAGAATGACAACGATGACCAAAGCGAAGAGTGCATCCGCACTCCCTCTCAACACGATCCTGGATGGGGACTGCATCGAGATGATGAACAGTCTGCCGGAGGCATCTGTCGATCTGATCTTTGCCGATCCGCCCTACAATCTTCAGTTGAAAAGCACTCTGCATCGTCCGGACAATTCCCAGGTCGATGCGGTTGATGATCACTGGGATCAGTTTTCCTCATTCGCCGCTTATGACCGATTTACCCAAGACTGGCTGAAAGCGGCGCGCCGACTCCTGAAACCCGATGGGGCGATTTGGGTGATCGGCAGCTATCACAACATCTTCCGGGTCGGGGCCGCGTTGCAGAACGAAGGCTTCTGGATCCTGAACGATGTGGTCTGGCGCAAGTCCAACCCGATGCCGAACTTCCGCGGCAAACGGCTGACGAACGCGCACGAGACGATGATCTGGGCGTCCAAGTCTGAAGGCGCGAAATACACCTTCAATTACGAGGCGTTGAAGTCCTTGAACGAGGGCATCCAGATGCGCAGCGATTGGGTGCTGCCGATCTGCACGGGCCATGAACGCTTGAAGGACGAAAAGGGTGACAAGGCCCATCCAACGCAAAAGCCCGAAAGCCTGCTGCACCGTGTGATTGTCGGCTCGACCAACCCCGGTGACGTGGTGCTGGACCCCTTCTTTGGCACAGGCACCACTGGCGCTGTCGCTAAGATGCTGGGCCGAGAGTTCATCGGGATCGAGCGCGAGGAAGCCTATCGTAAGGTCGCCGAAAAGCGCCTGTCGAAGGTCCGCAAGTTTGACCGCGAGGCGTTGCAGGTCTCTACCTCGAAACGGGCCGAGCCGCGTGTGCCCTTTGGCCAGCTGGTCGAACGCGGCATGCTGCGTCCGGGCGAGAACCTTTACTCGATGAACAACCGTCACAAAGCCAAAGTGCGCGCCGATGGCACGCTGATTGGTGACGATGTGAAGGGCTCAATCCATCAGGTTGGCGCCGCGCTGGAAGGCGCCCCCAGCTGCAATGGTTGGACCTACTGGTGCTACAAGCGCGAGGGCAAAATGGTGCCCATCGACCTGCTGCGTCAGCAAATCCGGTCCGAGATGAAGAATTAACCAAAGTTTACCGCCGGTGCCTGTGGCCTGACTACAAGCACTAACTATGCCCCGCCTTTTGGCGGGGCTTTTTTTGTCACATCATCGCGGCGGGGGATTGCGCGGTGAACACGCGGATATAGTCACCGGGCGAGGACCCCGCCCAAAGCACCCAAAGACGGAACGGGTTTTGCACGTCGATCCAGATCTCATCGCCCGTCTCAAGCCCACGCAGATCGGTGCTGATGTAGTTGATAGATGTGTTGGCCAGAAAGTCTGTCGCATCCATGGTATCGGGCTGGGCTGCGACGCCTAAGATCGGGGCATCGAACTCGACATAGCCATATTGCGAACTGTCGACGCTGTCGAAAAAGACGTAGTGGCTGGCGACGGTCTGGCCTTGAGGGATGATTCCAGCGTCGCCACCTACATCCACGCGGATCGGACGGTCGAGGACGATATTCTGGTCCTCGTCGAAGGCATAAAGGTGATCGGTGTTGAAATTGTCCTGCCCGACATCGAAAGGGACATCCGTTGACAGTTTGATGAATGTCCCATTGCCGGTTTGCTGTAGAATGGCACCGTCCAGTACAGTGGCTGTCGCTGGCGTCGCAATCAGCGTGAAGAGGACAACGGCCTGTGCAAGTCTGGACATCGTCGGTGCCTCCGGCGGGGATCTCTGTACCAGAACGAAACCCTAGCGCGGTAACGGATGGAGCGCTTTGTTATAGGGCTTCCAGTCGGTGATTTCTGGGTAGTACATCTCGCGCCAGCGCCGCACACGCGGGTTCATGCGTTTGCGCCACATGGGCGGGATCATCGCGATCATAGTCATGACCGGGTAGCCATAGGGCAATTGTGGCGCGTCGGCTTCGGTATAGGTTTGCAGCAAGGGGAAGCGGCGGTCGGGTTTGTAGTGGTGATCCGAATGGCGTTGCAGGTTGATCAGCAGCCAGTTCGAGGCCTTTTGCGAGGCATTCCAGCTGTGGCGGGGGAGGACATGCTCGTATTTGCCGTCGCCCAGATGCTTGCGGGTCAGACCGTAATGTTCGACGTAGTTCACCAGTTCCAACTGCCAGATCGCGGTGAAGGCCTGCACGGTGAAAAGCCACAGACCGACCCAGCCGCCAAGGGCCAGCGCGAGCAGGGCAAAGCCGCCTTGAAGCGCCCAGTATTTCCAAAACGGGTTGCTGGAGTGCGTCCATGGCAAACCTTTGCGGGCGAGCATCGCCTTTTCGGCTTTGAACGACGAGGTTAACGATTGCTTCAAAACGCGCGGGAAGAACTTGTGGAAACCCTCGTTATAGCGAGCGGTCACGGGGTCTTTGGGGGTGGCGACATAGCGGTGATGCACCAGCAGATGCTCCGACCGGAAGTGGCTGTACAGCACCATGGCCAGCAGCAGATCACCCAACCACCGCTCCAGCCTGTTCTTCTGATGCATCAGCTCGTGGCTGTAGGTGATGCCGATGGTGCCTGTCAGCACGCCAACGCCGAAGAACAGGCCGAATTTCTCAAGCAGGTTCAGGTGATCGGTGGCACCCACATACCAAATCAAACTGAAGATCGTGAGGAACTGCAGCGGAGCCCAGATCATTGTGATGGCGCGATACCAAAAGAGCTGGTCGTCGGTCGTTTCCAGATCAGGGTTTTCCTCGTTCAGACCTGCGAAGGCGTCAATGATCGAAAACAGATACCACGTCGCGATGGGTGGCAGCAGTACCGTCCAGCCGCCATAGGCCGCGCCGATAAAAACCAGCGGGATCAGGGCCAGCGACAAAGCAAAGGGCAAAGCGCTGTGAAATTTGGCGATGGTCTGAGACGAAATCATACGCGGCTCCAACAGTCACGACATGGGATATTTGTCGGTCAATCAGCGCGGGTTTTCAACTGTCCCGTAACGTCTCATGGGCCAAATCGAAGGCTTTGCGCATGACAGTGGGTAGGTCTGAGGGACGAAATCGATCTTGCGGGATGAATTGTCCACGGGTTGGCAACGCGTCTTGCGGCACAGTTGCGGTGCAGATCGCAAGCCGCAGATGGAAATGGGTGAAGGTGTGGCGCGCCTCGGCAGGCAGGTCGTGCCAATCGGCCCCAAGGGGAGGGGCCTCTTGCGGCGCGTCTTCGGCCCAGCCGGTGGTGGGCCAACCCAGCATGCCACCCAGCAGTCCCTTGTCAGGGCGCGTCTCCAAAAGCCAGGCGCCATCGGTGCGACGCGCGATATAGGCGATGCCAAGGCGGATAGGCTTGGGTTTTTTCGGGGTCTTCTTGGGAAGCTCCGCCGCAGTGCCATTCGCGCGGGCAAGACAGGGGTCCCGCCAAGGGCAGATTCCGCAAGCCGGGTTGCGCGGTGTGCAAATCGTAGCGCCCAGATCCATCACAGCTTGAGCGTAATCGCCTGGCCGCTTGGCATTGGTCAGCTTTTGAGCCTCTACCATCAGCTCGGGTTTGGCGGCAGGAAGCGGCGTGTGAATGTCATGCAGGCGCGCCATGACGCGTTCAACATTGCCGTCCAGAACCGTCTCGGGCAGATCAAACGCGATGGCCGAGATTGCCGCCGCCGTATAAGGCCCGATGCCTGGGAGCTTAAGCAACGCATCGTGATCGGCTGGAAAGACGCTATCATGATCGGCCACGACAGCACGGGCGCATTTCAACAGGTTGCGGGCGCGGGCGTAATATCCAAGCCCCGCCCATTCGGCCATCACGTCAGCATCCTCTGCCGCGGCCAGATCGCGGACGGTGGGCCACCGATTGGTAAATCGCTCGAAATAGGCTTTCACCGCAGCGACTGTGGTTTGCTGCAGCATCACCTCGGACATCCAGACGCGGTAGGGATCGGCCTTTTGTCCCGATAGCGGTGGCGCGCGCCATGGCATCTGACGGGCGTGGCGGTCATACCAGTCCAGCAGCGTGTCGCTTAAATCGGCTGTGTCATAACGCAATCTTTATGATCCTTGTTCGGATTGGGCTGGTTCCCCGCCCGATCACGGATAGAATAGTGTTCGAGTGAGGGAAAGACAGATGGCCGAGCGTTCGGGATATCGCAAAAACGGCACGACCCGTGGCTTCAAAAGCGCCTCGGGCCTGTTGCAGTCGCGTATCCGCACGGCGAGCCAAAGCCGTGGCTTTGCTGAAACGCGTCTTCTGACCCACTGGGCCGAGATTGTGGGCGCTGAGATTGCCGCGCAGGCCCATCCCGTGAAGGTCGGCTATGGGCGCGGTGGTATCGGGGCCACGCTGACGATCCTGACCACGGGCGCTGTTGCGCCGATGATCGAAATGCAGAAAGAGCAAATTCGCGAGCGGGTGAACACCTGCTACGGCTATACTGCGATCAGCCGCGTGCTGATCACGCAGACAGCGCCGACAGGGTTTTCTGAAGGGCAGGTGCAGTTCACACCCGCCCCAAAAGCCAAACCCGGGATCACAGCCGAGGCGAAGGCTCGCGCGGTGCAGGTCGCGGGTGATGTGAAAGATGACGGTCTGAAACAGGCCATTGAAACGCTAGCAGGCAATGTCCTGTCGAAAGCAAAACAGTAAGAGGCACTTATGAAACCAATTCTGGGATATGCAGCACTCTTCGTCGGGGCGGTGGCCGTTGGCGGGTATTTTCTGAACTCCGGCGGCACGGGATCGACCCCGGCAGCGCCAGCGCTGGGCGCGGCCAATGCGCAAGACGCCTCCGAGATTGATACATCCGGCATCGTCGAGATGACGTTGGGCGAAGCGGATGCGCCGGTTACCGTGATCGAATATGCGTCTTACACCTGCCCGCATTGCGCGACCTTCCACGAAGGGCCGTTCAAGCAGCTCAAGGAAGAATATATCGACACCGGCAAGGTCCAGTTCATCTACCGCGAGGTCTATTTTGACCGGTTCGGTCTATGGGCCTCCATGGTGGCGCGTTGCGGCGGCGAGATGCGCTTTTTCGGTGTCAGCGAAATGATTTATGATCAGCAAAGCGAATGGACGCAGGGCGAGCCTGCGCAGATCGCAGACAACCTGCGCCGTATTGGCCGCGCGGCTGGCATGAATGATGACGAACTGGACGCGTGTCTGAACGATGGTGACAAAGCTCAGGCGCTTGTCGCGTGGTATCAAGAGAACGCAGAAGAGCATGATATCAGCTCGACCCCGTCTTTCGTTGTGAATGGCACGACCCACTCCAACATGAGCTTTTCTGAGTTCTCGTCGCTGATCGATGGTCAGCTCGACGGCTGATCTTTCACGTTACCCCAGGCGGTATCGAACGCGGACCAATCCGCCAGTTCGAGCCGCACGGGCAGGGTCAGCACTTTCTTGCGAAAACTGTCGGGCAGGCGCACAGCATCTTTTTCAGTCGTGACCATCTGAGCGCCAAGGGCCTTTGCCTCGGTCTCCAGCCGGGTCATCAGAGCATCGGTCAGCGGTTGATGATCCTCCAACGCCTCGCCCCGGTGCAACGTCGCGCCGAGTGATTTGAGCGTGGCGAAAAACTTTTCTGGATGTCCGATGCCTGCGAAGGCCAGCAATGGGGTACGCGTCCAGTCCATGCCGGTCATCAGGGGTTTCAGCTGTCCGGTGAGATGGGGGCATGGCAGCTTGGGTAAGGTCGCCGCAAAGCTCTCTTGTGCTGGGGCAGGCCCGATGGACAGGAGCATATCCGCACGCTGTAAGCCTGTTGCCACTGGCTCTCGCAAAGGACCGGCAGGCAAGACGCGGCCATTGCCAAAGCCCTTGGCTGCATCCACGACCACGATTGAAATGTCATAGGCAAGCGCCGGGTTCTGAAACCCGTCATCAAGCACGATCACGCTGGCCCCAGCCTTCACCGCGGCACGCGCGCCTGCGGCCCTATCCTTGGCGACCCAAGTCGGCGCGAAGGCGGCCAGCAGAAGCGGCTCGTCTCCGGTCTGGGCGGCTGAATGTTCACGCTCAATCACCTGCACCGGCCCATCCAGCGATCCACCATAGCCGCGCGAGACGATATGCGGGGTCTCTCCGCGCTCAATCAAGCGCTGTGCGATGGCGATTGTCGTCGGCGTTTTGCCGGTGCCGCCCGCGTTGATGTTGCCGATGCAGATGACCGGAACGCCGATCTTTTCACGCGGCCCTTTGGCCAAGCGCCGCGCCGTGCCGTGGGCATAAAGTGCCCCCAGCGGTGCCAGCAATCGCGCGCGCAGTCCTGGCGCATCAGGCGGCGTGAACCAGAAAGACGGCGTCCGCATCAGGCGGCTTCCAACGTATCAAGCGTGTCTGTCACAAGTGCCACAATCCGGTCCGACACTTCGGCGCCTTGGGTGCACACGTCCCAGGCCGCATGGGCCATGACGGCAGTGGTTTCCGGAAGCATCAACGCCTCGACCGCGCGGGCGAGCGTGGTGGTGTCGCGCACGCGGCGCACGGCGCCAGCTTCAATCAGGCGGGTGTAGCTATTGATATAGCTGCGCGTGTTTGGGCCGGCGAGAATGGCCGAGCCAAGCGCGGCAGGTTCCAACGGATTGCACCCCCCGCCATTCGACATGGATCGCCCCAGATAGGTGGTGGGCGAAAGCCGATACCATAGCCCCATCTCGTCATCATCCGCGTCCGCAATATAGACTTGCGTGTCTTCCTCCGGCTCTTCATCGCGCGATCGCAGATTGACCGTGAAGCCCTGCGCTTCGACTGATTTGGCAAGGCCCGGTCCGCGTGACGGGTCATCTGGCACAAGGATCAGCATAAGCCGATGCGCGGCGCGACTGGCGAGGCGATGCGCTTCAAGCACGGTGTTTTCCTCGGCGGGTTCGGTATGGGCTGCCAGCCAGACGGGTCGCCCGGCAAGCAGATTGGCCAGCGTGTCTCGCTCATTTTCGTTGCAGGGCAGCGCACTGGTGCTTTCTTGCAAGGTGCCGCTGACCTCGATGCGCCAGCGTGGTGCGCCGATCCGTTTGAGGTGATCTGCATCAGCCTCGGTCACTGCAAAAATCCGGCGCACGCGGTCCAGAAGAGAGCGATACATGCCCCGCTCCAACGGAGAGACTTGAAACGCTTCGGCCTCGGCATTCACCAGGAAGAGGGGGATGTTCCGCTCGCCGATCTCACTGATAAGACCGGGCAAGAAATAGCCTTCGCTCCACAGGCACAGATCGGGCTGCCAGTGATCCAGAAAGCGCGCGATGTTGGGCAGCGCTTCTGTGGGCGTCACGTCGATCAGAAGGTTCTTGGAAGGCCGCTCGGGAAGCAATTCCGCATCGGGCGCGGTCAGTAGGAACGACACGTCGGGCCGTTCGTTTTGCAGCCGGTGGATCAAACCGTTCAGCCGCCGCACCGCGTCGGCGCTGGGTGCATGAAGCCAGACCAGAAGCCCGCCGGGTCGATCCGCCCGCGCGCGCTTACTATCGGCACCAGAGGCCCCGCCCCGCAGCGCCAGATAGAGCGCCAGACCAAGCGACTGGCCCATCGATCCCTAGTCCAGTTCTTCGGTGGGGGAGGCTTCTGTTTCCTCGTCCCGCAACCGGTGCAGGTGGGCAATAAAGTAGCGCATATGGGCGTTATCGACGGTCTTTTGTGCCTCGGATTTCCACGCATCATAGGCGCTGTCATAATCGGGGAAGATGCCCACCACATGGATATCGTTGACGTCCTTGAAGGTCTTTTTCGTAGGATCGACAAGCTCTCCGCCGAAGACAAGATGCAGGCGTTGGGTCATGAAACGGGCCTTCCGAATTGCGGATCTGAAACTCGCCGCACCCTACGCCATCGGCGCAGACGGTCAAGCCAGAGCGTCGTGCAAAGCAGCGTGAAGCGGCCCATTGGCGGCCAGAACACCTTTTGTCTGTGGATGCGGATTGTTGAACCGCAGCGGGGTGTTACGCCGATCTGTCACCTCGCCCATCGCTTCGCGGATCAGCAGATCGCCTGCTGCAATGTCCCATTCCCAGCTGTCGCGCAGGGTGAGCATCGCGTCGAATTTGCCTTCCGCGATCAGCGCCATGCGATACGCGATGGACGAGCGGAAATGCCGCTCAACCGGGGGAACCTCCGCGCGCCAATACTCGGCGTTCATGTTCCACTTGTTGGCCAGCATCGTCGCCCCATCCAGCGCGTTTTCACTGACGCGTATCGGCGCACCGTTCAGCGTGGCGCCCTGACCTTGCGCCGCTGCGTAGAGCTTGTCTCGCATCGGCAGATAGACGACTGCCGCGGTGACCACGCCCGCTCGGGCAATCGCAAGGCTATGAGACCACGTGCGCGAGCCTTCGATGAAGGCGCGGGTGCCGTCGATGGGGTCGACGATGAAGACCGTGTCCGCATCAAGCCGTTCAGGCGTGTCCTCGGTTTCCTCAGACAACCACGCATAGTCGGGACGGCTGGCCATCAGTTCGGTGCGCAGCATGGCATCAACCGCCAAATCGGCCTCTGTCACGGGGCCTGCGCCGCCGTCTTTCTCCCATGTCTGGGGGTCGTCCTTGAAGTAGCCCGACGCGATCTTGCCGGCTTCCTGAGCGGCAGCGATCAGCAGGTCCAGATCAGTCTCCGGCAAGGGTCATCCCTTCGACCAGAAGCGACGGCACAACGCGGGACAGGTAGGTCCGCGCGTCATTGGCCGGGATGATCCGGCGCAGCATGTCGCGCAGGTTTCCGGCGATTGTGCATTCGTTGACGGCATAGATGGGCTCGCCATTCTCGACCCAGAAACCGGCGGCACCACGGGAGTAATCGCCTGTCGTCGGATTGATGGTCGAGCCGATCATCGAGGTTACCAGCAAGCCGGTGCCCATTTCTTTGAGCAGATCCTCGCGGGTCTTGTCGCCTTGCGTCAGTTCGACATTCCCCACCGAAGGCGAGGGCGGTGCCGACGTGCCGCGCGCCGCATTGGCCGTACTGTGCAGCCCCAGCTTGCGGGCATGGGCCAGATCCAGCGTCCACTGTTTCAACACGCCGTTTTCGACGATGTTACGGGCGGCCGTCGGCAGCCCCTCGGCGTCAAAGGGCTTGGAGGATGACATCCGCTTGCGATGCGGGTTCTCTGTCAGTGACAGCACATCTGGCAGAACCGGCTGGTCCATCGCATCGCGTAGCCAAGACGCGCCGCGCGCGATGTTGGTGCCGTTGGAGGCCGCCAAGAGATGCCCGATCAGAGAGCTTGAGATGCGTTCGTCAAACAGCACCGGAAAGCTCCCGGTCTTGGGTTTGCGCGCGCCTGCACGTTCCAAAGCGCGGGTCGCGGCTTGGTGTCCGATCTCTTCGGGGCTGCGCATGTCAGACGCGAAAACGCGAAAATCGCCGTCATAGTCACGCTCCATCTCGCTGCCGGTGCCCGTGATTGCAACACAAGACAGTCCATTATCGGTGCGCGTGTAGCCCCCAGAAAATCCGTTGCTGGCAGACAGATGAATGCGGCGGCGGCCATAGCCAGCCGAGGAAGACTGCACCTGACTGATACCCGCATGGCTTTGCGCGGCAGCTTCGGCGCGCAATGCAGCCTCTTGCAAGGCGGCAGGGTCCGGCTCTTCTGCCGGATCGGCCAGTTCCAACGCAGCAACGTCCCAATCGCGGGCAAGGTCTGCCGCATCCGCCAAGCCGATATGCGGGTCTTCGGGGGCTTCCTTGGCCATCGCGACCGCGCGTTCAGCCATCTGGGCAATCGTGTCAGGCTTTACATCAGACGACGATACACAGGCCTGCCTTTGGCCAATCAGCACCCGCAGCCCGATATCGATCCCTTCCGAGCGTTCGGCCTGCTCAAGCGTACCTTGGCGCACGTCGATGGACACTGACGTGCCATCGACCGCCATCGCATCGGCCGCATCGGCACCTGCGCGTTTCGCAGCGTCCAAAAGCGCCTGTGTCAGGGCATCTAGCGTATCGGCCATCGGGAACCTTCCTCAATCCATGTCACGAGGAGGTAGTCCGATGTGGGGGTCTCCGCAAGGCGCGCTGTGCTTAGCGCAGCCGCTGCCCGTTGGCCAGAACCTGCCCGTCCTCGGTCACTTCGATTTTCGAGGTCAGCTCATCCTCGCCCGTCGGTGTCGCAAAAAGACCCAGCATCATGCGTGCGCCCATCGCTTGCTCCTGCGGCAAAAGACCCATGGAGCTCAGCTTGTCGATCAACCCGTTGCCGCCTTCTAGCTTTAAATTCACCGTGCCTTCGGGGCGCGGCATGCCGTCAAACGTGGTCGTGTCGGCATTGTCGAACTCAAACGCGCCGTCGCCGGTCAGCTTGGCGCCTGCCAGCTCAACCAGAAGGTTGTTCAAATCCAGTGCATGGATTTCGCCGGGCGTTTCGGCGCTTTCCAAAGCGGCCGCTTGCTCAGGATCCATCAGATCAAAGAACCAGTTCGCCTTTCCGTCGATATCAAACGACACGGTGGCCGGATCGCGCGGCAGGATGGTGCCTGGGTCAAACATGTTCCACAGCGCGTCGGCCATGGTGAATTCGGTCAGGTTCAGGGCCAGACCGAAATCCTGCGGTTCTTCGGATTTGCTCATGGGCATGAGGAAGTCGAACCCGTACTCGGCCATCGCAAAGCTCAGCGGGAAGGGCAGATCGCCGGTCTGAACATTCATGTTCAACCCGCGCGTTGTGCCTTTATAACCGATGCCGTCTTCGCTCATCACAACGTCCAAATTGCCACCTTCCGAGGTGCCAGCGCCCGAAATCGTGTCGCCATTGCTGTCAAAGCTGAAGGTCGAGGCCGAACTATCGAACGTGTAACCCGCATCGCCCATCAGACCTGCAGACATCATCATTGCTGGATTGTCGGAGATACCGCCTTCCGGCAGAACCGACGTGCCGGTCATGGACAGGCCTTGAACCGTGCTGGAGAAGGCGGCTGTTTCGGACGCTTCGGGGTCTTCGAAGTTCATGTTCACAAGTGTGTTGACGGCGTTCAGCACATAGCTGACATCCATGGTCTCGCCCGCTGTCGTCTCATATGTGCCGGTGAGATCTGTGGCCATGACCTCTAGCGTCAGTGGTTGCTTGATGCCCTCGGCCAGTACCTCGTCCACGACAAGCCCGTAGCTGTCGGCGGCCAGCGCATAGCTCATTTCCTCGGGCGTGCCGCTGACCAGCATCGTCATGCCTTCCTGCACCATGCGCATGGTCATGTCGAAGGCTTCCGCATCAGCGGGATCGGCATTCACCTTAACGGTGTAATCCGGTGCCATCGTGACGCTGACGGTGCCGTCGCCATTATCTGTGAAAGCAAGGCTTTGCGTGATTGCAGAAACTTCGCCATCGGGGATTTCCATCAACATCGCGATGTTCTCGACATTCAGCGTGTCTCCATCCCGAGTTTCCGAACCGATGGTGACGTCGCCATCATAGGCCGTCATCCACTCTTGCCAGCTTTCCCAGACCTGTTCGGGTGTGACATCGGCATGGGCGGCGGTTGTGGATAAAAGCAAAGCAAAGGTCGGCAAAGCGGCGGCAAAACGAGGCATGGGGGGTCCTTTGGGTCTGAACTGTTATCGCCTAATGTCAGGCTGCACTGCACAAAGTGCAAGGGGCCTCGTTTTGTGACAGGCGGTTTTCACGCCCGCGCCAAGTCGCTACACCTGCAATGCGTTCAAGGGAGTGTGCCAATGGATATGACCGGAAAAACCGCTTTGATTACAGGCGCAAGCCGTGGAATCGGGGCCGAAGCCGCGCGGGTCTTCGCCGCTGCGGAGGCTAATGTTGCTTTGTTGGCGCGCTCTGAAGAAGCGATTGCCGATCTGGCCAGCGAGATCGGGCCGAAGGCGCTTGCGATTCCTTGTGATGTGAGCCGCTATTGGGAGATGCAGGCCGCTGTCGACGCCACGATCAAAACGTTCGGCACGTTGGATGTGTTGATCAATAACGCCGGTGCGATCGAGCCGATCAGTCATTTGTCCTCTGCCGATCCTGATGCATGGGGTCATGTGATCGACATCAACCTCAAGGGCGTCTTCAACGGAATGCGCGCGGCGATGCCAGTGATGGAGGCCGCAGGCCGTGGCACGATCCTCACCATCTCCTCCGGCGCGGCTCATGGCCCGGTGGAAGCATGGAGCCATTATTGCGCCTCTAAGGCCGGGGCCGCGATGCTGACCCGCTGCGCCGATAAAGAGGCCGCTGATAAAGGCCTGCGCGTCATGGGCTTGTCGCCCGGCACCGTGGCGACCGAGATGCAGCGCGAGATCAAGGCTTCGGGCATTAATCCCGTCAGCCAGCTGGATTGGAGCGATCACATCCCCGCCGATTGGCCCGCCAAGACGCTTTTGTGGATGTGCTCCCCCGATGCGGATGCGTTCTGCGGACAAGAGATTTCCTTGCGCGATGAAGACATCCGCGCGCGGGTCGGCCTTACATGATCCGTCTGGAGAAGGACGGTGACCTGTGGACGGCCACGATTGACCGCCCCGACAAGGCCAATTCGCTGACCCGCCAGATGCTGACCGATCTGGCAGATATCGCCGAAGAGGCCCATGCGGCGAAAGCTTTCATCCTGACTGGCATCGGCAAGGTCTTCTCCGCCGGAATGGACCTGGAGGCCGCCAAGGAAGGCCTCGCCACAGACCCCGTCTGGGAACGTCTCTCGGGCGCCATCGCCGCCCATCCTGGCCTGACGATCTGCGCGTTGAACGGCACGTTGGCGGGTGGTGCCATGGGCATGGCGCTGGCCTGTGACATCCGCATTTGCGTCCCAACGGCTAAATTCTTCTACCCGGTCATGAAGCTCGGCTTCCTGCCGCAACCTTCAGACCCCGCGCGCTTGGCGGCCTTGATCGGCCCCGCGCGGGCCAAGCTGATCCTGATGGCAGGTCAGAAAGTGACCGCAGAGGAAGCGCTGGCGATGGGGCTGGTCGAGCGGGTTGTTGAGGGCGATGAGTTGGTTGAGACGGCAGAGGCGCTCGCCGCAGATGTTTTGTCTGCAGACACCGCGCATATCGCGGGCATCAAATCCCTGATCGCCTAACGCCGCCGTTTCGGCACTTTCGACATGAACTCCGGCGGGCGCTTGCTGACCCAGCGAAAGAACTTCTCTAACCGCGGATGCCGCCGCAACGCCTCGACCGAGTTGTAAGCCCGCGCCAATTCCGCCTCGCTGAGCGTCGCGTGGATTTCCTTGTGGCAGATGTGGTGGATCAGCACTGTCGGCCCGCCTTTGCCGCCTTTCAGCTTTGGGATCAGATGGTGCAGGCTTTGGGGCACGCCGGGTGGAATGGGCCGCTCGCAAAGCGGGCAGAGCGGGTCCGGCGTGTCGGTGTCAAAACGGCTTTCCATGTCCGCATGACAATGGGATAACATCCTTGCAAGACAAGGGTGTTGGGTATGGATCTGGACAATTTACCGCCAATCTTCGGTCAGGCCTTCGAGATGATCGAGCCCGGTATTGAGCTTGCGCAACGTTGGCTTCTCAGCCCCGCAGCCTGGTCTCAATTTGCTCTGCTGATTGTGGCGTATATTCTCGCTGTCATCATCACGCGGCGTCTGTCCCCGACCTTGTCGCGCTTGCTGACACCGCCAAGCGATCAAGAGCATATCATCGCGCAAACCCGGCGCTTTGTGCTGATCTTCTTGCCTCTGTTGCTGCCGCTTTTTGCGTATGTCTTCACCGCGATTGGCGAGCAGGTTGTGCGCTCGCTTTTCGATTCAGGTGCGGTGATTGCCTTTGGCAAGCGCGTTTTCCTGTTTATTGCGGCGCGTATTCTGGTCAAACACATCATCAAAGACCCGTTCCTGAAATTGCTGGGCAAATACGTGTTGATCCCGGCGATGGCGCTCTATGCGGTGGGTCTTCTGGATGATGTCACGGTCGCGCTGAATGAAACGGTGGTGAACCTCGGCAACATCTCCTTCTCGGTGATGTCGTTGGTGCGCGGCGCGATTGCGGGCAGTCTGCTTTTTTGGCTGGGCCGTTGGTCAAACGATCAATCCAGCGCTTATATCAGCAAGCAGGACATGCGCCCCTCGACCCGCGAATTGGCGATCAAAGCGGCCGAGATCACGATCTTCGGCGTCGCATTCCTGCTGCTCATGAACATCATGGGCATCAATCTCAGCACCCTCGCAGTGCTTGGGGGTGCGATTGGTGTGGGCCTTGGTTTCGGTCTGCAAAAGATCGCGGCCAATTTCATTTCCGGTGTGATCCTGCTCCTTGAGGGGCAAGCGACCGTCGGCGACTATGTCGAGCTTGATGGCGGCGAATCCGGCACCATCGTCAAAATGACCGCCCGCGCCACGATCCTTGAAACCTTCGATGGCCGCTGGATCGTTGTTCCGAACGAGGATTTCATCACCACGCGCGTGGTGAATCTGTCCGATCAAGGCTCGGCCAACAGGTATGAGGCCGCGTTTTCGGTCAGCTATGACACCGACATCAACCTTGTGCCGGACATCATCGAAAAGGCCGTCTCCACCCACCCGGATGTGTTGCAGATGCCCGAACCTCCGGATTGTGAGCTGCGCGGCTTTGGCGATAGCGGCATTGATTTCGCAGTGGAATTTTGGGTGAATGGTATTGATGACGGGAAGAACAAATACACGTCCGATGTGCTGTTCCTGATTTGGAATGCACTCAAGGACCATGACATCGAAATCCCCTATCCCCAGCGTGTGGTGGAGATCAAAGGACAGTTGCCCCAGTGAAAACCGCTCTGGTCATCGGGGCCGGACCGGCTGGCCTGATGGCCGCCGAGCAGCTTGCCCGCGCGGGTCTGCACGTGACCGTGGCAGAGGCGAAACCATCCGTGGGGCGCAAATTTCTGATGGCGGGCAAGTCGGGGCTGAACCTGACGAAGGCAGAGCCATTCGACACCTTCCTGCCGCACTATTTTGAGGCCGCAGGGCGTTTAAGCCCGATCTTGGAGGCGTTCGATGGTGATGCTGTACAAGACTGGGCGCGTGGATTGGGGCAAGAGGTCTTTACCGGCTCGTCGGGTCGTGTTTTCCCCAAAGTGATGAAGGCCTCACCGTTATTGCGCGCATGGTTGGCGCGATTGGCTGAGCTTGGCGTCGATATCCGCACCCGCTGGCGTTGGAGCGGTTGGGACAATGGCTTCCACTTCGATACGCCCTCTGGTCCCGAAACCCAGACGCCCGATGTGACCATTCTGGCGCTTGGCGGCGCGTCTTGGGCGCGGCTTGGATCGGATGGCGCGTGGACTGAGCTGTTCAAGACCAAAGGCCTGCCTCTCGCCCCGTTCAAGCCTGCGAATATGGGGCTAGAGGTCGATTGGTCGCCGCACATGGCCAAGCATTTCGGCGCGCCGTTGAAGGGGATTGTGCTTGTTGCCGGGGATCAGCGGGTCAAAGCCGAAGCACTTCTTTCTGAGCGTGGTCTTGAAGGCGGCGGCATCTACGCTGTGTCACGGACGGTGCGCGATGGCGCGACGCTGCAAATCGACCTGCTGCCAGACCTGAGCGCGGATCAAATCCGTGCGCGTCTGGCCAAACCGCGCGGCAAGGCGAGCCTTAGCAATCACTTGCGCAAGGCCCTGCGCCTTGATCCCGCCAAACAGGCGCTCTTGATGGAGTTCGGGAGGCCACTGCCAGATGATCTTGCCCCGCTGCTGAAAGCCCTGCCGATCCGCCACGCGGGGCCCCGGCCCATGGACGAAGCGATCTCGACCGCAGGCGGTGTGCCTTTTACGGCTTTGAATGACGATCTGATGCTGAAAGATGCCCGCGGCGTCTTCTGCGCTGGCGAAATGCTGGATTGGGAAGCGCCTACAGGTGGCTATTTGATCACCGGATGCCTTGCGACCGGGCGCTGGGCCGGGCAAGCCGCCGGACGGTTCGCCTAGCGGCGCGCTTGCGCGAGCATCGCCAACCGGATCAACGCGCGTTCCATAACAGCCATTTGCGGAGATTTAGAGGTGGAGCGCAGGGTCAAATCTGCATCCAGCAACGTCTCCAAGGCTTTTTCCAATCGGTCCCGTCCGATGCCTTGCGCCTGCCGCAACATCCTGTCCCGGCGTGGTCCATAAACCGGTGGGCGCAGCTTGCCGATGCCCGCAGGCGCACCGCCGGGATCAGAGGCCGCCGTATAAAGCTGCCGGAAATGCCGGGTCGCCCCGATGCACAGCCCCACGGGCTGCATGCCTTGGGCTTTCAGCTTTTGCATGACCGGCCCGATCTCGTTCGTGCGCCCTTCGGCTACGATGTTCAGAACATCATCCAGATCCGCCTCGGTCGAGGAGGGCGCGCAGGCCAGCACATCCTCCGATCCGACCGGGGTGCTGTCGCCCAACTTGTACAGCGCTAGCTTCTCAAGCGTTTGCCGAAAATCGCCCGGCCCCAAATCGCGCGCCAGATTGGTCAAATCGGTCATCGCCTCCTGTTCGATCTGCGCCAGACCGGCGGCTTTCAGATCGGCTTCAATCTCGTCCCGCGTGGGTGGGTTATCGTAGATCCCGGCGGCATAAGCATTGGGATGACCCTCAAACAGTTTGCGCAGGCCTGAGCT
Source organism: Cognatishimia sp. MH4019 (assembly GCF_020177595.1). Classification (GTDB taxonomy): domain Bacteria; phylum Pseudomonadota; class Alphaproteobacteria; order Rhodobacterales; family Rhodobacteraceae; genus JAHTBL01. The sequence continues at coordinate 267,336 of NZ_JAHTBL010000004.1, read as the reverse complement.
TGCCTTGAGTGCACCCGCCGTCACGATCACTTGCGCGTCGCCCTGTTGCCAGTCCTGCAACGCCGCTGTGATCGTTTTGGTTACGGTCTCATTGGCGTCTTCGACAAAGGCCACACGGGGGCCGGGGAAAAAGCCCTGCGCCTTGATTGCATCGTTCAGAAGGGCGCTGTCTTTGCGCAGGTCAGACGCGGGGATACGGGTCAGGCGCATCTCTTCTTCGGCGTTTGGCCCCAACAGCGCTGCGATCACTTCCTGACGTTTCAACGCGACGCGCATGGCATCTTCGCCAAAGATCAGGAGGCCTGTCCGATCCGCTTCAGGCTTTGAGAAATACCGCCCCGCATCGCGCGCGGTCAGCTTCATTGCCAGCTGCTCGACGTTGCATAAAGCCGCGAGACGATCTGATCGGCCAGCGTCGTTGTCAGACGCTCGAACGCGTCATCGCGCGCGCTGGATGTGGCCACCGTAGAGCCACTGGCGGAATAGCCGGTGAAATTGCTCACCTTGCCTGTGTCCAGCACTTCGGGTGTGCCTGTGCGACGAACTTGGTATCGCGCCGTGCCAATGACATTCAATCGGGTAATCGACTGCTCGGACGTGATCGCCAGGTTCTCGGTCTTCAGATCAAGCGAGACGGCCATCGTATAGGGGGCCGCATCATTGCGCCCCAACCGGTCTTCCAGCTGTTTGCGCAGGTTGAAGCTGTTGGCGTCGTTTGGGGCCTCAAACAGGATTTGGTCATAAAGACCGCGTGCAGAACCGGACGTGCCGTGGACCGGCTCAAACCCGCATGCGGGTAGAGCAACAAGGCCCAAAAGAAGGCTCCGGCGGTCAAATGACGACATTTACGATTCTACCCGGCACGACGATCAGTTTCTTAGGAGCGGCACCCGCAAGCGCCTTTTGCACAGCATCATGTGCCAGCGCGAGCTTTTCAACCTCTTCTTTAGGCATGTCTTTGGCCACGGACAGTTCGCCGCGGCGCTTGCCGTTGATCTGAATAGGCATCGTTACATTGTCTTCGACCAGCATCGCCTCATCAGCCACGGGCCATGCAGCGTTTGCGATCAGGCCCGCGCCGCCCAGCTTGGCCCAGATATCCTCGGCCAGATGCGGGGTCATGGGCGACATCAGTTGCGCCAGCGTGCGCATGGCTTGCTTGCGGGCCGTACCGCCAGCTTTTGATTTCTGCACAACATTCGTGAACGCGTAGAGCTTGGCGATAGAGGCGTTAAAGCCAAAACTTTCAACGCCCTGCGTGACCTCAAAGATCGCCTTGTGCATCGCACGCAGCAGATCTTCATCGCCTTGGCCTATACCGTCCTCCATCTGGGCAATCTCGTCGGCAATGCGCCAGACGCGCCCCAGATGTTTATACGCGGCCTCGGCCCCAGAGGCGGTCCATTCGACATCGCGTTCGGGCGGGCTGTCAGACAGCACGAACCAGCGCGCAGTATCCGCGCCGTATTGTTCGATGATGTTCACCGGGTCGACGACATTGTTCTTTGATTTGGACATCTTGGCGGAAGGGATCACTTTGACCTCGCGCCCGTCGTCTTTCAGAAATGCCTTGCTGTCGCGCAGTTCTACCGTCTCAGGATAGTGATAAACCGGACGACCGTTCTGGGGGTCTTCGGTCTGATAAATCGCGTGTGTCACCATGCCTTGGGTGAACAGCGCATCAAACGGCTCAATTGCCTTGGCGGGCAGGTGTCCGGTGATGTGCATTGCACGGGCAAAAAAGCGCGAATAGAGCAGATGCAGAATCGCATGCTCGATCCCGCCGATATACTGATCCACATTCATCCAATAGGCAGCATCTTCGGCCACGGTCGGCGTGTCCGCGCGTGGCGCGGTGAAGCGCGCGAAATACCATGAACTGTCGACAAACGTATCCATCGTGTCCGTTTCGCGCTTTGCGGGTTTGCCACAAGACGGGCAGGCGCAGTCGCGCCAGATCGGATGCCGATCCAGCGGATTGCCGGGAGTGTCAAAGGTGACATCCGAGGGCAGTTCGATGGGCAGGTTCTCTTTCTTTTCAGGCACGACGCCGCACTCGTCACAGTGCACAACGGGAATCGGGCAGCCCCAATAGCGCTGACGGCTCAGCCCCCAATCGCGCAGACGAAACTTGGTGACTCCCTGACCCACGCCATTGTCTTCGCAAAAGGCAATCGCTGCGTTGATGCCCTCTTCACCGGTTTGCTCCGTCTCGCCGGCAAAACCACGCACATAAATGACCTTCTCGGTCTTCGCGGGAACAAAGGCATCGCCGCCATCCTCGGGCATGGCGGAGCCGTCATCTTCGGCAGGGGCATAGGTCGAGACGACAGGCAGATCGTATTTACGGGCGAAATCCAGATCGCGTTGATCATGCGCTGGGCAACCAAAGATTGCGCCAGTGCCGTAATCCATCAGAATGAAGTTGGCGATGTAGACGGGCAGTTCCCAAGCGGTATCAAAGGGATGACGCACTTTGATACCGGTGTCGAAGCCGATCTTCTCCCCGGTTTCCAGTTCTTCCTCAGTCGTGCCGCCTTTGCGGCATTCGGCGCAAAACGCAGCGACCTCAGGGTTATCCTTCTCCAGCTGCTTGGCCAGCGGATGATCCGGAGAGATGCCAACAAAAGACGCGCCCAGCAGTGTGTCGGGCCTCGTTGTATAGACCTCGATCCTGTCGAATCCTTCGGGTGCCTCAATGGCGGAGAATGCAAATTGCAGACCGCGCGATTTGCCGATCCAGTTGGCCTGCATCAGCTTCACCTTGGCAGGCCAATCATCCAGCCCGTCCAGCGCATCCAGTAATTCCTCGGAATAATCGCTGATCTTGAAGAACCACTGCGTCAGCTCGCGCCGCTCAACCTCCGCGTCCGAGCGCCAGCCCTTGCCGTCGATCACCTGCTCGTTCGCCAGCACGGTCAGATCAACCGGGTCCCAGTTAACCACGGCATTTTTGCGATAGATCAGCCCGGCATCCATCATGTCGATAAACAGCGATTGCTGTTGGCCGTAATACTCGACATCACAAGTGGCCAGCTCACGGCTCCAATCAATGGAAAAGCCCAGCGGCTGCATCTGTTTGCGCATGTCCGCGATGTTGGAATAGGTCCATTCTGCCGGATGAATGCCCCGCTCAATTGCCGCGTTTTCGGCGGCCAGACCGAAGGCATCGAATCCCATCGGGTGCAGCACATTATGGCCCGTCGACAGCTTATAGCGCGCGATCACATCGCCCATCGTGTAGTTGCGCACATGGCCGATATGGATGCGGCCCGATGGGTAGGGGAACATCTCAAGCACATAATATTTCGGCTTGTCGTCGGTCCGTGTGGCTTTGAACGTCTCGGCCTTGTCCCAGGCCTCTTGCCATTTCGCTTCGATTTCGGCGGGGGCGTAACGCGACATGCGCAGGGTCCTTCATATGAAAACGCCGGGCATCACGGCCCGGCGCTGTAATAGTTCGAGTGGGCTAAACGGTCTAGAGGGCGTCGTCACGTAGACGAAGCTGGCGCGCCCGCGTAAGAATCGCATCCTCGACAGCCCGCACGGTGTCAGGGTCCGCAGGGCCCGAACGGGTCTGCAGAGACAGCACAAGCGAACGGGCATCAAGTGCCGGATCCTGAACGTAAACCGTAGCGCGATAGGCGCGGCCACCGCCGGGCGGTGTGCCAAAGCCCATGACCAGAACGCCTGTGAACGGATCAGCGGCCTGAACAGGCATGAAGTTCAAAACATCCAGCGATGCGTTCCAGATATACTTGTTCACCTTCACGGTGACATTTGGATCGTCATTGTTGCCGAACAGATCCCAAATCGTTGAAGAGCGTGTGCGCCCGTCCGGGTTCAAATCAATCTCGGACGCATCGCTGCGGTCCAGCGCACGGCCAAAGCCGCCGCTTCCGATACCGCCACTGCATCCGGCAACCATGGAAGCCATTAGAATGGCTGCGAAAATCTGTTTGATATACACGGTGAGACCACCCGACCCCAGTTGTTGTCTTTCGCATTACCTACCCAAGCCTGCCTTGCGCGACAAGGTTTAGTTGATGCCATTATATAAAGGGGGCCAAACAGACTTGTGGCAAAGATGCACCAGAGTGCGGTTTGTTGAATCCACGAGGCCAAGGCTTTCTTGCAATCAAACCCCGAAAGAGAGAGACAGACTTCATTCTCAAATCGGAGTTCCCCGTTTTGAGTGCACCTTTTAGATAAACGAGGGAAAACATGAAAAAGACTCTTCTCCTCTCGACAGCTCTGGTTGCCTTCGCTGGCATGGCTGTTGCAGATGTCGCCCTGACCGGCCGTGCCGAAATGGGTATCGAAGGCGGTTCCGACGAGAACAACGCTGACTTCTTCACCGACATCGACGTTACATTCACCATGTCTGGTGAAACCGACGGCGGTCTGTCCTTCGGCGCATCCGTCGATCTGGACGAAGGTGGCGACGGTTCGGCTGCTTCCGACGACAACACCGACGACGGTGGCGCAACGATCTTCATCTCCGGCGGCTTCGGCACGCTGACGATGGGTGACACCGATGGCGCTCTGGACTGGGCTCTGGTTGACGCTGGCAACAACGGCAACGGCGGTTCGCTCGACGACGACGAAACCACGCACGCTGGTTACCTCGGTGCTTACCTGGACGGCGCATATGACGGCCAGATCGCTCGTTACGACTATTCCTTCGGCGACTTCGGTGTTGCAATCTCGGCTGAGACCGACGACAGCGACGACGATGGCGACGATGATGGCGAGCGCGACACCGGTTACGCTCTGGGCTTCAAGTACGACACCGACCTGGGTGGCGCTGCTCTGAGCCTCGGCATTGGTTACCAGTTCGCAGCTGGTGGTTACGAGATCGACCTGGGTTCCTACGACGACACGGGCGATCTGGAAGCAACTCTGGGTGACACGGACGCCATCGGTGTTTCGATCTCCGCGGCGTTCACCAATGGCCTGACCGCTGGTATGACCTATAACAGCTGGGACGTTGATGATGACGACGGCCTGGAAGCTGACATCCAGCACGTTGGTGTTGGTGTTGGTTACACAACCGGCGCTCTGACCCTGCACGCAAACTACGGTGTGTTCGAGATCGACGATCTGGGCGACATCGGCGACGCAACGGTTGAAGGTTACGGTCTGTCCGTGGCTTACGACCTGGGCGGCGGTGCAGTTGTTCACCTCGGCTACGGCAACTCGTCCTACGACCTGGACGACGATCTGGCGACTTCGCTGGGCCGCGACGACGACGACGAGTCCTCGACCTACTCCTTCGGTCTGGGCCTGTCGTTCTAATCGAACGCCAAGCATAGCTTAGGGAAGAGCGGGCCTTGTGCCCGCTCTTTTCTTTTGGGGCCAAGGCGTTCACAAGAACGCAAGCAGGAGGCTCCTATCATGGCACCAAAACAATCCGTTCAAGCGCTCTTTGAAAAAGGGTCCAAGCTGGCGCGCGCTGGCGACTTGAACGCAGCTGCCAAGCAGTTTCGCCTCATCCTGAAAACCAATCCCAAAGTTGCCGAAGCGCAGTTCCAACTTGGACAGATCGCCGCTCGTCAAGGCAACGGGGTTGAGGCGACCACGCGGTTCGCCGCCGCCTACAAACTGCGCCCGTCCGAACCTGGTGTGATTGCGGCATATGCGGGGGCGCTGCATCAAGCCGGTAAAGACGCGGCGGCCCTGCCGCTTTATGACAAGCTCATCGCGTTGCGCCCCCACGACGCAAAACCCCGCGCGGATAAGGCGTTTTTGTTACAACGCGCAGGCCAATTCGATGCGGCGGAGGCAGAGTTTCGCGCTGCTCTTGCGAATGATCCTAATGACGGTGAGCTTTATCGCGTCTTCCTTGCCACCAAGAAACTAAACGCGGATGATCCACTGATCCCAACAATGAAAACCGCATGGGAAAGCGTCAAACTCAATGATCGAGGGCGTGCTAATTTGGGGTATGCGTTGGCCAAAGTGATGGAGGATACCGGCCAGTATGATCAGGTGTTCCGCTATCTCGATCCTGCGAATGCGCTGATGGCAAATGCATTTCCCTTCCAAATGTCAGACCGCGAGGCAGAGATCGATACGGTTTGCCGTCTCTTTGAGGACTGGACGCCTTCTGAATTGGAAAAGACGACCAGCGCGCAACCGATCTTTATCACTGGCATGCCACGTTCTGGTACAACGCTGATCGAACAAATCCTCGCAAGCCATAGTCGCGTGACGGGCGGTGGCGAGTTGGCCATCGCGCTCAAGCTCGCTTATCAGGCCATCGAATTTGAGAACGGCGGCAGGGGCCCCACGCCCAAAGCCATCGCAGACCTTGGTTTCGCCTACGAAAAAGAACTGCGTCGCAAGATTGGTCCACATGACATTGCGACCGACAAGTCGATCCAGAGCTATATGGTTATGGGCCTGATGCAGCTTGCGATCCCCGGTGCGAAATTTGTTATCGTCAAGCGCGATCCGCGCGATGTGGGTCTGTCGATCTACAAGAATTACTTCACTGCAGGCACCCATCGCTATGCCACCGATCTACGCGTCATCGGTCAGTATATCGCGCTTTACGAGCGCATGATCGCTTTCTGGAAAGCCCGCATCCCTGATGCGATCTACGAGGTTGCCTACGAAGACTTGATCGCAAACCCCGAGGTTGAGACCCGCAAACTGGTTGCTGCCTGCGGTCTTGACTGGGAGGAGGCTTGCCTCAACTTCCATCAGACGGATCGCAAGGTGAAAACGCTTAGCTTGCATCAAGTGCGCCAGCCGATTTATGCGTCCTCCACAAATGCGTGGCAGCGCTATGAGAAAGAGCTGGCCCCGCTGATCGAAGCTTTGGAGGAGGGCGGATGTCTTTAGACGATATCAAACAACGCATTGAAAAAGCAGAGAAAGACGCGGGTCGCGAGATCGGATCAACCCATCTGATTGCCGTGTCCAAAGTGCAGCCGAACGCCCGTGTCGAGGCCGTCTTGCAAGAAGGGCATCGCCTTTATGGCGAGAATCGCGTGCAGGAAGCGGCTGGAAAATGGCCTGACTTTCGTGAGCAATTTGATGGCATTCAGGTCCATCTGATCGGCCCTTTGCAGACCAACAAGGCGCGTCAGGCGATGGAGCTTTTTGAGGCGATTCACTCGGTGGATCGTCCGAAACTCGCCAAGACCCTTGCCCGACTTGCGCAAGAAATAGGCACTTGCCCAGATGTGTTCCTGCAAGTGAACACCGGCGAGGAAGACCAGAAAGCAGGCGTTATGCCCGCAGATGCCGACGCGTTTGTTCAGGAGTGTCGCGACCTTGATCTGCCTGTTCAGGGCTTGATGTGCATCCCGCCGGTGGACGAAGAGCCGTCTCTGCATTTCGCGCTTCTGGCAAAGATCGCCAAACGGAACGGTTTGACCGGGCTTTCCATGGGGATGTCTGGCGATTTTGAGCGTGCCATCGCCTTGGGGGCCACCCATATCCGCGTCGGCTCCGCGATTTTTGGCGAACGCACCTATAGCTGAGGTACGATAACCCGGCTCTCGTAGCGAATTTTTGAGACGATCCAGCGCAAGTGATTGCGGCGAAAGGCGATACAGCCTTCGGTAGGGTACCCTGGCCTACGCCATTGATGCAGGAAGATCGCCGATCCACGCCCGCGTTCTGCATAAGGCCAGTTCCAGTCGGTAACCAGCACGATATCGTAAAGCGGATCTGCGCGGCGGAGCGCCTCATGACTATGGGGATACGGCGCGCGGACCATCAGGTTATAGTCCTGATCGCGCATATCATCTGACCAGAGATCACCGGGCCGGATCGGCACCCCCCAATCTGCCGGTCGCGCCATACGGTCAGGACGATAGAGCAGGCCAACGATGCGGTGAACGCCCACAGGCGTCGCCCCATCGCCTTCGCGTTTATCCGCGCGGATGCCGCCTTTGCCGATGGTGCATGGAAACATCCGGCCCCGAAAGCGCAGTCCGCGTTTGGTCAAAACCAGATCATCTGGCGTCACAGAATATGCCCGGATTTCTTTGCTTTGGTGTCCAGATAGGCGGCGTTGTGGCGATTCTCACCGACTTTCAAAGGCACACGCTCGGCAACGGCGATCCCTGATTGCTCCATCATTGCGACCTTTGCGGGGTTGTTCGTCAGCAAACGCACCGATGAAAACCCCATCTTTTTCAAGATGTTCGCACCGATTCGGAAATCACGCTCGTCATCCTCAAAACCTAGACGGTGGTTCGCCTCGACCGTATCAAAGCCCTGATCCTGCAAGGAATAGGCGCGCATCTTGTTGGTCAGCCCGATGCCGCGCCCCTCTTGGTTCAGATAGAGCAGGACGCCTGCGCCTTCGGCCCCCATCTGCGCCAACGCGCCGCGCAATTGCGGGCCGCAATCGCATTTTAAAGATCCCAGCAGGTCGCCGGTGAAACACGCCGAATGCAGGCGCGTCAGGGCAGGGACGCTGCGATCCGGTTGCCCGATCTCAATCGCGTAGTGTTCTTCAGACCCATCATCGGGGCGGAAGATATGAAGCCGCCCGGCCTCTGATACCTCAAGCGGCACGCGGGCGCTGATCACAGGCGACAAAGGGGCGGCTTCCGTCTCAAGCACGACGCTTTGCGGCGCGATGGTCAACTGGTGCGCCGCAGCAAAGGCCGCGCCATCGCTGAGCGTCAGAACAACCGCAGCGGGCAGCAACCGCGCCTCTTTCATCAGATGAATCGCAGCGCGTGCGCCCATTGCATCGCCTTCACGCGCCGTGACCAATGGCCCTTTCATCGGGGTGTTCAGGTCATCTGCCGGGTCCGCGACTGCCTGCACCCAAGACAAGGGCGCATCAGACGGCAGTGCGATCCGCGCCAAGTCGCAATCATAAGCGCGCGCTTTCAGGGTCTGCGCCCGCCAGCTGGTCACCACCAGCCAAGGCGTGCCCCCCAACGCGCGAAAATCGGCCAATCGCCCCGCGCTAAGCGTTTCGGCTGCGAGCACCAGGACGTCCTGCGCTCCGCTTAGAACGACAGGTACGCCCATACGCAGGTCAGCGCGGGCACGGGCAATCAGATCGGTGGTGTTGGGGCTGAGACTCATGTGAAAGATCCTCGAAGAGTTGGTGCATATTTACGCGGCTTCGCCGGAACTTGAAACATTTACCTGCATTCCGACACGAGAGCGTGAGGAAGTGCAGCAATTCTTGCCGAAATGCGAAATCGCTTCCATGTGAAGATCAATCGCAACCGGAGGACCACGATTATGGCCCAACTGAAACGCATACTTCTAGTCGATGACGATGACGACCTGCGCGAGGCGCTTGCCGAGCAACTGATGCTGACGGAAGACTTCGACGTCTTTGAAGGTGGCAACGGTGCCGAAGGGATGGAGCAGGTGAAAGCCGGCCTGTTCGATCTGGTGATCCTCGATGTGGGTCTGCCCGATACAGATGGTCGCGAGCTGTGCCGCCTGATGCGCAAGCAGGGTGTGAAATGCCCGGTGGTGATGCTCACCGGCCATGACAGCGACGCCGATACGATCCTGGGCCTTGATGCCGGTGCCAACGATTACATCTCCAAACCGTTCAAATTTCCGGTGCTTCTGGCCCGCATCCGCGCCCAACTGCGCCAGCACGAACAGTCCGAAGACGCTGTCTTCCAGCTTGGGCCGTATACGTTCAAGCCTGCCCAGAAGATGCTGGTCACCGAGGACGAGCGTAAAGTGCGCCTGACCGAGAAAGAGACAAACATCCTCAAGTTCCTCTACCGCTCGACCGATGGTGTCGTGGCGCGCGATGTGCTGCTGCATGAGGTGTGGGGCTACAACGCGGGGGTCACGACCCACACGCTGGAGACGCATATCTATCGCTTGCGCCAAAAGATCGAGCCTGATCCCAGCAACGCACGGCTGCTTGTCACGGAAAGTGGCGGATATCGGCTTGTGGCTTGATCCAAGTCAATGAATCGCTCGTAAAGAAATGTGTAGGACTTATCTAACGGTTACCCTCTCCGTCCTGGGTTAAAGACGGAACCTCCCTGTTGGACTTGGTCGGGCCTTGCGCCCGACCTTTTTTTATGGGCCTTCTTGTCCAGCTGCTGCCGGAGGATTTCATGCCCTTTACCCTTGCCACCTGGAACATCAACTCCGTGCGCCTGCGCGAGCCGATCGTTCTGAAATTACTCGAAGAAGAAGCACCTGACGTGCTCTGTCTGCAAGAATGCAAAAGCCCGGTTGAGAAGATCCCAACCGATGGCGTCGCAGCTTTGGGCTATACCCACATGGTCGCACGCGGCCAGAAGGGCTATAATGGCGTGGCCATCCTGTCCAAACTGCCGATAACCGATGCGGGTGACCGCGATTTCGTCGGCATGGGCCATGCGCGCCATGTGGCAGCGACGCTTGAGAATGGCGTGACGATCCACAACTACTATGTGCCTGCCGGGGGCGATGTCGCTGACCGCGAGGTGAACGAGAAGTTCGGCCAAAAGCTCGATTTTCTGACCGAGATGCGGGATTGGTTTCATGCGGAAAAGCCCGAAAAGTCGATCCTTGTGGGCGATCTGAACATCGCCCCGCGCGAGGATGACGTCTGGTCGCACAAGCAGCTTTTGAAGGTGGTCAGCCATACACCGATTGAAGTTGACCATTTGGGTGCTGCGCAGGACGCTGGTGCCTGGGTCGACATCACCCGCAAGGATATTCCTGACGGCCCGCTTTATAGTTGGTGGTCTTATCGCGCCAAAGATTGGGACGCGGCAGACAAGGGTCGCCGCCTCGATCACGTATGGGCAACTGATGATATTGCGAATGCGGGCCACGGGTCGCGCGTCCTGCGTCACGTTCGCGGTTGGGAGAAGCCCAGTGACCACGCACCGGTTTTCGCGACCTTCGACCTTTGACAATCACACCTTGCCCTCACATATGAAGGGCAACGGAATTTAAGGACAGAACCCATGCTGGAACTTGGCGGCACCGGTGGCGCAGATGCGCCCGCAACCGATCTTATCAAAGATGTGACCGAAGCGACGTTCATGGCGGACGTGGTCGAGCAAAGTCAGACGGTCCCGGTGATCGTCGATTTCTGGGCACCGTGGTGTGGGCCGTGCAAGACGCTTGGACCCCAGCTTGAGGCCGCCGTCACCGCGGCGGGCGGGCGCGTGAAGATGGCCAAGGTCGATGTCGATCAGGCGCAGCAGATTGCAGCGCGACTGCAAATCCAGTCGATCCCGACGGTTTATGCCTTCTATCAGGGTCAGCCCGTGGATGGCTTTCAAGGCGCTGTCGCCCAATCCGAGGTGAACGCTTTTGTCGAGCGCGTGGCCGCTTTGGCAGGCGAGCCTGACAATGGCCTTGCTGATGCGATTGAGGCGGCCGAAGGGATGCTGGCCGAAGGGGCCGCAACGGATGCCGCGCAAACCTTTGCCGCTATTCTTGGTGAAGACCCGAACAACGCAGCGGCTTATGGCGGTCTGGTTCGCGCCCATCTCGCGCTGGACGATCTGGATCAGGCCGAGGCGATCTTGAACGGCGCCCCTGCCGACATCGCAGACGCGCCCGAGCTGGAAGCAGCCCATGCGCAGTTGGAACTGGCCAAGCAAGCTGCAGGCGCTGGCCCTGTCGGTGAATTGAAAGCGGCAGTCGAGGCTGATCCAGCCAATCACCAGGCCCGTTTTGATCTGGCTACAGCTCTTCATGCCTCTGGTCAGACCGAGGAAGCAGTGACGGAACTGCTCGAAATTTTCCGCCGTGATCGGGAGTGGAATGACGGAGCCGCCAAGGCCCAGCTCTTCACGATTTTCGATGCGCTCAAGCCCGAAGACCCGATTGCATTGAACGGACGTCGCAAACTCTCGTCACTGATATTTGCCTGAGGCGCCACACGGGCTACCTGACTAAAATGATAATAAAAGCTGCCGACCTGCCAGACACGATTCCAGTGTTCCCCCTGCCCGGCGCGCTTTTGCTGCCTCGTGCCCGTCTTCCGCTGCATATCTTCGAGCCGCGTTACCTCGCGATGATTGATGATGCGCTGAAAACCTCCACGCGTTTGATCGGCATGATCCAACCGCACCGCGTGCCCGGGTCCGATCAAGACAGGCTCCATCACATTGGATGCGCAGGTCGCGTCACGGCGCTAAGCGAGACCGATGACGGGCGCTATATGATTACGCTCAGCGGCATGTCGCGCTTTCGCGTCGTCAAAGAAGTGTCGGGTTTTTCGCCCTACCGCAAATGCGACGTGTCCTGGACCGGATTTGACCGGGACCAAGGACCGGTTGAGCATGACAAAGGCTTTGATCGAGACACGTTTCTCGATCTGCTTGCACGGTATTTCGCAGATCAGGACCTGTCGACCGATTGGGTCAATCTCAAGGATGCCGAGGACGAGTTGCTGATCAACTCGCTCTCGATGCTTTGCCCGTTTGACCCCGAAGACAAACAGGCGTTGCTGGAAGCGCCGTCACTTTCGACCCGCCGGGAAACGCTTGTCACCCTGATCGAGTTTGCGTTGCGCGGCGGCTCGAACGAAGAGATGATCCAGTGAGCGACGGTCCCGTCTTTGATCGCCATATGTTAGAGGCGCTGGTCTGCCCGCAATCCCACAACACGTTGGAATACGACGCCGAGGCGCAAGAGCTGATCTCGAAATCAGCCAACCTTGCCTTCCCGATCCGCGACGGTATCCCTGTGATGCTGGTCGACGAGGCGCGCGTCCTCGACTAGACGCGTTTGCCTTGAAGCAGTTTTGGCAAATCCCCGGTCAGACCCGCGGCCTCCCGAATGAAGCTGCGGCGCAAGCGTGGGACGGCATTGATAAGCCCCATCCCCAGATCGCGCCCGATACGCAAAACAGTATTATCGTTTGAGAACAATCGGTTGAACGTGTCTGTCGCGAGCCCCAACATAGTTCGATCAAAGCGCCGCCAGCGCTGGTATTCCTCCAGCGTGATTGGCGACCCGATGTCTTGCCCGCGCCTGCGTGCAAGCGTCAACACCTCGGCCAAAGCGGCCACATCGCGCAGGCCCGCGTTCAGCCCTTGCCCCGCAATCGGGTGCATGCCTTGCGCGGCATCGCCAACCAAGGCGATGCGATCTGCAATAAAGCTTTGTGCCGTCGTCAGGTTCAGCGGGTAGGTATAGCGGTCGCCAGTCAGCGAAATCTCCCCGAGGAAATTGCCAAAACGCGGGCGTAGCACATCCAGATAGCTGTCATCATCCAACGCGTTGATCTCAGCGGCGCGGGCCGACGTCTCGCTCCACACGATTGAACTGCGATCCCCCGTCAGCGGTAAAATCGCGAGCGGCCCCGGCGGCATGAAATACTGATGCGCAACACCGCCATGGGGTTTCTCATGCTTGATCGCGCAGACCAGCGCGGTTTGGCCGTATTCGGTCACGTTCCGCTTGATCCCCGCACGTTCCGCTGTGCCGCTGCGCCGTCCATCAGCACCCACCAGAAGCGTTGCCGTCAGCGTCTTGCCCGAGGCCAGCGTGACGCTCACGCCTGTGTCCGACACCTCCTGCGCAACGACCGTTTCTTTCGCCAAATGCGTGATCTTTGGCTCTGCCTCGACAGCATCCAGAAAGGCGCGGCGCAGATTGCGATCCTCGACCATGAAGCCCATCGGGCCTTCCTCGATCTCCGCGTGATCGAAATGCATCATCAGCGGGGAAGGGGCCTCGCCCGCGCGCCCGTCTGTGACTTTGATCTCCAGCATCGGCTGCGCGTCAGGCGCTACGGTTTCCCACACTCCGACCGCCTCCAGCAGCCGTTTCGAGGCTAGCGCCAAGGCATAGCTGCGCCCGTCAAAGGTCTTGGCTTTGCGGGTCGCTTTGGGCAGCGCGTCGATCATCGCCACGCGAAAGCCCCCTTGTGCGAGGGCCAATGCCAAGCCGGTGCCGTTCAGGCTACCGCCCACGATGATGATATCTGTGTCCATGCCCCGCAATATGGGCGCGCGGGCGGGATTGTCCATGCGCTGCGCTGCCGCTACCGTGCCCGCAAAACCGGAGGGCATCATGGACGACTGGCTGACCAAAAGCGCCGCAGATCTGGGGCGCGGCATAGCGGCAAGGGAGATTGACCCGGTGGCCCTGACCCAGACCTATCTGGACGCCATCGACGCGCACCCCCACCGTGACCGCATCTATGCGCGCGTCACAGCCAAGCGCGCCATGGCCGAAGCACAAGCCGCCAAAGAGCGGGCCGCTTTGGGTCAGCGTCGCTCGCTTCTCGATGGCGTGCCGATCTCGTGGAAAGACCTCTTCGACACGGCCGGTGTAGCAACCGAAGCGGGCAGCGCCTTGTTGAAAGATCGCACGCCCGATCATGACGCCGAAGTGCTGCGCAACGCCACTGCAATGGGCCTTGTCTGCCTCGGCAAAACCCACATGACCGAGCTTGCGTTTTCAGGTCTTGGCCTCAACCCCGTCACCGGCTCGCCGCCCAATATCAATGACGAAAATACCGTTTCTGGCGGGTCCTCCTCCGGTGCCGCGACCTCTGTCGCCTTCGGTCTAGCCGCCGCCGGGATTGGCTCTGATACCGGCGGCTCCGTTCGTGTGCCTGCCTGCTGGAATGATCTCGTCGGCCTGAAAACCACCGCTGGCCGTGTCTCTGCGCAAGGCGTCGTCCCGCTTGCGCCCAAATTCGACACGGTTGGCCCGCTGACCCGCACGGTCGAAGACGCGGCCCTTATGCTCGCGGCTCTCGAAGGCACCAAGCCCATCGATACCAGCCCCACAACCCTAGAGAACCGCCATTTCGCGATCCTCGACACTAGCGCTTTCGACGATATTCGCGATCAGCCCCGCGCCGGGTTCGACAGCGCATACATTCGCCTGCAAAATGCAGGCGCGCGGATCACCCATATCGACATCCCCGAAGTGGCCGAGGCGATGGCGCTTGCCTCGCCACTTTTCACTGCCGAAGCCTATGGCACTTGGAAAGACGTGATCGAAGCGAACCCCGACGCGATGTTCCCTGAAATCCTGCAACGCTTCCGCATCGGCAAAACGGTCATGGCCGCTGATTACGTCGCCGCGTGGCAAGCCATCGACCGCTGCCGCGCCGCCTATCTCAAAGCGACTGCTGGCTTCGACGCGGTTCTGATCCCAAGCTGCCCGATCATGCCGCCCAATGCAGAGCGTCTTGCCAAAGATCACGACTATTTCGTCACAGAAAACTTGCTGACGCTGCGCAATACGCGCATCGGAAACCTGATGGGGCTGTGTGCCGTCACGCTGCCTACGGGCCTGCCCTCGACGGGCATCATGCTCATGGGCGCGCCCCATTCCGAGGAACGCCTGCTCCGTCTCAGCCTCGCTGCCGAGGCCGCTTTGGCCTAAATGCCACAGAAATTTCCCGCAGCCGCTTCTTTTTGCACCGTTTTTCTGGACGCACGCCCGCCCGGCGGGTAACTTGATCTCAAACGGGGCGTTAATGACCCCGATCTTGAGGCAGTAATGATCTATCCTGAGCGGTTCGCCGCCCTTCCGGACCATCCTTGGCCGCGCCTGCGGTCTTTGCTGAACGGCATTGCGCCGGGTGGCCCGGAAACGCTCATGACCATTGGCGAGCCGAAACACGCTTTTCCTGCATGGATCACCGATATCATTCAGGAAAATGCCGCCGGGTTTAACAGCTACCCCCCCAATGACGGCTTTCCCGAACTGCTTGAGACGATTGCCAAGTGGATCGAAACCCGCTTCGGCGCGACCCTTGATCCCGAGACACAGATCATGGCGCTCAATGGCACGCGCGAAGGGCTGTTCAACGCTTGTCTTGCGCTTTGCCCTCCAGACACGAATGTGCTTGTGCCGAACCCGTTTTACTCGGTCTACGGCGTCGCGGCCAAAGCGGCGGGGGCCACGCCGCACTATATTCCTGCTTTGGCAGAGAACGGGTTCTTGCCCGATTTCGCCGGCCAACCAGCGGATGTGTTGGACAACACCGCCATCGTCTACATGTGCTCGCCCACCAATCCCGAAGGGGCTGTCGCCTCGCCTGACTATTGGCGCGACCTACTGGCTTTGGCGGAAAAGCACGATTTCATCATCTTCGCTGACGAGTGCTATTCCGAGATTTACCGTGACACGGCCCCTGTAGGCGGCCTGCAAATGGTCAAGGAAACCGGCGCGAACCCCGAACGGGTCGTCGTGTTTCATTCGCTCTCCAAACGCTCGAACCTGCCGGGGCTACGCTCTGGCTTTGTTGCCTCCGGCCCTGAGAACATGCGCCGCATCAAGCAATTGCGCGCCTATGCTGGAGCCCCCTTGCCTCTGCCATTACAGCACGCGGCCAAAGCCGCATGGGCGGATGAACAGCATGTCATCGAAAACCGCGCGCTTTACAAAGCGAAGTTCGACGCAGCGGATGAGGTCTTTGCTGGCCTCAACTCTTACCACGCGCCAGAGGCTGGATTCTTCTTGTGGCTTCCGGTCGAGGACAGCGAAAAAGCCACAGTCAAGCTGTGGCAGGAAACAGGCGTCAAGGTTCTGCCGGGTGCATATCTGAGCCGCGAGGTTGGGGGCATCACCCCCGGCGCAGGCTATATCCGGGTCGCCTTGGTGGCCCCAATCAATGAAACGCGGGACGGGCTGACAAGGCTGCGATCCTGTTTATACGACTGACGAGGTAGGCATGGCATATCAAACGCGCGGGCGCGATCCGCTTCTGGACAGCAACATGCAAGCCGCGATTGAAAAACGCGGTAAAGAGCTGATTGGCCTTACCTTATTGGCGATCGGCGCGCTGACCGCTGCGATGCTTTGGTCCTATTCGCCGGAAGATCCCAACTGGATGGCCGTCACCGACGAGCCTGTGCAAAACATGCTGGGTCGCTTTGGTGCTTCGCTTGCCGCGCCGCTGCTGATGATTGTCGGCAAAGGGGCCTGGGCCATCGCATTCATCTTTATCGCCTGGGGCCTGCGTTTTGCCTTGCACCGCGGCGAAGACCGCGCGCTGTCCCGTCTGATCTTCTTTCCCATCGCGATTGCCGTCGGATCCATCTATGCCGCCACGCTGACACCGCCTGCCACATGGACCCACAGCTTTGGTGTGGGGGGGCTTTTCGGCGATACCGTCCTGTCGATGCTGCTCAGCATTTTGCCCTTCGGCGCGGGCTTTACCGTCAAATTCGTGTCTTTTGCGACAGGCGTCGGTGTGCTGACGCTGGGCGCATTTGTCCTTGGCTTCACCCGCCCTGAAATCCGGACGCTCTTCCGCTTTATGGCGCTGGGCCTTGTGATTGCCTATGCCCAGATCATGACGCTTTTGGGCAAAGGGGCCTCTGGTGCCGTGGGCCAGGCCCGCCGCATGCAAGAGGCACAAGCGGCCCGCAAAGCCCGTCTGGCCGAAGAGCAAGCGATGCAGCAAGACGCTGTTATCTATGATGAAACACCGGCGATGCAGCCGCGGCCAGCTGCCGTGATCCGCCCTGAGCCACCCGTTCAACAAACGCCACACATGCAGCCGATGCCGCAAGTTGGCCCTGCTGTGCAGCCTGAACCGGTCTCCGAACCACAGCCGAAAACCGGCCTGTTGGCGGGCGTTGCCAAGCTGATTAAGCCTGCCGATCCTCTGCCCGAGCCTGAACTGCCCGAGCAGGAATATGCGCCCGACATCGACTACGCCAACAGCGATGATCGCATCAAAGCGCGCATCTCGGACGCGATCAAATCGCGTGTGCGCCAGTCGCCCGGCCAAGCCATGCCACGGGTGGAGCCGTCGCTGACCCGCGGTCGTGGCCCGCAACCGCTGATTGCCGATACTGCGCCGCGTATGGCTGATATGCCCGCCGAGCCGCCGGTGACGTCCACCCCCCAAGCCTTGTCGCTGACCCGTGTCAGCCGCGTGGACATGCCCGAGCAGAAACCGCTTACCGCCGAGCCTCTGTTTGAGACCGAAGACGCGCCTGCACCAATCCCGCAGGCCGCCGCGGTTGAGCCGCAAACCCGCGTGCAACACACCCCCAAGAAAGCCGTGACCCCCTCACGTCAAGCCAAGGCGGAAGCCCAGCCAGCACTTCAATTTGAAGACAACATGGCAGATTACGAACTGCCCCCGCTGAACCTTCTGACGAACCCGATTGAGGTGCAGCGCCATCATCTGTCTGACGAAGCGCTCGAAGAGAATGCGCGGATGCTGGAAAACGTCCTTGATGATTACGGCGTGAAGGGGGAGATCGTGTCGGTCCGCCCCGGCCCGGTTGTGACCATGTATGAGCTTGAACCTGCGCCGGGTCTCAAAGCCTCCCGCGTGATTGGTCTGGCCGATGATATCGCCCGCTCCATGTCCGCGCTGTCTGCGCGTGTTTCCACTGTGCCGGGCCGTTCGGTCATCGGGATCGAACTGCCCAATGAGAACCGCGAAAAGGTTGTCCTGCGCGAGATCCTCAGCGCGCGTGATTTTGGCGACAGCAACATGAAGCTGCCCCTCGCGCTGGGCAAGGATATCGGCGGTGATCCAATTGTCACGAACCTTGCCAAGATGCCCCACCTCCTGATCGCAGGGACGACCGGCTCGGGTAAATCCGTGGCGATCAACACCATGATCCTGTCGCTCCTCTACAAGCTCACGCCCGAGGAATGCCGCCTGATTATGATCGATCCGAAGATGTTGGAACTTAGCGTTTATGACGGCATTCCGCATCTTCTGTCGCCCGTGGTGACGGACCCGAAAAAGGCCGTGGTGGCTTTGAAATGGGTCGTGGGCGAGATGGAAGAACGGTATCGCAAGATGTCCAAAATGGGCGTGCGCAACATCGACGGCTATAATGGCCGCGTCCGCGAAGCGCTTGCCGCTGGTGAGATGTTCCAGCGCACCGTACAGACCGGCTTTGACGAAGACACCGGCGAACCGATCTTCGAGACCGAAGAATTCGCGCCCGAAACGATCCCCTATATCGTTGTCATTGTAGATGAAATGGCCGACCTGATGATGGTCGCAGGTAAAGAGATTGAGGCTTGCATCCAGCGTCTTGCGCAGATGGCACGTGCCTCGGGCATCCACCTGATCATGGCCACGCAGCGTCCCTCCGTCGATGTGATCACCGGTACGATCAAGGCCAACTTCCCGACCCGGATCAGCTTCCAGGTGACTTCCAAAATCGACAGCCGCACAATTCTGGGTGAGCAGGGGGCCGAGCAGCTTCTGGGCATGGGCGACATGCTCTACATGGCCGGTGGCGGCAAGATCACCCGCGTGCACGGGCCGTTCTGTTCCGATGAAGAGGTCGAGGAAATCGTGACCTACCTCAAAGCCTTTGGCCCGCCGAAATACATGAACGGCGTTGTCGACGGCCCGGATGAGGACAAGGAAAGCGATATCGACATGGTGCTTGGCCTTGGTGGCAACACCAATGGCGAGGACGCGCTATACGATCAGGCCGTGGCCATCGTGATCAAGGATCGCAAATGCTCCACCTCCTACATCCAGCGCAAGTTGGCGATCGGCTACAATAAAGCCGCCCGTCTGGTTGAGCAGATGGAGGATGAAGGCCTTGTGACCGCCGCCAACCACGTAGGCAAACGCGAAATCCTCGTGCCAGAACAGCAATAAAGCGCCTATATCGCGGAACCCTCGCGGCGATGTGAGGGTTCGACAGGTGCGTATCGTCGCGCAAGCAATTATATGGTTCTTATGAAACGCTTTATTGCCACAGCCCTTCTGGGTATCTCGCTTGCTCTGCCTGCTCAGGCCGAGAAGCTGTCGCTGAACGCCATCTCAAACTATCTCAACGGTCTGCAAACCGCCAAAGGTGCGTTCACCCAGATCAATGGGGATGGCACGATCTCGACCGGGACGATTTATATCAAACGTCCCGGCCGTGTGCGCTTTGAATACAACCCGCCCGAGGCGTCTTTGGTGATGGCCGGTGGGGGGCAGGTCGCCGTCTTTGATGCACGCTCCAACCAGCCGCCAGAGCAGTATCCGCTGAGCCGTACACCCCTGTCGATTATCCTGCAGCGCAACGTGAACCTTGCGCAGGCGCAGATGGTGACGGGCCATGGCTACGATGGAACCTCGACCACCGTGACAGCGCAAGACCCTGAGAATCCCGACTATGGCAGCATTCAGATGGTGTTCACCGATAGCCCTGTTGAGCTACGCCAGTGGGTGATTACCGATAATGCAGGTGGCCAGACCACGGTTGTTCTGGGCGATCTTGAGAAAGGCGTCACCCTTCCCGCGCGCCTTTTCAATATCGTGCAAGAAGCACAAAGCCGCTAAGTCAGCAGCGCATTAACCTTAATGCGCCGCTCTGCTTTCTTTTGTCTCTAAATACCTACCCCGAAAGCGTGCCGACCCCAGAGGCCGGTCCGCATTCTAGGAACAGCGCATCAACTGAAACTGATAGCTTTGCGCCCGCTGGCCTACTTCGCCCGCGACCCGCATTAGCCAGCCTTTGCTATTATAGCTGCCGCGCGCAAAGCCGGTATGGCCTTCGTGATACGCCAGATACTGGTTGCGCGCGTCGGTCAGCGGAATGCCGTTGCGGTCGCGGGTCTTGTTCATATACCAGCCCATGAAATCGGTGGCATCGGTGATGCGATCCCGCCGCGCATTTCGGCGGCCTGTCTCGGCCAAGTACTCATCCCATGTCCCGTCGAGCGCTTGTGAATACCCAAAGGCAGAGCTTTGGCGCCCCATCGGGATCACACCCAGCGAATAGCGGAACGGGGTCCGCGCATCCGAGATGAATTTGCTTTCCTGATAAATCGTCGCCATCTGGACATGCACCGGCACGCCCCAACGGCGCTCCGTGCGTTTGAAGGCATTCAGGTAGGTCGGTCGCTGATCCAGAATGGAGCACGCGTTGTCTAGGTTTCGGGGCGCACCAGATTGATTGCCGCTGCCACAGGCCGCGACCAACACCAATAGGATAAATGCGCGAAGAGTTCTGCTCATCTGCCTCTCGCTCTTTGTTTTTTCGCAGTTTAGCCAAAAAGCGATCTCTTGAAAACGACAAAGCCGTGAGATCAGAGTAAAAACGCCAATAGCAGCGGAAGGCTGATCACCGATAGCAGCGTCGAGACGACAACAAGCCCTGCGACCGCATCGGAATCGGCCCCGTATTTTTCCGCAATCAGATAGGATGTGACGGCGACGGGGGTCGCGACTTGCAGCACCAGAACCGCAAGTGCGACCGGGTCCAATGCGAACCAATCGCCAACAAGATAAGCTGTTGCCGCACAAATCAGCAGCTTGATGGTTGATAGCAACACCGCTTGCACCAGCCGACCGGGGCGCAATCGCGCGACAGCCACGCCCAGTGTAATCAGCATGATCGGGATGGCGATCTGGCCTATCAAATCAAGCGTATTGGTCAAAAAGGTCGGCGTCTCCCAGCCCTGCCACAGAAAGATCGCGCCCAGAATTGTGGCGCCAACCATTGGTTCCTTGACCACCTTAAGCGGTGATCCGCCACCCGAGACGACCCAGATGCCAAAGGTGAACGAATAAATCGCCATGATCGCGAAGACCACGACCGCATATCCCAGCCCGGTATCGCCAAACGCAAAAAGCGCCAAAGGCAGGCCCAGATTGCCGGTATTGCCGAATGTCAGCGGCGCCAGATAGGTGCGCCTGTCTAAACCATTGGCCAACACGACGGCGGCGCAAAGCAGCGTTACGATCGCGTAAGTTACTATAGACGCAAAAGAAAGTGCCGCCAGCGCCTGGGGATCAACCTCGGTCTGCATGAGCGCCACGAAAATCAGGCACGGCACTGACAGGGTCATCGCAAGACGGGTGACAAACTCCACCCGGTACTCAAAACCCAACTTCACCCATGTGAAACCAACCGCCGCCAACAGGAACACCGGGGCGGTGATCTCTAGAACTGTCAGAACAAGGTTCACAGACTGTTTCCCCAAAAGCGCCTTGCGCCGCGTTTACACGGGCCATCTGGCGCTCTAGTAACGATGTCAGGGGTTGTTGACTATGCACAAAGCACGCGCAAAATATCACTTGGGCCAGGTTGTCCGCCATCGCAAACATCCGTTCCGCGGGGTTGTGTTTGACGTCGACGCAATATTCTCGAACACCGAGGAATGGTATGACGCGATCCCCGAAGACGCGCGTCCCAAGAAGGATCAACCCTTCTATCACCTGCTCGCAGAGAACGATCAAAGCTACTACGTGGCTTACGTGTCCGAGCAGAACCTCGTTGCCGATTACTCAGGCGAGCCCGTGGATCACCCCGACCTCGACGATCTTTTCGGTCCGTTCGAGGATGGTCAGTATCCGCTGCATTTCCAGCTGAATTAATAGCCCAGCGCGCAGCCGTCTTTACGCGGGTCAGACGCGCCTTCCAGCGTGCCATCTGCATGGATTTTGATCGCCTGCGCGCCGCCAATCGGCCCGTCGGGGATGCTGACATCGTGACCCAGATCCGCCAGTTCTTGCCGGACCGTGTCTGAATAGCCCCGCTCGACCTTCATGTCGCTCGCATCCGAAAAGCTGCGCGGCGCATCAATCGCGCTTTGCGGGTCCATCCCGAAATCGATCATATTCGACATAAACCGCGCATGGCCGTTGGATTGATACTGCCCGCCCATCACGCCAAAGGGCATCGTCACTTTGCCGTTCTCGCGCAGCATCCCCGGAATGATCGTGTGCATCGGACGTTTGCCGCCACCCGCCTCATTCGGGTGCCCGTCTTCCAACGTGAAGCCAGCGCCCCGGTTCTGAAACAGCACGCCAAATTTGTCGCTGGCGATGCCAGAGCCGAAGCTGTGAAAGATCGAATAGATCAGCGACACGGCCATCCGGTCCTTGTCGACAACGGTGATATAGATCGTATCTTTATGCACTGCCTCGGTCAGGGGGGCCGCTGCCTGCATCGCTTTCTTTGGGTCGATCAACGCAGCCAGTTTCTGTGCCGTCTCCATCGACAGCATATGCTCCAGCTTTGCGGTTCGGTCGGCAATAAACCGATTGCGCGCATCATAGGCCAGCTTGGTCGCCTCGGCCTCGATATGAGTGCGCAGGGTTCCAAACGGATCCATCCCGGCGATATCAAACTGGCTGAGGATGTTGTTCATCAGGATCGCCGTTGCGCCTTGCCCGTTCGGCGGATGCTCGACCAGTTCGACATCTTTATAACGACCGCTGATCGGGTCGGTGTAGTCGCACCGCGTCTGGGCAAAATCCTCCAGCGTGTGGACGCCGCCGCGCGCTTGCAACGCGGTCACCATGTCCTCTGCGACTTCGCCTTCGTAAAACCCCGCGCGCCCATCCATCGCGATGCGGCGCAGGACCTCGGCTTGTTTCGGCGCACGGAACAGCTGTCCTGCAACCGGTGCTTTGCCGTTCAGCAAAAAGTCATCGCGCGCCCCGCCGCTTAGGTTGCCTACGGCGTCTGCCCAGTCAAAGGCCACGCGGGGGGCGACGGGAATACCTGCCTCTGCATAATGGATCGCTGGCGCGAGAGAGGCTTTGAGCCCCGCCTTCCCGTAATCTTTGGAAAGCGTGCAAAACGCATCCACCGCCCCCGGCACCGTGACCGCAGCGGGATCGTAAAGCGGCACGGTCGCGTGACCTGCGGCGCGCATGGCTGCCGCGTCCAGCGCTTTCGGTGCCCGGCCCGAGCCATTCAGCGCAACGATCTCATCGCTGCCAGCAGGCGACAGCAATACAAAGCAGTCGCCACCGATCCCGGTCATTTGCGGTTCGGCAAAGCCCAGCAGCACCGCGCCCGCGATGGCGGCATCAACGGCATTGCCGCCTGATTCCAGAATTTGGACAGCAACCTTCGCGGCCAGCGGATGCGAGGTGGCGCACATGCCGTTGCCCGCAAATACGGCCGATCGGCCCGGTGTCTGAAAATCGCGCATTGCTGTCCTCCCTCGCAGTGATTGGATAGTAGAGGGACGACAGCGGAGTTCAATGAGGTGTGGGGAAGGATCGGCGCGTTCGTCGCAGGCCGTCAGTATGCGCGCAGGACCTTTTGCCGATGAGACAATCGGAATACCGTCCCCTTCTGAGCGGTCACCAGTACCCATAGAAGCGATTTCTGGAGACCCACTAGAAAGTTGCGCAGTGCGCCAAGGCTCAAATTCGAGATATGACGAAAAGTAAGACCCCGGCGCCACGCACTGGGTGGGGGCTGTTAACGCGACGCCGAGGTGAAGCTATATGCAGCTACATCGTTTTGATACGCAGACATTCGGGCTGGTCTTTGAGCGAATTGAGGTTTCTTCGCGACGATCCATGCAAATCAGAAACAATGCGGTTTAACGCAACGCGTTGCTTTGAGTGTCGCAACAACAGTCGCGCACAGGTTGCGCGGGGCGGGACAATCGAATCGAATAGCTCAGATGGTTTCGCGACGTGTCGCGCCGATATTCCAGCCTGTCTGTCTGTGACCTGATCAGAAACCAGCCAAACCCGCCCTCTGGCAAGTCTTCGCGTGCAACAGTGTGGTCGGGCAATCTGCCCTTCGGCAAGGTCAGACCGGGCATTGCCCGCCCATCATCTTGCACGGCGACATAAAACTGATCACCGCTTGCCCAGAGATGCACCGCGATCAAGGCGTCATCCTGTGTGGGAAACGCATGCTCTGCAATATTGTTGAGCGTCTCAGCCAGTACCAGTTCCACCGTCATGGCGTCGTCGTTGCCAATGCCCCAATCAGGCAGCATCGGCATCAAACGCTCCAGCAAAGCGCGCACGCCATGCTCCGTGCTAAGACAGGAGAGCCGGATATCGCCCACCGTCTGTGTCACTTCGTGATATCTGCCTGTGCCGTTGCGAGGTCAGGATAGATACGGAACACCGAATCCATGCGGGTCAGTTTGAACACCTTTTCCACCGGGGGGCGCAGGCTGGCCAAATCCAGCCGTATCCCGTTTGGCAGGGTTTTCATCACCGCAATAATCGCGCCCAAACCGCTGGAATCGACAAAATCAACGGCGCCCAGATCCAGCAGCACGCGGTCTTTTGCATCCAGTGCTGCGGCCTTCACCGCATCCTTGAAGGTCACCGCCGCGGCAGAGTCGATCCGGTTCTGTTCTACAGTGACGGTTACCGTGCCACCTGATTGCTTTGTTGCAAGGTCCATGCTTTGTCTCCGGTCAGGACTGTTGCAGACATGGATATTGCGCAAATCTTAAGCGAAGGTTTGCGGATATCTCGGGAGGAAACCAGAAAATGCGTAAAGTTGTCATTACTGGTGCGTCGCGCACCCCGATGGGCGGGTTTCAAGGTGCTTTGGCGGGGGCAAGCGCGCCTGATCTGGGCGGCGCCGCAATAAAAGCCGCGATGGCGCAAGCCGGTGTCGAAACCGTGGACGAGGTCCTCATGGGCTGTGTCCTGCCTGCGGGGCAAGGCCAAGCGCCCGCGCGTCAGGCAGGCTTTGCCGCTGGCCTTGGGGAGGATGTCCCCGCAACGACCCTGAACAAAATGTGCGGATCGGGCATGAAAGCTGCGATGATGGCCTTTGACCAGATCGCGTTGGGCCATGCCGACACCATGATTGCCGGCGGGATGGAAAGCATGACGAACGCCCCGTATCTCTTGCCCAAAATGCGCGGTGGCGCGCGGATCGGCCACCAACAGGTGCAGGATTCCATGTTCCTCGATGGGTTGGAGGACGCCTATGACAAAGGCCGCCTGATGGGCACCTTTGCCGAGGATTGCGCCGAGGCGTTTCAATTCACGCGCGACGCGCAGGACGAATATGCGCTTGGTTCGCTTTCCAACGCTTTGGAGGCGCAGAAATCCGGCGCGTTTGCCGATGAAATCGCGTCTGTCATTCTCACAACCCGAAAAGGTGAGACCGTGATTGCCGAGGATGAACAGCCCGGCAATGCCCGCCCCGACAAAATCCCCCAGCTCAAACCTGCGTTCCGCAAGGATGGCACTGTGACGGCCGCGAACAGCTCATCAATCTCCGACGGCGCTGCTGCGTTGGTCCTTGCGTCTGAGGACACTGGCCTGCCCATCCGCGCCCGCATCATGGGGCATGCCAGCCATGCCCAAGCGCCGGGTCTGTTCACGACGGCCCCCGTGCCTGCTGCGCAAAAGTTGCTCAAGGCGATTGGCTGGTCAAAAGACGATATCGACCTGTGGGAAGTGAACGAGGCGTTTGCCGTTGTCCCTATGGCCTTCATGCACGAAATGGGCGTCGACCGCGCAAAGATGAACGTGAACGGCGGCGCCTGCGCGCTGGGCCACCCGATCGGGGCCTCCGGCGCGCGGATCATGGTGACTTTGCTGAACGCATTGGAAAAACGCGACCTCAAACGGGGCGTCGCTGCTATCTGTATCGGCGGCGGTGAAGGCACAGCCATCGCGATCGAGCGTCCATGACAGCCGACCACGCTTCCCTTGCGAAAACCATCGCAGCTCTCACCGAAGGCGAGACCGATGTGATCGCCAAAATGGCCACCATCGCCTGTGAGGTGCACCATTCGGACGACCGCTTCGATTGGACAGGGTTCTACCGCGTGACAGAGCCGAATCTGCTGAAGATAGGCCCCTATCAAGGCGGCCATGGTTGCCTTGTGATTCCCTTCGACAAAGGCGTCTGTGGTGCCGCCGCGCGCACGGGGCAGGTGCAACTTGTCCCCGATGTGGACGCCTTTCCCGGCCATATTGCCTGCGCGTCCTCCACGCGTTCGGAATTGGTCTTGCCGGTCCACGACGGGCAAGGCGCGTTGCTGGGCGTCTTCGATATAGACAGCGACCAGCCCGACGCGTTCACGCAAACCGACGCCGATGCGCTTGCCGCGATTCTGAAAGCGGCCTTTGCATGAGCTTTGAGGGCTGGACGGTTTTCGCCCTTTTCTGGGTGGTCTTTGTGACGACCCCGGGACCAAATGCGGTCAACTGCATCCAGAACGGCATGACCCTTGGCATGGGCCGCGCGATGTGGGGTGTGCTGGTAATCCTGACGCAAGCGACTGCATTCCTGTTGCTATCGGCGCTCGGCATCACGGCCCTGCTCGTTGCCTCGCCAATGGCGTTTTTCTGGGCGAAATTGATCGGCGCGGGCTTTCTGATTTATCTGGGCATTCGCGGTTGGCTGAACGCAGGCAAACCCGTCAGCACCGAACCGCGCTCAGGCCGCTCTGTCTATTTTCACGCGCTGATGATCGCGACGATCAATGCCAAAAGCGTCGCCGGATACCTCGCCGCTTCTCGGCCTTCGTGCAGCCCGACGTCCCGATCTGGGAGCAGATGCGCGTCATTGTCCCCACCGCGTTAACCATTACCGCGCTCAGCTACACGGGCTATACCGCCATTGGCGCGGGTCTTGGAAAACTTGCCATGGGGGCTGTTCTGAACGTCTGGTTCCGGCGTATCATGGCGACCTGTTTCATCATCTACGGGATCGCGCTGGGCGCGACAGGACGGGCGACATGATCAAGGGCGCATGCCTTTGCGGCGCAGTGACATTCGAGGTGGGCGAGGGGGCGCAAGGCTATTCGGTCTGCCATTGCGGGCAGTGCCGCAAACAGTCGGGCCACGCGTGGTCATCAGGCTACGCGCCCGAGGCCAATATCACGATCACCGGAGAGCTCCGCTGGTATGAGGCCTCCCCCACTGCCAAGCGCGGTTTCTGCCCGGTCTGCGGATCGTCCCTGTTCTGGAAAGCCCATGATGAGGACACGATGAGCTTTGCCTTGGGCGCCATCGACAACCCGACCGGCCTGACCTTGGAGAAGCATATCTTCGTTGCCGACAAGGGCGATTACTACGAGATCGCGGATGGTCTACCCCAAAAGCCATGAGTGATGACTACGACCCCCCGCAGGACCCGCTGGAGATCTTGCACGACGATCATGAGCTGCTTTTTATCAACAAACCCAGCGGGTTGCTGTCTGTTCCCGGCAAAGGGGCGCATCTTGCCGATTGCCTGATCGCCCGCGTGCAAGCTGTGTTTCCCGAAGCTCTTTTGGTGCACCGGCTTGACCGCGACACCTCGGGGGTGATGGTCTTTGCCAAAAGCCCACATGCCCAGCGACATCTTGGGTTGCAGTTTGAAAAGCGCGGGACGAAGAAGACTTACATCGCGCGGGTTTTCGGCCGGTTGGAGCCGAAAACAGGCACTGTTGATCTGCCTTTGATCGTCGACTGGCCGAACCGACCCCTACAAAAAGTCTGTCACGAGACGGGCAAAGCCGCCGTCACCGATTGGCGCGTTGTGCGCGCGTCGGACGAGGAAACACGCGTGCGGTTGATGCCCAAGACGGGGCGGTCGCATCAGTTGCGCGTGCATATGCTGGCGCTGGGGCATCCGATATTGGGCGATCCGTTTTATGCCACCGGTGCGGCGCTGGATCACCCGCGCCTGATGCTGCATTCCGAGACGTTGCAGCTGCGTCATCCCGATGGTGGCGCGGGGATGCGGATCAGCGCGAAAGCGCCGTTCTGAGGCGCTTGTGGGCCCCCGTCGGACGCCTCCGGCGGAGGTATTTAAGGACAAAAGAAGGGGCGGCGTTAACCTTAATCAGAGGTGAACGCCGCCTTTGAACGCTTAGGAGTTCCAGCCGGACACGGCTTTGACTTCGAGGAATTCCTCAAGCCCGAAGGTGCCGCCTTCACGCCCGTTGCCGGACGCTTTGTAGCCACCGAAGGGCGAGCCTTGGGCGAAGCCTGATCCGTTGGTTTCCACCATGCCTGAGCGCAAGCGACGCGCCACGCGGCGGCGTCTTTCGTCGTCAGGTGTCTGGATGTAATTGGTCAGGCCATAGGGCGTGTCATTGGCAATGCGGATCGCATCTTCTTCGGTATCAAAGGGCATGATTGACAGGACGGGGCCAAAGATTTCCTCTTTGTAGATCGTCATGTCGGGGGTCACATCGGCAAATACCGTGGGCCGCGCATAAAAGCCGCGGTTCAGGCCGTCAGGTCGCCCAACACCCCCGGCAACCAGCCGCGCGCCCTCGTCGATGCCTTTTTGGATCAGGCCTTGCACTTTGTCGAACTGCGCCTCGGACACCAGCGGGCCGATATGTTTGCCTTCTTCAGAGGCTGGTCCGACGCCGGTCGCATTCGCCGTCTCAACCGCGGCTTCCACGGCGGCATCATAGATCGAGCGTTCAACCAGCATCCGGGTTGGTGCGTTGCAAGACTGCCCGGTGTTGCGGAAACAACGGACCGCACCGCGTCCGGCAGCTTCGGCACCTGCATCTGCGAAAATGACATTCGCGCCTTTGCCGCCCAGCTCAAGGCTCACGCGTTTTAGCGTATCGGCGGCGGCTTTGCTGATCGCGATGCCTGCGCGCGAGGAGCCTGTAAAGCTGACCATGTCGACATCCGGGTGCGCGGAAAGCTGGCTGCCCACGCCGGGGCCATCGCCATTCACAAGGTTGAACACACCTTTCGGGAAACCCGCCTCGTCAATGAACTCAGCGAACAGCAGTCCGGACAAAGGCGCAATTTCGGAGGGTTTCAGCACCATCGTGCAGCCTGTCGCCAGCGCCGGTATCGCTTTCAGCACGATCTGGTTCATCGGCCAGTTCCAAGGCGTGATCAGCGCACAAACCCCGATGGGTTCATAGAGCGTCATCTCGGTGTCGGTGAATTTCCGATCAAACTCGAACGCCTCGAATGCTTTGAGGAATCCTTCCAGATGCCAACTGCCTGCGCCAACCTGTTGCGCGCGCGCCAGGTCCTGCGGCGCGCCCATCTCAAGGCTGATCGCTTGGGCCATTTCCTCGGACCGTGCCGTGTAGACCTCAAGCAGCTCTTTCAGCAAAGCCATCTTTTCGGCTTTCGGTACAAACGCCCAATCCTCGAACGCCGTGCGTGCAGCGGCTACTGCGGCATCCGTATCCGCTTGCGATCCAAGCGAAATGACTGCGCAAGCCTCTTCGGTGGACGGGTCAATGACCGTGAAATCCTGGGGTTTCGACGGTGCGACCCACGCCCCGTTGATGTAAAAATCGCGTTTCTCGATCATGGTGGTCTCCCTTAATGTTGCGGCACTGTTTCATTGGGACTGCCGCCTTTCAAGGGCTGTCGTTCAGCCTGACGGGCAGCCCTTGGAATGGCGTTCTATGCCAGCGCGATTTCGCAAACCACGCGCCCTTTTGCGCCGATCCTCCCTAGCGAATCCCTGCAGAGCCTATAGATATCAGGCAACAGCAATTCATTGACAGGAGGGCACGACATGGGCCTGCGCATTAACGACACGATCCCCGATCTGACGGTCGAAACCGATCAGGGCAGCATCAGCCTGCACGACTTTATCGGCGACAGCTGGGCGATCCTGTTTTCCCACCCGAAAGACTTCACACCCGTTTGCACGACTGAATTTGGCGCTGTCGCCCAGCTGGCAGACGAGTGGGAAAAACGTGGCACCAAGGTGATTGGTGTGTCTGTTGACGGGGTTGAGGACCACAAGAAGTGGAAAGGCGATATCGAGACGGTATCCGGTGCGACGGCCGGGTTCCCGATCATCGCCGATATCGGGCTTGAGGTCTCCAAAGCGTTCGACATGCTACCTGCCGAGGCCTATCTGCCCGATGGTCGCACCCCTGCCGACAGCGCCACCGTGCGCTCGGTCTTTATCATTGGGCCGGACAAGCAGCTTAAGCTGTCGATGACCTACCCGATGACGGTTGGACGCAACTTTGGCGAGATCGTGCGGGCGCTGGACGCGCTGCAGGCAACCTCCAAACACGGTATTGCCACCCCAGCCAATTGGGTCGCAGGCGAAGATGTGATTATCCCGCCCTCGGTCAGCGATGCGGATGCCAAAGAGAAATTCGGAGATTTTGACGCGGTTCTGCCTTACCTGCGTAAGACCAAGTCACCCGTCTGAATAGGTCCGGAACGGATCAAGGGCCTCGCCGATCCCGTTCGGCGGGGCCTCTGTTTGAAGGGTCGTTGTGTCGGGCTGATCGGCCACTACTGTGACCTCGTCCAAATTCCGCGCCGTCGGGCGCGTTGGCGCAACCGGATCCAGCGCCCGGTTCAGGTCACATGTTTCGCGGATTGCGCGTTTCTTTGCGTTGACCTCGCGCGCGAAGCTACCGTCGAAGATACGGCCACGATCTTCCATGTCGTTGGTCACGATGCCCGACACCAATCCGCCCGGCGTTAGTGTGCTGAGAACAACTATCGCCGCGCGTTCGCGGGTGGGTCGCATCTGCTCCAGCGCAATCAGGTCACGCTCTGCCGTGTCGCAATTGACAGGTGCTGCAACGACGGCATCGTCAATGTTGGGAATTGTGGCGCAGGCGGCGCACAACAACACAGCCACAACGGCAAAAACTGGCTTCATATGCTTTTGTTTCCCCTATCCCGGTGAGATTGCGGGATCAGCAATGTTTAGCCTATCTGCGCGCTTTGCCCAAGCCTGCTATTTCCCGGCCCAACCTGCTGAACCGACCTATGTCTCAGACCTGTCTTATGGTACTTTAAATCCATGCAACATGTGCTCCTCTCGACGCGCTTGCAGGCCTCTGCCGATCGTGTTTGGGAAGAGGTCAACACGCCACGTTTGTTGATGTTTGTCGCGTCCCCGGTCCTGCGTTTTGACCTTGTTGAGCCTTTGGTCCTTCCCGATCAATGGGAGGAGCGGGACTATCGCTTCCGGCTCAGGTTCTACGGACGCTTGCCTTTGGGGGAGCAAACGGGGCGTGTCTCAAGGCCCCAACCAGAAGGCCTAAAACGATATGTGCGCGACAACGGCTTCAGCGCACTGATCCGAAGATGGGATCATCTGATAACGATTGAACCAGACGGCAACGGAACGCTTTACAGTGATTGGATTGAGATTGAGGCTGGGCCTCTCACGCCGTTTGTTGCGGCTTTTGCGCGTCGGTTCTACGCGCATCGGCAAAGACGGTGGCACCAGCTTGTTGCAGCTGACTTTAAGTATCCTGCGGCCTGACCTGGGCCGTTTTGCGGAAAAGGTCTGCTTGAAATAGAGAGCCCCGCCAGTAACGGCGGGGCTCCGTCTTTCGGTCTGTTGTAACTTAAACGGCGATCACACCGCCGTCTTCTTTGGTCACGACAACCACCGACGGGCGCGGCGGCATGGCGGGATCAAAGTCGGGCCAGCGGGTTGCCGGGTCTTCAAAGGTCGAGTCGCGCTCGAAGCCCACGAAGTCCTTTGTGCCGTCTGTGCCAGGGTGCTGAACCGCGAGGAACAGCGTCTGGGAGTTGTCGGCAAAGTAGGGCCCGCACAGCTCACCACCCACCGGGCAGCGGAAGAAGAGCTTGGAGTGACCGCGCAGCTCGCCCTCTGTCTCAAGTGCATAAAGGCCGTCGGATTTACCGGTCTTGCCCCAGTTGGAGCCTTGATCGGTCGAAATCCAAAGACGCCCGTCCGCGTCGATGGCGCAGTTGTCGGGCGAACCGAACCAACCGCTTTCGGACGTCTCGGGGTTCCACTCGGCACCGACCTCGGCAATCGTCGGATCACCACATTTCACAAGGATATCCCATGTGCCTGTGGTGGCGGAATGGTTGCCACCCTCTTCCTTGATCTCGATGATATGGCCAAAGCTGCTTTCCGCGCGCGGGTTAGCAGCATCGACCTGATCGGTCTGACGACGGGTGTTGTTGGTCAGCATGATATAAGCCGTGCCATCGCCACGCGGCTGCGCGTCTTCGGGACGGTCCATCGGCGTCGCACCCAGCAGGTCAGCAGCAAGGCGCGTGTCGATCATGACGTCGGCCTGGCTTTCAAAGCCGTTTTCGGCGGTCAGCGGGCCTTCGCCATGGGTCAGGGCCAGCCAGTCGATCGTGCCGTCCTCGTTGAAGCGCGCCACATAGAGCGTGCCCTCCGACAGCAGGCTGGAGCCAAAGACAGAGTTCTCGTCCGTCACAACCTCAGCCGACACCCACTTATACTGGTAGTCAAACCGGTTGTCGTCGCCCGAATAGATCACCAGCTTGCCGTCGCTGGCGACCGTGGTCTCAGCGCCTTCATGGCGAAAACGACCCAGCGCGGTGTGCTTGATTGGTGCGGCATCGGGGTTCATCGGGTCCACTTCGACGATCCAGCCGAAGCGGTTCACTTCGTTGGGCTCTTTGTCGATGTTGAAGCGGTCGTGATACTGACCCCAGGCATACCAGCGCCCGGGAACACCGTAACGCTCCATCGAGGCCGCTTCGGGCTGTGCGGAGACATCTGGATCGCCATCGGCATCCACCGTATCGGTCCAGAAATAACCGTGGAAGTTCTCCTCGGCCATCAGGTAGGTGCCCCAGGGTGTCATGCCGCCGGCACAGTTGTTGATCGTGCCCAGCACCATGGTGCCGGTGTCGTCATAGCTGGTCTTCATCCGGTCGTGACCAGCCGCAGGGCCGTCGATGGTCATCTCGGTATTGGCAGTGATCCGGCGGTTGGCCGGGTTGTCGCGATTGACCGACCACTTGCCATCGTCGCCTTTGACGATCTCGAAAACCGATCCGCCATGGGCGGCCATCTCGATATCGACCAGCTCTTTGGTCATGCCTTCAAAACCAGAACGGTCCTGACGACCCAGACCGGGGAACATCACTTCTTCGTTGGTGTATTCGTGGTTCACGCACAGCATACCACGGCCCGGCTCGACCTCGGCAAAGCCGACATAGTCATTATTATAGCCAAACTGCTGCGCCTGTGCTTCGGCGGTCTGGTTCATCACATCGAACTCAGGCGCATCTGCGGTGATGGGATCGCCCCAGCGCACCAGAATGTCGGCGTTATATCCCTCAGCGATGTGGTGCTCGGTGTCGTTGCCCCAGGCCAGCTCGTCAAATTTGTAACGGCTCTCGGCGCTCATGGCGGCAGCTTGCTTGGGCGCGATCATGGCAGATGTGCCAAACAGAGCGGTCGCCGCAGACACACCCAGCATGCCGCGCAGCATATCGCGGCGGCCATACCGGCGGCTGATCACAGCGCCGATGGTGTTGTCGAGGTGGGGGTTTGTGGGGATGTCGTCGAAGGCCTCAAAGGCTTCGGCTTTATTGCCGTATTCAGGATCGTTGATGATGTCATCACGCGACATGGGCAGCTTCCTCTTTTGGAAAATTGGGTTGCTTGTCTTCACCGGTTTTCGGGTGAATCGGGGCCGTAATTGGACCGATTCCACAAAGACCGTGTGACGGTAGTGTAACCGTTCTGTGACGCTGTCAGATTGTGGTGGCAGAAAGTCGCTCAAATGAAAAAACCGGCCCCGACCCGAGGGTCAGAACCGGTTTCCCACAACGCACCCGTATGAGGTCCGCAGACCTATTTTGTTAGGGCGAGTGGTGCGTCATGTGCGCGCCGTGAGGCGGCGGTCAGCGGCGCGTGATCTTCATGTCTTAGCGTTGGGCAGCGGCAATCTCAGCAGCAGAAGTCACACCCAGCAGGCGCAGCGTGTCAAGATTCTGGGTCGAGATCACGTCGCCATTCGAGGTAAAATCATTACCTGCAACTTCGGCGGGGGAGGTTTTGCCCAGATCGTTGGAGGCGCGAAAGTCACTGCCAAAGTCATGCTGATCTGCAACCTCGGCAGGCGAGGTGACGCCCAAGTTGAAATCAGATGCGAATGCCGGAGCCGAAGCGCCGAGGATCAGAGCGGAGATAAGTGCGAAGCGTGTCATGGTGTAAGTCCTTTCAGTGTGTCGTGTTCAGTGTGTTCGGGTGGAAGTGTTTGCCTTCCGATGCAGTAGATATGGCACTGCACCCCCAAGCTGAAAACGCGCACGCTGATCGTGATCTATGTGCGCAAAAGCACATCACAGGCTCGTTAGGGGATTTTGCGTGCTTTTGGTGACAAAAATGCGAGCGGTCGTGAGCGCTGAAAACTCTTAACAAGAGTTTCCCCAAAAGCCTTCTGAAGGCTTTTCTACCCCTTGCAATCAACCCAAGAAAAAAGCCCCGGCGTTTCCACCGGGGCTTTCCATCTGTCAGAAAAGAGGCGCTTACTCAGCGTCTTCCTTCTTGATCTCTTCGCCGGTCTCCTGATCGACAACCTTCATCGACAGGCGCACCTTGCCGCGATCGTCAAAGCCCAGCAGCTTGACCTTCACTTCCTGACCTTCCTTCAGAACATCCGAAGGGTGGTTCAGGCGGCGGTTCTCGATCTGGGACACGTGCACCAGACCATCGCGCTTGCCAAAGAAGTTCACGAACGCACCGAAGTCGACGATCTTGACGACCGTACCGGTGTAGATCGCGCCTTCCTCAGGCTCGGCCACAATCGCGTGGATCATGTCATAGGCTTTCTGGATCGATTCACCGTTGGCCGATGCGATCTTGATCACACCGTCATCGTTGATGTCGACCTTGGCACCGGACACTTCCACGATCTCACGGATGACCTTACCGCCCGAGCCGATCACTTCACGGATCTTGTCGGTCGGCACGGTCATCGTTTCAATGCGCGGCGCGTGGATCGAGAAGTCGGCAGCGCCGGACAGCGCCTTGTTCATCTCGCCCAGAATGTGCAGACGGCCGTCCTTGGCCTGGGCCAGGGCTTTCTCCATAATCTCGGGCGTGATGCCAGCGATCTTGATGTCCATCTGCAAGGACGTGATGCCGTTTTCAGTACCGGCAACCTTGAAGTCCATGTCACCCAGGTGATCCTCATCACCCAAGATATCCGTCAGAACCGCGTAAGAGCCGTCATCCTCAAGGATCAGGCCCATGGCCACACCGGCAACCGGTGCTTTCAGCGGCACACCTGCGTCCATCATGGAGAGCGACCCACCACAGACCGACGCCATCGAGGACGAGCCATTGGATTCGGTGATCTCCGACACCACACGCACGGTGTAAGGGAAGTCGGTTGCTGCAGGCAGAACCGCCTGAAGCGCGCGCCATGCCAGTTTGCCGTGACCAATCTCACGACGACCCGGAGGGCCAAAGCGACCCACTTCACCAACCGAATAGGGGGGGAAGTTATAGTGCAGCAGGAAGTTGCTGCGATAGGTGCCTTGCAGCGCGTCAATCATCTGCTCGTCGTCGCCGGTGCCCAGCGTGGTCACAACCAGACCTTGCGTTTCACCGCGGGTGAACAACGCCGAACCGTGTGTCCGCGGCAGGAAGCCTGTCTCGGAAACAATCGGGCGAACTGTAGCCAGTTCACGGCCATCAATACGCTTGCCGGTTTTGACAACGTCGCCACGCAGAATGCTGGCTTCCAGCTTTTTCATGGCCGAGCCAAGGTTGGCATCTTCCAACTGCTCTTCGGTCAGCGCGGCCTTGACGGTCTCGCGGGCCTCGGCAACTGCGGTCGTGCGTTCCTGCTTGTCGGTGATGGCAAATGCTTTGCGCATGGCATCTTCGCCAGCCGTCTTCACGGCGTCATACAGATCGCTGTAATCGGGCGCTTCAAAGTTGAACGGCTCTTTCGCGGCGTCTTCGGCCAGATCAATGATCAGGTCGATCACCGGCTGGATCTGCTGGTGTGCAAAGTTCACAGCACCCAGCATTTCAGCTTCGGTCAGCTCGTAGGCTTCCGATTCCACCATCATGACGGCGTCTTTGGTGCCTGCGACGACCAGATCAAGGCGCTGCTCGGGGTTGTCGCGCAGCTTGTGCATGTCGTCGATGGACGGGTTCAGCGTATATTCGCCGTCCACATAACCAACGCGCGCACCGGCGATCGGGCCCATGAAAGGTGCGCCGGAAATGGTCAGCGCGGCGGACGCGGCGATCATCGCGACGATGTCGGGATCATTGACCAGATCGTGGGACAGCACGGTGCAGATCACCAGAACTTCGTTCTTGAAGCCGTCGACAAACAGCGGGCGGATCGGACGGTCGATCAGACGGCTTGTCAGCGTCTCTTTCTCCGTCGGGCGCGCCTCGCGCTTGAAGAAACCACCAGGCACTTTACCGGCAGCATAGTATTTTTCGTTGTAGTGCACGGTCAGCGGAAAGAAATCCTGACCCGGCTTTTGCTGCTTGGCAAAAGTCACGTTGGCCATGACCGAGGTCTCACCAAGCGTTGCAATCACAGACCCATCGGCCTGACGGGCGACCTTGCCCGTTTCCAATGTGAGGGTCTCGTCCCCCCACTCCATCGTTTTCGTCGTTACGTTAAACATCACGTTTCCTATGTTGGCGCGCCGTTCGCGCCGTTTGCGTAGGGGCCGGATGCCCCTGGCCCTTTCGAATCCAATCTGCACGTCGGGCCCGGCGATACAGATTTTCGGATTGAGTTGATGGTAATGCCTCTTATTGGCATTCCCATGCGAAAACCGCGCCCGAAGGGGCGCGGTTTCAGTGACTTAGCGACGCAGGCCGAGCTTTTTGATCAGATCCTGATAGCGCTGCTCTTCTTTGCCGCGCAGGTAATCAAGAAGTTTCCGGCGCTGAGCGACCATTTTCAAAAGGCCACGACGACCGTGGTTGTCTTTCTTGTGGGTCTTGAAGTGCTCAGTCAGCGTTGCAATCCGCGAGGACAGAATGGCGACCTGAACTTCGGGCGAACCGGTGTCGCCTTCTTTGGTGCCAAACTCTTTCATCACGCGGGCTTTTTCTTCAGCAGTGATCGACATCGGGGTCTCCTTCAAAAGGTTAAGGGTGATGGCGCAAGCCGGGATGTCGTCCAGCAAGGCCCATGGAGAGGCTCCGCCCGTTTCCAAGCGGATGCGCGCGTATAGGAGGATTCTGCCTGAAAAGAAAGCGTTTTGTGGAAGGTCGCGTGCATGGTTCTTCTTTCGACCGGCCCACGGGGCTGAGCCATATTCTAGCCTCCTTTGAAAGCTAGCAGGTCATGCGCCAAACCTCATTTCGCTAAGGAGCAATTGAATGTTCAAGATCGGCCTCGAAACACTGTTCAAAAATGCGCCTCTGTTCCTGTTCCTGGCCGCCTTTCTCGTCGTGATTGAACTGACTGAGTTTTCAACAACGGGCGGTCTGATCGTGGTAAATGCAATACTTGCGATGGCGTCTCATCGGATGGTTTTGCTTGATGAAGACTACAGCTTCAGACGCGAGTTTTGGCGTCAGACCGGTAAAGATCAGGTCAAGGCACGGCAAGGTCGCTTTATGGGATTTTACTTCCTCTTTTTCCTAACGTATCTCATGTGCGTTGGATTGATCACATGGGCATGGATGAGCCTTGGCAACATTTCCATTGAGGACAGTGACCTCTTTATGGCCAGCCTGATCATCTCAGCTATCATTGCACTTTTGCCCAATGGCATAATCCTTGCCATGTTTGGGGGGGGTCTCCCCGCCGCAGCCGTTGGGGAAAAACTGAGCTTGCGAGACGCCAGACTGATCGCAAGGACAACATTTGGCACAACTCTGAAACGGCTCGTTATCGGTAGCTTTGGTGTTCCGGCAGTTCTTTTTGTCGCCGTATTTGTCTTACAAGTCGTCTTGGCGCTGCCCTCTGACGATTACCACCCGATAAACCTGCTGGTGCACCTGATTTATGAAGGTATCGGGCTCGTTGCCATCCACTTTGCGGCAGTCGCCCTGAGCCTCGGCTTCCGGGAGGGAGAGAAAAATCTACCCCAATTGGTCTAATTGCACCTAATCACCTATCAACGACCTGCGTATGCGCGTTGCGCCTCAACATCATACTGTAACGCGCCCTACCCGAGTTGCCCCGCCAACAACTGCTGCACCTGTGCATAGGCCAGCAGTTCCACGTCCGCCACGCTCAACCCGTCCGGTGCAATCACCTTTGCGACCAGATCGCCGTCAGCCGTGATCTCGAACATATCCGGATCGGTGTCAGAAACATGCACGGTCACGTCCGACGGCGGGTCATCATCCCCGTGGATCAGGACCAGCCCATCGTCCTGTTGAAAATCCATCACTTCTGCCGGAGCGCCGCTGCCGCGGATGTCGAGCATAAAAGTGTCCGAGCCCTGACCACCGTGGAGCGTGTCCGCCTGCCCACCGATCAGCGTATCGTGACCGCGACCGCCATTCAGATGATCGACGGTTTCATCCTCGACAAGCTCTGGCAGGTCACTGTCTTGATCGTCTGCGCTTTCGCCTTCATTTTTACCGTTGTCGCCCAGTTCAAGGTTCAGCGCGCCGCCCACCGTGCTGCCAACGGCGCCCTCAATCGCGGGCAGGCCGGCGCTATCCAGAATCACGTCAATCTCGTCGGTGATCTCCTCGGCCAAGGTCGGTCCGCCTTGCACCAGGTCACTGCCGATCAGTAGGTCGTTGCCGGTGCCGCCCATAAGCGTGTCATGGCCCGCGCCGCCAACAAGCAAGTCGTCGCCCGCCACGCCAGCAAGGCTGTCATCGCCTTCATCGCCCCAAAGCCTGTCTTCACCGGCCCCACCGACCAGCGTGTCGTCCCCGACACCGCCTGACAGCACATCATCCCCGTTTTGACCGAAAAGAGCATCCGCACCCTCTTCGCCTGCAAGCCGGTCATCGCCGTTCTCGCCGATCAGATCGTCAAGCCCGGCCCCGCCCAGAAGGGCGTCATCACCGGTCCCGCCCCAAAGCTGATCTTCGCCGTCGCCACCATCAAGGATGTCGTCACCACCCCCGCCGTTCAAAAGGTCTTCGCCAGTGCAGCCTTCAAGCAGATCTTTGCCCGCGCTGCCTTCCAGCGGTGCACCATCCAGAACCGCTGTGAGGACATTGGTATTGTCCTGTAAAAGATCCTCCACCTCCGAGGTCATG
Source organism: Cognatishimia sp. MH4019 (assembly GCF_020177595.1). Lineage (GTDB taxonomy): Bacteria > Pseudomonadota > Alphaproteobacteria > Rhodobacterales > Rhodobacteraceae > JAHTBL01. The sequence continues at coordinate 227,824 of NZ_JAHTBL010000004.1, read as the reverse complement.
GCCTCGTCAGTTTCAACCTCGGTGTTATCCGCCCAGATCGAACCAACAGCCCCACCGGCAACCAAGAGGCTGAACAACCCCATCAAACCAAACATAAGCCACCCCTTTCAAAAGCCACCCCGCTTTCGGGGGTAGCAGGCAAAGGTAAGTGAACTCTTTTTATGGAGAGGGCTGTCATCGCTAAGTTGGTTAACGCTCAGCCTAAGGTGGTAAATTGTTTCCTAAATTGAAACAGCAAGTTGTGTTTGGGTAATTGACCTCAAATTTCCAACAATCAAAGGGCTATTCTTCTTCCCCGCCCTCGCTTCTCGCGTTAAGGGTCCTCTTGTATTTTGGGGGAAGTGAAGAATGTTTGAATTGGTCGCTTTGCCAATCCTGCTGATTGCAGGGTTGGGGTTTGCTCTTTTTGGTGAAAGTAACGACGACAACGATAATGACGATGACGATCGTGACGACGATAACACGGAAAGCACAGATCAGGACAAAGACACCGATCTCGTGCCCGATCCCCAGCCAAAGCCGCAACCAGACCCGCCCCTGACCCGCGGCGGAACAGATCTGATCATCGACGGAACACCGCTTGACGATACACTAAAAGGTGAGGCGGGCGATGATCAGATTACCGGCGGCGATGGAAACGACACCATCGACGGCCGCGCCGGAGACGACCTAATCATTGGCGGTCCCGGTGATGATACGCTTCAGGGTTGGTCCGGCGATGACGACATCGACGGTGGACCAGGCGATGACCAGATCAATGGCCGCAACGGCAATGATACGATTCAGGGCGGTCCCGGCGATGACAACATAGACGGTGGCATTGGCAATGACGATATCGATGCTGGCGGTGGCAACGACTTTGTGCTCGGCGGGAACGGCGACGATACCATCTTTGGCGGTTCCGGAAATGACGTGATCCGTGGGTTTACCGGCAATGACACGATTGATGGCGGCACCGGAAATGACCGTATTCATGGCGGCAGCAACGGCGACGTGATCCGGGGTAGCTCAGGTGCGGACGTTCTTGAAGGCGGCACTGGCAATGACATCCTGCGCGGCGATTCCGGCAACGACATTTTGCGCGGTGGCGCAGATGATGACACGCTCAAAGGTGGGCTGGGCAATGACCAACTGGAAGGCGGCACCGGTAACGATACGCTCGAAGGCGATATTGGCCGCGACACGCTTGAGGGCGGCGACGGCGATGACACGCTGTCCGGTGGCGTCGGTGCAGATACGCTTTCGGGCGGGGCGGGCGATGACCTTCTGCAAGGCGGGTTCAGCAACGACATCCTGAACGGTGGCGACGGTGAGGATATCCTGCTGGGCGGGCGCGGCAGCGACACCCTGGACGGCGGGGATGGCAACGATATCCTGGTTGGAACAGATGCCGTGACCACGTCCAATGATCCTGTGAATGGTCAGATCAACGGCTCCGATCTCGACAATGCCGATACGCTTCTTGGCGGGGCCGGGGATGACGCGCTGATTCTGGGCGAAGACGACATCGGCACAGGCGGCGATGGCGCGGATACGTTCATTTCAGGTACCTGGATTGATCCGGGCGAGGCACCTGCCATCCTCGATTTCGTCTCGGGCGAGGACAGTTTCCAGTATTATGTCCCGCAGGGCGATCCTGCCCCCGCGTTGACGCTGCAAGACCTCGGTGGTGGCACGCAGGAAGTTCTGGCCGATGGCGTTGTCGTGGCGAGGGTCACAGGCTCAATCGCACAAACAGACCTGTCCGTCGTGCCGTTCGTGCCTGCGTAAGATGCGTTAAACGGGAAATAAATTCATGCCTTCGGGTCATAGTTGCGCCATGATTGGTTTTTAAACTAAACCGATCATATCAACGCGCGGCGCGCAGTTTATCCGGAGTTTCTTTCGACATGTGATCGGTCATTTTATCGCTCTTGCTCTTGGCAGGGCTTGGCTACGCTATTGATGCAGCCGTTGAAGAGGATGAAGATAACGACGACGACGACGATGTCGAAATCACCACAACCAAGACGACTATCTCACTCAACAATCTCATCGAAGGTTCTGACGGTGATGATGCGCTGACCGGCAGCGCCAAAGCTGACCTCATCGACGCAAAAGATGGCGACGATACCGTCAATGCCGGAGAGGGTAGTGACAGGGTCAGAGGTGGCGACGGCGATGACCAGCTTTTTGGCGAGGAAGGCCGTGACGGCCTCTTCGGTGGCGAGGGTGATGACACGCTTGACGGGGGCGACGGCGACGACGGTCTCTTTGGTGAGGCAGGCGCGGATGAGCTCTTTGGCGGCGATGGCGATGATCAGATGGATGGCGGCGACGGCAATGACGAGCTGAATGGCGATGCGGGCGACGATCTGCTCTTTGGTGGCGAGGGTGACGACACGCTCAACGGCGGCACCGGGGAGGATCAGCTTGTCGGCAACGCGGGGGCCGATACGCTCAATGGCGGGGCGGATGACGACACCCTTTTCGGTGATGAAGGGGACGACACGCTTGATGGCGGCACTGGCAATGACTTCCTGAGAGGCGGGCTTGGCGCCGATATTCTGAACGGTGGCGATGGCGAGGATGTTCTGGTCGGCACCAGCACCGTCACCTTGTCGGATGGCACGGTCTCGCCCTTCCCGGCGGATGATCAGGACGAGGCCGATACGCTGAATGGCGGCGAAGACGATGACCGTATCCTGATGGGCGAGAATGACACCGCCACGGGTGGCGATGGCGCGGATCAATTTGCCACCGGCACATTTGTGTCACCGGGCGAAGCTCCAACGATCACCGATTTCAGCACCGGCATCGACAACTTTGTCTATTTCTACCCCGATGGCACACCTGCGCCCACCTTAACGCTCAACGATCTGGGCGGGGGACAACACGAGGTTCTGGCCGATGGCGTCGTGGTGGCCGAGGTGACAGGCACGATCTCTCTGGTCGATCTGGCCGTCGCGCCGGTCTAGGCAGCGGGTTCCTTGAAGAACGGCAGGAAAGCCCGCAGCACCGCGTCCGGGTTTTCCTCCATCGCGAAATGGCCGCTTTCACAGGTGGCCGTGTGCACATCCTCCGCCCAAGCGCGCCACGCGCCCGCCGGATCGCCGGTTTTTGCGGGAAACCCGCCCTCGGCGTAGAGAAACATCAGCGGAGCCGCGATCTTGCGGCCTGCTGCTTTGTCCGCCTCGTCCAGCGCCTTGTCGAAACTTGCGCCCGCCCGATAATCCGCGCACATCGCATGGACGCGCGCCGGATCGTGGGCCTGCGCGCGATAGCTCTCCAAGCTTGCGTCGGGGAACACGGTCAAACGATCGGCCAACGTCCAGCTTTTCAGCGTCCAGTCGATATAGCCCTCTGGGTCCGCGCCGATCATCCGCTCTGGCAAAGGCGCAGGCTGCGCCAGAAACGTCCAGTGATAGGCTTTCATCGCCAGATCAGCGCTCCAAGCGGCCCAGAAATCACCCGTCGGAACGATCTCTATAATGCCCAGCCGGTCAAGCCGCTCAGGATGATCCAGCGCCATTCGATATGCCACGCGCCCGCCGCGGTCATGGCCAAGGACATGCGCCTTCGGGATGTCCAAAGCCTCCATCAGCCCGACGATATCGCGGGCCATCTCGCGCTTGGAATAGATCGAATGTGCCCCGTCATCTTCGGGCGCATCGCTATCGCCATAACCGCGCAGATCAGGGATGATGACATCGAAATGCCGCGCCAGCTCGGGCGCGATAAGCGACCAGCAATGATGATTCTGCGGATAGCCATGCAGCAAAATCAGCGGTGCGCCCACGCCCGCGCGATGCACACTTAACTCAAGCCCATTCGTTACCACGCGGCTTTGCGTAAACCCGTCGATCATTCAGACCTCCCACAACACCGGCTGCACCTGATACCCGATATAGAGCGGGTGTTTCGGATGCCCTGCCTTGCTCAGCCCCAGATGATACAGCGGATGCCCCGCGCTGCGCAAAAGCGCCTCAACCGCGGGTCCGCGCCCCAGATGCTCGCCATGGGTGCCCCATGCGGCCACATTGCGATCCGCCCAAGCACAGCCTTCGAGAATTGCCGCGTCATTCTCAGGCCCGACAGGGTCCGCCGCCTTGCGCATCTTGCGCGGGTCCGTGTCGCGCCATGCAAAGATATTCGTCACCCGAAACGCGCCAAAGCCCAGCGCTCGCGCACGCCGTTCACAGCGCTCGACCGTCGGGTCGTTCTGCACTTCGGTCGCGGTAGACGGGTTCAACATGATGAAATGCGCCCGCTGCCCGGCATCGTCCCAGATCCGCGTCAGCGCATAGCGATATCGCTCGCAGTCCGAATAGATCGCGATCGAGGGGGCATCTCCTTTGGTGTGACTTTTGGTAATCATCGCGCGCCCCATCGGCAGATATTTGTACGTACAGGTGCCATACCTGAGCCATACAGAAACCAGACGCAAACCATACGCGCTGTCTTCAGGTGTTGAAAACGCGGTTTGGGTGCAGTTCTCCGGCCTTATAGACGCCGACTGCAACGGCTTTCCCCTCATACGAGGCCCAGGCCTCATCGCCATATTCCGCGTTGCTGGCGATCATCATGCCGGGGTTGCCATTGCGCAACCGCGCGGCCCCCTCGGCCGTGCATTTCAGCTCTGGCAGATCGTCCAGGCCTTGTTCAAGTGGGCGCAAAAAATCGTCTAATTCCGGGGATTTGGCCATTTCGTCCAATGTCTCGAGCGTGATCCCGTCGCTCGCTTCAAACGGCCCTGACCAGACCCGTCGCAGCTCGCGCACATGGCCATGACAGCCCAGACTTTCACCCAGATCGCGCGCGATAGAGCGGACATAGCCGCCCTTGCCGCAGACCATTTCCAGCGTGACGTGATCTGCGTCCGGTCGCTCAAGAACCTCAAGGCTATCAACATACAGATCCCGCGCTGCGATCTGCACATTCTCCCCCTCCCGCGCCAGTTTATAAGCGCGTTCGCCGTCGATTTTCACGGCAGAGAATTTAGGCGGAACCTGTTGAATATCGCCGATAAATTGCGGCAAAGCGGCAGCGATCTCGGCATCGCTGGGGCGGGTCTCGCTTTGGGCAATCACCTCGCCTTCGGCGTCATCCGTGTTGGTCGCTTGCCCCAACCGCACGGTGAAGACGTAGGCCTTTAATGCATCAGTAATATAAGGCACCGTCTTTGTCGCTTCGCCCAGCGCCACCGCCAAAACACCGGTCGCTTCAGGGTCCAACGTGCCCGCATGACCCGCTTTCTTGGCGTCAAACGCCCAGCGCACCTTGTTCACAACCGCGGTTGAGGTGATCCCGGCGGGTTTGTCCACGACCAACCAGCCCGAGATATCGCGGCCCTTTTTGCGTCGTGCCACTTAGTCGTCGCTTTCCACATCGCGCCGCACCGCGTCCTGGCTGAACATGCGGCGGGTGTCGTCCATCCGGTCAAAGGTCTCGTCGATCTTGAAGCGCAGCTCTGGCGCATATTTCAGCGTCAGACCTTTGGCCACTAACCGCCTGAGTTCATGACGGTTTTTGCGCAAAGCCGACAGCGCCAGCTCGGCATCGCCGCCACCTAGAGGCAGCACATAGGCCGTCGCGATCTTGAGATCGGGAGAGGCCTGAACTTCCCCCACAGTAATCGACATGCGTCCCAGATCTGGGTCATGGTGATCGCCACGGTTCAGCACATCCGACAGCGTGCGCCGGATCAGTTCACCGACGCGCAGCTGTCTTTGGGACGGTCCGGGACCAGTATCAAAACGGTTCTTTGCCATAGGGGCGACTTACGCCTTTCGGCCCGCGTTGCCAAGCATCCGCCGCATCGCTAGTTAAGCGTGACGTAACGGAGAGAGATCATGACCGACCTGCCTGGCATTGTAATCACTGGCGCTTCTGGCCGCATGGGTCAAATGCTTGTGAAGACCGTCAGCGAAAGCGACCGCGTCAAGCTGGTCGGCTGCCTTGAACGGCAAGGTCACGACTGGATCGGTCGCGATATCGGCGAGGCGATGGGTGGCGCTGCGTTGGGGGTTCCGGTCACGGATGATCCCTTGGAAGCGTTCGCCAAAGCGCAAGCCGTGATCGACTTCACCGCGCCAAATGCCACCGTGGAATTTGCGACCCTCGCCGCCCAAGCCCGCGCGGTGCATGTGATCGGCACGACCGGTCTGACCGAGCATGATCTGCAAAAGCTGAACGCCGCCGCGCGCCACGCTGTCATCGTGCGAGCTGGTAATATGAGCCTTGGCGTTAACCTGTTGGTTCGGCTGACAAAAAAGGTCGCTGCGGCGCTGGATGACGACTACGATATCGAAGTGATCGAGGCGCATCATAACCAAAAGGTCGATGCGCCCTCCGGCACGGCTTTGATGCTGGGAGAGGCCGCCGCCGAGGGCCGTGGCGTATCGCTCAAGGACGTCTCTGACAGTGGCCGTGACGGCATCACCGGTGCCCGCAAACGCGGCGATATCGGCTTCACCGCGATCCGTGGTGGCGACATCGTGGGCGAGCATGACGTGCTTTTCGCAGCGACCGGAGAGCGTATCACCTTGCGCCACGTTGCCTCTGATCGGGCGGTATTTGCACGCGGCGCACTGAAGGCTGCGATCTGGGGGCAGGACAAGCCGCCCGGCGAATATGACATGCTCGACGTGCTTGGTCTTTGATCCAATCGGCCTGATGCTCCGTAAAAAGGGCATCACAACCGATAGAGGATCGACATGTTTCGCCTAGTTGCTGCTGCTCTTGCCATGCTCATCGTCGCCCCCGCGTCGGCGGAGGCGTTCCAGAAAATCTCGGACAAGACCCGCTTTGTTCAGGCTGTTGAGAACAAAGAACTGACCCGCATGGGGATCGGCCTTGATGTGACGCCGGACGGCAAGATCATCGGACGCGCGTTTGGGCGTGATGTGCGTGGCAACTGGACGTGGCAGGACGGCTATTTCTGCCGGGATCTCTATTGGGGGCAGCGGGATCTTGGATACAATTGCCAGGAAGTGAAGCTGAACGGTCAGACGATCCGTTTTACGTCTGATCGGGGAACGGGACAGTTTGCGGATCTGACGCTGCGCTAGCGGCAAAACTGTTCTGAAAACTCTTAGCCTTAGAAATCTATGGCGAGGCCCTTTTTCTCCCAATCGCCATACCGCACGGGCTCCGGCCCGTCGCGGCCACCCAATTCAACAGGCAGCTCTTTTTCCTTCGCTTTTTTGCGACGTTCTTCGGCTTCGGCCAGCGCGCGTTGGGCGGCGGGGGGCAAGTCGTTGTGATCGCTCATGGGTGTCATCCTTGTGTGCGGCTCGCCTTTGATATACGCCGCGCACGCATCCAGACAAGCCAGACAAAGGACCGCAGATGAGCGATGCCGGACTTGCCCCAAGACGCGCCGCCGTGCGCCTGCTGACCGCTGTCATCGACGAAGGGCGGCAGCTGTCCGAGCTGACATCTGGGTTGGATACACTGGCCCCTGCCGACCGCGCTCGCGCGCAGCGTTTGGCCACGGAAACCCTGCGCCATTTGGACCGTGCAGATCGCGTGTTGAAGCGGTTCTTGAAGAAAACGCCGCCAATTGCTGTGCAAAATGTGCTCCGTCTGGGCGTCGTGGAGATGGCCGAAATGGGGTCGGCTTCCCACGGTGTCGTCAACGATGCGGTCAGCATTGTGGCCGCCAACAAGCGCACCCAGGGTATGAAGGGGCTGGTCAACGCGGTGCTGCGCAAAGTGGGTGATGCGGGCTTTGACCGGTGGCATTCACTGCCCCTCGCGCGATTGCCGAAATGGTTGCGCGGGCCTTTGTCAGAGGCTTACGGCGAGAAGGCAATCGTCGCCATGGAGCGCGCCCATGGCCGCGGCGCGCCGCTTGATCTGACCGCGAAAAGCGATCCAAGAGCGGTTGCCAAGGCCGTTGGCGGTACGGTCTTGCCGACTGGCAGCGTCCGGATTCCGGAGGCCGGTCAGGTTTCGGCACTTGCGGGATTTGAGGCAGGTGACTGGTGGGTGCAGGACGCGGCTGCCGCTTTGCCGGTGCGCATCCTTGCGCCGCAAAAGGGTGAGCGCATCTTGGACATGTGTGCGGCCCCCGGTGGGAAAACCATGCAGATCGCAGCATCTGGGGCACATGCTGTTTCTTTGGATATTTCAGAAAAGCGAATGGGGCGGGTGCGCGAGAATCTGCAGCGGGTCGGCCTTGAGGCCGAGGTCGTTGTGGCCGATGCGCTGGACTATGAAGACGGGCCATTTGATGCGGTGGTGTTGGATGCGCCTTGTTCGGCCACCGGGACTTTGCGGCGCCATCCTGATTTGCCTTATGCCAAGGACGGGAGTGCCATTGCGGGTTTGATTGAATTGCAGGGCTATCTTCTGGACCGCGCCTTGGGTTTGCTTAAACCCGGTGGGCGTCTGGTCTTTTGCACCTGTTCGCTGTTGCCTGATGAGGGAGAATGCCAGGTTGATTGGGCGCTTGAGCGGCACTCCGATCTAAAGGTCGAACGGGATGCGGTTTTGATCGAAGGCGTTGATCCCGCATGGCAAAGCAGCGAAGGCGGGCTGCGTTTGCGGCCTGATTATTGGCCTGATCACGGCGGCATGGACGGTTTTTTCATCGCGATGTTACGTAAGCCTGCCTGAAATTCGTGACTTGGGTGCGGCGGCGCTGTAGGCTGTCTGCAAAACAATAAACGTCACATTGAGGCTCTATCCCGTGACACTCATTGATGCTGTGCGCGCGCGACAAACGCGTCTGGTGAACCTGTGGCATGCGCGACGGGCCGCCCGCGTGCATCCTGCGACCGGGCTTGTCTCGCAACCAGAGCCGAAAAGCATCGGCTCTTTCGCGCGCGGGCGTCAGCTTGTGGCGGGCAATTGCCTGTTTGCAGGGCATCTGATCGAGACGGATGGGCGCATGATCTGGGAGATCGACGCACCTGATGCCGCGTTCGAGGATGAGATCCACGGGTTTGCCTGGCTTGATGATCTGGCGGCGGTCGGGGATGCGCCCGCGCGGCAGTTGGCGCAGCAATGGTTGCTGGATTGGATCGCGCGTTACGGGCGCGGTTCTGGCCCCGGTTGGACGCCGGATCTGGCGGGGCGGCGGCTGTTTCGATGGACCAGCCATGCGATGATGCTGTTGCGTGGGATGGACGCGGAGGCGTCCGAGCAGATGTTCCGCTCGCTTGCGCAGCAGACCGTGTTTGTGAGCCGGCGCTGGCAGGCGGCCTCGGACGGGCTGCCGCGATTTGAGGCGCTTATGGGGTTGGTTTACGCCGGACTGTCGCTGACCGGGCTTGAGGCGCATATTGGCCCGGCGCGCAAGGCGCTGGCGGCCGAATGCACGCGCCAGATTGATGCGACAGGCGGGATCGCCACGCGTAATCCCGAACATTTGCTTGAGATTTTGTCGTTGCTCACATGGGCTGCTGAGGCGCTTGAAGATGGTGCGATGCCTGTTGAGGACAGCCACCGGGACGCGATCCAGCAGATCGCAGCGACCTTGCGCGTATTGCGCCACGCGGATGGCGGTTTGGCGCGGTTTCATGGTGGTGGGCGCGGATTGGACGGGCGGCTTGATCAGGCGCTTTCGCTGGCCGGGGCGCCGTCGACGATGACCGACACGTTTGCGATGGGCTATGCGCGGCTGAGCGGTGGGCGCAGCACGGTTATTCTGGATGCGGCCCCACCGCCAAAAGGCGCGGCCTCTGTCAATGGCCATGCCTCGACCCTCGCGTTTGAGCTGACATCGGGGCGACGTCCGGTGATTGTGAATTGCGGGGCGGGAACCTCCTTCGGGGCGGATTGGCAGCGCGCGGGGCGCGCCACGCCGTCCCATTCGACGCTCGGGCTTGCGGGTGTTTCGTCGGCTCAATTAGGGCCACAAGCCGAGCATCGCGGGCATTTGCGCGAATTGCTGGTGGGTGGCCCGCGCCGGGTGCCGCACCAGTTGAACCAAGGCCGGACGGGACCGCGTTTTGAGGGCGGCCATGACGGCTATCTGGATCGCTTCGGTCTGACCCATGTGCGTCAGCTCGAGTTGAGCGCGGATGGCCGCACGCTGGATGGCGAAGATACGCTCGCTTGTCTTGAAGCAGCTGATCAAAAACGGTTCGACAAGGTGTTGGATGGGCGCGCTCTGGAAGGTGTGCCTTTCGCGGTGCGCTTTCACTTGCACGCCGAGGTGGATGTCGCGCTGGATATGGGCGGCAATGCCGTTTCTTTGGCGTTGAAAAGCGGGGAAATCTGGGTGTTCCGCCACGATGGCACCGCGACCATGACGCTTGATCCCAGCGTTTATCTGGAGAAAGGGCGTCTGCAACCGCGCGCCAGTCAGCAGATCGTGCTATCTGCAAAGGCCGTGACATATGCGACGCGGGTCTGTTGGTCCTTGGCTAAGGCGCAAGATACGCCTAATAGCATCCGCGACGTGTGGCGGGATGATCCCGCGCTGCCTGAATAAGACCACTGGGGACCTTTCATGACCGATCTTGTGCCACTGCGCCGTGCGCTTCTTTCCGTATCCGACAAGACCGGGCTGATTGATCTGGGCAAGGCGCTGGCTGCGCGCGGGGTTGAACTGCTGTCGACCGGCGGAAGCGCCAAGGCGCTGCGCGATGCCGGGCTTGAGGTAAAGGACGTGGCCGAGGTGACCGGGTTCCCCGAGATGATGGATGGTCGGGTAAAGACGCTGCACCCGGCGGTGCATGGCGGTTTGCTGGCGCTGCGCGACAATGACGATCATGTGGCTGCGATGGCGGAGCATGGGATCGGGGCGATCGACCTGCTGGTGGTGAACCTTTATCCGTTCGAGGCGACGGTCGCTGCGGGTGCGGGCTATGACGACTGCATCGAGAATATCGACATTGGCGGGCCCGCGATGATCCGGGCGGCGGCCAAGAACCATGGGTTCGTGTCGGTTGTGGTCGATGTCGAAGACTATGACCCCTTGCTGAGCGAATTGGAGGCGAATGACGGGCAGACCTCGCTCGCCTTCCGCAAGACGCTGGCGCAAAACGCGTATGCGCGCACAGCCGCTTATGACGCGGCAGTCTCCAACTGGATGGCGGATGCGATTGGCCAAACTGCGCCGCGCCGTCGTGCTGTGGCTGGCACGCTGGCGCAGACCCTGCGTTACGGGGAGAACCCGCATCAGACGGCGGCGTTCTATACCGACGGCACTAACCGCCCCGGTGTGGCCACTGCGGCCCAGCTTCAGGGCAAAGAGCTGTCTTACAACAACATCAACGACACCGATGCCGCGTTCGAGTTGGTGTCGGAGTTTCTGCCTGCAGACGGCTTCGCCTGCGCAATCATCAAGCACGCCAACCCTTGCGGCGTGGCGCAGGGCAAAACGTTGAAAGAGGCGTATACCCGCGCGTTCGATTGTGACCGCACCTCGGCTTTTGGGGGGATCATCGCGCTGAACTCGACACTGGATGGCGAGACGGCAGAAGCAATCTCAGAGATTTTCACCGAGGTCGTGATTGCACCCGGTGCGCATCAGGAGGCCAAGGATATCTTTGCGAAGAAAAAGAACCTGCGCCTGCTGCTGACCCCCGGTCTGGCTAATGTGCGCGATGGCAACATGACCGTGCGCCAGGTTTCGGGCGGGTTGCTGATGCAGGACAAGGACAATGGCTATGTCGGGCTGGATGATCTGAAAACCGTGACCAAGCGCGCGCCAACCGAGGCTGAGCTGAAAGATCTGCTTTTTGCCTGGAAGGTCGCAAAGCATGTCAAATCCAACGCGATCATCTATGTGAAAGACGGCGCCACCGTTGGTGTGGGTGCCGGTCAGATGAGCCGGGTGGACAGCGCCCGGATTGCCGCCCGCAAGTCGCAGGACATGGCCGAGGCGATGGGGCTGGACAGCGCGCTGATCCAAGGCTCGGTTGTGGCCTCTGACGCGTTTTTCCCCTTTGCCGATGGCCTGATGGCTGCGGCTGAGGCCGGGGCGACGGCTGTGATCCAACCCGGCGGTTCGATGCGCGATGACGACGTGATCGCGGCAGCAGACGAAGCGGGTCTGGCGATGGTCTTCACCGGCATGCGCCACTTCCGCCATTAGGAGCCCGACCGATGCGCCTTCTCACTTGGACTGCCTTCTGGGCGTTTCTGGCAGACCAGATGACGAAATATCTGGTCGTCCATGTGATGGAGCTTGAACGGACCTCTCCTATCGAGGTGTTCCCACCGTTCCTGACCTTTATCATGGGGCGCAATTACGGGATCAACTTTGGCCTCTTTGCCAATCAGGGCGATGCAATGCGCTGGATCCTGATCGGTCTGGCGCTTGTGATCTGTGCGCTTGTGGTTCACTGGATGCGCTCGGAAAGCTCGCGTTGGTCGTTTATTTCGGCCGGATTGCTGATTGGCGGGGCGCTTGGCAACGTGGTTGATCGCGTTCTCTACGGCTACGTGGCTGACTTTTTGAATATGTCGTGTTGTGGAATCCGCAACCCCTACACGTTCAATGTGGCCGATATTGCAATTTTTGCAGGGGCGATTGGGCTTGTGATCTTCACAGGCGAAAAGAAAAGCGATGATGCAAAGACCCCGTGACGCCGCCCAATGGATCGGCTAACAAAGGGGCAACAAGCAGATGGAGGCTTCAATGCAAGGCAAGATGCGTAGCACAATCGGTGTGATTTGTGTGGCGATGACCTTGTCCGCCTGTGATCGGGACCGGGTGCCAGAGCTGCTGCACATCCGCTCGGATGGCCCTGACGAATTCGCGATCCTGCCGAACAAGCCTCTGCAAGCTCCGACGGATTACACGGCCTTGCCACAACCCACCCCCGGTGGGGCCAATCTGGTCGATCCGACGCCAAAGCAAGACGCTGTGGCGGCCCTTGGGGGCAGCCCTGCGCGGATGCAGCGCAACAACGCTTCTGCCGGTGATGGTGCAATCCTGGCCCATACAACGCGCTTTGGTCGCGCCGGTGGCATTCGCGAAAGCCTTGCCTCTGCGGACGAGGATTATCGCCGCCAGAATGACGGGCGTTTGCTGGAGCGTTGGTTCAACGTGAACATCTACTACGACGCCTATGCGCCACAATCGCTGGACGCCTATCGCGAGCTGGAACGCTTCCGTCGTCTGGGTGTGCGCACCCCGTCTGCTCCGCCCCCGATCGAAGAGTGATCTCACATCCCCGTTGGGATGCTTGAAGTTGGGCCGCCGTGACGTAAGTCTCTCACAACGTTTCTTTATGAAAGGACGCTGGATGCGCCGTCTCTTTGCTTGTTTCATGGCCCTCTCTCTTGCCGCGCCCGCGCTGGCCGAGGAGGAGGTGACGACCTTCACCCTTGAAAACGGCCTTGAGATCGTCGTGATCGAAGATCACCGCGCGCCCGTTGTGGTGAACATGGTCTGGTATCGCGTCGGCTCGGCGGATGAACCCGCAGGTAAATCCGGCATCGCTCATTATCTTGAGCATCTGATGTTTAAGGGCACCGAAGACCTGGATCCGGGCGAGTTTTCCTCAACCGTGGCAGCAAATGGTGGCACGGATAACGCCTTCACCAGCTATGATTACACCGGCTACTTCCAGCGCATCGCCGCAGATCGGCTTGAACTGATGATGAAGATGGAAGCCGACCGGATGGTCAATCTTCAGCTGAGTGAAGAGGACTGGTTGACCGAACGCGATGTGGTCAATGAAGAGCGCAATCAACGGGTCGAGAATAATCCCGGCGCGCTTTTCGGCGAACAACGTCGCGCGGCGCAGTATCTGAACCACCGATACGGTGTGCCGATCATCGGCTGGCAGCACGAGATGAACGCGCTGACATTGGATGATGCGTTGGCGTTCTATGACCGCTTCTATGCACCGAATAACGCCGTGATGATCGTCGCCGGTGACGTGGAGCCTAATGAGGTTCTGGCCTTGGCAGAGACCCATTTCGGCCCGATCCCCGCGAACCCCGATCTTAAGCCGCGCAACCGCACCCAAGAGCCTGAACAGACCGCTGAGCGGCGTCTGGTCTTTTCCGACCCGCGCGTGTCTGAGCCGTATGTGATCCGCACCTATCTGGCCCCTGAACGCGATCCCGGCGCGCAGGAAGAGGCCGCGGCCTTGGTGATGCTTTCGCAGCTGCTGGGTGGTGAAAGTGCCACCTCCTATCTGGGCCGCGCGCTGGAGTTTGACACGCAAACGGCCGTCTACACCTCGGCCTTCTATGACGGTACGTCGCTCGATGACACGACCTTTGGCTTTGTCGTCGTCCCGACGCCTGAGGTGTCGCTGCAAGAGGCTGAAAACGCTCTGGACGCCGCACTTGCCCAGTTCATGATTGACGGTGTGGACACCGAAAAGCTGGAGCGTATCAAGATGCAGCAACGCGCCTCGCTCATCTACGGCAAGGACAATGTCCAGTCGCTCGCCAACCGTTATGGCAACGCCTTGACCAGCGGTTTGACGGTCGAAGATGTGCAGGCCTGGCCGGACATTCTACAGGCGGTGACGCCCGAAGACATCATGGCTGTGGCCGAAAACGTGCTTGATAAACGCCGTGCCGTGACTGGCTGGCTGACCCGTGCTGAACCTCAGGAGGTCACCCAATGACCCGGCTCTTTCTCGCGCTTTGCGCCACGATCCTTTTGTCGCTGCCCGCCCGCGCTGCCGTTGATATTCAGGAAGTCACCTCGCCCGGCGGCATCACCGCATGGCTGGTCGAAGAGCCCTCGATCCCGTTTACAGCGCTTGAGCTGCGCTTTCGCGGTGGCACCAATCTGGACCGTGAGGGCAAGCGCGGGGCGGTGAATCTGATGACTGGCTTGCTTGAAGAAGGAGCCGCCGATCTGGATGCCCGCGGCTTTGCCGTGGCGCGTGACAACCTTGCCGCCAGCTTCGATTTCGACAGTTATGATGACGCGGTGTCCATCTCGGCGCGTTTCTTGTCTGAGAACCGCGATGACGCGCTCGCCTTGCTGCGCACGGCCCTTGTTGAGCCGCGCTTCGACCAAGACGCGCTGGACCGTGTGCGCGCGCAGGTGCTGGCGGGCATCAGGTCTGATCTGAAAGACCCCGATGAGATCGCTTCCAACGCGTTCAACGCGATTGTTTACGGGGATCATCCTTACGGTACGAATGACACGGGCACCGTTGAAACGGTAACCGCACTGACCCGCGATGATATCCTGCAAGCCCATCAGGACGTGCTTGCACGCAGCAACCTTTACGTCAGTGCAGTTGGGGATATCACCGCTGACAAGCTTGGCGTGATGCTGGACGAGCTACTGGGTACGCTGCCCGAAGAGGCGGCCCCCCTGCCGCCGCGTGTCGAGATTGCGACCGAAGGCGACATCACTGTCGTGCCTTATGACACGCCGCAATCCGTTGCGATTTTCGGCCATCGCGGCATCGACCAGGACCATCCGGATTTCTTCGCGGCCTTCATTCTGAACAACATCTTCGGCGCCTCCGGCTTTGAAAGTCGCCTGATGACCGAAGTGCGCGAGAAACGCGGGCTGACCTATGGCATTTACAGCTTCCTCGTCTCCAAGGATTTGGCCGAGGTCATGGTGGGTCAACTGGCCTCCAGCAATGAACGCATGCCCGAGGCGATTGAGGTCGTCAAAGCCGAGTGGGCGCGCGTTCAGGCCGAAGGGGTGACTGCGGAGGAGGTCGAGGCGGCCAAGACCTATCTGACAGGGGCCTACCCCTTGCGCTTTGATGGCAACGGCCGCATCGCGAACATCCTCGTGGGGATGCAGATGACCGGCTTGCCGATCGACTATGCCGAGACCCGCAACGACCGGATTAACGCCGTTCCATTGGAAGAAATCAACCGCGTCGCTTCCGAGTTGATGCAACCTGATGCGCTGCGGTTCGTGGTGGTGGGCCAGCCCGAAGGTTTGGCCTCTACCAACTGATCTGACCTTTCAGAATCGCGGTCGGGCATGCTACACCTTGTGGCATGCTCGACCGTCACCCCAATATAAAGCCGATTATCCGGCAGCTTGATGAAGCCGCGATCAACCGTATCGCGGCAGGTGAAGTTGTTGAGCGTCCCGCCTCTGCGGTGAAGGAACTCGTTGAAAACGCTCTGGATGCGGGTGCTGGACGGATCGAGATTTGCTATGCCGAAGGCGGCAAAGCCCTGATCCGGGTGACCGATGATGGCTGCGGAATCGCGGCTTCTGATCTTCCACTGGCGCTGTCGCGTCATGCCACCTCAAAGATTGACGGATCGGACTTGCTGAACATCCATACATTTGGATTTCGTGGCGAGGCTTTGCCGTCGTTGGGGGCCGTTGGTCGGCTCACAATCACCTCGCGGGTCGAAGGGGAAGACGCGGCGCAAATTCATGTCGCTGGTGGCAAGATGGATCCGGTGCGCCCTGCCGCGCTGTCCAAAGGCACGGTCGTCGAGCTGCGTGATCTCTTCTACGCCACGCCCGCGCGCTTGAAGTTCATGCGCACCGACCGGGCCGAGGCGCAAGCGATCACGGATATCATCAAACGTCTTGCGATGGCCGAACCGTTTGTTGCCTTCACCCTGCGCGATGTGACGGGCGGTGGCGAGGGGCGCGTAACCTTTCGCGCGGATGCTGAAACCGGCGATCTATTTGATGCGCTGCACGGTCGTCTTGCCCGCGTGTTGGGTCATGAGTTTGCCGATAACGCACTTCGCATCGACGCCCAGCGGGAGGCGCTTCATCTGACGGGATACGCCGCGCTGCCGACCTATTCGCGCGGCTCTGCGGTGGCGCAGTTTCTTTATGTGAACGGTCGCCCGGTGCGGGACAAGCTGCTGATCGGTGCTTTGCGCGGTGCCTATTCCGACTTCCTGAGCCGGGACCGCCATCCGGCGGCCTGTCTCTTCATCGACTGTGACCCGACGCTGGTCGACGTGAACGTGCATCCCGCGAAATCAGAGGTCCGCTTCCGCGAGCCGGGGCAAGCCCGTGGTCTGATTGTCTCAGCGCTCAAGCACGCTTTGGCAGAGGCCGGGCACCGCGCCTCGACCACGGTTGCGGACGCGACGCTGGGCGCAATGCGCCCCCAGTTCTCTGAATCGCGTGTCTATCAGATGGACCGTCCGTCGCCCTCCACCCTGACGGCGAGCCACCAAGCCCAAGCGCCTGGTTTTGCTGAGACCAGCGCCGTTTTCGCCCGCGTCGAAGAGCCTGTGGTGGATGCCGCAAATCACCCCCTCGGCGCCGCGCGCGCGCAGGTGCATGAGAATTACATCATCGCCCAGACTGCCGACGGCATGGTGATCGTCGATGGTCACGCCGCCCATGAGCGTCTGGTCTATGAGAAGCTGAAACGTCAAATGGCGGAGAACGGCGTCGCCGCGCAGGCGCTTTTGATCCCGGAGATTGTCGAGCTGAGCGAAGGCGATGCAGCGCGTCTGATGGACATCGCGGACGATCTGTCCAAGCTGGGTCTGACGATTGAACCCTTTGGCGGCGGCGCCGTCGCCGTGCGCGAAACCCCGGCCATTCTGGGCGAGGTGAACGCCGCCAACATGATCCGCGATATCCTTGATGAGCTGGCCGATCTGGGCGACAGCCAAACCGTGCAGGCGCGGATCGAAGCGATCCTGAGCCGGGTCGCCTGCCACGGCTCCATCCGCACCGGGCGCCAGATGCGCGGCGACGAGATGAACGCGCTCCTGCGTGAGATGGAGGCGACGCCCCATTCCGGTCAATGCAACCACGGGCGGCCCACCTATGTGGAGCTGAAGCTGGCCGATATCGAACGGCTTTTTGGGCGCACATGATCCAGCTCGGTGATCAAACCTATGCGCTCAGCGATCCGCTGGTCATCGCGGCGCTCATCGGGGTCGGCGCGCTTCTACTGATCGTGATCTTGCTTGTGATCGCCGTGCGCGCGGCGGGCCGCTCTGCCCGCTTGGCCGAACCGCTGGCCCAGCAGATTGGCGTTCTTGGCCAGCGCGTTCAAATGCTGGGGGACGGCCAGCAGCAACTCTCTGGCGGTCTGACCCATGTGTCCGAGGCGCAGGCGGCGGCGCAGAACAACATGCTCACCTTGATGGAGCAGCGCTTGGCGCAAGTCACGGAAAAGATGAACGAAAACCTGCAAGGTTCCGCACGCCGCACCGCGCAATCGCTGGGCGATTTGCAGCAGCGCTTGCAGACGATCGACAAGGCGCAGGCCAATATCACCAAGCTCTCGGGCGATGTTTTAAGCCTTCAGGACATCCTGTCGAACAAGCAAACGCGCGGGGCTTTTGGGGAAATTCAGCTGCATGACATCGTCTCAAAAGCGCTGCCGAAAGACAGCTATAGTTTGCAGGCCACACTCTCGAACGGGCGGCGCGCGGACTGTTTGATCCACCTGCCGAACCCACCGGGTCCGATTGTGGTCGACAGTAAATTCCCGCTGGAAGCCTATGAGGCGCTGCGCAACGCGACGACCGATTGGGAGTTGAACGAGGCCGCAAAGTTTCTGCGGACTTCGGTCAAGAAACACATCAAGGACATTGCCGAGAAATACGTAATCGAAGGCGAAACAGCCGATGGCGCGCTGATGTTCCTGCCGTCAGAGGCGGTTTATGCCGAGCTGCACGCCAACTTTCCCGAACTGGTTCGCGAAGGGTTCGCGGCGCGCGTCTGGATCGTTTCGCCCACGACCTGCATGGCGACGCTCAACACAATGCGCGCGATCCTGAAAGACGCGCGGATGCGCGAACAGGCCGGCGCCATCCGCAAAGAGCTGGGCTTGCTTTATGCGGATGTCGATCGGCTTGGCACGCGGGTCGAGAACCTGGACCGGCATTTTGGCCAAGCCTCCAAAGACATCGCGGATATCAAAATCTCTGCCGATAAGGCGGGGCGCCGCGCAAAGCGGCTCGATAACTTTGATTTTGAGGAACTGGCCGAGGATCGTGATAAAGTTGTCCCGCTGAAAGGCCCCGCTGAATAGGGCCTGCCCCAAAGGACGACGCCCATGCCGATCATCAAACTTGCTGATGCCCCGATCGAGGAAATGACACCTGAGACAGCTGATGCGCTTGGTCCTTACTGCGCGCATCTGCTCAGCGATGCGGGCGGACTGACCCAATTCGGAGCGTTCGTCGAAGTGCTCGCCCCCGGTTCGCGCTCGTCGGACAAGCATTATCACATGACCCAGGATGAGTTCGTCTACGTGCTGGATGGCACAGTGACGCTGCACGAAGGTGACAGCACGACAGATATGAGCGCAGGCGATGCAGCGACCTTCAAAGCGGGCGCGCCGGTTGGACATTGCTTTGAGAACCGCTCGGACGGGCCGGTGAGCTACTTGGTTGTTGGGACGCGGTCGGGCGATGATGTGGTGCACTACACCGAAAGAGATAAGGTGCTTACGGTCAAGGATGGGGTTCGCTACGTCACGGATCGCAAAGGCAATCCGATCCCGGAATGAAAAAGGGCGGGGAAGCCCCGCCCTTGTCTGATCTTTTGCAGTGTCTTCGCGTCAGATGCGCAGGAAGGGCTGCGCGATCCGCGGGATGAGAGAGTTGAACTTGAGCGGCGCATCGGTTGCGGCCAAGCAAATGCAATCCTCGCCTGCTTCGGCAACAGGGTGATGATGAAGCTCTTGATCCGCGATCTCGATATCGCCACGACCAAAGCGACCATCTTCGTCACTGAACGCGCCTTGAAGCACCAGCGTCATCTCCATGCCCTTGTGCGAGTGATCCGGCATCGCAGCCCCCGCAGGGATATAGAGCAACCGAACCGAAGCTTCTTTTGAGGTTTTCAAAACCGCCTGTTTCACACCCATGCCGATACCGCGCCATTGCACGCTGTCCAGATCACCGCCGACATAATCCTGCAAAGGCGTCGGGAAAATGCCGGGCTTGTGCGCCTGCACGGTCTGGATCGCGTCTTTTGGCATTTCGCTGATCAGCTTCAACGTTGCCTTGAACGCTCCGTCAGAGATTGTTGCAACCTCGTCGCTTTCCAACACCGCGCCGCCCACTGCGTCGTAACTTGCAGCCGCTGCACGACACTCGTCACACATCGACAGATGCGTTGCGACAACAAGGTTGAAGGCTTCGGGCAGCGTGCCTGCCGAATAAGCCATCAGAATATCGTCTGTCAGGTGATGCTTAATATTCATCATTCCATTCACTTCATTGCGTGGCGAAGTCGTTCCAACGCCAACCTAATCCGGGACTTGATCGTGCCAAGAGGAAGACCAGTCTCGTCAGCGATTTCGCTGTGAGAAAGGTCTCCGTAATAGGCGCGCATGATCAGGTCCCTTTGTTTCTGTGGCAGCTCAGTCAATGCCTGAGCCAGTTTGTCTGTCTCTTGTTGCAGGGCCAGAACGTCTTCCTGTTCGGGCTCTGCCTCGGGACCCCATGACAAATCCTCGGGCTCGGGCCGCCGCTGCTTGCGGAATGCGTCGATCTTGCGGTTTCGGGCAATCGTGAAGATCCACGTTGCCACACTTGCCCGCGAGGGATCGAACATATGGGCCTTGTGCCAGAGGGTCGCCATGACCTCCTGAGCAATCTCTTCTGCGAGGGCATCATTCGCCCCCGACTTCATCAAAAATGCTTTCACACGGGGCGCAAAATGCGCAAACAACTCGGCAAAAGCCGACTGATCCTGCGCGGCTTGAATACGCTCCATCTGAGCGACCCAAGGCCCCTGTTCTAGCATGTTGTTGACAGACACTTGTCCACTTCCGGTGACACGGATAGGTTGACCCGCGTCAGCACCATATGGGATCGGAGGAGCAATTGCACCCGATTCCTCAGCAGAGTGTGTGCCCTGTAACATGATTGATATACGGGGCGGTGAGGGGAACGGATCACTTGCAGGTGAAATTTATTTATCATCCGACGCGTGGTTCGCACCGTAATGAAAGATAACGGTTTGTGACCACGGAGAGACCAGTTCATGCCATTTGAAACACCGGCCGCTGCGCCGAAAAAGATCGCTGTCATCGGGGCAGGGATCTCGGGCATGGGGGCTGCCCATATGCTGGCCGACGATCACCGGGTCGTTCTGTTTGAAGCAGAGCCGCGTCTGGGCGGTCATGCGCGCACAATCATTGCAGGCAAGCGCGGCGATCAGCCTGTGGATACGGGCTTTCTGGTCTTTAACAACGTGAACTATCCGCATTTGGTGAAGCTGTTCGAAAAACTGGACGTCCCGATTGCCGACAGCAACATGAGCTTTGGCGTCTCCATCAATGGGGGGCGGTTGGAATATGCGCTCAATTCGCTCGACACGCTGTTTGCACAGCGCCGCAATCTGCTGAGCCCGCCGTTTTTGGGGATGGTGCGTGATATCTTCCGCTTCAACAATCAGGCCGAGCATGTGGCCCGCGACACCTCGCTGACCATTGGGGAATTTCTGAAGGAACTGGGCACAGGCGACGCGTTTCGTGACAATTACCTATTGCCGTTCTCTGGCGCGATCTGGTCGACGCCGACGGAAAACATCCTCGACTTTCCGGCGCACGCGATGGTCGAGTTTTTCAAGAACCACGCTTTGCTGAGCCATAAGGGCCAGCATCAATGGTATACGGTCAAAGGCGGCTCCATCCAGTATGTCGCGCGGCTTGAGGCTGCGATGAAAGCGCAAGGCGTCGACATTCGGTTGTCTGCCCCGATTGCAGCCGTGGCCCGTGCACCGGAAGGTGTGCGTGTGAAGGCTGAGGGTGGCGATTGGGAGCTCTTCGATGAAGTGGTCTTTGCCACCCATTCCGATGACAGCCTGCGCATGTTGGCTGATCCGTCCGAGCATGAAACGCGGTATCTGGGCGCGGTTAAGTATCAGCCCAATGACGTGGTTTTGCATTGCGATACGAACATCATGCCCAAAGCCCGAAAGGTCTGGGCGTCGTGGAATTATACCGAAGGTTACGCCAAGCAAAGCGACCGCATTGATTTGACCTATTGGATCAACAGCCTTCAGCCGATCCCGATGGATGATCTGCATTTCGTGACGCTCAACTCGACCCGCGAGATCAGGGAAGAGTGTATCTATGACCAGACGGTCCTGCGCCACCCGGTCTATGACACTCCTGCGCTTGAGGCGCAGGGCGTGATCGCCGAAGCCAATGGTACCAACCGCACATGGTTCTGTGGGGCGTGGATGAAAAACGGGTTCCACGAAGACGGGCTTTCCAGCGCTGTTGACGTGGTTGAAGCACTGAACCGGGCAACCCCGGCGGCTGTGGCGGCAGAGTGAGCGCCCGCGTCGATCATATCCAGGGCGAGACCTTTCACGGTCGCCGCGGCGCGATTGAAAACGCGTTCCGCTACACGATTGACTACGTGATGCTTGAGCCTGAGCAGGAGGTGAAAACGCCTGCTTTGTTCGGGCGCAATAGGGGCAACCTGACATCCTTGCAGGACAGCGATCACGGCGGCCCCCCGAAAGAGGGGCGTGGGGCAATCTGGGTGCGCGAGGTGTTGGCCGCACATCACCTTGACCTGCCGGGCCGCGTGATCCTGCTGGCCCAGCCGCGCGTCCTGGGCCATGTCTTCAACCCGGTCAGCTTCTGGCTATGCCATGATGCAGAGGACCGGATGTGCGCGGTGATTGCCGAGGTGTCCAACACGTTCGGGGATCGCCATTCCTATTTGTGCCATCACGACGACCTGCGCGAGATCAGCCGGGAGGATACGCTTCAGGCAACCAAGATCTTCCACGTCTCGCCGTTCCAGCAGATCGAAGGCGGCTACACATTCCGCTTTGACATTCGCGACGACAAGATCGGCATCTGGATCGACTATTCCGCGGGCAATGGCGGCTTGATCGCGACGCTGGTGGGCAAGCGCGTGCCGCTGACCAATGCGGGTATTCTCAAGGCCTGCCTGCGCCGTCCTTTCGGGTCGCGCCGGGTGCTGGGGCTGATCCACTGGCAAGCGCTTAAACTCTGGGCAAAAGGCGCGCGCTACAATGTGCGGCCCGAGCCGCCCACCCATGACGTCTCGAAATGAGCACAGCCACGGCCACAGCCCTGTCGGAACGTCTTCCGGCCTATTCGCTGTTTGCGATGATCCTGTCGGGGGCGGGCCTGCCGATCTATATCTACGCGCCGAAATTCTATGCCGATAACTTCGGGGTCAGCCTGACGGTGCTGGGGGCTGTGTTGTTTGGGTTGCGCCTCTTTGATGTGGTGCAGGACCCGGTTCTGGGCTGGCTGTCCGAGCGTCTGGGCGATGCGCGCCGTCTGGCTGTCTGGATCGGAGCAGTGTTGCTGGCCCTCTCGATGATCGGGCTTTTCGCCGTCGCACCGCCGCTTCCCCCGCTACTGTGGTTCGGTATCACGATCACGGGGCTTTTTACGGCGTTCAGCTTTCTCAGCATCAATTTCTATGCCCAAGGCGTGGGCAAAGCCGACACGATCCGCGGCAGCCATATGCGCCTTGCGGCATGGCGGGAGACGGGTGCATTGCTGGGCGTCTGCATCGCCGCAGTCGCACCCACATTGCTGGCAGATTATGTAGAAAGCCCGTTTGCTGTCTTCGCCTACAGCTTTGCCGCCATTACGATCCTTGCGGCCATCGCGATGCTGCCGGAATGGCGCGGCGGTGTCACAAACGAGCCATCCCCGATCCGCGAAATCCTCAGCGATAAGTTGGCGCGTCGCTTGCTGATCCTCGCATTAGTGAACGCGGCGCCGCTGGCCGTGTCATCGACGCTGTTTTTGTTCTACGTCGAAAGCCGCCTGAACGCGCCGGGCATGGAAGGCCCGCTTCTGGTGCTGTTCTTCCTTGCTGCGGCGGCGTCCAGCCCGTTCTGGTCCTGGCTCGCGGGCAAAATCGGCCCGAAATATGCGCTGTTCATTGCCATGATCCTCGCCATTGCGTCCTTTGCCTTCGTGCTGACGCTGGGCGAGGGCGATACGACCGCCTTCGCGATCATTTGCGTTGTTTCTGGCGCGACGATCGGCGCTGACCTGACGCTTATGCCCGCGCTTTTCGCCAAGCGTATGGCCAAAATCTCGCCGAATGGGGGGCAGGGTTTTGGCCTCTGGTCCCTTGTTTCCAAGTTTACGCTCGCTTTTGCGGCAGCCGCACTACTTCCCATCCTAGAAGCCAGCGGTTTCAGCGCTGGAGACGCCAACTCCGAAGCAGCGCTGAGCACGTTAACGTATCTTTACGCACTGGTGCCGTGTGCACTGAAACTTATTGCCGTCGCCCTGTTGGCGGCGACGTCCTTGGAAGAAGGCTAAGACCCATGGATTATGTGATTTACATCCTCCTTGGCATCGCCCTCGTTATCGCGGTGTTGTGGAGCAAGAACCGTTATCTCTCTTTCAAGGCGCAAAGCCCGGATGACTACGAGGGTAAAGGCCCTCAGTTCGATATTCGCGAACATCTGAGCGGCCCGATCATCTGCGAAGGTGTGATCTATGGCCCCACGGGCCGCGTATCGTCGCGCTTTGTGGGCGACTTCGAGGCCGAGTGGAATGGCAATGTTGGAACCATGAAGGAAGTGTTCCGTTATGACAGTGGCAGCACCCAGGAACGCCAGTGGACGCTGACGCTGGGCAATGATGGCTCCATCAAGGCCGAAGCGCCAGATGTGATCGGGGCGGGCACCGGCAAGCAGCAAGGCTCTGCGGTGCAGTTAAACTACCGCATCAAGCTGGGCGAGGATGCAGGCGGGCATGTGCTGGATGCGACAGACTGGATGTATCTGGTCGAGAACGGGTCGATCATGAATCGCAGCCAGTTCCGCAAATTTGGGTTCAAGGTGGCAGAATTGGTCGCCACGATGAGGAAAAAGGAAACGACGTGACAGACTGGAATGGGAAGCGCTATTGGCTGGTCGGAGCAAGTGAAGGGCTCGGACGCGCGGTGGCAGAAGTGATGAGCCGTGCGGGCGTCGAGGTAATTGTCTCGGCCCGCTCGGAAGACCGGCTGAAAGAGCTGGTCGCAGAGCTTCCCGGAAAGGCGTCTTACGTCACGGTCGATGTGTCGGACCGCGAAAGCGTTAAAGCCGCCGCCAAAGAGGTCGGAGAGATCGACGGCGTCGTGTTTCTGGCTGGCATTTACTGGCCCATGAAAGTGCATGAATGGGACATCGAAAAAGCCGAAACGATGGCGGATGTGAATTTCACAGGCGCATTCCGCGTGGTCGGCTCGGTTATTGGCGACATGCTGGAGAAAGACAAAGGCCACATCGTGCTGACCGGCAGCCTGTCTGGCTTCCGTGGCTTGCCCGGCACAGTGGGCTATGGCGCATCAAAAGCGGGCGTCATGTATCTGGCGGAATCCATGCACGCAGATTTGCGCAACACCGGGGTCAAGGTCCAGATCGTGAATCCTGGCTTCATCAAAACGCGCCTGACCGAGAAGAACGACTTCTCCATGCCCTTCATCATGGAGCCGGAGGACGCCGCCAAGGAATTCTTCGAGCATATGAATGATGACAGCTTCAAAAAGAGCTTTCCGATGCTCTTTTCGTGGTTCTTCCGGGTCAGTCAGTTCCTGCCCGATTGGCTTTACTACCGCATTTTTGCGTAATCGCTTGTTCCAGATCAAAGGGTTTGGCCAGTCTGCAGGCTAGGGTTTCGTAACGACTCTGGGAGGCAAACATGCTCGACATCAACACATCCAAGATCGCGCAAGTGATCCTTTACGCCCGCGAGATGGAGCGGGCCGAGCCGGAACTGCGCGGCTTTATCGACAATCTCAACGAGGACGAACAAGCCTCGCTTGTTGCCGTGATGTGGATTGGGCGCGACAGTTTCGACGCGGATGATCTGGAGGAAGCCAAAGCCACCGCGCGCGAAGAGGCGACGACGCCCACCGCAGATTACCTGCTGGGAACGCCGCATCTGGCCGATCATCTTGAGAATGGTCTGGACGCGCTGGGCATCAGTGCCACCGACGCCGAGGATGATCTGCTTTAGATGTGATCGACGACCGCGAGGTGTTGGGCCAGCTCGTCCACTGCGCTGAGCCATGCGTTGAAAAGTGCCGGATCGCTGGGCGCTGCTGAAACGCCTGCTGGCATTTGGCCATTCATCACCGCCTCGACACCCAAGGACACCGGGATCGAGACAAGCCGCGCCATTGCGGTGCCGTTCTCGTCGCCCCAGGCGTCCATGGCGTAGGTCTTGTGATAAACCGCTTTGCCATCCCGCTCGGCCTGTAGTGAAACGCATAGAACCACTCGGTCCGGCTCGCCTTCGTCATAGGCGTTTTCCGCCCAGAACTGGTCGGCCATTTCCTTGAGCCGTGCCTCGCCCGTGGGGCCTTCCAGCGTTTCAATCTCTTGAAAGACCGGCGTCCACGCGTCTTTCCAACCGTTCAGGCGCAAGGTGCCTCGCACGAAATCGCGGACCTTCCACGCGGCGTCGAACTTGTAGTCCTCCATGAAGGGCAGCGAGTCGCGGTTGGGGTAGACCTCAAAGCTCTCGGCCACCTCTAGCGGAGCCATGTAGCTGCTGATTGCATCCCATGGGCGCGCCACGTCGAACGCTTTGAAATCGCGCAGGGATTTCGACGGTGAGCGCAGCGCTTTCAGCACGCCCAAAGGCGCCCAGCTAAACTTGTAGCGGAACGGGTTGGGGTGCTTTGGAATGCCCCCGCAATACGAGATGAAGGACAGCACGTTGCCCGCGTCATAAGCCTCCGACGCGCGGTAATCCGCGACCAGCCAATGGGCCATCAGATGATCAATGCCGGGGTCCAGACCAACCTCGTTCACAAGCGACACACCTGCCGCTTCTGCCTTGGCATGCAGCGCGCGCATTTCGGGCGCGATATAGCTGGAGCTGACGAAATGCGCGCCTTTGGCAATCGCCAGCTCGGCCAGCGGCACGTGCCAATCGCCGGGCAGCATCGACACGATCACGTCGCCCGGCTGCACTTCGGCCCCCAGCACGTCGATGTCAAAGGCCTGAATGCGCTGGGTCAGATCGCCCACGGCGTCTTGCGCTTTCTCGACCGTCCGATTCCAGACGGTCACCTCGTGACCTGCCTCAATCAGCCGACGCAGGCCGGGGATTGCAGATAGACCGGTGCCGCACCAATGGATCGTCATGGCTCAAACCTTTTCAATATGAGTGTCGAATGTCGCCTTCGCGCGGCCCCAGACGCCTTTGTCGATCGCATCCAATTGCAGCAGCGTGGGGAGCAATTGCCCCGCATAATCCTCAGAGCTTTCAACAGGCAGCATCGAGGGCAGATTGTCGATAGCGGTCACATCCAGCATCGGGGATGCGTGAACGCGCAGGGCCGGTTCCTCCCATGTCGTGACGCGATCATACACCTTGATCGGGTTGAAATCGCTGTCGGGATCGCAGGCGATATCGCCGATCACGCTGAGCTTGCGCTGAGCGGTCTTGGCAGATGCAGGCACGAACACAGGCGTTCCGGGGCGCGCGAGGATGCAGTTGAAGAACAGCTCATGCTGCAGGATTTCGGGGAAGGGCCCACCATGCGCGGTCTCGGCAATGTCCCAGCCGGTGACCGGCACGCCCATATGCGTGCACAGGTCCGCTGCCCCGGTGCCAACACGGCCCAACGCCCCAATGATCAGCGCAGTGGGGCGGGTGAACGCCCCGTTCAGGTCGGTTTGCAGATCGGCCAGCAGATGCTTTGAGCTGTCATAGACGCCAACAGGTCCGCAAATCTCGTCCCGCTGCTGAGCAGCCCAGCATTTCAGCGCGACAGCCGCGCCTGCATAGCCTGCCCAATACCCGAAGGCTGCAACCCTGCGACCATCCTCGGCCACCAGATACTCCAGATCGTAAAGGGTTCCGCCGCCCGCCTTGAAACGCTCAAGCAACTGCTTGCCGGATGGCTGCCCCTTGTAGGCATGACCAAACATGATGTGGCGGTGGGTAAGGGGGCGTCCGTCTTCGGGCAATTCTTTAAGCCCGAAGACAATCGCATCGTCCGGGGCTTGCCGCCATGAATTCTCGGGCGCGATCTCGCAACCGGCATCAACATAGCCCTGCAAGGGAATCGCCCGTACGGTGCTTTCCTCGACGGTTACATGCACCCCAGCGTCCAGAAGTGCCTTTGCGCCTTCCGGTGTCAGCCCGACGCGTTGCTCATGCTCCCGCTCTTCCGCGCGCACCCAAAGATGTGTCATGCATCCCTCCCGATTTACCAAAGGCTTAGGCAAAATTTGCCCTGATGCCAATGCCCATACCAAACCACTGTGAGCGATAACTGAACAAGTGTTCAAAAAAATCATTTGACGGAACGTCACAGCCGTCCCATCATCCACTCACCCTGCGAGTGAGCGGGAACTGCCAAAGTGCAGGTCTGGGAGGACTTCACGATGACAACGACTGCTGCGTCCGAAGGGGCGTTGGTCTCTATTCCGCATCTTCTTGCGCGCAACGTGTCGGCGTTTGGCGACAAGCCCGCTTACCGCGAGAAGGAGTTTGGTATCTGGCAAAGCTGGACCTGGCGCGAGGCCGAGGCCGAGATCAGGGCCATTGCGCTTGGCCTGTTGGAATTGGGCGTTGAGAAAGGCGACTTCATCGCCATCATCGGGCGCAATCGGCCGGCGATGTACTGGTCGATGGTCGCCGCGCAGATGTGCGGTGCGGTGCCTGTGCCTTTGTATCAGGACGCTGTCGCCGAAGAGATGGCTTATGTGCTGGAGCATTGCGGCGCGCGCTTTGTGATCGTGGGTGATCAGGAGCAGGTCGATAAGGTCATCGAGGTGCAGGAAACCGTGACTGGGATCGACCAGATCATCTATCACGACCGCCGGGGCATGCGGAAGTACGACCACACCCATATGAACGCGCTGGGCGATGTTCAGGCGACCGGTAAGGCCGCCCATGAGCGCTTCGACAAAGAGCTGGACGCACGCTGGCAGAGCCTTGGGTATGACGATACCTGTGTGATGCTTTACACCTCTGGCACGACGGGACGGCCCAAGGGCGTGGTTCTGTCGAACCGCAATATCATCGAGACCTCGAAGAACTCTGCCGAGTTCGACAACTTGCTGCCGGGAGACGAGGTTTTGGCCTATCTGCCTATGGCGTGGGTCGGTGATTTCATCTTTTCCATCGGACAGGCTTATTGGACCGGGTTCTGTGTGAACTGCCCCGAAAGTGCGGGCACGATGATGACCGATCTGCGCGAGATCGGGCCGTCTTACTATTTTGCGCCACCGCGGATTTTCGAGACGCAACTGACCAACGTGATGATCCGGATGGAGGATGCAAGCCGCTTCAAGAAGTGGCTTTTCCATACATTCATGGCGCATGCCAAAGAGGTTGGCCCGAAACTGCTCGATGGGCAAAGCGTGAGCGGTATGGACAAGCTCAAATATGCGCTGGGCAATCTGTTTGTATACGGTCCGTTGAAAAACACGCTTGGACTTTCCAAGGTGCGCGTCGGTTATACGGCGGGGGAAGCGATTGGCCCGGAACTCTTTGATTTTTATCGCTCTTTGGGGATCAACCTGAAGCAGCTTTATGGCCAGACCGAAGCGTCGGTCTTCATCACGCAGCAAAAAGACGGTGAGGTGCGGTCGGATACCGTCGGCACACCGACACCCGGTGTGGAGTTGAAAATCGCCGATAATGGCGAGGTCTATTACCGCTCTCCGGGCGTGTTTGTGGAGTATTTCAAGAACGCCGACAGCACTACTGATACAAAGGATGCGGAAGGCTGGGTCGCCACGGGGGACGCGGGGTTCATCGAGCCAGAAACCGGTCAGTTACGTATCATCGACCGGGCCAAGGACGTGGGCAAGATGGCCGATGGGCGGCTCTTTGCGCCGAAATATGTAGAGAACAAGCTCAAGTTCTTCCCCAATATTCTGGAGGCTGTGGTCTTCGGGGCTGACCGTGCGATGTGCACAGCATTTATTAACATTGATCTGACCGCCGTCGGCAACTGGGCAGAGCGCAACAACATCGCCTATGCCAGCTATCAGGAACTCGCGGGCCATCCGCAGGTTCTGGCGACCATCCAGTCCCATGTGGAAGAGGTCAATGAGAGCGTGGCGCAGGACGAAATGCTCTCAGGCTGTCAGATTCACCGTTTTCTGGTCCTCCATAAGGAGCTGGACGCCGATGACGGCGAAATGACCCGCACCCGCAAGGTGCGCCGCCGGATTGTGGAGGAGAAGTTCGCCGACTTGATTAACGCGCTTTACGACGGCTCCGAGACGGTCTCGACGGTGACGGAAGTGACCTATGAGGACGGGCGCAAAGGGTCGATCAAGGCAACGCTTGAGCTGCGCGACGTGAAAGTCCTGGCAGATCAACAGCAGATAGCGGCGGAGTGATTTCATGCGCGAAAACAAGCGGGTAGCATCATGAAAGACATGGCTGACGGCTACATCACCGAGGATGGGCGCAAGATTGGCGGCGTCATGATGGAGATGAAGAACATCACGCTGCGGTTTGGTGGGGTGGTGGCGATCAAGGATATCTCTTTCGATATTCGCGAAGGGGAAATCCGCGCGATTATCGGGCCGAACGGGGCGGGCAAATCCTCGATGTTGAATGTCATCAGTGGCTTCTATCATCCGCAAGAGGGCGAGGTTTGGTTTCACGGGAAGAAACGCCCTTCGATGAAGCCCTATCAGGTGGCCCAGCAGGGCATCGCGCGGACGTTCCAGAACATCGCCTTGTTTGAAGGCATGAGCGTTCTGGACAACGTGATGACGGGCCGTCTGACGCATATGAAAACCAACATGTTCCAGCAGGCGATCTGGTGGGGCAAGGCGCAAGCCGAAGAGACCGCGCAGCGCGAAAAAGTCGAGAAAATCATAGACTTCCTTGAAATTCAGCACATCCGCAAAACCCCGGTGGGGCGGCTGCCTTACGGTCTGAAAAAGCGGGTCGAGCTGGCCCGCGCGCTGGCCGCCGAACCCAAGCTCTTGCTGCTGGATGAACCCATGGCGGGGATGAATGTCGAAGAGAAGGAAGACATGTCGCGCTTCATCCTGGATGTGAATGACGAATTCAGCACCACCATCGCCCTGATCGAGCATGACATGGGCGTTGTGATGGACCTGTCAGACCGCGTGGTCGTGATGGATTACGGCAAGAAAATCGGGGACGGCACCCCCGATGAGGTGCGCAACAATCAAGACGTGATCGACGCATATCTGGGGGTGGCCCATGACTGATTTGAGCGCGGACAGCCCGTATGGTTTGCGTCTGGTTCGGGTATGGCTGGCGTATGGCACCTGTATGGACATATTGAACGGAGGCGTCGATGCCTGATCAGTTTCTCTTTGGGGTCGAGGTTGTCCTGAACGGCCTCATGGCGGGGGTCCTTTACGCGCTGGTCGCCCTAGGTTTCGTTTTGATTTTCAAAGCGTCCGGTATCTTCAACTATGCGCAAGGTGTGATGGCGCTGTTCGCAGCGCTCACCCTCGTCGGGATCATGGAAGGGCAGGTGCCGTTTGCGCATCTGATCAACGCGATCTTCGGCACGGAGGTGCATTACTTTGGCTGGAACGTGCCAGCGCTGGCGGCGATACTATTAACCATGGTGTTGATGATCTTCTTTGCCTGGGCGGTGAACCATTTCGTGATGCGCCATCTGGTGAACCAAGAGCCGATCATTCTGTTCATGGCGACCATTGGCTTGGCCTATTTCCTTGAAGGGGTCGGGGATCTGATGTGGGGCTCCGAGATCAAGAAGCTGGATGTGGGCCTGCCGCAGGGTGCCTCGATCTGGGTGGAGGAGAATACGGCCTTCCTTGGCACCGACAACTTTTTCGGGTTCTTCATCGACAAGCTGGATATGGTTGCCGCTTTGGTCGCGGCTGTGCTGGTCATCGCACTGGTCGCGTTCGCGCAATACACCAAGCAAGGCCGCGCGATGCGGGCGGTGGCGGATGACCACCAGGCGGCATTGAGCGTGGGTATTTCGCTCAACTTCATCTGGGTGCTGGTCTGGTCGCTTGCAGGCTTCGTGGCACTGGTCGCAGGCATCATGTGGGGCGCGAAATCGGGCGTTCAGTTCTCGCTTTCGCTGATCGCGTTGAAGGCGCTGCCAGTGCTGATGCTGGGCGGATTCACCTCAATCCCCGGCGCGATTGTCGGCGGGTTGATTATCGGGGTCGGCGAAAAGCTCTTTGAGTTCACCATCGGTCCCATGATCGGGGGCGCGACCGAAAACTGGTTCGCCTATGTGCTGGCGCTGTTGTTCCTCGTCTTCCGGCCTCAAGGGCTGTTCGGCGAAAAAATCATCGAGAGGGTGTGACCATGAGCAAGCTGATTGCGATTTTGAATGTGGTGGCTTGGTCGGGCTTTTGGGCTTTTGGCTATCTCGCGCTGACGGCTGATCCGGCGAATACCGGACAGATGATGACGGCGGTGATATTGGCCGCTGCTGGCGCTGCCATCGGCATTTTCGCGTATTTCTGGCTGGTTCGACATGCCGAGGCGAAGGGCTATGCCAAGCGCGCGAACCGCGCCACGCCCACTTATGACGACGAGGAGACCGCCTGATGTTTTACCGCGAGGCAGGTGATTTCAAGACGTCCTATGTGGATGACAGCCAGACCTTTCCCATCGCGTTTGATCGGTATCGCTATTATTTCGTGCTGGTCGTCGCCTTCGGGATCATCCCGTTCATCATCAATGATTACTGGGCCAATGCGGTCATGGTACCATTCCTGATCTACGCGATTGCCGCGATTGGGCTGAACATTCTGACGGGCTATTGCGGGCAGGTGTCACTGGGCACCGGTGGCTTCATGGCTGTGGGCGGATACGCTTGCTACAAGCTCATGACGGCATTTCCGGATGTCTCGATCATGATCCATCTGCTGCTGGCGGGCTTCATTACGGCAGGGGTGGGCGTGCTCTTTGGCCTGCCATCCTTGCGCATCAAAGGGTTCTATTTGGCGGTGGCCACACTGGCGGCGCAGTTCTTCCTTGTGTGGATGTTCAACAAGGTGCCGTGGTTCTACAACTACTCGGCCTCTGGCCAGATCAGCGCGCCGGAGCGGTTTGTGTTCGGCGTGCCCGTCACCGGCCCGAATGTCGAGGCTTGGGCGAAATATATGGTGTGCCTTGTCTTTGTGACGGGCTGCGCGTGGCTTGCGCGGAACCTGACGCGGGGCACCATTGGGCGGTCGTGGATGGCGATCCGCGATATGGATATCGCGGCTGAAATCATTGGCGTGAACCCGTTGAAAGCCAAGCTGACGGCCTTTGCGGTTAGTTCCTTCTTCATCGGCATCGCGGGGGCATTGCTGTTTGCCGTCTATCTTGGCGCGGTCGAAGTGGGCGAGGCGTATGGCATCAACAAGTCGTTCCTTGTGCTGTTCATGATCATCATCGGCGGCTTGGGCTCAATCTTCGGCGCGTTCGCAGGGGCGGCGTTCATGGTGCTGCTGCCGGTGCTTTTGAAGAACGTGCTGGTCGGCGGCTTGGGATGGGACACGGCGCTGGCCACGCATTTCGAGTTCGTGATCGTCGGCGCGTTGATCATCATCTTCCTGATTGCTGAACCGCACGGGCTGGCGCAGCTTTGGAAGCTGGCGAAAGAGAAACTAAGACTGTGGCCGTTCCCGCATTAAGCGGCGGCAATCAGAAATGGCGCGAGGCCCCGGATCTGGTCCGGGGCGGGATCGCTGAAACAGAGATCGGGGTGCACCCCGGCAGACATTAACTGGAGTTCCTTAGGGAGGAGACCAAAATGAAAAAGAGACTTGCAACAATGGCCGTGGCCGCTGTGATGGCGGCAAGCCCTGTGCTGGCGGACCTTGTGTTCCCGTCGCTCAGCTACCGCACCGGACCTTACGCGGCGGGCGGTATTCCGTTCGCGGATGGCTATGCCGATTACTTCACGCTGCTGAACGAGCGGGATGGTGGCATCGGTGGCGTCATGACCCGCGTCATCGAATGTGAGACGGGATACAACACCGAGAAGGGCGTGGAGTGCTATGAGGCAACCAAGGGCGAAGGCTCGCTTGTGTATCAGCCGCTGTCCACCGGCATCACCTATCAGCTGATCCCCAAGGTCGAGGCTGACGGCATCCCGCTTCACACGATGGGCTATGGCCGGACCTCGGCTGCCAACGGCAAGGTCTTCAACAACGTCTTCAATTATCCCGCGAACTACTGGGATGGGGCGTCGATTGCCATCAAGCACCTGCTTGAGGAGAACGGTGGGGATATCTCAGGCAAGAAAATCTCGCTGGTCTATCACAACTCGGCCTACGGCAAGGAGCCGATCCGCACACTGGAGGAGCTGTCCTCCAAGCACGGTTATGAGCTGACAACGATTGCCGTCGACCACCCCGGTCAGGAGCAGAAATCCCAGTGGCTGCAAATCCGCCGCGAGCGTCCGGATTATGTGATCATGTGGGGCTGGGGCGTGATGAACCAGGTCGCCATTCAAGAAGCCGCCAACATCCGCTTCCCGATGGAGAACTTCATCGGCGTCTGGTGGTCCGGCTCGGAAAATGACGTGCTGCCTGCGGGCGAAGCGGCGAATGGCTACAAGTCGCTGAACATGCACAACATTGGCACGGATTACCCGATTTACGCCGATCTACAGCAATATGTGATCGACGCTGGTAAAGCAGCAGGTGCGGGCGATCAGGTTGGCACGGTGCTTTATAACCGTGGTTTCTATGCGGCAATGCTGGCGGCTGAAGCCGCTCGCAAAGCGCAGGAAATCCATGGTGAGACCGATATCACGCCTGCGATGATGCGCGACGGCATGGCCGCGTTGGAGATGACCGAGGAGCGCATGGCCGAGCTGGGCATGCCGAACTTTGGGCCGGCCTTCAGCGTGTCTTGCGAAAACCACGGTGGATCGGGCCAAGGCAAGATCCAGCAGTGGGATGCAGTTGCACAGGAGTGGAACATCATCACTGATTGGATCACGTCCGACAAAGACGTCATCCAGCCGCTGATCATGGAAGATAGCGAAGCGTTTGCGGCGGAGAACAACATCACGCCTGCTTGCGCAGACAGCTAAGATAACGGCCCCGGTCCGCTTGACGGCGGGCCGGGGACTTTGAGTATTTTTGCAAAGGTGAAAGCCCATGCTGGACGCTGGAAAGACCGAAGAGACGCTTCTTGAGGTCAACAATATCGAGGTGATTTATAATCACGTGATCCTCGTGTTGAAGGGCGTGAGCCTGAGTGTACCGAAAGGCGGCATCACCGCTTTGCTGGGCGGCAATGGCGCGGGTAAGACCACGACGCTCAAGGCGATTTCCAACCTGCTGCATTCCGAGCGCGGGGAGGTCACCAAAGGCTCGATTGAGTATCGTGGGGCGCCGGTGCAGGACAGCTCTCCGTCTGATCTGGTGAAGCGGGGCGTTATTCAGGTCATGGAAGGGCGGCATTGTTTTGAGCATCTGACGGTTGAGGAAAACCTGCTGACCGGCGCTTATACGCGGCGCGACGGGCGCGGGGCGGTGGATGCGGATCTGGAGCTGGTCTACAATTATTTCCCGCGGCTCAAAGAGCGGCGGAAAAGCCAGGCGGGGTATACATCGGGCGGGGAACAGCAGATGTGCGCCATCGGGCGGGCGCTCATGAGCCGCCCTGAGACGATCCTGCTGGATGAGCCGTCCATGGGGCTGGCCCCGCAGTTGGTCGAAGAGATTTTCGGGATCGTGAAGAGCCTGAACGAGAACGAAGGCGTGAGTTTTTTGCTGGCCGAGCAAAACACCAATGTGGCGCTGCGGTTTGCGCATTATGGCTACATTCTGGAGAGCGGGCGCGTCGTGATGGACGGGCCTGCGGCAGAGCTGCGCGAGAACCCCGATGTGAAGGAGTTCTACCTGGGCATGAGCGACGAGGGGCGTAAATCGTTCCGTGATGTGCGGTCTTACCGGCGGCGTAAGCGGTGGCTGTCGTGAGCCATTTCGACGACTTTGAGACGCGGTCGGCGGACGCGCGAGAGGCGGCTCAGTTGGAGGCGCTGAACGGGTTGCTGGATGCGCCCCTGTCGGATTTGGGCGAGCTGGCGTCTTTGCCAGTGTTTCGCAAATCTGAGCTTGCGGAGAAGCAAAAGGCTCAGCCGCCGTTCGGGGGGCTGACCGTGCGCAATGCGAGCCATGTGTTCCAGTCGCCGGGGCCGATTTACGAGCCCGGTGGGAACAGTAAGGACTGGTGGCGGTTCGGGCGGTTTCTGCACAGCCTTGGTATCGGGCAAGGCGACGTGGTTCAGAATTGTTTTGGCTATCATCTGACGCCCGCTGGCACGATGTTCGAGAATGGCGCCCATGCGGTGGGGGCGATGGTTTTACCTGCGGGGACGGGGCAGACCGCATTGCAGGTTGAGGCGGCGCTGGCGGTTGGCACCACGGTTTATGCTGGCACGCCGGATTATCTGAAGGTGATCCTTGAAAAAGCCGATGAAATGGGTGTGACGCTGGGCATCACCAAGGCTGCGGTCTCGGGCGGGGCGCTGTTTCCGTCTTTGCGTGACTATTACACGGGTCGCGGCATCACATGTCGGCAGTGCTATGCCACGGCCGATCTGGGGCATATCGCTTACGAATCCGAGGCGATGGAAGGGATGATCGTGGACGAGCATGTCATCGTCGAAATCGTGACCCCCGGCACGGGTGAGCCGGTCACCGAAGGCGAGGTGGGCGAGGTGGTCGTGACCGCGCTCAACCCGGATTACCCGCTGATCCGCTTTGCCACTGGCGATATGAGCGCCGTACTGGCGGGGCAAAGCCCCTGCGGGCGTACGAATATGCGCATCAAGGGCTGGATGGGACGTGCGGATCAGACGACGAAGATCAAGGGCATGTTCGTGCGGCCCGAGCAGGTTGCCGCTTTTGTCAAAGCGCATCCTGAAGTCACGCGTGCGCGGGTGATTGCCACGCGCGATGGCGATGCGGATGTGATGACCGTGCGGGTTGAAAGCCCCGGCGGGGAGTACGCGGGCGCGGTTCAGGACATGCTGAAGATGAAAGGCGTGGTTGAAGTGGTCGCTCCGGGAAGCCTTCCAGCGGATGGCGTTCTGATTGAGGATCAACGGACCTACGACTAGGGCTTGATTTCATTGGACGCGCATATCATATTCTGAAAAACGAATATGAATGGAGTCGCTGATGGAAACGAGTTTCACTCCCCTGATGTCGCTTGCGGGCGGGGCGCTGATCGGGCTGTCTGCGGTGTTGTTGATGGCAACGCTGGGCCGGATCATGGGCGCGACAGGTGTGCTGACCGGCGTTATCGTTCCCTACACGCGCAGCGATTGGAGTTGGCGGGCCGCGGTGCTGGCGGGCATGATCTCGGCCCCTGTACTGGCGGCGTTGGTGACCGGGTTTCGGCCTGAGATTTCGGTTCCGGGAACGCCGCTGATGCTGGTCGTTGGGGGCTTGATCGTAGGCGTCGGTGTGACGTTTGGTGCGGGCTGCACCTCGGGTCATGGCGTTTGCGGGAACGCGCGTCTGTCGCCCCGGTCGCTGGTGGCGACGGGTGTGTTCATGGTGGCAACGGCGGTGACAGTGTTTGTCATCCGGCATGTGGTGGGGGGCTAGGAGATGCGATTGATCCTCGGCTATCTGATCGGCTTGATCTTTGGCACCGGCATCCTGATTTCGGGCATGGCGAACCCCGCGAAGGTGCTGAACTTCTTTGATGTTTTCGGCACATGGGATCCTAGCTTGGCCTTCGTGATGGGGGGCGCTTTGGTGGTGACTTTTATCGGCTACCGCGTGGTTCTCAAGCAACCGAGCCCGCTGGCGGACAGCAAATTCCACCTGCCCACCAAACACGACATCGACGCGCGGCTGATTGCCGGTTCGGCGATGTTTGGCGTCGGGTGGGGCATCGCAGGCTTTTGCCCAGGCGGCGCGCTTCCGGCTTTGGGAACGGGCAATGCTTCGGTTATGATTTTCGTCACAGCGCTTGTTGTTGGCATCTGGGTCGCGACATGGGCCGGGCGGCGCATTCTGGTCGCGGCATAAGGGAGAAACGTGATGGACTATCCTGTGAAGATGGACGTGAAGCCCAAAGTGACGGGCTTTTTCGACGAGGCGACAAATACGATTTCCTATGTGGTGCAGGACCCTGCCTCAACGGCCTGCGCGGTGGTCGATAGCGTGATGGATATCGACTACGCGGCGGGCCGGATCACCTATGAGCATGCCGATCAGATCATCGCATTTATCCGCAAGAACGGGTTGGAGCTGGAATGGATCATCGAGACGCATGTCCATGCCGACCACCTGTCCGGCGCGCCGTATATCCAGCAGGAACTGGGCGGCAAGATCGGCATCGGGGAGAAGATTACCGTCGTGCAGGACGTCTTTGGCAAGGTCTTCAACGAAGGGACGGAGTTCCAGCGGGACGGCTCTCAGTTTGATGCGCTTTTCACTGACGGCGACACCTACCGGATCGGCGGGATGGAGGTCTTTGTGATGGCCACGCCAGGTCACACGCCCGCCTGTATGGTTCATGTGATGGGCGATGCGGCCTTTGTGGGGGATACGCTTTTCATGCCCGATGGCGGCTCGGCCCGGTGCGATTTTCCGGGTGGGTCGGCAGAGGAGTTGTATGACTCGATCCAGAAGATCTTGAGCCTACCCGACGAGATGCGGCTTTTCATGTGCCACGATTACGGTCCCAACGGGCGCAATATCGCGTGGGAGACCACCGTGGGCGATGAGAAGGCGCACAATATCCATGTCGGCGGCGGAAAGACGAAAGAAGAGTTCGTAAAGTTCCGCACCGAACGGGATGCGCAGCTAGATATGCCCAAGCTGATCATCCCGTCCTTGCAGGTCAATATGCGTGCCGGTGAAGTGCCGACCGATAAGGACGGCAATCCGATGCTTAAAGTGCCGGTGAACGGCCTTTAATCGACACAGCTGGCCAGAGAGTCTGCCATTGCTTTCAGAAGGTTCGGGTAAAAGTCCGGACCTTGTTCGATCGTGGTGCCAAGCGGGTCGATCTCGACGGTCTTGGCGTCTGTACCTTCGAGAACCGTGTCGATCATCCGCGTGTTGAACTGCGGCTCGGACATCGCGCAGGTCACCCCACGCTCGGTGATTTCGGCGCGCAACTCGGCGATGCGGGCGGGGCTGGGATCAACAGCGTCGCCCTGGCGGATGGCGCCGAGCGGGGTAAGGCCAAAGGGTAGTTCGAAATACTGATAGGCGTCGTGGAAGACAACATAGCTGGCGTTTTGAGCGCCGCTGAGCGTTTCGGTCACCTCAGCCTGAGCGGCGCTGATTTCAGCGCGTGCGGCTTCAGCATTGGCCGCATAGGCGGCTGCGTTATCCGGGTCGATCTCGGACAGGGCCGCTGCGATTGTATCGGTCCAGAGCAGGGCGTTGGCCGGGTCGAGCCAAGCATGGGGGTCGACGCCGCTGTGGTCATGATCGTGATGGTCGTGGCCTGCATGGTCGCCATGATCGTGACCTGCATGCTCTTCCTCTTTGCCGTGATCGTGGTCGTGATCATGCCCGGCATGCTCTTCTTCTTTGGCATGGTCGTGGTCATCATGGTCGTGACCGGCGTGATCGTCATGCGCGTGGTCGTCATGGTCATGGTCATGGTCATGATCGTGACCGGCGTGTTCTTCTTCCTTGGCGTGATCGTGGTCACCATGGTCGTGACCCGCGTGATCTTCGTGGCCATGGTCGTCGTGATCGTGGCCGTCATGATCACCGGCATCCAACGTCGCCGTTTCCCGGAAGTCGTGCAACACGGTGCCTTCGACCTCAAGCAGCTCAAGTTTCTGCGCGTCGCCTCCCAGAGCTTCCAGCGGGCCTTCGAGCCAGGGCGTCAGCGACTCGCCGATCCAGATCACAAGGTCGGCCTCATCCAGGGCCTTCGCCTCGGACGGGCGCATCGCGTGACCGTGGGGGGAGGCGTTGGCGGGCACGATCAAATCAGGCGTGCCGACGCCATCCATCACACGGGCAGTCAGGGCATGAACGGGCAGGATGTCAGTGGCGACGCGCGGGGCATCAGCATGAGCGGTGAGCGGGGCAAAGATCAGAATCAGCGGTGCGATATGTTTCATGAAACCTGTTATGTTATACTGTAACATATCGCGCAAGCTGGAAACCTCACGGCTCTGTGCGTTGGCTGGATTTTCGCCCCGCACCGCCCCACATTAGACTTAACGAAACCCATGAAAGGATATCGCATGGCACAGAAACGCGCCGTTTTGGCTGGAGGTTGCTTTTGGGGCATGCAGGACCTGATCCGCAAGCTGCCCGGGGTCACTGCGACCCGTGTGGGCTATACCGGTGGGGACGTGCCAAACGCGACCTATCGCAATCACGGCACTCACGCGGAAGGGATCGAAATTCTGTTCGATCCAGAAGTGATCTCGTACCGGCGTCTGCTGGAGTTTTTCTTTCAGATCCACGATCCAACCACACTGAACCGGCAAGGCAATGACCGGGGCATGTCTTACCGGTCGGCCATCTACTATGTCGACGAGGATCAAAAGGCCGAAGCCTTGAACACGATTGCGGATGTAGAGGCGTCGGGCTACTGGCCGGGCAAGGTCGTGACCGAGGTTGAGCCTGTTGGCGCATTCTGGGAAGCAGAGCCAGAGCATCAGGATTATCTGGAGCGTATCCCGCACGGCTATACCTGCCACTTCATCCGCCCCGACTGGGTTTTGCCCCGGCGCGACGCTGCGGAATAGTGCGCCAGCCCCAAGAACGGATTGGCCTTGGCGGTGGGTGCCATTGGTGTACTGAAGCGGTGTTTCAAGCGCTCGCCGGGGTCAGTTCGGTGACGCAGGGGTTCATCGCGAGTGCACCACCGGATGACAGCTATTCCGAAGCGGTCGATCTGATGTTTGACCCGCAGGTGCTTCCCCTGGAGGCGCTTTTGGAGGTGCATCTGCGGACCCATGCCAGCCAGTCCAATCACAAGATGCGCGGAAAATACCGCAGCGCGGTTTATGTGCATTCCGATGCGCAGGCGATGGTGGTCGCGACAGCTCTGGCGGGTTTGCAGGAGGGCTTTGAGGCCCCGCTTGTCACGCGGGTCCTGCCATTCAGGGCCTTCATACCCTCTGAGCCGCGCTATCAGGACTATGCTGCACGTTATCGCGGAGGACCGTTTTGCGAGCGCTATATTGATCCGAAGCTGGATATGCTTCGCAAAGAATATGTTGCCTTGTTGCGATCGGCATAAGAAAGCAAACGCGCCCGATACCCGCATAGTTCCCAAAAAAATCCTTTATTTAAAACGGTTTAATATAGATTAAACGAGAGTGTTTTTTCGGAACCATATGTCATCTCCCTCGGTTAGCCCGACATATCGCTGTTTGCGCAGCTCAACTGGAGGACGACCAAGATGAAACACTTTATGACCACGACTGCCGCTGCTTTGGTGCTTAGCACTGCCGCTTATGCAAATGAGACCATGGCGACATTCCAGGATACGGAATTCGACGCCGAAACCCATCTCAACGCGTCTGAGTTCATTGGCATGCGCGTCTATGCATCCGAAGCGCAGATCGAAGGCACCGTTGCCGAAGGCGGCGAGACCGAGTGGGATGATATCGGTGAGATCAACGAGCTCATTCTGACCCGCGAAGGCAGTCTTGAATCGGTGATTGTCGGCGTCGGCGGCTTCCTGGGCATGGGCGAAAAGGATGTCGCCATGGGCATGGATCAGATCAAATTCGTCGCCGAAGAAGGTGAAAGCGGTGAATTCTTCCTGGTGGTGAACGCGAATGCTGCCGGTGTTGAAGAAGCGCCGGAATATGAGCGCGTGTCGACCAGCGGCGGTTGGAGCGACAATGCTGATGCAACGGACGAGTCGGCAGAGATGAACAAGACCGACGACGCTGCTGAGATGGAAGCCGACACCGCGACTGAAACAGCGGATGCCGGAACCAGCGCCGAGACGGAAAACGCCGACGCTGAAATGGCAAAGGCCCCTTCGGTCGAGCGTGAAGGCTATACCACCGTCGATGCGGCTGATCTGACCGCTGACGATCTGACGGGTGCGCGGGTCTATAGCACCAATGATGAAGATATTGGCGAGATTGGCACTTTGCTGCTGACCGATGATGGCAAGATGGACCGCGCCGTTCTTGACGTGGGTGGCTTCCTTGGCATTGGCGAAAAAGACGTCGCCGTGCAATTCGACGAATTGCAGATCATTCGCAGCGAAGATGGTGCCGTGCGTGTCTATATCGACAGCACTCAGGAAGCGCTGGAAGCAAAGCCTGAATATCAGGGCTAAATATATGTGCAGGCCTTTGCCATTCGGTTGGGTCTCGCACGTCTGACGGAAAGGCCGCTCTTCTTATCAGAGAGCGGCCTTTTTTCTGTGTCAGATGATCGTATGTCCGTCGGCGATCAGCGCGTCATGGACGGCGCGAATGTGATCCGGACTGATCTCGCAACATCCGCCGATGATCGTGGCCCCTTGCGCTGCCCATTTCGAGGCAAAGGCGGCGTAATCCTCTGGCCCGAGGTCCTGCCGTTTGGTCAGCGCATCGACCGTGGGGGCATGTTGTAGAAACCCATCCGAGATCTTGGTGAAGCCGTTGGCATAACCGCCAAAGGGCAGGTCGCTGGTCGCAAATATGTCCATCGCGGCGGCCATCACTTCGGGGGCGGAACAATTGGCCAGGATCGCGGCGGCACCAGTTTGCGCGACGCTTAATGCGTCGGCCAGCGGCTCTCCAGAGCGCAGCTTGCTGCCGTCCTGATCATCAAGCGTGAAGGCCAGCCAGATGGGCGTGTCGATATCTTGTGTCGCGGCAAGTGCGGCACGCGCGGCATCAATGGAAGGGACGGTTTCAAACCCGATAACATCCACATGGGGGGCTAGTGCTTGTGCAAGCTCGGTATAAAGCGGTGTCGCTTCGGCCATGGGTGGATGCAGATCGGCACGATAGCTGGCAATCAGCGGCCCGATAGAGCCGAGGATGCGCTTGCCCGGATGGGCATCGCGGGCCGCTCTCGCCTCGGACAGGGCGGCGGTGATCAGATCGGGCAGAGGCGTCGTGACGCCTGCCAGTTCCAGCCGGTCGTGGTGCAGCGCATAAGTATTCGTGGCAATGACTGTCGCACCGGCATCATAAAAGTCGCGGTGAACTTCCTCGACCAGACCGGGATGGTCGATCATAACACGGGTCGACCAAAGCGGTGTCGGCTTGTCGCCTGAGCGGTGCACCAGTTCCTGGCCCAAGCCGCCATCCAGAAGCGTTATCTGTGCCATTGTCTCCTCCCAAAGACAAAAAAGCCGCCCGGAAAGGCGGCCTTTTTAGCGATATATTGCGTGGATCGGCGCGGGCAATCAGCCCTGACGCGCTTTGAACCGACGCTGTGTTTTGTTGATCACATACACACGGCCCTTGCGGCGCACGACACGACAGTCGCGGTGACGCTGCTTGAGCGAGCGGAGCGAATTTCTGACCTTCATGGGTCTTCTCCTTTTTCGCGGCGCGTCCCTGCGCCTGGGGTTTCAAAATCATGGTGGGCACTACTGGGATTGAACCAGTGACCCCTTCGATGTCAACGAAGTGCTCTACCGCTGAGCTAAGCGCCCATGATACCGCCAGCGACACATATCAGGTCCCTAAAACAAAAGGGACGCGAAATGCATCGCGTCAGGTGTGGGGTCTATAAAAGGAGTCGATCAGGGGATCAAGGGCTTTTGGACTTTGATTGAATCAGTCTATGTTTAAAGCACCATAGCAGGAACGACGATGCCCAAA
Organism: Cognatishimia sp. MH4019; assembly: GCF_020177595.1. GTDB lineage: Bacteria > Pseudomonadota > Alphaproteobacteria > Rhodobacterales > Rhodobacteraceae > JAHTBL01. The sequence goes on along the minus strand of NZ_JAHTBL010000004.1, from coordinate 184,303 downwards.
TACGCTTTCACATTGGACACGCCCGAGGTGCAGACAACATCTCTTGTCTTTGCATCGCCCCATAGCGGCGCAGACTATCCGGATGCCTTTCTGAAAAGCACCGTTCTGGACAAGCGCACGATCCGCTCGTCCGAGGATGCCTTTGTGGACGAGCTTTTTGCCAGCGCGCCCAGCTTTGGTGCACCGTTTCTAAAGGCTGGTGCACCGCGTGCCTATCTGGATTTGAACCGATCCTGTGACGAACTGGACCCGGCCTTGATCGAGGATGTGCGCAAGATCGCCCATAATCCGCGCGTTGCGTCCGGTCTGGGTGTCGTCCCGCGTGTGGTGGCCAACGGGCGTGCGATTTATCGCGGCAAGCTGCCGCGTCATGAGGCGCGCCACCGGATTGATGCCTATTGGCGCCCCTACCATGAAAAACTGCAGAGCCTTCTGGATATGACGCAATCGCAGTTTGGCGAGGCTGTTCTGATTGATTGCCATTCCATGCCGCATGAGGCGATCGACACGATTGCCCGCGGCGCTACCACCCGGCCTGAGGTGGTTCTGGGCGACCGGTTTGGCGCGTCTGCCCGGTCGGACATCGTGGACCGGGTCGAGGCGGCGTTTATCCATGCAGGCCTGCGGGTCGTGCGCAATGCGCCTTTTGCCGGTGCCTACATCGCGCAAACCTATGGCCGCCCGTCGCGTGGGCAGCATGTCGTGCAGATCGAGATTGATCGCGCGCTTTACATGAACGAATACGCGGTCACAAAGTCAGCTCATTTCGAGGATTTCCGCGCCGTTCTGACATCGGTGATTGCGGAACTTGTCACGATTGGCGAGCAATCCATGCCGCTGGCTGCCGAATAGCAGCAATTTGAATAGACGCCCGAAATGGGTGGGCTGCGTGGGGTGTCGCGCGGTATAGCAAGGTATGTTGTTTCCTCTCCCTTCCGACGATGAACTTTACCGCGCGCTTTTGGAGCGTGATCCGCTTTATGACGGGCAGGCTTATGTGGCCGTCCGCTCGACCGGGATCTTTTGTCGGCTGACATGCCCTGCGCGCAAACCCAAGCGCGAGAATTGCCAGTTCTTCGAGAATATCGGCGCGTGTCTGGAAGCCGGGTATCGGGCGTGCAAGCGGTGCAAGCCGATGGGGCCACAGGCCAAGCAGGACCCGGTGATCACGCGTTTGATGGAGGCTTTGGAGGCCGCGCCGGATCGGCGATGGTCTGAAGGCGACATCGTTGCGATGGGGATTGATCCCTCGACCGCGCGGCGCGCGTTTCAGCGTCAGTTCGGGATGACTTTCCTGAAGATGGCGCGGTTAGAACGGCTTCGGCGGGGTTTTGAGGCGATGCAAGGCGGTGGGCGCGTGATTGATGCGCAGCTTGAGGCGGGGTTTGACAGTCAGGCGGGTTTCGCCAATGCGTTTGCCAAATTGCTGGGCCAGCCCCCCGGTGCGCTAAGCCGTGATCCGATGATGCGCGCCCATTGGATCGACACGCCTTTGGGGCCGATGATCGCGGTGGCCGACAAACGGGCGTTGCATCTGCTGGAATTTGCGGATCGCAAGGCGCTGCCCAGTGAGCTGAAGCGGCTTTACAAGGATTGTAAATGCCTTGGGATTGGGCGTTTCGGTGTCCACGAGCAGGTCGAGGACGAGCTGAATGCCTATTTTATGGGCAAAACTGCGCGGTTCAAGGTTCCTCTGGCTTTGCGGGGCAACGACTTTACCCGCCGTGTCTGGGAGGCGTTGCTTAAAATTCCGGCAGGCGAGACGCGCAGCTATGGCGATCTGGCGAAAGCGCTTGGCCAACCAACCGCGACGCGGGCCGTTGCGCGGGCGAACGGGGCCAATCAGATCGCGCTGATTGTGCCATGTCACCGCGTTATTGGCGCTGATGGATCGCTGACGGGCTATGGTGGCGGGCTGTGGCGCAAGCAGCAACTTATTGAAATAGAGCGCAAATACCTACCTTAACGCGCGGCCCTTGATGATGGCATCAGCGCCGAATTTCTTGCGGATCTCATCGGCGGCGCGTTCTGCGTCGGTGCGTTTGGCGGCCTCCGGATCCAGCAGATCGCCGCTCAGATCGGCCTCGGTGTCTTTGGTAAGATCGCTGATGCCGACGCCCAGAAGGCGATAGGGGCCGCTGTCGGGCGTTTGGTCAAAGAGGTCGCGTGCGGTGCGGTAGATGCGGTCAGCCATTTGCGTGGCGTCCCGCAGGGAGGTGCGCCGGGTCAGCAACGAATGGTTGGCGCGCTTGAGCTTCAGCGTCACGACGCGGCCCGCCAGCCCTTTGGCCTTGGCGCGGTCGCTGACCTTTTCGGCCATGCGCCAGATATGCCCGTCGAGAATGTCGGGGTCGTTGGTGTCGTCGTGAAAGGTCGTCTCGTTGCTGATGGACTTCATTGGCGAATGGGCCGACACCCGGCGGCGGTCTTCGCCACGCGCGAGGTGGTAGAGCCGGTCGCCCATGGAACCGAACCGCGCATGCAGATCGCGCCTGTCCCAGCGCAGCAAATCTGAGAAAGTGCGGATGCCCGCCTTGTCCAAAGACGCTTGCCCCGCAGGCCCGATCCCCCAGATCATGCGCACGGGCTTGTCGCGCAGAAAAGCGTCTGTCTCGGCTTTGCCAATCACGGAAAACCCACGCGGCTTATCCAGGTCAGAGGCAACCTTGGCCAAAAACTTGTTGTGGCTCAAACCGATGGAGCCGGTGATCCCGATCTCGTCTTTCATGCGTCTGGTGAGCCGCGCCAGCATCACAGCGGGCGGCGCGCCGTGCAGTTTGGCGGTGCCGGACAAATCCATGAACGCCTCGTCCAGGGAGAGGGGTTCGATGGCGGGGGTGAGTTCCTCCATCAAGGCGCGAACCTGTTTTGAAACCTCGACATAGGTGCTCATCCGGCCGCGCACGATGACTGCGTCGGGGCACAGTTTCAGCGCCTTGAACATCGGCATTGCGGATTTCACGCCACGGATCCGCGCGATATAGCAGGCGGTGGAGACAACGCCCCGCCGCCCGCCGCCGATGATGACGGGTTTGTCGCGCAGTTCAGGATTGTCGCGCTTTTCGACGGAGGCGTAGAACGCATCACAATCCATATGGGCGATGGTCAGATCGAAAAGCTCGGGATGGCTGCGCACACGCGGAGAGTTACAGGACGGGCAGCGGTTTCCGTCCTCGAATTGGGTCAGGCAATCTCGGCATAACGCGGGCATGGGAGGGTGATACGCCTCTTTGCCGCGCCGCACAATTCGGTGGCGTTTGAGGCGTGTCGCAGGCAAGGTTGGTCCATGACGGTTTTGATTTTGACGTCGGTGCGTAACGAGGCACCGCATCTGCTTGAATGGATCGCGCATCACCGCGCGATGGGGGCGGAGTTTCTGGTTTTTTCCAATGATTGCGAAGACGGCACGGACACGCTTTTGGATGCGTTGCAGGCGGCTGGGATCGTCCGCCATGTGCGGACACCGGATGGTGACAAGCCCCCGCAATGGCGGGCGCTGAAAGCGGCGGAGGGGTTGGTCGATGCGGACTGGGTGCTGCATCTGGATTGTGACGAGTTCATCAATCTGCGCGCGCCGCTGGGCAGTTTCGCGGACCTGATTGAGGCTTTGCCTGCGGATACCGATGCGGTCGCGCTGCGCTGGCGGCTATTTGGTCATTCCGACCGGATCGTGACCAGCGACGGCTTGACGATGGAGCGGTTCACCGAAGCCGCGCCCGAGGATTGCGCCTTGCCGCTGTCATGGTTCTTCAAGAGCCTTTACCGTGCGGCGGGATTTCAGAAAGCCGGCGTTCATCGGCCCAAGCAGAAGAAAGGCTCTGCCCCTGCGTGGGTGAACGGAAGCGGGGAAGGCCTACCTGCGGATTTTGCGCGCGATGACGGGCGGATTAACCTTTACGGAACAGAGCATGGCTCTGCTTTTGTGCAGCTTAACCACTATTCAATCCGCTCTGCGCAGGAGTTCATGGTCAAGCGCTATCGGGGATTGCCGAACCGCACCGGTCGCGAGATTGGGTTGGCCTACTGGGCCGAGCGGAACTTCAACACCGTGCATGATGAAAGCATCTTATGGCGGCTGGAGCAGACACAGGCCGCCTTGACCGATCTGCGCGCGATCGCGGGTGTTGCCGGGATCGAGTCCAAGGGGCGGGATTGGCACGAGGCGCGTTTTGCGGCGGCCATGACGGACCCGGCAGAGGTGCAGCTATACTGGCATTTGCAATTGGCGGGCACCAGCACGCCGCCCAGCCCTAATGCGGTGCGCGCGCATTTGAAAAGGCGTCAAGACAACCAGTCTTGACGGCACCGAACTGAGTATCGGCTTAGTCTGCGCTGTCTTCAGGCGTTTCCGTCAATCGCCGCACGAAATGCTGGCCTGTCTGCTCAAACATCATCCGGCGGGCGTATTTCATTTGGCCCACCTCGCGCAAAATCTTGTGCTTGCGGTAGTGGATCGTGAAAATCTCACGGTCTTCGGGCAAGGGTTCGCCGCGTAGTTTGCCGCCGAGGATGTAATGCTGTTCCTCGGGGAGGACGTTCCATTTGAGGCCTGCGCGCTGGATCGCGACGGGCAGGCTCATCTGATCGAGATAGGGGCGGCGTTTTTCCAGTGTCTCGATCTTGTCGATTTCGCGGGCGGTGTCATACCAGACGTCCGGAAACCGCCCGCCTTTGCCAGGCTTTTCGGGGAAGATCACGAAACCGGCGCTGAAATACGGGATCACCGGCTTGGCGGAGCGGCGCATCAGGTGCATGCGTTCTTCGGGGATCGGCATGTCGAACGCGCCGTAGATATCGTCCCAGATGGATTGCTCGGCCCAGACCATTGAGGCCGCCATGGAACAGCTGACATGCCCTGCCTTGGCGATATTGGCGACGGCGTTTTTGCGCAAAAACAGCACATCGCTGTCGACGAACGCTGAGTACTGGCTGTCGCGGGGCTGCATGGCGGCGATGATCTTGTTGCCGTGGGGGTAGGGTTCATCCCACATGCCTTCGGTCTTCATCGGGCGGATTTCGCCGCCCATGATTTCGTGCGCTTTGAAGACCGCCGGATGCACCTCGTCCATCCGGTGCTCCGGCACATAGCCGATGCAGGCGACGCTTTTGGGAAAATGCGTGCGGATGGAGGCCAGAAGAGAGCAGGCCAGAATGTCGTATTCCGGCGGCTCGACGATATAGGTGAGGGTCAGGCGAGGCGTGGCCATCGGTCTATTCCAGCGCGTCGGCTGGGTTCACGCCGGTTTGTTGGCACATGCGCCAGGCATAGGAGTTCTCAAGCGGGACATTCTTGCGCCACCATGGTTTTGTACCGTTGGTATAAAGGTGCACGGACAGGGTGTTTTCGGTGAAATGCCCTTCGACCCGGCCATGGGGATCGTAGAAAATGTCGTTCAACTGGAACGGCACCGGGTAGAGGTAGTCGTTCGTCAAAGCATGCTCTATCGCGCCGGTTTCGCGGGCGAAATAGGTGAAGGCTTGCGGGCCGAAGGCGGTGCGTTCGGCTTTGTAGATCTTCACGGCATGGGGCAGGCTTTCATCCTGACGGCCCAGCTTGCGCAATTGGTTCTTGTTGAACCATGGCGGCGCGGGCGGCAGGTTGTCGTAATAATCCAGCAAGCGGTCCATCAGTTCCCCGGTTTGGGGGATCGCGACGACACCGCAGTTCAGCGCGCCGCGAAAGCCATGACCGGCGAAGATATATTCCATCTCATCGGGGAAGGGCTTGTGGCAGAAGGCGTCGCAATCAATCCAGATCGCGCCGGTCTTCTGGATCATCTTGTAGCGGAAGACGTTGGACAGGAACGAGGCCGAGGTTTGTTCGACGATATCCATGGGGATATCCATAATCTCGGTCGCTTTGCGGACCTCGACGCCTTCGGGAACATTGCTGACCTCATCGGTGCAATAGAGCGTCGTGGGGTGTCCGGCTTGCACATGGCTCAGCAGGCAAATCTGGTTGAGGTATTGCAGCTTCTCGCCAATCCACAAAGAAGCCACGGGACGCCGAACGGGTGTTGTCATGTTTACTGCCCTTGCTTGTCTAGGGCTGCACTATGCGCCCCAGATCATATTTTGTTTGGTTGAGAATATGCAGGAAAGCGGAAATTTTGTCTAGAATTCCCCATCGCGTTGGAATGATTTAGACAGCATAAAACGCGAAAGCGAGGCAGGCGTGGCACGGTCCAACATGAAATCCAGAGCGGGAACGCTTCCGGACAAGCATATCAGTCCGCATGGCACCGTCATGGCCGTGTCGATGATGAAGGACGAAGGGCCGTTCGTTCTGGAATGGATCGCCCATCACATGGCAGTCGGGTTCACCGATTTGCTGGTCTACACCAACGATTGCAGCGATGGCACCGATGACATGCTGATCCGGCTGGAAGAGCTGGGGCTGGCTTATCACCGGCGCAACGATATCCCCGAAGGGATCAAACCGCAGCCATCGGCCTTGAAATACGCGCAGGTTGAGCCGCTGACGGCCAAGGCCGATTGGCTATTGGTCTTTGATGCGGATGAGTTTTTGTGCATCAAACATGGCGACGGGTCGCTGGACGGTCTGATTGACGGGATCAAGGCGGAGGGTGGCAACGGGATGGTCATCACCTGGCGCATCTTCGGGTCGGGCGGCGTGCATGACTGGTCGCGCGATCCGGTGACCGAACAGTATCTCTATGCAGCCCCGCCGATGTGGAACAAGGGCTGGGGCGTGAAGACGTTGTTTCAGTTTGACCCGGACGTGTGGAAGCTGGGCATCCACCGCCCCAAGATGAAGAACAAGGTGCTGGACACAGAGTTTCCCGACAGAGTGAAGTGGCTCAATGGCTCTGGCCGCCCGATGGAGGATTACTTCAAATTCCGCGGCTGGCGGTCGATCGTGCGCACGGTTGGTTATGACTGGGCGCAGATGAACCACTATGCGGTAAAGGGCATCGACAGCTACGCGATGCGCAAATTCCGTGGCAACGTGAATAACAAGAAAGACAAGTATAACGACGCCTACTGGTCGCTTCAGGACCGCAATGAGGTGCGTGATGACACGATGCTTCGTTATTCCGAGCGGCGACGCGAGATTTTCGAGGGGCTGCTGAGCGACCCTGAGTTGAACCGCCTGCACCATGCGGCCTTGGAAATGGCCGAGGCGAAGTTGAACACGTTCAAAGGCACGCCGGAATATGAAGAGTTCGTCGCCAATCTTAAGACAGCCAGTGCCGCACCGATCACGCAGGTAGAGGCCAAACCGCCAAAAGCCCGCGACAAGGAAAAGATCGCGGCATTGATGTCGGATGTAGAAAAACGGGCAACCTCCAAGCCGAAAGAGCAAAAGAAAAAGCCGGTGGAGCAGCAGGAGGTTCTGCCCGTCGACGTTTATGTGCGCGGGGAGGTTGATATGTCGGCCACTCCACCGATGGAATGGTTTGCCAACCACTCGGTCCAGTTGCCGGCCGATCCGCGATTGTTCACGCCGCCTGCGCTGATCCAAATCTCTGAAGGGAAGTTCGAGCGCCCCCTGGCGCGCAATGTGCCGAAATGGGTGCAAGCGGGGGGGACGTATCTGGATTACGGCGCGGCTTCTGGGTTTGTCGGCACTCATATCGCGCAGGAGCGGGCGGATGTGACCGTGGTTTTGCAGGAACGCTGTGCCGAATTACGGACGTTCATTCGCGGGCTTTGGGCGCAAAACGGTGTCGCTGAGTCCGCGCGCGTGCAGTTGGCTGAGGATGTGTCGCTTGGCGATTTGCTCAAGCAGCATCAGCCTGATGTGCTGGCGCTGGGCGATCCTGAGATGACAGCGGACGCTTTGCAGGACGCGTTCGCCGTTTCAAAAAGCCCGCAGATCGTTTTGCTGATGGGGCGGCTTTGGGCGGATCGCGTCGGCGAACTGAAAGCCTTTGAGGCTGTCTTTGCGGCCGAGAAATATGTCGAGCGGCTGCAAATCTCGCCACTGGTTGCGGCAGGCTATCGCAAGGCGTCCACGGCGGTGTGACCGCCGCGCCATAGCGTTCGCCTCACCATCATCATGAAAGAAATTCGGTTGCCGCGAATCGCATCATCTGCGACATGAAACATGTGAACAGTTTGGTCGGGAGAGAGCTTTCCCAGCCGCCGAAGGAGCAACCGCCCCGGTAAACTCTCAGGCAAAAGGACCGGCCCGGCTGCAACACTCCGAAGAGCCGCCTCGAAAGGGCGCACCGAAGGAGCAAGCCTTGTGCGACAGGTGTCGCATCTGGTGAATCTCTCAGGTTCAAGACGGAGGGGGCATGGCCTGTTGGCTTGAGTAACAGACATGACCCATATTGCTATTCTGGGAGCCGGTATCACCGGTGTCACAACCGCTTTTCAACTGCAGCAGCGTGGCTTCGACGTCACCGTTTTTGACCGCAACCGCTATCCGGCGATGGAAACGAGCTTTGCCAACGGCGGGCAGCTTTCCGCGTCGAACGCGGAAGTGTGGAACACGTGGTCGACCGTCTTCAAAGGCCTGAAATGGCTGGCGAAATCGGATGCCCCTTTGTCGGTGAACCCCACGCCCACCTGGCACAAAGCCTCGTGGATGGCCGAGTTTCTGGCGGCGATCCCGCGCTATCGCAGCAACACTGTGAAAACCGCGTCCATGGCCGTTGCCTCGCGCCGGATCATGTTTGAGATGGCCGAACAGGCGGGCGTGGATTTTGACCATTTGCCTGCGGGTATCCTGCATTTCTACAAGTCGCAGAAAGACCTGACCCATGCACGCCGCGTCACGCAGATGCTGGCCGAAGGCGGGCTGGAGCGGCGCGAGTTGAGTGCGGCTGAAACGCTTGAGAAAGAGCCGACATTGCGCGGCGATGTCATTGGCGGCTTCTGGACCGACAGCGATAGCACCGGCGATATCCATAAGTTCACAGTGGGTCTGGCCCGATGGCTTGAGGCGCAAGGGGTCACATTCGCGCTGGGCCATGAGGTGCGCGACGTGAAGGCGGACAAGACTGTTGTCACGATCACCACCGACGGGGTGCAGCAGCGCTTTGACGGTGTGGTTGTTTGTGCAGGCGTCGGCAGCCGGAAATTCGCGAAAATGGCGGGCGACCGGGTGAATGTCTATCCGGTGAAGGGCTACTCGATCACGGTTAACCTTGATGATGCGCAATCGCAGGCCGCCGCCCCGATGGTCTCTTTGCTGGATGATCAGGCCAAGATCGTAACCTCGCGGCTGGGCCAAAACCGTTTCCGCATCGCTGGCACAGCAGAGTTTAACGGCGAAAACCGCGATATCCGTGCCGACCGGATCGCGCCGCTGACGAAATGGTGCGAAGTGCATTTCCCGGATGTGAACACCGAAAGCGTGGTGCCATGGGCCGGCTTGCGTCCGATGATGCCCAACATGATGCCGCGTTTGGGGCGGATCGGACAGAACCGGGTGTTTTACAACACCGGTCACGGCCACCTTGGCTGGACGCTTTCTGCGGTGACTGCGGACATCGTGGCGGGCCGTGTTTCCGAGGCGTTTTCAGAGACGTCTGCCCCTGTCTCGGGCGGGTTTCGTCTTAAAAACGCCTGAAATCGGCTTATATGAGGGGGTAACGAGGCATAAATTCCGAGGGACCCCCTTATGAACATCGAGCAGATTTTATTGAACTTTCTGGGTGAGAACCTGTTTTTGCTGGTTCTCGCCGCCTTCATCATCGTCTGTATCGTTCTGGGCGTGCGTATTGTGCCGCAGTCCGAGCAGTTCGTGGTGGAACGCTTTGGCCGCCTGAAATCGGTTCTGGGGCCGGGCATCAACTTTATCGTCCCGTTTCTGGACCGGGTGGCGCATAAAATCTCGATCCTTGAGCGGCAGTTGCCAAACGCCAGCCAAGACGCGATCACCGTCGACAACGTGCTGGTGCAGGTCGAAACCAGCGTGTTTTATCGCATCACCGAGCCTGAGCGCACGGTTTACCGTATCCGCGATGTGGATGCCGCCATTGCCACAACCGTGGCCGGTATCGTGCGCGCCGAGATCGGTAAAATGGAGCTGGACGAGGTGCAATCGAACCGTTCGCAACTGATTACGCAAATCAAGGCACTGGTTGAGGATGCGGTGGATGACTGGGGCATCGAGGTGACGCGTGCCGAAATTCTCGATGTGAACCTCGATCAGGCGACCCGCGATGCGATGATGCAGCAGTTGAACGCAGAACGCGCGCGTCGTGCCGAAGTGACGAAAGCCGAAGGGAACAAACGCTCGGTCGAGTTGGCGGCGGACGCCGAGCTTTATGCCGCTGAGCAAACCGCCAAAGCACGCCGGATTGAAGCCGAGGCGGAGGCTTATGCGACCCAGGTCGTGGCTGCGGCGATTGCGGAGAACGGCTTGGAAGCGGCGCAATATCAGGTGGCGCTGAAACAGGTCGAGTCGCTGAATGCGCTGGGGGGCAGCCAAGGCTCCAACACGATTGTGCTACCCGCCAACGCGATCGAAGCGTTCGGCAATGCGTTCAATATGCTGAAAGGACGTGGCTGATGGATTTGGTTTTTGAATGGTGGGTCTGGGCGGTTGCCGCTCTTGTGCTGGGTATCCTTGAGATCCTTGCCCCCGCTTTTGTCCTTCTGGGCTTCGCCATTGGTGCGGGTGTCATCGCGGTCCTGTTGCTGATCGGTGGCCCTGCGCTTGTGGGCGGGTCCATCGCGATGGCGCTTGTGATCTTCGCATCCGTCTCACTGATTGCGTGGCTGGTGTTGCGCAAGGTCTTTGCGCTGAAAACTGGTCAGGTGAAGACATTCGATACGGATATCAATCAGGGCTGATCCCGAAAAAGCCGTGCAATGTCTCGCCTTTGACCAGCCAGGCAATGGCGAAGGCGCCAATCGCAACTGTCTCCAGCCAGAACACGATGTTGATGGCGTCGAGTTGAGTGTCCAGTGCGGAGCCGTCATCGACCAGCAGAAAGGCTGTTGCCAAGCCGCCAAGGGCGGCCAAGATCGTAATTCCGCACCACCGATATACGGCGTTCGCGCGGCGCTTTTCAAAGTCGGGCTTGGTGCCCGGCGCCGAGCGGGTGAACAGAACCAGACAAAACACTGCGATAGCCAGAAAGAACGCCGCCGCCCCTGCGTAATGAAGGTTCGAGGCAGCGAAACCGGTCACTAAGCACGCAACCGTTTCGCAGTCGATCTGCGTGTCGATGGGCGTCGGGAACAAGGCCGTGACAATCGCGCCTATCCCCGCAACCTGAGAGACCCAGCGATCCGAGATGACCTCTCCGGGTTCGGGGGGGTAGCCTTTATAGGCAAAAAGAAAAACGCCAATCGCGAAAAGCGTGCCGACGAATACATCGCCCATGCCGGTGTAGTAAAACGCGCTGACTGAATCCTCGATCTGGCCGTTGATCGCAAGGCCGTAGCCGATCAGCACAGCGGGCAAGGCCAGCCCCAGATAGCCCAGTGCCTTGCGCACCGTCAAAAAGGAAAGAACGAGGGCGTTATTGGCTTTGGCATCTGTCATGGCGATCTCTTTCATTAAGGCGCGCGGAGCATAAGGACAGATTATAAAGAAAACCTGATTGCACCGCGCGCGCCTTGGTCCGAACCCGGCGGCACCGTCTGAAAAAAGCGGTGCCGCGCGGGCGGAGTGCGGAGCGCTTCGAACATGAGGGAGGCATGTTTCATGGGCCGGGAGAAGTCGCGAGAGCCTCCGCAAAGGTATGACTCGTAGCCTTGCGCTGGGACGGCGACAGGCCTTTCGAGATGATTGTTGTTTAGCAGAAAGGGGCGCGTCTCCCGAAGCGTTGGGGCGAAGTGCCCATGCGCTTTGACGGAGAATTCACGAAATGTGCGGTTGGTTCAGGGTAATTCGGCCAGAACGGCCTCGGCGGCGGATTTGGGGCTGGAGGCCTGCCAGATCGGGCGTCCGACCACGATGTGATCCGCGCCATCGGTGATGGCCTGTGCAGGGGTCGCAACGCGCTTTTGATCGCCAAGGGCGGCACCTGCCGGGCGCACACCAGGCGTTACGATCAGCTTTCCCTTGGCTTCGGGCAAGGCCCGGATCAGGGCCGCTTCTTGTGGGGAGGCGATCAAACCGTCGGCCCCGGCATTCAGGGCATTGGCGGCACGTTCCAACACGAGGTCCTGCACATCACCGGGTTTCAGGCAGCTCGCATCTAGATCACTGCGGTCCAGCGATGTCAGGATCGTAACCGCAAGGATTTTCGTATCCTTGTTGCCTTTGCCGATCTGTGCCGCGCGGACCACATGGGGGTCACCATGAACTGTCAGGAAATCCAGATCGAATTGCGCAAGCCCGCGTACTGCAGCCTCGACCGTGGCGCCGATATCAAAGAGCTTCATGTCCAGAAAGATGCGCTTGCCGTGATCTTGTTTCAGCTCATTGGCCAGTGCCAGCCCGCCCGTGGTCAGCATGCCCAAGCCGATTTTGTAGAAGGATACGGCATCGTTCAGCACTTCGGCCAGTTGCAACCCCTCAATGGCTGTGGGGACATCAAGCGCAACAATGAGGCGGTCGTCGGACATAGGGAGGCTCCTGTGATCGGTGCCACTCCTATGGCCGCAAACGGTCCGCCTTCGCAAGTGGGATCAGGCGGCGCGGGCGAAGAGGCTGTCGAGCATGGTCTTGAGCGGCGCAAGATGCGCGCGCGGCACCGGCAGGCTTTCGCCATCGGCCAAAAGACGGGTCCGAAGCCCCGGCGTTTCTGAGCGATGTTGTTTATGTGCCCGCGCAATCATGCCTGCGCTGATCGTCTCAAAGGACGCATTCAGCGGGGCTTTCAGGCTGGCGGCATAGCGTGCGGTGACCGGGCCGTCGTGGATCGTGACGATCGCCTCGAACGCGGTCTCGACAGGGTTGTAGATCAGTTCGGAAATCTCTGTACGTTTACTGCTCATGTTGCACCTCTTTGGGTCCTGTTTGCTTTTATCTAAATGGGGCGGAACCTACGGATTAAACGGGGAAATCACGAATTTGTTCCCTGTGCGTGAAGATGCGTCTTGAAGCGGGCGGTATCGCCTCCCATTTATTTGACAAGGTCCTTGCTGGGGTATGCCGCGAAGTCGGGTGCGCCAAATCCGGGACGCTTAAAAAAGGAGAGAGCTTATGAACTTGGAGAAGTTCACCGAGCGGTCGCGCGGCTTTATTCAGGCCGCCCAGACGATCGCCATGCGGGACAGTCATCAACGGATGACGCCCGAACACCTGTTGAAAGCATTGATGGATGACGATCAGGGGCTTGCAAGCAACCTGATCAAACGGGCTGGCGGTGCGCCTGAGCGTGTGCTGGAAGCCGTCGATCTTGCCTTGGCCAAGATGCCAAAGGTGACGGGGGATGCGGGCCAGACCTATCTGGACCAATCCACCGCCAAAGTGCTGGCCCAGGCCGAAAAGATCGCAAAGAAAGCGGGCGATAGTTTCGTGCCGGTCGAGCGGATGCTGATGGCGCTGGCATTGGTCAAATCCAAAGCGCGCGAGGCGTTGGAGGCGGGGGCCGTTTCGGCGCAGTCCTTGAATGAAGCGATCAACGATATTCGCAAAGGGCGCACAGCGGATACGGCCTCGGCCGAGGAAGGCTATGACGCGCTGAAGAAATATGCGCAGGATCTGACCGCGCGGGCCGAGGAAGGCCGGATCGACCCGATCATCGGGCGCGACGAGGAAATTCGCCGGACGATGCAGGTGCTGTCGCGCCGCACCAAGAACAACCCTGTTCTGATCGGTGAGCCGGGCGTTGGTAAGACCGCGATTGCCGAAGGCTTGGCCTTGCGCATCATCAACGGTGACGTGCCTGAATCTTTGCGCAACAAGCGCCTCATGGCTCTGGATATGGGCGCGCTGATTGCCGGTGCGAAATACCGGGGCGAGTTTGAGGAGCGTTTGAAAGCGATCCTGTCCGAAGTCACGGCCGCCGCGGGCGAAATCATTCTGTTCATTGACGAGATGCACACGCTTGTCGGTGCGGGCAAAACCGATGGCGCGATGGATGCGTCGAACCTGCTGAAACCTGCGCTTGCGCGGGGCGAGTTGCATTGCGTTGGCGCGACCACGCTGGATGAGTACCGCAAATATGTCGAAAAAGACGCGGCTTTGGCGCGACGCTTCCAACCTGTGATGGTGGAGGAGCCGACGGTCGAGGACACGATCTCGATCCTGCGGGGCATCAAGGAGAAATACGAGCTGCACCACGGCGTGCGGATTTCCGACAGCGCGTTGGTTGCGGCATCAACTTTGAGCCACCGCTACATCACTGATCGGTTCCTGCCCGATAAGGCGATTGATCTGGTTGATGAAGCCGCGTCGCGATTGCGGATGGAGGTCGACAGCAAACCCGAAGAACTGGACGCGCTGGACCGTGAGATCTTGCAAAAGCAGATCGAAGCGGAAGCGTTGCGGCTTGAGGATGATGCGGCCTCCAAGGATCGGCTTGAGACGTTGGAGAAAGACTTGTCTGACCTTCAAGAGCGCTCAAGCGAGATGACCGCCCAATGGCAATCCGAGCGCGACAAGCTGGCGTCTGCGCGCGATTTGAAAGAACAGTTGGACCGTGCGCGGGCCGAGCTGGATATCGCCAAGCGCGAAAGCAATCTGGCAAAGGCCGGTGAGTTGTCATACGGCGTGATCCCCGAGCTTGAGAAGAAGCTGGAAACGGCGGAGGACCAAGGCGATGAGGTCATGGTCGAAGAGGCCGTGCGGCCGGAACAGATCGCCAGCGTTGTGGAGCGGTGGACGGGTATTCCGACCGCCAAGATGCTGGAAGGCGAGCGCGAAAAGCTGCTGCGCATGGAAGAGCAGATCGGCAATCGTGTGATCGGTCAAAGTCAGGCTGTGACGGCTGTGGCCAATGCCGTGCGCCGTGCACGCGCGGGGCTGAATGACGAGAACCGACCGTTGGGCTCATTCCTGTTTCTTGGGCCAACCGGCGTCGGTAAGACCGAGCTGACAAAGGCTGTCGCAGAGTTTCTGTTTGATGATGACAGCGCGATGGTGCGCATTGATATGTCGGAGTTCATGGAGAAACACGCGGTTGCGCGTCTGATCGGCGCCCCTCCGGGCTATGTGGGCTATGATGAAGGGGGCGTGCTGACCGAAGCTGTGCGGCGGCGTCCGTATCAGGTCGTCTTGTTTGACGAGGTCGAGAAAGCGCACCCGGATGTGTTCAACGTGCTGTTGCAAGTGCTGGATGATGGCGTGCTGACCGATGGTCAGGGCCGCACGGTGGACTTCAAGCAGACGCTGATCGTGTTGACATCCAACCTTGGGGCGCAAAGCCTGAGCCAATTGCCCGATGGCGCGGATCCCAGCGGTGCCCGGCGTGATGTGATGGACGCCGTCCGCGCACATTTCCGGCCAGAGTTCCTGAACCGTCTGGATGAGACGATCATCTTTGATCGCCTTGCCCGCGAAGACATGGCGGGGATCGTGGATATTCAGTTGCAACGGCTTACCTCTCGCTTGGCGGGGCGCAAGATTACGTTGGAGCTTGAGGAAAGTGCCAAGGTCTGGATGGCCGAGGAGGGCTATGACCCGGTTTTCGGTGCCCGTCCGCTCAAGCGTGTGATCCAGCGTGCTTTGCAGAACCCGTTGGCAGAAATGCTGTTGTCTGGGGATGTAAAAGATGGCGATACCGTGACCGTATCCGCCGGAGCAGATGGATTGCTGATCGGCGACCGTGTTGCGTCGAGCAACCGACAGCCACCCGAGGATGCCGTGGTTCATTAACGGCACTCGTTTGTGAGTACCGTTCAAGCGCCAGGTGATTTGAAAAATCACCGAAAGCGGTCGTCTTGTAAGGTGTTGCGCCGCGTCGCCCGGCGGGGGCTCTGCCCCCGCACCCCCGGGATATTTGAAAAAAGCGAAATGAAAAAAGGCCCCGGAGCGCTGTGCTTCGGGGCCTTTGCAATGTGCGTTGCGTCGCTGGAGCTTAGCTCTCCGGCGGCAGGATCACGCTGTCGATGACGTGGATCACGCCGTTCGATGCTTCGATGTCAGCCGTCACAACGGAGGCGTCCTGCACCGTGACGCCATCTTCGGTCATGATGGTCACGGCGGCACCGTTCAAGGTTTCGGCTTCCATACCATTGCTCAGGTCGGTCGACATGACTTTTCCGGGCACGACGTGATAGGTGAGGATCGCGGTCAGCTGATCCTTGTTCTCGGGCTCGAGAAGAGACTCAACAGTCCCTTCGGGCAGCGCTGCAAATGCTTCATCGGTGGGGGCGAAAACGGTGAAAGGGCCTTCGCCTTTGAGCGTGTCGACCAGCTCGGCTGCGGTGGCTGCGGCGAGAAGTGTCTCGAACGAGCCTGCGCCAGCGGCGGTATCCACGATGTCTTTCTTCATGGAGCCGGCCCAGGCAGGGGCGGCGATCATGGTGGCGGCTGTCAGTGCGACGAAAGTTCTGCGTAGCATCAATTAGTCTCCTAAGAAAAAGCGCAGGTCCATCCCGCGCTGATGAGTGAGAGTTAGAGAGCCGTTTGCGAAAGAAAATGCGCAAAACCTTGCCATTTGCGGAAAGCTGTACCTTGTCATGGCAGTCGGTTCCCCTAAGCAGGGGCGTTTTTCGATTTCCAATAAAAAATAGTTGAGGATCTGTGAGCCTGCTTGTGCTGACGTACCGCCTTGCCCAAGGTTCATCAGCACTCAGGAGGATAAAACGATGATGAGTTGGGCTGGATATCTGTTGGAAGCTCTGGCGGTGGCTTTTGTCGCTGTAATCGGGGTCGTCACTTTGGTGGCGCTTGTCTTGTTTATCATCGACCGCACCCAGACCGAAGATGCGATCCGGCGCAACTATCCGGTGCTTGGACGCTTTCGGGGGTTGTTCAGCACATTGGGCGAATTTTTCCGCCAGTATTTCTTTGCGATGGATCGCGAGGAATTGCCGTTCAATCGTGCACAACGCGAATGGGTCAAGCGCGCGGGCGAAGGGCATGGGAATACGGTGGCGTTTGGATCGACGCGCAACCTGAGCGTTGTCGGCACGCCCTTATTTGTGAACGCTGCGTTTCCACCGCTCGACGATCAGTTCGCCTCGACCGAGCCGGTGGTGATTGGCGCAGGTACGCGGATGCCCTATACCGCTATGTCCATCTTCAATCTCTCGGGCATGTCCTATGGCGCCATCTCAAAACCTGCTGTTCAGGCTTTGAGCCGGGGCTGCAAAGAGGCGGGTGTCTGGATGAATACAGGCGAGGGTGGGCTCTCTCCGTTTCATCTGGAAGGCGGCTGCGACATCGTTTTTCAGATTGGCACCGCCAAATACGGCGTGCGTGACGACGACGGAAATCTGGATGACAGCAAGCTGCGCGAGGTTGCAGCGCATACTCAGGTGCGGATGTTTGAGATTAAGCTCGCCCAAGGGGCCAAGCCTGGCAAAGGTGGGATTCTTCCCGGCGAGAAGATCACGCCAGAGATTGCCAAGATCCGCGGGATTGCGCAGGGGGCGGACAGTATTTCTCCGAACCGTCATGCGGAGGTGGATGATTGGGAAGACCTTCTCGATTTCATCGCCCATGTGCGCGAGGTCACGGGTAAACCTGTCGGGATCAAAACGGTTGTTGGGGCGGAAGAGCCGTTCCGCGACTTATTTATGGCCATCAAGGCGCGGGGTGATGACAGCGCGCCTGACTTTATTACGCTGGATGGGGGCGAGGGTGGCACAGGGGCCGCACCGATGCCGTTGATTGATCTGGTCGGGATGCCAATCCGCGAGGGACTGCCCCTGGTCGCGAACCTGCGCGATGAGTTCGGACTGAAAGACCGCATCCGACTTGTCGCGTCTGGCAAGTTGGTAAACCCCGGCGATATCGCTTGGGCCATGGCGGCGGGGGCGGATTTTGTGACCAGCGCGCGCGGCTTCATGTTTGCGCTTGGCTGCATTCAGGCTTTGAAGTGCAACAAGAACACATGCCCCACGGGTATCACCACCCATGACCCGCGTTTTCAGAAGGGTCTGGTTGTTGAGGAGAAATACAAGCGCGTCGCGCGCTATGCCAAGGAAATCACCAAAGAGGTCGAGACGATTGCTCATTCTGTCGGCGTGGCCGAACCTCGCCTGATGCGCCGCCGCCATGTGCGGCTGGTTCAACCCAATGGCCGTTCCGTCCCGATGAACGAGATTTATCCAAGTTACAGTGCGACCACAGCTTCGTGAGGACAGTTGGTTTGGCTTGGTTTTGACACACTCTTATCTATGAGTGAGCAAAACAAAGGAACGGACCCAATGGCTGGACGCTGGAAGAACGACCTTACGTATAATGATGTGACGCCCGAAGCGGTGTTTCTGAACCGGCGTCAGTTGATCGCTGGTGCGGCTGCGGCTGGGGTGGCGGGCACAATTGCCAGTCCCGCGATGGCGGAAGAGCTTGTTCCGAACAGTTTTGAAGACATCACCAATTACTGCAACTTCTATGAATTCGGCACCGGCAAGGATGATCCTGCGCGTTACGCGAGTGCGCTGACCACCCAGCCGTGGTCGATCGAGATCGACGGCATGGTCGACAACCCCGGCACCTATTCGTTCGAGCAGGTGATGGACGGCATGACCGTCGAAGAACGCATCTACCGTTTCCGCTGTGTCGAGGCATGGTCGATGGTCGTGCCGTGGAACGGTTTTGAACTGGCTGATCTGCTGGAAAAGGTCGGCGTGCAGTCTGGCGCCAAATATGTTGCGTTCGAAACCGCCTATCGCCCTGACGAGATGCGTGGCGTCGCGTTCCCCGTTCTGGATTGGCCCTACCGCGAAGGTCTGCGCCTGGACGAGGCAATGCACCCGCTGACCATGGTGGCCACTGGTCTGTACGGCAAACCGATGCCCAACCAGAATGGCGCGCCCATTCGTTTGGTGGTTCCGTGGAAGTATGGCTTCAAGTCGATCAAGTCGATTGTGCGGATCACGCTGACCGATGAAGAACCCTTTGCCAGCTGGAACCAGGCCAACCCGCGCGAATATGGCTTCTATAGTAATGTGAACCCGAACGTGGATCACCCGCGCTGGTCGCAAGCGACGGAGCGTGTGATCGGTGGGGGCCTGTTTGCCAAGCGTCAGCCGACGCTGATGTTCAACGGGTATGAAGACGAGGTCGCGTCCCTTTACGAGGGCATGGATCTGACGACGTTCATTTGACCCTGACCGACACCATAAACGGAGCCGCGCGCCGGCTCCCAGCGTGGCCTATATATATAGTAGGGCTGATCCCGGCGGGTGGGCTGTTCTATTTGGGCCTGACGGGCGGGCTTGGGCCTGAGCCTGTGAAGGTGTTGGAACACGAATACGGGCTCATCGCGCTGCAACTGCTTTTGGCGGGGCTCGTCATTTCACCTTTGCGGAA
>NZ_JAHTBL010000004.1:0-160000 GCF_020177595.1 Cognatishimia sp. MH4019 | reverse complement strand
TCCGAATTGAAGCCCCGGTAAACGGCGGCCGTAACTATAACGGTCCTAAGGTAGCGAAATTCCTTGTCGGGTAAGTTCCGACCTGCACGAATGGCGTAACGACTTCCCCGCTGTCTCCAACATCGACTCAGCGAAATTGAATTACCTGTCAAGATGCAGGTTTCCCGCGGTTAGACGGAAAGACCCCGTGCACCTTTACTACAGCTTCACATTGGCATCAGGCACAACATGTGCAGGATAGGTGGTGGGCTTTGAAGCAGGAACGCCAGTTCCTGTGGAGCCTCCCTTGAGATACCACCCTTGTTCTGCTTGATGTCTAACCGCGGTCCGTTATCCGGATCCGGGACCCTGTGTGGCGGGTAGTTTGACTGGGGCGGTCGCCTCCCAAATCGTAACGGAGGCGCGCGAAGGTTGGCTCAGAGCGGTCGGAAATCGCTCGTTGAGTGCAATGGCAGAAGCCAGCCTGACTGCGAGACTGACAAGTCGAGCAGAGTCGAAAGACGGCCATAGTGATCCGGTGGTCCCGAGTGGAAGGGCCATCGCTCAACGGATAAAAGGTACGCCGGGGATAACAGGCTGATGGTGCCCAAGAGTCCATATCGACGGCACCGTTTGGCACCTCGATGTCGGCTCATCTCATCCTGGGGCTGGAGCAGGTCCCAAGGGTACGGCTGTTCGCCGTTTAAAGAGGTACGTGAGCTGGGTTTAGAACGTCGTGAGACAGTTCGGTCCCTATCTGCCGTGGGTGTAGGATACTTGAGAGGAGTTGCCCCTAGTACGAGAGGACCGGGGTGAACGATCCACTGGTGGACCAGTTGTCATGCCAATGGCAGTGCTGGGTAGCTATGATCGGAAAGGATAACCGCTGAAGGCATCTAAGCGGGAAGCCCCCCTCAAAACAAGGTATCCCTGAGAGCCGAGGTAGACCACCTCGTCGATAGGCCGGAGATGTAAGCGCAGCAATGCGTTCAGTTGACCGGTACTAATTGCTCGATAGGCTTGATTTGATCCAGTAAAAGCCAGGTTCAGCCTGCTTTACGGACAAGTCATACACACACAAAGTGAAATACTTGGACTTCTGATGGTGTTTTGAAGTTTCTTTCTCGGTTTGGTGGTCATAGCGCAAGTGAAACACCCGATCCCATCCCGAACTCGGCAGTTAAGCACTGTTGCGCCGATGGTACTGCGTCTTAAGGCGTGGGAGAGTAGGTCACCGCCAAACCTAGTAAGAAACTTGAGAACACGTATCTCTCTGACGATGATCAATAGCTTCAGGCCGCCCCTTGGGGCGGTTTTGTTGTTTCTGGACCAGTCTTTCCTTTGTATTCCCGCACGGACAGGCGACACTCAGCCCATGGATTTTGTTCCGACTCGCCCAACCACCACGATGTTTTTGCTTCGGCATGCGGAGGCCGAGGGATGGGGGCTATCTGACGGATTGACCATCGAGGGCGCGCAGGCTTCCGAGGCTCTTGTTCCCGTGTTCCAATCGCTCGAAATTGACGGCGTTTTTACAAGCCCAGCAATCCGCGCGCGTGAAACCGTTCAGCCTTTCGCGGATGCTGCCGGGTTAGCGCTGACGACATTGCCAGATCTGCGCGAGCATCAGACGTCACTTCAGGGCCATATCCCCGACGACGCACTCATTGAGCGCCGCTTCAAGGAACGTAACTTGTCCCGTCCGGGTGGAGAAAGTTTCAACGACGCCGCAACTCGATTACGAAATGCGATCAAGTCGCTATCTCGAAGGCCAGTTTATGCACCCCTTTTATCGACCCATGGCGGCCTGATCGCCTCTGTGATGAGCGCGCTTTATTCAGACTTTGGCTATGATCAATTCTTGCAGATGCCCCGGCCTGCCCTGTTCAAGGTGACGCATAATCACGGAACGATCCGAGAAATTCAGCCATTGACCCTTCCTTAGCGGCTTCACACCTAGACTGTCAGAAATTCGTTACGTTTTCGTCCCGCTAGGGGTTGCGACTCCCTGCGCAAAGGCCTAAATCCCTCACACGTTGGCGCGGGATGGAGCAGCCCGGTAGCTCGTCAGGCTCATAACCTGAAGGTCGTAGGTTCAAATCCTACTCCCGCAACCAACGCAAAATGGCCGCCTTTCGGGGCGGTTTTTTCGTTTCTGGAGGTCGGTCTCTATAAAGATGTGTCTCTAAAACCATCAAACAGGTACAAATCCTTGCTCGATAAGCGGTTTGGTGGGATCGTCTGTTACCTAATGACGGCAGAGCATATATGACCCCTCGCCAACAAACCGCTGCTCTCTCGATGCTGTCCACTGCGATGGACGAGACCCATGACGGGTTGGCGCAGTTCACCCACCAGATGAGTACCTTGCAGGACATGCCGTCGTTCTGGTGGAATGACGTTCCTGTCTGGCTGACCGAGACGCCTGTCGATCCGTTGCATCGTTGGCCTATCCTGTCGACGCGCGAAGACATGGTGTCCATCACTCGTTCTGTAAGGGCGGGCGCGTTCCAACTGCCCCTCACCGCGTTGGCGCAAGTCTTAAATGACAAACAAGAGACACCCCTCAGCACCGCTGAATTTTGCCTTTTCGTGGATCTCGCCCAAGGCCTCACCCTTGAAGAGAGCGCAGCACGCGCCGGGCTTGCAACCTCGACCCGGCGCAAGCAGTTACAGAGCGTTTTTGGCAAGCTGTGTGTCAAAAGTCAGGCCGAGCTCATCAGCCTTGCAAGCCAGCTGGTCCACCGATTGCAAACCCATCTCGAAGACCAGTTAAAGGGACAGTCAGAGCATTGGGGCGCTTACCTGCCGCATCTTCCAAATGGTGTGCGCTACGGCACCTTGGGAACGCGCGGCACTTCGCAGGTCCGTTACCTTGATATTGGCCCGGTGAGTGGCCAGCCGGTGCTGATCCTGCACCCGATGATCTTCCCGAATATTGATGCCATGGATGTAGCGTTGTTTCACCAGCTTGGGTGGCGCACGATCTGGCCCATCCGCGAAGGATGTCTGAGCCTGCAAACATCGAGGGATAAGAACTGGGCACGCCATTGCGCAAAAACCGTCAAAGATCTCTATACGACTTATCAGTTTATGGCCGACACACCCATCCCGGTGATCGCGCTTGTTTCCTCGGGCAGTTATGCCGTTGAGTTTGCCCGCACTCATTCCAATTGTGTCTCGCGGATCGACTTTGTCTCTACCTGCTTTTCAGCCGGAGGGCGAAAGACGCGCGATGTCTATTTCGGTGATTTCCTGCTGCGCAACTTGCGGTCCAACGGACGCATGGCGATGCTTGCGATCCGCCATCTTGCAGGTCGAGTTCATGATAAGGACCGACTGGAGAAAACGCTGCGCCGCGTCTTCGCCAGTAGCCCGCCAGATCAAGTCCAGCTTGATGCCGATTTCGCGACCGAGGCGCGAACAGACCGTTTGAAGACGGCGATCCTTAGCTCCATCGACGCGATGCGTCATGATTATCTGGCTCAACTGCATTTCTCCTGGCGCATTGCAAAGTCGCTAGGCGTCCCAATGCAGTTCTGGCATGGCGCCGAGGATAAGGTGCACTGCCTTGACGATCTTACCGATTTGGCGCGCAATGTATCGGGGCACGCGCCCGAGGTGATCCCGACCATGGGGCATTTGACCCAAGGCGCGCCCTTGCGCGACGCGTTCGAAGGTATCGCGGCTGCATACCTCAAATGAGGTAAAGCCTTCATATTCTGTCTTCTGATGTTGCCTCTCTGCTGCCACTTATTGCGCAAGCGGACCTTTGATCGCGCGTGTTCCCAAGACACCTCGTCCGCAGCACTAATTCTGGAGACCGAAATGAGAGCACTTCTTCTAACCGCAGCCCTGGGCCTTCTGACCGCCTGTATGTCACCTACATCTGATGGCGATAGCAGCATGGCGGACAAGGCAAGCATGGCTGCCGACGGTGCCGTAACAACCGAAGCCCAGTTTCGGGAAACGCTTGTGGGCCGGACGTTGACCTTTGAAGGCAAGTCGCTTGTCGTGAATGCGGACGGCACGATTTCCGGGCCGTGGGACGGGCAGGGCATCACAGGCACGTGGACCTGGAACGACGGTGCGGTCTGCCGCGATGCCAAGATTGGCTCGCGTGTTCTGGCTCCTGATTGCCAAGTTTGGACGCTTGACGGGTCCACCGCCATTGTGACCCGCGATCGCGGTAACGGGGCCAGCTTCGTTTACACGATCAGCTAACCGATCCTTACTGGGTCACAAAGGATAGCCGCTCCGAACATTCGGGGCGGCGTTTTCACGTGTGTCACCCGTTTCTTGGCCCAAAGCGCGCCTGCGCGCAGAGCGGGTGAACACTGTGCGAAAATCCGGGTTTAGCTTGCCCGTCTCCCCCTCTACGGTGCGCCCAAGAGGAGAGTTCATGCCAGCCATTGTTCAGGTCAGCGATGTTGTAAAACGCTACGAGTCCGGTTTCGAGGCGCTCAAGGGCGTAGATCTTGAAATAGAGGAAGGTGAAATCCTTGCCTTGCTTGGCCCGAACGGTGCCGGCAAGACGACACTGATTTCGACGATCTGCGGCATCAGCCATCCGACCAGTGGCACGATCACTGTCTCTGGTCATGATGTGGTCAAAAATTATCGCAAGGCGCGCGCTTTGATCGGTCTGGTGCCGCAAGAAATTGCGTTGGAGCCGTTTGAGACCGTTTGGAACTCTGTCAGCTTTACCCGTGGTCTGTTCGGCAAGGCCAAAGACGACGCGCATCTCGAAAGCATCCTGCGGCAGTTGTCGCTCTGGGATAAGAAAGACGCTCAGACAAAGGAACTGTCGGGCGGCATGAAGCGGCGTGTTCTCATCGCCAAAGCACTGAGCCATGGGCCGCGCATCCTGTTTCTGGATGAGCCCACCGCAGGCGTCGATGTCGAGCTGCGCAAAGACATGTGGGAGATTGTCGGCAAACTGAAACAAGACGGCGTCACGATCATTCTGACGACCCACTACATCGAAGAGGCCGAGGCCATTGCCGACCGCGTGGGCGTGATCAACCAGGGTCAAATTCTGTTGGTGGAGGACAAAGCCACATTGATGGCTCAAATGGGCCGCAAGCAATTACGCATTGCCTTGCAAGAGCCGATCAGTGC
This sequence comes from Cognatishimia sp. MH4019, assembly GCF_020177595.1. Lineage (GTDB taxonomy): Bacteria > Pseudomonadota > Alphaproteobacteria > Rhodobacterales > Rhodobacteraceae > JAHTBL01. Next base: position 154,900 of record NZ_JAHTBL010000004.1, on the reverse strand, counting down.
GGTTCCAGAGAGTCTTGGAAGCTACACGCTTGAGATCGCCCCTGAAGGCGACGCTCTTGTCTATCACTACGATACGACGAATGAACGGACCGGGATCACCACCTTGCTGAACGACTTGCAAACCGCTGGTCTGACGATGACGGATCTTAAGACACAAGAGAGCAGCCTTGAGGATATCTTCGTTGATCTCGTGAAGGAAAAGCCATGAACCTGCAGGCGATCAAAGCGATCTATGTGCATGAAATGGTGCGTTTTTTTCGCACACTTATGCAGTCTTTTCTGTCCCCGGTTTTGTCGACATCTCTTTACTTCGTAGTGTTTGGTGCAGCCATCGGCAGCCGTATCGACCAGATTGAAGGCGTCAGCTATGGGGCGTTCATCGTGCCTGGTCTCATCATGCTGAGCGTCATGACGCAGAGCGTCTCGAATGCGTCTTTCGGCATCTATTTTCCGAAATTTATCGGCACGGTGTACGAGCTTCTCTCGGCCCCGGTCAGCTTTCTGGAAATCGTGATCGGCTACGTGGGGGCCGCAGCGACCAAGTCGTTCTTCATTGGCGTGATCATTCTGGTGACGGCTCATTTCTTCGTGGATCTCGACATTCAACACCCCGGTGCGATGCTCGCTTTTCTGGTGCTGACCTGCCTTAGCTTTTCGCTGTTCGGTTTCATCATCGGCATCTGGGCCGGTAATTTTGAGCAGTTGCAGATTATCCCGCTTCTCATCATCACACCGCTCGTTTTTCTGGGTGGCAGCTTTTATTCGATCACGATGTTGCCGGGGATTTGGCAGACGATCACCTTGTTCAATCCGGTTGTTTATCTGATCTCGGGCTTCCGCTGGTCTTTCTTTGGAACAGCCGATGTACCGATCATCGCATCCTTGCTGGCAATCAGCGCATTTACGGCGATCTGCCTTGCGATCATCTGGTGGATTTTCCGCACAGGCTACAAGATCAGATCGTAAAAACCGTTGACCTGCCGCAACAGTGATCCGCGCGGATACGGCGTCCCTTGTTCCGGGGGCATGTGCACTCTACATGGCAGTGAATGAAACGCTTTCTTCCTTTCGTAAAATCAGACCCGCGCGTCGCCGTCATTCGTTTGCAGGGCTCTATCGCTGCCGGGACGCGTGGCACCTTGTCGGATCAAGGGCTTGCCCCGCTTATCGAACGTGCTTTCAAGAAGGGTAAGCCGCAGGCGGTTGCACTGGTGATCAACTCCCCCGGAGGATCGGCCGTGCAGTCGTCTTTGATCGCCTCGCGCATTCGACGCCTCTCGAAAGAAAAGGACATTCCGGTCTACGCGTTTGTAGAGGATGTTGCCGCCTCGGGTGGGTATTGGCTCGCCTCTGCGGCAGAAGAGATCTGGATTGACCCGGCCTCTATCGTCGGGTCCATCGGGGTGATCTCAGCCTCGTTCGGCGCACATGAATTTCTTGACCGCTACGGGTTGGAGCGTCGGGTTTATACCGCTGGTAAATCGAAATCCATGCTGGACCCGTTCAAGCCGGAAAACCCTGACGATGTGGCGCGCCTGAAAGATATTCTTGAGCACTTGCACGAGGTCTTCAAAACACAGATCACCACCCGTCGCGGGGCCAAGCTGCCCGAGGACCAGGATCTTTTTACCGGAGAGATCTGGGTTGGCGAGAAGGCAATAGAGGTTGGCCTTGCCGATGGCATCGGGCATGTTGTCCCGAAGATGAAAGAGCTCTTCGGTGATAAAGTGCAGTTTCAGGTGTATGGGCAGAAAAAGCCGCTTTTGCAGCGGCTGGGTGCGCAGATCGTCGGGGACGGTTTTGCAGCACTTGAGGAACGGGCGCTCTATGCCCGGTATGGCCTCTAAGTGATCTCGAAGATCGTCTTTCTGTTTCTGATTTTCATCGCGGTGTTGGCGATGTTCGGCAAGCGTCGCTTTCCCGGGCAGGCCCGTCTGGCATCGAAGAAATGTGCGTCTTGTGGCCGGTTTCGCATCGGTAAGGGGCCATGCCCCTGCCAGAAAGGCACCTGATGCTGATGGACTGGGTCTATACCGGGCTGGGTTTGTTGATCCTGCTGCTGGCCGGTGACGCGCTGGTCCGCGGCGCTGTGAATTTCTCGCTTCGGCTTGGGATCCCGGCCCTGATTGTCAGCCTGACGATTGTTGCGTTCGGCACCTCGGCGCCAGAACTGCTGATCGCGATCGCGGCGATCAAAGACAATGCGCCGGGCATCGCGATGGGCAATGTCGTCGGATCGAACACCGCCAATGTGCTCTTGGTGTTGGGCGTGCCTGCGTTGCTGGCCACGCTTCATACCAGCGAATGCGATACGCGGCAGAACTACGTTTACATGATCCTCGCAACGTTGCTGTTCATCGCGGTTTGTGCCGTAAGTCCGATCACCTGGGTGCACGGCCTGGTGCTGGTGGGGGCGCTTGCTGCGATCCTGACCAAAGCGTTCTTTGACGCAAGGGCCCATCGAAATGGCGATGGGGAGGACGATCTCGATGATCTGGAAGGCGCCGATCCGTCCCTGCCATGGTGGCGGATCATCCTTTATCTTGTACTGGGCCTCATCGGTTTGCCGCTGGGGGCGGATTTGCTGGTAGATGGCGCCGTTTCGATCGCAACGGATTTCGGGGTCTCGGAAACGGTGATTGGACTTACGCTTGTGGCGATTGGCACATCGTTGCCAGAGCTCGCCACCACCGTGATGGCTGCATTGCGCCGTCAGGCGGATGTCGCCATTGGTAACGTTATCGGCTCGAACATGTTCAATCTGCTTGCGATTATCGGGATCGCCAGCTTCGTAGGCGACATCGAGGTCGGCCCGGAGTTCCTGCGATTTGACCTTTGGGTAATGCTGGCTGCGTCACTGATCCTTTTGCCATTCGTCTTTTTCAAACAAAACATTACCCGGATATGGGGTGTGCTGTTGACCGGGCTTTATGGGCTCTACCTTATCGTCATCTTGATCTGACGGAGGGTGCAATGGCTCAGGCTTTGGTGACAGGCGCGGGGAAGCGTCTGGGGCAGGCAATGGCGTTATTCCTCGCAGACAAGGGGTTCGACGTGGCTGTGCATTATGCGGCGTCGCGCGATGCCGCCGATGCGCTGGTTGCCGAAATCAAGGCCAAGGGCCAGCGCGCGATTGCCGTGCAGGCAGATCTTCTGAATGAAGACGAAATGCACGCTTTGGTTCCGCAGGCGGTCGAAGGATTGGGCGGACCTCTGACCTGTCTGGTGAACAATGCGTCCATCTTCGAATACGACACGATCCAGAGCGCGACGCGTGCTACTTGGGATCGCCACATGCAAAGCAATCTGCGTGCGCCCTTTGTGCTGACCCAAGCCTTCGCCGCACAAGTCCCGAACGCTGTTCTGGATGCGCAGGACGAGCCTGTTGCCCAAGGTTTGATCGTCAATATGATCGACCAGCGGGTCCGTGCACTGACGCCGGAGTTCATGACCTACACGCTGGCCAAGATGGGGCTGTGGTCGCTGACCCAGACCGCAGCGCAAGCGCTGGCACCGCATGTGCGTGTGAACGCAATAGGACCGGGACCGACCTTGCAAGGAGGGCGCCAAGCGCCTGATCAGTTTAGCAAACAACGCGGTGCGACGATCCTGAGACGGGGTGCGAACCTAGACGATATCACCGCCGCTCTAGGCTATTTCCTGTCGTCGCCAGCAATCACGGGGCAGCTTTTATGCGTAGATGGTGGTCAGCATTTGGCGTGGGAGACGCCGGATGTGTTGGGCGTCGAGTGATACGGCCCGGATAAGTTGTGCACCGCTCACGCCGCCGTTACAAATCGTTTACAGTTTTGTTAAGTTTTTCAATGGTTTGTGCTGTGGAAAGAAAAATAAGCCTTACAATCAATGGCTTATGTTTGCGCCTAAAAATTAGGCAAATTAACGACTGGCCCGAAAAACAAAGGAAAATTCGCGCTGCCCAAAACATACACACGGAGTTATCCACAGATCGCGTGGACAGGTTTCCTCTTGAGCCTCTCGCGATATCATTGCAGCGCAGCATAGAATCGCCCACCTCAACGCCATGACAGACGAGACACAAAAAACCGAGACGCCTTTGAAGGGCCATGAGCGTATTCAGGCATATCTGAAGACGCTCGATGGCTCACCCGGCGTCTACCGCATGCTCGATGAGCAGGCGCGGGTTCTCTATGTTGGCAAGGCCCGCAATCTGAAAGCGCGCGTCAGTAGTTACGCGCGGCCGTCCGGCCATTCGGGCCGTATCGCCCGCATGATCCGCGAAACCGCGTCGATGATGTTTCTGACGACCAAGACCGAAACCGAAGCGCTTTTGCTTGAGCAGAACCTCATCAAGCAACTCAAGCCGCGCTACAACGTGCTGTTGCGCGACGACAAGAGCTTTCCGAATATCCTGATGACAAAGGATCACCCGTTTCCCGAGATCAAAAAACATCGTGGGAAGAAGTCTCAGAAGGGCAGCTATTACGGTCCTTTTGCCAGCGCGGGTGCTGTGAACCGCACGCTGAACCAATTGCAAAAGGTCTTCTTGCTGCGCAACTGCTCGGACTCGGTCTTTGAAAGTCGGTCGCGCCCCTGCCTGCTGTATCAGATCAAACGCTGCAGTGGGCCTTGTGTTGGCCATATCTCGGAAGAGGACTACGCCGAAAGCGTCCGCGATGCAGAGAAGTTTCTGTCTGGCAAATCCACTGGGGTGCAAGAGCGTTTGGCCAAGCAAATGGCCGAGGCGTCTGAGGCGATGGAGTTTGAACGCGCCGCTGCATTGCGTGATCGTATCCGTGCGATGACCCAGGTGCAGACTGCGCAAGGTATCAACCCGCGTGGCGTGACCGAAGCCGACGTGATCGCGTTGCATATGGAAGGCGGACAGGCCTGTGTGCAGGTCTTCTTCATCCGCGCCAACCAGAACTGGGGCAACCGCGATTACTATCCGCGGGTGGGCAATGAGGTTGATGAGACCGAGGTGATGGAGGCGTTTGTCGGCCAGTTCTATGGTGACAAGCAGCCGCCGAAACTGGTTCTGCTTTCTCACCCGGTTGAGAATGAGGATCTGGTTGCCGAGGCGCTGAGCCAAAAGGCCGAGCGCAAGGTCGAGATTGCCGTGCCTTTGCGCGGCGAAAAGGCAGAGCTGGTGTCAGGTGCGGCCCGCAATGCCCGCGAAAGCCTGGCCCGGAAAATGTCCGAGACAGCGACGCAAGGAAAGCTGCTTAAAGGACTGGCCGAGGCCTTTGATCTGGACGCCCCGCCACAGCGGATCGAAGTCTATGACAACTCTCATATCCAAGGCACGAATGCCGTCGGTGGCATGATCGTGGCAGGCCCCGAAGGGTTCGTGAAAAGCCAATATCGCAAGTTTAACATCAAGGGCGACGACATCACCCCCGGCGACGATTTCGGAATGATGAAAGAAGTGCTGACCCGGCGGTTCAAGCGGCTTTTGAAAGAGGACCCCGACCGCAAAGGTGACACCTGGCCGGACCTTCTGTTGATCGACGGCGGGGCCGGGCAAGTCAGTGCGGTGCGCGAGATCATGACCGAGATGGGCGTGACGGATATCGCCATGGTGGGTGTGGCCAAGGGGATCGACCGCGATGCGGGTAAGGAGGAATTTTACCGCACCGGTCAGCGCCCCTTCGCGCTAAAACACAACGATCCGGTGCTCTATTTCGTCCAACGCCTTCGGGATGAGGCGCACCGCTTCGCCATTGGCACGCATCGCGCCAAACGTGCGAAAGCCATCGGTGCGACCCCTCTGGATGACGTGCCGGGTGTCGGCGCCACGCGCAAACGCGCGCTGCTGGCGCATTTCGGATCGGCCAAAGCTGTGGGTCGCGCGAACCTTGCAGATCTTAAGGCAGTTGATGGTATCTCGGACGCGATGGCCGAGACGATCTACGACTATTTCCACGAGCGTGGTTAAGCCCTTTCTCACGTTCCTCAGACGCGATAGACCAAGAGTATGGTTTGGAACCTCCCCAATATTCTGACGGTCCTCCGTCTGCTTGCAGCCCCCGGCGTTGCGGTGATGTTTCTTTACTTCACAAGACCTTACGCGGATTGGTTTGCGTTGATTCTATTTGTCAGCGCCGCCGTGACAGACTGGTTTGACGGTTATCTGGCGCGCGCGTGGAAGCAGGAAAGCAAGTTCGGGGCAATGCTTGATCCGATTGCCGATAAGGCGATGGTGGTGATCGCGCTTTTGGTGGTGACGGGCTTTTCCGGCATGAACCCTTGGATTTTGCTGCCTGCGACAGTGATCCTTTTTCGCGAGGTTTTCGTCTCGGGCCTGCGCGAATTTTTGGGTGACACTGCCGGTACGCTCAAGGTCACGCAACTGGCCAAATGGAAAACCACAGCGCAGATGGTGGCGCTGGCGGTGCTGTTTGCCCAAGGCGTCTTTGAGCATTACTTTGGCATGCATGCATGGGGCATGGATGAGGCGCTGGTCAGCGACATTCTGAACGGGCGCGAAGAGGATGTTCTGGGCCTGAACTGGAAGTATCACGCGATGAATATCAGCTGGATCGTCGGTGTGATCTTGCTGTGGATCGCAGGGCTTTTGACGATGATGACGGGCTGGGATTACTTCACCAAGGCAAGGCCTTACTTGAAGGATAACTGATGGACGTTTTGTATTTCGCATGGGTTCGTGAGCGGATCGGGATGCCGAAGGAAACGGTTGAGACAAACGCCGCGACCGTGATGGAACTGGTCGAGGAATTGCGCGCCCGCGAAGAGCGGTATGAGGCTGCCTTTGCCGATCTCAGCGCGCTCCGTGTTGCAGTGGATCAGGACCTAACCGAATTTGACGCCCCGCTAAAAGGCGCGCGTGAAGTGGCGTTCTTTCCGCCGATGACGGGCGGGTGACATGACGGTTCGCGTTCAGGAGGCTGCGTTTGATCTGGGGGCCGAGGCGAACAGCTTTGCCGCAGGCCACAGCGATATGGGCGCGATGGTGACCTTTGCCGGTATTGTCCGCGATTTGGCGCAAGGTGATCTGGATCGCATGGTGATCGAGCATTACCCGGGCATGACTGAACGCGCCTTGGAAAAGATCGCTGGTGAGGCAAAAGACCGGTGGGGTCTTGGGGATGTGCTGGTCATTCACCGCTATGGCGAGATGGCTCCGGGTGAGCAGATCATGATGGTTGCGGCGCTGGCTCCGCACCGCAAGGATGCGTTCGAGGCGGCGGAGTTTCTGATGGATTACCTGAAATCGCGCGCTCCGTTCTGGAAGAAAGAGTTTACCTCGGACGGGGCCGATTGGGTTGCCAGCAAAGCCGAGGATGAGGACGCTTTGACCCGCTGGTAGGTGGGTTTGCGCCGCTGGGCGCAAGTGGCCCTTGCTCCTGTCCGGAAAGCCGGTATCCGTCACCGTAATTTCTGAGTTCCGCAGGCAAATAAGTCATGCCACGACCACACATATATCGACGAGATTTCCTGGCGCTGGGCGGCGCAACTGTTCTTTCCGCATGCGCACCGCGCGGTACGTTAGCTGTCCATCCGGGGCTGTCTGTTTCGCAAACTCAAAGTGTTTGGGCTGTCGCAATTGGTGAACAGCACCCGCTCGCTTTGCATGGCACAACGTCTCTGGAGACGACGGGGCTGTCGCGGTTCGTGCGTCATGAAGTGTCGATTCCGCAAGATCGCGAGGTTGGCCAGATCAGTTGGCCCGGCGAGCGGATTGACCCGATGCGGGATTTCTACGTCGCTGGGCTAGAGCAGTTGGACGGCATAGACGCGATGCTGGATCAGGTCGCGGCGCGCGTGCAACCGGGTCAGGACGTCACGGTTTTCGTGCATGGCTACAACACCAACTATGCCGAGGCCGTTTATCGCCACGCGCAGATGGCCCATGATTTTGAAGATGGCGGCGCGCATATCTCGATTGTCTGGCCTAGCGAGGCCTCGACCACGGGTTACCTGACGGATCGCGATTCCACGCTGATCGCACGGGATTATCTAGAGCGGATATTGCCGCGTCTCGTGCGGCGCTTTCCGGGGCGCGTTGTTTTGGTTGGCCATTCAATGGGCGCTTTTCTGACAATGGAAACGCTTCGCCAGATGTCCATCGGCGGGACGGATATTACGGGTGATCTGGGCGGTCTTGTGCTGGTCTCCCCAGATATTCGGATCGACGTCTTTCAGGCGCAGGTTGCGCGGATGGCGCAGCTGCCCGAGGTGACAGTCGTGATCTTGTCGCAACGTGATCGCGCCTTGCAATTGTCCAGTCGGCTGGCCGGTGGCAAGCCTCGGCTTGGGTCAGCTGCCGATATGGAAGTGCTGTCGGATATGGATCTGCTGGTCGTCGATCTCAGCGATTTGCCCAATAGCGGGCAGGGCAACCATCTTGCGATCACCACCTCACCAGCCGCCGTCGCGTTTATTCGCGGGCTGAGTTCCGATGATCCTGTTTTGCGTGACCGCCGCGAGTCCGGGCTGTTGGTCGTGCGTGTGCCGTTGCTTATCCCGCGTTGATCCGCTCGATATAGGCGCGCATCTCTTCGGCTTCCTGGCGTGCATCTCGCAGGCCGTCCATGGCGGCGCGCAGCTCGGCTTCGGTCTGGCTAAGCTGGTTCGTCATCTCGGCTTCACGCTGCTGCAGATAGGTGATGGCCTGATCTCGCGTTTCCTCGGCCTCGTGCAAGGCTTGCGCCATCTTGTCCAACTCTCCGATATCGCTGCGCGAAACGCGGGTGAAACGGTGGATCAGCCAATTGGCGAACCATCCAAGGCAGAACGCGACGAAAAGAATGATCGCTGTGACGATGATAAACTCGGTTCTATTCATCGGTGGCCTCGGTTTCTTCAGTCTCTGTTGCGTCGGACGGGGCTTCTTCACGGTTCGGTGCGAGGAAGACCCGTTTGAACTCGATCCGGCGGTTGGATTCTCGCCCTTCTTCGGTCTCGTTATCGGCGATTGGGCTGGTTTCGCCGTAGCCCACAGCGGTTAGTTTTAACGTGCTGACGCCGCGCTGCAAAAGTTGCTCCAGCACTGCCTGCGCGCGTTGTTCGCTGATCCGCTGATTACCTTCTTCGCTGCCTTGGCTGTCGGTATGTCCGCCAATCTCGATCTCGAAATCAAGGACATCGCATTCTTCAAAAACAGCCGAGATTGCATCCAAAGTGGGCCGCGCAGAGGCATCGACAACGGCAGAACTGGGCTCGAATGTGATCTTTTGCTCAGTGCCGATACGCTTGATGTCGCCCACGCATTCATCAACCGTCGGCAATGAGGCAATAGGGTCCAGCGCTTCTTTATAGGTCACGAAAATCTCGAACCGCGCCCCTTCGCCAAGTTTATCGGACAGAAGGCGCGAGATCGCGGCGCGCGCATCCACATTGCCGGTGTCACCGCGCACGGTCACCAGATCGGGCTGCACGATGACCGCCCCGTTGGCCAGTTCGGACAACGCTTCAAGTGCCGCCAGCACCCGCACGGGCCAACCGTCAGGCAGGTTGTCGACATTGCGGGTCGCGACATAGACTTTGTCGATACCAAAGCGCGCCTGGGCAAAGTTTTCTGTTACGCCGCGCACCAGATCGCTGGGAAGCCGTCCACGCAATTGCACTTGGCCTTCCGGACTAAGCGTCGCGATGAACTCGGGCGGTCCGTCGCCATTATTTGCGTCGGATTTGGGTAAGACAGCGGTCAGCGAAAAGACCTCGGGCAGGGCGGTGTTCAACTCGCCGGCAACGCGGTCGAAAAGACCTTCATCGGTACCTTCGAGCGCTGCGAGTGTCACATCTGCATCGGCAAAGGTGATTGACCCGCCGCCAAGTTCGGTCAGCGATTCGATGCCAAGGGCGACACCGTTGCCCCATTGAGGGGTCGGGACGCCAAGACCCAGAACACAGTCGATCTGCCCTTCCAGACCAGCGGCGCGTGCGGCGGCCAGAATGCGGTCGCGCGAGGGCTCATTATCGGCCGAACAGGTGTCAAAACGCGCGCCATCCGCGTCGATCAGGAAGCGCGCGGTGAAAGGCGTTATGACGGGGCGCGGTGCTGAAATTTCCATCGCGAGCCGCACGTCGTTGGGCTTGGCCCGCGCGATGTCGGTTTCCAGACGGCGCTTGTCTTCGGTGCTTTCCGAGATGGCCGTAATTTCCACACCGTCTTCGCTGACCGAGATTTTCGAGCGCGGCAATTGTGCGAGCGCGTCAAAACTGAACGAAAGCGCGACATCGAAGCCATCAGGCGTCGGGTAATCTGCGCTTTCCAGCAGGTCCGTCACAGGTGTGTCCGGCGCGAGTTCGGTGATAGCTTGCGAGATATCCTCGCGATTGATTTCAGTCGGGATCAGCCCGATCAGAGAGATACCACTTTCGTTGCGCAAAATCTCGACCGAAAAGCGCGGGGCGGCGAGGGCTGCCATATCTTCAACCTGCATGCGGTCGATAACACGGGCCGCGTCGACAATGCGCCCGGCGGTCGAGATCGCACGAAAGCGCTGGGCTTCGTCCGGGGCGGTGCCTGTCAGCTCTACGCGCAGCCCGTTGGATTGCACTTCTGCCCAACTCAGTTGGTTTTCGTCCAGCGCGAACCGCACGTCGATCTCGGAGCGTTGCTCGATAAAAGTCGCGCCGGTGCTTGCGGCCAAGAAAGCTCCTAGCCCGGCAGCGCCGAAGGTCGCGACAAGTATGAGGGCAGAAGACAGGCGCATCGAACAGAGGCTGCTTTACTCAGGATCGGTTGCGATCTGTCTATGCGTGTTGGCGAGCGGGTGCAATCACGCCAGAAGGCACAAGGCGAAAAACAGCACCGGGATCAGGCCTGCATCCCGGTTGGACCTGAAGATGCGGGTCAAGCCTTCGTGATCGTCCGCATCAAAGCGCCTAAGCTGCCATGCAAGGTGCCAGCCCATTGCCCAAGGGGCGGCCAGCGCAAGGACCAGTTGCAGCGGGTTTCCGTTTGGTAGCAGGGCTAGAAGGATGGCCAGCGCCATCAGCATAACCGTAGCCATCAAAAAATTGCGCAGCCATCGGGGCGAGTTTTCGGCAAACAGGCGCGCGGTGGATTTGATGCCGATCAGGGCGTCGTCTTCGGTGTCCTGATGCGCATAGATCGTGTCGTAGAACAGCGTCCAGGCAATGCCTGCAAGGTAAAGCAGGACAGGCGGCCAATCGAGGCTGCCGGTATGGGCGACCCATGCCAGCAGCGCGCCCCAGTTGAAGGCGATGCCAAGAAACGCCTGCGGCCACCATGTGAAGCGTTTGGCGAAAGGGTAGATCGCAACGGGCACCAGCGCGATGACACCCATGAGAATCGCAGCGGGCGGGAAGGTCAGCAGGATGCCAAAGGAGATCAGGGCTTGGGCCACCATCCAGATCACAGCGCCTTTGACCGTGACTTGGCCCGACGGGATGGGGCGCGATTTGGTGCGCTCGACCGAGCCGTCGAAGTCGCGGTCGGTAATGTCATTCCAAGTGCAACCTGCGCCGCGCATCAGGAAAGCCCCGATCGCACAGCCAAGCGCGATCCATGCGTCGTAAAGCGTTGCGGTGCCGGTGTGCAGGGTCGCAAGCATCAGGCCCCACCAACAGGGCAGCAGCAAAAGCCATGTGCCGATGGGCCGGTCGGCGCGGCTGAGGCGCAGATAGGGGCGCGTCGAAACCGGGGCGAGCGTGTCGACCCAGTTGCCTTTCACGGCGTCGGCAACTTGGCCGTTCTGCTCTGGTCTCTGGCCGGTGTCGGTCATAAGGTCCGCCCATGGCATCCATCGTTCGGCTTTATGTAGATCACGCCTTGGGGCAGGGGCAAACGGTTCCTCTGACCCGCGACCATGCGCACTACCTGTTTGGGGTGATGCGGCTGGGGGTCGGGGCCGAGATTTTGCTGTTTAACGGTGTCGATGGCGAGGTTGCGGCCGAGGTTGTGGAGGCGGGCAAGCGGGGCGGTGTGCTGCGCTGCGTTCGTCAGACCAAGCCGCTGCAACCACCGCCCGATCTTTGGTTGCTCTTTGCGCCGATCAAGAAGGCGCGGACGGATTTTATCGTCGAGAAAGCGACCGAAATGGGGGCCTTGCGAATTTGCCCGGTGCAGACCGCGTTTACCAACTCTGAGCGTATCCGCCAGGACCGCTTGCAGGCCCATGCGGTTGAAGCGGCAGAGCAATGCGGCGGCACCTTCGTGCCAGAGGTGGCTGCGCTGCAAAAGCTGGGTGCTGTGCTGGATCACTGGCCGGAAGGGCGGCGGTTGATGTTTTGTGATGAAGAGCAGGTCGGCGCTGGGTTGGAACTGGATGGCGATCCAGGGCCGTGGGCGATCCTGATCGGGCCCGAGGGCGGCTTTTCACCACAAGAACGCGCGCGGTTGGCGGCGTTGCCGTTTGCCACCACGGTCAGCCTTGGGCCGCGTATCCTACGCGCCGACACGGCGGCGGTCGCAGCGCTCACGCTTTGGCAAACGGCGCTGGGCGATTGGCGATGAGCTTTATTCGACCAGAGGCCCAGAAGACCATCATGCGGTTCCGCGAGGTGCTGGTGGGTGCCGGGCTGGATGTCCTCGGGCTTGTACTGATCCTGACCGGGCGCGGTCTTGCGGTCTGGATCGGGGTCGCGATCTGCATTGGGGCAAGCATCCTGCTCGTTGCCGGTATTCAGCGCGCGCGTTTTCGCAACGGGGCTGGCGGCGCAGGCGTTGTGAACGTCGTTGAGGGCGCTGTGAGTTACTTCGGGCCGCTGACTGGTGGCGCCGTTTCGATCCGCGAAATGAACCGCCTCAGCTTTGACCCTCGCCAGACGCCACCTCATTGGGTGCTGGAACAGACCGGCCATGACCCGCTTTTTATCCCGATGGACGCAGAAGGGGCCGAGGCGCTTTTTGATGCGTTCGAAGGGCTCAAGGGCCTTAACACCCAGTATATGTTGCGCGTGATGAACGATCCGCCCGCTGCGCCAGTCACAATTTGGCAGCACGAGAGCAGCACGGTGCGTCGCCTCACATAATCTTGTGCATGGGCACAGCCCTTGCCGTGATTGACAGCCACGCCATTTCGTCTCACCACTGACATCCTTAGACCCTAACGCCCGGAGCCCCCCAGCAATGTCTATTCCCCAATCCGGCGGTGGCCAGATAGAGCGCCACGAGCAACTGGCTGAGTATTTGGCTGACGGGAGTAAGCCCAAGAAAGACTGGCGTATCGGGACCGAGCACGAGAAGTTCGGGTATTGCAAAGATACGCTCAAGTCGCTGCCTTACGAAGGTGAACGGTCGATCCGCGCGATGCTGGAAGGGCTGCGCGACGGCTATGGTTGGGCCCCTGTCGAAGAGGCGGGCCATATCATCGGTCTGACCAAGGACGGCGCGAATATCTCGCTGGAACCGGGCGGCGCGCTTGAGCTGTCGGGTGCGCCTTTGGAGACGATCCACGAGACTTGTGACGAGGTGAATGTCCACTTGCGCGAGGTTAAGGACATCGCTGACAAGATCGGCGTGGGGTTCATCGGGCTGGGGGCGGCTCCGATCTGGGAGCATAAGGACATGCACCAGATGCCCAAGGGGCGCTACAAGCTGATGGATGCTTATATGGACCGTGTCGGAACCATGGGAAAATCCATGATGTATCGGACCTGCACGGTGCAGGTGAACCTCGATTTTTCCTCCGAGGCCGACATGGTTCAGAAGATGCGCGTGGCGATTGCGTTGCAACCCGTGGCCACCGCCCTTTTCGCCAATTCGCCGTTTTTCGAGGGCAAGGTAAACGGGCACAAAAGCTGGCGTTCGCGCATCTGGCGTGACCTTGACCCGGATCGTACGGGCACGGTGCCGTTTGTGTTCGAGGATGGCTTCGGATTTGAGCGTTGGGTGGAATATGCGCTCGATGTGCCGATGTATTTCGTCTATCGCGACGGCGTTTATATCGACGCATTGGGCCAGTCTTTCCGCGATTTCATGAAAGGCGAACTGCCCGCATTGCCGGGTGAGAAACCGATGCTTTCAGACTGGGCGGATCATCTGACAACGATCTTCCCAGAAGCCCGTGTGAAGCAGTTTATCGAGATGCGCGGCGCTGACGGTGGCCCGTGGCGGCGGCTTTGTGCGCTGCCTGCTTTCTGGGTTGGTTTGACCTATGACCAAGGCGCGCTGGATGCGGCATGGGATCTGGTGAAGGGCTTTGATGCGGACACCCGCGAGGCGCTGCGCGTGGCCGCGTCACAGGATGGTTTGCAAGCGAAGGCTGGCGGCGTGAACATGCACGATCTGGCGCGCGAAGCGGTTGCGATAGCCGAGGCTGGCCTAAAAGCCCGCGCCCGCCCCGGTGCGGGTGGTATGGTGCCGGACGAGACCCATTTCCTGAACGCGCTGAAGGACAGCATCGAAAGCGGGAAGACCCCCGCCGACGAGCTTCTGGAACGCTATCACGGCGACTGGGGCGGCGATCTGACGAAGATTTACGGCGAGTATTCCTACTAGTCGCGCGGCACGTTCGGCACGCGGGACGGCGTCAGCGCGTCGTCGAAATCCGCGGGGTCGAAACGGGGGCCGCCCGAGCTTCCGCCATCGCCCGAGCCTCTGCGCAACGGGTCAAGGCCGAAGCGGTTGGGGCCTTCGGTGCCGCGCGAGCAGGCGAAGTACAGGAAAACGAAAAAGCCGACGATCGGGACCAGTTGAATCCACCACCACCAACCTGACCGGTCCGTGTCATGCAAGCGCCGCACCGCGACCGAGATCATCGGTAGCAGAATGGCCAGACCGACAAGGCTTTGGATCGGGCCGTCTCCGTCATCGTTGAAGGTGATGCCCAACAGATTGTCGAGGATCGCCGCTGCGACACAGACCAGAATGACGAACAGCACGAACCACCAGTATTCCGAGCGCTGGGCGCGGCCCGAAAAGGTCACGTAGTTGGACAGACATTTCTGAACGGCAATGGCGAACGGCATCTGCATCGGAAGGCTCCTTGTCTATGAGCGCAGGTTGGCTCAGGCGATGGGGCGAAATCAACCCTCGATCACAACGCCCGTGACAAAGGCGATGACCTTTTCGGCGGGCATCTCGCACGGTTTGAGCAGCGGGCCGCTGGCAGGCTGATAAGGGTTGAGGCTGATATAATCAGGGCCGCCCAACTCTTCTGCGACCAGCTTTATCGACTTTCCACCGGCATAGGTCGTCTTGCTGATCGCGTAAGGACGGCCGTTATAGCGCCCGCGCGATGTCCCGCGTGGAATCGCAGTGAGCGCGTCGAGAAAAGATGTCACTTCTGACCGATCTTGCTTTCTGTGCCCGCGCGCAGGCGCTGGATGTTCTGCCAATGGCGCGCATAGGTCAAAAGACCCAGCACAAAGCCCAGTAAAATCGCGCTGCCCGCGCCCAACAGGGCGGCCCAGACCGGAGCCATGCCCGCGGCAAGCAGCGCTGACAAGGATGAATAGCGCGAGATTACCGCGCAGACGAGCCAGGTCGCGCAGACCGCGAGGCCCAAGGGGAAATAGAGCGCAAGATAGATGCCGATCAGCGTGGCGACGCCTTTGCCGCCCTTGAACTTTAGCCAGACCGGAAAGCAATGGCCGATGAAGGCCGCAAGGGCGGCAAGTTGAGCGGCATCTTCGCCCGCGAAATGGCGCGCAAGCAAAAGCGGCACGATGGCTTTGCCAGCATCAAACAGCAGCGTCAGCGCGGCGGCGGCCTTGTTGCCGGTGCGCAGGACGTTGGTGGCTCCGATATTGCCGGACCCGATCTCGCGCAGGTTTCCAAGGTTCATCACCCGCGCAAGGATCATGCCGGACGGGATCGAGCCAAAGAGGTAACCAATAACGGCCCAAAGCATCAATGTCGTCGGATCAGAGGTCAGGAACGGCATCTCAAAGGTCCCCGTAGACGCAGGTGCCGCCAACGAATGTCGCCAGCACCCGGCCTTGCATGCGCTGGCCATCGAAAGGTGTATTCTTTGACTTGGAACGTAGCTTCTCGCGGTCGAGCACGAAAGGCGCATCCGGGTCGAAAAGGATCAGATCGGCGGGGGCGCCGACCTCCATGCGGCCTGCGTTCAGGCCGAGCCGTTTCGCGGGGTTCAACGACAGCGCGCGGAACAGTTGCGGCAGGCTCAGATCGCCGGAATGAAACAGGCGCATCGCGGCGGGCAGCAGGGTTTCAAGGGCCACGGCACCGCTGGCAGCTTCCTCGAACGGCAGGCGCTTGCTTTCCTCGTCCTGCGGGGTGTGGAAGCTGGAGATGCAGTCGATCAAACCGCTCGCGACAGCGGCGACCATGGCTTTGCGGTCGTCCTCGGACCTCAGCGGCGGCTTGATCTTGAAGAAGGTGCGGTAGTCACCGACGTCGAGTTCATTGAGCGTGAGGTGGTGGATGTTGACCCCAGCTGTCACGTCCAGACCGGCGGCCTTGGCACGTTCCAGAACAGGCAGAGACAGCGCGGTCGTCAAGCTGTCGGCGTGATAGCGCGCGCCTGTCATTTCAACCAGCGCCATGTCGCGCTCCAGCCCCATGCGTTCGGCCATGGGCGACACGGCAGGCAAACCGCGGAGCGAGGCGAACTTGCCCGAGGTCACTGCCGCCCCGGACGACATCACCGGTTCCTGCGGATGGGCCATGACCAGAGCACCGAGGCTGCGGGCATAGGTCAGGCAGCGCGACAGCACCTTGTTGTTGGTCGTGACGTGATCGCAATCGGTGAACGCAACGGCGCCTGCGTCTTTCAAAAAGCCGATCTCGACCATTTCGCGCCCGTCGCGGCCTTTGGTCAGTGCGGCCATGGCGACAACGTTGACGGGGGCAGCTTCTTGCGCGCGGCGGTTCACAAATTCCAGCGTTTCAGGGCTGTCGATGGCGGGAAGCGTATCTGGCCGGGTGACCATCGTGGTCACGCCACCAGCAGCAGCGGCAGCCCCTGCGGTGCGGAAACTTTCCTTGTGACGCTCGCCCGGTTCGCAGATTTTCACGCCGATATCGACGATGCCGGGGGCCAGCACCTTGCTGCCGCAATCGGTGCCGTCGCGATGGCCTTCACCGATTTCCGCGATGCGGCCCGCCTCAATCCGCAGCCAGCCTTCGGTTTCGGTGCCA
Organism: Cognatishimia sp. MH4019; assembly: GCF_020177595.1. Classification (GTDB taxonomy): domain Bacteria; phylum Pseudomonadota; class Alphaproteobacteria; order Rhodobacterales; family Rhodobacteraceae; genus JAHTBL01. The sequence goes on along the minus strand of NZ_JAHTBL010000004.1, from coordinate 137,880 downwards.
GCTTCAGGGTCGATCAGACGAAGGTTTGTCAGAATTTTCGGCGTCATGATGTGCCACCCAGAGATGCGAGCAAAACGTAAACTCCGTAGCCGACCACCACCAGCCCGATGAGGATGACCAGCAGGCTGGTTAATGGCATGCGCGGCGGCGGATCGGTTTTGCCCGACACACGGGCATCAATCACGCCTTGCGCGCTTGTCGTGCTGAGATCGATAAACGCGGTCTGCGGTTTGTCTTCGCGCAGGGCGGTCACAAAGGTGACGGGCGCAGAGGGGACGATGATGTCGGGGCCCTCGAATGCGGCGCTGGCGATCACGGCGATATGGCCCTCAAGGCTGTTGAGACGCGGCAGGGCATCGGCGTAGACATCCTTTGGCACGCCCAACCCGTCGGTGATATAGGTCTCGATCCCGATGGTTTTGAGTTCTGTCTGATCAAGGATCTGGACATGCTGTTCATCCAGATAGGACAGCCCCAGCGCATCGCGCAGGGGATAGTCATCATCGCCAATGGCGTTGGGTTCCGGCGTTGTGAACGCTTCGATTTGCGCCGGTGGCAGATCAATCGAGAAGATACGGTAGAGGCCGGTTTCATTGGCGCTGACGGCGAGTTGGTCGCTCATTCCGGGGCCCCGCTGGCGGCGCGCAGACGGGCGATCACGGCGTCTTTGTCGGCCTGATATTTGATCAGATGCTTGTCGCCCTTTTCGGTGACAACCTGCACGGCGCTGCCCAGACCACGGACTTTGGTGATGTCGCGCAACATCACCGTTCGGCCTGGCGGGCCAAGCAGGCGGCTGTCGGTCAGAAGCCATGTCACGGACAATTCTTCGGATTGCAGATACCATCCGCGAATTGCGATGGCGGCAAGGCCTGCGACAGCGCCGGTCCAGATATGCGGGTTGCCCATCCACCATAGAACCAGCATCGCGCCGCCCATGGCAATCGCGGCCATGACGGAATGGTCGCGCAGATAGGTGGCGCGATCCGCGGGAAATTCCGCGATCAGGTGCTCACCATCAGCCAAGGCGCGTGGGTCACTCATCAGCCGCTTCCCACAACAAGAAGCACGACGAGCGCCGCCATGACGATCAGTGCAATCATCGCAACGCGGCCAGACATTTTGGGGTCTTTGGGTTCGTTCATACCATCACCTCTTGCGGGGTGGCCCGCTGGTTGCGCGCCAGAAGATCCATCGCGGCCATGCGCACGGCAACGCCCATCTCGACCTGCTCCTGAATGACGGATCGGTTGATGTCATCAGCCAGCGTCCCGTCGATTTCAACGCCGCGATTCATGGGGCCGGGATGCATGACGATGGCGTCGTCTTTGGCAAAGCCCAGCTTTTCCGCGTCGAGCCCGTAGCGGTGATAATACTCACGTTCCGACGGGATAAAGCCGCCATCCATACGCTCTTTCTGAAGCCGCAGCATCATGACAACATCGACGTCCTGAAGCCCCTCGCGCATGTCCTCATAGACCTCGACACCGAACTGGTCGATCTGGGAGGGCATCAGCGTTGGCGGGCCGATCAAGCGGATGCGGTTCTCCATTTTGCCAAGCAGCAGGATGTTCGATCGCGCCACGCGGCTATGAGCAATATCCCCGCAAATCGCGATGTTGAGGCGATGCAGGCGGCCCTTCTCGCGCCTGATGGTCAGCGCATCCAGAAGCGCTTGGGTCGGGTGCTCATGCTTGCCGTCGCCTGCGTTCAGCACCGCGCAATTCACCTTTTCAGCCAGCAGGTTCACGGCCCCGGAATGGGGGTGGCGCACGACCAACAGATCGGGATGCATCGCGTTCAGCGTCATCGCCGTGTCGATCAGCGTCTCGCCCTTTTTGATCGAGGAGGCCTGCATCGCCATGTTCATCACATCCGCACCCAGCCGCTTGCCTGCCAGCTCGAAACTGGCCTGCGTGCGGGTCGAGTTCTCGAAGAACATGTTGATCTGGGTCAGGCCCGCCAGCGCGTCGCCATGCTTGATCTGTTGGCGGTTCAACCGCACGTAATCATCGGCCAAATCCAGCAATGTCGTGATTTCATCGGGGCCGAGATGCTCGATCCCCAGAAGATGCTTGGCCCGAAAACTCATGCTGCGCGTCCCGATGATTTTCGGGTTTATATTCAGCGCGTGCGCGGGCGGCAAGGCATTTACCTTGCGCGCGTTCGGGCATAGCTTCGGCATATGACCGACATGAGCGATTTTCATCAGATGAAGGCGCTGCTGGACTGGCAGATCGAACTGGGCGCGACGGACGCGATCAGTGACACGCCGGTGAACCGCTATGCGTTGGAGGCCAAACCGCCGAAGCTGGAAACGAAGGCGGCGACCCCTGCGCCGGTCGTTCCGATGGCCGAGGTTGATCCGGTTGCCGTCGCGCGCAAAGCGGCTGAAGCGGCGGGCGATCTGGAAGGTTTGCGCGCTGCGATGGCCGCGTTTGAGCAGTGCGAGCTGAAAAAGGGCGCGCGCAATCTGGTGTTCTCTGACGGGGTGCCGGGCGCGCGAGTCATGGTGATAGGCGAGGCGCCGGGACGCGATGAGGACCAGCAGGGCAAGCCCTTCGTGGGGCGGGCTGGTCAGCTTCTGGACAAGATGTTTGACGCAATTGGGATGGGGCGTGCCGCTGAGACGCCGATCTACATCACGAATATTCTGCCATGGCGCCCCCCGCAGAATCGCGACCCCAAGCCTGATGAAATCGCGATGATGATGCCGTTTGTCGAAAAGCATGTGGCTCTCGCCGCGCCGGAACTGATCGTCGTGATGGGCAATATCGCCTGTCAGGGTGTGCTGGGGCGCAAGGGCATCACCAAGTTGCGCGGCAATTGGGGAGAGGCGCTGGGCAAGCCGGTGCTGCCTATGTTCCACCCGGCGTATCTGCTCAGAAACCCGGCGGCCAAGCGCGAGGCTTGGGCCGATCTGCTGTCCCTTCAAGCGCGCCTGAAAGGCTGACCCATGTCGAGAATTGACGAAAGCCTTGAGTTTATCCCGGTGCGGATCGCCGTGCTGACCGTGTCTGATACCCGCAAGATCGAGGAGGACCGTTCGGGCCAAGTGCTCGTTGACCGGCTTGAAACTGCAGGCCATGTCTTGGCCGCGCGCGAGATAATTCGGGATGAACGCGACCAGATTGCAGAGCAATTGCGCAGTTGGTCCAAAGATCCCGAGATCGACGTCATTATCTCGACCGGTGGCACAGGGCTGACCGGGCGCGATGTGACGGTCGAAGCCCATCGCGATGTTTACGAAAAAGAGATCGACGCGTTTGGCACCATTTTCACCATTATCTCGATGGAGAAGATCGGAACCTCCGCCATTCAAAGTCGTGCGACGGGGGGTGTGGCGAATGGCACGTATCTTTTTGCGCTGCCCGGCTCGCCCGGTGCGTGCAAGGACGCCTGGGACGGTATCCTCGCCAAACAGCTCGATTTCCGGCACCGCCCCTGCAACTTTGTCGAGATTTTTCCGCGTTTGGACGAACATAAGCGACGGAAATAGCCCGCGCATCCGTATCACATCTGTGATTTGGTGATCGGTGATGTAAGCCTATGTTTACAGAACGACTTACCCATCCTTCAGAGAGGGACTGTTGATGCGATTTCTGGGACGCAGCCTGATTGGCCTGTTCCTTTGGGCGATGACGCTGGGCTTGCTTGCCTGGGCCGGTGCCGTGGTGACCGGCGCGGTGCAAGAACGCATGGCTCAGGAAGATCGCGCGTTTCCGGCCCGCGAGCGGGTTTTCGCGGTGAATGTCCAGGAAGTGACGCCGCAAATAATCGCGCCCACGCTGACCGCTTTTGGCGAGGTGCGAAGCCGCCGCACGCTTGAGCTTCGCGCCACAGAAGGCGGACGCGTTGTGGCGCTGGACGAGGCGTTTGAGGAAGGTGGTGTGGTTGCGGCTGGCACAGAATTGGTGCGCATTGACCCCTTTGAGGCGGACGCAAACCTTGCCCGTGCACGCACCGATCTGCGTGAGGCTGAAGCGGAGGAACGCGATGCTGCCCTCGCGCTGGAGCTGGCCCGAGAGGAAGCCGCCGCTGCCCAAAGCCAGCTTGATCTGCGGGCGCGGGCGCTCCAGCGTCAGCGCGATCTGCAGACACGCGGAGTTGGCACGGAAGCGGCGATTGAAACGGCCGAATTGGCCGCCCAAGCCGCGCAGCAAACGCTTCTGGGTCGCAGGCTGGCTGTGGCTGCCGCGCAAGCCCGGCTGGAGCAATCCGCCATCAGTTCCGAACGTCAGCGCATTGTGCTGGACGAGGCTGCGCGCCGGGTCAGTGAAACGGTCATCACGGCACCTTTTGACGGCACATTGTCCGATGTGGATCTGGTCGTTGGCGGCGTCGTTGCCCAGAACGAGCAGATCGCGCAATTGATCGACCCCAATGCGCTGGAAGTCGCGTTTCGGGTCTCAACCGCGCAATATGCCAGCTTACTTAGCGATACCGGCAGCCTGATAAATGCACCGATTGAGGCGGTGTTAGATGTGTTCGGGGCTGACATTGTCGTGCCCGGTAAGGTCTCTCGTGAAAGTGCGGCGGTTGGGGAAGGCCAAACAGGCCGCGAGCTTTTTGCCCAGCTCGAGCAGAACGCTGCCCTGCGCCCCGGTGATTTCGTCACCATCCGCGTGCGTGAGCAGGAGTTGGACAATGTCGCACTGATCCCCGCGGCTGCCGTGAGCGGGGCTGGCACAGTGCTGGTTTTGTCCGAAGATGAGCGGCTAGAGGAAGCGCCTGTCACCGTGCTGCGCCAGCAAGGTGATGATGCGCTGATCGAAGCCACCGCGCTTGCGGGCCGCGAGGTTGTCACCGCGCGTTCTCCTCTGCTGGGAGCGGGCCTGAAAGTACGCCCCTTGCGCGGTGGTCCGGCCCCGGAACCCGACATGATCGAGCTGACAGAGGAGCGCCGCGCCAAGCTCGTCGCGTTTGTCGAGAATAACGACCGCATGCCTGACGCCGCGAAAGAGCGGCTTTTGGCGCAGCTTCAGCAAACCGCCGTTCCGGCCCGCATCGTCACGCGGCTGGAAGGGCGTTTGGGCGGGTAAGCCATGCGCGCGCAGGTGCAGGGTCTGACTGGCGGTGTTCTTTCCTATTTCGTGCGCCATAAGACGGCGGCGAACCTGCTGTTGGTCGTTCTGATCTGTATTGGGATCGCTGCCAGCCCTCGGATGCGGGCGCAGTTTTTCCCCGATGTGATTGTCGAAAACGTCAGTGTAAATGTCACCTGGCAAGGTGCCGGGGCGGAGGATGTGGATGCGGCCATCGTGCAGGTCTTGGAACCTGCCTTGCTGGCGGTTGATGGTGTCGACGAGACCGAAAGCCGGTCCCGTGAAGGAAGCGCCTCTATCACATTGGAGTTTGAGCCGGGTTGGGACATGGCCCGCGCGACAGATGATGTGCGCGTTGCGGTCGATGCGGTGACAACATTACCCGAAGAGGCCGAAGAGCCGACCGTGCGCCGCGGTGCGTGGCGGGACAGGGTGACGGATGTGGTTATCACAGGCCCCGTCTCGGTCGATCAACTGGGGCTTTATACGGACGAGTTGGTCACCCGGCTTTTCGCCGAAGGTGTCACCCGCACGACTATTCGCGGGATCGCCGCGCCAGAGCTGTTGGTCGAGGTGCCCTCGGTCGCTTTGATCAAGAACGATGTGTCCATGGCCGAGATCGCAGAGGCGATTGCGGGCGAAGTGGCCACTGATCCTGCGGGCGATATCACCGGTGGCAGCACCCGCGTGCGCACCGGTGTCGAGAAACGCACGGCGCAGGATATTGCGGCGATTGTGCTGCGCTCGAACACAGATGGCACGACGCTGACGGTGGGCGATGTCGCGACGGTCACGGCTTTGGGCATCGACCGGGAACGTGCCTATTTCGTAGGCGACGAACCCGCCATGTCGATCCGCGTGGACCGGTCCGATCAAGGGGATGCCATCGGTATTCAGGAAACCGTTGAAGAGGTCGCCGCTCGGATGGAGGCGACGCTCCCCGAAGGCGTCTCGGTCGATCTGATCCGCACGCGGGCCGAGGCGATTACAGGGCGACTCAACATTCTTCTGGATAACGGCCTGATGGGGCTGGGCCTTGTGGTGATGCTGCTGTTCCTGTTCCTGAACGCGCGCACGGCATTTTGGGTCGCGGCAGGTATCCCCGTGGCGATGCTGACCGCCGTGGGGATCATGTATCTGGCTGGGATCACGCTGAACATGATCTCGCTTTTCGCTCTGATTATCACGCTGGGCATCGTGGTGGATGACGCCATTGTCGTGGGCGAACACGCCGATTTTCGCGCGCGACGATTGGGCGAAGACCCGGCAACAGCGGCAGAAATGGCAGCGCGGCGCATGGCCTCTCCGGTCTTTGCGGCGACGCTGACGACCATCATTGCATTCTTTGGGCTTGTGGCCATCGGCGGGCGCTTTGGCAATCTGATCGCCGACATCCCCTTTACCGTGATCGCGGTGCTGGCGGCGTCTTTGGTCGAGTGCTTTCTGATCCTGCCGCACCATATGAAAGGTGCTCTGATCCACACGGCGAAAGAGCATTGGTATGACTGGCCTTCCCGGCAAGTGAACAAGGGTTTCCGTTGGGTTCGCGAGAGCCTGTTCCGCCCGTTCATCGCTTTGGTGATCCGCGCCCGCTATCCGGTCTTCGCGCTGGCGGTACTGGCGCTGGCCTCCCAAGCCGCGCTTTTCATCAAGGGCGACGTGGATTGGCGCTTTTTCAACGCGCCAGAGCGTGGCTCTGTGACCGGCAATTTCGCTATGGCGCCGGGGGCCACGCGCGAGGATGCACTTGAGCAGATGCGCATGATGCAAGACGCCGTCGACACACTGGCTGCGGATTACGAGGAACGCTATGGGCGCAACCCGGTTGATTTCGTCATGGCCGAGATTGGGGGCAATGCGGGGCGTGGTTTGTCAGGCAGCGATACGAAAGACATTGACCAGCTTGGCGGTATCTCGATCGAGTTGATCGACGCGGATTTGCGGCCCTATTCGTCCTTTGCATTTGTTGGCGAACTGCAAGACGCCGTTCCGCGCCACCCGCTGGTCGAAACGGTCAGCTTCCGTGGCTGGCGCTCGGGTCCCGGTGGGGACGCATTGGCGGTCGAGTTTTCGGGCGCGAGTGCCGAGACGCTGAAAGCCGCGTCCGAGGCGTTGCAGGATGCGCTGCGGGTCTATCCCGAGGTTTCGGCTGTGCAGGACAATCTGGCCTATGACAAGGAAGAGCTGGTGCTTGAGCTGACTGCCCAAGGCCAAGCACTGGGCTTTGATATCGACACGCTGGGTGGCGTTCTGCGCAACCGTCTGAACGGTATCGAGGCGGCGACATTCCCGGATGGACCTCGCTCGGCTGAGATCAGGGTCGAGCTGCCGACAGGCGAGTTGACGGCGGATTTCCTGACCCGCACCCAGATGCGCACCGAGGCGGGTGATTACGTGCCACTGGCCGATATCGTCTCGGTCGAAAGCCGGACAGGTTTCTCCACCGTGCGGCGCGAAAACGGCATTCGGCTGATCGAAGTGACAGGCGATATCTCTGAAGATGATCCGGCCCGCGCGACCGAGATTATGGCAGCCTTAGAGGCTGATATCCTGCCGCGCATCGCGTCCGAGCAGCAGGTCGAATGGCGGCTTGCAGGGCTAAGCGAGCAGGAAGATGAGTTCCTGAATGACGCGCGCCTTGGGCTGATTTTCTGTCTGACGGGGATCTACCTGACGCTGGCCTGGATTTTTGCCTCATGGACACGGCCTGCGGTGGTGATGTCGATCATTCCCTTCGGGCTCGTTGGAACGATCTGGGGGCATTACGTCTGGGACGTGCCGCTCAGCATGTTCTCGGTCGTGGGGCTGATCGGCATGACGGGGATCATCATCAACGACTCGATTGTGATGGTTACGACCATCGACGAATACGCCAAGACGCGGGATCGGATCACTGCGATCATCGACGGGGCAGCGGACCGCCTGCGGGCGGTTTTGCTGACGACGCTGACGACAGTGCTGGGCCTGACGCCGCTGCTATACGAGCAATCCTCTCAAGCGCAATTCCTCAAGCCGACAGTGATCACGCTGGTCTATGGCTTGGGCTTCGGGATGCTGCTGGTGCTGATCGTGGTGCCTGCGCTGATGGCCATGCAACTGGACGTCTCGCGCCAATTAACCGCGATGCGACGCGGCTTGCGCGCACCCCATCCTGCGCGCCGGTTGGTCTGGGCGGCGGTCGGTCTGACGGGTCTCGCCTTTGTGGTCCTCGTCGGCCCCGTCGCCTTGCAAGGCAGCCTTGCCGCGCCGCTCGTTCAGGTATTGCCGATGCTTGAAGGTGCGCCAGCGTTCCCGACAGCGCTGGGCCTTCTGGCCGTTGTGGTTTCAGTCATCGGAGTGGGGGGTTACGCCCTCGCCGCACTCACACGGAGACGCGTGGCTTAACCCGCTTCGCAGCCGCGAATGTCGACGGCTTGTCCGGCGCTGAGGACGGTGATCCTGACATCGCTCCGGTTCAGTGCGAAAGGCTGTCCGGACGGGCTGACCATTTCTGCAGAGGCAGTCAACATATTGCCCTCACGCCGGGTGGCGGCTTCGGAAATCCAAATCTTGGGGTCGGCTGTCTCGAAGACGGCAACCTCGCCTTGGCCCAAGGCGGGCATCGCGATTGAGGCTGTGATACGCAGGCCGTCGGCAATCGGATCGACGGCACAGGTTACGGCAGCCACGCTCGCCTCTGCCTCGCTGTGAGGCCGGTCTGACAGCGCTGCGCGGATCGCGCCATCAGGCGCACCCTTGGCTGGAAGAGCTTCGTCAAACTTCAAGGTGACTGGCACGCAAATCTCTTCACATACACCGATCTGGACCGAGCCGCGCATTCGGATTTCTCCATCTGCGTGCGGTGTGACCTGCATCGGAATAACCACCTGATTTTCATAGCCGATCGTGCGCATGCCGTTGGTCATATAGACATCCGGCACCGGCCAGTGAAACGCGACGGCTCGCATGTTGTCAGCCCCGCGCCAGTCAAATTGGGGCGGGATGCCTGCATCTCCAGGGGCACGCCAATAGGTCTTCCAACCGGGATCAAGCGTCACCCGCAAAGCGGCCATATGTGTACCATCGGCTTCGCGCCAACCGGGAAGCACGTCCAGCTCAACCATATCCTGCGCCAGCGTCGCCGCAGGAGCAGCGAGCAGGGACGATGTGATGAGAAATGCGCGAAAGGTCATATTCGCAAGATACGGGGCCGCGCGAGGATGGAAAGTCACATCCGCGCGAATTGTCGTGAGGCGCGTCTTTCTAGACACTTGCGTGAACCCCAGCGCGCGCCCATCCTTGAACGCATGCAAAGCGAGTCGTCTGATTTCACGAGTAAACTGTTGATCGCGATGCCGGGGATGAGTGATCCGCGGTTTGAGAAAAGCGTCATCTACATGTGTGCACATTCAGACGAAGGCGCGATGGGGCTGATCGTCAACAAGCCCGCAGAAGACCTCGCCTTTGCGGATCTGTTGGATCAGCTGTCGATCAAGCCTGCCTCCATCAGCCGTGATGTACCGGTGCATTTCGGAGGACCCGTTGAACATGGTCGGGGCTTCGTTTTGCACACGTCTGACTACAGGTCGAACGCATCCACGCTGGAAGTGGATGATCAATTCGGGATGACCGCGACGTTGGATATCCTGGAAGACATTGCGCGCGGTGAGGGGCCTGCAGCCTTGGTTATGGCGCTTGGCTATGCGGGCTGGGGGCCGGGTCAGCTGGAAAGCGAGATTGTGCGCAACGGGTGGCTGACCTGCGATGCGACGCCTGAGATTGTCTTTTCGGTTCCCGCAGAACGCAAATGGGAAGCCGCACTGAAAACCTTGGGTGTGGATGCGCTGACCTTATCAGCGGCAGCGGGACGGGCTTAGGCCGTTTTTAAGTATTTTTGCAAAGATGAAACAGCTACCGGGGCGCTGCGGCGCGGCGCAGACGGTCATTGATCGCGCGGCCTAGCCCTGTCTCTGGGATGGGCGCGACATGGATGATGTCTGTGCCCGTATCGAGCTGGCGCAGATAGGCAAAGAGGTTGGCCGCAGCCTCGGTCAGATCCCCGGCGGGGGAGAGGTTGAGCGTGCTTTGCATCGCGCCGAAGCCGAGCAGAGTGCCGTCCGTTTCGGTGATGTTCAGGCGCACCGTTGCATCAGGGGCGTAGTGCGACGCCAACTGTCCGGGCGCGTTCGGCGTATCGGGTTGGCGAGTGAGAAGCGGTGCGCCAAGGGCGGCCTCCAACGCTTCCTGTGGCAGGCCGCCGGGGCGCAGCAGTGTCGGGGCTGGATCAAACCCCAGGATCGTGGACTCCAGCCCGACCGCGCAGGGCCCTCCATCGAGAATCGCTGCGATCTGTCCATCAAGACCGGCGATAACATGATCGGCGGTTGTGGGGCTGATCGCGCCCGAAGGGTTGGCAGAGGGCGCGGCGATGGGGCGGTTTGCCTGACGCAGAAGCTCTTGTGCGAGAGGGTGCGCAGGCAGGCGGATCGCCAGTGTGGGCAGGCCTGCGGTCACCAGATCGCTGACGGCGCCGGGTTTCACGGGAAGCACCAGTGTCAGTGGACCCGGCCAGAAGGCTTGCGCAATATCGCGCGCGGTTTGTGGAAATTCCACCAGCGTTTCAGCGGTTTCCAGATCCGGCACATGCACGATCAGCGGATTGAAGCTGGGCCGGTTCTTGGCGGCAAAGATGCTTGCCACAGCTTGTCCATTGGTCGCATCCGCCCCCAGCCCATAGACGGTCTCGGTTGGGAAGGCCACCAAAGCGCCCTTTTGCAGCAGGGCTGCGGCGTCAGTGATCCCTTCACGGGTCGGCGCAAGGCGTTGGGTGGAAACAGGGTTCATGCGGTCTGACGCTGCGTTCTGGTTGCGGGGGGCGCTTGGGCGGTTACCTTCGCATCACGAGGATATCCCCGCATAGCTGCTTCGTGCGCCTATGTGAAGGTCGCGAAACCCGGAGAAAACAATGCCCTATCGTGCCCCTGTGCAAGAGTTTCAGTTCTTGTTCGACCAGGTTGTCGGTCTGGATCAGGTCCGCGCAACGGACCGGTTCGCGGATGCCACGCCCGATCTGACAGAAGCGATTCTGACCGAAGCAGGCCGGATGTGCGAGCAGGTGCTGTCGCCATTACAACGCAGCGGTGATCTGACGCCCGCGCGTCTGGAGAACGGTGTGGTGCGCTGTTCGCCCGGTTTCGACGGTGGATACAAGGCGATTGCCGAGGGTGGCTGGATGTCGATTGCCGCTGATCCGGCCTACGGAGGCATGGGCCTGCCGATGGCAATCACGTCGGCGGTGAACGAGATGATGTCCTCGTCCTGTCTGGCGATCCAGCTGAATCCGCTGATGACCCAAGGCCAGATTGAGGCATTGGAGAACCATGCCAGCGACGAGATCAAGGCGCTCTATCTGCCAAAGCTGATTTCGGGCGAATGGTATGGCACCATGAACCTGACAGAGCCGCACGCGGGCAGCGATGTCGGTGCACTGCGCACGAAAGCCGAGCCGAATGGCGACGGCACATATGCGATCACGGGCCAGAAGATTTACATCAGTTGGGCCGACAATGATTTCACCGACAATGTCTGCCATCTGGTTCTGGCGCGGCTCCCGGATGGCAAGCCTGGCACCAAGGGGATCAGCCTTTTCATGGTGCCCAAGCGCTTGCCGGATGAGAACGGCAATGCCGGTGTCGCGAACACGCTAAAGGTGGTCAGCCTTGAGCATAAAATGGGTCTGCACGCTTCGCCCACAGCCGTCATGCAATATGACGGCGCGACCGGGTGGTTGGTTGGCGAGCCGCACAAGGGCATGGCTGCGATGTTCACCATGATGAACAACGCGCGTTTGGGTGTTGGTGTGCAGGGCGTTGGCGTTGCCGAAGGGGCGATGCAACACGCGGTGGCTTATGCGCTGGATCGCAAGCAGGGTGCGACGCCGATCGAGGGTGGAACCGGCGCCATTGTCGATCATGCGGACGTCCGCCGGATGCTAGCGACAATGAAGGCGGATGTGTTCGCCTCCCGCGCGATTGCGCTGTCTTGTGCGGTCGCGATTGATATGGCCCATGCGACCGATGATCCCGAGTGGGAGGCGCGGGCGGCCTTCCTGACGCCTATCGCGAAAGCCTTTGGCACGGATGTCGGCGTGGCTGTCGCGCAAACCGGCATGCAAGTGCATGGCGGCATGGGCTTTGTGGAGGAAACCGGTGCGGCGCAGTTTGCCCGTGATGTGCGGGTGACGACGATCTACGAAGGCACCAACGGCATTCAGGCCATGGACCTGGTGGCGCGCAAGATGATGGATGGCGGCGAGGCGGCTTACCGTCTACTCGACGAGATGGAAGCCTCTGCCGAAGAGGCGCGCGGCTCTAACCCTGTCATGGCCGAAGCGGTGTGGCAGGCCTGCGAAAGCCTGCGCGAGACGACCGAATGGCTGGTGTCGCAAAGCGATCTAAACGAACGCTTCGCAGGCGCGGTGCCGTTTCTGCACGCATTCGCACGGGTCCTGGGCGGGCATTATCACTTGCAGGCCGCACAAGCTGACAAGGGCGGCCCGCGTGAAAAACTCGCGCGCTTCTATATCAAGCGGTTGCTGCCCGAACATGCCGGACTGCTCATCCACGCCCGGTCTGGCGCGTCTGAGCTTTATGATCTCAGCGCTGATGAGCTTGCTGCGTGAACCACGCCGGACTGCGTTACCCGTTTGAGGTGCCACCCGCAGAGGGTGAAGCGGTTGAGGTGGCAGATGGCGTTTTGTGGATCAGAATGCCGTTGCCGATGGCTCTGGATCACGTCAATTGCTACGCGCTGGACGAGGGCGATCACTGGAGCATCGTTGACACCGGCTTTGACTCTAAACGCAGTCGGGCGATTTGGCAGGCGGTGCTTGGCGGGCCTTTGAAGGGCAAGCCGGTGGGGCGTGTGATCGTCACCCACCACCACCCCGATCACATTGGTCTGGCAGGCTGGATGCAATCCGGGATTGGTGCACCTTTATGGGCGACCCGGACCACTTGGCTTTTCGCACGGATGCTGACGCTGGATGCGCAGGATCGCCCGGCGCCCGAAACGCTGGCTTTTTGGCAGGCTGCCGGGATGGATTTGGATATTTTGGAAAAGCGAAAGCAGGAGCGTCCGTTTAATTTTGCGGATGTGGTCGCGCCGTTGCCGCTGGGGTTTCAGCGCCTTCGCCAAGGCGATGTGCTGCGCGCTGCGGGGCGCGACTGGGACGTGCATATCGGCAATGGGCATTCGCCGGAACACGCAACATTCTGGAGCCGCGACGACAATCTGGTGCTGTCGGGGGATCAGATTTTGCCCTCAATCAGCCCCAATATCGGGGTTTACGCGACCGAGCCGGAGGCGGACCCCGTGGCGGAATGGCTTGAGGCTTGCGAGCGGCTGGCAGGGCTTGCGCGCGAGGATCATCTGGTGCTGGGCGGGCATAAACTGCCGTTCACCGGACTGCCGCTGCGCATGAAGCAACTGATTGAGAACCATCACGGCGCGCTGGCGCGGCTTGAGGCTTATCTGGACGAGCCCAAAACGGCAGGGGAGGTTTTCGCACCGCTTTTCAAGCGCCGGATCGGTGAAGGAGAATACGGACTGGCATTGGTGGAGGCTGTCGCCCATCTCAATCACCTGCATCAAACCGCTCGCATTACGCGGGAAATGCGCGATGATGGGGCGTGGATCTGGCAGCGCAAAAGGTAAGCGATGGACGATAAGATCAGAACGACCGCCGAAGCGGTGGAGGGCGACGCCCTGCCGCGTCTGAACGAGGTGCATACCGATCCCGATCATAAATGCCCTGAGCCGATCAAAGCTCCTGCCGCTCAGAAAAGCCCTGCGCAATGGGCCTACGAGCGGATAATCCTTTATATCCAGAACTTCGAGAAGCAGCTTGATAACGCCCATGAGGTCGCGATGGGTTTTACAGGCGGCGATGCCGGCGTCTTGCGGATCGAAGGCATGGGCTATTACGACCCCGATATCGTGACGTTTTACGGCAGCGATGCGAGCGGTGCGAAGACGCAATTGGTGCAGCATGTCAGCCAGTTGAGCGTGTTGCTGCGCGCCTTGCCCAAAGAGGTTGATCAGGCCGAACCGAACCGCATCGGGTTCCGCCTTGCTAAAGCGCTGGAAGAGGATGAGGCGGGCTCGTAAGGCGCGCCAATTTGCCCACAGCCTCTCCGTGACATAGGGGGCGGAATCGGCTAAGTCGCGAATAACCAGAAACGGGAGGCCATGATGGCAGATCACAAGCACGGCGAGATGGACGTCACCACCCACGAAAAGACGTTCTCGGGCTTCATCAAATTCACGACCTATTCGGTCTATATTATCATTGCAATTCTGATCTTTATGGCGATTTTCGCCCGTTAAAGGCTGCTTGACTGGAAGAGCTTCAATGCGTCGTATCTTGGTGATTTTGGCGCTGCCGCTGATGCTGGCAGCTTGCATGGGCGAGCAAGTCTGGTCCGAACAACATGAAATTGACGCTGTCGCGTATCGCGACCCCGGCCCTGCGACGCTGACGCTGGTGACGGTGATGAACAAGCGCTCTGGCAATGGGGCGCATACCGGTTTGATCATCAACGCGTCTCAGCGTGTGATCTGGGACCCTGCAGGCACCTTCAAGCATGAAGCGATCCCTGAGCGAAACGACGTGATCTACGGGGCATCACCGCGGGTTGTGAATTACTACACCGATTATCATGCGCGCGAGACCTTTGACGTGATCTTGCAAACGGTTGAGGTTTCGCCCGAGATTGCAGAGCGTATCAAGCGCGCGGTCGAGGCCAATGGCGCTGTTGCCAAGGCGCAATGCGGCACGGTCACCTCTCGTATCCTGCGGGGCATTCCCGGGTTCGAGAGCCTCCGACAAACGCCGTTCCCCAAGAAAATCCGCGATGATTTTGCGGAACTGCCGGGGGTGCGCACCCAGTTCATTCAGGATGATGATCCTGATGACAACTGGCAGAATTTGCTGGATATCCAGCTCTAGGCGAGCAGATACATCATTCCGTAAAGCGTGATTGCACCGCCAAAAATAGCGGCAAGCACATTGCGGGTTGTGATGCCGATCAGCAATGTCGCAGCCGCCGCGCAAAGACGCGCAGGCTCCAACTCTCCCCCAGTGGCAGCGGGCCAGAGAACAAGCGGTGCAATCAGGCCGGGAAGCACGGCAACAGCCGTATAGCGAAGATGGCGCAGCACCCATTCGGGCAAGGGCCGTTTGCCGATGATCCCCAGAAACGAGAAGCGCAGTGCAAAGCTGCCCGCACCAAGCCCCAGGATCACAGTCCAAAGCTGCGTGCTGTCAATCATGGTTTGACCCTCCGGCTGAGCATCAGTTCTGCCTGTGCGCCAACCATCATCGCGCCGAGAGCGGCGATCAGTAGACCGAGGTTGTAGGGCACCCACGCGAAGCTGAGGGCAAGGATGACGGATGTGGCGCAGGCCAGCACATGAGGCAATGTGCGCAAGAGCGGCGCGATGATAGCAAGAAAAGTGATCGGGATTGCGAAATCGAGGGCAAACTCAGGTGGAATTGCTGTGCCAGCATAGGCTCCGATCCATGTCACGACATACCACATCGGGCAAACCGGCGTGACTGCGCCGAAAAAATAGGCAATCTTCTGCGATAATGTCCAATCGGGCGTTTTCTCGAACTGCGCCGCACTGACCGCATAGCTTTGATCGACTGTAAAATAGGCAATGCAGGCGCGCTGCCAAAGTGGCGCCGAGCCAAGATGCGGGGTCAGAGCGGCGGAATACATCGCCATGCGCAAGTTCACTGCAAGGGCTGTGGCTAGCACGATCAGGGTGGGCGCTTCGTCCTGCATCAACTGGATCGCTGTGAACTGAGCGGCGCCTGCGATGACCATGATCGAAAAGGCCATCGTTTCGGTGATGTTCAGCCCGGCTTCGGTGGCGACGACGCCAAAAAGCACCCCGAATGGCCCTACGACCAACAGGAATGGCGCGCCATCCTTGAAGCCTCTCCAATAGGCGGATTTGGAACTGGCAGACGCCATGATTTGCCCCTAGGTTGGTCCAGCCAGACAGATGTAGAGGCTTGGGGAGGCAGACGCAATTGGCCACGCGCGATGATCTTGAAGACTATCTGATTGCGCCCGATCCTGGCCGTGCGCGGCTGACCCGCGCGGTGTCGGGATTTGATCAGGACGGCGCCGCGCAAGAAATTTCCGTGGTCGAAGAACGGCCTTTGACGATCTTTCTGAACGCTCAGGAGATCGTCACCGCGATGACGATCGGCGACTATCCTGAATACCTCGCGCTGGGATTTTTGCGCAATCAGGGCATGTTGGCGGATGGCGAAAACATCATCGGCGTCGAGTATGACGACGACCTAGAGGTCGTGATCGTCCGCACCGCCTCGAAGACAACATTTGAAGAAAAGCTCAAGAAGAAAACCCGCACCAGTGGCTGCGCTGTCGGTACGGTGTTCGGCGATATGATGGAGGGTCTCGAAGGCCTCGAATTGCCCGCTGACGAGGTGCGGACCTCGTGGCTTTATGCGCTGGCGTCCAAGATCAACCGCACGCCCAGCCTCTATCTGGAGGCCGGCGCGATCCATGGCACAGTCTTGTGCGAAGGGGATCGCCCGCTGGTCTATATGGAAGACGTGGGGCGTCATAATGCCGTCGATAAAATTGCGGGCTGGATGTTATCGGAAGGCGTCTCGGCGCAGGGTAAAATCCTTTATACGACGGGGCGTCTGACGTCTGAGATGGTGATCAAAACCGCGATGATGGGCATTCCGGTGCTGGCCTCGCGGTCCGGTTTCACCGCTTGGGGCGTCGAGATTGCGCGCGAGGTTGGCCTGACCTTGATCGGGCGCATGCGCGGCAAGCGGTTCATTTGCCTTTCGGGCGAAGACCGCCTTTTGCGGGATGCTGACCCGGCACAGATTGCCGATGAAGGCCGCAAACATGGTCGCAAGGGGGCGATGACATGAGCAAACCATTGGGTGTAATCCTTGCAGGTGGCCAAGCCCGGCGCATGGGTGGCGGCGATAAAGGGATGCTGGTGCTGCAAGGCATGACGCTTTTGGACCGCGTCATTGACCGACTTGGACCGCAAGTCGACCGGTTGGTGCTCAATGCCAATGGCGACGCTGCCCGCTTCATCGAATACGGGCTGCCTGTTGTCCCTGATACAGTTGGCGACGATATCGGCCCGTTGGCCGGGGTTCTCGCGGGCATGAATTACGCTGTTGATCATGGGTATGACCGGATCGTCACGGCCGCCGCTGATACCCCGTTCTTCCCCCATGATCTTGTCGAGCGGCTTGAACGCGCCTCTGACCGCGCGACAACGCCCATCGCTTTGTCGGCCACCCATGAAGAGGGCCGCCTTGTGCGGCATCCCACCTTTGGTCTCTGGGAGGTCCGCTTGCGCGATGACCTGCGTGCGGCATTGCAAGACGGTCTGCGCAAAATCGTGATGTGGACAGACAAACACGGCGCGGCCTCAACTGCGTTTGAGGATAACGCGTTTTTTAATGTGAACACGCCCGACGATCTTGAGCAGGCCGAGGCGATCCTGAAAGGCTCGGCTTGATGCGACTCTACGGCGTTGTCGGGTGGAAGAACGCGGGCAAGACTGGGTTGATGGAGCGTCTGGTCGAAGAGATTACCGGGCGTGGGTTCACCGTTTCAACGATCAAGCACGCGCATCACTCGTTTGACGTGGACCATCCCGGTAAGGACAGTCACCGCCACCGTGTCGCGGGCGCGCGAGAGGTGCTGCTGGCTTCGCGTAATCGCTGGGCGCTGATGCATGAACTGAGCGCAGAAGACGAGCCGCCGCTCTCGCATCTGCTGACCAAGCTGGAGCCGGTCGATCTGGTATTGATCGAAGGCTACAAGCGGGATGGGCATCCCAAGGTCGAGGCGCATCGAGGCGAGACAGGTAATCCGCTGATTGCCGATGCCACTGTTAAGGCGATCGCGAGCGATACCTTGAGCAAAGCAGATCGGCCCGTTTTCCATCTGGACGATACAGCCGCGATTGCAGAATTCATTCTTGCCGAGGTGGGCCTGTGAGCTTTGACAGCGTCATCATGGTCGATTGGTCGGCATCGAACACGCCGTCCCCTGCCAAGCCCAAGAAAGACGCGATCTTTGTAGGGCAGGATGACCGACAGCCTGTCTATTGCCGAACGCGGGCTGACGCGATGGCGCTGATCGAAGAGCGGCTGCGCAGCACGCCGGGGCGCATCCTTTTGGGGTTCGATTTTGCTTTCGGATTCCCTCCAGGCTTTGCCGAGGCGTTGACAGGCAGGGCTGAGGCGCGGGCGGTTTGGGCCGATCTCGCATGTCGTATCCGCGATGGGAAAAACAACGAAAACAATCGGTTTCAGGTAGCTGACGCGATAAATGCAGCGACACCGGGAGAGGGGCCGTTTTGGGGAAGGCCAGTGGGTTTGACGCTTCCGCATCTGGATATGACGAAGCGCAGAACGGCGGCCTATCCCGAGTTTCGCGCGATAGAGGGGCATTCGAAAGGCGCGAAATCGGTTTGGCAGCTTGCAGGTGCTGGCGCCGTTGGCTCGCAAACGTTGATTGGCCTCGCACATCTTCATCGGCTTTGTGAGGCTTTCGGCGATGAGATTGCGGTGTGGCCGCAAAATACAGGCTGGTCCAAACCGGACGCCCGCATCACGTTGGTCGAGATTTACCCGGCACTTTTGAACCGTGCCCCGCTTGATGCGCTTTGCGAAGGATGGGACAAAAGCGATCCGGTCTACGAAATCCCCGACGCCGTTCAGGTTCGCGGCCTTTGTCACGCTTTTCATCAGGCGCAGAAGCAAGGGCTTCTCGATCGCTTTTTTGCTGAGCCAGCGGGCTTGCCTGATCCCGCCCAGATCGCGCGCGAAGAAGGTTGGATTCTTGGTGTGACAACGGATGAGATCAAGCCGCAGAAAACCCTGCAGCCTCCTCCCTTGCGCAACGACTGCTTTGCCTTGCCCCCCGGTGTTGACTGGACGCCTGTGGACGATGCTCTGGCGCTTTTGAAAGAGCGGCTGACTGTTGTCACGCCGGTCGACACCGCCCCGCTGAGCGCCGCCCTTGGCCGTGTTTTGGCAGACCCTCTCACAGCGCCCCGCGCGCAGCCGCCAGCGCCGAACTCAGCCGTAGATGGCTATGGATTCGCCCATGCGAGCTTGGGCGACGGGCCGCACCGTTTGCCCTTGTTGCAAGGTCGCGCGGCAGCGGGTGTTCCCTTCACTGATCCGGTGCCACACGGGGCGGCCATCCGTATCCTGACGGGTGCGATCCTGCCGGACGGCGTCGATACGGTGGTCCTTGAAGAAGATGTCTCGACCGACGGTCAAGCGATTGCGTTCCGCGACGGCGTGAAGCCGGGGGCGAACACCCGCAAGGCTGGGGAAGATGTCGAGAAGGGCGAGCATCTGCTGACCAAAGGCCATGTGATGCGACCCGCCGATATCGCGCATTTGGCTTCGGTTGGAATTGAAACCGTACCGCTGCATCGACGGTTGCGCGTCGCCGTCATCTCGACCGGGGATGAGCTGCGAGATCCCCATGAAGACGCCGGAACAGGGCAGATTTATGACGCCAACCGGCCGATGCTGCTCTCGTTGATTGCTGATCTTGGATATACGCCTGTGGATATGGGCCGCTTGCCCGATGATCGCAGGGTGATCCGGGAGGGGCTAAGCGATGCGGCGCAGAAAGCCGATGTGATCCTGACCTCTGGCGGGGCCTCGGCAGGGGACGAAGACCATATCTCTGCGCTGTTGACGGAAACCGGGGCCATGTCGATGTGGCGGATCGCGATCAAACCGGGGCGCCCGCTGGCGCTGGGCATGTGGGACAACACGCCTGTGTTTGGCCTGCCGGGAAACCCAGTGGCGGCGCTTGTTTGCGCGCTGATTTTCGCGCGTCCTGCAATGTCGGTGCTTGCGGGCGCGAAGTGGAGAACGCCGCAAGGGTTTGATCTGCCAGCGGCCTTTACCAAGCGCAAGAAACCTGGACGGCGGGAGTTTCTGCGGGCGCGGGTCGTGGATGGCACCGTGCAGGTCTTCGCCTCGGAAGGCTCGGGTCGTATCTCGGGTCTCAGCTGGGCTGACGGGTTGGTGGAAATCGAGGATGGTGCGCGGGACATCGCGCCGGGCGATATGGTTCGCTATATCCCTTACGCCAGTTTCTTGGCCTGTAACTTTTAGTCGAACATCCCTGTCACGCGTCCCAACAGCATGAACGCGCGCGCGGTGCGGGTGTCGGAGAGTGCGGCCAATTCGGCGTCGTTCGCAGTCGGTTCAAACGCGATCAGCATCTGATCGAAGCGGCGCAGGAAGTGATGCGCAGCATCGCGAAAAATCGTGTCTTGCTTCATCCGGCCCGCGCTGAGCGCCAATGAGGACCTGTCACGCACACCCCCCAGACCCGCAACACCGCGTCCGCGTTCGCCCATGGCAAAACGCCGCCACAGCTCGGGCCGGGCGCGGTCATAGCGCAGATCATCCATGTAGATACCGTCCTGGCTGAGCAGGGTCAGAACGTCCTGAGCGGCCTGAATGAGACCGGCGGCTTGACGATCCCGCAACGCCCGGCGCAAAGCAGCGAAGCCGCTGGTGTCTTCGGCGTTCTCAGGGAAGTGCAAGGCACGCAGCAGGTCTTCTGTAGACAAGGGCGGGCCAAGCTCATCGGCGGGGGTGCCAAGCTCCAACGCAGGTTGGTCCTGTGCGGGCGTTTCGCTTTTGGGGGCCAGCGTGGCCCGTGCAGGCTCTCGCGTGGTGGTAAAGGTCGCGATCGCGCTTTCGGCCTTCTTTGTGGATTGCGCGATCTCGTCAATCTTGCGCTCCACGGCGGGCTTCAACGCCATACCCGCCGTCTGCTGCTGCGCGATGTAGCTTTTGCGCATCCAATCGACCGCCGCCTGCAGGCGCGCGGCCTCCTCGCGCATGATCCGGGTGGATCGCGCGGCAGAGGCGGCGATCCAGATCATCGCGACGGGCATGAAAATGGCCAGAAAGACCACGATGAACCGCACACCATCGAACCCGCCCTGCTCGGACGGGGTCATCCAGAAAAAGATCGCAACGCCCAGCACCCAGATCAGACTGACAGCAATCGCAATCATCTCGGGCGCGCTGATCACAGGCGGCGCGCTGGGCTTGGAAGCCAGATCTGCAGAGGCGATCTTGTCAGACGGAGGCAGCGCCATCGCTTAGCCCTCAGACATACTCAATGGAGAGGATCTCGTAGGCTTTTTCGCCGCCCGGGGTCTTCACCTCGACGCTGTCGCCATCTTCCTTGCCGATCAGCGCACGCGCCAGCGGAGACTTGATGTTCAGCTTACCGTTCTGGATATCTGCCTCGGGCTCTCCAACGATCTGATAGGTTTTCTCCTCATCAGTATCCTCGTCCACAAGGCGCACGGTCGCGCCAAATTTGATCGTGCCGGACAGCTTGGAGGGGTCGATCACGTCGGCCAGCCCAAGGATGCCCTCAAGCTCTTTCACGCGGCCTTCGATGAAGCTCTGCTTCTCGCGGGCGGCGTGATACTCGGCGTTTTCCGACAGGTCGCCATGTTCGCGCGCTTCTGCAATCGCCTTGATGACGGCGGGGCGCTGAACCGATTTCAGCTCTTTCAATTCTGCATTCAACGCGGTGTGTCCCGCGCGGGTCAGTGGGATTTTGTCCATAAAATTACCTTGGAGTTGGCCGAAAATGGGCAATCGCTGCCACGGTGTTAACTCAATCTACACCTAGAAAGTCAATGGAGGGGCTGCAAGACCAATGCATGTTTTGCGGCAAGACGTTGCTTTTAAGGGCTGAGACGCAGTGAAACGGCTTGCGATTTTTTCGGGCATTTATCTGGCGATTTCGGTCGTCATAGCCTTCATGTTCCGTGATGACATGTGGCTGAAACTGCAAAGCACGGTCCATAAATCGCGCAATTTCGCGGAGGCGATGGTCGAAGTGGGATATCTTTTCGCCGCCGCTTTGTTCCTGATTTTCGCGCTTTATGGCGTGGCAGAGCTGAAGCGCCGCGCGGTGGATATCGGCTGGGCGATGTTGGCGCTGATCCTGTTTCAGCCCGCCTTTACGCTTTTCAAAACGACAATGCCCGCGATTGTGCCGTTCTTTGCGGACCCGTTTTTCGCAGAGTTGGACAAGGCTTTGCATTTCGGGACCGATCCGTGGGTGTTCGCGCACAAGCTGGACGCGTGGTTCGACGTGCAGCTTTTGATGGAGTTCTACCTGACCGGCTGGGCGATCCCCGCGTTCTTCCTGCCCATCGTCATGGCCGCAACCGACCGCGACAGCGCACGGGTCAATCGCACGCTGATCGTTTTCATGTTCGCCTGGGTTGGCATCGGCAATGTCTTGGCGTTGGCTGGGCTGTCGGCGGGGCCGGTCTATTACGACCGTCTGTTGGGCACTGATCGCTATCCGGAAATGATGGCGATGCTGGAGGCGAAGGGCATCTTCGCGTCCTCCATCGGCGAGACGCAAGAGATGTTGTGGCAATTTTATACAGACGGCGCGCAAGCGCTGGGATCAGGTATCAGCGCCTTCCCGAGTGTGCATGTAGCAGTCGCCACGGCGGTGGCGCTTTACATGTACGAACGCCACCCAGTGCTGGCGATTCCGGGCGGGCTTTTTTGGGCAGCGGTGATGATCCTTTCCGTCTACACGGGCTATCACTATGCCATCGACGGATACGTCTCGACCCTTCTGGTCGGGGCTTTGTGGGCCATCCTTGTGCGCAAGGAAAATCGACAGGCAGTATTAACGCCAGCGACGGTATAACGCACCGTCTCGATTGACCTTTCCAAGGCCTTTAAGATACTCCGCTCTAGATTTATTTCTAAGGGTGTGCGCAGCCAACCGCCCCGCCACATGAGGAGAGCCTGATGGCCGAGATTGAACGCGAAGCAATGGAATATGACGTCGTTATCGTCGGCGCAGGCCCCGCTGGCCTGTCTGCTGCGATCCGTCTGAAGCAGCTTGATGCCGATCTGAACGTCGTCGTTCTCGAAAAAGGCTCGGAAGTGGGCGCGCATATCCTGTCTGGTGCAGTTCTTGACCCTGCGGGCATCGACGCCCTGATCCCCGATTGGAAAGAAAAAGGCGCGCCGATCACGGTGCCGGTGAAGGACGACAGTTTCTACATGCTGGGCGAGGCAGGCGGTATCCGTCTGCCCAATTTCGCAATGCCGCCGCTGATGAACAACCACGGCAATTACATCGTCTCGATGGGCAACGTATGCCGCTGGATGGCCGAACAGGCCGAAGAGCTGGGCGTCGAAGTCTTCCCCGGCATGGCCTGTTCCGAACTGGTCTACGCCGACGACGGCTCGCTCAAAGGTGTTGTTGCGGGCGAGTTTGGCCTGAACCCGGATGGCACCCAAGGTGATGGGTATGAGCCGGGTATGGAGCTGCACGGCAAATATGTGTTCCTGTCAGAAGGCGTGCGCGGATCGCTTTCCAAGGAAGCTATTGCGAAGTTCAGCCTCGACAAGGATTGCGACGTGCCGAAGTTCGGCCTTGGTATGAAAGAGATTTGGGAGATTGATCCCGAGAAGCATAAAGAAGGCAGCGTCACCCACACGATGGGCTGGCCTTTGAATGGCAATGCCGGTGGCGGGTCGTTTATCTACCACCTTGATAACAATCAGGTTTACGTGGGCTTTGTGGTCCACCTGAACTACGAAAACCCGTACCTTTTCCCCTACATGGAATTTCAGCGGTTCAAGCATCACCCGATGGTGGCGGACCTGTTGAAAGGCGGCAAGCGCATCGCTTACGGCGCGCGCGCGATTTCCGAAGGCGGCTGGCAGTCGATCCCGCAGGTGGCCTTCCCCGGTGGCGCGCTGCTGGGCTGTTCGGCGGGTCTGGTGAACGTGCCGCGGATCAAGGGCAACCACAACGCGATGCTGTCGGGCATTCACGCCGCCGAGGCTGCGCATGCGGCGATCAAGGACGGCCGTGCTTCCGATACGCTGGAGATGTACGAGCAAGAGCTGCGCTCTGGTCCCATCGCGAAAGATCTCAAGCGGGTGCGCAACGTCAAACCGCTCTGGTCCAAATACGGCCTGCTGGGCGGTCTGGTGCTGGGCGCTGTCGATATGTGGACGGCCAATATCACCGGCTGGAACCCTTTCGGCACCATCAAGCATGGCAAGAATGACGCCGATGCGACGGGCAAGGCGAAAGATCACAAAGAAATCACCTATCCCAAGCCGGACGGGAAACTTTCTTTCGATCGTCTGACAAATGTCAGCTTCTCGATGACGAACCATGAGGAAAGCCAGCCTGCGCACCTCAAACTTGGCGATGCATCCATCCCGACCGAGATTAACTTGCCGCAATATGCAGGCCCTTCGGCGCGGTATTGCCCCGCAGGCGTCTACGAATTTGTGGAAGAGGAAAACAAAGACCCGCGCTTTGTCATCAACTTCCAGAACTGCGTGCATTGCAAAACCTGCGACATCAAAGATCCGTCCCAGAACATCAACTGGACCACGCCGCAGGGCGGGGATGGGCCGAACTACCCGAATATGTGATTGCAAAAGGGGCGGCCAAAGGGTCGCCCCTCATTGCTTTAGGGCGCAGGCACCGCTACCTTTCTGGTTCAGGCCCCAAACGGGCCTAAGGGCAAGGGGGCACATCACGTGCGTTTGACAACCACAGGTATTTTCGCAGCATTGGTTCTAGGGCTGATGCCGACACTTCCCGTGAAAGCTGACGGCATCGCCGGGGCGTATCTGGCAGGGCGCGCCGCAAGCTTCCAGAGCGACTATGAGCATGCCGCACAATATTATGCGCAAGCGTTGATCGCGGATCCATCAAACCCCCGCCTTCTTGAGAACGCCACATCCGCTTTCGTCAATCTGGGCCGCGTCCCGCAAGCGCATGTGGTTGCGCAGAAGATGCAGATGAGTGGGTTTGAAAGCCAGATCGCACATCTTGTGATCACTGCCGAGCAGTTCAAGCGGGGCGACTACGACCAATTGCTGGATGATATCGCGGCCGGTCGCCGGATCGGTCCGCTTGTCGACGGGCTTGCCACCGCATGGGCTGAACTGGGTCGTGGGCGTATGACCGAAGCACTGGCGCGGTTTGACGAGTTGTCTGAGCAGAACGGTCTACAAGGCTTCGCCTTTTATCATAAGGCTTTGGCGCTTGCCTCCGCCGGGGATTACGAGGGGGCCGATGCGCTCTTTTCCGGTGAAGAGCAGGGGCCTTTGCGCCAGACCCGGCGCGGGGCGATGGCACATATCGAAGTGCTCAGCCAACTGGACCGCAACGGCGATGCGCTGCAACTTCTTGATCTTCTCTTCAGCAATGACACAGATCCCGGCATCGGTGATGTCCGCGCGCGCCTTGAAGCGGGCGAGACGCTTCCCTTTACCCATGTGACCAATGCCGGCGATGGCGCTGCCGAGATGTTCTTTTCGGTCGCCGGGGTGCTGAGCACTGATGCGGCCCCCGGATACACGCTGCTTTATTCCCGGCTCGCCGAGTATTTGCGCGAGGATCATGTAGACGCGATCCTGCTTTCTGCTGCGATGCTCGAAGATCTAGAGCGCTATGAACTGGCGACGCAAAGCTACAACCGTGTTCCGCGTGATCATCCAGCGTTCCACGCTGCCGAGCTCGGGCGCGCCGACACGCTGCGCCGTGCGGGTAAGGATGATGCGGCTATTGAAGTGCTCCAACAGCTTGCCAAAAGCCATGGGGACCTACCTGCGGTGCACACCGCAATGGGTGACATGATGCGCGGCTTGCAGCGTTTTGAAGAAGCGATTCCCGCCTATGATCGCGCCCTTGAGCTGACCGGTGAAGGCGACGCCCTGTGGTTCGTTCATTACGCGCGCGGCATCAGTCATGAACGCTCTGGCGATTGGGACAACGCAGAGGCTGATTTCCGCCGTGCCCTGGAACTTCGGCCCAACCAGCCGCTGGTTCTGAACTACCTCGGATATTCGCTTGTCGAGAAGAAGATCAAGCTGGATGAAGCGCTTGAGATGATCGAGACCGCCGCCGCCGAACGTCCCGACAGCGGGTTCATCATCGACAGTCTTGGCTGGGTTCTGTACCGCCTTGGGCGCTATGACGAAGCCGTCGGCCATATGGAGCGCGCGGCTGAGTTGATGCCTGTCGATCCGGTCGTCAATGATCACCTTGGCGATGTTTATTGGGCGGTGGGTCGCGAGACCGAGGCACAGTTCCAGTGGAAGCGCGCCCTCTCCTTCATCGACCCTGAGGACACCGATGGAGAGGCTGATCCCGACCGCATCCGGCGTAAACTGGAAGTCGGGCTGGACGTGGTTTTGGACGAAGAAGGCGCACCGCCGCTTCGGGTGGCCAATGACGGTTAGCGCCTTCGCGCCCGCCAAGATCAACCTGACGCTTCACGTCACAGGTCAACGCACCGATGGCTACCACTTGCTGGATAGCCTTGTGTGTTTTGCAGATATCGGGGACCTCGTTACAGTGGCGTTTGATGCGGCTTTGTCGCTTACGGTGACCGGCCCGCGCGCTAAAGGTGTACCCACGGATGACAGCAATCTGGTTTTGAAAGCCGCGCGGTTTCTTGATCCGAACGGCATGGCGCATATCACGCTCGACAAACATCTCCCTGCAGCGGCGGGGATCGGTGGCGGCTCTTCAGATGCGGCGGCGACCTTGCGCGCTTTGTCTGAGCTGTGGGAGGTGCCGCTACCCGACAGCACCGTCACATTGGGCGCTGACGTGCCGGTTTGCCTGCACCCGATGGCGTTACGCATGCAAGGTGTTGGCGATCTACTGACCCCCGTCGCGCCCCTACCGGAAACCCATGCAGTGCTGGTCAATCCTGGTGTGGATGTGCCAACTCCTGCAGTCTTCAACGCATTGAAACACAAAGACAATGCGCCGATGGAGGGTGTCCCGACCTTCGCAGACACCCGCGCTTTGGCGCGATGGCTGGCAGAGCAACGCAACGACCTGCAAGCGCCTGCAATTGGACAAGCGCCGCTGATCCTTGATGTTCTGGACCGGCTTGATGACGGGCTTTTTGCGGCGATGTCCGGCTCGGGCGCGACTTGCTTTGCGCTTTATACCTCTGCCGCAGAAGCGCGGGCGAAGGCCAGAGATCTCAGCCAGGATCAGCCCGGCTGGTGGGTCGCCCCGTGCCGTCTTAGCTGACCCGCGCGACGACGTAGTCGGCCAGATCAAGAAGCATCATGCGCAGTTCCGTCTCGGGCAGTTTGGCCATTGCGGCTTTGGCTTTCCCAGCCCAAGCAAGCGCATCCTGACGCGTCGCCTCCAGCGTGTCATGCTTGGCCATCAAGGCCATCGCATGTTCCAGATCGCCGTCCCGCTGATCGCCTTTCTCGATGGTGCGCGCCCAAAACGCGCGCTCTTCTGCATCGGCGAGCGCCACGGCCTTGATGACTGGCAGGGTCAACTTGCGTTCGCGGAAATCATCGCCAAGATTCTTGCCAGTCGCAGACGGATCGCCTGCGTAATCCAGCAGATCGTCCACGATCTGGAACGACACACCCAGCGCGTCGCCATAATCATAAAGCGCCTGCACCTGATCTTCTGCGACCTCTGCGATCACGCCGCCTACTTGTGTCGCGGCGGAAAAAAGCGCCGCCGTCTTGCCGCGCACGACCTTGAGATAGACGCCCTCATCCGTCGCCAGATCCCGTGCTGCTGTCAGCTGAAGCACTTCGCCTTCGGCAATCGTCGCCGCCGCGTTTGCCAGAATGTCTAGAACGCGCAGCGATCCGGTTTCGACCATCAACTGGAAGGACCGCGCGAACAGGTAATCGCCGACCAACACGCTGGATGTGTTGTCCCAAAGCAGGTTCGCCGTAGGCCGCCCGCGCCGCTTGTCGCTTTCATCCACGACATCATCGTGCAGCAGCGTCGCAGTGTGAATGAACTCAACCGTGGCGGCCAGATGCACGTGATACGGCCCGCCATAGCCGCACATTTTAGCCGCCGCCAAGGTCAGCATGGGGCGCAAACGCTTGCCCCCGGCTTCCACCAAATGGGCCGTCACTTCGGGGATGCGCGGGGCGTGTTCAGACGCCATCCGGTCGCGGATCAGTGCGTTCACCGCGGTCATTTCATCAACCAGATCGGCGCTCAGGCGTTCATGGGGTTTGGTTGCCGCTTGATCCAAGCTCATCACCGCTCCGTCAGTTCGTGTCTCTGCGCCTCGACATAGCTGCGCAGGCCCCTTACGTCTATGGCATGAAAGAGCTTTTGCGCACCAATGATCCGACAATCATCGCCTTCGCGACGGCACTTCTGTCCGGCGAAGGCATTCAGAGCTTTACGATGGACGCGAATATGAGCGTGCTTGAAGGCTCCATCGGCATCATGCCGCGCCGCCTGATGGTGCGCGAGGCTGATTGGTTCATCGCCTCAAGCGTGATGCGCGACAACGATATCCACGTCTCGGAATGAGCCTGACGCAGGACGCTTTTCTAGGTGGACGGGTTCAGGCCTACCAACCGGCGAAAGGCTTTCGGTCCGGCATTGATGCGGTTTTGATGGCTGCGGCCGTGCCCGCCAAAGATGGCCAATCGGTGCTGGAGCTGGGCTGCGGCGCAGGCGTCGCCAGCCTGTGCCTTAAGGCTCGCGTCACGGTCGACGTCACCGGGCTGGAGCGGCAGGCCGATTACGTGGCGCTTGCTCAGCAGAACGGGCTACATGCGTTGCACGGCGATCTGGCGCATATGCCCGACTTGCTGCGCCAGAAAAGCTTTGATCACGTGATGGCGAACCCGCCCTATTACCGCGCGTCCGATCGTTCTGCCGCGCGAGATGCAGGGCGCGAGGCGGCCCTCACCGAAGAAACGCCGCTTTTTGCCTGGGTCGACGCCGCCATTCGCAGGCTCAAACCCAAAGGCTATCTGACAATGATCCAGAACGCGGATCGGCTGCCGGATGTGTTGTCCGCGATGGATGCCCGCCTTGGGTCGATCCGCGTTTTGCCTCTTGCCCCGCGCGCTGGCAAAGACGCACATCTGGCACTCGTGCAGGCCCGCAAAGGTGGGCGCACGCCGTTTGTCCTGCGCGCACCGCTGATTCTGCATGAGGGCGACACACACGCGCAGGACGGCGAAAGCTATCGACCAGAGGTCCGCGCAGTCTTGCGAGACGCCGCCGCACTGCCCATCTGATAAGCATCCACTGGGCGAGAGATGTCTTATGCTGCACCTGCGGCGTGACATTAACCTTTTTGCGTGGTGGACTATAAACACAACCAACAGAGAGGAGTTTGCCTATGTCCGTAAGTTCGCATGTTCAGGAACTGAGGAAGAAACACCAGAATCTCTCGGAGACAGTTGAACAAGCGCAACGAAGTCCGGGGGTGGACGATCTACAGATCGCCGCTCTCAAGAAAGAGAAACTTCGGCTCAAGGAACAGATTGAGCGCTTGTCGAGCTAAGGCTCAGTGACGACTGGCGCGGGCAGCCAGGATTGCCCCGCCAGTGATCAACGCCGCCGCAAGGGCGAGCGATAGGGTGGGTTCCGCCACCCCCGCCATCACCAAAATGAGCGTCGACAGCAACGGGGCCGCATAGGATGCGACGCCCAAAAGCTGGATATTTCCGCGCTTTACGCCGATATCCCAGACATAGAAGGCCAGCCCGACCGGGCCCAGGCCTAGTGCAATGACAGAAAGCCAACTTCCGGCGTCGTCGGGCCAGATCGTAGGTTCTAGCGCGAGATGTGCGAGCGCAGACAGAAGGGCTGTTGTCACGCAGAACACAGCGACGCTTTCGGTGGGCGTGTCGCCTAACCTGCGTGAAAATACCGAATAGCCAGACCACGTCAGCGCACACAGTAACGCCAGCCCGTAGCCGGGAAGGGCGGCTTGATCGACCGCGCCAATGCCATCCGCAAAAAGGATGACGGCAGCACCGCACAGACCGATCAGCGCACCAATGACATGACCCGTGCGCAGTGATTCTCCGGGCAGGAGGCCAGAGAACAGCACGATGAGCAGAGGCCAAAGATACGCAATTAGCCCGGCTTGGGCAGGCGGCGCCATTCTAAGCGCGGAAAAATACAGAAAATGGTATCCAAATAGCCCCGCCGTTCCGAAAACATAGACACCCAACGGGACCGCTTTCAGGCGTTTCGGATTGCCCTTCGTCACCAACCAGATCAACCCGATCACCCCCCCGACCGTGAAGCAAAGCGCGTTCAGTAGAAGCGGCGGCACAGGGCGGGACCCTTCTGTGAAAAGCGCCAGCATCGACCAAAGCAGGATCGCACCAAACCCCAGCAGTGTCGCCTTCGGAGCGCTCATACGATGCCTTCGACAGGTGTAATGCTCCGGCCTTCGCTGAACGCACCGATCTCGTCGGCCTGCGCCATGATCCACGCTTTGAAAGCGGCAACTTGCGGGCGGGTTTCGGCCCCTTTCGGGCAAATAAAGCGAAACCGGGCTTCTGAGGAGATACCCTGCATCAGTGGCGCCACAAGTCGCCCGGCCTTGATATCCTGATAGGCCAAGGACGCCCGGGCCAGAACAACGCCGCCGCCCGACAAGGCCGCGTCAATCGCGTGGTCTGCTTGGCTGAAGCGCGGGCCGCTGGTCACATCAGCGACAACACCCGCCGCGTTGAACCACGCGTTCCAGTCGCAGGGTGGGGAAAGAAATGCGATGCTGTCGTCATGCAAAAGCGGCATTCTCAACAGGTCCGAGGGCTGCGAAACCTCGCGCGCCAAGGTAGGCGTCATCACCGGTGTCATCCATTCACGCGACAGCGGTTCGGAATATAGACCGGTATCGGGGCCATAACCAAAGCGGATTGCAACGTCGATGTCGTCTCGGTTGAAATCCATGATCCGAAGCGAGGCGGAAAAGCGCAACTCAATTTCAGGGTGGGCTTGGGCGAAATCGTAAAGCCGCGGGGCAAGCCATTTTGCCGTGAAGGCCGGGCCGGCGGTCACCGTGAGTGACGTGGAATCGGTCAACCGTTTCGCGCCGCGCCATGCTGCCGTCAGGGCATTGAACCCGTCTGATGTGCCGGGAAGCAGGGTGCGCCCGGCCTCGGTCAGATCAACGGCACGGTTCAATCGGATGAACAGGGGTTGGCCCAAATGCTCTTCCAGCGACTTGATCTGGAAGCTGAGGGCTGCGGGCGTGACGTTTAACTCGGCCGCTGCTTTGGCAAAAGACATATGCCGGGCAGCGGCTTCAAAGGCGCGTAACGCAGTGAGTGGGGGGAGCCGATCTGACATACGTCAGTTCAATATCTCTTAACTGACGCGTTGGGAAGTCTCGTTTGTAAGAATTGTTAGCGAGGGTCATATTAGGGACAGTTCAGAAATTCATATGCTCAAGAAGGAGCCCCCCATGTTCGAGACACCGACAAACGCCCGCACCCGTGACGCCATCCGCGCAGCTCATAAAGAGCGCGCCGACGTTTTTGCCGCTGGCCTGCGCTGGATCACGCGGCGCAAGTAAGCGCCCTTTGATAGTCGCCTTCCTTACGGCAAATAAAAAGGGCCGGTCGCCATGACCGGCCCTTTTTCTATCCTGATGTTCTGTCTTAGACGAAGAACTGCGCGCCGTTGGCCGAGATGGTCGAGCCGTTGATGAAACCTGCATCATCCGACACCAGAAAGGCGACACACCGCGCGATTTCCTCGGGCTCGCCAAGGCGACCGGCAGGGATCTGCGGAATGATTTTTTCATTCAAGACCTTCTCGGGAATGGCGCGGACCATTTCGGTGCCGATATAGCCGGGGCAAACCGCATTGGCTGTAATGCCTTTGGCGGCACCTTCCTGGGCAAGGCTTTTGACGATGCCCAGATCGCCCGCTTTCGTCGCCGCATAGTTGACCTGACCGAACTGGCCTTTCTGACCGTTGATCGACGAGATGACAACGACACGGCCAAAGCCACGCTCGCGCATGCCGTTCCAGACAGGGTGAACAGTGTTGAAGACGCCGGTAAGGTTGGTGCCGATAACCTCGTTCCACTGCTCGGGGCTCATGCGGTGGAACGGCGCGTCACGGGTGATGCCCGCATTGGCGACGACCACTTCGATGGGGCCGAGGTCTGCCTCCACCTTGGCCAGACCTTCGGCGGACGCATCATAATCGGCGACATTCCACTTGTAGGTTGCGATGCCTGTCTCTTCGGTGAATTTTGCGGCGGCTTCGTCATTGCCAGCGTAGGTCGCGGCAACGGTGTACCCATCGGCTTTCAGTTTCTTGGAAATAGCTTCGCCGATACCACGGCTTCCGCCGGTCACTAGGGCTACACGGGACATTGGGGTCTCCTCATTCGTTCAGTCAGAAATGCCGGGATTTTTGAAGGCGGCCCGGTCATGGAAAAAGTAGGGGCGGCCGTTACAGCCGCCCGTCTGGATCAGTCGCGCTCGAGGCACATGGCAACGCCCATGCCGCCGCCAATGCACAGCGTGGCGAGGCCTTTCTTGGCGTCGCGGCGCACCATTTCGTGCAGCAGCGTGTTCAGGATGCGCGCGCCGGAGGCACCGATCGGGTGGCCGATGGCAATCGCGCCGCCGTTGACGTTCACGATCTCGGGGTTCCAGCCCATATCCTTGTTCACGGCGCAGGCCTGCGCGGCGAAGGCTTCATTGGCTTCGACCAGATCAAGGTCTTCTGCCTTCCAGCCCGCCTTTTCCAGCGCTTTGCGGGATGCATAGATCGGGCCGACGCCCATGATCGATGGGTCCAGACCAGCCGTTGCGTAGGAGGCGATGCGCGCGAGCGGCTTGATGCCACGCTTTTCTGCATTGTCAGCCGACATCAGCAAGGCACCGGCAGCACCGTCGTTCAGACCGGAAGCGTTGGCCGCCGTGACCGAGCCGTCTTTGGTGAAAGCCGGGCGCAGTTTCTGCATCGCTTCCATCGTTGCGCCGTGGCGGATGTATTCGTCTTTATCGACAACGATGTCGCCTTTGCGGGTCTTCACGGTAAAGGCTGTAACTTCGTCGTCAAACTTGCCAGCCTTCTGTGCGGCTTCGGCTTTGTTTTGCGATGCAACGGCGAATTCGTCTTGCTGCTCACGGCTGATCTGCCATTTTTCGGCAACGTTCTCGGCGGTTTGACCCATGTGGTAGCCATTGAACGCGTCCCACAGACCGTCGCGGATCATGGTGTCGATGTATTTGACGTCGCCCATTTTGTGACCGGCGCGAAGATGTGCGGCGTGGGGGCTGAGGGTCATGTTTTCCTGACCACCTGCTGCCACAATGTCGGCGTCACCCAGTTGGATGTGCTGAGCGGCCAAAGCCACGGCGCGCAAGCCAGAGCCGCAGACCTGGTTCAGCGACCAAGCCGCGCTTTCTTGCGGAAGACCAGCGTTGATGTGGGCCTGGCGCGCAGGGTTCTGCCCTTGCGCGGCTGTCAGAACCTGACCGAGGATCGTCTCGGAAACCTCACCTTTTTCGATGCCGGCGCGGGCAACGATTTCCTCAAGCACGGCTGCGCCGAGGTCATGGGCAGGCGTGTTGGCGAATGATCCGCCAAAACTTCCAACAGCCGTCCGGGCTGCGGAGGCGATTACGACATTGGTCATATTTGGTCCTCTTCAAGTCAGTTCCTGACGAGGACCAAGGTGGGCATTCTTATATGCCAGCCACCATGTGACGGGCCTCGCCCCATCACTGCGACTCGTATGTGCTGGAAAAACAGGGTTCAACGGGCGTTTCGTCTCACTTTGTGATTTGATTGGCCGGAAATAGGATGGCTTACGCTGTTTTTTGCGCCGCCGGCTGTCGCCACGGTGCCCGGATCGAGGGCGGGGCAAAATGATATCCTTGCAGGCAATCAACCCCAATCGAGGTCAGAAAATCGGCGTCCTCCGCCGTCTCGACCCCTTCGGCAACTGTAAACATCTCAAACTGCTGTCCGATCCCTGTCAGGGCTTTCACCAGAACCTGATTATCAGGGTCATGGTGAACATTGCGCACGAACTGACCGTCAATCTTGAGGATGTCGAAGTAGAAATCCTTGAAATGGCGAAGTGAGGTGAACCCCGCGCCGAAGTCATCAAGGGCAAAAGCAATGCCGCGCGACTGCAGATCATCCATGAAAGAGCAGACCAACTCAGGCACGGTCAGCGCCGAGGTCTCGGTAATCTCAAGGATCAGCCGCTCACCAATTGTTGGGCAGCGCCGCAATCCGGCATTCAGCACGTCCATCCATTCGCGATACCCGATAGAGCGCGCAGACATGTTGATCGACAGGCGCAGCCCCGGTTCTTCTGCCAGCGAGGCCAGGCCCATTTCCAAGGCGCGGCAGTCGATCTGGCGGCCAAGTTCCACTTCTTCGATCTGGTCGATGAATTGCCGCGCTGGAATAATCCGCCCGGTTTCATCCATCACGCGGATCAGCCCTTCGTAAAAGGCGACGCGTTTGTGATTTTTGGCCTGCACGACGGGTTGATAGGCCATCATCACGCGTTTCAACGCGACGGCACTGCGCACCATTTCCATCACGTTGCGGTCGCGTTGTTGTATGGCCATAGACAGCGGGCTTGTCCGTTTGCCCTTCTTTCCTTTGTTTTGCCGCATCGACGGGACCTTCGTGTGGAATCATGCTTTGTGCCCAAGCTGCGCCATAATCCCTAAGAGCCGGTAAAGATTCACATTTTGTTCTAATTGTCGTAATCAGGGCTCAGGACAAAGACGAAAGGGCTTTTCATGGGCGAGCGATGCGGCTGGGTCGGGCAAGAGCAGATTTATATCGACTATCACGACACCGAATGGGGCGTGCCCGAATGGGACAGTCGCGCGCTTTGGGAGAAGCTGATCCTGGATGGGTTTCAAGCGGGCCTCAGCTGGATAACCATCTTGAAAAAGCGCGAAAATTTCCGCGAGGCGTTCAATGGGTTTGATCCGCGCGAGATCGCCGGGTGGGGCGCGCCTGAGGTGGAGCGGCTGCTCCAGAACCCGGGTATCATTCGCCATCGCGGCAAGATCGAAGCGACCATCGGCAATGCGCAAGCGTGGTGCCGGATTGAGGATCGGATCGGATTTGATACGTATCTTTGGAATTATATGGGCGGCACACCGCTCCAGAACAGCTTTCGGACTTTAGAAGAGGTGCCCGCTGCGACGCCGCTTTCGACGCAAATCTCGAAGGATCTGAAGAAAGAAGGCTTCAAATTCTGCGGTCCGACGATTGTTTATGCGTTCATGCAGGCGGTGGGCATGGTCAACGATCATCTGATCACCTGTCCGCGCCACAAAGACGTCGCCGCTTTAGCTTTGCGCAAGTAGCGCCGCGATAATCGCTTTCGCGCTGTCACTGTCCCATTCGGCATCGCCGATCAGGCGCGCAATCTCGCGGCCCTCGGGATCAAGAATGACCGTGATCGGCAGGCCCAGCACCGCCATCTCGCGGGCCAGCTTCTGACGTGGGTCACGGTAGAGGGGCAGATTATCGACGCTGATTTCATCGAAGAACTTCCGCATGCCGGTCAGCGAGTTGCGACCGGTGGCGATGGTGACCACCTCGAACGTATCGCTCTGAAATTCGGTCTGTAGGTTCGACAGCATCGGCATTTCGTGACGGCAGGGCGCGCACCATGTGGCCCAGAAATTCAGCACCACGTATTTGCCGCGATAGGCTTCAAGCGACAGTTCGGCATCGCTTGCGTCAACAAACGCGGTTGATGGCACGACTTGTGGGTCTGAATGGAAGGTCAGCTTCTTCATGTCGCCTTCGCGCAGGGCCTCAAGCGCTGGGTCGGCATGTGCTGCAATTGCACCAAAGGCGAGGGCCGTATAGAGAGCCAGAGACTTGAGATACATTTTCCCTCCGAGGGTTCAGGACGACATGACAGACAGCGCTAATACAATGTGGGGTGGCCGGTTCTCCGGTGGGGTCGACGCCATCATGGAGGCGATCAACGCGTCCATAGATTTCGACCAGCGGATGGCGGCGCAAGACATTGCAGGTTCACGCGCCCATGCGAAGATGCTCGCCGCACAGGGTATCCTGACCAATAAGGACGCCGAGGCGATCCGGGAAGGCCTCCTCACAGTGTTGTCAGAGATTGAAACGGGGGATTTCCCGTTCTCGAAAGCGCTGGAAGACATCCACATGAATGTCGAAGCGCGTCTGAAAGAGATTATCGGAGAGCCCGCAGGCCGTTTGCACACGGGCCGGTCGCGCAACGATCAGGTGGCGACGGATTTCAAACTGTGGGTCCGCGATCAGCTGGATGCGGTGGACGGCGCGTTGGCGGCGTTGATGACCGCGCTTGTCGGGCAGGCCGAGGCCGGGGCCGATTGGGTCATGCCGGGCTTCACCCACTTGCAGGTCGCGCAGCCGGTCACATGGGGCCACCACATGTTGGCTTATGTTGAAATGCTGGGCCGGGATCGGTCGCGCTTTGCGGATGCACGGCGGCGGATGAACACATCGCCCTTGGGAGCGGCTGCCTTGGCGGGCACGTCCTTTCCGATTGATCGGGAGATGACCGCGAAAGAGCTGGGCTTTGACCGCCCCGCGGCCAATTCGCTGGATGCGGTGGCGGATCGCGACTTTGCGTTGGAGTTTCTTGCCGCGTCCTCCATCTGCGCGATGCATCTGAGCCGCTTGGCCGAAGAACTGGTGATCTGGTCCTCGGCGCAGTTTCGATTTGTGACGCTGTCCGACAGCTTCTCCACCGGGTCTTCAATCATGCCGCAGAAGAAAAACCCTGATGCGGCCGAGCTGATCCGCGCCAAGGTGGGGCGCATTTTCGGGGCCAATGCGGGTCTGATGATGGTGATGAAGGGGCTTCCGCTGACCTATTCCAAGGACATGCAGGAGGACAAGGAACAGGTCTTTGACGCGGCCGACAACCTGATGCTGGCGCTGGCTGCGATGGAAGGCATGGTCAAGGACATGACCGCCAACCGCGCAGAACTGCGCGCGGCGGCGGCCACCGGCTTTTCCACCGCGACGGACCTTGCCGACTGGCTGGTGCGCGAGCTGGGCCTGCCGTTCCGCGATGCGCATCACATCACCGGATCGTTGGTCGCACTGGCCGAATCCAAGGGCTGCGACCTGCCGGATCTGAGCCTTGAGGACATGCAATCCGTTCATGCTGATATCACGAAGACAGTTTTCGACGTTCTTGGGGTGGAAAACTCGGTCGCGTCGCGCATGTCTTATGGCGGCACGGCACCGACACGTGTCCGCGAACAAGTTGCCCGCTGGAAGGAAATCCTTGGATGAGACCGCTTCTTCTGATCGCTCCACTGATCCTCGCTGCTTGCGGCGCCGATGGCCCGCCGACGCCCCCGCCGCCAAAAGACGCGGAGGTGATCGTTCCGGCAGAGCCAATCACGACCCCGACGGACACCTCGACCGTGGAGGGCGACCTGTCGCGCCCCATCGACCCCTCGACCGTGACTGAGGGCGCATAGATGTCGCCGCTCCGCCTGACATACCTGGCCCTCGCGATCTGGGGGTCGATCCATCCGATGTATTACTTCATCAGCTGGTTCAATGAGAACGGCTATGACCTGATGGCGATGGTCGATGCGTGGCACGTGAATGCGGCAACAAGCGGGCTGGTCTGGGACCTGACGATTGCCGCCGTGGCCCTGACGGTCTTCATCATTTCCGAGACGCTGGTGCGCCGGAACTGGATCGCCCTCATCGCGATCCCGGCGACGTTCTGTATCGGCGTCAGCTGCGGTTTGCCGCTGTATCTGTTCCTGCGTTCACGACCGGTTTAGGGGCCCGCCTAATGGATCATTTCCTCTATCGAGACGGCGTTCTTTACGCTGAAGATATCCCCGTGTCCGAGATTGCGGCCAAGGTTGGCACGCCGTTCTATCTGTATTCGTCGGCCACGCTCTTGCGTCACTTCACGCTGTTTGATGACGCGTTGGATGGCATGCCGCATCTGGTGTGTTTTGCGATGAAATCAGCCTCGAACCAGGCAATCCTCAAGCTGTTGGCGGATGCGGGCGCAGGTATGGATGTGGTCTCTGGCGGCGAATATATGCGGGCCAAGGCGGCAGGTGTTCCGGGCGACAAAATCGTTTTCTCCGGCATTGGGAAGACCGCGGATGAGATGCGTCTCGCCCTCGAAGGCGGGATTCGGCAGTTCAACGTCGAATCTGAGCCTGAGATGCAGGTGCTGTCTGCTGTCGCCACGCAACTCGGCAAGACCGCCCCGATCACTGTCCGTGTGAACCCCGACGTGGATGCGAAGACCCACGCCAAGATCGCGACGGGTCGCAAGGAAGACAAATTCGGCATTCCCATCGCACGCGCGCGCGATGTTTATGCGCTGGCCGCCTCGCTTCCCGGTCTCAAAGTGATCGGAATCGACGTGCATATCGGGTCGCAACTCACCGAACTGGCCCCGTTTGAAGCGGCTTATCAGAAGGTTGCCGAGCTAACTGAGCAACTTCGCGCCGATGGACACGAGATTACGCGTCTGGACCTCGGCGGAGGTCTGGGCATCCCTTACACGCGCTCGAACGAGGCGCCGCCACTGCCCACAGAATACGGCGCGCTTATCAAGAATACCGTCGGCCATCTCGGCTGTGAGATCGAGATTGAGCCGGGGCGCCTGATCTCGGGCAATGCGGGCATCATGGTCAGCAAGGTGATCTATGTGAAATCGGGCGAAGGGCGCGATTTTCTTATATTAGACGGGGCAATGAACGATCTGATCCGCCCCGCGATGTATGAGGCTTATCATGACATTATCCCGGTGATTGAGCCTGCTCCGGGTGTCGATCAGCAGCCCTATGACATCGTCGGGCCGGTCTGCGAAAGCGGCGACACATTCGCCAAGCAACGCGATATGCCGCCTCTGAAAGCGGATGATCTGGTGGCGTTCCGTTCGGCCGGTGCCTATGGCGCTGTTATGTCCAGCGAATACAACACCCGCCCCCTGATCCCCGAAGTTCTGGTGCAAGGCGATCAATTCGCTGTCATTCGGCCCCGTCCCACCTTTGACGAAATGATAAATCGCGATACCATTCCCGAATGGCTTTGATCGCTATCCCGCGATGTGAGCCTTTGGGAATGATGTATGGCCAACACCACCCCTTTGCCTGATACCACCACGCGCGCCCTGCGCTGGCCTATTCGGTTGACCCGTCTCGGCATGCTGGCCGAGCGTGTCTTGCGGGGGTTCTGGCCACTTTTTTCGATCATTTTCCTTGTTGCTGCGCTCCTGATGATGGGCGTGCAGGACGAACTTGCGGTGGAGGCCGTCTGGGCCATCGCCGTCGCGTCCTTCGGCGGGGCGCTTTACGCGGTCTATTACGGCATCCGCAGTTTCATATGGCCCACCTGGGACGAGGCGTTGGACCGGTTGGATCAAACGCTTCCCGGTCGTCCAATTGCAGCGATCACGGACACGCAGGCCATTGGGTCGCAAGACCCCGCTTCGCAAGCCGTGTGGGACGCCCATATCGACCGAATGGCCGAGCGTGCGAAATCTGCCAAGCCGGTTCAGCCTGATCTGACCATCGCCCGCCGCGATCCGTTCGCGCTGCGCTATGTGGCCCTTTTGGCGTTTGTCACAGCGTTGATTTTCGGCTCTGTCCTGCGAGTGGCATCGGTCACGCAAATGACCCCCGGCATGGCGGATCAACTGGCCACGGGCCCTGCATGGGAAGGCTGGGTTGAACCGCCCGCCTACACTGGCGCACCAAGCCTCTATCTGAACGACATCACCAATGACGCATTCCGCGTTCCCGAAGGCAGTCGCCTCACGCTGCGCCTTTATGGTGAAGTGGGCGCGTTGACCGTATCCGAGACGGTGTCTGGCCGAACTGAAGATGTCGGCTCTGCCGCTGATATCAATCAAGAGTTTGAGGTCACGAAAAGCGGCACATTGTCCATCGACGGGCAGGGCGGGCGCAGCTGGAATATCGTCATGGTTCCAGATAGCGCGCCGTCCGTCTCGCTTTCCTCCAATATGGAGTCCGAGGCCGACGGCCAGATGCAACAGCGATTTCTGGCGACGGATGATTTTGGCGTCGTTGGCGGCACAGCGACGATCAACATTGACCTTGTGAATGTCGACCGCCGTCACGGGTTGGTTGTCGATCCAGACCCGCGTGAGCCGATTGTGCTGGATGCGCCGATGCCGATCTCTGGCAATCGGGCGGAGTTCGAAGAAACGCTGATCGAGAACCTGTCGGAACATCCTTTCGCGAACCTACCTGTGACGTTGCAGATCGAGGTTGAAGACGCGCTGGGCCAGACCGGTCAGACAGCCCTTGCCGAGGTCACGCTTCCGGGCCGCCGCTTCTTTGATCCGCTTGCGAAGTCGGTGATCGAGCAGCGCCGCGACCTGCTTTGGTCAAAGTCCAACGCGCCGCGCGTGGCGCAGATCCTGCGGACGGTCTCGCATCGCCCGGAAGATATCTATCGTTCAGAAACCGCCTACCTGCGCACCCGCATGATCATCCGCCGCCTTGAGGCTTTCGCGGCGTATGGTTTTGGCGATGAAGAGCAGGAAGAGATCACGCAGGCCCTTTGGGATCTGGCTATTCTGCTTGAAGATGGCAGCCTGTCGGACGCGCTGGAGCGTCTGCGTCGCGCGCAAGATCAACTGTCTGAGGCGATGCGCGACGGTGCCAGCGACGAGGAAATCGCAGAGCTGATGCAAGAACTGCGCGAGGCGATGCAGGACTACATGCGCCAGCTTGCCGAACAGTCAGACCCGCAGGATGGCCAGCAAAGCGCCGAAAACATGCAGGAGATCACGGGCGATCAGCTGCAAGACATGATGGACCGCATTCAAGAGCTGATGGAGCAAGGCCGTATGGCCGAAGCGCAGCAGCTTCTTGATCAGCTCAACCAGATGATGGAGAACATGCGCGTCACTCAAGGCCAGCAAGGTCAACAGGGCCAGCAAAGCCCCGGTGAACAGGCGATGGAAGGTCTGGCCGAGACGCTGCGCGAACAGCAGGGTCTGAGCGACGAGGCCTTCCGCGATCTGCAAGAACAGTTCAACCCGAATGCCCAAGCGGGCGAGAGCGCGCAGAATGAAGGCCGTTCTGGCGGGCAAGGTCGTGGGCAAGAGCACACCCAGCAGGGGCAGGGCCAGGGTCAGGGCGAACAGCAGGGCGAAGGCCAGCAACCCGGTCAGCAGCAAGGCTCTGGCCAGGGTCAGGCGCAGAACCAGCAGGACGGGCAAGGGGGCCCGGGCAGCCAAGCCGACACCCTCGCGGATCGTCAGCAAGCCCTGCGCGATGAGTTGAGCCGTCAGCAAGGCAGCATGCCCGGTGCCGGAACGCCGGAAGGCGATGCGGCGCGTGAGGCGCTGGGCCGGGCCGGTGAAGCCATGGATAATGCCGAAGAAGCGCTGCGCCAGAACGATCTGGCGGAGGCGATTGATAATCAGTCAGCAGCGATGGAAGCGCTCCGTGAAGGGATGCGCAACCTGGGCGATCAGATGGCCCAGCAGCAGCAACAGCAAGGTCAGGGCGAGCAAGGCGACCAGTTCGGTCAGAACGCCCCCAGCCAACGCGACCCGCTTGGTCGCGAGCAAGGCAATAGCGGCGGTCAACTTGGCACCGAACAGGGGCTTTTGCAGGATGAAGACGTCTATCGCCGTGCCCGCGATCTGCTTGACGAAATCCGCCGCCGCTCTGGCGAGACAGAGCGCCCCGAGGTCGAACGCGACTATCTGCGTCGCTTGCTGGACCGCTTCTGATCTGGGCGGCCAGACACCCGAGCTTTGCATCCGGATGTCTGCCTTACCTCACCAATACGCCGGATCGTTCAGCGCCTCGACACAATGAGACGATCCTTTAAGAGGCGCGAAGCCGTCGCCTTTCAACGACTGCCCAAGCCACCCATGGGGATAGCGCAACGGTAAGGGCGGTTGAGCCTGCGCGTCGGTGATCTGAGCAAATCCGACCTTTGTGTAGTACTTGATGTTGCCATAGGTCAGCGCCACATCGACGCCCGCGTCCCGCAGATGCTTCAGGCCGTAGTGCAAAAGCTGCTGCCCAACACCTTGCCCTTGATGGCTGGCGCCGATGGCGACAGGGGACAGCACAAACACCGTCCGAGGGTCTTGCGGATAGCTGATGCGCGTGAACATGATCGCGCCAACGATCTTTCCAGCCTCAAGGGCCGTGAAAACCAGCAGATCGTCCTTCGCGACAGTTGCCAGAATGTCAGCCGCCATCCGGCCGACCAACTGGCCTTCTGCATCGCCCTCCGAGGCGGCGAAGGTCGACGTGATCAGCGCGACAATCTCGCCGCCGCGCTCTTTGAAATTGGACGTAAGTTCCATTGTCTGGTCCTTTCGTGTTGTCTGTTAGCGTTGGTTCAGTTGCGCGCGCACGGCTTTGATCCCCAAACGCGAGGCGCGGTAGGGGCGTCCGTTTTGCGAGCGGATAAAGCGCCGTTTCTTGAGGCGCAGAAACACGGGCATCGTGCAGTCGGTTAAGACGTGACCAGCGCGCGTGTAACAGGTGACGGAACGTATTTTACCGTTCTCGCACCGTTCATGGTGGATGGATCCACCAAGGGCGAGTTCGTGCAAAACACGTTGTTCGTGCTTTGAGATATTCAACGGAGTGTCTCGATTTTATGAGAGTATACGAAATGAAGGCCACCCAGCGTCGCGCGTGCGTGTCCTTATCTGTTACTGACGTTCCTGAAAGGTGAGATCAGGAACGGGCTTATGCCCGGGGCTCTCGCATAAAATCTCCATCACATCAGGCGAAGGCCTGCTGCTGATGTAAGGGTAAGTATCAGGATGGGCGCGGGCAAGATGTGCCGCGCCACGCGGCTCCAACCGTGGATTTTTGGCCACGGCGGTCGGTCAACCCTCGCCACCATTCATCGTGTCGACGGCTATTTTCAGCTGGTTGTCGATGCTGATCCGCAATTGATCGACCTGCGCGACATAGCTGGTCAGCATGTCCGCCAGACCCGGCATCGCGGCACTGATCTGCGGCGCATAGACATAAGTAAGGGTCAAAGCAGCGGCGATCATCAAGGCCAGACCAAAGCCGATCCGAAAGCCACGACGGCCCTCGTTCACCGGTTCCTCGACTGCATCCGATAGCGGGACCGACGCATGCTCCAACCCGCCGCGCAGGGTCGAGTTGATCTCTTCAATATCGGGCAGCAATTCCTTGCGCGTCGGCTCTGCCGGTGGTTCCGGGGCGCTTTCGGGGTCTTCCGGATCCAGACCGCGCAGGCGGGCCATACGCTCGCGCGCCTGCACATCGCGGGGGCTTTCCTCCATCGCGCCGGACAGGCCTAAATCCTGTTGATATTCAAGGGCTTCAGCTTCTGCCTTGCGCGCTGTTTCCTCGTAAGCAGCTTCTTCCTGCAGCACCGCTTGCACGTCTTCGGGCAAGGGGCGTCGCGTGGGTTCACGCTGTGGTTCGGGCGCATCATCAAGGTCGCCATCGGTAAGCTCGTCTTCGTCTGCCGGGGGGCTCAGATCGACCTCTTCGGGGATCGGATCCTCGTCTGTTTCGTCCTCGACAGGGGTCTTTGCAGAGGTTTGAAACCACGTGTGCCCACAATTGGAGCATTGCACATCGCGCCCGTCTTCCGGGATCGCGTCGTCACCGATTTCGTATTGCGCCCCGCAATTCGGGCAGATCAGTCGCATCAGGCCCCCCTCGCCCAGTGTCCACCTTGGTTCATGCCATTTGTAGCAACCATTTGACGAAGGGCAATGAAATTGAGCTTCAGCATGATTGAAACCGAACCGTTGTTGAGGCATGACAACGGTTAACCAAACGCGGGGTGGAGACGTGATCGAGTTGCAGGAGGCAGGCTACGGCTATGACGGGAGCGCCCTGCTATCGGGCATGTCGCTGACGTTGGCGCCGGGCTCGTTTCACTTTCTGACCGGTCCGTCCGGGGCGGGCAAGACGACGTTTCTCAAGCTGCTTTATGCTGAACTGACCGCGACCAGCGGGCGGGTGCATATCTTTGGTCAGGACCCCAGACAGCTAAGCCGGGACGAGGTGTCGGACATGCGCCGTCGCATTGGGGTCGTGCATCAGGATTGCCAGTTTCTGGATCACCTTTCGATGCGCGAAAATGTGGCCTTGCCTCTGACCGTTGCGCGTCGTGACGTGAGCGCAGAGGCTTCAAATCTTGACGAACTGCTCAGCTGGGTGGGGTTGGCGCAGCAAGCGCGTTCACTGCCGCCAGAGCTGTCGGGTGGTGAACGGCAGCGCGCCGCCTTGGCCCGTGCGGTCATCACCTCGCCTGAGATCGTGTTGGCCGACGAGCCGACCGGCAATGTTGATTGGGAGATGTCCCAGAAGCTGCTCAATCTTCTGGTGCAGCTTAATAAAATGGGCAAGACGATCGTTATCGCGACTCATGATCTGAACCTGATACGGGCTGCGAAAGCGCAAGTCGCAACACGCGTCCTGCGGATCGTTGGCGGTTCGATCCAGGCCGCTGGAGCGGACTTGTGAACGCGC
Source organism: Cognatishimia sp. MH4019 (assembly GCF_020177595.1). Lineage (GTDB taxonomy): Bacteria > Pseudomonadota > Alphaproteobacteria > Rhodobacterales > Rhodobacteraceae > JAHTBL01. The sequence continues at coordinate 93,411 of NZ_JAHTBL010000004.1, read as the reverse complement.
TTCTCTCTCGTCTCAACGCGCTCATGTCGCCTGAAAGCGGTGCTGACCGTGTCGTTCCGCCCAGCGGCTTTACGGCCTCACTGACCATGTTCAGCGCAGGCGCGATGGCCTTTCTGGCGGTTTTTGCGATGGCCCTGTCACTCGCCACGTCCCGGCTGGCGGATCGTTGGGGGGCCGAGCTTGCGCGCAGCTCCACCGTCCGCATCTCCGCGCCCGAGGAACAGATGGCTGCACAAACAGCCGCGGTCGTCGCGATCCTGCAAACAACACCGGGTGTCCGCGCGGCCCGCGCGCTCACCGATGAAGAGCAAACTGCGTTGCTTGAGCCGTGGTTTGGGCCCGATCTGCCGCTTGATACCTTGCCCGTTCCGCAACTGATCGAGGTGATCGAGGACACAGACGGGTTCGACCCCCAAGGACTGCGCTTGCGTCTGCAAGCCGAGGCGCCCGGCGCTGTTCTGGATGACCACACCCGTTGGCGTCGCCCATTGGTTGATGCCGCGAACAGGTTGCGCACACTTGGTATCATGTCCCTCCTGCTGATTGCTGCGACCACAGGCGCGATGATTACGCTGGCTGCAAACGCCGCCCTTTCGGCCAATGCGCAAGTGGTGTCGGTGCTGCGCCTTGTGGGCGCGCGCGACCGCTATATCGCCAACGCCTTCGTGCGTCGCTTTACCTTGCGCGCTTTGGTTGGTGCGCTGGGCGGCACTGCGCTGGGAATGATCTCCATCGCGCTCTTGCCCGAAGCCTCGACGGCTGGGGGGTTCCTGACCGGGCTTGGCTTTCAAGGCGTGCATTGGTTCTGGCCGCTGATCGTGCCGCCGCTGGCCGCCCTCGTCGCACTCATCGCCACGCGGGCCGCCGCTTTGCGTGTTCTGAAAGGGCTGACCTGATGGGTTACGCAATCCAGTGGCTGCGCTCGTTGATTTTCAATGCGCAGATGTATCTGATCATGCCGCTCTGGGGTTTGGCCTTCTTCCCATGGGCGCTGGTTGATCAGCGCGGCGCATTCGTCTGCTGCAAGTCTTTCTCGCGCTACATTCGATGGACAGCTTCCTGGATGATCGGCCTCAAGGTCGAGATCCGAGGCACACCGCCCACAGGCAATGTGCTGGTCGCCGCAAAGCACCAGTCTTTCCTTGATGTGATGATGATCTTCACCGCTCTGCCGCGCGGCAAGTTCATCATGAAAAAGCTGCTCAAATACGCGCCCGTCGTGGGGCAATACGCTGTGCGTCTGAACTGCGTCATGGTGGATCGCGGCAAACGCGGCGCCGCCATCCAGAAGATGATCGAAGACGTTCGCGCGGGCCATGGTGAGGGCCAGCTGATCATCTACCCTCAAGGCACGCGCATCGCGCCGGGCGTCAAGGCCCCCTACAAGGTCGGCACGGCTGTGCTTTATGAGCAGCTTCAACAGCCCTGTGTGCCGGTGGCCACAAATGTTGGCGTCTTTTGGCCAAAGCGCGGAATCTACCGCAAACAAGGCACGGCGATCTTCGAGTTTCTCGATCCGATTGAACCGGGCCTGCCGAAGAACGTGTTTTTGCAGAAGCTCGAAGAGGTGATCGAGACCCGCTCAAACGCGCTGAATGCAGAGGCGGGCTTTCATGCGGATCGTTAAGGACATCCCGGCGCTTGAGGCGCTTTACGGCACGCCCGGAGAGGCCTCGCTCCGCAAGGTCGCGCCTTGCCTGACGCCGACCTATCGCAAATGGATCATCACCTCGCGGTTCTGCATCCTGACGACTGTAGGGCCGGATGGCACAGACGGCTCGCCGCGTGGCGATGATGGCCCCGTTGTGCGAGAGCTTGCTCCACAGACCCTCGCGCTGCCCGATTGGCGCGGCAATCAGCGCTTGGATTCGCTGCGTAATATTGTCGTCGATGGCCGCGTTTCGCTGATGTTCATGGTGCCGGGGTCAAACACTGTCGTGAGGGTCAACGGCTCTGCTGTGCTCAGCGATGACCCGGAGCTTGTCGGCCAGTTTGAACAAAAGGGCCGGCATCCAGCGACCGTGATCGTTGTGCGCATTGCCGAGGTCTATACCCAATGTGCCCGCGCATTGATCCGTGCAGGTCTTTGGTCGCGCGATGACAGCGCCGAACTACCCAGCGTGGGTGAAATCATGACGGATGTCACAAACGGGGATTTCGACGGTGTCACCTACGACGCTGATTGGGCTGCGCGCGCGGCGAAAACGATGTGGTAACGGCAGCATTTCACCGGTTTGCAGGATGGTCTGACCGGCTTTGATGACAGCACCTTCCGCCCGTGCCATCCTTGCCCCATGCGAATGCTTGCCGCTTTCAGCCTCTTTTGTGCCATGGCCATGCCCGCCGCTGCGTCAGGCACGCTTTACCTGAACATGACCGACGGCTCGCAGATCGCGCTCGAGCCGATGGCGGATGGCACAGGCTCTGCAGGCCTTGTGATTGCGCCAGATGGGTTGGGTTGCCCAATGATCCATGATGGCGAGGCGATTGAAAGCGTTTCGGTTGAAAAGCCAAACCGCCTGAACGCCGTGCATCCTTTGGTCCGACGCGAGGATCTTGTGAGGATATCGCCCGAAGGTCTGGGCGTTATCAACTGTGTGCGCTGCGCGACGTCTGATCCTGACCAGCAGCTTGTCGGCAACCGCGTGGCGTTCTCTGGTGAGAATATTCGCGCGACTGAAGGCGAGGGGATGACCAGATATCAAATCCATCCCGTCGCCTTCACCTTGCGCGTGCGCTGGCAACAAGGCGACCGTAGCAACCGCGCGCCCATCCTTGGGTTTGTGCTGCGCACAGAGCGGTGGCTTTTTCCGTTGATGACGATGCGGACAGCGGCGCAGTTGGGGCAACTCTCGGATGCGGACCCGGCGTTCGCAAAAGCGACAAACGGGCTTTATGCCAGCGATGGTGCCTGCCTGTCCCCGCTTTTTGCGGAATTGGCAGATCGGGCGCGTGAGGTTCCTCAACCCATGGAGCAGCAAACCCGAACGCGTTGGCGCCCCCTGTTATGTTATGATCCTGATCGCGATCTTACATTCCTGCACATGCCCGGCGGGATGAGCCGCTGTGGCGGGGACAGCTACCGTATCTCGGAAATGGATTATCTCGCACGCGAGATTGCCGACGGGCGCTGACAAGCGTCAGGCGGCCAGCCCTTTGCTTCCCATCGACAGGAATTTCTTGCGCCTGTTCGACAAGATCACCTCTGGTGCTTCATTGCTGAGGTCTGCCAAGGCCGCGGCAATCGCCTCGCGAACACTGTCGATTGCGGCGTCCTTGTCGCGATGCGCGCCACCCAGCGGTTCGTCGATGATCCGGTCACACACGCCCAGCTCCTTGAGGTTTTGCGCCGTCAGCCTCAAAGCCTCTGCCGCTTCGCGCATCTTTTCCGCGTCTTTCCACAGGATCGACGCGCAGCCTTCGGGGCTGATGACCGAATAGACCGAATGCTCCAGCATCAGAACGCGGTTGGCGGTGGCGAAGGCCACAGCACCACCGGAACCGCCTTCACCAATGATTGCGGTGATCAGGGGCACTTTCACCTGCAGGCATTTCTCGGTCGAGCGGGCAATCGCTTCGGATTGACCACGCTCTTCCGCACCTTTGCCGGGATAGGCCCCGGCAGTGTCCACCAATGTAATGATCGGCAGACCAAACTTGTCTGCCATCTCCATCAAGCGGATCGCCTTGCGATATCCTTCGGGACGGGCCATGCCAAAGTTCCGCTCTATCCGGGACTTGGTATCGTTCCCCTTTTCCTGACCGATCACAACGACAGGCTGGTCATTGAACCGTGCAAGCCCACCCATCACCGCATGGTCGTCGGCAAAGTTCCGGTCGCCGGCCAGCGGCGTGTATTCGGTGAACAGCGCCTCGATATAGTCTTTGCAATGCGGGCGGTCCGGGTGGCGTGCCACCTGACATTTCCGCCAGGGCGTCAGCGACTTGTAAAGATCGACCAGCAGATCCGCGGCCTTCTTGTCCAGCGCTTTGGCTTCATCCTCGACATCCATTTCCTCGTTCGAGCGCGCCATGGCCCGCAGCTCTTCGGCTTTGCCTTCAATCTCGGCCAGCGGTTTTTCAAATTCGAGGTAATTGGTCATCGGGGGCTCCAAACTCACTGCAGGCTATATGACCAGACGTTGCGGAAAGTTCAACTCAGCAAGATTTGTGAAACGGGCCTGTGTCATGACATCCTTGGAACGAGGGAGACGACGACCATGGCTGCAAGCTACCACGACCGTATTCTGCGCGTGCTGGACTACATCCACGAAAACCCGGCAGGCGATCTGTCCCTGGACCGGCTTGCGGATGTGGCCGCCATGTCGCGGTTTCACTGGCACAGGGTGTTTCACGGCATGACCGGCGAAACCTGTGCGCAAGCCGTGCGCCGTGTGCGTCTGCACCGCGCGGCCTGCATGTTGGTGCAAACCGATGCCTCGGTTGCCTATGTGGCTCAGATCTGCGGCTATGACAGCGTGCAAGCGTTCAGTCGCGGGTTTCGCAAGGGCTTTGGCATGTCCCCGTCTGCGTTCCGTGTCCGCGGTGATCTCAGATCGCCGCTCAACAGCCCGGAAAAAGGAGAAAGACCGATGTTTCTCGTAGAAACCACAACCACCCCTGCACTGACCCTTGCCGCCTTGCCGCACAAAGGCCCCTATCTTGAGGTGGGTCAGGCGTTTGAGACGCTGCAACAGATTTGCACCGCGCAGGATCTGTGGCCCCATGTGCGCGGCATGACGGGTGTTTACTATGATGACCCGAACGCTGTTGCGGCTGCCGATCTGCGCAGCCATGCCGGGGTGGTGATCGCTGATCCTGGCGTTATCCCTGACACGCTTGAACGGGTCGACCTGCCTGAGGGTCGCGTCGCCGTGATGCACTACAAAGGCCCCTATGCCGGTCTCAAGGCAGCCTATGATTACCTCTACGGCGTCTGGTTGCCCCAAAGCGGCGAAGAAACGCGCGATGCGCCCCCGACCGAGGTCTATCTGAACGCGCCCCATGACACCGCGCCAGATGATCTTCTGACCGATGTCTGCGTCCCGATCCGTTAACCAAAAAGAGCGCGCGTTAACCTTAACGCGCGCCCTCTTGCTGTTTCACTTTTGCGAAAATACTCCCGCCGGAGGCATCAGCCCGCTATCATCTCGGACTGGTTCACGATCACCTCGGCCTGCTTGATTGACGCGATATCGACCAGACGGCCTTTGTAAACCGTGGCCCCTTCGCCATTGGCTTTGGCGGTTTCCATCGCCTCCAAAATTTCGCGTGCTTCGGCGACCGCTTCTGCCGACGGTGTGAACACCTCATTGGCAAGTGCGACCTGCTTGGGGTGGATCGCCCATTTGCCGACCATGCCCAATGTGGCGGATCGTTTGGCCTGCGCGACAAACCCATCATCATCGCTGAAATCGCCATAAGGCCCGTCCACCGGAAGAACGCCATGGGTCCGGCAGGCGGCGACAATCGCGGCTTGTGCCCAGTGCCATGGATCACCCCAATGCTTGGTGCCTTCGTGGATGATGTAATAGTTTTCCTGCGTGCCGCCGATGCCGGTCGTCTGCATCCCCATCGAGGCCGCGAAATCCGCAGCACCCAGGCTCATCGCCGTCAAACGCGGTGAGGCCGCCGCAATCGCCTCCACATGCGCAATGCCTGCCGCACTTTCGATGATGACCTCAAAGCCCAGCGACTTCGTGCGCCCCGTCGCACGCTCAACAGCCGTCACCAGCGCATCGACCGCATAAAGATCCTCGGCACAGCCAACCTTCGGGATCATGATCTGATCCAGACGTTCGCCACCTTTTTCCAGCAGATCGACCACATCGCGATACCAATAGGGCGTGTCCAGGCTGTTGATCCGCACCGACAGGGTCTTGTTGCCCCAATCAACCGCGCTGATGGCCTCAATCACATTGGCCCGGGCGCTGTCTTTGTCCGACGGGGCGACGCTGTCTTCCAGATCAAGGTTAATGACGTCTGCAGCGCTGGCCGCCATCTTTTCGAAAATGGCCGGGCGCGAGCCGGGGCCAAAAAGCTGGCAACGGTTCGGACGGGCAGGGGGCGTGGGCTGGAGACGGAAAGACATAGCGGCCTCTTGGTAAGGAAATTTCGATTTTTTCGCCGCAAGAGTTAGAATATTGCTCAAATGCAAGCAACCGGATTCGTGCAGGTGCAGCGTAAAATGCGGCATTGCAGCAATACGAAGCCAGATATCCTGAGCTTCATTCTTCTTACGGAAGAATCTTCGAAAATGAGACTGAAATGTGCAGTTTTACGAAGCACTTTGCCCGGCGTATCGGCGAAACCATCTCAGACATTTGGAGGCTGCCATGCTCAAAACACCTTATCTGCTTTTTCTGGGCGATGCCCCTGATGCTCTGGCCGCAAAGGTTGCGCAAGGCATCAAGGACTGGCGTCCCGATCACGTGGTTGGCCAGTTGCGCTTGCCCGGCTGTGGCGCGGATATGAAAGTGGCCGATATGGGCTTGGAAGAGGCCTATGCCGCCGGCGCGCGCACCTTGGTTATTGGCGTCGCCAACCGCGGTGGCGTGATCTCGAAGGCGTGGATGGAGGTGCTCAAAGACGCGCTGCGCCACGGCTACGATTTGGCCAGCGGTTTGCACAACTTGCTCAAGCACGAACCCGAACTCGTCGCCTTGGCCTATGAGTTGGGCCGTGCACTGCATGACGTGCGGGTGCCGGAAGTGATGTATCCCATCGCCAATGGCATCAAGCGCGCGGGCAAGCGGTGCCTTGCTGTCGGCACGGATTGTTCGGTTGGCAAGATGTATACCGGCCTCGCCATGGATGCCGAGATGCGCAAGCGTGGCTTGAAATCCACCTTCCGGCCCACTGGCCAAACCGGCATTCTGATTACCGGCGACGGCGTTCCACTGGACGCGGTGGTCGCAGATTTCATGGCGGGGGCTGTCGAATATCTGACGTCAGATAATGATGCCGATCACTGGGATCATATCGAAGGGCAGGGCAGCTTGTTCCACGTCTCTTATTCCGGTGTGACGATGGCGCTGATCCATGGTGGCCAACCCGACGCGCTGGTACTCAGCCACGAGCCGACCCGCACCCATATGCGCGGCCTGCCGAGCTATGATCTGCCCTCTCTCGAGGCACTGCGGGACATGGTTTTGCCCATCGCGCAGGTTGCCAATCCAAACGTTCGGATTATCGGCATTTCGGTGAACACCCAACATCTGGCGGAAGACGATGCGCTGGCCTATCTGGCCGAGGTCGAAGGTCGTATGGGCCTGCCCACGGTCGATCCGTTCCGTCAGGGTGCGGGACGTCTGGTCGATGCGCTTGCGGCCCTTTAGGGTCAGCGCATGATTACGGTTTCCAAAGACGTCTTCCCGCTCGCGCAGGTCTTCACCATCTCGCGCGGCTCACGCACCGAAGCGCAGGTCCTGACCGTCCGCGCAGGGCGGGGCTGGGGTGAATGCGTGCCCTACGCGCGGTATAGTGAAACGTTGGAGAGTGTGACGGCTCAGATCGAAGCGCTCCCCAAAGATGTGACGCCCGCCACGTTGCCAGAGCTTCTCCCCGCTGGCGCCGCCCGCAATGCCGTCGATTGCGCCTTGTGGGATCATGCCGCCAAAACCGCAGGCAAGCGGGTGTGGGATCTGGCTGGTCTGCCCATGCCTGGCCCTGAAATCACCGCCTATACGCTTTCACTCGATACGCCCGAGAAGATGCAAGCGCAGGCTGCACAAAACGCGCACCGCCCGCTGCTTAAGATCAAGCTTGGCACGCCTGACGACATGCCCCGCCTTGAGGCAGTTCGCAAAGGGGCGCCCACCGCCCGTATCATCGTGGATGCCAATGAAGGCTGGACGGCAGAGGTCTATTCCGACCTTGCCCCGCATCTGGTCCGCCTTGGCGTTGAGCTGGTCGAACAACCGTTGCCTGCTGGCGATGACGACATGCTGTCCGAGATCGCAAGGCCCTTGCCCGTCTGCGCAGATGAAAGCTGCCATGATCGCGCCAGCTTGCCTGCGTTGAAGGGCAAGTATGATCTGGTGAACATCAAACTGGACAAGACAGGTGGGCTGACCGAAGCACTCTTGCTCAAGAAAGAGGCCCAGGCCCAAGGCTACGGTGTCATGGTCGGCTGCATGGTCGGCAGTTCGCTTGCCATGGCGCCTGCCACGCTTCTTGCGCAAGGTGTGGCGTTTACCGATCTTGACGGGCCGCTGCTTCTGGCCGAAGACCGGGACAACGCTTTGCAATTTGATGACGCCGGAGTGCACCCGCCTGAGGCAGTACTCTGGGGCTAGGGAGACGATCATGAGCCGCACCGTTTACGTCAATGGAGACTACGTCGCCGAAGAGGATGCCAAGGTCTCTGTCTTTGACCGCGGCTTTCTGTTTGCCGATGGCGTCTATGAGGTCACCAGCGTTCTGGGCGGCAAGCTGATCGATTTTGATGGTCACGCCAAGCGGCTTGAGCGCTCTTTGACGGAGCTTGAGATGACCTCGCCGGTGACGATGGACGAGCTGTTGGAAATCCATCGCCAACTCGTCGAACGCAATGATGTCGAAGAAGGCATGGTCTATCTGCAGATCACGCGCGGCGCCGCGGATCGCGATTTCGCCTATCCCAAGGATGCGACGCCGACGATTGTGCTCTTTACCCAAGAAAAGAACCTGATCGAAAGCCCTGCGGCGAAGACCGGGATGAAGGTCATCTCGATTGAGGATCAGCGCTGGGGCCGTCGCGATATCAAAACGGTGCAGCTGCTCTATCCGTCCATGGGCAAGATGATGGCCAAAGCCGCAGGTGCCGATGATGCCTGGATGGTCGAGGACGGATTTGTGACCGAAGGCACCTCCAACAACGCCTATATCGTGACGAAAGAGGGTGTTCTTGTGACCCGCCATCTTGGCAACGAGATTTTGCACGGTATCACCCGCGCCGCCGTTCTGCGCTTTGCCCGCGAAGCCCAGATGAAGGTCGAAGAACGTCCTTTCACGGTCGAGGAAGCCAAGAATGCAGCCGAGGCGTTTATCACCTCTGCCTCCACCTTCGTGATGCCGGTCGTCGAGTTTGACGGTGACGCCATTGGGGAAGGCACACCCGGCCCTGTGGCCGCCCGCCTGCGCGAGATTTATCTGGACGAAAGCCAGAAGAAGGCGGTCTGAACGCCGCATTTGCCGCTTCCGGTGTTGCAGGCGCGGACGCTCTGTGGTGACGTAGTGATGATATCAACGGCGCGACCCACTTCGGGGCGTCCGGTCAACCTCAGGAGAGACCTCATGACCAAAACAACACTCACCACTATCGCCCTGATGACTGCTGCCGCTCCGGCACTTGCCCATGGCGATCATGGCACGGGTCTTGAGACCGTGCTGCATTTCGCGCTCAGCGCCGATCATCTGCTTGGCGCTGTCGTTGGTGCTGTCCTGACACTGGTTGTCATCGGTGGGCTGAAGTGGCTGCGCCGCGCGCGCTGATCCAGCAACATTCATCCAGACATATTCAAAGCCCGCGCTGAGCCTACAGCGCGGGCTTTTTCGTGTCTGACAGGCGGTCCGGGGGCTTGCCTCAAACCGTTTGCGAAGACGCGCTTTGTGGCGCTCATAAGGCAGTGACCGCCTCAGATGCGCCTCAAATCCGACATAGTTTGGGGTGTATCCCCTTGACATACGGTAGTCCAATGCCTGCATAAAGGGTATGAAACAGACCAATGTCCGCCAGTTCTTCCAGCAATTCCCCACAGATGAGGCTTGTCTTGAGCATTTGTTTAACGTCCGTTTTGGTCAGGGCCATGTCTGCCCCAAGTGTGAGCGTGAGGCTAAGTGGTATCGCCTGACCAATGAGCAGGCTTTCTCCTGCCAGTGGTGCGGTCACCACATTCATCCGATGGTTGGCAGCATTTTTGAAAAGAGTCGGACGCCCTTGCAGCTTTGGTTCTATGCGATTTTCTTGTTCACCACGTCCAAGCATGGCGTCAGCGGCAAGGAATTGCAGCGTCAGCTTGGCGTCACCTACAAGACAGCGTGGCGCATGGCGAAGCTGATCCGCGAACATATGGCTGCGGTAGACGGTGAAGAGCCTATTGGCGGCGAAGGCGTGGTTGTTGAGGTCGATGAGACTTTTGTGGGCGGCAAGACTACCGGGATGGACTGGCGCAAGCGCAAGAGCGTCGTTATGGCGATGGTAGAGCGCGATGGCACCGCGATTGCCAAGGTGGTTCCAGACCAGACACGCGGCTCTCTCAAGCCTCAAATCCTCGCCAACGTAGAGAAAGGCTCAGAACTACATACTGACGAACTGCGGGCCTATCAGAAGACGTTCCACCCTGCGGAATACACTCACAAGACAGTGAACCACGGTCAGGGTGAATATGTGGCCGAAGACGGTACCACGACCAACCAAGTAGAGAACTTTTTCCGCCACCTAAAAAACTCAATCTCAGGGACGCACATCAGCGTGTCGCCCAAGTATCTTGAGACCTACGTCAAAGAATTTGAGTACCGCTTCAATCGTCGGATGCGTCCTGAGACGATGCTGGGCGAGTTGCTTTCCCGCTTCCCTGAGTTGGACGCTTAATCACGGCGTCCAGCTTGTCGAGGTCACCTTCTGGGCCTGCCTCGTGCTCTTTGATGAAATCTTCAAGTCCTTGTTTTCTTGCTTCTCTAAGGCTGGTCACGTCGGAAGCCCAAGCCGGATGGACATTGCGGTAGGGGACACGCCGAATGTGTTCGCAAGGCCAGATACTGTCGAATTGCCTTGCTCCATTTCCTTTTGAATCAAGTCCATTGGCATCAAAAGGGCGGCAGCAAACTTATTTGCTTCTACCTCTTGCTGATTGCTCATGTTCTCAGAGCGCAACAGGTAGTTGTCTTCATTGCGCTCCCCAACAGCATCCCTGTGAAGAACAAAGTGACCAAGTTCGTGTGCCGCCGTGAACCGTTGACGATAAGACGGCTCATCAGAGTCCACAAAGATGACAAACCCAGATTGTGAACCATAGGACGGATCCCGCAGCAATACGCCAGACACTTTGTCCGCCAGTTTCGCTGAGAAGACCTGCACGCCCAACCGACGAGCCGCTTCCAGCACATCAACAGGAGCGGTTTCGGTAACCGATCTGATCTCTGCTGGTATCATTATTTCGCCTCCGGTGCTTGCGGGAAGGGATCTGGATCATCCCCGGACGGTTCCTCAGTTAGGTTGGCCAGGATTACCTTCTCACCAACACGAGACTTTACCTCCTGACGAACGTTTTTTTCGAGAACATTTGTGAACATTTCACTCTTAATATACTCATCAATGGCATCTTTTGCAATTTTTTCGGCTCGACGGCGCGCTGATCTGGCAATGAACCCCCAACCAAATAAGGCGATCAAAGCGATGATGATTGCAAACACCGCCAATACCCACATTGAGAGATTGAGAAGTGTATCAATCGACGTAAGGGCGCGATCAGCAACGTCCAAAGCCTTTGTTTGCTCAGTTTCGAGTGCGTCCTTGAGTTCTTGTATGGAAGCCACAGTTACCCCTCAAATTCTTGTGGGTAACACTGTGCAGCAATTGGAGGATTCTGCAACTACGTATGCTGAGGGGATACACCCCCATAGTTTTGCCGGAATCCTTTGCTGATTGGTTAACAATTCAACGGGCAGTGGGGTGTATTTGATATGCTGCCTAGGGGTTTCTGACGATTTTCAGAGGAACGGGACATGACATTGGAAATCGCATTTGTCTTTCTATGCCTTGCGCAGATTGTGCATTTTTCAAGACGCTGGTTTGTCTTGAGCGCTGATCTGCTGGAAAACTTTCGAGATACTCAAAGGCGCAAGGCCGTGGACTGGCGCGCGGGACAGCCTCGCGTGAAGCGCAAACCAAGTTTACTGTCGGAAGTCTTCAAGAAGCCGCGCGCGCCGTACTAGCGCAACGCTGCGACCCCTCATCCGTGCTCTTTATGGCTGACCTCAAACGCCGCTTTCTGAGCGTCATTCGCCTCGGTCTGATACTTCTCGCGCCACTCTGCGTAAGGCATCCCGTAAAACGCTTCGCGGCCTTCTTCTTTTGACATCTCGATGCCGCGCGCGTTGGCGGCTTCCTGATACCAGCGCGATAGGCAGTTCCGGCAGAAGCCCGCCAGGTTCATCATGTCGATATTCTGCACATCCGTGCGCTCTGCCAAATGGGCCTGCAGGCGGCGAAAGGCGGCGGCTTCAAGCTCAAGTTTGGTCTGGTCATCCATCAGTCATCTCCCTTAAAGGCCCGTTTCGGCCAAGACACGGATCAGCAATGGCGCGAGCCGGTCGGCCCAGTATTGCTGTCCCTTTGCATCAGATATGAGGTCGTTGCGCAGTTCGATCAATATGTTGGGATGACCTGCGCTAAGCGCGTGACGATCCACAGCGTCTCCGGGCAGGTGTCCCGCGTAGGGCTGGTTCTCGCCCACGGTCAGATCGCCCTCGGCCCGCAAGGCCGCAATCAGTGGATGCGCCAAGCGTGCGTCAGTGGCATAAAGCACACCCACTTCCCACGGTCGTGGAGAGCGGCCATTCAGCCGAGGCGTGAAGCTGTGAATCGCCAGCATTACCGGGTCGGGCCGCTGCATCAATTGGGCCAGAGCCGCATGATAAGGACGGTGATACGCGTTGAGCCGCGCCTCTATATCGGCGAGGATCACGTTGCGATTGGCCGGAATAATGGTGCCGTCATAGAGCCGCATTAGCAGCGTCGGATCATCCTCGCCGCGATTGGGATCAATCACCAGCCGCGAAAAGTTCGACAGGATTGCGGGGCTGTCCAGATGCTTGGCCAGTGCCTTTGTCACACCGGCAGCGCCCACATCATAGGCGATATGGCGGGCCATGTCGGCCTCAGGCAAGCCAAGCGTGCCGCCCAGTTCCGGCGGCACTGTGTTTGCCGCATGGTCGCAGGTCACAACCCAGCGGCCGGGCCGCTCGGCCCCTAAAATCTCAAATGGTTGATATGTCATTCGCGTGTCATCCCGTTCCCGCATTTGATAGGTCAGTTGTGGTGGGAATGGAATTGCGCGATAAGCACTTAAACCGACGTTAGCGGTAACAATCCGGGATGTAGAATGAGACGACTGAGAAATGTGAAAATCGTGGCGACGCTGGGACCGGCCTCCAACGATTACGAAATGATCCGCAAGCTGCATGAGGCCGGGGCCGATGTGTTCCGTCTGAACATGAGCCATGGCGATCATTCCGAGATCAAAGCCCGTCACGAGATCATTCGTCAGGTGGAAAAGGATCTCGACAGCCCGATTGCCATTCTGGCCGACCTGCAAGGCCCCAAGCTGCGTGTCGGCACTTTTGCCAATGGCGAAGAAGAGCTGGTCGAAGGGGCCGCGTTCCGCATGGATCTGGATGAGGCCGAGGGCGACGAAAGCCGTGTGCGCCTTCCGCATCCGGAGATTTTCGCAGCCCTTGAGGTGGGCGCGCATCTGTTGGTGAATGACGGCAAGATCCGTCTGGAAGTGACCGCTTGTGGCGCGGATTTCGCCGATTGCGTGGTGATCGCAGGCGGCACAATCTCGAACCGGAAAGGCGTGAACGTGCCGGATGTGGTGCTGCCACTGGCCGCTCTGTCGGACAAAGACCGCGCCGATCTGGAGTTTGTCTGCCAGTTGGGCGTCGATTGGCTGGCGCTGTCCTTCGTGCAGCGGGCCGAGGACGTGAACGAGGCGCGCGAGCTGGCACAAGGGCGCGCTGCGATCCTGTCGAAGATCGAAAAACCTGCTGCCGTGAAAGCGTTCAACGAAATCCTTGAAGTGTCGGACGGGATCATGGTCGCGCGGGGCGATCTGGGCGTAGAACTGCCTGTGCAGAACGTGCCGCCGATCCAGAAGCAGTTGATCCGGAAATGCCGGGCTGCGGCGAAGCCGGTAATCGTGGCGACCCAGATGCTGGAAAGCATGATCGAAAGCCCGATGCCCACCCGGGCCGAGGTCTCGGACGTGGCGACGGCGATCTATGAAGGTACTGACGCGATTATGCTCTCGGCGGAATCTGCGGCGGGCAGCTACCCGATTGAGGCGGTGACCACGATGAACAACGTGGCGATCGAGGTTGAGGATGATCCGACCTATCAGGAGATTATCGAGGCGTCCCGCACCGCCAATCGCACGACCGTGGCCGACGGCATCGTCGCTGCAGCGCGCGAAATTGCCGAGACGACGGATGTGAAAGCGATCTGCTGTTTCACGCAATCTGGCACCACCGCACTGCTGACCGCGCGCGAGCGCCCGCGCGTGCCAATCATCGCGCTGACCCCGCTGGTGGGCACTGCGCGCAGGCTTTGTCTGAGTTGGGGCACCAACGTGTTTCTCACCGGGGGCGATGTCGAGCGGTTCAAGATGGCCGTTGTCGGGGCAGCCCGTGCGGCACGTATGATGGGGCTGGCCGAAGAGGCCGATCAGATCGTCGTGACCGCCGGTGTGCCGTTCAACGTGACCGGTTCCACCAATATCCTCAGGGTTGCGCCTTGTGAAGAAAGGTTGATTTTCCGCACTGATCCTGAATGATAGAGTCCATTCTTCACCGCGTAACGTGGTTTAAATGGATAATGATCTTCTTTTTGTGATTGGCCTGGTCTTAGGCGGATTTTCTATTCCCGCAATTTTGTCGGCCCTGTCGGATGGCCGCGCGCCGCGCGTGGCCACGATCGTTGTGGTCCTGTCCGGGGTGATGGTGGTCTATGCGATCTCGAATAAACCGGGTGGCTATAAGATTAACGAAATCCCGGAAGTCTTCGTCGACGTCGTTGGCCGCTACATCCTTTAAATTAGGACTTGCCCTGAACCCGCGCCCTTCGTATACGGCGCGCCTGAGTTCGTGCGTCCGGCCCAAGCGGCATGCCGAGTCGCGCGTAAAGCGAACCTGAACGTAGGAGACGGAAATGCCCAAGATGAAGACAAAGTCGAGCGCCAAGAAGCGCTTTAAAGTGACGGCGACCGGTAAGGTCCTGGCTGGTCAAGCTGGCAAACGCCACGGCATGATCAAGCGCACCCGCAAATTCATCCGCGACGCACGTGGCACGACCACGTTGTCCGCTCCCGATGCCAAAATCGTCAAGGGCTTCATGCCCTATGACCGCTAAGTCGAAGGAGATTTGAGATGCGCGTTAAAGGTGGCACCACAACCCATGCCCGTCACAAGAAAGTAACGGATGCCGCGAAAGGCTATTACGGCCGTCGCAAAAACACCTTCAAGGTGGCCCGTCAGGCCGTCGACAAGGCAAACCAATATGCAACCCGTGACCGCAAGAACCGCAAGCGCAACTTCCGCGCTTTGTGGATCCAGCGGATCAACGCAGCTGTGCGCAGCCATGACGAAGCGCTGACATATTCGCGCTTTATTAACGGTCTGACGCTGGCTGGCATCGAGGTGGACCGCAAGGTTCTGGCCGATCTGGCCGTGAACGAGCCGGACGCATTTGGTGCGATTGTTGAGAAAGCACAGGCGGCGCTGGCTGCCTGATCCGTCGGGATCGGTTCTGAAAGATTGAAGCGCCGCTCCTGAATGGGGCGGCGTTTTTGGTTTTGAGGTATTGCGCCGCGGCTTCGCCTGCGTCGCGATGCTGGGGGGATTTCATCCCCCCAGACCCCCCTAGGATATTTTGAAAAAGCGAAAGAGGGGTGGGCTTGCTTTGGCCGCTGTCGCTTAGTAGCAGGTTTGCAACGAATTGGAGGGTCCGATGGACGATCTCAGAGACAAGTATATTTCGGCGATTTCCGGTGCTGCAGACGAGGCCGCGCTTGAGGATTTGCGCGTGCAGGCCGTTGGCAAAAAGGGCGAAGTGTCCTTGAAGATGCGCGAATTGGGCAAAATGACGCCCGAAGAGCGTCAAGTGGCAGGCCCTGCGCTGAATGCGTTGAAGGACGAGATCAATTCGGCTTTGTCGGCCAAGAAGGCAGCGCTGGCGGATGCGGCGTTGAACGAGCGGTTGAAGACTGAGTGGCTGGATGTCTCCTTGCCAGCGCGGGAGCGGCGGGTTGGGACGATTCATCCGGTGTCCCAGGTGTCGGAGGAAGTGACGGCGATCTTCGCTGATATGGGATTTGCTGTGGCCGAAGGTCCGCAGATCGAAAGCGATTGGTATAATTTCGATGCTTTGAACATTCCGGGCCACCACCCCGCACGGGCCGAGATGGATACATTTTATACGCATCGCGCCGAGGGCGACAATCGCCCACCCCATGTGTTGCGGACTCATACATCTCCAGTGCAGATCCGGTCGATGGAGGCGCAAGGCGCGCCCATTCGCGTGATTTGTCCGGGTCGTGTGTATCGCGCCGATTACGACCAGACCCATACGCCGATGTTCCATCAGGTTGAGGGTTTGGCGATTGATACCGATATCTCGATGGCGAACCTGAAATGGGTGTTGGAAGAGTTCTGCCGCGCGTTCTTTGAAGTGGACGGCGTAGAGCTGCGCTTCCGCGCCTCGCATTTCCCGTTCACCGAACCTTCGGCCGAGGTCGATATCCGGTGCAGCTGGGAAGGCGGCACGCTCAAGCTGGGCGAGGGCGACGACTGGCTGGAGATTTTGGGCAGTGGTATGGTGCACCCGAAAGTGCTTGAGGCGGGTGGCATTGATCCGGCCAAGTATCAGGGCTTTGCCTTTGGTATGGGGATCGACCGGATCGCGATGCTGAAATACGGCATCCCCGACCTGCGCGCGTTCTTCGACAGCGACCTGCGCTGGCTGCGCCATTACGGGTTTGCCGCGCTGGATCAGCCGAGCTTGCAGGGCGGGTTGTCGCGCTAGATGCGCCTTCGCCACGCCGTCATCGCCCTCCTAACGCTCGTTGTCATTGCCCACGTCTTCCTGTGGCTGTCCGACCGGATGCCGTTTGAAACGAAATGGCGGCTGACAGTGATTAATGCGCTGGGCTGGGCCGCTGTTTTGATCCCGGCCTATGGCGTCGGTAAGTGGCTGGATCATCGCTTTCCGGATCGCGACAAGACCAAGGACTGACCCGCTCTTTCCCCCGCGCATGCAATCGGATATGCCCTGCCCAAACCCGCCCCGATAGGACGAAATGCTATGAAATTCACGCTGAGCTGGCTCAAGGATCATCTGGAGACCGATGCGTCTTTGGACGATATCCTTTATGCGCTGACCGATTTGGGATTGGAGGTCGAGGGGGTCGAGAACCCGCTGGACCGGCTGGCTGATTTTACCATCGGCAAGGTCATGAGCGCGGAAAAGCACCCAGATGCGGACAAGCTGAAGGTCTGTCAGGTCGCCACCGACGCGGGCGAGACGCAGATCATTTGCGGTGCGCCGAATGCGCGGGAAGGCATCACTGTGGTGATCGCCAAACCGGGGGTTTATGTGCCGGGCATTGATACCACGATTGGCGTCGGCAAAATCCGTGGGATCGAAAGCTACGGCATGATGTGTTCCGAGCGCGAGATGGAATTGAGCGAGGAGCATGACGGCATTATCGAGCTGCCCTCGGGCGAGGTTGGGGATCGCTTTGTCGATTGGTTGGCCGCGCATGACCCGTCGAAGGTTGATCCGGTGATCGAAATTGCGATTACGCCGAACCGCCCCGATGCGCTGGGCGTGCGCGGGATTGCGCGCGATCTGGCGGCGCGTGGTTTGGGCGTGATGAAGGCGCGGGATTGCGATCCGATCAAGGGCAGCTTCCCCTGCCCGATCAACGTCACGATTGATGCGGATACGCTGGATCAGGCGCCTGTTTTTTATGGCCGCGTGATTAAAGGTGTGAAGAACGGGCCGAGCCCTGCGTGGCTGCAACAGGCGTTGAAAGCCATCGGGTTGCGCCCGATTTCGACACTGGTCGATATCACCAACTTCTTCACCTATGACCGCAACCGCCCGCTGCATGTGTTCGATGCGGACAAGGTGCAGGGCGATCTGCGGGTGCACCGCGCCAAGGGGGGCGAGACGTTCCTTGGGCTGGACGAAAAAGAATACACGCTGGCCGCTGACATGACCGCGATTTCCGATGAGAACGGCGTTGAAAGCCTTGCCGGGATCATGGGTGGGCTGGACACGGGCTGCACCGAAGAGACGGTGAACGTCTTTGTCGAGGCTGCGTTCTTCGATCCGATCCGCACCGCCTATACGGGCCGCGCTTTGAAGATCAACTCGGACGCGCGGTATCGGTTTGAGCGCGGGATTGATCCGGCGTGGACGCCCGTGGGCCTTGAGCATGCGACGCGGATGATCCTGGACTTGTGCGGTGGGGAAGCCTCGGATGTGGTGGTTGCGGGGGAAATCCCCGACCATTCGCGCGCCTACAAGCTGGACACGGCGCGGGTCGAAAGCCTTGTCGGGATGAGCCTGCCTGCGGATGAGCAGCGCGCGTCGCTCGAAGCGTTGGGCTTTGTGATGGATGGCGACATGGCGCAAGTGCCGTCCTGGCGGCCTGATGTGCAGGGCGAGGCTGATCTGGTGGAAGAAGTCGCGCGGATTGCGTCGCTGACCAAGCTGGAAGGCAAGCCGCTCAAGCGCGCCCATGCGGGTGTGCCAAAGCCGATCCTGACGCCGATGCAACGTCGCGAACAGGCCGCACGGCGGACCGCTGCGGCGCTGGGTTATAATGAATGCGTGACCTATTCATTCATCGACAAAGCTTCGGCCAGCCTGTTCGGCGGCGGTGATGATGCGACGATGCTCGAGAACCCGATTTCCTCGGAAATGAGCCATATGCGGCCTGCGCTGTTGCCCGGCTTGCTGCAAGCGGCTGCGCGCAATCAGGCGCGTGGCTTTAACAACCTCGCGCTGTTCGAGGTGGGTGCGGCCTTCCACGGCGGTGAGCCCGGTGAGCAGAATTTGCAGATCAGCGGTTTGATCGTGGGTCAGACTGGCCACAAGGATGTGCATGGATCGCAGCGCCCCGTCGATGTGTTCGACGTGAAGGCGGATGCCGAGGCTGTGCTGGCCGCTATCGGTGCCCCTGCCAAGGTGCAAATTCTGCGCGGTGCGCCGGAGTGGTGGCATCCGGGGCGGCACGGGATGATTTGCCTTGGGCCCAAGAAAGTGCTGGGCGTTTTCGGTGAATTGCATCCCAAAGTGCTGCAAGAGATGGACGTTAAAGGCCCTGCGATGGCCTTCACCGTTTTCCCTGCCGAAGTGCCGCTACCCAAGAAGCGCACGACCTCGCGCGGGGCGCTTGCGATGACCGATCTGCAAGCGGTCGAGCGGGATTTCGCGTTTGTCGTGGATGGAGACGTCGAGGCTTTGACATTGGTAAACGCCGCCGCCGGGGCCGACAAAGCGCTGATCGAAGAGGTGCGCGTGTTCGACGAGTTCATCGGCGGATCACTGGGTGAGGGTAAGAAATCGCTCGCGATCACGGTGCGCTTGCAGCCGACAGACGCAACTCTCAAGGACGCGGATATCGAAGCCGTCAGCGCCAAGATCGTCGAGAAGGTGACAAAGGCCACGGGCGGCACATTACGCGGATAGGGTCGAAATTCGGCCCATCCGCGCTATATCTGTGATAACGCAATAGGAGATCCGACCCATGACCCTCAACGTATACCTGTCCGGCGAAATTCACACCGATTGGCGTGAGCAGATCACCGAAGGGGCCAGCGGTCTTGATGTGACCTTCAACAGCCCCGTCACCGATCACGACGCGTCCGATGATTGCGGCGTGGCGATCCTTGGGGCCGAGCCGAACAAGTTCTGGCACGACAACAAGGGCGCTAACATCAACGCGATCCGCACCCGCAAGGGGATCGAGGATGCCGATATCGTGGTGGTCCGCTTTGGCGAGAAATACAAACAGTGGAACGCGGCGTTTGATGCGGGCTACGCGGCGGCGCTAGGTAAATCCCTGATTGTCATGCACGGGCCCGAGCATCAGCACCCGCTGAAAGAGGTGGATGCCGCGGCGCTGGCTGTGTGCGAAGAGCCGCGGCAAGTGGTTGAAATCCTCAACTATGTGCTGACAGGCAAGCTGCCCGAAGCGGCTATCCGCGCGGCGGAATAGTCAGACCTTTCGCAACGGCGGGGCGGGCCACGAACCGCTCCAGATAGGCGACGAGGTTGGGGTGATCGTCCCAGCCCAGCGTCTCTTTCGCGCCGTAGAAATCGAGCGCGCGCAGCCAAGGGGCAATCGCGATATCCGCGATGGAATAGTCGCCAGTGATCCAATCGCGACCCTCAAGCTGCTTTTCCAGCACGGCCATCAGGCGCTTGGCTTCGTTGATATAACGCTCGCGGGGGCGGGGGTCTTCGATCTCGGCCCCAGCGAATTTGGTGAAAAAGCCAAGCTGGCCAAACATCGGGCCAAGCCCGCCCATCTGGAACATCAACCATTGGATCGTCTCGGCTTTCTGCACCGCAGTCGATCCAATCAACTGGCCCGATTTTTCGGCCAGATAGATCAGGATCGCGCCGCTTTCAAACAGACCCAAGGGACCGTCCGGACCGTCGGGATCAATGATCGCGGGGATCTTGTTGTTGGGGTTCAGCGACAGGAATTCCGGGCTTTTCACATCCGCATCAGACAGGGTCACGGTGTGGGCCTCGTATGCCAGCCCCATCTCTTCCAGAGCGATCGAGATTTTCACGCCATTGGGCGTCGGAAACGAATAGAGCTGGATCACGGACGGGTCTTTGGCGGGCCAGCGTTTGGTGATCTCGAATTGGGATAGATCGGACATGGGAACTCCTTTGAAATTTTCCCACCAGACATACTCTTCTTTGATGCGTAAAAAACCCATGGTTCGGTTGAGAAATGCAGTTATGATTGTGCGTGGGTGAGCAGGCAAAGATCTGCGCCCCGTGTAAAAGACAGTGGAGATAGCCAAATATGTTACAAGAATTCAAAGACTTCATCGCCAAGGGCAATGTCATGGACATGGCGGTCGGTATCATCATCGGTGCTGCGTTTACCGCGATTGTGTCCTCGCTTGTCGGGGATTTGATCAACCCGATTATCAGCCTCTTTATGGGCGGCATCGATTTTGCGGGTCAGTATGTGCTGCTGGGTGAAGGCGAGTATGCCTCGATGGCGGAAGCCGAAGAAGCGGGGGCTGCGGTCTTCGCATGGGGCCGTTTCGTTATGGCGATCCTCAACTTCCTGATCATCGCGTTTGTGGTGTTCCTGCTGGTCAAGGCAGTCAACCGTGCCAAGGACGCAGCCGCCAAGGAAGAAGAGCCCGCCCCGGAAGAGCCGAAAGGCCCGACCCAGGAAGAGCTGCTGATGGAGATTCGCGACGCGCTCAAAAAGTAAGTAACCGAAGATTTGGTTCGAAGGCCCGCCCTGATCGGCGGGTCTTTTTATGTGCGACGAGGCGACCCGGAACACGTGCGGGACTGATGCGTTTTTCTATTGCCAAATATTTGTGGAGATAGAATGACCCGACTACAAATCGCAGCAGTTATATCCTTTGTTCTGGTTGGCCTCTCCGGTCTGGCCGAGATACTTTTTTACGGAGATATAGGCCCCCACGGCGCTGTGAACGAAAGTCTGTTCCTTCCTTTGACTTTCGTCTTTCTCGTCGCTGGCGTGGTCTTCCTCATCCTCTCGCATTTTGTGAACCGTCGCTAAGCTTTGAGCGCGAGTGTGGGTGACATTACATCCATCCCAAGAGCCTTGCCGACCGCGTAGTAGGTCAGATGGCCTGCATGGACATTCAGCCCGTTCAACAGATGCGGGTCGTCCTCGCAGGCTTGCCGCCAACCCTTGTCTGCCAGCGCCAGCATGAACGGCATCGTCGCGTTGCCCAACCCGATGGTTGACGTCCGCGCGACAGCGCCAGGCATGTTGGCAACGCAGTAATGCATGATGCCGTCGACCTCATAGATGGGATCCTGATGGGTCGTCGCCTTAGACGTCTCAAAGCAGCCGCCTTGGTCAATCGCCACATCAACGATTGCCGCGCCGGGCTTCATATCTGACAACTGCGCGCGGGTGACCAGTTTGGGGGCTGCCGCACCTGGGATCAGGACGGCGCCGATAACCATATCGGCGTCGGCCACCAGCTCGGCGGTATTGCCAGCGCTGGCAAAGCTCGTCTTGAAGAGGCCGCTGAACGCGTCATCCAGATAGCGCATCCGCGGCAACGAGCGGTCGAGCACTGTGACATCGGCGCCCATACCGGCTGCGACACGCGCCGCGTGGGTGCCAACAACACCTCCGCCGATGACAGCGACACGCGCCGGGCCGACGCCGGGGATACCGCCCATCAAAACGCCACGCCCACCATTTGCCTTTTGCAGCGTCCACGCGCCAACTTGCGGGGCCAGTTTGCCTGCAACCTCCGACATCGGGGCAAGCAACGGCAAACCGCCCGCAGCATCAGTGACGGTTTCATAAGCAATTGCTGTGCAGCCTGAGGCGAGCAAGTCTTTGGTCTGCTCTGGGTCGGGGGCGAGATGCAGATAGGTGAAAAGGATTTGGTTCTCGCGAAGCATCTTGCGCTCGACGGCCTGAGGCTCTTTAACCTTCACGATCATGTCGGCGGAGGCAAAGATTTCCTCTGCCGTGTCGGTGATTTGCGCGCCCGCCGCGATGTAATCCTCGTCTGGGAAGCCAGCGCCGGCACCAGCCTGTGTTTGCACAGAAACAGTGTGGCCGTGCGCCACCGCCTCGCGGGCGGCATTGGGCGTCAGGCCAACGCGAAATTCCTGTGGTTTGATCTCTTTCGGGCAACCGATATGCATGATGTAATCCTCCTGATCTGGGACCATATTCCCCTGCATAAGAATTGTGTCGCGATCTTAGGGCGTATCGTGTATTTTCGACGTAGATTTTTCCGCCGATCATGCATTTCTCCGAAGGAATTTCGACGCGATGACTTTAGACAGTATCGACCAACGCATTCTGGGGGTGTTGCAAAAGCAAGGCCGGATCTCCAACGCGGATCTGGCCGAGCGGATCAACCTCTCTGCGTCCGCCTGTCACCGCCGCGTGCAGCAACTGGAAAGCGCAGGCTTCATCCGGGACTACGTGGCGCTGGTTGATCCGCGCAAGGTTGGGCGGCAAACGACGGTCTTTGTCGAGATCACGCTGAGCGGTCAAACTGACGATGTGCTGGAGGCGTTCGAGAAAGCCGTGGCGCGCGTTCCGGATGTGCTGGAATGCCATCTGATGGCGGGGACGGCGGATTACATGCTGAAAGTTGTGGCCCGCGATACCGAGGATTTCGCCTCGATCCACCGCCGGTCTCTTGCGACCCTGCCGGGGGTGCAAGGGATGCGGTCGAACTTTGCACTGCGCACGGTGTTCAAGACGACGGCTTTGCCGGTCTAGTCTTTGATCTGATCCCCGGAAACGACAAACCCCCGAGCGATGCCGGGGGTCGTCAATTCGTGTCTGTCAAAGCTGAGGTGCTTAGAGCATCCCTTCGCGCTGGGCCTTTTTACGAGCCAACTTGCGAGCACGGCGAATCGCTTCGGCCTTCTCGCGCGCTTTTTTCTCGGACGGTTTCTCGAAATGTTGCTTGAGCTTCATCTCGCGGAAAACGCCTTCGCGCTGCAGCTTTTTCTTCAGGGCACGGAGCGCCTGATCGACATTGTTGTCGCGAACACTAACCTGCATGTGGTTTTCACCACCTTTCTAGATTGAGTTGCAAGGATTTGCAGGAAGTGGCCGTATAGCAAAGCGGCTCTAGCTTGTCTAGGGTAGCCGCCGACAGGAGACCCCGATGCCCAAAGCCCCCTATGAGATCGTGACCGACCAGCTTTTGGATGCCGCACTGGCCCATGTGGCCTTTGATGGCTGGTCCGATGCCACATTCCGTGCGGCCATCGCCGATACCGAAGTGGACCCGGCTTTGGCCCGGTCGGTTTGCCCGCGCGGCGCGGTTGATCTGGCGATTGCGTTTCACAAGCGCGGCGACGCAGAGATGGTCGCGCGGATCAAAGCCTCCGACATGTCGGAGATGCGGTTTCGCGACAAGATCGCGGCGGCTGTGCGCCACCGGATCGAGGCGATTGACGACAAGGAGGCAGTTCGCCGAGGGTCCACGCTGTTTGCCCTGCCGCATCTGGCTGGTGACGGCGCAAAGCTGGTTTGGGGAACCGTCGATCTGATCTGGGACACGCTGGGCGACAGCTCGGATGATGTGAATTGGTATACGAAACGCGGCACTTTGGCGGGTGTGTATGGCGCGACCGTGTTGTTCTGGCTGGGCGATGACAGTCTTGAAAATCAAGCAACATGGGAGTTTCTGGATCGGCGCATCGACAATGTCATGCAGATCGAGAAAGTGAAGGCACAGGTGAAGGAAAACCCGCTGCTCAGCAAGCTGTTGGCCGGTCCGAACTGGGCACTGTCGCAGATCAAAGCGCCGGGCCGTATGGCGCGCAGCGATGTGCCCGGCACATGGAGCGATCCGCAATCCTGAAGAGCGCGCCTGCGGCGCATTTTTACATTTTATTGAGGCGCTGCCTCAAACTCCGGGATATTTGACAAAAGCGAAGCCTGCGAAAGCCGGGCGGCGTTTTTGCGAAGGATAAACCCATGACCCAAATGATGCGCGCTGTTGAGATTAGAAAACCCGGTGGGCCGGAGGTATTGGCCACGACGGAGCGCCCGGTGCCCAAGGCGCGCGCAGGCGAAGTGGTCCTGAAGATCGCCTATGCGGGGGTCAACCGGCCAGACGCGTTGCAACGCGCGGGGCTTTATGATCCGCCCAAAGGGGCCAGTGATCTGCCGGGGCTTGAGGCGTCAGGCGTGGTTCATGTGATTGGCGCGGGGGTCAGCGATCTGGCGGTCGGGGACACGGTCTGTGCGTTGCTGCCCGGCGGTGGTTATGCCGAGTATGTCGCGACACCTGCTGCCCATTGCCTGCCTGTGCCGGAAGGGATGTCGCTTGATCAGGCCGCTTGCCTGCCGGAGACGTTTTTCACCGTGTGGTCGACCGTCTTCATGCGCGGCGGCTTG
The DNA here is from genome assembly GCF_020177595.1 of Cognatishimia sp. MH4019. Lineage (GTDB taxonomy): Bacteria > Pseudomonadota > Alphaproteobacteria > Rhodobacterales > Rhodobacteraceae > JAHTBL01. The sequence continues at coordinate 68,521 of NZ_JAHTBL010000004.1, read as the reverse complement.
CAGGCGGGGGAACGCTTTTTGGTCCATGGAGGGTCCAGCGGGATCGGGACAACGGCTATTCAATTGGCGCGCACCTTTGGTGCGCGTGTTTTTACGACCGCTGGGTCGGATGAGAAATGTGCCGCTTGCGTCGCTTTGGGAGCCGAGCAGGCGATCAATTACCGTGATGCGGATTTTGTTGAGGTTCTGCGCGGTGAAGGCGGGGCGGATGTGATCCTGGATATGGTCGGCGGGCCTTACATCCCGCGCAATATCAAAGCCTTGGCAGATGATGGGCGGCTCGTGCAAATTGCGTTTCTGCAAGGCCCGAAGGTTGAGATGAACTTTGTGCATTTGATGGTGCGCCGTCTGACAGTGACCGGAGCCACCTTGCGACCGCAAAGCGATCTGGCCAAGGCGCGCATTGCTGACGCGCTTCGGGAGCATATCTGGCCCTTGTTGGCCGCAGGCACGGTTGCGCCTGTCATGGATAGCCAGTTTGCGCTGGAAGATGCGACCAAGGCCCATGCGCATATGGAAAGCTCTGCCCATATCGGGAAGATCGTGCTGAAGGTTTAGCGCACGGGTAGATTTAGCGCACCGGGTCCAGAAGCGCGTCGGACATCTGGCAGTCGCGGATCACATCTTGCCCGCAGGGAACGGGCGTAAGGTCTTTGGACAGGCAGATGCGTGCCTCTTGAATGCGGCCCTGGCGACAGGTGATCGTGATCATATCCGGTTCAAGCGCTGGGTTGACCTCAAGAAACGCCTCTTCCACTACCGAGGCGGGGACCTTCACGGCGTTCTCGAGCTTGCGGAAAACCGAAGGCCGCGCGATGCTGCCATAGGCGTCACGCGACAGCTCGTAATAGGCCTCGGCGCTCAGCCCTGAACACACGCCGTGCTTTTTCCACTGATGCCAAGCCAGACCGCCGCTGCCCATGATGTCGGCCATGGCCCCCGTTTGCCCGCGTGAGGGCGACCGCTGCGCTGTGCGGCAATAGGACGGCCAACCGCGATGAAACTGTGGCCAAAGGCCGTGCAGCGTCCAGCCGTGGTCATGGCGCGCGGCGCATTGATCAGAGCCGCGCGCATCGCCTTCCAACGCGCACCATGTGGGCGACCAGCTGAGCGCCATGACGTAGTAGTCGAACACGCCAGCGCGTTCCCCGTCCGCACGGGCCATGCCTGCCAGTAAAACCAGTATCAGCGCAAATCGCATTCGCTCTTCCCTCTTCGCGTCGGCTTGACTATATAGCGTCCAAGTTCCCCGACAATGCGAACCCGTTTCGGCCTCCGAAACCGCCATTCAGGCGCCAGGGAAGACGTGGTTCGCGCGAAGACAAGGAGAGACCTGATGGGCAAACCGATTATGGCAAAAGCGACCGCTGTCTGGCTGGTCGACAACACGACGCTGACCTTCAAGCAGGTCGCGGATTTCTGTGGTCTGCACGAGTTGGAAGTGCAGGGCATTGCGGATGGTGACGTGGCCGCGGGCGTGAAGGGCTTTGATCCGATCGCTAACAATCAGCTCACGCAAGAGAACATCGACGCGGCTGAGAAAGACCCGCTGGTCAAGCTGGAGCTCAAGTTCAACGCCGCTGCTGTGGGTGAAGAAAAGCGCCGTGGGCCGCGGTATACGCCGCTGTCGAAGCGTCAGGACCGCCCGGCGTCGATTCTGTGGTTGGTGAAGTTCCACCCGGAACTGACCGATGGTCAGATCAGCAAGCTGGTAGGCACCACAAAGCCGACCATTCAGGCGATCCGCGAGCGGACCCACTGGAACATCTCGAACATCCAGCCAATTGATCCGGTGGCTTTGGGCCTCTGCAAGCAGTCCGAACTGGACGCAGCTGTGCAGAAGGCAGCTGCCAAGAAAGCCCGTGACGGCGAAGTGATGAGCGATGACGAGCGCCGCAAGCTCGTCTCGACCGAGCAATCGCTGGGCATGGACAGTGAGCCGAAAATCCCCACGGCGATTTCCGGGCTGGAGACGTTCACGCTCAACACCGATGTCGAGGAAGAAAAGGAAGAGGCCGTGCCGGATGCGGACAGCTTCTTCAATCTGCCGGACGACAAGAAGGACGAGGACGACGACAAGTCTTGATTGGTTGTCACATTGTGGCAAAACTCGACGGGCGTGCTGAAAGGCGCGCCCGTTTTGCATTGGAGCGACTATGCGCATTGCCGTTATCGGACGCGGCCTGATCGGGTCCGCTGCCGCTCGTCATTTGGCTGAGGCGGGTCATGAGGTGGTTTTGATCGGTCCTGGAGAGCCAGCAGATTATGCTACGCATAGCGGGGTATTCGGCAGCCATTATGACGAAGGCCGGATCACCCGCGGGTTGGATCGCATGCCGTTTTGGAGTGCGGTCAGCCGCGCCTCTATCGCGCGCTACCGGGCGCTTGAAGCGGCAACGCAGGTGCCTTTTTATTCAGAGGTGGGCACGCTGATGGCAGGACCGGAGGGGACTGCGGGCGTGTCAGATGTTGGGGATGTGGCGCAACAATCGGGTATCACATGCGAGCGATTTGACCGCGCTTCGCTTGCGGCCCGCTTTCCCTTTTTCGACTTTCCATCTGACACGATTGGTTATTTCGAGGCGCAGAATGCTGGCTATATCAGCCCGCGTAATCTGGTGCGGGCGCAAGGCATTGCTGTTGAGGCTGCAGGTGGACAGATCGTTGATGCCGAGGTGACCGGATTTGAGGAAATCGCGTCTGGCGTGACCATTGATGTCGCAGGTGACAGGTTCAAGGCTGACCGTGTTTTGATTGCGGCAGGCGGTTTCACAAATGGCCTTCTGGGCGACGCTCTGCCGCTCAAGGTCTATGCGCGCACGGTTGCGCTGTTTGAGATTGATACGGCAGAGGCCACGCGCCTCGCCGCGCAGCCATCGCTGATCTATCTGGGGCCGAATGGCGAAGACCCCTATCTGCTGCCACCAATCCGATATCCCGATGGTAGAACATATCTCAAGCTGGGCGGCGATGTGGTCGACAGGGATTTGACAACGCAAGAGGCGCGTCAGAACTGGTTCCGCGCCGGTGGTTCGGTGGAGGTCGGGGTCATGCTGACCGACCATATCCGGGCGCGTATGCCGGAGCTTGAGATCCGCTCCACGCATATCCGACCTTGCGTGACGACGTACACGCCAACCGATTTGCCGATCATTGATTTGCTGTCCGGGCGTGTTGCCGTGGCCGTTGGGGGCAATGGCAAGGGTGCCAAGAATAGCGATGAGCTTGGTCGGTTGGGCGCCGAGGCTGTTCTGGGCGATGTTCGCCCCGATCTGGCGCTGGCCGCCTCAATGGTGGCGTGAGCGTTTCGGGCTTCTGAGGGAGCCTCCGGCGGGAGGTATTTTTGCACAAAAGATAGGCAGATAGGCGCGTTAACCTTAATCGATGCTTAATTGCTTAATTGCTTAATTGCTTAATTGCTTAATTGCTTAATTGCTTAATTTTTGTGCAGAATCGAGGGTCTGGTTTCAGAACCCTTTGCGCGCTTTCAGGGCGGCGGTGATGGTGCCGTCGTCAAGGTAATCCAGTTCGCCCCCGATCGGGACGCCTTGCGCGAGGGATGTGACTGTCACCCGATGTTCGAGTTGGTCTGCGATGTAATGGGCCGTCGTTTGCCCATCTATTGTGGCATTCAGCGCGAGGATCACTTCGGTAATGCCTTCCGAGGTCACACGATCCAAAAGTTTGGGGATGCGCAGTTCATCCGGGCCGATTGCGTCGAGCGCGGAGAGTGTGCCGCCCAGCACATGATAGCGCCCCTTGAAGACTTGCGCGCGTTCCATGGCCCAGAGGTCTGCAACATCTTCGACGATGCATAGTTCCCCATTGGCGCGTTTTTCGCTTTCGCAAATCTCACAGATATCGCGTGTGCCGACATTGCCGCAATTCAGGCATTCGCGCGCTGTGGCGGCCACGGCTTGCATCACATCGGCCAAAGGCGTCAGCAGCAATGCGCGTTTCTTGATCATATGCAGCACAGCGCGGCGGGCCGACCGCGGGCCAAGCCCCGGGAGCTTGGCCATCATCTCGATCAGCGCTTCGATATCGCTGGGCGCGTTGGCCATCGCCTAGAAGGGCAGCTTCATGTCGGCGGGCAGACCCATGCCTTCGGTGAGCTTGCTCATTTCCTGCTGTGCCTTCTCGGATGCTTTCTGCTGAGCGTCCTTGATTGCGGCGAGGATCAGGTCCTCGACGACTTCCTTGTCATCACCGGAAAAGATCGAAGGATCAATGTCGAGCGCTTTCAGCTCGCCCTTGGCAGAGGCGGTCGCTTTGACAAGCCCTGCACCGCTTTCGCCGGTGACCATCATGCTGTGCATTTCTTCCTGCAACGTGGCCATTTTGCCCTGCATCTCCTGCGCGGCTTTCATCATTTTGGCCATGTCGCCCATGCCGCCAAGTCCTTTGAACATCTTGCTCTCCTAGTCTTCTTCGAACGGATCCCACTCTTCGTCGACCTCAGGGAGGGCGTCGAGAGCGGCTTCCGCCTCGTTTGCTTTTGGGGTTCTGATTTCGGTTATTTTCGCGCCGGGGAAGGCCGTAAAGACGGACTGCACCAGCGGGTGTTGCTTTGCTTCTTCTTCCAATGCCAGCTTTTCGGCGTCGCGCAGTTCGGCGATGGTTTTGCCGCCACCGGATGCGATGGAGACGGCCCAGCGTGCGCCCGTCCAGGCTTGTAGCTTGGCGCCAAGACGTTGGGCCAGATCACGGGGCGCGGTGTCGGTCGGTTCCATCTCGATCCGACCAGGGGAGTAGCTGACGAGGCGCAGGGTCGTTTCGACCTCGACCAGCAGCTTCACGTCGCGGTGCGCGCGGATCAGTTCCACGACATCCTCAAAGCGCGCATAACGCGCCAGCGCGTTTTCGCTTTCAACCGCGACCGCCGGAGCAGCCGAGGCGACAGGTCCGCGCGGGGCGGAATGTGTCGGGGCCGGGGTCCCTTGCGCGATGGTTGTGCCACCGGCTTGCGGTGCCATGCTGCCGCCACCGCCGCCGCCGGGGGGTGGGGGCGGTGTGTCGCCCAGCTTGCGCACCAGTTCTTCAGGTGTCGGCAGATCGGCCACATGGGTCAGCCGGATCACGGCCATTTCCGCGGCCATCATGGCGTTGGGGGCCGCGGCGACTTCTTCCAGCGCCTTGAGCAGCATCTGCCACATACGCGACAGTACACGCATCGGGAGCGCTTCGGCCATCGCCTGACCACGTGTGCGCTCATCAGGGCTGATCGTGGGGTCTTCGGCGGCATCGGGTGTGATTTTCACGACGCTCACCCAATGGGTGACTTCGGCCAGATCGCGCAGCACCGCCATCGGGTCGGCCCCATCGGCATATTGCGCGCTCAGCTCTGCCAAGGCACCTGCCGCATCGCCCTTCATGATAAGATCAATCAGATCGAGGATACGCCCCCGATCCGCCAGACCCAGCATCGCACGGACCTGATCGGCGGTCGTCTCGCCTGCACCGTGGCTGATGGCCTGATCCAGCAGCGAGGTCGCATCGCGGGCGGAGCCTTCTGCAGCGCGGGTGATCAGCGCCAACGCGTCATCGGTGATTTCGGCCTTTTCGGCGGTGGCGATCTTGCGCAGAAGGCCGATCTGGTCTTCCGGCTCGATCCGGCGCAGATCGAAGCGTTGGCAGCGCGACAGCACGGTCACGGGGACTTTGCGAATCTCGGTTGTGGCGAAGATAAACTTCACATGCGCTGGAGGTTCTTCCAGCGTCTTGAGCAGCGCGTTGAAGGCGCTGGTCGAGAGCATGTGAACCTCGTCGATGATGTAGATCTTGTAGCGGGCCGAAGCCGCGCGGTAGTTCACGCTGTCGATGATTTCGCGGATGTCGCCAACGCCTGTGCGTGACGCCGCGTCCATCTCCATTACGTCGACATGGCGGCCTTCCATGATCGCCACGCAATGCTCGCATTTCCCGCAAGGTTCGGTCGTGGGGCCGCCTTGGCCGTCTTCACCGATGCAGTTCATGCCCTTGGCAATGATCCGTGCGGTTGTGGTTTTGCCGGTGCCGCGAATGCCGGTCATGATGAAGGCCTGCGCGATGCGGTCGGCCTCAAACGCGTTTTTCAGCGTGCGGACCATGGCGTCCTGACCGACCAGATCGGCAAAGGTCTCGGGCCGGTATTTCCGGGCGAGGACTTGGTAGCCGCTGTCGGGAGTTTCGCTCATGGGGGGCCTTTGCCTACTAACCTGCCAAACCTAGGCGAGGCATTGGCAGAGGTCCAGCAATCCTCTAAGGATATTTGCAGGCCGACAGGGCGGCCACCTGGTTCGCGGAAAGCGTATGCACCCTCTCATCTCAAGACGACACCATATTTCGGTATGTCTCTGGCCCGATCAGCGAACCTTGGGCCGCGATGGAGGACACCGATGACCGATCCCCTAGAGCCGTTAAAACGGTCCGCGAAGGCTTTGCAGAAAGCCTATGAAGCGCGTGACAAGAATGCCTGCCTGCAGGTGCATTCCTTTGTTCCTGCCACCAAGACGTTGAAACGTGCGGATTTCCTGTACGTGATCGCGCGGCAGAAAAATTTTGAAAGCTGGCCCAAGCTGAAGGCAGCGGTAGAGGCGCGGGGTTTGGCCCGTGTCGAGGCACAGGAGCGGTTGAAGATCGCGCTATTTCTTGGCCAAAGGCCGATTGTTGACCGTTTGCTGGCCGATATGCCTGATTTGGCCTCTGATCACTTTGGTCTGCAGATCGCTCTTTATGATCGCGCGGCGGTCAAAGCGACCTTGTGGAGCGATCCCTCCCTTGCCACGCGCCTGATTGGCCCGCGTCGTCCGATCTTGCATCTGACATTCTCGCGCTATCATCAGATGGCGCCCGAACGTGAGGCCGATATGCTGGCGATTGCGAAAATGCTGCGTGATTGCGGTGCGGATGTGAACGAAGCCTACCCCCATCAGCCCGGCAGTGATGAATTGCTCTCGGCGCTTTATGGCGCGGTGGGGCATTCCGGGAATATGCCGCTGGCGCGTTGGCTTCTGGAACATGGTGCTGACCCCAATGACGGAGAATCGCTTTATCACGCGACAGAGCTTGGTCATCACGAGGGTCTCAAGCTGTTGCTGCACCATGGTGCCACTCCGCGCGGGACCAACGCGCTGCTTCGGGCGATGGATTTCAATGACCACAAAGCGGTTGAGATGCTGCTTGCTGCCGGGGCGGACCCAAACGAGGATCTGACCGACCATGGGTTCACGGCCCTGCATCAGGCGGCGCGGCGTATGTGTGATGGTGCCATGGCAAATCTGTTGTTGCAGGCTGGTGCAGACCGCGACCGGCTTTGGAATGGCCTGACCGCGCTGAGTCTTGCCCGGCTTCATGCCAATGATGCGGTGTCTGACGCCTTGAGCGAGGCTGGTGCGACTGCGCAAACGGACCCCGCGCTTGAGAACATCATCGCTGTTGTTCAAGGCAAGCCTCACACGCCGATTGATCCTGCAAAGCTGCCTGATGCCATTGGCGAATTGCTACATCATCTTATTACTTTGCCGGGGTCCGAGCGGCAGGTCGAACGGCTTGTTATCGCTGGTTGGCCCTGGGATGGCGTGGACAACTATAACATGACGCCCGTGCAATTGGCCGGATGGCAGGGCTTGCCAAGGATGATGCGCTTTTTCCTGCGGATGAAACCTGATCTGGGCCATGTGAACGGCTATGGAGGTACGCTTCTCAGCACGATTATCCATGGTTCGGAAAACGCACCAAGTCGCGAAGGGCAAGATCATGTCGGCTGCCTGATCCTTGCGCTTGAAGAAGGTGTTGCCTTGCCACGTCCCGCGATTGAATTGGCGGGTCGCGAGGATGTTGCCGAATTCCTCAAGGACTGGGCCAAACGCTATCCCAGTCAGGTTGTGGCGCATGGGATTGGATAAAGAGGGGTAGGGTGAGAGGCTGGACAACGACCCAAGCGGGGCTCGTTACGGCTGCTTCCTTCCGGACCTGACCGGGTTGGCGAGGTGCTCGCCCGCGCCAACCTCTCGACTCTCCATATAGGGCGACTGAAACTCTTGCGCAAGCGTCTGCAAAGTGTCTGACCCCAGGCTGATCACTTGGGCGCGCAGCGCATCGCCGAAGGTCAAAACGGCTGACTGGCCTTCTTGGGGTGTAAGCTCCCAACCCAAGGCGGACTTGGGGGACACGCGCCGGTGGGTGGCCAGATACTGCTCCATCATCAGGGTAATGGGGATCGTGTCTGCCCAGACGATCTTGGCCTGAGGGAAGGCGCCACCGCCATTGGCGCGGTAGGTTGATGTGGCCAGCAAGAAACTGGCCTCGGGCGTCACGGCTTGCCCGTCATGGCGCAAATCGCGGATCCGGTCGCCGGTCGGGGCGAACGGATCAATGCGGTAGCTTAGCCCATGCAGCGTGTCGAAGTTATAGCTTGGCACGGTTGCGTCGATCAGCGGACCGACGATGCCCTCGTGGTGTTTGGCAAAGAAATGCGCTGCATGCTCCAGCCAGTCTTTTATCCCTGAACCGGTCATGCGCAGCACACACATGGCATTGGGATAAGGATAGAGCGTGAAGAGATCGCAACGGCTGATCGGGCCGGGCGGCAGGCATAGACCGCCGGGCGCGGTCGGAATGCGGTACGGGGCGGTGGCAACGATCAGCGGTGCCTCAAGATGCATCTGCGTGCCGACGCGCCAGCGTTTGGCGTCCGCCATCAAGGATTGACCGGCGTCAAAGCCAAAGGCGAAGCCAGTGCCTGAGATCGGTGCGTCGGTTGTTGCGATCATCCTTGTAATGAAGCGCTTGGTGCGTGCGTGCTGCGGGGCGAGTGTCGCGGTGAGTTCAGGGCACGGCGCGTGGTCCTCAAGTGCGATCAGCCTCGCTTCATGTGTGGCGACCCGCCAGCGCCCGCCATCCTTGGTGAGCCGCAGGTCCATCTGCGCGATATGGCTGGCATTCGCACCGGGCATCATGGTGGGTGTTCCCGCAAGTCTCGCCGCATCCGTATCAACGCCGGGCATGTCGTTATAATCTTCAGATGGCAGCGCTTTGTGGCTGTGGCCTGCCAGAACGATATCGACATCCGGCAAGGCTGCGATCTCATGCGCGCGGTTCTCGGCCCCGGTGGGCTGTGGGCCGGACGCGGGAGCCGTATGTGCCAAGGCGATAATCAGATCGGCACCTTCCGAGCGCAGCTTTCGGGCCGCACGCATGGCCGCATCAACCATATCTTCGACGGTTACGCGTCCCAACAGTTTGTCGCGGTCCCATTTGAGGATCTGAGGCGGCAGGACGCCCAGAAGCCCGATCTTGAGCGGATGTTCGTCACCCGCTGTGTCGCTCAAGGTCCGCTCCAGCAGAACTGTGGGGGAGAAAAGCGATGCGCCATCTGCGTCGGACACATTGGATTGAACAACAGGGCAGGTGAGTGCGCTGTAAAGTCTGGTCGCGGTCTCAAGCCCGAAATTGAAATCATGATTGCCAAGCGTTACCGCATCATATCCCAAGGCCGTGATTGCTTTGCAGGCCGGATGCTCGTTTGGCGCGTTTTGCGCGAAAAGCGTGGCCATTGGTGTGCCTTGCAGCAAATCGCCCGTATCCAGAAGCAAGGTTGTGCCTTCACGACGCGCCGCGTCGATCACCGGGACGGCGCGAGCTAGCCCGCGCATCGGGTCGGGTGCGTTTCGGAAATAGTCGTAAGGCAGGATATGCATGTGCACATCACTGGTCTGCAGTATCCGCAATGTCCCCGTAACTGGCATTCAAACCCTCCCCTTGCCAGCCAAGCTGCGGCTCTCGCCGTAAATTGCAACCTTCGCGTGTGGTTGCCGCGGCCATTGCGTCAAAATGCCCATCGTGCGATGGGTCGGCAAAACAAGAGCCAGCACAGCAGGGGTCGAGGGCAGATCATGAAATTGGCGGAAACGGTGACATTTGGCGGCTCTGCCTTGGATCGGGCTGCGCAGTTGCGCGACAAGACAGATACACTTGCGGCTTACCTGAGTGAAGGCACGCCCGTCTTGATGATCTGGCGCGGCAAACCGCTGGTGGACGGTGATGCGCTGGGCTGGGTGGCTGCGACGCATCCGCTTGTCGCAGATCATCACGCCAAGACCGTGTTTCTGGGGCTGGACGACGGGCAGCCCCGGTTTGCAGTCGATGTCTCTGATTGGGAGCCTGAGGACCTGGACGGGGCCGAGATTGGCGGTTTTGTCGATTTGAGCGAGCAACGCCCGATGGACGTCCCCGACACTGCCGGATTTGCAGAGTTGCGCGCGACGATGACCCGTCTGGGTCCACGAGACGCAGAACTGGCCGCGACCGGCAAAGCGGTTCTGGATTGGCACCGCTCACATCGGTTTTGTGCGCGCTGCGGGGCTGAAAGCGCGATGGCCATGGCCGGGTGGCAGCGCAATTGCCCGTCTTGTGGCGGCAAGCATTTTCCACGCACGGACCCGGTGGTCATCATGTTGATTACCCATGGCAATTCTGTTCTGATCGGGCGCTCGCATTTCTGGCCTGAAGGCATGTATTCGTTGCTTGCGGGCTTTGTGGAGCCTGGCGAAACCGTAGAGGCCGCCGTGCGCCGCGAAGTGTTCGAGGAAGCGGGCGTGCAGGTTGGGCGCGTCGACTATCTTGCCTCGCAACCCTGGCCATTCCCGGCCTCGCTGATGATTGGCTGCCACGGCCACGCGACCAGCACCGACATCACAATCGACCCGGTCGAGATTGAAGACGCGTTCTGGGTCACCCGCGAGCGCATGATGGACGTCTTTGCGGGCAATGACCATACAATCAAGCCGGCCAGAAAGGGCGCAATCGCGCATTTTCTTCTGGCAAACTGGCTTGCGGACACTCTCGATTAGTCGAAATATGCGGCACAAAGAAAAGCAGGGGGAGGCAAATGCAGTTTAAGGCCAGCGAGGACATTGAAGTTCCGATCGACTTTGTCTTCGAGCAACTCTCTGATTTCGAACGGTTTGAGCGCACGGCACTGCGCCGCGGTGCGGATGTTGTACGGACGGATGCGCTCAAGCAGCCGGGCGTCGGAATGGGCTGGCAGGCACAGTTTGTCTTTCGTGGAAAAGCCCGTGAAATGCGCGGTTCCCTCAGCGAATATGACCCGCCCAACCGCCTGAAATTCGATGCCCGCGTCGGGGGGCTTGAGGTTGTGATGGCGATTGATCTGGTTGCTTTGTCCAGAGCGCGCACACGGGTCATGGTCGTGTCAGATCTGAAGCCGCACAATATCCCTGCGCGGCTGCTTTATCAGTCAATCAAGCTGGTGAAGACAAACATGATGCGCCGGATGAACACGCGTCTGGCCGACTATGCCGAGGAACTTGAAGACCGCTACGCGCGCATTGCGTGATCACTTGTCCGACGGAATTTGTCCGGCGGGATAAACGCCCAAAAGCTCTAGCTTGTCGGTGAAATAGTCCAGCTCTTCAAAAGCCAGTTGCACGCTTTTGTCGTCCGGGTGGCCTTCAATATCGGCATAAAACTGGGTCGCGGTGAAATGGCCGTCAACCATGTAGCTTTCCAGTTTCGTCATGTTGATGCCGTTCGTCGCGAAGCCGCCCATCGCCTTGTAAAGCGCGGCTGGAATGTTGCGGACCCGGAAAACAAAAGTGGTCTTCATACCAACCCTGCCGCGCCGCTTCATATCCATATCTCGTGACATGATCAAAAACCGGGTCGTGTTCTTGTCGTGATCCTCGATATGACGTGCGAGCACATTCAGCCCATAGATTTCGCCCGCAAGCTCCGAGGCGAGTGCGGCGCATGTCGGATCGCCCAGTTCGGCAATGTGCTGGGCCGAACCTGCAGTATCCGCGCCGATCAACGGAGCGATATCATTGTCGCGTAAGAAGTCGCGACATTGGCCGAGCAGCACCGTGTGGCTTTGGGCGATTTTGACGTCACTCAGCTTCGCACCCGGCACCACGAGCAGGTTGATATGCACGCGCACGAAACACTCTTCGATGATCTTCAAACCACTGTCGGGGAGCAGCTGGTGAATGTCCGCCACCCGCCCATAGGTCGAGTTCTCGACCGGCAGCATCGCTTGCACGGCGTCGCCCTTGCGCACGGCCTCGATGGCGTCCTCGAATGTGGCGCAGGGGAGGGGCTCCAGATCGGGGCGCGCTTCGCGGCAGGCCTGATGCGAATATGCACCCGGTTCTCCTTGAAAGGCGATACGATTTGTCATTGAGGCCCCTTCGCGCATTCGCCCCAAAATGGGCGTTTGGTCGCGCCTTCTACATCTTGCACACCGACGCGTGAACCGAATACATAGCGGCTAGCAAAAAGCCAAATGGATGCGACATGTTCGACACAATGACGATAACAAAAGCCGGTGGCGCTTTGTGCGGTGCACTTCTGGTCTTTCTTCTGGGCGCTTGGGCAGCGGAAGAGCTCTATCACACCGGCGGGCACGGCAAGCACAGCGAACAGGCTTACGTGATTGAAACCGGCGATGATGAGGTCGCTGAAGTTGAAGAAGAAGTGCCGTTCGAGGTGGTCCTTGCGTCCGCCGATCCTGATCGCGGAGAGCGCGTTTTCGGAAAATGCCGCGCCTGTCACAAACTTGAAGACGGTGCCAACGGCACAGGTCCGCATCTTTATGGTGTTGTGAACCGTGCGGTTGCGTCCGAGGATTTTGGCTATTCCGGCGCCCTGTCCGAGGTAGCCGAGGTGTGGACGCCCGAAAACCTCAACGGTTTTCTTGAGAGCCCGCGCAACTATGCGCCCGGCACATCCATGGGCTTTGCGGGCCTGCCTGATGTTGAAGATCGCGCGAACCTGATTGCGTATCTGGCCAATATCGGCAGCTAAGCCGCATTATATCGCAGACCAAGGGCCGCCTTTCTGGGCGGCCTTTTTTTTGTTTCGGCACGCCCCCCCGTTCTGTGCCTGCTCAGGTGTCCGATCACGCGCTCGATCACGCGCTCGATCACGCGCTCGATCACGCGCCCGATCACGCGGTTGTCACGGAATCTCGCCTTGAACAGTCGACAAATCAGGAATTACCTTACTTTTTAAAGAACAGTTGTCGTCAAACAGGAGAGTTTGGATGCAGAAATCTCGTGCGCGCGGTGTTGCGATTCCTCGGTTGCGGGTCGGACAGACCCTTTTGTTTGCTGGGCTGACAAGCCTTGTTATTGCCTTCGCGGCACTGCAAGCCAAAGCCACCGACGGCTCTGCACAACCTCTCATCAAGTCGCACGGCATCTCGACCTTCGGGGATCTTAAATACTCCGCCGACATGACCCATCTCGATTATGTGAACCCGGACGCGCCCAAGGGTGGCGAGATCTCCATCTGGGGGTTTGGTGGGTTTGACAGCCTCAACCCTTATACACCCAAAGGACGCGCTGCGCGTTTGTCGTCTATTTTCTACGAAAGCCTTCTGGTTGGCACCGCGGACGAGATCGGCAGCAGCTACGGGCTGGTCGCCGAAAGCCTTGAGTATCCCGAGGACCGGTCTTTTGTCATCTTTAACTTACGCGAAGACGTGACCTTCTCGGACGGTTCGCCGCTGACAGCCGAAGACGTTGTCTTTTCATATGAACTGTTCCTCGAAAAAGGTCTGCCCAGCTTCCGTGCCGTGCTGTCTCAGCAGGTCGACACGGCCGAGGTGCTTGGCCCCCACCGCGTCAAATACACCTTCAAGGAGGGCTTTCCGACCCGTGACTTGCCCGAAACCGTGGGCGGCTTGCCGATCTTCTCGAAAGCGCATTACGAGGCAAATGACCGCGATTTCGAGGAAAGCTCGCTTGAACCGCTCCTTGGCTCTGGCCCATACGTTCTGGACGAGGTCGATGTGGGCCAGTCCATCACTTACAAGCGCAACCCTGATTATTGGGGCTGGGATCACCCGCTGATGGCCGGGCGCAGCAACTTCGATGAAATCACGGTCGAGTATTTTGGGGATTACAACGCCGCCTTCGAGGGCTTCAAAGGCGGGGCTTATACGTTCCGCAATGAGGCGAGTTCGAAAAGCTGGGGCACTGGGTATGACTTCCCGGCTGTGACAGAACGCGGCTGGATCAAGAAAGAGGCGGTGCCGGACGGCACCCTTGCCACGGGTCAGTCTTTCGTTCTGAACACCCGTAAAGAGCGCTTTCAAGACCCGCGCGTCCGCGAAGCGATCGGCTTGATGTTCAATTTCGAGTGGTCGAACGAGACCCTGTTTTATGGCCTCTATGCCCGCGTCAACTCGTTCTGGGAAAATTCGGAGCTTGCCGCCGAAGGTTTGCCGTCTGAGGCAGAGCTGGCCTTGTTGGAGCCGCTTGCAGAACATCTTCCCGCTGGCGTTTTGGATAGCGAGCCGGTGATGGCCCCTGAATCCAGCGCGCGATCGTCCACGGATCGCCGCAATCTGCGTCGTGCGTCCGCTCTGCTGGACGAAGCTGGCTGGGAGGTCGGCGCTGACGGTCTTCGCCGCAAGAATGGGGAAACCCTGCGCGTGGAGTTTCTGAATGACAGTCAGACCTTTGATCGGGTTATCAATCCTTACGTGGATTCCCTGCGCCAACTGGGTGTCGACGCGATCCACAACCGGGTCGATCAAGCCGAAGCGGTAAATCGCGAGCGTGCTTATGATTTTGACATCGTCACCACCCAGTTCCCGATGGGGTATATTCCCGGCGCCGGCCTGAAGCAGTTTTTCGGGTCTGAAACGGTCGATGTCTCGACCCGCAATCTGATGGGGCTCCAAAACCCGGCTGTTGATGCACTGATCGACCATGTGGTCGCCGCAACCTCTCAAGAAGAGCTTGAAACTGCCGTCTCGGCGCTTGATCGCGTCCTGCGGGCCGAGCGTTTCTGGATCCCGCAATGGTATAAGGATGCCCATACCATCGCTTACTACGATATCTACGAATACCCTGATCCGTTGCCGCCATATGCGCTGGGCCAGTTGGATTTCTGGTGGTATAACGCAGAAAAAGGCGAAGCACTGAAGGCCGCAGGCGCCTTCCAATAATAAAGGCAGAGCAGGGTAAATGGGCGCCTATATTCTCCGGCGATTGCTGCTGATCATTCCGACTTTGTTCGGTATTATGGTCATCAATTTCGCATTGATCCAATTTGTGCCCGGTGGCCCGATCGAACAGATCATCGCCCAGCTTGAAGGCGAAGGCGATGTGTTTGAAGGCTTTGCAGGTGGCGGTGATGCCGGCATTCAGCAAGGCGGCGGAGATGAGCGCTATCTGGGCGCGCGTGGCCTGCCGCCGGAATTCCTTGAGGAACTTGAGCGCGAGTTTGGCTTTGACAAGCCGCCTCTGGAACGTTTTCTCAACATGATGTGGAACTACATCCGGCTCGATTTTGGAGAGAGCTATTTCCGCTCGATTTCCGTGATTGATCTGGTGATTGAAAAGCTGCCCGTGTCGATCACGCTGGGGCTTTGGTCCACGCTCATCGCTTATCTGATCTCTATCCCGTTAGGTGTGCGCAAAGCGGTGAAGGACGGCACGCCGTTCGACACCTGGACCTCGGGCGCGATCATCGTCGGCTATGCGATCCCCGGCTTTTTGTTTGCGATCCTGTTGCTGGTTTTGTTCGCGGGGGGGTCTTATTTCCAGATCTTTCCGCTGCGCGGCCTGACGTCGGACAACTGGGAAGACCTAAGCCTTCTCGGCAAAATCGGTGATTATTTCTGGCACATCACGCTGCCCGTTTTGGCCTCGACCATCTCGGCCTTCGCGACGCTGACATTGCTGACGAAAAATAGCTTTCTGGATGAGATCAAGAAGCAATACGTGATGACCGCCAAGGCCAAGGGTCTGACCGAGCGACGCGTGATGTATGGCCACGTGTTCCGCAACGCCATGCTGATTGTGATCGCCGGGTTCCCGGCCGTCTTTATCGGCGTTTTCTTCGGCGGCTCGCTTATTATCGAAACGCTCTTCTCCCTCGATGGGCTCGGCCGACTGGGGTTTGAGGCCGCGGTTTCGCGCGACTACCCGGTCATGTTCGGCACGCTTTTCGTCTTTGGCCTGATCGGTCTTGTCGTCGGCATCCTGTCGGACCTGATGTATGTCTTCGTCGATCCGCGCATCGACTTCGAGAGGCGCGGATAGATGGCGCTTTCTCCGCTCAACCAGCGCCGCTGGCGCAACTTTCGCCGCAACGGGCGCGCATACTGGTCGCTGATCATTTTCACGGTGCTTTTCGGTCTGTCGCTCTTTGCTGAGTTTATCGCGAACGACAAACCGATCCTCGTCAGTTATCAGGGCGAGCTGCATATGCCGATCTTCAATTTCTACCCGGAGACGAAATTTGGCGGCGACCTGCGGACCGAAGCGCAATACCGCTATGAAGACGTGCAATGTCTGATCATCACGGGCGGCATGGTCGACTGCTACGACATCCCCGAAGAACTGATTGAGGATGCAGCAGACGGCAACATTGCCGGTGCCGAGATTGACAAAGGCTGGCTGATCTGGCCGCTGATCCGCTACAATTACTCTACCATTGTGGATCGCGGCGGCGTGGCGCCCGCGCCCCCTTCTGCCGAGAACCTGCTGGGCACCGATGACACCTCGCGTGATGTGCTTGCCCGCGTGATTTATGGCTTCCGGCTGTCGGTGCTGTTCACGTTGATGGTCACGGCATTGGCCGCCTCCATCGGGATCATCGCAGGTGCGCTGCAAGGTTATTTTGGTGGCTGGCTCGACCTGATCTTCCAGCGCATCCTGGAAATCTGGGGTTCTACCCCATCGATCTACATCATTATCATCATGTTCTCGGTGCTGGGGCGAAGCTTCTGGCTGTTGGTCTTTTTGATGGTCCTCTTTGGCTGGCCCGCACTTGTCGGCGTCGTGCGCGCTGAATTCCTGAGGGCGCGGAATTTTGAATATGTCCGCGCGGCCCGCGCGCTGGGCGTGTCGAACTGGACGATCATGTTCCGCCACATGCTGCCCAACGCGATGGTCGCAACCTTGACCATGCTGCCCTTCATTATCACCGGCACCATCGGCGGCCTCGCCGCCTTGGACTTCCTGGGCTACGGCCTGCCATCCTCGGCCCCGTCGCTGGGAGAACTCACGCTGCAAGCCAAGCAGAACCTGCAAGCGCCTTGGCTGGGCTTCACCGCCTTCTTTGCCTTCGCTCTCATGCTGTCCCTGCTGGTCTTCGTCTTCGAAGGCATCCGTGACGCGTTCGACCCCCGAAAGACTTTCACATGAGCGTGCTTCTTGATGTCAAAGACCTGCGCGTCAGCTTCTCTCAGGATGGGGAGGTCAGCCACGCAGTGCGCGGTGTCTCCTTCCAGCTTAACAAGGGCGAGACGGTCGCGCTGGTTGGTGAATCCGGCTCTGGCAAGTCCGTCACTGCGCTTTCGACTGTGGACCTTCTGGCGGACAGCGCGACCGTCGAAGGCTCCATCACCTATGACGGCCAACAGATGGTTGGGGCGGATGAAAACATGCTCCGCAAAGTGCGCGGCAACGATGTCAGCTTCATCTTTCAAGAGCCGATGACCTCGCTCAACCCGCTGCACACGCTTGAAAAACAGTTGCGCGAAAGCATTGAGCTGCATCAGGGTTTGCGCGGCGATGCCGTGCGCGAAAAGATTGTCGAATTGATGAACAAGGTTGGCATCCGCGACGCGGAAAGCCGTCTCAGCGCTTACCCGCACGAGCTTTCCGGGGGCCAGCGCCAGCGCGTGATGATCGCCATGGCGCTTGCCAACGGCCCGGAGCTTCTTATCGCGGATGAGCCGACAACCGCGCTTGATGTCACGATCCAGGCGCAAATCCTCGACCTGCTTGCGGACCTCAAGGAAGCTGAAGGCATGTCGATGCTCTTCATCACCCATGACTTGGGCATCGTGCGCAAGATCGCTGACCGCGTCTGCGTGATGAAAGACGGTGAGATCGTCGAACACGGGCCCACGGCAGAGATTTTCGACAACCCGAGGCACCCCTATACCCAAATGCTGCTCAGCGCCGAAGCGACCGGTGTGCCTGTTGAAGTGCCCGCTGGTGCAGAGACGATGGTCACCACCGATGCCCTGCGCATCTGGTTCCCGATCCATGCAGGCTTGCTGAAACGGACCGTCGGTCATGTCAAAGCGGTGAACGCTGCCACCATTGATGTCAGGGCAGGGGAGACGTTGGGCATCGTCGGTGAATCCGGGTCCGGCAAGACGACGCTTGCGCTGGCCATCATGCGGTTGATCCGCTCTGAAGGGCCAATCAGTTACATGGGTCAGCGGATTGACCAGTGGAACAGCCGTAAACTGCGCGATTTGCGCAAGGACATGCAGATCGTCTTTCAGGACCCATACGGATCGCTTTCTCCACGCATGACGGTGGAGCAGATAATCTCGGAAGGGCTGGGCGTTCACGGGACACCCTCTGGGCAGAACGCACATGATATGGTGGCCGAGATCATGGCCGAGGTTGGCCTTGATCCGAATACGATGCATCGCTACCCGCACGAATTCTCAGGAGGCCAGCGTCAGCGTATCGCCATCGCCCGTGCCATGATCCTGCGCCCCAGGCTGGTCGTGCTTGACGAGCCGACAAGTGCTTTGGACATGACCGTGCAGGTGCAGATCGTAGAGTTATTGCGAAACCTTCAGCAAAAATACCAACTGGCCTATCTGTTCATCAGCCACGACCTGAAGGTCGTCCGCGCGCTGAGCCACAAGGTGATGGTGATGAAGCAGGGCGATGTCGTCGAATTCGGGTCCCGCGACCAGATATTCGATAGCCCCGAGACAGATTACACCAAGGCGCTTATGGCCGCTGCGTTTGATCTCAAAGCGACTGCCGCTATCCCAGCGTAACAGTCGCCTCGGCCAGTCCCTCAATCTTAACGGTGCATACCTGACCGGGCCGAATTTGCCCGACGCCCGCAGGGGTTCCTGTCATGATCAAATCGCCCGCGCGCAGATGCACCAAGCGGCTGAGATAAGCGATGATGTCGGGCACCGGCCATGTCATATCCGCGATATCAGCGTCCTGTTTGACCTCACCCTCCAGCGTGCAGGTGATGCGCGCGGTGTCTCGGTTCCAATCGGCAATCGGCGTGATCGCCCCGATGACGGCAGAGTTGTCAAAGCCCTTCGCCATGTCCCAAGGCCGCCGCGTCTCTTTAGCTTGTGCCTGTAGATCGCGGCGCGTCAGGTCGTTCCCGGCGGCATAGCCGAACACGTGATCAAGCGCGGTATCGCGGTTAATTGCAGAGCCGTCGGTGCCAATCGCGACCACCAGTTCGGCCTCAAAATGCAGGTTCTCGGTTGCGACAGGGAAGGGCAGCTTTGCCCCGCTTTCGATCACCGCATCGGCGGGTTTGGTGAAGAAAAACGGTGGGTCCTTGGGGTTGTTCCCAAATTCTTTCGCGTGGTCTTCATAGTTACGGCCTACGCAGAAGATCCGCCGCACAGGGAAGCGCGCATCGGTGCCTTGAACCGCCACGGACGGCGTCGGAAGATCGAAGAGATATGTCATATGCGGACCCTTGCACGGGGTCCGCGAGGGCTCAAGCCTGCATCAGGAGGGCCCGAGCGTTTGGCATTCCGTCCCGCGCGCGGCAAGGCGTCGGCACGCCAGGTCGGCGGTTTCTTCGGTCAGACCCATGAAGTTCGCATCGAACCCGCCCGAGCGCTGAATGATTTTGCGGATTGAGCCGTCAAGCGAGGCCATCTCCATCAGGGCAGTCTTCAACAGGACCTTCTCGGCTGCGTGGCGCGAGCCATAGCGCCCTACGTTGATCCCGTAATGGCGCCCTCCCGAACTGGACAGGCGCGAGACGATCTCGACCACCGGGTCGGCGACCACCTCGGGCTGAATTGACGCGACCGCCACTTGTGTCGGGCGCGCCACTGGCTTTGGAGCGTCCACGATCACTGTCGCATTTTTTGTCACTTCAACCGGTTGTGCCTCGGTCTGCTCGGCCGCTGAGGCCAAGGCCGCCGCATTTGCATCCGCAACAGCGTCTTGAATTTCTTGCTTCATCGCCAAAAGCATCGGATCCGGCTCGGCGCCGGGACGTGAGGTGGGCCGATCACTACGCTTCACGGCTGTCACCAGACGGATCGTCTTGCCAGCAGCGCCTGCAGGCGCGGTCTCGTCGGGCAGGTTATCGTAACGTGGCGGCGCAGGCTTGCGCACGGCTACGCGGCTTGGGGCGCGGTTGAAGCCCATATCCAGCAGCTCGGCCACACGTGCATTGCGTGTTGCGGTGGAGCGGCCGCCAAATACCGTCGCGATGATACGCTCGTTGCCGCGCTCAGCCGAGGCGACAAGGTTAAATCCTGCGGCGCGCGTGTAGCCCGTCTTGATCCCGTCTGCGCCGCGATAGGCGTTCAGCAGGCGGCGGTTGGTGTTGTTCACGCTGGCAATGCCCGCATCGGTGGAGCGGCGCGAGAAGAGGTTGTAGTATTCGGGATAGTCATAGAACAACCGCCGCCCCAGCGTGGTCATGTCCCGCGCGGTCGACAGATGCCCGGATTCGGTCAGGCCGTGGGCGTTCTTGAAGGTCGTCTTGGTCATGCCGAGTGCTTTGGCAGTACGGTTCATCCGGCGGGCAAACGCAGCCTCGGAGCCGGAGATCGCTTCGCCAATTGCTGTGGCCGCGTCATTGGCAGATTTCACGGCGGACGCGCGGATCAGGTAGCGCAGCTCAATACGCGATCCGGCCCGCAGCCCCAGTTTCGAGGGGACCTCCGATGCGGCTTTCTTGGAAATGTGCACTTTGGTGTCGAGAGAAATCTCACCGCGCTCAATCGCTTCAAATGCCACGTAAAGTGTCATCATTTTGGTCAAAGAGGCGGGGTGGAGCCGCGTGTCGGCGTTGCGCGAGTGCAAAACCTCACCCGTGCGCGCATCAATCACCATCGCCGCGTAAGGAGCTGCCATCGCTGGTGGCACAGCCATCAGCAAAACAATAAATACAGTCACGAATAGTCGACGGACGCACTGCCCCAGCTGCGTTTCCACGTTTAACACCTATGATCTGCCTCATGCCGCGCGGTTTTTTGGTGCGCGATCATTTCTGCTGGTAGCCTAACATGGACGGCATTTTCAGAAAATACCTTATTTTCAAGAACTTTACCGATGCGCGCCCAAACGCTACCCCCAGATGTAGCGGGGAGGATGGGGTCAGACTCAAGATCGTGAATGTGGCAGGAATGTGGCAGGGCTAGCCAAGTGACCGAACGAGGTTTGGCAACGCACCCAAATCAGTCAATTCGCGAAACCGTGGCGCATCTGTTGGCGGCTCTGACTGTTCGATGACCCATGTCAGATCGTGGGGCACGTAAACGCCCCAAGCGCCGCTTTCCAACGCTGGCACCACGTCTGAGCGCAAAGAGTTACCGACCATCATCGCCGCCTTGGCACCACCATCAAAGCTGGCGAAAATGCTTTCGTAGATCTGGGGTGTCTTATGGCTCACAATCTCGACACGGTCGAAAAGATCGCCCAACCCGGATTGTGCCAGCTTGCGCTCTTGATCCAGCAGATCCCCCTTCGTAATCAAGACAATCGTATGCGCTTCGGCCAGCGCCCCAACGGCTTCAGCCGCATGGGGCAACAAATGGATCGGATGGCGCAGCATATCCCGCCCTGCCGCCATGAGCTCTGCAATCACAGAGGCCGGGACCCGTTCGTCAGTAACCTCAATCGCTGTCTCAATCATCGACAGAACAAAGCCTTTCACACCAAATCCATAATGCCCCAGGTTGCGCCTTTCGGCTTCCAGCAAGCGCGCGTGCAGGTGATCAGGCTCTGCGAAATCGGCGAGCAGATTGGCAAAACGGTCCTGCGTGATGCGAAAGAACTGCTCGTTTTGCCAAAGCGTGTCATCGGCATCAAAGCCGATTGTCTTGAGTTTCGCCACGTTCTGCCTCCTGCAAAGCCATGCTTGCCCCTTTTCACATCATCTACGTCGATTATATAGTCCACCAACCCAGCCAATGGATTCGCACTTCATGTCGATGCAGCCTGTGACGATGTCAGACAAGAAAGACGACGACGGAGATGTCGGTGTCGTCCTTGAGACGCGTCAGAAGACGCAAAAACCACCGATGTATAAGGTGATGATTTTGAACGATGATTACACTCCGATGGAGTTCGTCGTTCACGTGCTGGAGCGTTTCTTTGGCATGACCCATGCTCAGGCGTTCGAGTTGATGTTGACTGTTCACAAGAAGGGGCTTGCCGTTGTCGGTGTCTTTTCTTTCGAAGTGGCAGAGACAAAAGTGACCCAAGTGATGGATTTCGCCCAGCGTCATCAGCACCCGCTGCAATGCACAATGGAAAAAGAATAACCTTTCCCAGATGCGCCCTACACGATTGAGCCTTGCCCAAGATGGCGGCACCTTTGCGCTGCCCGATGAAGGTACGATTGCTGTGTTCCGTCCACGCTGGGGCGATGATCTGGCCGCGCTGCCGAAAGAGCGCGTTCAGATCGTGCAGGGCTTCAAACCCGATCACGACGCATTCGCCCAAGCGGGCTATGATGCGCAGATCGCGCCGCAGGGCCGTTTTGCGTTCAGCATCGTCTGCATTCCTCGTGCCAAGGCCGAAGCGCGCGTGCTGATCGCGCAGGCTTGCGCGTTGACCGACGGGGTGGTCGTTGTGGATGGCCAGAAGACCGACGGGATCGACAGTCTTTACAAGGCCTGCCGGAAAGAGGCTGATGTGACGGCGGCGTTTTCAAAAGCCCATGGGAAAACCTTTGCGTTCCCTGCGACCGATGCCTTCGCTGATTGGGCGGCATCCGCGTCACCGCAGAAGGCCGAAGATGGTTTTTACCGGCGGCCCGGTGTCTTTTCTGCCGACGGCATTGATGCAGGTTCAGAGGCTTTGGCGAATGCCTTGCCAAAGCTCAAAGGCACCGGCGTCGATCTGGGCGCAGGCTGGGGCTATCTGAGTGCACAGGCGCTGGCCCAAGAGACCATCAAGACCCTGCATCTGGTAGAGGCAGAGGCCGCCGCCCTCGACTGCGCGCGCCTGAACGTTACCAACCCGCGCGCGCAATTCCACTGGGCCGATGCTACCCGGTTCACGCTGCCTGACCCGGTTGATTTCGTGCTGACGAACCCACCGTTTCACACCGAACGCGCCGCGGACCCCGCGATAGGGCAGGCCTTCTTGCAAGCCGCTGCCCACCTGCTCACACCGAGGGGGGAGGTCTGGGCTGTTGCAAACCGCCACTTGCCCTATGAAGCGCATCTCGCGACGCTGTTTCAACAGGTCGAAGAGGTTGGCGGCACACGCGGATTCAAGCTGCTGCGCGCAGTACGGCCAATGCGCTCTCGCTCCTCGCGTTAAACAGCGCTAGGCTTTCCTCTCATAGGAGATCTCTCATGTCGTTCAGCATTTCCGGAAAAACTGCGATTGTTACCGGCGCAGCGAACGGGGTTGGCCTTGCAATCGGGCGGCACTTTTTGGAGAATGGTGCAAATGTCGTCTTTGCCGATAAGGACGAGAAAGCGCTGCGCCACGAATTGGGTGATATCGTCGGCGATGACACTCAAGCCCGGATTTTTGCCGGTGACCTGCGCGAGAAACTGACCATCGCGAACCTGCTTTCGGCCACGATTGATGCGTTCGATCGGGTCGATATCCTGATCAACGCAAGCCGCCAGATTGTGCAATCCGACCCGCTCAACCCTGATGACGACGGGGTTGAACTGCTGCTGCAGCAGAACATGCTGGCCAGTCTGCGGCTGTCGCAGATGATCGCGAAACGCATGATCAAACAGGCCGAAGATCAGGAAGAGGGTATGGCGGGGGCTATCGTAAACCTGTCCTCCATCGCGGCGCGGCGCGCCCATCCCGAAACGCTGGCCTATTCGATCAGCTCTGCCGCGATGGATCAGATGACGCGGTCGCTGGCGGTCGCTTTGGCCCCGCACCGGATTCGCGTGAATGCTGTGGCCTTTGGCAGCGTCATGTCCGCCTCGCTCAAAGATACGCTGCGCGAGCACCGCGAGATGCGCGAAGAAATTACATCGCACACGCCGCTTGACCGGATCGCGAGCCCTGGGGAAGTGGCCCACGCGGTGCAATTTCTCTGTTCAGATGGCTCAGGCTTTGTGACGGGCGAGATTATGACCGTCGATGGCGGGCGCACGCTTCTTGATCCGGTTGGCAACGCGGCGCATTAACTGTCAGGAAACTGTGCCCGGCAGGCGCGAATGTCGCGCCCGGCTTGCGCTTTCAGCTGTGCCAGCTTTTCGCGCATCCCATTCAGTTTGCGTTCTTCAGCAGCCAGATCAATCGCCACCGGCACCTTTTTGGTGCGGATATCGCGTTCCCGGCACAAGGCCCAAACGCCGCGCCGATTGAAGCAATACTGATAGCTGATGCGTGGCTCTATCTGCTCGTCGACGGCAAATCCGCGTGCGATATTGGCTTCGGTCTCTGCGATCAATCCGCTGAGCGTGTTTGCATCGCGGGTCGCCTCGCTCACGCAGCGGTCATAGGGGCTGGCGCAAGCGGCCAGCGCACAGATCAAAAGAACCGGTGAAACACGCATCTTTCGCCTCGAATGCTGCGGATTGGTCGCAGTGTAGGCGGATGCAAACTCTGGTGCAATCAGCGAGGAGAGTGATAGAATGTGTCAAGTTTAGGAGACAGGTTCATGACGGAACAATTTGACGATCGCAAGATCCGGGCTTCAGCGTGGTTTCGCGAATTGCGCGATCAGATCGTCGCCGCATTTGAGGCATTGGAAGACCGCCAGACGGGGGGCGCGACGGCGCATTTACCGGCTGGCCGATTTGAAGTGACAGAGACCAAGCGGGCATCTGAGGATGGATCAGACGCAGGTGGCGGCTTGATGAGCGTGATGCGCGGCGGGCGTGTTTTTGAGAAGATCGGCGTTAATGTCTCGACCGTGCATGGCACGTTGGGCGAACGCGCGCAGGCGGCGATGGCCGCGCGCAAGGGCATTCCCGGCATGAAGGATGATCCGCGCTTCTGGGCTTCGGGCATTTCGCTGGTGGCGCATATGCAGAACCCGCATGCACCGGCTGTTCACATGAACACCCGAATGTTCTGGACACCGCATGCCTGGTGGTTCGGCGGCGGATCCGACCTGAACCCTTGCATTGAATATGACGAAGACACGGCACAGTTTCACAGCGTTCAGAAAGAGCATTGTGACCGGCATGGCGACGAACATTATCCTCGTCTGAAAGCCTGGGCGGATGAGTATTTCTACGTCCCTCATCGAGGCCGCGCTCGTGGCGTCGGCGGTATCTTTGTCGATGATTATTGCACCGGTGACTGGGAAGCTGACTTTGCCTTCATTCAGGACATTGGCCGGGCGTTTCTACCCGCCTATGTCCCACTGGTCGACAAGCGCCGCGACACCGACTGGACTGATGCCGACAAGGACACCCAGCTGGTTCATCGTGGGCTCTATGCCGAGTATAATCTTGTTTATGATCGCGGCACGAAATTCGGTCTTGAAACAGGTCATGACGCGAATGCCGTGCTCATGAGCTTGCCGCCGCTTGCCAAATGGGTCTGATCCCTAAAACCGCAAACTGATTTCAATCAGGCCATCCAGTGATGCTGCTTTGCCCAAAAGGATTGGGTCTTGCAGTGGCGCTGTTTGCCCCGCCAGCGGTGCAACGAAAGCCGTTGTCGGTGCAGGCACGTTCACTTCGGCCACGCGCGCGGTGGTCAACAGAAGGCCGATGAGGACGAATAGGGAAGCGTATTTCATAGCAGCAATCTCCACGATTCCCTTCAGTTGAAGGCAATATAGTAAAGATTCAGATAAGCGCCGCGCCTCAGCCGTGTTTACACAGCAACGAGCGGACTGATTTCTCGCGATCCGACTGCGGCTTTTCATCGGCCAATGCGGGGCTGGGCGTATTGCCCGACAGCACCCATTTGTTCAGCGCGGCCGTCACAATTGGCGTGCAGCCCGCCTCGCGCGAGAAGACCCCGCAGATTGGCGCCCCTGCATCGGGGGCCGCAATCACAGCCTTGCGTTTCGGGGCTTTCACACGTTTCGCCCCAGTGACCGAGCGCAGGGTATTGCGACCCAAAAGGCTTTCGCGCACCTTCGCGCCATGGGTGCCCAGACCGCAGGAATTGGGATTGTGCATCAACCGCGTCTCGGACTGATCGAGGATCGGACCCGACCCCGTCACGGCACTGAACAGGGCGGCTTCAAAGCTGCCCGGTTCAATCTCGGGGGTGTCTACGCGCTTTGTCTTCCGTTCAATCTGAGGCATCGGGGCGTCAAGGCTCGCGACCTGAACACCCTCAACCTTGTCGCCTTGCGACAAAGGCATCACCGCGCCAAAAAGCCCGATTGAAAAGACAGTCATGAACAGCATCAAACGCATCGCGCAAATCTCCTATGGAGGTTTGTCTACTGCGTCATCGCGACCAAACCGCGCCGCAACCTTGTGCAAATCTGGGCAATTTTAGGAAATTACGACGCGTTTTCGCGAACCGTGTCGATCATCAATTGCACATTGGCGGGGTCTGCATCGGGTGTGATGCCGTGACCAAGGTTGAAGATATGCGGCCCGCCCGAGAACGCTTTCACGATGCGCCGCGTCTCGTCGATCAGTGCCTTCCCACCGGTGACCATGTGGCCCGGGGCAAGGTTGCCCTGCACGCAGCCATCGACTTGCAGGTGCTTCGCTGCCCAATCGGCATCAACCGAATTGTCCAGTGCCAGACAATCTGCGCCGACCTCTTTGGCGAAGCCGATATAGTTCTCGCCCGCCTCACGCGGAAAGGCGATCACGTGAATGCCCGGATGCTTGGCTTTCAGCGCGGCGGTGATCTTTTTGGCAGGCTCCAGCGCGTATTTGCGGAATGCATCGCCTTTCAAAGAGCCCGCCCAACTGTCGAAGATTTTGACAACTTCGGCCCCGGCTTCGATCTGCATCGACAGGTAATCAATCGTGGCTTCGGTGATCCGGTCCAAAAGCGCTTCGAACGTGGCTGTGTCTTCCTGGCGCAGCGCATGGGCCGGGCCTTGGTCCGGCGTGCCGCGGCCAGCGATCATATAGGTCGCCACGGTCCAGGGTGCGCCTGCAAAACCGATCAGTGTCGTCTCTGGCGGCAATTCCCGCGACAAAATGCGCACCGTTTCGTAGATCGGCGACAGCACTTCGTGGATGTCGGACGCAGGCTTGAGTTTGGCGAAATCATCCGCAGATGTGATCGTTGACAACCGGGGGCCTTCGCCTGTGACGAACCACAGGTCCGCACCCAACGCCTGCGGCACCAATAGAATGTCCGCAAACAGGATCGCTGCATCAAAGCCGTAGCGGCGGATCGGCTGGAGCGTCACTTCTGCTGCTAAATCAGGGTTATAGCAGAGTGAGAGGAAATCCCCGGCCTGCGCGCGCGTCGCTTTATATTCGGGCAGATAGCGCCCCGCTTGCCGCATCATCCAGATGGGTGGGACATCAAGCCGCTCTCCATTCAGGGTTCTGAGCAGCTTTTTTGTTTGCGCCATAACGGGTCTTTCGTAAGTCATATATCGTCACCTAATTGTTGGCGTCATGTTGACCGGACAAACGAGGTTGTCAAGTTAAGTTGACACAACTAGGAATACCCCATGGCTATCACACTTCCGTCCCCCGCTTCACCCCTGAATATCGGCACACGCGGCTCCCCTTTGGCGCTGGCGCAGGCCCATGAAACGCGGGAGCGTCTGGCCAAAGCCTTCGATCTGCCGTTTGAGGCGTTCACCATCGTCGTCATCAAAACGACCGGGGATAAAGTGCTGGACCGCCCCCTGAAGGAGATCGGTGGCAAAGGGCTGTTTACCCGCGAAATTGAGGACGACATGCTGTCGGGTAAAATCGACATTGCGGTGCATTCCATGAAGGACATGCCTGTCTCCCAACCAGATGGTTTGCTGCTGAACACTTACCTGCCGCGCGAAGATGTGCGTGATGCGTTCGTTTCGCTGGATGGCGGTAGGCTGGCTGATTTGGCGGAAGGTGCCATCGTAGGAACGTCCAGCCTGCGCCGCAAAGCGCAACTGCTGAACTATCGCCCCGATCTGGAGATCGTGGAGTTTCGTGGCAACGTGCAAACCCGGTTGATGAAACTTGAGAATAAGGTGGCCGAGGCGACGTTTCTTGCAATGGCAGGCCTCAACCGGCTCGACATGAAAGACGTGCCCCGCACGGCGATTGAGACCGACGAAATGCTTCCTGCCGTCGCGCAAGGTGCGATCGGGATCGAACGCCGCGCAGATGACATGCGCGTGGCCGAAATGCTTGAAGCGATCCATGATGTCGAAACCGGACAACGGCTTGCAGCCGAACGCGCGTTCCTGGCTGCTCTTGATGGGTCTTGTGAGACGCCCATCGGTGGCTTGGCCGAACTGGACGGCGGCACGATCAAACTGCGCGGGGAAATCCTGCGCACCGATGGTTCCGAAGTTATCGCGGATAGGGGCGATGCCCCCATTGAGGACGGCGCTGCCCTCGGCACCGAGTTGGCCAATACCCTGCGGTCGCGCGCTCCAGCGGATTTCTTCTCTTGGGTCGCCTGACGGTTTTAGGTATTTTGGGACAAAAGAAGCCGGTAACCGCCCATTAACCTTAACGCGGGCCTTTCATCTTTGCCTAAATACTCAAGCTGACGTCGGCCGCGCAAATCAGCTTTCGAAAAGACGCGAAACAGGGCTTGACGGGGCCGCGCGCTGGTTTTAGGTCAGCGCCTCAGTGGCGGAGTAGCTCAGGTGGTTAGAGCAGCGGAATCATAATCCGCGTGTCGGGGGTTCAAGTCCCTCCTCCGCTACCACTTCCGGAAAATCTTGCTTTATTTTGTGCATCTCACGCAGCCGTGAGCTGATTTGACATGCCGACCTTTGTCGATGCCTTCGGAAATGCATCCGGGCACGCTATGTTCTTAGGAAGCCATCCGGAGGGAGATCACCTGAATGCAATCGCCCAAGACCACCCGTCGCACCGTTTTGACCACTGCCAGCGCTGCTTTTTTGACTGCAGCGTCGGGTTTGCTTTTGCCCGCCCGCGCCGCCGGTCTGGCCCCCACGCCGACCATGCGCGGCGGGGCAAAAACTATCGTCCCGGCGCGCCTATTGTGGAGCGTATCGGCGGGGGTGGCTTCTGGATGTCTGGAACAGTGCGCCGCGCGGGCGATGGCGCGCCGTTGCCAAACAGGCGCATCCAGATCTGGGCGCATACCACGGAAGGCCACGAACGCGATCAGCGCAGCCACGGGGCCACACTCACCGATGCCAGCGGGGCGTTCCGCCTTGAAATGCCGCAGATCGTTCCGGCCTTTGGTCAGCCGCATGGCCACTTGGCCTATGACGATGATGCAGAGTTCAAGACGGTCTTCTTGCGCCCGATCATGCCCAGCGCCAGCGACACCAGCCTCGCGGTTGATTTTGTGCTTGAGCCCGTGTGAACGTCCCAAGTCGGCACGCCAGAAAAGCCCGACAGAACGGCCTGATCCTTGCTGTTGCAGGCGTGTCGATCACTGTCGCCCTTTATGCTGCAGCGACCAGCCCGCTGCTGCAATGGCGTGATCCGATCTACATCACCGGTGGGCTTGCCGGCGTCATCGCTTTGGCTCTTTTGCTGATCCAGCCGCTGCTTGCGGGCGGTCGGATCGCAGGTCTTTCCGCTGCCAAAAGTCGTCGCATTCACCGTTGGGTCGGGGCTGCGCTTGTCTTTTCGGTGCTGACCCATATCGGGGCGCTCTGGATCACCAGCCCGCCTGATGTAATCGACGCACTTTTGTTTGTCTCGCCCACGCCGTTTGCAGTTTGGGGCGTGCTTGCCATGTGGGCGATCTTCGCAGCCGCCGCCCTTGCGAGTGTCCGCAAACGGTTGCCGTTTCATATCTGGCGTGCGGCCCATACAAGCCTTGCGGTCGTTATTGTTACCTGCAGCGTCCTGCACGCGGTTCTGATTGAAGGCACCATGGGACCAGAGTCAAAAGCGGTGCTTTGCGCTCTTGTCATATTGGCTACTGGAGGTGTGATCGCCGAGTTGCGCGGCTGGTTCCGGCGCGCCTAGCCGCCTTGAAAATCATTGCCATCCTGATAATCGCAAGGCGTCGACTGCATCTCTAAGTGCAGCTTATTGCCCTCGTAAGGATGCGCGCGCGCCAAGTCCTCATCCAATGTGATCCCAAAGCCCGGCACGTCTGATAATTCTACAAACCCGTTCTCCACCCGGATCGCGCCGCCGATCAGCTGATCGTGAAAGTCGGTCTCAATCGTCTCTGCCATCAGAAGGTTCGGGATCGACGCCCCGAAATGCAGGTTTGCCGCCCATTCCACCGGTCCGGCGTATAGGTGTGGGGCCATCTGCGCGTTATAGACCTCGGCCAAGGCGGCGATCTTTTTGGCCTCCCAGATGCCACCAACGCGGCCCAAGGCCGGTTGCAAGATCGTCGCAGCACCTTGGCGTAGGACGGGTGCAAATTCGGCCTTCGTGGTCAGACGTTCCCCCGTTGCGACGGGGATCGACGTCGCCCCCGCCACGCGCGCCATCTGTGCCACGTTGTCCGGCGGGATCGGTTCCTCAAACCAAAGTGGAGCGTAAGGTTCCAACGCTTTGGCCAGCCGGATCGCGCCGCCGGTCGAGAACTGCCCGTGGGTGCCGAACAGCAAATCCGCACGGTCGCCGACAGCCTTGCGGATCGCCTTGCAGAACTGGGCAGAGCGAGAGATATCGCTCATACTAGGCTGGTGACCCGCATGGATCGTGTAAGGGCCTGCAGGGTCGAACTTCACCGCAGTATAGCCGCGGTCGACTGCGTCTAATGCCGCCTCAGCCGCCATATCGGGCGAGGTCCAGAAGGCTGCCGGATCATGGTGGGGCAGGGGATAGAGATAGGTATAGCAGCGCACACGCGGTGTCACCTTGCCGCCCAACAATGCATAAACAGGCCGCTCGCGTGCTTTGCCAAGGATATCCCAGCACGCGATTTCAAGTCCTGAAAACGCGCCCATCACCGTCAAGTCAGGCCGCTGCGTGAAGCCCGCCGAATAGGCGCGGCGGAACATCAGTTCGATACTCTCGGGGTTTTCGCCTTCCATATGGCGCGAGAAGACATCCTCGATCACGGCTTCCATCGCTTTCGGCCCGACGGAGGATGCGTAGCATTCTCCCACTCCTTCGATCCCGCAAGCTGTCGTGAGTTTTACGAAGATCCAATAGCGCCCACCCCAGCCTGGAGCAGGGGGTGCGACGGTAAATATCTGAAGGTTCTGGAGCCGCATCAAAACACAATCACGTTGCGCTTTGCCGCCCCGCCTTTGGTATCTTCGATGGCCTCATTGATCTGATCCAAGGACCAACGGCCCGAGATAAGCTCGTCCAGCTTTAGTCGCCCTTGCTGATAGAGATCCACCATCCACGGAATGTCCCGCTGAATGACCACATCGCCCATCTTGGAGCCGACCATGCCTTGGCCCGTTGCCGCAAGGATCACCGGCTCATAAGAGGACGCCTGTCCGCTATGGGGCATGCCCACCATGACCACCTTGCCGCCCGCCGCCAGATAGCGTGGTGCCGTATCGTAGGCCGGGATTGCGCCCACAGTTACAATCACCGCATCCGCCCCGCGCCCCATTGCTTTGAACGCGGCTTTCCACGGCTTGGCGTCGGTTGCCAAGACGCCGTCCGTTGCGCCGAATTCCCGCGCCATAGCGAGCTTTTCGTCCGACATATCCACTGCCACGATCCGCCGCGCGCCTGCGATCCGCGCGCCCTGAATGGCGTTTAACCCAACGCCGCCTGCGCCAATCACGACAACGTCTTGCCCTGCGCGCAAGTGCGCGGCATTCACCACCGCGCCGACGCCAGTAATAACCCCGCATGAAATCAGCGCTGCCGCGTCTTTTGGCAGATCGTCCGAAATCACCACTACCTGTGACTGATCCACGACGACTTTCTCTGCAAACGCTCCGCAGGCCATCGCCTGATGCAATTTGCCGCCGTCGACTGTTTTCAAAGGCCCGTGATCCCCGTCATAGGGGGTCTCGCAGATCGTCGGTTTGCCAGTGGCGCAATTTGGGCAAGTCCCACATGCCCGGATCAGCGTGACAACGACAGATGCGCCCAGTGGCACCATCGCAGCATCGCCCACAGCGGTCACAACGCCTGCTGCCTCATGCCCGTAAACCGCAGGTAGTGATCCACCCCACGCCCCATCTGCGAAAGAGATGTCTGAATGGCAGATCGCCACCGCGTTCAGAGTGACCTCGACCTCACCGCCCAAAGGCGCACGGAGTACGACATCCTGAATGGTGAGCGGAGCGCCAAATTCATGGCATACGGCGGCTTTGATTGTTGGCATGAATGTCTCCCAAATCGTGCTTTACCGTCGCCGCGTCGCGTCCTGGGCGCAAGCCAAAACGCGACGCGTTCAAGCCACCGCGCGGCGCGGACGCATGACAAAAACGGCAAAACAGACCAGCATCAACGCCGCTGCCAATCCGAACGGTGCACCTGGCAGATACAGTCCGTCTCCGCTTGTGAACATCCAGAACACCTGTGTCATCACCAGCGGCGACAGGATCATTGCAACCGCCTTGCTGGACGCGATCACCCCCTGCAGCTCGCCTTGCTGATCGTCACTTGCGATGCGGCTCATCATGCCTTGTACCGCTGGCGTCACGACCGCACCCAAGGCGGTGATCGGGGTGAAAGCCAATGCCACCCAGCCGCTGGACAGAAGCATCAGCACCGTGAAAGCGAAGAAGTTGAACAGAAACCCGTAGATGACCGTGTTTCGATCTCCAAAGCGCGGAATGATCCAGCGGATGATCCCGCCTTGCACAATCGCCATCGACACCCCGAATGAGGCCAGCGACAGGCCCACCATTGCGGGCGACCAGCCAAAGCGCTCTTGCGTGAAGAATGCCCAAGTGGCGGGATAAACGATGAAGGCGAACTCGTAGAGAAAGACCAAAAGCAGCAATCGTGCGACCCCCGGCAACCGCCCCAGTGCCTGGAACGCGCCGAACGGGTTCGCGCGTGACCAGTCGAAGGGGCGTCGAATGCGGTTCGTGACGGTTTCGGGCATCACGAAATAGCCAAAGATCAGGTTGGCCGTCGCCAATGCTGCCGCTGCATAAAACGGCGCGCGATGGCCGAACTCCGACAACAGCCCGCCGATCATCGGCCCAAAGATGAACCCCATCCCGAACGCCGCGCCGATCAGCCCGAAATTCTGCGCTTTCTTTTCGGGCGGAGAGATATCGGCAATAAACGCTCCCGCCGTTGATTGCGTGGCTGCTGTTATGCCGCCTACCACACGGGTCAAAAACAGCAGCCAAATGGTGCCAGCCACAGCCATCACCAGATAGTCTACCGCCATAACCGCCAGCGATATCAAAAGGATAGGTCTGCGCCCGTAGCGGTCTGACAGCGATCCCAGCGTCGGTCCAAACAAGAACTGCATCACCGCAAAAGTCGTCGCCAACACGCCGCCCCAGACGGCGGCCTCTCCCAGATCGCCGCCATTCACATCGCGGATCAGGTCCGGCATCACCGGCAGGATCAACCCGATCCCCATCGCGTCCAGCACCAGCGTGATGAGGATAAAGGTAAACGGCAAACGTGTGGAGGGCGTCTCGGTCGTCATTCCGCGACCCTAAAACCGCCATGCACCGACGCAAAGGCCGAATAAACCGCCCGGTTCAGATATGCCCAATCTCTTTCAAAAATGTCACAAGATGTGCGGTGAACCCATCCGGATCATCCAGCGGCGACAGATGCCCGGCTTCTTTCATCAACGCAAACCGCGACCCCGGTATCAAATCGCTGGTTTCACGCACCAGATCCGGCGGGGTAGAGCGATCCTTGCTCCCTGCAATCCCAAGGGCCGGGAGGCGCAACCCGCTGGTTGGTGTGTAAAAATCGGTCCCCGCAATCGCGTGACATACGCCTGCATAGCCAACCGGGTCGCAGCGCATCAGCCATTCTTCCACACCTGCATCACGACACTGCCAACGCTCCAAGGTGGCTTCCCGAACAGCCTCCATCCCGCCCTCAAGAACCGCCGCCGCCCGGTCCTCCCAAGGCCTCGGCTGGCCGAATTTCGCGGCCGTATTCGCCAGCACCAGCCCGCGCACCAGATCAAGCCGCTTCACCGCCAACCCTTGCGCAATCATCCCGCCAACGGATAACCCCACGACCACCGCATCGCGCAGTTCCAGTCGTTCCATCGCGGCCTCTGCATCGGACACCAGCGCGCCCATTCGGTAGGGCCCCTCGGGTACCGCACTCGCCCCGTGTCCGCGTAAACCCATCACGCCCGCAGACACGCCGTCAGGCAGCCGATCAATCACCCCGTCCCAAATCTGGTGATCCAGCCCCAGACAATGGAGGAAGAAAACCGGCGCGCCGCTCCCCTTCTTTTGTCCAAAAATACCTGAATCCGACGGTAACAAAGCTCACTCCACCAACCGCACATGCGCCATGATTTGCCCGTGGTCCGAAGCGAGCTTGTTATACGGCGCTTCCGGATGCGACCCATCGGTCAGATGATCATTAAAGCAGCTGAAATACTCCATATCGCCAATGCGCCCCGAGAAATCCGGATGGAAATGCCGCGATAGGAAAATCTGGTCGATGGATTCGAAAACGCCACCAAACGCCGCTGTATAAACCATATCTCTCAACGACTTGCGTACGAACAGCTTCTCTGCCGAGTGCAGCTGCACCGCTTCAATCGCCTCGGTAATCTGCAAACTCTCTTCGTCGGAATACCGATCATTCCGGCTTTGCGCATCATGCCGCCGCATCCACGCATAGTTCTTGAAGGGCCGCTCTCCGCTGATGATTTCCGAGCTGACAGCATGCTCGCCATCGTTGAAATCGCCCAACACCATGACCGGCGCGCCGGTCGCCAACTCGTCCAGAATGGCTTTGCGCAGCACCCACGCCTCCGCCATCCGCCGGAGCGCCGCGCGCAGCGATCCCATGGCGCGGCCGGCTGGGTCGTAGTTCACCAAATCCGTCTCCGGCGCGACGCCACCCACACGCTGGTACTCCCCCAGCTTTGACTTCAAATGGCAGTTGAAAACCGTCACTACACGTCGGCCAACCGGCACGCGCACTTTCAAAACAGGGCGCGACAGCCGACTGATCCGATAGGACCCGCCATCCCCTCCGCCCAGATCGGAAAACGGAATCTCCAGCGGCTCCGGCAGCACCTGAATGACTTCCGGCGCTCCAACAAACCCAAAGCGCGACACCACCGCAACGCCGGGGCGCCGTTGTCCCGGTGCGCCATCATTTGCATTCGGTGCGAAGGCCAACGCGGCATCGGTGTAAGGCCGATAGGCCAGCTTCCGAAAAATCGCCTTGCGGTGGTAACGCTTGTTTCGATCAGGGATCACAGCCTCATTCGCCTCAGCCCCGCGTCGGTCGGCCTCTGCGATCACGGTTTCCAACGCCTCTTGCTCAAAGATTTCCTGAAAGCAGACGATGTCGGCATCCAGCGTCAAAAGCTGATCTGCCAACCAATCCTCTTTCCAGGCATATTCCTCGGGCGTGTATTCCTCGAAGCGGTAGTATTCCTTGCCCGCTCCGATCAGGTTCTTGACGTTGAAACTGGCAATCGTGAACTCGGTCATACCTTGTCTCCATACTCATTCAGAGCGCGCTGAAACATGGGTGCGTCGACATTTCCGCCCGAAGCGGTGCAGATCACTGCGTCCCCCTCAATCTCATCGCCATAAAAGAGCGCACCCGCCAAGGCCGACGCGCCGCCCGGTTCCAGCACCAGTTTCAGATGGGCAAACGCATAGGCCATCGCGTGCAAGCACTCCGCATCGGTCACGATGATTCCGGGCCCGCATAAACGGTGCAGGATCGGAAATGTGATCTCTCCGGGTTGGGGCGAGATGATCGCATCGCAGATCGACCCGCTCATGGTCGCGTTTATCTCGCGCTGCCCCGAGACCAGCGACCGCGCCACATCGTCGAACCCTTCCGGCTCGACCGGGCGCACGCGCATCTCTGGTGCCTCAGCCTCCAGCGCCAGGGCGATACCTGATGTAAAACCGCCCCCGCCACAACACACCAGAACCTCGCCCGAGGTCACCCCCGCATCGCGGGCTTGATCCGCGATCTCCAGGCCCGTTGTGCCTTGTCCCGCGATCACCTGGGCGTTGTCAAACGGCTCGATCATGGTTAGCCCACGTGCGTCCGCGAGGGTCCGCCCGATGGCTTTGCGATCCTCGGTTGCGCGGTCATACAACACGACCTCTGCGCCCAAGGCCCGCGTCGCGTCGATCTTGGTGTTCGGTGCGTCTGAGGGCATCACGATCACTGCTGTCACCCCATGCTCTCGTGCAGCCAAAGCCACGCCTTGGGCGTGGTTTCCCGACGAAAACGCGATCACCCCTGCTTTGCGCTGGGCCTCGTCCAGCGCCGACACTGCCGACCAACCACCGCGAAACTTGAAAGACCCGGTGTGCTGCAAGTTCTCGGCCTTCAGGAAAAGCCGCCGACCCGCGATCTCGTCCAGACAAGGTGCGCTCAGCAGAGGCGTGCACCGTGCATGCCCCTCCAGCCGCTTTTGCGCGGCACGGATCATCTCGATATTCATTGCATTGCCTCAATCCACTGACGCAAGGCCGCGACGGACTCAGGCTCGTCCAGAAAGGGGATATGCGCACGGTCGGGCACAACGGCTGCGATCATATCGGGCCGACGCCTTTGCATTTCGGCGAGTGTTTGTGCACTCAGCAGATCGGAGTTTGCGCCCCGGATCGCGCAAAGGGGCAGCCCGTCGAACGCATCGAAAAATGGCCATAGGTCCGGTGCTGGCGGCGCGCCCGCTTCCAGCACTGCGTCGCGCAGCTTTGGGTCATAGCGGATCACCAATCCGTCCTCGGTCTCGCGAAATTGCTTGCGCATTTCCTCCAGCCAGCGGCCCTCTGGGACGTTGGCAAAGCCTGGCATGGTCTCGCGGATGGCTGCCGCCTCAGCATGTGTCTGCTGCGGAGGATTGTGACCGATGTAAGTCTTGATGACCTCCAAACCCGCAGGGTTCAACTCCGGGCCGATGTCATTCAATGCAACGCCCAGCAACCGATCTTTGACCGTGGCCGCGAGCGCCATCGAGATCAGCCCACCGCGTGAAGTTCCAAGGATGGCAGCGCGCTTTAATCCAAGGTGGCCCATCAGTTCAACACAGTCACGGCCTTCAATCGGGATCGCATATGTCAAATAATCATCGGCCCAATCCGATTGCCCGCGCCCGCGATAATCCAGCCGGATCAGGCGCACATCGCTCAGATGGGGTGCGACGTAGTCAAAATCAGACCCGTTCCGTGTGAGCCCTGCCAAACAGATCATGGGCAAGCCCGCACCCTCATCCGTGTAGTGCAATGACAGCCCGTCCGAAGTGGTGAAACGCGGCATCTAGAGGCTCCTCGCGAGGTTGGGAATTGTGCGGAGATCGGACAAGATCTGAGCTGGTATGCCGGGCAAGCGGTCCGTTGGAAGCCCTGCACGGTTCACCCAGACGGTCTGGAACCCGTAGGCAGCGGCCCCTGCCGCATCCCATCCGTTGGAGGACACAAAAAGCACCTCGTCCCGTGCGCACCCAAAACGCGCTTCGACCATATCGTAAACGCGCGCGTCGGGTTTGAAGACACCCACAGTCTCGACACTCAGAACCGCGTCCAGAAGGCCTTCAAGCCCGGCACTTTCCACAGCGCCGCTTAACATGTTCGGCGATCCGTTGGAGAGAATCGCGGTGCTGAAGCCCGCCGCTTTCAGATCGGCAAGCATATCCGGGACCTCGGCATAGGCGGAAAGCTCCCAATAGAGCGCCAAAAGCCGTTCGCGCAACGCTGGATCTGCCAGGCCTGTCGCCTCCATTGCCCAATCCAGACCGTCTTGGGTGACTTGCCAGAAATCCGTGTGATCGCCGGTGATCGCGCGCAGCCACGTATATTGCAGTTGTTTGTCACGCCAATGAGCCGCCAGCGCCTGCCAGCAATCGCGCAAGGCGGCATGTCCCGGCTCTTCGGCGGCCTCACGTGCTGCGGCGGTGACGTCAAACAGCGTCCCGTAAGCGTCAAAAATGCAGGTCGTTATGGTCATGGTTGTTCCTTTGGTCTGGGCAGACCAAAACTCTTTTGAAGAGTTTTGCAAAGAGTTTTGCTGAAAACTCTTTTGCGGCGCGCGCTTGATTCACATCAATGTTGAAAGCCGGGCTGCGGCCTAGCGTTGGGCTGACTTTGCAAATGGGAGAGCGCGAATGTCCAACACACCTCACGAACTGGCCGAAGAATTTCCCGACAAGATCGAGGCCATGCAAAGCCTCAAGGAAAGCGATGCGCATTTTGCCAAGCTCGCAGATGAGTATCATGAGGTGAACCGTGCCATTCATCGGGCGGAAACCAATGTTGAGCCGATGGATCGATTTGCCGAAGAAGATCTTCGAAAACAACGCATGCGCCTGAAAGACGAAATTGCGCGGATGCTGGCCTGACGCAAGACGCCCGGAAATCTGCTATACTGGTTCCATTATCTGAGAACGGATGGGAGGCCAGAACAGATGTCCGAGACACATGGAACAGTGCATTGGAGCGAGTTGATGACCCGCGACGTGCCGAAGGCGCTGGAGTATTACGGCGCAGTTTGCGGGTGGCGGTTCGACAGGATGCCCATGCCCGAAGGTGACTATCACATCGGTATGGTCGGTGATCGGCCGGTGGCCGGCATCGTGGATATGAGCATGATGGATGAGGGGACGCCGCCTCATTGGTTGACCTATATGGCGGTCGATGACGCGGACAAGGCCGTGGCTCAGACCCGCGAGGCGGGTGGTCAGATTTACCGCGATTGCTTTGATGTTCAGGGTGTGGGCCGGATCGCGATTGTTGCGGATCCGACAGGGGCCGCCGTCGGGGTCATCACGCCCAGCGATGAGCCCATGGAGTAGGGTGTTCTTCGGTATTTAGAGACAAAAGAAGTCTAGAGGTTTTCCGGCTGCGGCATTCCGAGCACATGATAGCCACCGTCCACGCGGATGATCTCTCCGGTCGTGCAAGCGCCGTGGTCTGACGCGAGATAAAGCGCGGTGCCGCCAACAGCCTCAAGCGTTGCATTGGCGCGCAGGGGCGCGTTTTGTTCGGTTTGCCGATAGGTCTTGCGTGCGCCGCCGATCGCGGCACCGGCCAGCGTTTTCATCGGTCCGGGTGAGATGGCATTGACGCGGATACCGTCTGGGCCAAGGTCATTGGCCAGATAGCGCACGGTGGATTCAAGCGCAGCTTTGGCGACGCCCATGACGTTGTAGAATGGGGTTACGCGGTTGGAGCCTTGATAGGTCAGTGTCAGGATGGTGCCGCCGTCTGTCATCAGCGGATGTGCGCGGCGGGTGACTTCGATCAGGGAGTAGCAGCTGATCTCGAGCGAGGTTTTGAAATTCTCGCGCGAAGTGTTCACGAAGCGCCCTGTCAGCTCATTTTTGTCTGAAAACGCAATTGCGTGGACGACGAAGTCGAGCTTGCCCCATTTGTCTTTGAGCGTGGCGAACGCGGTGTCCAGAGACGCGTCATCTGTCACATCCACATCGACCAGAATGTCCGAACCAACCGAGGCAGCCAGCGGCTCTACCCGCTTGCCGAACGCCTCGCCCTGATAAGTGAAGGCCAGTTCTGCGCCCGCGTTGGCCATAGCTTTGGCGATGCCCCACGCAATCGAGCGCTCGTTGGCGACGCCCATAATCAGGCCGCGCTTGCCCTTCATCAAATCCGACATGTCTACGTTATCCGTGATATTTGCTCATAACCAATGTGGCGTTTGTGCCGCCGAAGCCAAAGCTGTTCGACAGCACCGTGTCGAGGGTCACGCCTTCGCGCAGTTCTGTTACGATCTCGTCTTTGTGCAAGGCCGGGTCCAGTTCGGTCACATTGGCCGAGGCGGCGATGAAATCGTTTTCCATCATGATCAGTGAATAGATCGCCTCATGCACGCCGGTGGCGCCCAGCGAATGCCCGGTCAGCGATTTGGTCGATGCGATGGGCGGCGTGCTGCCTTCGCCAAAGACGCGGCGCACGGCTTCCACTTCGGTCACATCCCCTGCAGGGGTCGAGGTGCCATGGGCGTTGATGTAATCCACCTTGCGGTCGCCCAGATCGGCAATCGCCACACGCATGGAACGTTCACCGCCTTCGCCGGAGGGTGCGACCATATCATGCCCGTCCGAGGTCGCGCCGTAGCCCGTCACCTCGGCGTAGATCTTCGCGCCACGGGCCTTGGCATGCTCCAGCTCTTCGAGAACAACCATGCCGCCACCACCGCCAATCACGAAGCCATCGCGGGTTGCATCAAAGGGGCGGGAGGCCGTTTCGGGTGTATCGTTATACTTGCTGCTCATCGCGCCCATGGCGTCGAAGAGGCACGACAAAGTCCAATCGACTTCTTCGCCACCACCGGCAAAGACCACGTCTTGTTTACCCAGCTGGATCTGCTCAACCGCGTTGCCGATGCAATGGGCTGATGTAGAACAAGCCGAGGTGATCGAATAATTGATGCCCTTGATCTTGAAAGGCGTCGCCAGACACGCACTGACGGTCGACGACATGCCGCGGGTGACCATGAACGGCCCCATCCGCTTGGGCGCACCTTTCTCGACCACGATGTTATGCGCGGCGAAAAGATTGCTGGTCGATGGCCCGCCCGAGCCTGCAATCAGGCCGGTACGCTCGTTGGAGACCTCATGCGGCTCAAGCCCGCTATCGGCCACCGCCTGCTCCATCGCCAAATAGGCGTAAGACGCGGTTGGCCCTTGAAAGCGC
The DNA here is from genome assembly GCF_020177595.1 of Cognatishimia sp. MH4019. Taxonomy (GTDB): domain Bacteria; phylum Pseudomonadota; class Alphaproteobacteria; order Rhodobacterales; family Rhodobacteraceae; genus JAHTBL01. Next base: position 27,784 of record NZ_JAHTBL010000004.1, on the reverse strand, counting down.
AGCTGTCGCTTGTCGATATGCTCGGCCAGATCAATCTGCGGGATGCCAGCGATCTGGCTGCGAAAGCCGCGCTCTGCATATTCAGGCTCTGCGGCGATGCCCGATTTGCCCGCACGCAGAGAGGCCTCAACTTCGGCCACAGTGTTTCCGATGGGCGAGATAACCCCCATCCCGGTGATGACAACGCGACGCATAAGCGGCTCCTTACATCAGGATTCTGCGGTGGCGAGACCCACCTTCATGTCTTTGACAGCATAGATCACCTCACCATCGGCTTCCACACGTCCATCCGCAACGCCCATCTTCAAGCGGCGGTCAATGACGCGCGTGAAATCGACATAATAGGTAATCATTTTGCGATCCGGTTTCACCATTCCGGTCAGCTTCACTTCGCCGACACCAAGAGCAAACCCCTGACCCTGCCAGCCGCGCCAGCCCAGATTGAAACCGGTCAGTTGCCACAAACCGTCCAGGCCCAAACAGCCGGGCATTACCGGGTTGCCGGGGAAGTGGCACGAAAAGAACCAAAGGTCAGGATGAATATCAAACTCGGCAACGATATGGCCTTTTCCATGCGCGCCACCATCGGCGGAGACATCGGTGATCCGGTCCATCATCAGCATGGGTGGTTCGGGCAATTGCGCATTCCCTGGGCCAAACAATTCGCCCCGTGCGCATTTCAGCAGATCGTCCTTGTCGAAACTCGTCGGATATTGGGCCATTCAGCCACGCCCCTTTGTCGCATTTCCCGTTCCGCAGCCCCTTAGCATCGCGCGTGAACCACTGGCAAGTGCGCCGCAATCTGGCAGGCGCATACAGATGCGACTGAATATCATTTGAAATCCGGCCCCCGGACCCCCTATATTAAGCAGGTGAGGCAATGGACCAAGGCAATGACCCAGGACGCAACAACTCGTGGAACCGACTGGCTGACCACCGCCAATGTGCGCCCAACGCGACAGCGCGTGTCATTGGCGACCCTTCTGGTGGGCGATGGCAAAAACCGCCATGTCACTGCCGAAAGCCTCTATGAAGCGTGCAGTTCTGCTGGCGAACGGGTTTCGCTGGCAACGGTGTACAACACGTTGCGCACCTTTTGTGATGCCGGTTTAATGCGTGAAATAACGGTCGATGGCTCGAAAAGCTACTTTGACACCAACATGTCAGATCACCCGCATTTCTATTGGGAAGACGACAACACCCTCAGTGACGCCCCTGCCGCCGAGCTTGAGATCGCGTCCCTCCCTGACGCCCCAGAAGGCGCCGAGATTTCGAAGGTCGACGTGGTCATTCGCCTGCGCCGCAAGTAACACGCGGCCCTTTTCGCTTTTTCAAAATATCCCCGCCGGAGGCAGAACTGATTCTGTCTGAAAAGGCAGAAACAGATCAATCACGTCCGCCGAAGGCGGTCTTTCTGGCAAATTGAAGACGATAGCGCGCCTAGAACCATTGGCCGGGTTCCATCAGCCCCAAATCCAGCAATTGCTGCGAGTGCCATTCGAACGGCGTGGAGTTGTGCCAGCGGAAGGTCTCAATATCAAAGGTGCTGCCGGGGTTCAGCTTTAGCGCCTTTGCGGTGCGAAATGACGCCAGTGCTGCGGTCGGGCTGTGATGCCATGGGCAGGCATAGGTATTGTATTCCTCGTCATTGAACGTGTGATCTGAAAAGATCTTCAGTCCCGGTTTGGCGCGAAAAAGCGCCACACGGTCGATCCGGCGTCGCGGCGCCGGGATATGTTCTTCGAACCGCCAGCGCAGCCCACCGAAGAAATCCATCTGACGGTCTTTGTCGTTGTTCCACTTGTCCTTGCGGTTCAGCGCGTAATAACCCGACCGGTCCATATGGGCGTCTTCGATACTGACGGCATTGGGGTGCCGCCCCAGATCGCCGGCATAAAGATCAACGACATAGGTCAGCACCGTATCGCGCCGCTCTTCTGTGACGAAGGCAATCATTTCCGATACCGTGCGGCTCTCGCTAAAGGGATGAAACAGGTACTCCGCGTTAAAACAGTAATAGAGCCAGATATCCCCTGCCGCCGCGATCACCTGATTGATCAGCGTCTCCATCGAGCGTTCGATAGTGTGGTTATAGGGGATGACATGCAGGTTCTCGATCAGATCTTCCGGCACCTCAACTTCAGGCTGCGCAAAAACGCAGACCTGTTTAAAGCCGCAATCGCCGTGATGGCGGATTGTGCTGTCCAATTCAGCGGAATCCTCGGCCAGGATCAACGCGACGGGTCCCTTGGCCAGCACGGTCTTGGCCTCGGCCAGAAAGGATTTCAAATCGGAATACTGCATACACGGCCTGCCTTCTTTTGCCCAAAATCGGCCATGCCGCATCGCATTGCAAGTGGGCGCTGCCCTGAGATAGACACGAGCGCGAAACAAAGGGTGCGATCATGGCCGACGCAAAGAAGCTCTATATCAAGACCTATGGCTGTCAGATGAATGTCTATGACAGTGAACGCATGGCGGAAACGCTGGGTGGGCAGGGTTATGTCGAGACGAAAACGCCCGATGATGCGGATATGATCCTGCTCAACACCTGCCATATCCGCGAGAAGGCGGCCGAGAAGATTTATTCCGAGCTGGGTCGCTATAAAGGTCTCAAGGCCGATAAGCCTGATCTGAAGATCGGCGTGGCCGGTTGCGTGGCCCAGGCTGAGGGCGAAGAGATCATGCGCCGTCAGCCGATGGTCGATCTGGTCGTCGGCCCGCAAAGCTATCACCGCCTGCCCGCCATGGAAGAGGCTGTCGCCAAGGGCGGTAAAGCGCTCGACACCGATTTTCCCGAAGAAGACAAGTTCGAGCATCTCAAATCGCGCCCCAAAGCCAAGCGCGGGCCAACCGCGTTTCTGACCGTGCAGGAAGGCTGCGATAAGTTTTGCGCGTTTTGCGTTGTCCCCTACACCCGTGGGGCCGAGGTCTCCCGCCCGGTGGAGCGGATCCTGACCGAGGCGCGCGATCTGGTGGAGCGCGGCGTGCGCGAGATCACCCTGCTGGGCCAGAACGTAAACGCGTATCATGGGGCAGGTCCGGACGGGGACATGACGCTGGCGCAGCTGATCTGGGCGCTGGACGAAATCGATGGGCTGGAGCGTATCCGTTTCACGACCAGCCATCCCAATGACATGGATGATGCGCTGATCGAAGCCCATGGCTCTTGTTCCAAGCTGATGCCTTATCTGCATCTGCCCGTGCAATCTGGCTCGGACCGCATCCTCAAAGCGATGAACCGCAAACACACTGCCCAGGACTACCTGCGCGTGATCGAACGCATCCGTGCCGCGCGTCCTGACATTCTACTGTCAGGCGATTTTATCGTCGGCTTCCCCTGCGAGACGGATCAGGATTTCGAGGATACGATGGCGCTGGTTGAGGCTGTCGAATACGGGCAGGCCTATTCGTTCAAATACTCCACTCGCCCCGGCACGCCTGCCGCCGAAAAGCCGCAGATTGACGACGGGTTGGCGACAGAGCGTCTGCACCGCCTGCAAGAGCTGCTCTGGACCCAACAGCGCTGCATTCAGGACAACATGGTAGGCCGTGAAGTCAGTGTGCTTTTTGAAAAGCCGGGCCGTTTGGCGGGTCAGATGGGCGGCAAATCAGAATACCTCCACGCGGTGCATGTCGACGATGCGCCTGTTGAACGTGGTGACATCCGCAAGGTGAAGATCGTGGGCAGCGAAAAGAACTCGCTGCGCGGGGCAATGATCTGAGGGGTTGTCTGTAGAGCCGCCGTCAAATGTCGTCGCGTGCGACATGCGCTTTTGATGCGCTCGACGACCTAGCAAAAAGGCAAATACAGCATGATAGCATATGTCACCGTCGGTGCTGACGACATTGCCCGCGCGAAGCGGTTCTATGGAGCGTTTCTACCGGCCCTCGGTTATGGGCTGGAAGAAGGTCCAGAGGGGCTAAGCTATGTGTTGCCCGTTGCGGCGGGGCAGTCTGTGGTCCAACCGGATTTCTACGTCAAACCAACCTTTGATGGGCGGCCTGCCTCGGCTGGCAATGGCGCAATGGTCGCGTTCGAGGCGCGCAGTCAAGACCAAGTGCGTGCGCTTCACGCCGCGGCTCTCGATGCAGGTGGGTCGGACGAGGGCCAGCCGGGGTTTCGCGCGTCCTACGGACCGCAATTCTACGTTTGCTATCTTCGTGATCCTCAGGGCAATAAGATCGCCCTGTTTTCCAGTAACCCGAACGAGCCGGGGCGAGACGGATAGGGTTTTCGATAGAGGTAATGAGAACTGCTGCTCTAGCTGCAGAAAGCCGAAGGGGACGCTTAGTGAGATAGGGTGAACGGCCTGTTCTGAAGAGCATTCTGACAGACATTAACGGAAGCCCTTTTGACCTAATCAAGTGGCAATTCTTGCCGTTACGGCAGGGTGCATTAAAAAATGCGCCGTTAAACTCGTCTTTGTTTCGATTTCGGACACAATATCTGGTAAATAAATCTTCACAATTACGCTAAATTTGCTAGGGTCACCGAAATGGTGTGAGTGTTCGGTATTGCAGATATCCTCGCACGTTTGGGACAACAGCAGAGGATGAGGGCTGTGAGAAAACAAATCGCGAAAGCAGCAGCAGGGGCACTCAGCGCAATTGCCTTGTCGATTGTAGGGCTGGTGGCGACACCCGCGCCGGTTGCCGCAGATGGGCACGGCTATAGTGGCTATGTCAGCAACACGCCGCGCGTCGGAAACGCAACGACTGGCACCCGGACCCGCACCGTGATTGGTGAGCGCTATGTGCCGACGATCTGGGTTGATCCCGATGGATGCGAGCATTGGGTGATGGATGACGGTGCCGAGGGTTACATGACCCCGCATGTCACCCGTCAGGGTATCCCGGTCTGCCGCCGTGGCAATGTCTGTGGTGTGATGAATTCGGACCAGTTCTTCGCCACTGACAGCCACCACATCACGCGTAACGGCAAGCAGCGTTTGCAGGAGTTCTTCCAGTCCTCCAGCGCCAGCGCGTTTGTAATCTCGGGTCACACCGACAGCCGTGCCTCTGATGCTTACAACATGCGCCTGTCGCTGAATCGCGCCAACAGCGTGGCCCGCGTAGGTCAAAGCGTTGGTGCCCGCATCGTTGATGTGCGGGGCTACGGAGAGCGGATGCCGCGTGCTTCCAATCGTTCGGCTGGCGGCATGGCCAAGAACCGCCGCGTCGAAATCATCTGCATTCGCTAAGGGATCAGGAACATGAAACTTCTCAAAGCAACATTGGTCCTGGCTCTCGGCGTCGCTGTGTCTGGCTGTGCAAACGAGCGTTTGCTCCGCGAGGGGCCGCGCAACACCATCGACAAAACGGTTGATGCAGGCCGCGACACCAAGGATCTGAGCCAACTCAAGGCCGGTGTCTGGATTGATCCGAATGGCTGTGACCACTGGATTATCGACGACGGTGTCGAGGGATATCTGTCGGCGCGTCTGGACAAATACGGCAAGCCTGTCTGCTCTGGTGCAGCCCCTCCGGGCGTGGCAACCGGGCCGTTCAAATCGGGTTCCAGCTTCCCCGACACGATCTAACGTGTCACCGAGCGATCAAAACAAAGGCCGTGGGCACCTCGCCCGCGGCCTTTTTCGTTATATTTACGTGACAATGGGTGCTCAGACCTTGCGTGTGACGCCCGCCCTTGGCACGGTTGCTGAACAGGCACCCCTCAAACCGGAGATATGATTGGCCCTTAGCGCGCTGACCCCACCGCCCAACCAAGCAGACGTTCAGGAACTGCTGCTGGAATTCCCTGACAACAGACTTCTGATTGATCTGTGCGGGGAGTATGACAAGAACCTCGCTCATATCGAAAATGCGCTATCGGTGCAGATCATCCGCCGCGGCAATCAGCTTGTCGTCATGGGTGGTGAGACCGGGGACCGTCTAGAGGCGCATCAGTTGTTGCAAGAGATGTATCAACGCCTGGAGACCGGCAAAACGCTGGAAACCGGCGATATTGATGCAGCTATCCGAATGAGCGGATCAGAAGCCGGCACCGGCACGCGCGGCGGCGACCAGATGGAGCTGTTCCAGGGCGGCAAGGTCGAGATCAAGACGCGTAAGAAAACGGTAGAGCCGCGGACGGATGCCCAGAAAGCCTATGTTCAGGCGCTTTTCGAGAATGAGCTGGCCTTTGGCATTGGTCCGGCAGGGACCGGCAAGACTTATCTGGCCGTCGCTGTTGGTGTGTCGATGTTTATCGGTGGCCATGTGGACCGGATCATTCTGTCGCGGCCAGCTGTTGAGGCGGGCGAGCGTTTGGGCTTTTTGCCCGGTGACATGAAAGACAAGGTCGATCCCTACATGCAGCCGCTTTATGACGCGCTGAATGACTTTTTGCCGGGCAAGCAAACCGCCAAGCTGATCGAGGAAAAGCGCATCGAGATTGCTCCCTTAGCGTTCATGCGCGGCCGCACTTTGGCCAACGCATTCGTCGTTCTGGACGAAGCTCAGAACGCCACGTCGATGCAGATGAAGATGTTCCTGACCCGTCTTGGCGAAGGTTCACGCATGGTTATCACCGGGGACCGCTCTCAGATCGACCTGCCGCGAGGCGTGCAATCGGGTCTTAAGGATGCCGAGAACCTGCTCAAGCATATCCCCAAGATTTCCTTTAACTATTTTACCTCCAAGGATGTCGTGCGGCACCCGCTGGTGGCAGCGATCATTGACGCTTACGAGAAAGCTGAAGGCTAAGCGCCCGTGTCAGAGCTTGTGGAAACGCTCATCGAGGATGCGCGCTGGAAGGATGTGGGTCTTGCCGCGCTGGCCGAGGTCGCAGCGCGCAACACGCTGGTGCACCGCTCCCTCAATCCCGACCACTTCGCGATCAGTTTGATGGGTTGCGATGACGCGCGGATCATGACGCTGAACAACGATTTCCGCGAGAAACCGAAGCCCACGAATGTGCTCAGCTGGCCTTCCGAGGATCGTGCGGCCGCGACCCCCGGCACGCATCCCAATCCTCCGCATATCGGCCCGATGCCGCCGGAGGAACTGGGTGATATCGCGATCGCCTACGAAACATGTCTGGCCGAGGCTGAAGCAGCCTCTAAGCAGATATCGGCGCATGTAACGCATCTGATCGTGCACGCGACGTTGCATTTGTTGGGTTACGATCACATATCCGACGCTGATGCGGCCCTTATGGAGGGTCTGGAGGTGGAAATCCTTGCGTCCATGGGCCAACCGGACCCATATAGTTAGAAGGCGGGCGTTTGAGCCCCCGCGTATTTTGGAAAAGGAACAATGGCCGACACGTCCGAGGGAAGCTCTAGCGCAGCGCAAAGCGCGCAAGACCCCGATACCGATAAAACGCCCGGCTTTTTTGGGCGCATCATTTCCTCTCTCAGCCCCGGCGAAGACGAGCCTCCTGTCATCGAAGCCCCCGCGCGCCATGTGCCGACCGGCCACGGCATGGGAAACCTGCGCAAGCTGCAGGTCGAGGATGTGATGATCCCCAAGGTCGAGATTACGGCCGTCCCCAATGATATTACCAAGGCCAATCTGGTGCAGGTGTTCCGCGATAGTGGCCTGACGCGTCTGCCCGTCTACGAAGGCACGCTGGATAGCCCGATGGGGATGGTCCACCTCAAGGATTTCGCGCTCAAGTTTGGATTTAACGGCAACAAGAGCTTCAAGTTAAGCGATGCGATGCGCGAGGTGCTGTATGTGCCGCCGTCTATGCCTATCGGTGTGCTGCTGCAAAAGATGCAAAGCGACCGAACGCATATGGCATTGGTGATCGACGAATATGGCGGCGTGGACGGCTTGTTGACCATCGAGGACCTGATTGAACAGGTCATCGGCGAGATCGAGGACGAACACGATATCGACGACGAGCAGCAATGGACCGAGGAAAAGCCCGGCACCTATCTGGCGCTTGCCACGACCCCGCTTGACGATTTCGAAGAGGCAGTGGGCGCATCGCTGACTGAAGATCTGGACGATGACGAGATCGACACTTTGGGTGGTCTGGTATTTGTGCTGACAGGTCGGGTGCCTGCGCGCGGCGAGGTTGTGCCACACCCCGCGGGTGCCGAATTCGAGGTAGTAGATGCCGATCCGCGCCGGATCAAACGGCTCCGCGTGCGCTTGGGCTAGTATGGATTTGCGGGAGAGCTGGATCGCGATGCAGACCCGTCGCCGGGTCATCGCGATAGCTATTCTTTCAGGTGTCGTTGCGGCACTCGGACACGCGCCATTCGATTTGCCGATCTTTAGCCTTTTGGGTCTCATGGCCGCGATGGCGCTGTATCTGTCTGCCACGACATGGCGCCGCGCTTTTCTGATTGGTTGGGCCGTGGGCTTTGGCTGGTTTGCCCCAAGCCTGCACTGGATTATCGAGCCCTTCTTGGTTGATATCGCGCGCCATGGCTGGATGGCGCCGTTTGCTTTGGTGCTCTTGGCGGGCGGATTGGCGCTGCTTTGGGGCGCGGGCTTTGCGCTCAGCGCAAGGTTTCGTGCGGGGCCGGTGCAAGCGGTTTTGCTGCTCTGCGTTATCTGGACCGGGGCCGAGGCTCTGCGTGGTGTGCTGTTTACAGGGTTTCCTTGGGCGCTGGTGGGCCATGTGCTGATCGACACGCCATATGTGCATCTGGCTGCCTACATCGGTGCGCTGGGCCTGACATTCGCGCTGCTGCTTGCGGCGGCCTGCCTGCTAACAGCGCTGTGGTTCAAGCGCTGGGCGCTGGTCCCAGCGGTCGGGCTGCTGGGCTTGCCCTTGCTTGTTGTGCCAGAGCCGCTTGCGGTAGGCCCGGATCGTCCCATGGTGCGCTTGATCCAGCCCAACGCCCCGCAGCACCAGAAATGGGATCCGGATTTCATCCCGATCTTCTATAATCGTCAGCTAGAGTTCACTCGCGCCGCGCCAGCCGTCGATCTGGTGGTCTGGCCTGAAACGGCAATTCCTTATGCGCTTGAGCGCGCAGGCGGTATCATCGCCCAGATAACTGAGGCTGCGAATGGGGCAGGCGTCATTCTGGGCGCGCAACGCTCCGAAGGCCCGGATTATTTCAATTCACTCGCCGTCGTGGGTCCGTCCGGCGCTCTGAGCGCGGTCTATGACAAGCATCATCTCGTGCCATTTGGCGAATACATCCCCCTGGCCGATCTCTTCTCGAATATCGGATTTCTGGGTGCGGCGGCACAGACCACAGGCGGCTACACGCCCGGCGCTGGCCCTGAGATCCTCGATATAGGCGCTTTGGGCAAAGCGCTTCCGCTGATCTGTTATGAAGGTGTCTTTCCACGCAATCTGCGGCTGCCAGGTCGGCCAGACTGGCTGCTGCTGATCACCAATGATGCGTGGTTCGGCACTTTTTCAGGCCCCTACCAGCACTTGGCCCAAGCCCGCTTACGCTCGGTCGAGCAGGGACTGCCGATGGTGCGCGTCGCCAATACAGGCATTTCGGCGATGATTGACCCGCATGGCCGCATCCTCGACAGCCTCCCGCTGGGCGAGGCGGGCTATCGCGATATCGCACTTCCTGCCCCACTTCTGCCCACATTTTATTCCAGAACCGGCGACGGGCCTTTGCTACTGTTGCTCGTTTTCGTTTCTTTGACGCTGGTTATGGCGCGAAAACGGTCTTCGATTGACGGCCCTGCGCCACAAGCGTAAGCGAGCAGCCATATAAACATCTGCCACAACGGCTTCCTGACGTGGCGGGATAACCTCAATGGAGCACTTTCATGTCACGTAAGAATTACACATTCACCTCGGAATCCGTCTCCGAGGGGCACCCCGATAAGGTGTGCGACCGCATTTCCGACGCCGTTCTCGATGCGTTTTTGGCCGAAGAGCCCGAAGCCCGCGTCGCCGCGGAGACCTTTGCCACCACAAACCGCGTTGTAATCGGTGGTGAGGTGGGCCTGTCTGACAAATCCAAGCTGAATGACTATCTGGGTCGGATCGATGACATCGCCCGCGCCTGTATCAAGGATATCGGCTATGAGCAGGACGAATTTCATCACGCAACCTGCGAAGTAACGAACCTGCTGCATCCGCAATCCGCGCATATCGCCCAGGGTGTCGATGCAGGCGAAGACAAGGATGAAGGTGCCGGTGACCAAGGTATCATGTTCGGCTATGCGACGACCGAAACCGACGCCTTGATGCCTGCGCCCATTCAATATGCTCATGCGATCCTGCGCCGTCTGGCCGAGGTCCGCAAAGACGGAACCGAGCCGACGCTGCGCCCGGATGCGAAATCGCAGCTGTCCGTTGTCTATGAGGACGGCAAGCCCATTGGTGTGTCGTCCATTGTGCTGTCGACCCAGCACGAGTCCGAGGATCAGACCAGTGACGATATCCGCGCCATCGTCGAGCCCTATATTCTGGAGGTCCTCCCTGAAGGTTGGGTGACAGAAGACACCGAGTGGTGGGTGAATCCCACGGGCACCTTCGTGATCGGTGGTCCTGACGGTGATGCGGGTCTGACGGGTCGCAAGATCATCGTGGATACCTATGGCGGCGCAGCCCCCCATGGCGGCGGCGCTTTTTCGGGCAAAGACCCGACCAAAGTGGACCGCTCTGCGGCCTATGCCGCGCGCTATCTGGCGAAGAATGTTGTCGCCTCTGGCATGGCCGACCGCTGCACGATCCAACTGAGCTATGCGATTGGTGTGGCCAAGCCGCTGTCGATCTATGCCGACACATTCGGCACTGGACAGGTGCCGGATGCCGAAATCGAAAAGGCGGTTGCACAGGTCATGGACCTGACCCCGCGCGGTATCCGCGAGCATCTTCAGATGAACCGCCCGATCTATGCCCGCACCGCAGCTTACGGCCATTTCGGTCGTCAGCCAGCCGCCGATGGCGGTTTCAGCTGGGAGAAAACCGATCTGGCCGAAGCGCTAAAGAAAGCCGTTTGATCGGATATTTCTAAAAAGCGAAACACAAAAAGGCGCGCGTTAAGGTTAACGCGCGCCTTTCGTCTTCTTTTGTCTGAAAATACCTGAAAACGCGCGGTCCTCCTCAGGCGTTGCGCTTGCCGGGAAGGCGCACTAGACCCCGGCGCATGACAGACAAGCACCCCTCTGGCGCGCCGTGGCGCAATTTTTATGGTCGGTTCAAAGGCAAAGGCCTGCGGGATAGCCAGCAGGCTTATCTGGATGAAGACCTGGCACAGTTCTCTCCGGGAGCTGTGGGATGGGAAGAAAACCCCGACCGTGTGCCTTTGGATGTAGAGGCGCTTTTTGGTGGCAAAGAGATCTGGCTTGAGATCGGTTTTGGCGGCGGTGAGCATCTGGTGCATCAGGCTGCCACGAACCCGGATGTCGGTATCATCGGTGCGGAGCCATACATAAACGGGGTCGCGATGCTGTTGGGCAAGGTGCGCAAAGCGGGGGTCAAAAACCTGCGCATCTATCCCAATGATGCGCGGCATTTGTTTGATGTGTTGCCTGAGGGCAGTGTTTCGAAAGCGTTTCTTCTCTACCCCGACCCTTGGCCGAAAAAGCGCCATCATCGGCGACGATTTGTAACTGCAGAGCATTTGCAGCCCTTGGCGCAGGTCTTGAAACCCGGCGCGGAGTTTCGCGTGGCGACTGACATTCCAGACTATGTGCGCCAGACTTTGGAACAGGTCCCAAAGGCTGGTTTTACCTGGACAGCAGAGCGCCCATCGGATTGGCGCGCGCCGTGGGATGACTGGATTTCGACGCGGTACGAGCAAAAGGCGCTGCGCGAGGACCGCGTGCCGCATTACCTGACTTTCCGACGCGACAGTTGAGGGTTTTCCCTGCAAGCGCAGCGCGCTAAGACGCGAGGAAGTGTAGAAGAGGGTTCCCCATGTCCAGCCACGGCACGCCAATACCGATGACCTCATACCCTTGTGGACCGCTGAGCGGCGTAGCTGAGGTGCCCGGCGACAAGTCGATCTCTCACCGCTCATTGATCCTTGGGGCGCTGAGCGTTGGTGAGACCAAGATCAGCGGTTTGCTGGAAGGCGAGGACGTATTGGACACGGCCAAGGCGATGCGCGCCTTCGGGGCCGAGGTGACGGATCATGGCGGTGGCAACTGGTCGGTGCATGGCGTTGGTGTCGGTGGGTTTGCCGAACCCGATCAGGTGATTGATTGCGGCAACTCCGGCACTGGGGTCCGGTTGATCATGGGCGCAATGGCGACATCGCCGATCGCAGCGACCTTTACCGGGGATGCGTCCTTACGTGGGCGTCCGATGGGGCGGATCACCGACCCGATTTCCGAATTTGGCGCAGCGTCCTACGGGCGCGAAGGCGGGCGTTTGCCGATGACGATTGTGGGTGCCGCGCAGCCTGTTCCGGTGCGGTACGTGGTGCCGATGCCGTCCGCTCAGGTCAAATCGGCGGTGCTTTTGGCGGGGCTGAATGCGCCGGGTCAAACCGTTGTCATAGAAAAGGAAGCAACCCGCGACCACACGGAACGGATGTTGGCGGGGTTCGGGGCTGAGATCAGTGTCGAGGACACCGACGAGGGCCGCGTGATCACGCTGACGGGCCAGCCGGAGCTCCAAGCGCAGACGATTGTGGTGCCGCGCGATCCCAGCTCGGCGGCGTTTCCGGTCTGTGCGGCACTAATCACCAAAGGCTCTGATGTGTTGGTGCCGGGGATTGGACTGAACCCGACGCGGGCCGGGCTTTACACCACCCTGCGAGAGATGGGCGCGGACCTGACCTACGAGAACGAGCGCGTTGAGGGCGGCGAGCCTGTGGCCGATCTGCGGGCGCGCTATTCGCCTGATATGACGGGCATTGCGGTGCCACCCGAACGGGCTGCCAGCATGATCGACGAATACCCGATCCTGTCGGTGGTCGCGGCTTTTGCGACAGGCAAGACGGTCATGGACGGCGTCAAGGAGCTGCGCGTCAAGGAAAGCGACCGGATTGATGCGATGGCCGTGGGTTTGCGCTCCAACGGGATCACCGTGGACGAGACCGAGGACAGTATGACGGTGCACGGGCTTGGCCCGGAAAGCGTGCCGGGTGGGGGCGAGGCCGCGAGCCATCTGGACCACCGCATCGCCATGTCCTTCATGTGTCTGGGCATGGGTTCTCAGAACGCGGTTCGCGTGGATGATGGAGGCCCGATTGCCACGTCCTTCCCGATTTTCGAGCCGTTGATGGCTCGGCTTGGGGCCAAGCTGGAGCGCGCATGAGCTTTACGATTGCCATTGATGGGCCGGCAGCGGCGGGCAAGGGGACGGTGTCGAAAGCAGTCGCAGCCCATTTCGGCTTTGCGCATCTTGATACAGGGCTGCTGTATCGGGCCGTTGGAGCGCTGACCTTGAAAGGCACGCCTGCGATTGACGCGGCTCGAGCGCTGGTGGCTGAAGACTTGGAAGATCCGGCTTTGCGCACGCCTGAAGTTGCGGATGCAGCGTCAAAAGTGGCGGTGATCCCTGAGGTCCGCGCGGCGTTGGTGGATTTCCAACGCGCTTTTGCGCGGCGCGCGGGCGGGGCGGTTTTGGACGGGCGCGATATCGGAACGGTGATCTGCCCGGAGGCGGAGGCAAAGCTGTTCGTCACCGCCTCGGCCCAGGTGCGGGCAGAGCGGCGGTTCAAGGAGTTGACCGAACGCGGGCTTGAGACATCTCTCAAAGCGGTCCTTGCCGACGTGGAAGAGCGCGACGCACGGGACCGCGAACGCGCAACGGCTCCGCTGAAGGCAGCAGAGGGCGCGGTCGTGATCGACACGTCCGAAATGGATATCGAGACGGCAGTGGCCACCGCGATTGCACATGTCGATGCGGTGCGTGGCGGTCTTTCGAAATAGAATGCGGCGCCGCATCAGCGGTCTCACATGATAGCGGGTCGCCCCGCCCCTACCGGGGGAGTTCCCCCGCTCTGATCAGATCAAGTGCCCTCGGTCAGAGGGAAACGTGAGCCTGTTTTGCAGTGGACAACCCTTGGCCCTCCTCCTGCTGGATCCGGGGATGGGTTTTATGAGGGCTGGTTTAAGGAAATGGAAATGCGGCGTGCGTTGGGGGATTGGTGAAATGACTTTCGCGTGTTGAACCGTCTCAATGGGAAAGCGGCTTCGACACGATGTTCTCGTTATCCTTCAATACTGACGGAGTTTACCAGCAAACTGAAAAGTTCGTTCTGAGACGAGATTTCCAACTTCTTGTAGAGTGATCGTCGGTGAACTTTAACCGTGTGGATGGAAATGCAGAGCTTCAATCCAATCGCCCGGCTAGAATGGCCTTGTACAATCAAGGCCGCTACTTCTGCTTGCCGCATGGAGATATCGGTACCACGAGATTGGGACATGGCGTAAAATCTTTGGTCCAATGGGACGGCGTCTGCTTGGCTGGTTATCGGGGTGTTTGGCTGGATTTGTCTGAGTTTTGGGGCGAGCACCTTCGCATAGAGCTTAAATTGCGCGACTTCGCTTGCCCGAAAGCGTCGTTGACCAAGGTTGCGGCCCATCGAAAGATGCACGGCTGTATTTTCATCAATCCGTGCCACAAAACCGACTTCATCGACCATTTTGGTCGCACCGAAGTATCTCGTGAAGTATTCGCTTGCCTCAAAGCGATCCGGTGCGATTTCCTTCAACCTGCTGGCCTCCCAGTCCGTCACCACGAAGGCGCGTTGAAAATACGGGTCGAGCATAAAGCCTAACTTCTCGTATCCTTCGTTGAAGACGGTGCGCAGATCTTCGTCTGGGATCCAACAAAACAGAACTTCTGGAAAGCCGTGGCGGTGGAACCGGATGGCCAAGATGTTCGTGACCGAGAAGGCCTTGCTGCAGAAAGGCACAACTGCGTCTTGATAGTCGGCAATATTGTCCGCGAGGGCGACACTGCAAAAAAAGTCAAATTGGTCCATGTCGCGCCTCGCTACACTACCAAAAAATGGAAAATATCGAGATAATATACCACTCTGGTGGTATTGGTCATGCTCAAGCCTGTCAACTAACGTCGATCTTGAGGGCTTGCGAGCCTCAGTTTCAGATCGGTGGAGATGCCATGACGGCCGCAATCGAAATATCGGGTTTACGGAAAATCTACCCGGGCTCGCCCCCTGTGCAGGCTCTGCGCCACGCGGATTTGACAATCCAAGACAACGAGTTCTTCACGTTATTGGGGCCATCGGGCTGCGGCAAAACCACGTTGTTGCGCCTGATTGCCGGTTTCGAGATCCCTACTGCGGGCGCGCTGAACTTGTTTGGGGAAGACATCTCGTACCTGCCGCCGGAGAGGCGTCCGATCAACACAGTCTTTCAGCATTATTCACTTTTCCCGCATATGACCGTCCTGGACAATGTTGCCTTCGGCCTCAAGCGGTTACGCAAAAGCGATGCCGAGGCAAAGAAAGTTGCCCAAGAAATGCTCGATCTGGTGCATCTGGCAGAATTTGGGTCACGCAAACCTAGCCAGTTATCTGGGGGCCAACAGCAACGCGTGGCCTTGGCCCGTGCTCTTGCACCTCACCCGCGAGTGCTGCTGTTGGACGAGCCTTTGTCCGCGCTTGATTTGAAATTGCGCCAGTCCATGCGGACCGAACTGAAGCGTCTTCAGAAAGAAACTGGGATCACCTTCGTTTTTGTAACGCACGACCAAGAGGAAGCGTTGGCGATGAGTGACCGGGTCGCCGTGATGTCACAGGGTGAGATTCAGCAGATCGGTGAACCTGCCACTATCTACGAGTACCCGGAGAACAAATTTGTTGCTGAATTTATAGGCGACGCCAATTTTTTTCACGCCAAGGTGTTGGGCGGAACCAACTACGGCCTGCCCAACGGAGAAACACTGGTCGGACCGGATATTGGTGCCGAAGTCGGGTCGACGGTAACGCTGTTCTTTCGACCTGAGAAGATCAACCTTCGAACGTCTGGTTCCGGGTTGGCAGGAACTGTTTCCGAAATCCTCTATCTGGGGAATAGCACGGATTACCTCATTGAATTGACACAAGGCGGAACGACAACCGTCCGTTCAGAAAATCACAAGGATGGCACGGCGCTGGCAGAGGTTGGCGCTGATGTGCGCGTGGATATCAATCCGGCTGCAGTGCGGGTTTTGATCAAATGAAACACGTTGGGGCCAGTCTCAGATCGCATTTGGCGCTGATCCCCGCGATCGTGGTCATCGGCGTTTTCATGATCGTGCCGATCCTGATCATCTTTGTGTATTCGTTTCTCGTGCCGGGAGATTACGGCGGAGTAACCCTTGAATTCACGACAGATGCCTATCGACGCTTGCTGTTCCAGCGGAACCTTTTTGATGAGATGGTGTTCGATCCGGCCTATCTGAAAATCGCGTTCCGGTCTCTATGGGTGGCGACGGTAGCGGTTGTCGGCTGCCTTATCCTTGGATTTCCGGTGGCCTACTACATCGCTTGTCAGTCGGAAGAGCGGCGCAACACCTTGCTGTTGCTTATCACAATCCCATTCTGGACGAACCTTCTGATCCGCACCTATTGCTGGATACTTGTGTTGCGCGATACGGGGCTGATTAACTCAACCTTGATCCGTGTAGGCCTGATAGACGAGCCATTGACCCTGCTTTACACCGAAGGGGCGATCGCCCTTGGCCTGATCTATACCTATGTGCCGTTCATGGTACTGCCGATTTATGCCGCTTTGGAAAGCTGGATCGGCGTCTGATCGAGGCAGCCCGAGACCTTTACTCCAACCGCTGGGTTGCTCTGCGCTACGTCGTGATTCCGCTCGCGTTGCCGGGGATTGTCGCGGGTTCGATCCTTGTTTTCATTCCGGCGCTTGGCGCATTTATCGCACCTGATCTTCTGGGCGGTGGCAAGAACCTGATGTTGGGATCTCTGGTGCAGCTGCAATTCTCTTCAGCGCGCAATTGGCCCTTCGGGTCGGCACTGGCGATGGTGATCATGGCCGTCGTTCTGTTGTGCCTGTTCTTCTATGCCCGCAGCGCCAAGAAAAATGGTGGAGGGATACAACATTGACCCAGAAACATGACATACGCCGGATGCCGGGCTTCAACTGGGTCACACTTCTCTTCTTTCTATTTCTATATCTGCCTTTGATTATCTTGGTGGTGTTTTCCTTCAACGCGTCACGGTCAGCCACGGTCTGGAGCGGGTTCTCGTTGGAATGGTACGTCAAGGCTTTCGCCAATGACGACATTCAACGTGCCACGAAAAACAGTCTGGTCATTGCGGTCTTTTCTACCATCAGTGCCACGACCATGGCGACAATGGCTGCCCTGTCGCTGGCGCGAAACCGCGACGTGAAGAAGAAAAACCTGTTTGGTGGCATTTTGATCCTGCCGCTGATGGTGCCTGAAATTGTCACCGCCGTGGCGACGCTTACCTTCTTCTCTGCCATCGGGTTGTCGCTTGGGTTGGGGAACATCATCATCGCGCATTCGGTGTTCTGCATTCCGTTTGCCTATCTGCCGATCCGCGCGCGACTTGACGGGATGGATGAGAACCTGGAGATCGCCGCCCGGGATCTCTACGCCAACAAATGGCAAACGCTAAGGCTGGTCACGCTGCCGCTTTTGATGCCCGGCATCGTTTCGGGTGCAATGCTCGCGTTCATCATCTCGCTGGATGACTTCATCATCACGCTGATGGTCGCCGAGGCCGGGTCAACCACCTTGCCGATCTACATCTACAGCCTTGTGCGCATTGGCATCACGCCAGAGGTCAACGCAATTTCGACCGTTCTCTTGGGGGTTTCGATCCTCGTCGTCACCGTGTCCTTCTTGGTCGGGAAAAAGAAATAGGACGCAATCTACGACATGGAGGCTACAATGAAAAAGATCACTATATCGTTGCTGGGCGTATTGCTTAGCTCAAGCGCGGCCTTGGCCGAGGGAGATCTGTTTCTGTACAACTGGACAGATTACACCGCTCCCGATCTGATCGAAAAGTTCGAGACTGAAACCGGTATTTCGGTGACGCTCGACACTTACGATTCCAATGAAACCCTGTTGGCCAAATTGCAGTCTGGCGCCACGGGATACGACATCGTTGTGCCCAGCCACAACTTTGTAGAGATTTTCATTTCGGAAGGTCTGTTGCAGCCCATAAATGCGTCCGAGCTTTCGTCCGCTGGCAACCTGAACGCGGATTTCACCAGCCCGTCCTGGGATGAGAACAACACCTATACAGTTCCGTGGCAATGGGGCACGACGTCTTACACCGTGAACACGGATGTGTTTGGCGGCGACATCAATACCTACGACGTTCTGTTCCAGCCACCGGCTGAATTGCAGGGTAATATCGGGATGTTCAAGTCACCCGACGAGGTGATTTCAATGGCGCAAATTTCGCTTGGATTGCCGCTCTGCAGTGAAGACCCGGCGGAAATGCAGCAAGTGCTGGAACTTCTGGAAGCCCAAAAACCACATGTCAAAACCTACAACTCCGACGGTATTTTGGAGCGTCTGACCTCAGGTGACGTTGCCGCCCATCAGAACTGGAACGGCTATTCAATCCGGGCGCGCAATGAAAACCCGGCCATGAGATACGCGTTTCCCAAGGAAGGTGTGATTACATGGGCCGATAACTTGGCCGTACCGGTGGGTGCTCCGAACTATGACAATGCCATCAAGTTCATCGAATTCATGATGGAGCCCGAAAATATCGCCATTCAGTCGAATTTCGCGGGCTATTCCAACGGAATTACCGGCAGCGATGCATTCATGAGCGAAGAACTGAAAACGGCGCACGAACTCTCACCACCCGAGGGTACGCCGCTTGTCTTTTCACAAACCTGCTCTCCTGCGGCAGTGGATCTTCAGAATCGCGTTTGGACCGCGCTTCTGCAGTAAGACCAATTCCTCCCGACCTCAGGCGGGGCGTCATGCTCCGCCTGTTTTTTTAACCGGAGAAACCATGCACACAGTTTATTCCGACAAGCACAAATTGCGCGATGCCAAGATCGAGATACATGAAGGCAAGGTGGTCGCACCTTTCGAGTGTCCACGCCGGGCGGAAATCATTCTTGCACGTGTCATTTCCGAACAGCTTGGCGACGTAGTTGAACCGGAATTCTACAATCTTGAACCTGTACTTGCGGTTCACGATGCCGGGTTTGTCCAGTTCTTGGAAACCTGTGCGTCGGATTGGGCAGCCGCTGGCTTCGCGGGCGAGGCCATTGCCAATTGCTGGCCGACGCGCACGATGAATTCACCCCACATACCCGAAATGATTGAAGGCAAGGTTGGATACTATGCCTTGGCCAGCGAAACGACAGTGTCAGAGGGCACTTGGGAAGCGGCACTTGCCAGCAAGGATGTGGCATTGACCGCCACCGAGCTGGTTCTTGACGGACAGAGAGCCGCCTTTGGCCTTTGCCGCCCGCCCGGCCATCATGCGGCCTCTGATCAGTTCGGCGGCTACTGCTTTTTGAACAATGCCGCCATCGCCGCCCAACACGCGCTGGAAAAAGGCGCAAAGAAGGTCGCGATCCTGGATGTCGATTTTCACCATGGAAACGGCACGCAACAGATCTTTTATGGGCGCGATGACGTTCTGTTCCTGTCCATCCACGGTGACCCGATGGAGGCGTTCCCATATTTCTTGGGGCATGCCGACGAAGAAGGACAAGGATCAGGCCAAGGCTACAACGTGAACTACCCTCTTGCATCGGGCGCCACCTACGAGGTCTGGAAAGCAGCGCTTGAACAGGCCCTTGCGCGCATCAGGGAATACAAGGCCGATGTCCTGATCGTTTCGCTTGGCGTCGACACATTCGAAGACGACCCGATCAGCTTCTTTAAGTTGGAAAGTGACGACTTCACGGATTACGGCGGCATGCTTGCTGCGCTGGACCTGCCGACAGTCTTCTTGCTGGAGGGCGGCTATGCTGTCGAACAGGTCGGCATCAACGTGGTGAATGTATTGCAGGGCTTTGACCGGGCGGCCGGCTAGTTCCTCAAGGAAAATCCAGAAGGACCAAAGCTTTGCACACCGAAAGCTACTATGCGGCAACGCGCAATGATGTTGCTCCCTATCCGGAACTGACAGGGGACCACCGTGTCGATGTGGTGATCATCGGCGGTGGATTTTCAGGCATTTCGACGGCAGTGGACCTAACGGAACGCGGGCTGAAAGTTGTCGTTTTGGAAGCCAAACAAATCGGCTGGGGTGCCACGGGACGCAACGGCGGTCAAATCACCGGCAGCCTCTCCGGCGATAAGGCCATGGCACGGGAGTTTCGGAAATCCATCGGATCGGATGCGGATGATTTTGTCTGGGGCCTGCGTTGGCATGGACACGACATCATTCGAAACCGCGTTCAGAAATACGGCATCGCGTGTGATTTGAAGTTTGGCCAGATGCAAACCGCGATGAAGCCCAGCCATATGCAGGAGCTTACCCAGATTTATGACGAAGGCCAGCGGCGGGGCATGGGGGATGTGCTGACCATGCTCGACGGGTCGCAGATGCCAGAGTATCTGGAAACCGACCTGTATTGCGGCGGATTGCTGAACACCAAGAACATGCATGTGCATTCATTGAACCTGTGCCTGGGCGAGGCCCGCGCCGCTGCGAATGCCGGGGCGTTGATCTTTGAACAATCCGAAGTGACGCATATCGAACACGGGGCAACACCACGCGCCGTTACACAAAAAGGGTCCGTGGCGGCCAATGCGGTGTTGATCGCAGGCAATGCTTATCACTTGCTGGACCAGAAGCGACTAGGGGGTGCTTTGTTTCCCGCATCGCTGAGCATCATGGCGACAGAACCCTTGGGTGACATGGCTGACCAGATCAACCCCAAAGACATCGCCGTGTACGATTCCAGGTTTGTGCTCGATTACTATCGTCTAACGGCGGATAAGAGGCTCATGTTCGGCGGCGGCACGAATTATTCCGGCAGGAACACAACAGATGTCGAAGCACAGTTGCGCCCGGCCGTCGAACGAACGTTCCCGCGCTTGAAAGGCGTCAAAGTCGACTACTCCTGGAGCGGCATTGACGGGATCATCATCAACCGCATTCCCGAGGTTGGGAGGCTTTCTGACAACGTCTTTTTCGTTCAGGGCTTTTCCGGTCACGGCATCGCGCTTTCCCATATTCTGGGCGAGATCATGGCCGAAGCCATCACAGGCCATCTGGAGCGCTTTGATGTATTTGCCAACGTCAAACACCTGCGTCTGCCATTCGGACGACGGGCGGGCAGCCTGATGGTGGCTGTCGGCATGATCTACTATTCGCTTCTTGAGAAGCTTCGCTAACCCAAAGTAGGTGCGAAAATGACCAGCATTCGTGAAGCTTATGACACGTATTGCGCTCAATATGGCCCACCTGATCGCATCGAAATGATGATGTGCGATCTGAACGCGGTCTTGCGTGGAAAATGGCTTCCCGGCGAGGATATCTCAAAGTTGCAGAATGGCGACGTGCGGCTTCCTTTGTCTGCCTACGCCGCCAATATCGGGGGGCATGAGGTTGATGAAACCGGCCTTGGCAGCATCGCAAATGATCCCGACGGTGTTGTGATCGCCGTGCCTGAAAGCATGTCCGCTGTCCCGTGGGCCTCTGACAAAGTTCTTCAGGTTCTGGTAGATCTGAAGGACGAGAATGATCAGATTTGCTTGCTTTCCTCGCGGAATATGCTCCGTAAAATGCTTGATCGCTTTGAGGGATTGAACCTGTCACCGGTCGTCGCGACCGAGTTGGAGTTTCACATCATCCAGACAAGGGAGACTTCGTCCGAGGCGCCCAAGCCGTTGGAGTTGTCGCCAGACGCACAATGCTATGATCTTGATGCGATGGCCGATCAGCAGGCAATCCTGAATGAAATTATGGATACATGTGCGGTGCAAGGCATCGCCGCGGATACACTGATCGCCGAATACGGCCCGGGCCAGTTTGAAGTGAATTTCCATCACACGAATGATGTCATGCACGCCGCAGATACAGTTATCCTGTTCCGTCGCATGGTGCGCGGTATCCTGAAAAAACACGGCCTTGGCGCAACATTCATGGCCAAACCCTATGCTGACAGCCCGGGGAACGGCATGCATGTTCATGTGTCGCTAAATGATGGCGAGAACCGAAATATCTTCAGCAGCACTGCGCAATCATTGTCACCGACCCTTGGGTCGGCGGTGGCTGGTGTTTTAAGCAGCATGCAGGATTTGCAGGCGGTGTTCGCACCGCACATGAATTCATTTCGCCGGTTTCAAACCAACAGTTTTGCCCCCACGACGCCTGATTGGGGCATCGATAACCGCAACGCGGCGGTGCGGATACCGGAGATTTCCGGGCGCGGTGCACGGTTGAAACACCGCATCTGCGGGGCGGATGTGAATCCATATCTTGCCCTCACCGCAATTTTGGGGGGCATCTTGCACGGACTGGAGCACAAGCTGACACCGCCGCTTGCGCTTGAAGATCCCGCTTGCCGCCCTGCGCCACCGCTGGAGCATGACTGGAAGAACGCGGTTGAAAGATTTGCAAACTCGACGATCGCCAAGGCGATTTTCGGTGTGCCGTTCATTGAGGTTTACTCTGCCATCCGCCGCAGTGAGATCGATCTGCTCAGAACGCCCGTCACCCCTGCGGAATACGCCTATTATCTCGGCAGAATGTAGCTGTCCTACACCTCAGGCGCTCAAATGATCATCCGCCACAACCACACCAGAAAGAATGGTCCTCATGGCCGAAGTAATCTGTACATCGCCGGTTGATGGAAGCGTCTATGCCCGCAGGACTGTTCTGACGCGGGATGAAGCTCGGGATGTTAGTGCCCGTTCAAGGGCGGCTGGCCTTCTTTGGAAAGAAAAGTCCTTGGCCGACCGTGTGGCGCTTGTGTTGGGTTTTGTCGACAAGATGATCGAGGACCAGGACAGCGCCGCCAAAGAGATTGCGTGGATGATGGGACGGCCGGTGCACCAATCGGCGAGTTCTCAGGCTGCATCGAACGCGCAACATACATGGCGTGTATCGCCGAAAAGGCGCTTGCGCCTATGGTGATTGAGGACAGCGCGCAATTCGAGCGCCGCATCGAACGAGAGCCGCATGGCATCGTGTTTGTGGTTGCTCGGTGGAACTATCCCTATCTGACCTCAATCAATACAATCGTACCGGCTCTGATTGCAGGCAACACCGTCGTTATGAAGCATGCAGCACAGACCCTGCTGGATGGTGAACACATGATCCGCGCTGCAAAATCCGCCGGTCTGCCCGATGACATTTTGCAGAATGTATATCTTGATCATCACACAACTTCAGAGTTGATCGCAGAGTCCACCTTTGACTTTGTCAACTTCACGGGCTGCGTAGGTGGAGGGCAAGCGATGGAGCGCGCGGCGGCCGGAACATTTGTAGGAGTAGGCAACGAGTTGGGTGGCAAAGATCCTGCCTATGTGATGGAGGACGCAGATTTGGACGAGGCCGTCGCGTCCTTGATGGATGGGGCATTTTACAATGCAGGCCAATGCTGCTGCGGTATCGAACGCGTGTATGTGCATCATGCTGTTTATGATGAATTCGTGAAGCGGGCTGTGGTCGAGGTTGAAAAATCCCACAAAGGATGGGGGCTCGGCGTCGACACGTATTGCGTGAGTGATTGGCCTGCGGACCTTGGAAACCCACCCGCTACGCTTCGGATGCAGGCCTATCATCAGGATCAAGTGACCGCTATTCCTGCTTCGGCGCGCTGCATTGCACAGTCGAATTTTGTGAATTTGCCGCGCTTTGGTATCCGGGTGCCTCACTCACCGTCCAAGGGCATCCCGAGTTTACGCAGTCATATGCAAGAGCGCTCATTCAGGATCGCAGAGGCACGATCCTTCAAGAGGAAGTCGCTGTCGCAGCGTTAAGCACAGTTTCGGCAGAAACCAACATGGATCAGTTGGCGCTTTCCATTTCAAGTCTCGTTACGAAGCATCGGTGTATCTGACCAACCCAACCTTACCGGCCCGGTCAGATTGTAAATGCAAGATCGGTTGGCGCCCCATTTCTTGCGCCGCGAGCGTGTGCAGTGAGAACACCCCAAGTATAGGTTGGGCTGGCAGCAGACGGTCCCGACGATTACAGTCTTTACACTTGGCGACGTACCTCCGGGCAACAGCGAAACCCCCATCCCCCTTGATCCCAAGGGGAATCCTGCGTATAGCGGCGCTGTCAAACGGCGGAACAGTCGTGGCACATGAGCCTTGAGCAGGGTCGGTATTATACCGGCCCTCATTGTTTTGGGTTCAACGCTGCGGGGAAGACGCCCCGACCAAACCCCAAGACCGGCGGAGCCAACCGCGCGGCCAGAAAACAAACGTGTAAGGAAAACAAACGCTTATGGCGAATGCAACCATGGAGGAGTTTGAAGCACTCCTAAACGAAAGCTTCGAAATTGACACGCCCGACGAGGGCTCTGTTGTCAAAGGCAAGGTCATCGCTATTGAGGCGGGCCAGGCCATCATCGACGTCGGCTACAAAATGGAAGGCCGTGTCGAGTTGAAAGAATTCGCAAATCCCGGCGAAGCTCCTGAGATTGAAGTTGGCGACGAGGTGGAGGTGTTCCTCCGTCAGGTCGAGAACGCGCGTGGCGAGGCTGTCATCAGCCGCGAGATGGCCCGCCGTGAGGAAGCCTGGGATCGTCTTGAGAAGGCCTATGCCGATGAGAACCGCGTTGAAGGCGCGATCTTTGGTCGGGTCAAAGGTGGCTTCACCGTTGATCTGGGCGGCGCTGTTGCGTTCCTGCCCGGCTCTCAGGTCGATGTGCGCCCCGTGCGCGACGCCGGCCCGCTGATGGGCATGAAGCAGCCGTTCCAGATTCTGAAAATGGACCGTCGCCGTGGCAACATCGTTGTCTCGCGTCGTGCTATTCTTGAGGAATCCCGTGCGGAGCAGCGCGCCGAGGTTATCGGCAACCTGACCGAAGGCCAGGCTGTGGACGGTGTGGTCAAGAACATCACCGAATACGGTGCGTTTGTGGACCTCGGCGGTGTCGACGGTCTGCTGCACGTGACCGACATGGCATGGCGCCGTGTGAACCACCCCTCCGAAATCCTTGCGATTGGCGAGACGGTCAAGGTTCAGGTCATCAAGATCAACAAAGAGACCCACCGCATCAGCCTTGGTATGAAGCAGCTGCAGGACGATCCGTGGGATCTGGTTGCTGCGAAGTACCCGCTGGAATCGGTGCATACCGGTCGCGTCACCAACATCACCGATTACGGTGCGTTTGTTGAGCTGGAGCCCGGTGTCGAAGGTCTGGTTCACGTCTCGGAAATGTCCTGGACGAAGAAGAACGTACACCCGGGCAAGATCGTCTCCACCTCGCAGGAAGTGGAAGTCATGGTTCTGGAAATCGACGGTGCCAAGCGCCGCGTCTCCCTTGGTCTCAAGCAGACCATGCGCAACCCCTGGGAAGTCTTTGCCGAGCAGTTCGCTGTCGGCACAGAGGTCGAGGGCGAGGTCAAGAACATCACCGAGTTTGGTCTGTTCATCGGTCTGGAAGGCGACATCGACGGCATGGTTCACCTGTCGGATCTGACATGGGAAGGCCGTGGCGAAGACGTGATCGGCGACTACCGCAAGGGCGACGTCGTGAAGGCCGTTGTCACCGAAGTGGACACCGAGAAAGAGCGTATTTCGCTGTCGGTCAAGGCGCTGGGCAATGACCAGTTTGCCGAAGCTGTGGGCGGCGTGAAGCGCGGTTCGATCATCACCGTCACTGTGACGGCGATCGAGGATGGTGGCATCGAGGTCGAGTATGAGGGCATGAAGTCCTTCATCCGCCGTTCGGACCTGTCGCGTGACCGTGCCGAGCAACGCCCTGATCGCTTTGGCGTAGGCGACAAGGTCGACGTGCGTGTCACCAATGTGGACGCCAAGACCCGCCGTCTGGGCGTGTCGATCAAGGCGCGCGAGATCGCGGAAGAGAAAGAGGCCGTCGAACAGTTCGGCTCCTCGGACTCAGGTGCATCGTTGGGCGATATCCTTGGTGCGGCGCTGAAGGGCGACGACGAGAAGTAATTGCATCCTTCGGGATGGATGGGCCTCGCCTTTAGGCGGGGCCTTTCTTATGTGGACGTCTGTCAAGCCCACCCACTGATGCTGCGAATGCTCATGCAATCTGTAAATGTCGGCAATGAGCCCAGAGTTACCGATGCTGCGCATTATTCAAACGACAGCAATGCGCGCGATGCTGACGCCTAACAGGACCTATCACTTGTGCCCGCTGATTATTCCTCGTTTCGATATGTGACGACCGATCCCAAATTTTGGAAAGCACCATTGCGAAGTCTGAACGTAACTATATGCTCTGCAATTCTGCTCCGCATCGCAGATCGCTTCGCACCTCTCAAGAGCTATGCCTTTGATCCCAGTCTGCGTTAGGTCAGCGCCGAAGAAGTCCGTATCAGTGTATCTCTGGAATCTCTGTGTTGGTTTCACGGCAGCGGATAACGGGCAACTGTTCTCGATCCCTAACATCAACTTTTTTGCGCCGTCGAGGTTCATACCGGATATGCCGAGGAAGACAGGTGCATCGTAGGCAAACTGAAACTGCATTCCGATCTGATCGCCATTCTTTATAGCTGCCCAAAATCTAGTTGGAACGATGAAGGTAGCATTCAGCCACCCGTTCACGATTTCCGGCTCACCTATTAGAAATTCTGTGAAGGGATAACGCTCTCCGTCTAGCTCTAAGCTGATCGCCCTCATCGAGCGCGCTTCTTCAGTTCGCCCTTGGGGATCGAAGATGACATGCGTCGCTATTTGGGATCCGTTAGGTGAACAATAAAAGAGCATTTTATTTATGCCAAATGAGGTGTTTCTCTCCCCTTTCAAATATAGAATGCTGTTGCCCGTGACCGGATCCGTTGCTGTGACAGTCCAATTAGTGCGGCCAATGCCATTGTTTGCGATCCCTAGATGCAACATCTGGGATAGGTCCAACAGCCGCATCGATTGGGATCCTGCCTTGGTCATTTCCACAAAGAAGGCTGACCCGACATCCATTTCCTCTAGGAAGCTAATGATTGCTGCAGATGCAACCTGAGCGAGTTCTCCATCATTTTCAGAGGGCTCCTTGCTGTAAAAGCGATGTACTCCGAATACGTCATCATCCTGGAAATAGCGAAACACGCCACCTAAATATGCGAAGGTGCATGCCGACATACAAATGGCCCCGCCTCTAACCGGTTCTCCGGCATCATCTAGCCTTGAGACGCCGGTGCTAAATCCGTGTTTTCGGATAGTTCTGGCCAATTCCATGCCACCAAAGAGTGAGCCACCAGGTGAATTGAAATAGATAGTCGAATACGGTGTGACCTTGCCATCGGCAATCAGCGCTTCAAGCCTTTCGGCTTCGTTCCCATCGAAATCACCATCTATGTAAACCGAAACACCCGACCCACAAATCACTTCGGGACAGCCAGAGGAGACCACTTCAATCCTTGCGTCCGCGCGGGTGTCTGCTCCCCAGACGACTAAGAAGCTGGCGACTAAGAAGCGGAAAAACATGAAAAGTCCTAACGTTGGGCAAGTAGAGGGAATATCTAGTCATAATAACTTTCAAGCAAGAGGAGGCTTGTGCTCTGCACGCAAAAAACGAGGCGATCACTCCGTCTGTCCGAAAAGGGTTGGCTGCGGTCGTTGCCATGAGTTGCACAGACGGCAGCAAAGTCCCGCGCCTTACCAGTTGATGCGGCGTGCAGCGAAAGGCAGGACTTCCTAGACCCGACCTTCGTAGATCACGCGGCGAAAGTGTCCGCAGAGCCGATTTTGTTGAAAAACTCTTCTTTTCTGACGCTTTGGTTTGCGTCATCGCGTTAATTTACTGGGATGTCCGAAGTAGGACCGCGCTCTTACTCAAAGGCTGGGTCCATCGGCTTGAGCTTTGC
>NZ_JAHTBL010000003.1 GCF_020177595.1 Cognatishimia sp. MH4019 | reverse complement strand
AAAGCTCAAGCCGATGGACCCAGCCTTTGAGTAAGAGCGCGGTCCTACTTCGGACATCCCAGTAAATTAACGCGATGACGCAAACCAAAGCGTCAGAAAAGAAGAGTTTTTCAACAAAATCAGCCCATATCTACCGAATGCTGCGATGTGACCAAATAGGACCGCAGCGCCGAAAGCGGAAATTGGCATCGTCGAGATTGGCCCTCAACTGCGCCCGAAGCTGATTAGACTTGAATGGGCGCTGCCTATGGACCAAATGTCAAAAGATGAGCATTGAAAACACCCCAAAAGACATTCGCACTGCTGATTTTTTTCATCATATCGACATGGGTTTCTTGAACCGTAGGTTGGCGATCAGCGCGCTTGGTCCCCTCAGAGATCAGTACTTGGAACGGGTACAACCGGGATCGGATCACATGACGGTTTTGCGGAATGACCACTTGCTGGTTACCATGTTGATTGATGTTTTCACCAAAGTTGGAGTTCCGACGTTGGCGGAGGCGCTTACTATTGGGCGCCCCAAGTCAAGCTTTATGAGTATAGAAAGGTTGGAGGGTTGCCCGGAAATTTACACTGAGAAGAGGGTCTCCCACGAAGTACATTTGGAAATTGATGTCGGGAAGCCCGTCTCGCTCTCCTATCATACGACGCACATGGTTGCTGATACAGGGACGATGACTCTCTCGGAGGGTTATCAGAAAGGGTATTATCAAGCGGTCATTGGAGTTCTCCATGACAAAGTTGATCGGTTCGAGATTGAGCCAATCGTCATTGGTGCGCCTTGGCTCGATCACCCGAGAAACTACGAAGATGGCGACAAAGATGTCATGTGGTATGGCCAGTTATTCGGTGAACTCCTGCCAGAGGACATTGAAGAGTTCTCCAAGCTGCGTGAGACAAAGGTGGAAAGTGCAGACGAGTGGATGTCTGTAATGCGGAAAACGCCGGAAGAGCATGTGAAGCAGTCAATCGCGAACTTGCTGAAAGAACCGACAAAGGCAGACTGGGGTGGAGAAGAGAATGATCACTTTTCTGCCAACGCGACAGTAGGGGGACGTCGGCGAACTGCAGCTTTCTTGCTCAAGGGACCGACAAAATTTCAAGAAATGACGCCTGCGATGTGTGGCAAGAACGGGGATCAAATTTACAGATTGGTGCGAGTTGGGGCGGATATCTCTGTTGTTCAGCACTCGCACTTGATCGGCACAGCCGTGCGTGAGACTCTCAAGTCGATGGTTGTCCAACCTGGAAGGTCCGGCAAGTTCTGCCTGATGGACGGTCAAGCAACGTATCGACTTCTGAAAGCATATGACTTGCTAACTGTATAGCTAAAGGAAAAGCGCCGGTTCAGGCCTTTTCGGTGATTTTGCTGATGTCGCCAAGCGCTCAGAGCGGTCATTTTTTGAGGGAATAACAACGGCAGCTTTGTCCGCAAAGCGGCCAACTCACGCCTCCAGCTCCGCATCCCAGTACAGAAAATCCATCCAGCTCTCATGCAGGTGGTTCGGCGGGAACTTTCGGCCCAGATTGCGCAGCTCTTCCGAGCCTGGCTGACGCGGCGGTTTGCGCAATGCCATGCCCGCCTGCTTCAAAGACCGCGAGCCTTTCTTCAGGTTGCACTTCGAACAGGCCGCCACAACGTTTTCCCAACTCGTCACCCCACCCCGCGCGCGAGGGACGACGTGGTCAAAGGTCAGATCTCCGGTGGACGAGCAATACTGACACGCAAATTCGTCCCTCAGAAATAAATTAAAGCGCGTGAAGGCCACGCGCTTTTGAGGTTTCACATAGTCTTTCAGCACCACCACCGACGGTATTCGGATCGTCGTCGACGGGCTGTGCACCACGTCGTCATATTCAGCGACGATATTGACCCGATCCAGCCACGCCGCTTTGATCGCATCCTGCCAGGGCCACAGCGACAGCGGGTAATAGGAGAGCGGCCGATAATCCGCGTTCAGCACCAGCGCGGGCTTGTGCTTGAGGTTGTTGGGTTCGCGTACAAAGTTCGTCCTGAATGCGCCGTCCATGCGAGCAAAATCTCCGCGTCCTGAGCCTGTGTCCTGGCATCAAGGCGGGAGCCCCGCCCCAACACTTGTCTCGACTATATATCGCGTCTGAATTCGGGCAACCCCCTTCATATGCGATACTGTCGCAGCCGGGGTAGCCGATCAGGATCACAAATCTATGACAGCTGCGCGCCAGGCAAAATGTATGTACAGATGCCATACACACGCCATACGCAAACCATACCGGAACCAGACGTGCTGTCCGCACCCTTTCGGGTTACTCGTATCCCAGATGTTTGCGCATGAAACCCAGCGCGACACTCAGCCCATCGGGCGCAATGCCATGCGCCGTGCCTTTCATGACATGGGCGTAAATCTCGGTGAAGCCTGCCTCCTGCAAGGCCTCCGCCGCCTCCGGCAGCGATTGCGGCGGCACCACATCATCGGCATCCCCATGGATCAGCACAATCGGCATTTTGGAGACGGTCTCATCCCCCAAAACCTCTGGCTGCAAAAGCCGCCCCGAGAACGCGACGATCCCTGCCACCGGGTCCTCGCGACGTGGCGCGACATGCAGGGACATCATCGTACCTTGGGAAAAACCGAATAAAATCAATTGCTCAGGCAGCATGTCTTCATCGACCAGAAGCCCGTCCAGAAAGGCGTTCAGATCGTTGGAGGCCGCTTGCAGGCCTGCCGCTGCGTCCTCTTCCGACGATCCGTCGATCCATGGGATCGGAAACCATTGCAGCCCGCCAAAGAGCCCCGAAATGCTTTCGGGCGCATCCGGTGCCACGAACAACGTGTCCGGCATATGCTCGGCCAGTGGCTCGGCCAGACCGATCAGGTCTTTGCCATTCGCCCCGTATCCGTGCAGGAAAACCACGACCGACCGTGCCTCTCCCGATAGCGGCTCGACCCGCTCTGCCCGTAATGCTCGTGTCATCTTATGCCCTCTCGATCCTTTTCCACCTTGTAGTAGGCCCACAACAACCGCGCCGCAACGCCCCGCCACGGCGACCAGCTTTCTGCCATCTGCCGCAGCGCGCGGTCCTTGGGGCGTTCGTTCAATTCAAAGAGACTGCGAGCGGCTTCCTGAAGGGCCAGATCCCCCGGCGCAAAGACATCCGCACGACCCAGCGAGAACATGGCGTAGATCTCGGCAGTCCAAACGCCGATGCCGGGCACTTCGACAAGTGTCTTGATAACCTCATCCGTCGGCACCTCGCGCAGCGCTTTGTAGTTGATACCGGCCTTGGCCAACTCCTTGGCGTAGCGCACTTTTTGACGACTGAGCCCGCAGGCGCGCAGATCCTCTTCGCTGGCCC
The DNA here is from genome assembly GCF_020177595.1 of Cognatishimia sp. MH4019. GTDB lineage: Bacteria > Pseudomonadota > Alphaproteobacteria > Rhodobacterales > Rhodobacteraceae > JAHTBL01. Next base: position 391,555 of record NZ_JAHTBL010000003.1, on the reverse strand, counting down.
ACATCACTTTGCGCGGCCCGGTCAGACCTGCTGCCTTGACCCGCTTCCAGATTGCATCAGCCGCAGCCACGCTGACCTGCTGGCTGACAATCGCATTCAAAAGTGTGGCGTAGCCATCGGATTTCAGGCGCAACGGCAACGGGCCGGTTCGCCCGTAGGCGTGCGCGAAACGCGGCTCGATCTTGCTCAGATACGCTGCCCCTTCGGCCACGCAATCATGGCCCCGGATCACCCGTTCATTCATAATCCGCGCACCCATGCCATTGCCGCATCGACCGTTTCCACCCGCGGCGCGTCTGGTTGCGGTGGACGTGCGATCATCAGAACGCGCAACCCGATCCGGCGCGCAGCCTCCAGCTTGGAAAAGCTGGTCGCCCCGCCTGCATTCTTGACCACAAGCCAGTTCACCGAGAGTTTTTGGAACAACGTAATTTCATCCTCGACCGAGAACGGCGGACGCCCGATGACATATTCGCCGTTGGAGAACGGAAACGGCCCGTCGGGCGCATCAATCTGACGACAATAGATATAGCGCGCTTGCAGATCCGCAAATTTTTCAAGCGTCTGGCGACCGGTCGCCAAAAACACCACATCTGAGGGCGCGATATGCTGTGCAGCTTCAGCCTCTTGCGCGATCATCGTCCAATGGTCCTTCGCCTCTGGCCGCCATTGGGGACGTAAAAGTTGGCAGTGGGGAATGCCATCTTCAGCACAGATGGCAGCGGTGCGGTGTGAAATACGGTGGGCAAATGGATGTGTTGCGTCCAAAACGGCCGTGATCTGCGCATCTTTAAGATATGCGCGAAACCCGGCTTCCCCCCCAAAGCCGCCAATGCGTGTGGGGATAAGGGGCATCGTTGGCGCCCGCGTGGCGCCCGCCAAGGACGCGACAGCCGCAATATCCTCGTCGGCCAATTGCGTGGCCAGATCGCGCGCTTCTGCCGTTCCTGAAAGCAGCAAAAGCGTCATGCGCCCGCCCGTGCCAGAACGTTGCCTGCGCGATCAATCACCACGATATCTGCCGTGATTTGGGTGTCTTTCAAAAGCGCCTGCACCCGCGCCAATCCGCGGCACGCCACCATCTGTGCCATGGGTGCGCCCGCCATCTCATAAGCGGCCAGCGCCGTGTTGGCTGTTGCGAGATCGGGCCGCTCCAAATCCTCTGCCAAAGCCTCGAAATCCACCTGAGAGCGCCCGGAATGCAGATCAACCGCCCCTTGCGCAAGCTTCGTCATTTTACCGATGCCACCGCCAATGGTGATCCGCCTCACCGGATGCTTGGCGAGGTATTTCAGCAAGCCCCCCGCAAAATCCCCCATATCGAGCATGGCGTGATCCGGCAGCCCGTAAAGCTCCTGCACCACCCGCTCGCTCGTGGCCCCGGTGCAGCCCGCCACGTGGGTCAGCCCGTCGGCGCGCGCCACGTCGATGCCCCGATGGATCGAGGCGATCCAGGCGGCGCAACTGAACGGGCGCACGATGCCGGTCGTGCCAAGGATCGACAGACCGCCTTCGATCCCCAATCGCGGGTTCCAGGTTTTCAGCGCAAGCTCTGCACCCCCCGGAATGCTGATCGTGATCTCGACATCCTTTGTCTGCCCAAACTGCGCTGCCATCTCGGACACGACACCTTCCATCATCGCGCGCGGCACCGGATTGATCGCGGGCTCTCCCACCGCGATTGGCAGCCCCGGTTTTGTAACCTGTCCAACGCCCTCTCCTGCTTTGAAAACAATGCCTTGGGTTGCGTTCTTCACCTTCGCTATTATCAAGGCTCCGTGGGTGACATCCGGGTCGTCGCCTGCGTCCTTGGTGATACCGACCTCGGCCCAGTCCTCGCCCGCTGCGTGATGGGCCAAAGGGAAAACCGGGGTCTCGCCCTTCGGCAAGGTGATCTGCACCTCGCCCGGAAACGCGCCGCCCCAAAGCCGCATCAGCGCCGCTTTCACAGCGGCGGTCGCACAAGCGCCTGTGGTCCAGCCACGGCGCAAATCTCCAGTTGGTTTGCGGGCCATCGGGGCGACTATAGGCACAAGCGGGGCGTGCCGCCAACGGGGTAAACGGTGTCGCTTTGTCCCCTTTCCTCAGAGACTTGGGGGCTGCATAAACACGTTATGACCGACTCGCTTTCTCTGCCCGCCTCCAACTGGCCTGTTCTCGAACAAGGTTGGGTCTGGCTGTGCGGCGCGGGTCCCGGCGATCCGGGGCTGCTGACACTGCATGCGCTGAATGCGCTGCGGCAGGCAGATGTGATCGTATATGATGCGCTTGTGCAGACCGACATTCTGGAATGGGCGCCTCAGGCCGAGCATATCTACGCAGGCAAACGCGGCGGAAAACCTTCGGCAAAACAACGGGATATCTCGTTGCGGCTGGTCGAACTGGCGCGCGCGGGCAAACGCGTTCTGCGGCTCAAGGGTGGCGATCCTTTCGTCTTCGGACGCGGCGGAGAAGAGGCGCAAACTCTTGTGCAACACGGCATTCCCATCCGCATTATCCCTGGCATCACCGCAGGCATTGGCGGGTTGGCCTATGCAGGCATCCCCGTGACCCACCGCGATGTGAACCAGTCGGTCACCTTTGTGACAGGTCACGATCAGACCGGCGACGCGACCGGGTCGCTGGATTGGAAGGCGATCGCCCAAGGGTCACAGGTGATCGTGATCTATATGGGAATGAAGCATATCGGGCGGATCGTATCAGAATTGCTTGCCGCCGGACGCCCATTGTCAGAGCCGGTCGGTCTGGTCACCACGGCCACGACCGCCGATCAGAAAGTGCTGGAAAGCACGCTTGGCACGTTGGAGGCGGATATTGCCGCTGCAGGGCTGGAACCCCCGGCGGTGATTTGCGTCGGGCGGTCGGTCTTGATGCGTCAGGCGCTCGATTGGCAGTCGATGGCGCAAGGTATCGCGCCGCGCAATCTGGACCCGCTGGATCGGGGACGTCCCGCGGAAGCCGGATAGCTTTAAGTTAGCTCCGCATGTGTCTGCTTCAAAAAGGTTTTATTATCTCTGCACCAAGCTCTGGATGCGGAAAAACAACGATCACCCTCGGCCTATTGCGCGCCCTTAAGCAGCGTGGCGTGCCGGTTCGAAGTGCGAAATCCGGGCCGGATTATATAGATCCGCGCTTTCATGAGGCCGCCTCGGGCGCACCATGCGTAAACCTCGATGCTTGGGCGATGTCATCGGGTCGCATCGCGGCTTTGGCAGCGGGTGATGGCACACTGATCGTCGAAGGCGCGATGGGCCTTTTCGATGGCGCGCCCCCTGACGGTGTGGGTGCGACTGCCGATCTTTCCCGACTTTTGGGTCTGCCCGTGGTTCTGGTCGTCGATGCCGCGCGCATGGCGCAATCGGTGGCACCTTTGGTTGCGGGCTTCGCAGGGCACGACAGCGCGGTTCAAATTGCAGGCGTGATCCTGAACCGCGTCGGCAGCCCACGGCACGAAAGAATGCTTCGTGCAGCTCTTGGACCTCTCGGTCTCCCCGTGCTTGGCGTGGTGCCGCGCGAGGCTGGTCTTGCCCATCCGTCCCGGCATTTAGGGCTGGTTCAGGCGCAAGAACGCCCTGATCTTGAGGCCTTTCTTGATGGCGCCGCCGCGACCATGGCTGGGGCGCTGGATCTGGATGCTTTGACCGCGCTGCACGCGTCCCGACAAACCACTGCTGAAAGCAAGAGCCTCACGCCACCAGCCCAACGAATCGCAATCGCTCAGGACGCGGCTTTCGCTTTTGCTTACCCTCATATCCTGTCCGATTGGCAAGCAGTCGGGGCTGAGGTGACGCCCTTTTCGCCCTTGGCCGATGAGGCTGCACCAGAGGCGGATTTGATCCTCCTTCCGGGTGGGTATCCGGAGCTTTATGCAGGTCGTATCGCGAACAATGAAACCTTCATAAACAGCATCAAGATAACCTCTGAAGATACTGATATATATGGGGAATGTGGAGGATACATAGTGATGGGGGACGGCCTGATGGATGCAGACGGCACCCGTCACGCCATGCTGGGCCTCTTACGGCTGGAGACATCCTTTGCCCAGCGGAAGCTCCACCTCGGATATCGGAATTTGCGCGCAGTTGGTGGGCCTTTTCCCGGCGCGTGGGCAGCACACGAGTTTCACTACGCGACCACGATAAAGGCAAAAGGTCTGCCCCTGTTTGAAGCGCAGGATGCCGAAGGCACCCGACTGCCGGATATGGGGCTGCGAGAGGGCCGTGCCTGCGGCTCCTTTGCGCACCTGATCGACCAGCGCTTGCCCGACTGAACTTAACGGTTTACTGCACCTTCATGACCACCATCGCCACCGATATCCCCGACGACAGCCGTGCCAAGCGGAACGTATGGGTTTTGGTGGCAGCCCAAGCGATTTTGGGCAGCCAGATCACGATGATCATGGTGATCGGCGGGTTGGCAGGCCAGCAAATGGCCCCGATCCTGTGCCTTGCGACCTTGCCCATCTCGATGATGGTGTTCGGCTCAATGACCACCGCACCCTGGCTGAGCGCCTTCATGCAGACCCATGGGCGCCGCAATGGCTTTCTGGTGGGCGCGACCGGCGGTCTGATCGGGTCGATGATCGCGGCCTATGCCCTGACAATCGGCAATTTCTGGATCTTCCTGCTCGGCAGTTACATGACCGGCATCTATATGTCGGCGCAGGGTTTTTACCGCTTTGCCGCGACCGACACCGCCTCGGACGCATATCGGCCAAAAGCAATCAGCTATGTGCTGGCGGGTGGCCTATTGGCCGCACTTATTGGGCCGCAATTGGTTAAGGTGACGCTGGATCTGACCGCTGTCACTTTCCTTGGGACCTATATTGTCGCGATCCTGATCAACCTTTTCGGGATGCTGTTGTTCTTTCTGCTCGATATCCCCAAGCCGCCCAAACTGGAACAGGACGCGCCTGCGGGACGCACGCGGATGGAGTTGTTGAAAGACCCCAAAATCCTTGTGGCGATCATCTGCGCGATGGTCAGTTATGCGCTGATGACGCTGGTGATGACCTCGACGCCGCTGGCGGTTGTGGGTTGTGGCTTCTCGCCCGGTAATGCGGCAGACGTGGTCAGCGCCCATGTACTGGCGATGTTCGCGCCATCGTTTTTCACAGGGCATCTGATCGTGCGGTTTGGCGCAGAAAAGATCGTATCGCTTGGCCTTTTCATCCTTGCGCTTGCCGGCATGGTCGCGCTGTCAGGGGTCGAGCTTGAGCAATTCTTTATCGCCCTGGTCCTGCTGGGCGTCGGCTGGAACTTCGGCTTTATCGGTGCAACAGCGATGCTGACGGCGGCCCAACGCCCGGAAGAACGCGGACGTGTGCAAGGCATGAATGACACGATCGTTTTCGGCTGCGTGACATTGGCATCGCTTGCCTCGGGCGGGTTGATGAACTGCTCGGGCGGATCAGTTGTCGAAGGGTGGACAGCGGTGAACCTGGCCATGGCGCCGTTCCTGATCCTTGCAGGCGGCGCGCTGATCTGGCTGACCCTGCGCCCTAAAGCTACCACCGCGCCGTAGCGGATTTCACCATCAAGCTGAGTTTCGCACGAGCAGGACTTGGGTCCAGCGCCCCTTGCACGACGGCTTCCGGATGGCGGGCGGCGGCTTGCAAGACAGGCTCGGCCTTCCACCCCATCAACATCGCCGGGCTTGACTTGGCCGACACGGCGGCCCGGCGCGCGCGCGCCTCGCGGATCAAGGCGATGCCACGCTCGGCCAGAAGACGCACAGCCTCCGGGCGACCATCGACCATGGGCACTTTGCCCCGTGCTTCCAGTTCCGGGACCGCGCGTAGCCAGTTGGCCAGTCCCACACCCCACCCAAAGCCGCGCACTACCTCGGCGCTGGCATCGCCCAAGGCTTGCGCGCAGGTGACCAGCAGATTGGCCGCCGTCGCGGTCAGGTATTCCTCAAAATGTGCCGCATCTTCAAACGGGTCGGCGTAGATATCCCAACGCCGCTCCGCGACCAGACGGTCCAGATCGCGTGCCTGTTTCGGCGTCAGAACCTCTGCCAGCGGTGTCGTGACCTCATGGGCGCGCACAAGGCGGCCTTCGGCGATCTCTTCCAACGCATCGCGCCACCATTGCAGGCGCATTTCGGCGATCATCGGCTCTTGAGTAACCCAAGGCGCGCGCGAAACCTCGACATTGAAAGCGATGATTGGAAAGAGGATGCGCCGCGCCTCTACCGGACCGGCCATAATCGCGAGAAACCGCTCGGGATCGCCGCGCTCGACGATCCCTGCGCAGGCCTCAAAGCTCATCGAGCTTGCTTGGGTCGAAATTCGGCCCGGCCTCCCATGTGGCGCCATCGGCGGTGTCTTTCACGATGACGCCCGCCGCAGCGAAGCCATCGCGCAGCGCATCCGCACGGGCGAAGTCCTTGGCTTTGCGGGCCTCGGCACGTTCTTGCAGCAGCGCCTCGATCCGCGCGCCGTGATCGCCGGTATCGACCTGATCCCAACCGCCCAACGGGTCCGTCAAAAGGCCAAGCATCTGCGCCGAGGCTTTCAGCGTCGCGACATCGCCTTCACTGGCCAAACGGAACAGCTCTGCGATGGCCCCGGCTGTGTTCAGATCATCTGCCAAGGCTTCAATCACAGCCTCCGACATCTCACCCGGTTCCACGTCCGCTGTCATCTCTCGCCATTTGCGCAAGGTCGCTTCGGCATCCGCGCGCTTGCGGTCGGTCCAGTCCATCGGCTTGCGGTAATGCGTGCCAAGCATGACGAAACGCACGACCTCACCAGGAATGCCCTGATCCAGCAAGTCGCGGATCGTGAAGAAATTGCCAAGGGATTTCGACATCTTCTTGCCCTCTACCTGCAGCATCTCATTGTGCAGCCAGATCTGTGCGAATTGCCCGTCAGGATGCGCGCAGCAGCTTTGCGCAACTTCATTTTCATGATGCGGAAACATCAGATCGGTGCCGCCGCCATGGATATCGAAAGACGGCCCGAACAGCGCATCGGTCATGGCCGAGCATTCGATATGCCAGCCCGGACGGCCCCGGCCCCAAGGGCTGTCCCATCCCGGCAGATCATCCGAGGAGGGCTTCCACAGCACGAAATCCATCGGGTTTTTCTTATAGGGCGCGACCTCGACCCGCGCGCCCGCGATCATGTCGTCAACCGACCGTCCCGACAGCGCGCCGTAGCTGTCAAAGCTGTCCACGGCGAACAGCACATGCCCTTCGGCGGCATAGGCATGCCCCTTGGCGATCAGGTCTTCGATCATCGCGACCATCTCGGCAATATAGGCAGTCGCGCGCGGTTCGTGGTTGGGGCGCAATGCGCCAAGCGCATCCATATCGGCATGATACCAGCCGATGGTTTCTTGTGTGATTTCGGAAATCGACCGCCCGCTTTCCGCCGCCCGCGTGTTGATCTTGTCGTCCACATCGGTGAAATTGCGTGCATAGGTGACGTGATCCGCGCCATAGACATGACGCAGCAGTCGGTAGAGCACATCAAACATCAGCACATTGCGCGAGTTACCAAGATGGGCGCGGTCATAGACCGTCGGTCCGCACAGATACATCCGCACGTTATCGGCCTCTAAGGGCGTGAACTCCTCTTTCCGGCGGGTCTTGGAGTTATGCAAACGGATCTGGGTCATGGAATGGTCCTCGCGGGCTTGAGCGCGGCTTAGCAAGTCATCTGTCGGGTGAAAAGGCGGGATGCGCGAAAGCGCAGAGGCAATCGCGGATTAAGCGCGGCAGAGGCAACAGATCCAGTCCATGACATTGGTATAGGCGGCACTGGCGCAAAAATCTAGCGCCACGCGGATTTGAAGCGTAGCGTGGCGAGGATTTGCGAAAGGACACCGCCATGACCAGCTTCCGCGACCTGCACCAGCCGGGCAATCCGTTCATTCTAGCCAATGCGTGGGATATCGGCTCTGCCAAGATGCTTGTCGCGATGGGCGCGCAAGCGATCGGGACGTCTTCGGCTGCCCATGGCTTCACTTTGGGCGTGCCCGACGCCAATGTGCCGCGCGATCAAGCCCTGGCGCATGCGCAGGATCTGGTGGCCGCGGTCAATGTGCCGGTCTCAGGCGATTTCGAGAACGGCTATGGCGATGATCCCGACATTTGCGCTGAAACCGTGCGCCTCTCGGCCGAGGCTGGCCTGGCCGGCATCTGTATCGAAGACACGGCCCTTCCAGGCAGTGATCCTTATGATGTTGCGTTGGCGAGCGAACGCATGCGCGCCGCCGCGTCGGCGGCCAAAGCGCTTGGCAAAGACTTCTTTCTGGTCGGGCGCACGGATGTTTTGCTGCTGGAAACAGAGCCACTCGATCGGGCCATTGCGCGTTTGCAGGCGTTTGAGGCGGCAGGCGTCGATGGGCTTTATGCCCCCGGCGTCAAATCGCTGGAGGATTTGAAAGCCATCGTCGATGCGACCTCCCTGCCCGTCAATGCGCTGGCGATTGCGCCATTTCAAAGCGTCCCGCTATCAGCGCTTGCCAAAACCGGCATCGCCCGCGTCTCCCTTGGCTCAGCGCTGGCACGCGCCACCCAACGCACGCTTCACGACGCGGCCAAGGCGATGTTGGAGGACGGCGACTTCAGCCTGCTTGCCCATGGCATCTCTGGCGACACAGTCGATAAGATGCTGAGCTAGCTTTCGCTTTTTGCAAATATCCTCGCGCGGCAGCGCGAAACACGCAGCTTAAAACGCCACGCCCACCAGCCATAGCGTCAAGGCGGGAAACGCCACAAGAATGCCAACGCGCACCAGATCGGACAGCACAAACGGCGTCACGCCCCGGTAGGTCTGCCCCATCGGAATATCCCGCGCGACGCCGTTGATAATGAACAGGTTCATCCCGACCGGGGGCGTTATCAGCCCGACCTCCACCACGATCAGCGCAAGGATTCCGAACCAGATCGCTGTTTCCTCGGCGGTCATGCCGAAATCCAGCACTTCGATGATGGGTAGGAAAAGGGGCACGGTCAGCAAGATCATCGACAAGCTGTCCATCACACAGCCAAAGATCAGATAGCAGAGCAGCATGACCAGCAGCACGGTGATCGGCAAAAAACCTTGGGTGGTCACCCAATCGGCCAGCAAATCCGGCGCGCGGGTCAGGGCGAGGAACCCTTTGAGGATCTCTGCCCCCAACAGGATGAAAAAGATCATGCCTGTCGCTTTGGCCGTTTGCAGAATGGTCAGTTTGAAGCCTTCCCAATCCAGCTTGCCGGTGACGACGCCATAAAGCCCGGTCGCGGCGGCCCCAAAGGCGGCGGCCTCGTTCGGGGTGAACAGCGCTTGAGTGCCGGGCCGGAACCAGTTCCAGTCGGCAATAATGCCGCCCATGGTCAGCCCGAAGATCACGAACACCGGCCACGTGGCTTTAAGCGTCTTAAAGCGCTGCGCGTATGGAATGCGCGGTGCGGTGCTGGCCGAGTTGGGTCGTACACGGACATAGATCGCAACTGTCAGGATGTAGCCAAGGGCGGCCAGAACGCCTGGGATCAAAGCGGCCATGAACATCTTGACGATATTCTGCTCGGCCATGATCGCGTAGATCACAAGGATGATCGACGGCGGAATAAGAATGCCCAACGTGCCACCTGCCGCGAGAACACCTGTGCTGAGCGCATCGGAATAGCCCCTCGCCCGCATCTCTGGCAGGGCCACCTGCCCCATGGTCGACGCGGTTGCCAGTGACGACCCGCAAATTGCGCCAAACCCTGCACAAGCCCCAACCGACGCCATGGCGACACCGCCTTTACGGTGGCCCAGCCAGTCAGAGGCCGCCTCAAATAGGGCTGCCGACATGCCGGTACGGGTTGCGAATTGCCCCATCAGCAGGAACAGCGGAACGATGGCAAGGCCAGGGTTCGAGAACGTCTCGTAGCTGAGCGATTTCAACTGCGCGAGTGCACCGGTCGGCACGCCGATCACATACCAGCTGCCGAAAAACCCGGTCAGCCCCATCGCGAGCGCGATCGGCACGCGCAGGAAGATGCCCACCAGCATGCAACCAAACGCTGTAAGAGCGAGGGCAAGGCCGGTCACAGCTGCGGCTCCTGCCCGTCGATCACCCAATTGAGCGACCGCCAGACCGTATAGGCCGCCACGATCACCATCAGCGCCGCGCCGATCAGGGCGGCTGTGTAAGGCATCCAGACAGGGATTTGCAGCTCATAGGTTGTCTCGGCGAAGAAGGGTTTGAACCCCATGCCAAGCGCGTCACGCAGCGCGTCTGAGCCGTAGGGAAACTTCTCTCCCCAGCCGAAGTAAAGCTGGCGCGCGATCACCGCAGAGACAGCCAGCACCAGCACATCGCCCAGAAACCCGAACACCGCGATGGCGCGCGACGACAGCCGGTTGATGAAGATGTCCACGGTCACATGCCCACGGCGCAATTGGCACCACGGCAGGAAGGCGAAGATCGCAATCGCACAGCCATTTGCCACCAGCTCATAGTCCCCCGGCACCGGGCCCAATCCATAGCCCGTCAGCGCCCGCCCGATGATCGACACGACCGTCATCAGAGACAACGCGACCAGCAGGATGCCGCCCAGAATCGCCCAGCCTTTGGCCAATGCCGCGACCCCGCGCCCAACCCGGGTTTCCATTTGCACTGCCAGTGCCATCTGCGCCTCTGCCTTATCCGGGTTCGCGTTTGGCGCATCTAGCGCGGCACAGGCGATGCAATCAACTGGTTATAGGCGCTGTGCGCTGAAGGTGTCGCAGTTTTGAATTTGCGGATCGTTGTAGCCGCGTGCGAACCAGCGCTGGCGTTGTTCGGAAGTGCCATGGGTGAAGCTATGCGGATTGGGGGCGCGGCCTGCATTGCGTTGCAGCGTGTCATCGCCGATCTGACGTGCGGCATTCATCGCCTCGTCCAGATCTCCGCGTTCCAGCGTATTGAACCGTTCTTGCGCGTAGCGCGCCCAGATCCCGCTGAAGCAGTCGGCCTGCAGCTCAATCCGGACCGAAATCGCATTGGCCCGCGCTAAAGAAGACTGCGCGCGGATGCGGTTGGCCTGCCCCAGAATGCCCAGCTCGTTCTGGACGTGATGCGCGACCTCATGGGCCACGACATAGGCGGCGGCAAAATCGCCGGATGCGCCCAATTGCCGGCTCAGCGTGGTGAAGAAGGCTGTGTCCAGATAGGCCTTCTCGTCCGCCGGGCAGTAGAATGGCCCCGACGCGCCGCGCGCGCCGCCACAAGGCGAACGGGTGAGGCCTTTGAAAAGCACCAGCGTCGGAGGATCATACCGCTCTCCGATCTGAGTGCGGAAAATCTCGGACCAGACCTCTTCGGTGTCGGCCAGAGTGACCGAGACAAACTGTGCTGCGTCCTCGTCGGCTTGCGTGATCTCGGTTTGCCCGCCGCCCGTCACCTGGCCCCCGCCGCCTTGCAAAAGCGGCGTGACGTCGACCCCCAGAAAGAGGCCGATCAAAACGACCACGACAAGCCCGATCCCGCCAATGCCCCCGGTCCGGGCCACCCCGCCTGACCGTCTGCGATCCTCAATGTTTCGACTGCCCCGCCGTCCCCGCCATTTCATCGCTTATTCCTTCTTAATCACAGCCATCCTAGCAGGCGACAAACGCATCTCAACCTTGACGCTTGGCCAATCCCATGGCCTAAGACAAAAAACAAACCGAGCAGTCCCATGATCAGACGCCTTTACGACTGGACCTTGTCGCTGGCCGAGTCGCCCTATGCCTTGTGGGCGTTGGCGGCGGTTGCCTTTATGGAGAGCTCGTTCTTTCCGATCCCGCCGGATTTGCTGATGATCCCGATGATCCTGGCCACACCACGCCGCGCGTTTTTGATCGCAGGCGTCGCGCTGGTCTCGTCGGTGCTGGGCGGGCTTTTTGGCTATGCGATCGGCGCGCTGGCCTATGATACGCTGGGCGCACCGGTGCTGATGGCCTTGGGCAAAGAAGCTTACTTCGAGCAGTTCACCACCCGCTACAATGAATGGGGCCTCTGGGTCGTGCTGACGGCGGGCGTGACCCCCTTCCCTTATAAGGTGATCACGATCCTGTCCGGGGCGACGGGGCTGAACCTGCCCGTCTTCATCCTCACCTCCATCGTGGCACGCGGCCTGCGCTTCTTCGTCGTCGCTTGGCTTTTGTGGAAATTCGGCGCACCCATTCGTGATTTCATCGAAAAGCGGCTGGGGCTTATGTTTACCCTGTTCATCATCCTGCTCTTTGGAAGTTTCTACCTGGTGCGCTTCCTATGACCCGTAACAGCCTGATCTATCTGGCCGCTGGCGGCTCTCTTGCCTTGCTGATGGGTGCCTGGGCCTTTCAGTATATTGGCGGCATGGCGCCTTGTGCCATGTGTTATTGGCAGCGCTGGCCCCATATGGCCGCCGTGCCAATCGGCATTCTGGCTGTCGCGGCATCCGGAATGATCCTGCCGCTTCTGGGCGCGCTCGCAGCGGCGGCAAGCGGCGGTATCGGCATTTTTCATACCGGGGTCGAGCGGGGCTGGTGGGAAGGCCCTTCCAGTTGCACTTCCGGCGATATCTCGGGCGTCTCTGCTGAAGACCTGCTGGATCAGATCATGACCGCCCCGCTGGTGCGTTGCGACGAGATCGCGTGGGAGATGTTGGGCCTGTCGATGGCCAGTTGGAACGCGGTTGCGTCTTTTGCCTTGATGGCGCTTTGGCTGATGGCGGCGCGCGCTAGTGCAAGGTAAACTCGCCCTTTAGCTGCTGCCATTCCCCGGCGCTTATCTCCTTGCGGTGCACAAAGCGCACGGAATGCAGCGGGCCTTCAATTTCGTCCTGCCAAAACTCAACAAATTTGAAGAGCTTGGGGTGATCTGGCGCCAGGTCATAGTCCTGCCAGAGGAACGTGTTCAGCACATGGGGATAGTCGGGCATGTGGTAGAAAAACTCTGCCGTGGTCAGCCCGTATCCTTGAAGCATCAATTCAGTCTCTGATGATGGCATTTCTGCCTCCTCTTCTGCTCGCTTTGTCTATTGAGACCTGAAAAGAATTACTTTTCAATAAAAACAGTGTGTTATCAGTCTTTACCATCGGCTGACAAGGGGGGGGCGCGCAAATCCGTTGCACCCCATATCGCGGCTCTGATAGAGTGAGACAACAAAATATAGACCTCTCCAGAAGAAGTGGCCGATTACGTGAACGACACCCCGGAAACCCCTGATAACGAAGACGAAAATACGCCCGAGCGTTATGTGTATGACGGGCCGTCCATCTCTATCGCCGATGAGATGAAATCGTCTTACCTCGATTACGCCATGAGCGTGATTGTCAGCCGCGCAATCCCTGATCTGCGTGACGGGTTGAAGCCGGTACACCGCCGCATCCTTTATGCGATGCACGAAACGGGCAACACGCACGACAAATCCTACCGCAAATCCGCCCGCCCGGTGGGCGATGTGATGGGTAAGTACCACCCCCATGGCGACGGCGCGATTTACGACGCGCTGGTGCGGATGGCGCAGGATTTCTCCATGTCGCTGCCTTTGCTGGACGGGCAAGGCAATTTCGGCTCGATGGACGGGGATAATCCTGCCGCGATGCGCTATACCGAAGTGCGCATGGACAAGCCTGCCAATGCGCTTCTGGCCGATATCGAGAAAGAGACGGTCGATTTTCAGGACAATTACGACGGTAAGGATCGCGAGCCGACAGTTCTGCCAGCGCGCTTTCCCAATATGCTGGTTAACGGTGCTGGCGGCATCGCCGTCGGTATGGCCACCAATATTCCGCCCCATAACCTTGGGGAGGTCGTGGACGCGACGCTTGCCCTCATCGAAAACCCCGATCTGACGAGCGAAGAGTTGATCGAATATGTGCCGGGTCCAGACTTCCCCACCGGAGGCATCATGCTGGGCCGCTCTGGTGCGCGCAAAGCCTATCTGGAAGGGCGCGGCAGCGTCATCGTCCGCTCGAAAACGCGGGTTGAGGAGATTAGGAAGGACCGCTACGCCATTGTTATTGATGAGATTCCCTATCAGGTGAACAAGGCCACCATGATCGAGAAGATCGCAGAGCAGGTCCGCGACAAAAAGATAGACGGCATCAGTCATGTGCAGGACGAGTCCGACCGTGTCGGCGTCCGTGTGGTGGTTGAGCTGAAGCGCGATGCAACTGCTGAAGTGGTCTTGAACCAACTGTTCCGCTTCACGCCGATGCAGACCTATTTCGGCTGCAATATGCTGGCGCTGAATGGCGGCAAGCCGGAACAGTTAACGCTGCGCCGCTTCCTGACATCTTTCATCGCCTTCCGCGAAGAGGTTGTCGCCCGCCGCACCGCGTTTGAGCTGCGCAAAGCCCGTGAACGCAGCCATGTTCTTTGCGGTCTTGCCGTGGCCGTCACCAATGTGGACGAGATTGTCGCGACCATCCGCTCCTCCGCCGATCCGGCTGAGGCCCGCGAGAAGCTGATGACGCGCCGTTGGCCCGCGGGGGATATCGCCGAATACATCAAGCTGATCGACGATCCGACCCATAAGATGAACGAGGACGGCACCTATAACCTGTCGGAAACACAAGCGCGCGCGATCCTTGAATTGCGCCTCCAGCGTTTGACCGCGATGGGGGTCAAGGAGGTGACGGACGAACTTCAAGAACTCGCTGCAAAGATCAGAGAATACTTGGAAATCCTTGCGTCGCGCGAGCGAATCATGGGCATCATCTCGGACGAGCTGAAAGACGTGCGCGAGAAATTCGCCGTGCCCCGCCGCACCGAGATCGTCGACTGGTCCGGCGATATGGAAGACGAGGACCTGATTGAGCGCGAGGACATGGTCGTTACGGTCACCTCGGGCGGCTATATCAAGCGCACTCCGCTGATTGACTTCCGCGCACAACGCCGCGGTGGCAAAGGCGTGGGCGGTATGGCGACCAAAGAAGACGACGTCGTCACGACGCTTTTCGTCGCGAACACGCACACACAACTGCTGTTCTTCACGACCGATGGCATGGTCTACAAGCTGAAAACTTGGCGGCTTCCGCAGGGTGGCCGGAACGCAAAGGGCAAGGCGATTGTAAACATCCTGCCGATCCCGGTTGGCGTCTCGATCGCGGCGATCATGCCCGTTGATAAGCCCGAGGATGAGTGGGAAAATCTGCAAATCGTCTTTGCCACATCTGCTGGAACTGTGCGCCGTAACGCCTTGTCAGACTTCACGAATGTCAAATCGAACGGCAAGATCGCCATGAAGTTCGAGGGCGAGAATGAAGACGTCAAACTGATCAACGCGCGAATTTGCAGCGACGAAGATGACGTCATGCTGATGACCAATTCCGGCCGCGCGATCCGTTTCCGCAGCACCGATGTGCGGGTGTTCAACTCCCGTGCGTCGTTGGGTGTGCGGGGCATCAAGCTGCAGGGTGACGATCAGGTCGTCTCTATGGCCGTGATCCGGTCATTCGAAGCCGAGGCTGACGAGCGCGCGGGCTACCTCAAGATGCGCCGCGCCATGGCTGGTCTGGCCGATGACGCCGAAATCGAGGATGAAGAAGCCCCCGCTGGCGCGATCAGTCCGGAGCGTTATGCAGAGATGTCAGCGGCAGAGAATCTGATCCTGACGATCACCTCGCAAGGCGCCGGCAAGCTGAGTTCGTCACATGACTACCCCTTGCGCGGGCGTGGTGGCATGGGTGTCGCCGCGATGGACAAAGCCATGCGCGGCGGCCCTGTCGTGGCCAGCTTCCCCGTCGAGATGGACGATCAGATCATGCTGGTAACCTCGCAGGGGCAATCCATCCGCTGCCCGATTGACGGTATCTCCTTCCGCTCTCGCAGCGCGGGCGGCGTGAAGGTGTTCGATACAGCCAAAGGCGAAAGCGTTGTCTCGGTCGCGTGGATCGCCGATCAGGGCGATGCGCTGGAGGATGGCGCGGACGGTGGCGCAGAGCCAGAGGCGTAAAGCGCGCCCTTTTCAACGCCCGTCCCTTGGACTACATCGCAGGTCATGGCACAGACACTTCATATCGTGGGCGGCGGCATGGCCGGGTCCGAGGCCGCATGGCAGGCCGCCAATGCAGGCGTTCAAGTGGTCATCCACGAGATGCGCCCCAAGGTGAAGACCTTCGCGCATCGTACTGGAATGCTTGGGGAAATGGTGTGCTCCAATTCCTTTCGATCCGATGATGACGAGCAAAACGCCGTCGGTCTGCTGCATTGGGAAATGCGCGCAGCGGATGGTCTGATCATGACGACCGCCGACAAGCATAAGCTGCCTGCGGGTGGCGCGTTGGCCGTGGACCGCGACCCATTTGCCGAGAGCGTTACGGCGGCGATCAACGCGCATCCCAATATCAGCGTCAGCTATGATGAGATCACGTCACTACCCGAAGACGGCCATTGGATCATCGCTACCGGGCCACTGACATCCGGCAATTTGGCCGACGCGATTGCAAAAGAAACCGGGGCGGAGGCGCTTGCGTTTTTCGATGCGATCGCGCCGATCATTTACCATGACAGCATCGACATGGACAAAGCCTGGATGCAGTCGCGCTATGACAAAGGCGAGACCGAGGAAGAGCGGACGGCCTATCTGAACTGCCCCATGGACCGCGACCAGTATGAAGCGTTCATCGACGCGCTGCTTGCCGCCGACAAAACGGAGTTCAAGGAAGGCGAGACCGCAGGTTATTTCGACGGTTGCCTCCCGATTGAGGTGATGGCCGAACGCGGTCGGGAGACGCTGCGATTTGGGCCGATGAAACCGGTCGGTCTGACGAACCCGCATCAGCCAGATGTGAAGCCTTACGCAGTGGTGCAATTGCGCCGCGATAATGCTTTAGGAACGCTCTATAACATCGTCGGCTTTCAGACAAAAATGAAATACGGTGCTCAGAAAGACGTACTGCGTATGATCCCCGGTCTTGAGGACACGAGCTTTGCGCGTTTGGGCGGAATACACCGCAACACATTCCTGAACTCCCCTACGTTGCTCGACGATCAGATGCGCCTGAAATCCAAGCCGCATCTTCGGTTTGCAGGCCAAATCACCGGCGTTGAGGGCTATGTCGAAAGCGCGGCCATGGGCCTGCTTGCCGGACGCATGGCGGCCGCCGAGATCCTTGGTCAACCTGTCACGCCACCCCCGCAAGATACTGCAATGGGCGCTTTGATCCGTCACATCACGGGTGGCGCGGATGCCAAAACGTTCCAGCCGATGAATGTCAATTTCGGGCTATTTCTGCCGGTTGATGGGCTCAAAGGCGGGCGGCGCGGCCGCAAGGACCGCTACAAAGCCTATACCGACCGCGCGAAAGCTGCGTGGACTGCGTGGCTGGGCCAATCCGCACGGGCGGTTGCCTGACATCGCCCTGCACGGCTAGGGTGGAGGTATGAGCGATACCACACCGAAAAATCTGTGGACCCGTCGGTCCCCCGAAGAAACCCGCGCGATGTATGCCGGTTGGGCCGACACCTATGAAGGTGAGATTGCCGAGACCTACAAGACCCCGGAACGGCTTTCAAAAGCTTTGGCGGGCGTGATCGCGGACAAGACCCGATCCGTGCTTGATTTCGGTTGCGGAACCGGGCTGTCCGGGATGGCCTTGGCCGCAGAAGGCTTCACAACGATTGATGGCACTGACATCACACCGCAGATGCTTGAAAAAGCGCGTGAAAAGCCTGCTTACCGCACGTTGTGGCTGTCCGAACTGGGCGACGTGATACCAACCGATCACTACGAGATCATCGCAGCCATCGGTGTCGTGAGCCTTGGCGCGGCACCTCCGGAAACCCACGACATGCTCCTTGCCGCATTGCCTAAAGGCGGGATTTACGCGTTTTCGTATAACGACCCGACGTTGGAGGATCCGGCCTTCATGGGCAAGTTGAAGGCGTTGACGGACGCCGGAACGATCAAGATCTTGCTTGAAGATTATGGGCCACATCTTTTATCGAAAGACATGAACTCTTCCGTCTATATCGTTGAAAAGATGTCCTAAATCATGCGCACCCGCTTCGCGCCGTCGCCAACGGGGCCGCTGCATCTGGGCCACGCCTATTCTGCGCTGATCGCCGCTGAAAAGGCAAAGAAGGCTGGCGGCACATTCCTGCTTCGGATCGAAGATATCGACCAAAGCCGTGCGCGCCCGGAATGGCAAGCTCAGATTTATGATGACCTTGCGTGGCTTGGTCTCGGCTGGCCACGCCCCGTCTTGCGGCAATCCGAGCGGATGCCTGCCTATCACGCTGCCTTGCAAGCGCTGTGGGATGCCGGATTGCTCTATCCCTGCACTTGTAACCGCCGCGACATTTCCGAAGCTGCAAGCGCGCCGCAAGACGGCGCACCGCTAACCGGTCCGGACGGAGTGATCTATCCTGGAACCTGTCGCAACAAGCCGCGTCCCACCGAGATGCCGCATGATATGGCGCTCAGACTTAACATGAGGATCGCCGCGAAAGAGCCTGTAATATTTCAAGAAACCGGTCCAAAGCATCAAGGTAACGTTATCACCACACCCGAAAGGCTTATCTCCGAGATCGGCGATATTGTCCTGTCCAGACGCGATATGGGAACGTCTTATCACCTGGCCGTTACGGTCGATGATGCCGCCCAAGACATCACGGACGTCGTCCGCGGCGCGGACCTTTTCGAGGCCACGCCTATCCATGTCTTGCTCCAACGGCTCTTGGGTCTACCGACCCCGCGTTACCACCACCACGCGCTGATCCGCGACGAGGCGGGCAAGCGCCTCGCCAAGCGGGACGATGCGCGCGCGATTTCGAAATACCGTGCGGATGGGCTCAGCCCTACTGATATCCGCAGGCTTGTCGGACTTTAAACCATTGGCTTGGTCAGGATCGTCTCGCCCGTCGTTTCAACCTTCGTGTAAAAGCACGACCGGCGATTGGTGTGGCAGGCTGGCCCCGTTTGATCGACCAGCGCAAGCAAACAATCGCGGTCGCAATCCACGCGCAGTTCGATCAGTTTCTGAATATGCCCGCTTGTTTCACCCTTGATCCAGAACGCTTGCCGGGACCGCGACCAATACGTCACGCGGCCGGTCTCAAGCGTCTGTGCCACAGCCTCCGCATTCATCCACGCCAACATCAAAATCTCACCCGATGCTGCATCCTGCGCGATACACGGCAGCAAACCATCCGCATTAAACGTCAAACTGCTGGGATCAAAGGCCATGTGTTTTCTCTTTTGCATTCGGGCGCGCGCGGGTTATTTAATACCCTGTCGCTGAAAGGAAAAGACATGAGCCAGGAGACAGACCTAATCAAGCTCTATTCCGCGCGCATTCTGGCGCTGGCTGCAGATATTCCGCATACGGATCGGCTGGACGCCCCCACGGCGACGGCCAAGAAACGCTCTCCACTATGCGGATCCACTGTCACGGTCGATCTGGTGACGGAGAACGGCCAGATCACAGCATTCGGCCAAGACGTCAAAGCCTGCGCCTTGGGTCAGGCCGCGGCCTCGGTCGTGGGCGCGAACATCATAGGACGGACCCGATCCGATGTTGAGGCCGCGCGCGATCAGCTCAAGGCGATGTTGAAAGCCGATGGGCCTGTTCCCCTCGCCCCATTTGATGGCTTTGAGGTGCTGCAACCTGCGCGCGACTACAAGAATCGCCACGCCTCCATCCTGCTCAGTCTTGATGCAACGCTGGATGCGTTTGACGCAGCTGAAGCCAGCAACTGCGCCTGACCCCTTCCCTTTAAATAAAAAAAAACCGCCGCACATCCGGGGAAAGGATGGCGGCGGCAAGGAAGCCAGTGTTGCGTGGGACCCTGAGACCGGTCTGGACGAGAGGCAGATCGTCCAAGGTGCAAATGACAGGCAGTGTCAGGTTCGCATCAGTTGGGACAGGATGCGGAGCGGTTCAGGCGCAACAGGCAGGCAAATTCAGATCAGGCCGGGCAAATGCAGGCCAACAAGCAGCATCACGACAAGCGATGCGGCACCAATGGCGTCCTGAAGAAGCGTGTTGGACGAACGGCGGGCAATTGTTTTCATCTCGGTGAACATGGGGGGCGGTTCCTTGTTCGGGTGGGGCACCGTCTTGGTGGCGCGTTAACTTTGTTGACCCTTTGTTCTCATTTTGGAAGGCGTCTGTAAAGAACTTTTTAAGAACATTTGTGAACAAAATGGAACGCGCCGCTCTAACCCACTGAAATTAAACGGATTGCCTTGTCCTGCTCCATAAGCCACAAAAGCACCCGCGCCGCCTGCCCCTGCTCAGAAGTTAACGCCGGATCATCATGCAGCAACTTGCGCGCATCGCTTTGCGCCAAGGCCATCAGCCCGGTCTGTCGTTCAATATCGGCCACGCGAAAACGGGGCAGCCCCGATTGAGCCGTGCCAATCAAATCACCCGCACCGCGCAGGGCCAGATCCTCTTCAGCAATCTTGAAGCCATCTTCACTGTCGCGCAGCACCTTCAAGCGACGCGTCGCCGTCTCCGATAGCGGCGGTTGATAGACCAGCAAACAGGTGGAGGCCCCGGCCCCACGCCCCACCCGGCCGCGCAATTGGTGAAGTTGGGCCAGACCAAAGCTCTCGGCCCGTTCGATGACCATGATCGTCGCGTTGGGCACGTTGACGCCGACCTCAATCACGGTCGTGGCGACCAAAACGCTGGTTTCCCCGGCCACGAACTTCGCCATTGCCGCGTCTTTCTGTGCAGGCGGCATCTGGCCATGGACCAGCCCCACGATGCCCTCGCCCAAGGCGGCCCGCAGGATCTTGAAGCGCTCTTCTGCGGCGGTCATGTCGACCACTTCGCTTTCCTCGACCAGCGGGCAGACCCAGTAAGCCTGCCGACCTTCGGCCACCGCGCCGCGCAAATGGTCGATCACTTCGTCCAGTCGCCCATTCGAAATCAGCGCGGTTTTGACCGGCTGCCGCCCGGGCGGCTTTTCGTCCAGCACGGACACGTCCATATCGCCATATTGCGCCAAAGCCAAAGACCGCGGGATCGGCGTTGCCGTCATCACCAACACATCCACAGCACGCCCTTTTGCGCCCAATTGCAACCGTTGGCGGACCCCGAACCGGTGCTGTTCGTCGATGATCGACAGGCGCAGATCGTGGAATTGCACATCGTCCTGAAAGACCGCATGGGTCCCCACAAGGATCTGAATATCACCGCTCGCAAGTCGCGCCAGCTTTGCGGCGCGATCACGCCCCTTGTCTCGCCCAGTCAGCAGCTCCAGCGCGACGCCGGCATCAGCGGCCAGCGGCTGCAAGCCTTCCAGATGCTGGCGCGCCAGAATTTCCGTCGGGGCCATCATCACGCCCTGGCCGCCTGCCTCGACCGCCACAAGCAGCGCCATGAACGCGACCAGCGTTTTGCCGGAACCTACATCGCCCTGCAGCAAGCGGTTCATCCGCTGTGGTGCTGCCAAATCAGCGCTAATCTCGGCAATAGCACGCGTCTGCGCTCCGGTCGCTTGATACGGCAGCGCGGCCAAAACCTTGTTCTGCAGCGCGCTTGTCCCAACCGTTGCAATCCCGCGCTGTTTTCGCCGGGACGCCCGCGCCAAGGCGAGTGTGAGTTGATGCGCCATTAGTTCGTCATAGGCCAAACGGACGCGTGACGGGTGCTCAGGGCTCAGTTCCTGGATCGCAGCGGGGCGGTGCGCATGGCGCAACGCATCTGCCCAATTCGGCCATCCCTCGCGGGCTTTCAGCGCCGGATCAATCCACTCCGCAAGTACGGGCGCACGCTCCAGCACCGCGCCCGAGGCTTTGACCATCACCTTCTGCGTAACCCCTGCGGTCAGCGGGTAAACCGGCTCGAATGCGGGTAAATCTGCGGCCTCATCCGCCCGCAAAATGTGATCGGGATGAACCATCTGGCCCACGCCATCAAAAAGCTCAATCCGGCCAGATACCAAGCGTTTTTGCCCCGTCGGCAGCACCTTTTTCAGGTAATCGCCACGCGCGTGAAAGAAAACCAGCTGAAAACTGGTCTGTGCATCGCGCACGAACACGCGGTATGGCCCGCCTTTGCGGGCGGCGGGTTGATGCTCCCCGATCTCAACCTCAACGGTCACTGTCGTCGGCGCCTCCACCTCGCGGATCGAGCCGCGCACAGCCCGGTTGATCCCGCTATGGGGCAGCGTGAACAGCAGATCGCGCGGCTTCTCGACGCCCAAACCGGCCATGTTCTGGGCCGTCTTCGGGCCAATCCCGTCCAATGTCTCAAGCCCGGCGAAAAGCGGAAACAGAATTTCGGGACGGCTGCTCATAACGCGCTGATCAGCTCCAGCCAGCCGTCTTCGTCGATAGTCTCGACCCCCAGATCGGCGGCCTTCTTGGCTTTCGATCCGGCCCCCGGCCCTGCGATCAGCAGATCTGTTTTGGCCGAGACCGAGCCAGAGACCTTAGCCCCCAATGCCTCTGCCCGCGCCTTGGCCTCTGCCCGCGTCATCTTTTCAAGCGTGCCGGTAAAGACAACCGTTTTGCCTGCAACAGGGCTGCCTTCGACAACCCGACGCACGGCCTCTTGCACATCCAATTGTGCGACAAGCGCATCAATTGCCGCCCGTTCCGCGTCTTGCTGCAAGGTATTGACGACCGATGCCGCCATCACCGCGCCAACCCCGTCGATATCGTTCAGCGCCTCCCACGCCTCGCCTGCGCCAATCTCGGCCTCGGTCATGGCAGCCTCGAACGTATCCCAATTGCCGTAGTGATTGGCCAAAAGCGCTGATCCCGCTTCGCCCAAATGCCGGATGCCCAGCCCAAACAGCAGCCGCGCCAAAGGAATTTGGCGCTTCTCGTCGATGGCATCAAAGAGGTTGTTCGCTGATTTCTCTCCCCAGCCTTCGCGGTTCTTGAGTTGTTGCAGACCAGTGCCGTAACGCTCCCGCAGGGTGAAGATATCGGCAGGCTGCTTGATCCATCCATCCGCGTAGAATTGCTCCACCTGTTTGGCGCCCAGACCTTCGATGTCAAAGGCTGCACGGCTGACAAAATGCTTGAGCTTTTCGACCGCTTGCGCGGGGCAGACGATACCGCCCGTGCAACGGCGCACCGCGTCGCCTTCCTCGCGTACCGCGTCCGATCCGCATTCGGGGCAAACGGTCGGAAAGACAAAAGGCTCCGCGTTTTTAGGACGTTTCGATAGATCCACATCGGCAATCTTCGGGATCACATCGCCAGCGCGGTAGACTTGGACATGATCGCCCACCCGGATATCGCGCCCCTCGCGGATCGGTTGACCCTTGGCGTCGCGGCCCGCGATGTAGTCCTCGTTATGCAGCGTCGCGTTGGAGACCATGACCCCGCCCACATTCACCGGATGCAACCGCGCAACCGGAGACAGCGCGCCCGTGCGACCGACCTGAATGTCGATGCCCTCAAGCGTGGTCCAAGCCAGCTCTGCCGGGAACTTATGCGCAACCGCCCATCGCGGCGTGGTCGAGCGGAAGCCAAGCCGCTGCTGCAAGGCGAGGTCGTTGACCTTGTAAACAACGCCGTCGATGTCATAGCCAAGCGTCGCGCGCGCCTCTTCGATGGCGCGATACTGCGCGATCAGCGCATCGGTCGTGTCGCAAAGGCGGGTCAGCGGGTTGGTTTGGAAACCCAATTCCGACAGCCGCTCGATCGCACCAAACTGCGTCTCTGACAACGGTGCAGACAGCGCGCCCCAGGCGTAGGCGAAAAACCTCAGCGGGCGAGCCTTGGTGATACTGGCATCCAACTGGCGCAAAGATCCTGCAGCGGCATTGCGTGGATTGGCGAAGGTTTTCCCACCCGCTTCGGTTTGGCGTGCATTCAGAGCCTCGAAATCAGCGTGGCTCATATAGACCTCGCCGCGCACTTCCAGCACATCCGGCGCGCCGTTGATCTTGTGCGGGACATCCTCAATCGTGCGCGCATTGGCCATCACGTTCTCGCCAATTTCGCCATCCCCGCGCGTGGCGGCCTGCACTAAAGCGCCACCTTCATAGCGCAGCGAAAGGGAGAGACCGTCAATCTTCGGCTCAGCCGTGTAGGCCACGGTGCCCGGCTCAAGCCCCAGATACTTGCGCACACGCTCGTCAAACTCGGCCACGTCCTCGTCGTCGAACGCATTACCAAGCGAGAGCATCCGGACTTCATGGGTGACCTTCGAAAACCCATCGGCCACGGCACCGCCCACTTGATCGCTGGGGCTATCGCTGCGTTTCAGCTCAGGAAATCGCGCCTCAATCGCAGCATTGCGGCGCTTGAGGCTATCATACTCGGCATCCGAAATCTCAGGCGCATCATCGCGGTGATAGGCCGTATTCGCAGCCCCCAGAACGCCAGAAAGCCGGGCCAGTTCGGCCTCGGCTTCCTGCGGCGTCAACGCCTCAATTTCTTTGCTCTGCGGTTCCGACATCGCCCACTCCCTGACCCAGATAAGGTTTAGGCGGCGTCATGCAGGAGGTCCAGAGGCGGTGCGTGAAAACCCGCGCTTCAGGCGCCGACAGCAATCCGTTCCGGTGCCATCGCAACGGGATCAGGATCGCGCAGCACATAGCCACGGCCCCAGACGGTTTCGATGTAGTTCTCCCCATCGGTCGCATTGGCAAGCTTCTTGCGCAGCTTGCAGATAAACACGTCGATGATTTTCAGCTCGGGTTCGTCCATGCCGCCGTAAAGATGGTTCAAGAACATCTCTTTGGTCAGGGTCGTACCTTTACGTAGGCTCAGCAATTCCAGCATCTGGTATTCCTTGCCGGTCAGATGAACGGTCTTGCCGCCGACATCAACTGTCTTGGCATCAAGGTTCACGCAGATCTTGCCAGTATTGATGACCGACTGCGAATGACCTTTCGAACGCCGGATGATCGCGTGGATGCGTGCCACCAGTTCTTCACGGTGAAACGGTTTAGTCAGATAGTCATCAGCCCCAAACCCAAAGCTTTTCAGCTTGCTTTCGGTGTCGTCCGAACCTGTCAGGATCAAAATCGGCGTCTCGATCCGGGCCAAGCGCAGCTGGCGCAGCACGTCCTGGCCGCTCATATCCGGCAGGTTCAGGTCCAAAAGGATCAAATCGTAGTCATAAAGTTTGGCCAGATCGATCCCCTCCTCCCCCATATCCGTGCAATACACGTTCAGATTGGCATGGGTCAGCATCAGTTCGATGCTTTTTGAGGTGGTTGGATCGTCTTCAATCAACAGGACACGCATTAGGGATTCTCCGCAAGGTGGGTCAGTATGCTGCCAACGTGACGTGGATTGGTTAATGTCCCGTTACCAATTATGAAAACGTAAACCGTGCAACTTTAAGTTGTCGAGTCTTTTCGGTAATGCTGCAAGGCTGTTGTCTTCAAAGCGCCTTCCCCATGCAGGGTTAACGCCTCTGTCCATTCACGCAGCTCTTCTTCGGACAAAGCCCACCGGTCCATCGCGTCCTCCATCGAAATCAACCCGAAGGCGACCCCCTTCACAACGGCCGCCTTGCGCGAAGAGACCCATCGTCGTGTGTCCCGTGGTGGCAGATCGGCCTGTGTCATGGTGCGCCCGTCCGGTAATGTCACCGACCGCGGCGCGTCAATTTTCTTCAGATACATCGGAAATCCCTCAATTACGTGGGGACACCCTGCGCCACAGGCCTTAAAGAGGGATGAAACGCCCCCTTGTTAGTATCTCGCATTTTACTATATCTCGCGACATCTCCATTAAGGATCTGTCATGGCGCTGGATGCCCACCCTTTGAACTCGCTCGGCTTTGCCAAGCCCCCGTCCGAGACGCGCGTCGTCGTGGCGATGTCGGGCGGCGTGGACAGTTCGGTCGTGGCCGCACAACTGGCCGAGGAAGGCTATGACGTGGTGGGCGTGACCCTGCAGCTTTATGACCACGGGGCTGCTCTGGCCAAAAAAGGCGCGTGTTGTGCGGGCCTCGACATCCACGATGCCCGCCGCGTGGCCGAGGAAATGGGCTTTCCGCATTACGTGCTGGACTATGAAAACACGTTCAAGGAAGCCGTCATTGACGAGTTTGCCGACAGCTATCTGGCCGGCGCAACACCCGTGCCCTGCATTCGCTGCAACGAGCGTGTGAAGTTCAAGGACCTGTTGGAAACGGCCCGCGACCTGGATGCCGATTGCATGGCGACGGGTCACTATATCCAACGCAAAATGGGCGCTGCGGGGGCAGAACTGCATTGCGCCGCGGATGCCAACCGCGATCAAAGCTACTTCCTGTTCTCGACCACGCCTGAGCAGCTCAACTACCTGCGCTTCCCGCTGGGCCACCTGCCCTCCAAAGACGACACCCGCGCGCTTGCGGCGCGCTACGGGCTGAGCGTGGCGGATAAGCCAGACAGCCAGGACATCTGCTTTGTGCCCAATGGCAACTACGCCAGCGTGATCGAAAAACTGCGCCCCGGTGCCGCCGAACCCGGCGAGATCGTTGATGTCGATGGCAACGTGCTGGCCCGGCATGAGGGCGTGATCCACTACACGATCGGGCAACGGCGGGGCTTGGGCATCGGCGGGCTCGATACCCCGCTTTACGTGGTCAAACTGGATGTGAACACCCGCCAAGTGATCGTCGGCCCGAAAGAGATGCTCGCCACCCGCACCATCCCTGTGCGCGAGATCAACTGGCTGGGCGACGGTGCGTTTACCGATCTGAGCGAACGGCATGTGTCGGTCAAGGTCCGCTCCACTCGCCCCCCGCGCGAGGCGATCATCCGCCCCATCAGCGCGACGGAAGCCGAGGTGGAATTGCTGACCCCAGAGGAAGGCGTCTCCCCAGGTCAGGCTTGCGTGTTCTACGAAACCGGTGGCACCCGCATTTTGGGTGGCGGCTGGATCTGGCGCGGGTATTGAGCGGTAAAAGAGTCTTCATAAGACTTTCGCGAGGACTTTTTAGAAAAGTTTTACCCCGTCCAGGATCGCCCGTGCAGCCCTTAGCCCCGGATCCTCATCGCCCTGCCCCAGCCGTTGCATCGTCAGCGACATCGCCTCAAGCTGCGCATTGGGGTTGGCGATGGCATCTGAAAGCCCCTGCGCGATGGCTTTTGGCTCACATTCAATTCCCAGAAACTCCGGCACCACGCGAGTGTCAGAGACAAGGTTCACCAGTGTGACCGTGTCCACTTTCAACATCCGCGCGATGATCTGACGGCTTAGCCAGTTCATATCATAGGCGATGACCATCGGTGTGCCAGAGGCGGCCAATTCCAGAGAGACCGTGCCCGAGGCCGCGAGCGCCACGGTGGCCGCTTTGAACGCCGCGCGCTTGTCCATTTCATTGTCGATGACCAAGGGGCTGCCCGGCCATGCTCTAACCGTCTCGCGCACCAAACCAATCACGCCGGGGGCAGCGGGCACCACCACGCGCATCTCAGGATGCGCCGCCAGCACTGGGGCGAGCGCGGCCCCAAAAGTCCCGGCCAAACGATTGATCTCTCCACGTCGCGATCCGGGCAACGCAAGCAAAACGGGCGCGTCGCCCAAACCGTGCTGCACCCGGAAATCCCTGGCCTCCTCCTCAGAGGCGACAGCTTCAGCCACCACCGGATGTCCAACAAAATCGCAACGGATACCCACGGCCTCCATATAAGGCGGCTCAAACGGAAAGAGCGCGAGCACTTGATCAACCACACCGACCATCTTTT
The DNA here is from genome assembly GCF_020177595.1 of Cognatishimia sp. MH4019. GTDB lineage: Bacteria > Pseudomonadota > Alphaproteobacteria > Rhodobacterales > Rhodobacteraceae > JAHTBL01. The sequence continues at coordinate 364,013 of NZ_JAHTBL010000003.1, read as the reverse complement.
TCGCGCGCCCCCGGCGCCACGCCCAGACCGTTGGCGCCACATAATGCACCGTGCGAATAGCGCTCGCCGCTTTCACGCGGCGCGCCACGCGCAAGGAAAAATCCGGGCTGTCAATGGTCAATAGAACATCGGGTTTCAGCGCCAGAACCGCCTCCGCCGTCTGCGCAATCCGACGCTTGAGATGGCGGTATTTCGGTAAAACCTCCGCAATACCCATCACGCTCAGCTCATCCATGGGAAAGAGGCTCTCCAGCCCTTGGGCCTGCATGAGCGGCCCACCAACGCCGTGGATTTCCAAATCCGGAACCAGCGATCTCAGCCCGGCCAATGCCGCCCCGCCCAGCTTATCGCCTGAGGCTTCGCCGGCGATCACGAAGATCTTCAAGCGCGCACCCAGATGAAAAGTCCCGCATCATTGGCCGATGCGATGCAAAGCTGAGGTTCCAGCATCTGCACACCGCCTGCGGTCAGAACAAGGCCGCTTAGCCCAGCTTCTGCCGCCAGACGCACCGTATCGGGTCCAATCGTTGGCATATCAACGCGCCGATCCTGCCCATCCTTTGGCGCTTTCACGAAAACACCGCCGCGCGTTCGCTCCAGATGGGAAAGCGAGGATAGCATGAAATCTGTTCCCGGCTGCGCCTCTACCGCCAGCGCCTGTCCGCGCGCGATCACACAGCTTTGCCCAATATCGGCGGGGCTGAGAAGCGAAAGCAGTTCAACCCCGCGCGCCGCGTCTTGTTTATCGGTGTCAGTCGGCTGGATCGCGGTCAAAACCCCTTCGGATGGCAACAATTCCGGCACAAGATCATGCGCCGCGACAATCGCGATCCCGGCCTCTTCAAAAAACGCCAGCACCACGCGCAGCGCGGCATCATCGCCTTGCTGCAAAGCCGCCATCATACGCGGCACCAGCGGCATCGTTGCGGGATCAATCAAAGACGGATCAAGTGCCGGGCGCTGCACCTGCCCCGCAAAGCACACTTGCGTCACGCCCCGCTCTTTCAGCATCGCGATAAAGCTGCCGAGCGTTTCGATCCGAAACGTCTCAACCCCCGACAAATCTGGCGCGTAGCCTTCCAAGGCACACACCAACGGACGCTCTTTCAAGCGCTGCATCAGAAGTTTGGGCAGACCGCCGCGCCCTGCGATCAGGGCCAGCATCAGCGCGGCGTCAGGTAGGAGCGATCAGACGCCCCCAGCACGAAATCGACAACCTCGCGCACGTAAGGGCTATCGGTCTCGTCCGACAAACGACGGGCGCGGTCCTGAAAGGCCCCGTCGCCTTGTGCCAGCATCTGAAACGCCGCCCGCAAGGCCGTGATGTCAGCCCGCGCAACACCTTTGCGTTTCAAACCAACAAGGTTCAGCCCATCAAGCTGCCCCCGTGGTCCTTGCACCAACCCATGCGGGATCACGTCATTGGTCACCATGGACACGGCACCAATAATGGCCCCTTTGCCGATGCGCACGAACTGGTGAATGCCCGACAGACCGCCGATGATGACGTCATCTTCGATGATGCAATGCCCCGCCAAAGCGGCCGAGTTCACCACGATCACGTTGTTCCCGATCATCACGTCATGCGCGATGTGACAGCCCGCCATGAATAGCCCGTCATCGCCGACCTTGGTCAGGCCACCGCCTCCCTTGGTCCCGGTATTCATCGTGACATGTTCGCGAATACGGTTGCGCGCGCCAATCTCTAGCCGGGTCTTTTCACCGTCGAACTTCTTGTCTTGCGGGATCTCACCAATCACCGCGAAGGAGAAAATGACCGTGTCGTCGCCCACGCTCGTTTGCCCGGTGACGACCACATGTGTGCGCAGCTCGACCCGCGCACCAAGGCGCACCTCTGGCCCGATATAGCTGAATGCACCGATCACACAGTCAGGGCCGATCACGGCACCGTCCTCGATCACAGCAGAGGCATGAATTTGAGCGGATGGATCAATCATCGCGGCGGCTTACTCCGGCAAGTCCATCATGGCGGTGAATTCCGCCTCGGCGGCCATTTCATCGCCGACCTTGGCCACACCGGAGAATTTCCAAATCTTCGAGCCGCCGCGCTTTGTCTCGATATACAGTTCAAGCACGTCACCGGGACCGACCTTGCGGCGGAACTTACACTTGTCGATGGCCATGAAGTAGACGAGCAATTCCTTGTCTTCCATCCCCATCGCAGCACCAACCATGACGGCAGCCGTCTGCGCCATCGCTTCGATGATCGTCACACCCGGCATGATCGGCGTACCAGGGAAATGGCCTTGGAAATGTGGCTCGTTGAAGGTCACATTCTTGATGCCCCGCGCGGATTTGGTGCCGTCGATATCCTCGACCCGGTCGACCAGCAAAAACGGATAGCGGTGCGGGATCAGCCGCTGGATGCGTTGGATATCGGCGCTCATCAAAGGGTCGCTCATGGCCTGTCCTTCTTTTTATGGTATTTGACTAACAAGTGGCCCTGCCCCGCACAACGCGCTCAAGGATCACTTTCTGTGTCGGATTGTTCCGGTGTTTCAGCGGGTGGCGTCGGGCTGTCAGACGTGCCCGTTTGCACATCATCTGCGCCCAATTGTTCGTTGATCCGGGCCACCGCCTCGTCAGTGATGTCGATGGCATCGTCCACGATGAACACATCACGCCGCTCGAAAACCGCAACTGCTCCGCGGTCCAGAACGATCTGCGCCAGAACCGGCAATGCGGCATTGCGCAAAATCTGCTCAGCTTCATCGCGCGCGCGGCCCAGCTGCGTGCTGGCCTCATCGCGTTCGCGCCGTAGACGTAAAACCCGGTCGTCAAACGCATCCGCACGGGCGCGGAATTCTTCCGCTGACAGGGTTGGGCGCGCCTCGGTCAGCGCCCGTTCTTCCTCGATAAGCTGCGCGTCAATCTCGCGACTTTCCGAAGCCAAACGCCGCGCTTGTTCGTCAATTGCCCGCAGACTGGCTTGGCCAAACTCTGTTTCGATGAACAGGCGTTCGCTTTCGATCACGAGGATGGGTGATTGCGGTTGGGACAATCCGCCTTGCGCCAGAACTGGCGGCGCCAGAAGCACCGCCAGTCCCAAAGACAAAGCCGAAAGAAGCCGACGCATCAGAACTGGGTAGAGATCGTCAGATCGAAAAACTGATCCTCGTCAAAATCCTCTTTCTGGATGGCTTCGGCAAAGTTGAAGCGCAGCGGGCCAAGCCCGGTATCCCAGAAGAGCGATACACCCACAGCCGAGCGCAGGCTAAAGCTGTCGTCGATCCGGCCATCATCCGTATTGTCCAGCCCCCAAAGCGAACCCATGTCGTAAAAGACACCGCCGCTCACGCCGTATTCTTCAGGCAGCCCCAGAGGGAACTCGGCCTCAAGACGGGCCACGGCAAAGAAGTTACCGCCAAGGACGTCTTCGTTTTTGGCATCCAGATCACGTGGGCCAATCCCGTTCGATTCAAAGCCGCGCAAACGGCTGGGACCAACCCGGAAACGATCCAGAATAAGCGAGTCGCCGGACAGCATGTTCAACGCGCCGCCCTCAAGAGTGGCCCGCAGCGTGACCTCTTCGTTCATGACACGCGTTTCCGCGCCAAGAAGAGCCGTCGTTTCGATGTAGCTGTTATCCCCGCCCAGACCGGCAAAATCCTGACTGAAGCGGAAGATCACACCTGCGTTCGGGTTCAGACCTGTGCGGCGGCTGTCATAGCTGAACGAGTAGCCAAGAAAGCCCAAGGCGCGTTCGCCCTCCTCTTCCTCGGCCTGCAACAGAACCGAGCTGTCATCATCGACGTCGAAAATCTCGCTGGATTTGAAACCACCACGCAGCGTGAGGAAGCTATTCTCCCCCACCGGGAAGCGCAGTGATGGTTGCACCCGTGCAACACGAGAGTTGAAGTCCGCGTTGTTGCGGTCCGTGGTGCGATAATCAATCAGAATACCTGCACGCAGATCGCGGCCCAGGAAGGCGGGCTCAACGAAGTTGAAGTTATAAGACCGCGTGGACGAGGTTGTGTTCACGCCAAACCCAAGGGTCTGGCCCCGGCCCAGGAAGTTCCGCTCTGTAAAGCTGATCGCGGCCCCGAACCCGTTGGAATTCGAGAAGCTACCCCCGAAGTTGAGCGAGCCTGTCGGCTGCTCTTCTACATCCACGTCGATGATGACGCGGTCCGGGCCGGACCCTTCGCGTGCATTCACCTCGGCATTGGAGAAGAAGCCAAGTGCGCGGATCCGCGAAGCCGACGCGCGAATCTCACGCGGGTTGAACGGATCGCCCTCAATCACGCGGAACTGGCGGCGCACAACGCGGTCCAGCGTCGTTGTGTTGCCTTCAATATCAATCCGCTCGACAAAAACACGCGGACCGCGGGTGATGGCGAACTCTACATCCAGCGTCAATGCGCGGTCGTTGCGGATGATGCGCGGCTCGACCCGAATGAAGTTCAGACCTTGCTGCAGCGCCAAACGCTCCATCCGGGCGATGGTGTTGTCGACTAGTGCCGGGTTGTAAATGACGCCCGGACGCAAGCGAATAACGTCGAGATACTCGTCCGGGTTCACGTCCTCAAGATCGCTCACCGCGGTGATTTCGCCAAATTTGAACTGCTGGCCTTCCCGCACGTTGAACGTCACAAGATAGCCATCGCGCTCGCGGGTCAGCTGAGAGTTCACGCTGAGCGTTTCGAAATCGACATAGCCGCGCGATTGGTAGAAATCCTGCAACACCTGTTTGTCGAACTCGATCCGATCCGCGAGAAACGTGTCGGACCGGATCAGAGCCCGGAAAATACCGGCCTGTTTGGTCTCAAGAACACGGCGCAGACGACGATCAGAAAACTCGCGGTTGCCGGTAAAGCTCAGACGCTCCACCTCGACGGTGCGCCCTTCCACCACTTCAAACACCAGATCGACGCGGTTATCCGAGCGGCGGATGATCGACGGCGACACGGTCGCAGCCAGACGTCCTTGGGTCGTGTAGGCTTCGGTCAATGTAGCGGCGTCCTGCTCGGCCAGGGTCGGACTGTAGACCCGGCGCGGCTGCGAGCGCAGCAGCGGCAGCAGGTCTTCGTCGTCAATGCGGCGGTTGCCTTCGATATTGATGCGGTTGATCGTCGGAAATTCCTGCACCCGGATAATCAGCGTGCTGCCCGAGGGGATCAACTCCACCTCTTCAAAGAGGCCTGATTCCTGAATATTCTGGAAGGCGTCGTTCAGATCGCCCGCACTGACCGCCTCGCCCCGCGCGATATTCGCGTAAGACAGGATCGTGGCCGGCTCCACCCTTTGGTTGCCTTCGATCTGCACTTGGTTAAAGCGAAAATCCTGTGCGGTGGCTAATCCCACCATCATGACCAGCGAAACTAGGGCCAAAAGCCCTGTTTTGATGTATGCGCTGACCCAGTTGCGTCCCGTGTGCATTATCATTGCAGCTACGGTCGCGCTGCTCACCTCTTTGGCGGTCATCCGACGACTCCGTTTAAACATCCCAGCGTTCGAGAACTGAGTATCGGCATTACCACACGTTGTCAAAACGACAAACACCCCGGCCACAACTTGTGTCGGAGTGTTTTGTAAGCGCATCAGCGCTGTCTTTGGAGGTGTTTAATGTGCGAGGTTCAGCAAGATGCCACCAAGCTCGGCCCCGGCAACCAATCCGCCGATAATGGCAGCAGGCATGATGAAGCGGTCCCAGTTGATATCCATCAACAGGCTCAGGCTGCGAACTCCGGATTGAACGGCTTGCATTGGTTACACTCCTGCACAAAGGCTTTGATCAAGGATCGGGGCCAAATGTGGCAGGAATGGGGCATAATCGGACAGGTTTCAGGGCGTTTCGTTACGCGCGCCTAGGGGCAGAAGATGTCATTTCCCAGCGCGAACACCATCAGCGACAACAGCAGCGTCAGCCCGACCCCCATCAAAACGCGCAACGCGCGGTCACTGGGGGGCTTGCCGGTCACCGCCTCATAGGCGTGAAACACCAAATGCCCGCCATCCAGAACGGGAATCGGGAACAGGTTCAGAAGGCCCACTGCCGTGCTGAGAACAGCGATGAAATAAATGAAGGACTGCGCACCCTGGCTGGCCATCGCGCCTGATGTCTGGGCAATGCCAATCGGGCCGGACAGATTGCACGAACTGATCGCCCCGGTAATCATGTTTTTCAGGCCCGAAATGCTTGACGTGACGATGAACCACGTCTGCTCTACCCCGTATTGCAAGGATTGCAGCACGCCGCCCCGCTCGGTTGCGGCCTCAAAGAACAGCCCACCTGAGATACCGATCAACCAGCGTGTCTCGAAACTGCCATCGGGCTGCGGCAGGTCCACACGCTTGGGAGCAAGAACAAACTCCATCTCCTCCCCGTCACGCCACACATCCAGCTTCAAGGGCGCGCCATCCGCGTCGGCCACAGCTGTGCGCAGGGCGTTGAACGTGTGGATCGGCGCGTCGTCGACAGCCGTGATCACATCACCGACACGCAGGTTCACATCCATCGCGGCAGAGCGTGGCGACAAACCGTTGATAAGCGGCGGATAGGGGTAAGGACCGTCCACCGTCACCTCATCCCCGTTCCGCAAAACGCGGTAATCAAGGACTTGATCCGTCGGCAGAGCCTGCACGAAATCATCGAAGCCTTCCAGATCGGGGGCTTCCACGCCGTCAATGGCAATGATCTTGTCGCCCGGCTGCAAAGCCACGGCATAGGCAGGCGGCAACTCGGTAAGGTCTTCGATCATCAGCGGCGCGGTTGGCTGACCCCTGAAAAAGAGGATCGCGCCGAAAATCAGAAACGACAGGATGAAGTTGAACACAGGGCCTGCGGCGACGGTGCACGCCCGCGCCCAAAGCGGCGCGCCATGCATGGTCATTCGTTTACGCTCTTCCGGCAGCGCATCCACCAGCGCACCGTCCTTGCCGCTGGCCGCATCGGCATCGCCCAGAAACTTGACGTAGCCCCCCAGCGGCAGCAGCGCGAATTGCCATTTCGTGCCGCGCTTGTCGACGCGGCTGAACAGCACCGGACCGAATCCAAGCGAAAACACTTCGGCATAAATCCCGCACCAACGGCCCACGATGTAATGGCCGTACTCATGGATCGCCACGATGATGCTGAGCGCCAAAACGAATGCGCCAATGGTATAGATCAGCCCGCCGAATTGCGGGATCAAGTTGGTGAGTTCCAAACCGCCCTCTTACATGTTTCGTGCCGCAATCGCGGCATCGGCCTCTTGTCGTGCCAAATGGTCCACACGCAGGACGTTATCAAGGCTGATCGTGGCATTGATAAGACCCGACTGGGCAGAGATCGCGTCAAGGGCGTGTTCTACAACGCTCGCCATCTCAGTAAACTTGATGTGTCCGGCGATGAAGCCATCCAGTGCGCGCTCTTTCGCAGCGTTGAAGGCCGCCCCGGCAAGCCCGCCCGTCTCCATCACGTTACGTGCCAGCTTCAGCGCCGGATAGCGCGTCTCGCAGGCTTTGCGGAAATTCAGTTGGCCAATCTCCACCAGATCAAGCCGCGCCACAGGCAAATCCCGCCGATCTGGCCAATGCAGCGCATAGCCAATGGCATGGCGCATATCAGGCGGGCCGACATGGGCCATCAGCGCACCGTCGTTAAACCCCACCAGCGCGTGGATCAGGCTTTCGGGATGCACGACAGTTTCGATCTGATCGGGATGGACGCCAAAGAACTCTTTCGTTTCAATCAGTTCGAGCGACTTGTTGAACATGGACGCGGAATCAATCGTGATCCGCTGACCCATATCCCAGTTTGGGTGGGAGGACGCCTCTTCCAGCGTCGCATCCTTCAACGCCTCCAGTGGCCAATCTCGGAAGGCCCCGCCTGAAGCGGTGATGATGATCCGCTCGACCGCGGACATATCCTCGCCGACAAGCCCCTGAAACACTGCCGAATGCTCGCTGTCGACCGGCAGCACGGTGGCTCCATGATCGCGCGCGGTCTGCATCAGCAAAGGCCCTGCGGTGACCAGCGATTCCTTGTTGGCCAGCGCCAGCGTCGTGCCTTGCTTGAGCGCTTCCAGCCCCGGCGGCAGACCCGCAGCACCCACAATGGCCGACATGATCCAGTCGGCAGGACGGCTCGCAGCCTCGGTGACCGCCCCTGCCCCGGCCGCCGCTTCGACATCTGTGCCAGCAAGCGCTGCGCGCAGATCATCCAACTGATCTTCATAAGCCGTAATCGCGATATCAGCGTTCAGCCGCCGTGCGTCCTCGGCCAGTTGCGCGATATTGGCGCCACCGGTCAGCGCAACCACGTCATACGCCCCCGGGTCGCGGGCAATCAGATCAATCGTATTTTGCCCAATCGAGCCCGTCGCCCCGAAGATCGACACTTTACGCATCAGAACTGAACCTGCGGCACATCCACAAAAAGCGAAATCGCCAGCATGAACAGCGCCGCGCCAAGCAAGCCGTCAAACCGATCAAAGAGCCCGCCATGACCCGGGATCAGGGTCGAGCTGTCCTTGACTCCCATCCGCCGCTTCAAAGCGCTTTCCGCAATATCGCCCATTTGTGAAGCAAAACTAAGCAGCATCGAAATCCACCAAAGATCCGGCCCCGCATCGGTAAAGGTGCCGAACAGGATGCCGATGCCAGCAGCCGAAACCCAGCCTGCGACCGTCCCGCTCCAGGTTTTCTTGGGGCTGATCTTGGGCCAGAACTTCGGCCCGCCAAAGATGCGGCCTGCGAAATAGCCAAAGATATCCGTCGCGATCACGACCAGCACCAGCCAAAGCAGCCAGACGACGCCATGTGTCTCGCGGAAGGTCACAAGGCCCCAACCTGCGATCAGGATGGCGAGCGCAAAGGCGAAAAAAGTGCGCTTTTCGCGGGGCAGTGCCAGCAGACCAAGCGCGGGCGGCAGGATGAACAGGACAAGGATCCAGCTTTCCTCGGCCACAAACATGCCCGACAAAAGGCTCGCCGTAAGTGCCGCCAGCAGCATCGCGGGTGTGGGCGCATCGGGGCGGATCATCATGACCAGTTCCCAGATCATCACCGCCGTGACGAACACTGCAAGCATCTGAAACCAGACCCCGCCTGCAAGGATGCAAGTCACGCCAATCGCGCCCATACCCGCACCGGATAAAAGCCGCGTGCGCAGGTCATCCCATTTGGCCGGAGCCATCTCGCTCATGTCAGGACAGCACCAAAGCGGCGTTCGCGGTCACCAAACTTGGCCAGCACCTTTTCAAACTCGGCAGCGGTGAAATCAGGCCAGAGCGTCGGGATAAACTCGTATTCCGAATAAGCCGACTGCCAGAGCAGGAAGTTGCTGATCCGCGCCTCCCCGCTGGTGCGGATGACCAAATCGGGATCGGGCAGATAGCACGTGTCCAGATAGCGCGTGAATGTCTCGTCATTCACATCGCGCGGATCCAGCTTGCCGCCTGCCACATCATAGGCCAGACGGCGCGTCGCGCGTGCCACCTCGTCCCGGCCCCCGTAATTGATCGCGATGGTCAGATGAACAGCGTCATTACCCGCCGTCAGCAGCTCCAGATCGTCCATCATCTTGACCAGAGAATCCTCTAGCCGCACGCGGTCGCCGATGAACCGCACCCGCACACCAGCTTCAAAGAGCGCGCGCGCCTCGCGTTGAATATAGCGCCGGAACAGCCGCATGAGACCCGCCACTTCGGTCTGCGTGCGCTTCCAGTTCTCGGTCGAGAACGCGAAGATCGTCAGGTATTTCACGCCCAGCGTCGGGCACGCCTCGACAATCTCGCGCACGCGCTTGGCCCCGGCATGATGCCCGAACAGCCGCGGCTTGCCGCGTTTTTGCGCCCAGCGGCCATTGCCATCCATGATGATCGCAACATGATCGGGAGAAGTGTTTTTCTTGGCCATCGACAGGCCCTTTCCGGCGCGGGGCCGTTAAACCTGCATGATCTCGGCTTGCTTGACCTCAAGCGCCTCGTCGACCTGCTTGATATAGCGGTCAGTTAATTCCTGAACCTCGCCTTCCCAGAGCTTCTGGTCATCTTCGCCCATGCCATCGGCCTTGGCTTTCTTGATCTGGTCCATACCGTCGCGGCGAATATTGCGGATCGAAACACGCGCGCTTTCCGAATACTGCGCGGCCACCTTTGTCAGATCGCGGCGACGCTCTTCGTTCAGCTCGGGGATCGGGAGCATAATAATCGTTCCGTTGAGCTGCGGGTTGATGCCCAGCCCGCTTTCGCGAATGGCCTTTTCCACGGCGTTTACCATGGATTTGTCCCAGACATTGATCGTCACCATCCGCGGTTCCGGCACGTTCACCGTTCCAACCTGATTAATCGGTGTCTTTTGGCCGTAGGCTTCCACCATCACCGGCTCCAGCATCGAAGCCGAAGCCCGTCCCGTCCGCAAAGACGCAAATTCCGTGCGCAGAGAGGCGATTGCCCCGTCCATCCGGCGCTCCAGATCGTCGGTGTCTATTTCAATATCGTCTGCCATGATCCCACTCGGTCCTGATGTGATCGCCGTTTACCGGCTTTTCCTATCTATATCGTTAACCATGAACGGTTGTATAGGTGCCTTCCCCGGCCAGAATACCGGCAAAGCCGCCCGGCTCATCCAGCGAGAAGACGATGATCGGTTTGTTGTTATCGCGCGCCAGGGCAATGGCGCTGGCATCCATCACGCCCAGATGCTTTTGCAGCACTTCATCATAGCTCACATGATCATAGCGCACCGCGTCGTCATGCTTGACCGGGTCCTTGTCATAAACGCCGTCCACTTTGGTGCCTTTGAAAATCGCTTCGCAGGCCATCTCGTTGGCGCGCAGAGTAGCCGCTGTATCCGTCGTAAAATATGGGTTGCCGGTGCCTGCGGCAAAGATCACAACACGGGCTTTCTCCAGGTGGCGCACGGCGCGGCGGCGAATGTAGGGCTCACAGACCTGATCCATCGGAATGGCGCTGATCACACGGGTATAGACGCCCAAGCCCTCAAGTGCAGACTGCATCGCAAGCGCGTTCATCACCGTCGCAAGCATGCCCATGTAATCCGCCGTCGTCCGCTCCATCCCCTGCGCGGAGCCTTGCAGACCGCGGAAAATGTTGCCGCCGCCGATCACCATGCAAATCTCGACGCCCAGATCGTGGACCGATTTGACCTCTGCCGCGATCCGCTCAACCGTGGGCGGATGCAACCCGAACCCCTGATCCCCCATCAAAGCCTCCCCTGAAATCTTCAGCATCACGCGTTTGAATTTCGGGTCCGAGGGGGTCTTGGTCATGGCAAATGTCCCATCTGCTTTGCGTTCGGCGTAAAATGTCGCAAAAGGCGGGCAGGTTCAACGGGAGACGCGGGCTTGACGCGGATAAATCACTCATGGCGCTGATCGACATATCGCAGCTTTCTCCCGAGCAGCCGGTTTTAATTGCTGGGCCGACCGCATCGGGCAAGTCTGCGTTGGCGTTGGAGATCGCAGAAGTCCAAGGCGGCGTGGTGGTCAACGCGGATGCGTTGCAGGTTTTTGACGGCTGGCGCATCTTGACGGCGCGGCCAGATCAGGCGGAACGCGCGCGCGCGCCGCATGCGCTTTACGGGCATATCCCTTATGATGGCGACTATTCTGTGGGCCATTGGCTCCGCGAGGTGACACCGTTTCTATCCGCCGGACCACGCCCCATTATCGTCGGCGGCACCGGGCTCTACTTCACTGCGCTGACCGAAGGGCTTGCGGATATTCCCGCGACACCGCCCGACATTCGCGCAGCGGCCGACCGCATCGTGGCCGAAGGCGGGTTCCAGACCCTTCTTTCCGCCCTCGATCCGGACACCTTGTCGCGCATTGATCAACGCAACCCTATGCGGGTCCAGCGCGCCTGGGAGGTTCAGCGCTCTACTGGACGCGGTCTGGCAAGCTGGCAGGACGCCACCCCGGCCCCGATTCTGCTGCTTGCTGCCGCTCAACCGATTCTCTTGGACGCTGACCGCGACTGGCTTTCGGCGCGCATCGACCGCCGTTTTGACCAGATGATCGCTGCGGGCGCCCTGGAGGAAGCCCGCGCCATGCATCCGCACTGGAACCCTGCGCTTTTGTCCTCCAAAGCCATCGGCGCGCCCGAGCTGATCGCCCATCTCAACCACAAGATGTCGTTGGAGGAGGCCATCACCGCCGCAAAAACGGCCACGCGACAGTTCGCAAAACGCCAGCGCACCTGGTTCCGCGCGCGCATGCGCAATTGGCAAGCCTTAACGCTGCGCTAACCAATTTCGCACAATTTTTGCCCTATTTGAGCCATATTCCGCTGCGATGGTTGCACAAATCCATCCAGGGGGTACAACCATGTTAATGCAGACTGACTACTCTCCAATCGATACCATCGAGATGAAAACGCTGGCGCAAATGCAGCGCGGTGGCAGTTGGCGCATGGACACGCTTCATTCCTGCACAGATCCGATCCTCTACTGGATTACCCGCGGTCAGGGCCGCATGATCATCGCTGGCAAGATGCGCGGCTTTGGCCCCAGCAACGCGGTGTTTCTGCCCGCCAAGACGATGCACTCCATCGAACTGGGCGCGCAATGCTACGGGCTGGCCGTCACTCTGCCCTCGGACCCGCTGATGACCTTGCCGGCCACGCCACAGCAAATCCGTGTGGCCAATGTGCCCGGGCAATCGGAACTGACGGGCCTTCTGGATAATCTGCAACGCGAACTGGTCAGCGATCGCCCGGCCCATAGCCGTGCCGCGCGCTTTCATGCAGGCCTGATCAGTGTCTGGCTGGAACGCAATCTGCCCGAGGCCATCAAACCTGACGCTGCCGAACGTCTGGTCGCGCGCTATTGCGCTCTGATCGAACGGCGCATCGGCGATGGCCTGAATGTTGAAGCCTATGCCGCAGCCCTTGAGGTCACACCGACCCACCTGACACGCTCGACCCAGACCTGCTGCGGTATGTCCGCACTGGAATTGCTGACCGAACGCGTGACCCACGCGGCCCGGCGCCGCCTGACCGATACGTCCATGACGATCAAAGCGGTGTCGGAATCGCTCGGCTTTAACTCTGCAGCCTATTTCACGCGCAGCTTTCAGACACAGACAGGCGTCACGCCAAGCGCCTTTCGCAGCGCGGCCTGACGCTTAAACCGCTCAAACCTGTCCGAATGCGTCAAATACATTGCGCAAGTCGCATGTTTGAAACTGCGCATCTGTGCTTACCCTAACGTCAAGCGCCGATCCTGCCTCCCCTTGCAAAATAGACGATCCGGTTGACTTCCCGGTGCATGTCGCTTTTGCTCTAAGCAAATGTCGTTTTTGTTATTCGAAATGACGAAAGCGACCGTTGACGCCCGTGATTTTATCGTGCGTCATGCATGAGCCGGATTGGAGAGACTGCAACCACTCAGCATTTGTCCAGGGATACACGCTTGAAAAAAGCGCAGTTGTTCCCGTCCAATTCACAAAAAACAAAATGTGTCACAGGGAGAACAGAATGACGCACCCCACCGTAAATGGTAAGCCATTGCACCATGCCGTGTCGCTTTATGCGGACGAATTCAAAGCCGGTCTGATGGACCGCCGCGAATTCCTGACCCGCGCGACAGCACTTGGCGCAAGCTCGGCTGCCGCTTATGCCTTGATCGGTATGAACAGCCCCGCAAAAGCGATGGGCGGCGAGAAAGGCGGAATGGCCCGCATGCAGATGGAAGTGCGCGCACACAAAGACCCGCGCACCTATGACTGGACCCAGATGGCCTATGTCACTGCAGGCACCATCGAATACCTCGTTGAGTACAACTCTGACGGCTCGTTCCGCGGCATGCTGCTGGAAAGCTGGGACGTCAACGACAACGCCACCGAATACACGCTGAATGTCCGTCAGGGCGTCAAGTGGAACAATGGCGACGACTTCACCGCAGACGACGTGGCCCGTGTGATCGCTGGCTGGTGTGACAAGACGGTCGAGGGTAACTCGATGGCCGGTCGCATGGCGACGCTGATCGACGACGACACCAATCAAGCCATTGAAGGCGCGATTGAGGTTGTGGATGCCAACACCGTCAAGCTGACCCTGCCTGCCCCCGACATCACGATCATTCCGGGTTTCGCAGACTACCCGGCTGCCGTTGTGCATGCCAATTACGACCCCGCCGCAGACCTGTCCGAACTGGTCGGCACTGGCCCGATGGTCATTACCCAGAACGAGGTTGGCGTGAAAGCCGTCATCGAGCGTGGCGAGCATGAATGGTGGGGCGACACGGCCTTTGAAGAAGGTGGTTTCTACCTCGATAAGATCGAATATATCGACTACGGCACCGACCCCTCCGCTTGGGTGGCCGCTGCTGAAGCCGAAGAAGTTGACCTGATCTACGAGACCGTCGGCGACTTTATCGACATCTTCAACGCTATCGGCTGGGAACAGTCCGAGGTGGTCTCCGGTGCGACCATCGCGATCCGCCCGAACCAGCAAGCTGAAGTGAACGGCATGAAGCCCTACGAGGACAAGCGCGTCCGTCAGGCGCTGGCCATGGCCGTCGACAATCAGGTTTGCCTGGAACTGGGCTATGCCAGCCGCGGCGTGGCCGCAGACAACCAGCATGTCGGTCCGGTGCACCCGGAATATGACGACAGCGTTGGCCGTCTACCCCACGATCCCACCAAAGCCAAAGCGCTTATGGAAGAAGCCGGCATGGCCGATTTCGAGCATGAGCTGATGTCGATTGACGATGACTGGCGCAAGAACACCACCGATGCGGTGGCCGCCCAACTGCGCGACGCAGGGATCAACGTGAAGCGGACGATCCTGCCCGGCTCCACCTTCTGGAATGACTGGGTCAAGTATCCGTTCAGCTCCACGAACTGGAACCACCGCCCGCTGGGCACGCAGATCCTCGCGCTGGCCTACCGGTCAGGTGAAGCCTGGAACGAATCTGGCTTCTCCAACGCCGAGTTCGACAGCCTCCTGGCCGAAGCCAACTCCATCGCGGATGCGGATGCACGCCGCGAGGTGATGGGCAAGCTGCAGGCGATCATGGTGGAAGAAGGTGTGACGATCCAGCCTTACTGGCGCTCGCTTTACCGCCACCACAACGGCACGATCGCGGGCTCTGATATGCATATCGCGTATCTGCCGCAGATCTATAAGTGGTCTGTCACAGCCTAAACACAGATCGGGCCGCCCCTCACCGGGCGGCCCTTTTTGCCAGTCAAAGGCTCTCTGAGACGTTCCTAAAGAATGCAGAGCCGAAACCAGCCGACCAACAGGGGTCATTATGGGACTATTCATTTTACGCCGATTGGGGGTCATGATCCTCACGGCAATCTGCCTGACGTTCATCGTCTTCTTTCTCACGAACCTTGCGCCAAATCTTGAAAAACTCGCCAAATCCGAGGTGAACCAGCGGATGAGTGACGACGCCGTCACCACCTGGCTCGCCAATCGCGGCTATACGCAACCACTGCCTGTCAAATACGGGCAATGGCTGGGCGTTCTGCCCGGATATGTGATCGAAGGCTCTGACGGGGTGACCCGTGGACGCTGCATTAACCAGGGCATGGCACCCGAGGACGCCCCCAGCTTCTGTGGCATCCTGCAAGGCGACTGGGGCGAAAGCTCTGTGTTCAAAGACGATGCAGGCAGCATCATTGCCACGCGGCTGGGCCTCACTGGCAAGCTGATGTTCTGGGTCATGGTCGTGATGGTCCCCGGCGCGCTGATCATCGGCGTTCTGGCCGGAATGCGCGAAGGCTCCCGCACGGACCGGTCGCTTTCCACCGTGTCGATCCTGTCCACTGCGACGCCTGAATATGTCTCCGGCGTGATCTTTATTGCGGTCTTCTCGAGCTCCGCCGTGGGCCTGAAATGGTTCAAAGGCACGGCGACCTCGGCGATGGATGACATCACATTCGCCAACTTCACCCTGCCCGTTCTGACCATCGCGCTTTACGGCATGGGCTACATCGCCCGGATGACACGCGCCTCCATGACCGAGGTCATGACCGCGCAATACATCCGCACCGCGCGCCTGAAAGGGGTCAGCTTCGGCAACATCGTCCTCAAGCACGCCCTTAGAAACGCGCTTATCGCACCCTTCACCGTGATCATGTTGCAGTTCCCCTGGCTGCTGAACGGCGTCGTCATCGTAGAGACGCTATTTAACTACAAGGGCTTCGGCTGGACCCTCGTCCAAGCCGCTGGCAACAACGATATCGAGCTTCTTCTGGGGGTCTCGGTCGTCTCAGTCATCGTGGTTCTGACAACGCAGCTGATCTCTGACATCGGCTACGTCTATCTCAACCCGCGCATCAGCGTCACGTAAGGGGAAACGCAATGGAACCGCTAAGCTGGGGTGAGATTCTCATCCGCATCATCGGTCAGTTCACCCCTGTGTGGATCGCTCTGATCGTCCTGTTCGCCGTCTCGATTGTCTACAAGCGCAAGCTGGGGCTTTACGGCAAACTCTTTGACTCGACCATCGGCATGATCGGCTTCGCGCTGGTGATGTTCTGGGTCTTTACCGCTGTTTTCGGCGCCATGGGGATGATCATCACCCATGACGGATTGCAGCAATTCGCCTCGATGAAAAATAAAGTGCCGGGCACATTCCTCGATGAGGAAGGCGTCTACAATTACTACCTTTTGGGCGGCGACAATCTGGGCCGTGACGTGTTTACCCGTATGGTTAAAGGCAGCTGGGAGGTCGTCAAAATCGCCCCCTTCGCGACGCTGTTTGCCTTCATGGTCGGCATCACGCTGGGGCTTCCGGCAGGCTATTACGGCGGCAAGCTGGACACGTTCCTGTCCTTCCTTGCCAACCTGATCCTCGCCTTCCCGGTGATCCTGCTCTTTTATCTGCTCGTCACGCCCGAAATCGTCGCAACCGGTATCCCGGTCTATATGGCAGGCGTGTTGTTCATCTTCCCGATCGTCTTCATGGTGATCCTGATGAACTCGCGCTTTTACACGCAGCCCTCCAAGCGCAACATCTACCTCGCGGTGACACTGGTGATCGGTACATGGCTCTATCTGGGCATCGCCTGGAACGCTGACCCGCTGGGCATCATCAGCTTCCCGGCAAACCTGCTGGTGGTCTTTGTGTCCGTCGTCTTCGTGAACTCGCCCACGGTCTTCCGCATCGTGCGCGGCCTCGCGATGGACATCAAAACCCGCGACTACGTGGCCGCCGCCCAAACCCGCGGCGAAGGTCCGTGGTATATCATGCTGTGGGAGATCCTGCCCAACGCACGCGGGCCGCTGATCGTCGATTTCTGCCTGCGCATCGGCTACACGACGATCCTTCTGGGCACATTGGGCTTCTTCGGCCTCGGCCTCTCACCCGAGAGCCCGGACTGGGGCAGCACGATCAACGAGGGCCGCAAGCTCCTCTCGATCTACCTGCACCCTGCCCTGCCGCCCGCGTTCGCCCTGCTGACGCTGGTGCTGGGTCTGAACCTGCTGGCCGATGGCTTGCGGGAAGAGAGCTTGAGGGATTGACCATGGCAACATCACTTAATGCGCTCGGTATAGGCACTGCCTTTGTTGCATCAATTTTCTGGTTCTTGAGCGCTAAAGTCTTTCTTCCAAAAGATGCCTTTGTCTCAAAATGGGATGGTGACGGAAGTGCAGAACGAAATTGGGCTGAAAAGAGCAGTCGCTTCAACAGACTAGCCGCACTCTTTTCAGGTGTTTCCGCTTTATCCTTTGCTCTCGGAGCAACGGCAGAAATTCTCGGAGCTTAAAATGGCACAAAAAGAAAAATACGACGGCCCGATCCTTGAGATCGACAAGCTCTCGATCTCGTTCTTCACCCGTCTGCGCGAAATCCCCGCGGTGATGGATTTCTCTTGCACTGTGCGCCCGGGCGAGGCTTTGGGCCTTGTGGGCGAATCCGGCTGCGGCAAATCCACCGTGGCACTGGGTGTCATGCAGGATCTCGGCGTGAACGGCCGTGTCGTCGGTGGCTCCATCAAGTTCAAGGGCCGCGATCTGAACGATATGAGCCAGGAAGAACTGCGCGACATCCGCGGCTCTGAAATCGCGATGATCTATCAGGAACCGATGGCATCGCTGAACCCTGCGATGAAGATCGGACGCCAGCTGATGGAAGTCCCGATGATCCACGAAGGTCTGGGCGAAAAGGAAGCCTATGCGCGCGCCCTTGAGGTCGTGACAGACGTCCGCCTGCCCGACCCCAAGCGCATGCTGGACAGCTACCCGCACCAACTGTCGGGCGGTCAGCAACAGCGCATCGTCATCGCGATGGCGCTGATGGCGAACCCGTCCCTGCTGATCCTAGATGAACCCACAACCGCGCTCGACGTGACCGTGGAAGCTGCCGTGGTCGAGCTGGTCAAGGACCTTGGCAAGAAATACGGCACCTCGATGTTGTTCATCAGTCACAACCTCGGCCTCGTGCTGGAAACCTGTGACCGGCTCTGCGTGATGTATTCCGGTGAAGCGGTCGAACGCGGCTCCATCGCAGATGTCTTCGACGAAATGCAGCACCCCTATACTCAGGCGCTTTTCCGGTCGATTCCGCTGCCCGGCGCCGACAAGAACGCGCGCCCACTGGTCGCGATCCCCGGCAACTTCCCCCTGCCGCATGAGCGGCCACAGGGGTGCAATTTCGGCCCTCGCTGCGATTACTTCGAGGCTGGGCGCTGTGACCAAGGCGACATCCTGATGGAGAACGTGCCCGGTAATGACCGCCACGCGACCCGCTGTCTGCGCTTCAAGGAAATCGACTGGAACGCGCCTATTCAGGCCGCCGAGACCAAGGAGAAGGGCGAGGTCGGCGATGTGGTCCTGAAAATGGACGACCTCAAGAAATACTACGAGGTTTCGGCCAACGCGCTCTTTGGAAGCTCCGGCGAAAAGAAAGTCGTCAAAGCCAACGAGACGCTCAGCTTTGAGGCCCGCGAATCCGAGACGCTCGCCATCGTTGGCGAATCCGGTTGCGGCAAATCCACATTCGCAAAAGTGCTCATGGGGCTGGAAACAGCAACAGAAGGCACAATCATGCTGGACAACAAGTCGATCGGATCGACCCCCATTCAGGAGCGCGACACCAAGACCGTCGCCGATGTGCAGATGGTGTTCCAGAACCCATTCGACACGCTGAACCCCTCCATGACCGTGGGCCGCCAGATCATGCGTGCGCTGGAGCTGTTCGGCATCGGCAACAACGATGATGAACGCCGCGAACGGATGCTCAAACTGCTCGATCTGGTCAAGCTACCCCGCGCTTTCGCCGACCGCATGCCCCGCCAGCTCTCTGGTGGTCAAAAGCAACGCGTCGGCATCGCCCGCGCTTTTGCCGGTGACGCGCGCATCGTGGTGGCGGACGAGCCTGTCTCCGCCCTCGACGTTTCCGTGCAGGCCGCCGTCACCGACCTGCTGATGGAAATCCAGCGCGAGCATAAAACGACGCTGCTCTTCATCTCCCACGATCTTTCCATCGTGCGCTATCTCAGCGACCGCGTGATGGTGATGTATCTGGGCCATGTGGTCGAACTGGGCAGCACCGATCAGGTCTTCGCGCCCCCCTATCACCCCTATACCGAAGCGCTTCTGTCCGCCGTTCCCATAGCTGACACCTCGGTCGAGAAAAAGCACATCGTGCTCGAAGGCGATATCCCCTCGGCCATGAACCCGCCCCCCGGCTGCCCGTTCCAGACGCGCTGCAACTGGAAGTCCAAGGTTGCCGGAGGTCTGTGCGAAAAGGAAGTGCCACCGACCCGCACGCTCGCGGAAGGCCACCAGATCAAATGCCACCTCAGCGACGCCGATCTGGCCAATATGGAGCCGGTCATCAAAATCGCCGCCGAGTAACCGGCTGGATAAAACGAAACAAGGCCGGTCCTCGCGACCGGCCTGCTTTCTTTTGTCTCAAAATACCTAAAAAGACGGCTGCCGCAGGACCTAGCTGCCCAAAATGACGCGCACGTAATTGCGGGTCTCGCGGAAGGGTGGCACACCCCCATGCTTTTTCACCGCCCCAGGCCCCGCATTATATGCTGCCAGCGCCAAGCGCCAGGACCGGAACTCGTCATATTGCTTGCGCAGATAACGCGCGCCGCCTTCCAGGTTCTGACGCGGATCATTTGCGTTCACGCCCAGATAGCGCGCCGTGGCAGGCATCAACTGCGCCAGCCCCATAGCGCCCTTGTGGGATCGCGCGTTCGGGTTCCATGCGCTTTCTTGCTGCACAAGGCGCAAAAACAAATCCTCAGGAACGTTATGTTTGCGCGCCGCTGCTTTAGCCATGTTCAGATACTGGCCGCGATATTTTCCATTATAGCGCGGGCTCGAGAATTTCGACGGCACCATCACGCTTTTTGGCACCAGCTTGATCGAGGCCGCATATTGCGACGCCGCGCGCTTATCCAGCACGCTGGTTTGCGATTTGAACAAGGAGGACCGGTTCTTTGAACTGAAGTTCAATCCTTCGGCAATGGCGCCAACCGGGAAAGAAAAACACACCAAGCTCGTCAGAAGATATACAGGTTTCATCCTGTCTATTGCCTCTCCACCGTCCACGTTACGCGAAATATAGATAAAATCCTGAAATTCGCCAGCGTCAATTCGCACTAACCCATTTTTAACCACGACGCGGTCATGTAGCGTCGCGTGAAACAGCTGCAAGATTCGAGGAGAACCCAAATGGCAGGATCGGTAAACAAGGTCATTCTGATCGGCAATCTCGGGCGCGACCCCGAAGTACGTACCTTCCAGAACGGGGGCAAGGTCTGCAATCTGCGCATTGCAACTTCTGAGACCTGGAAAGACCGCAATAGCGGCGAGCGTAAAGAGCGCACCGAATGGCATTCAGTTGCGATCTTTAATGAAAACCTCGCCCGTCTGGCCGAGCAATATTTGCGCAAAGGCTCCAAGGTCTATCTCGAAGGCAAGCTGGAGACCCGCAAATGGCAGGACCAATCCGGTCAGGACCGCTATTCAACCGAGGTCGTCTTGCGCCCCTACGCAGGCGAGATGACCTTCCTTGACGGGCGCGATGGCGGCCAGGGCGGCGGCGGCGGTGGCTATGTCAGCGACCAGTCCGGCGGCGGTTATGGCGGCGGCGGCGGCAATCAGGGCGGTGGTTACGGCGGCGGTGGCGGTGCACCCGCTGGCGGCGATATCGACGACGAAATCCCGTTCTGAGGACGGCAGCCGTCAGGCATGCCTGCGGCGCGGATATTTGGAAAAAGCGAAAGCGGCTTCCCAATACTATCGGAAAAGCGAAAGGCAGGGCCCGGGCTCTGCCTTTTATCGTTTTTGCGCGTTATCGTTGCGCGAGTGCGTCGCTGAGCAAGGTCTTGACGGTCTGCGGGTCCACTTCGGAGGTGATGAAGGCCTCCCCGATCCCGCGGGCCAGAATAAATGTCAGCTGACCATCTACGACTTTCTTGTCCTGGCCCATCAGCGCCAGCAGCCCTTCGGCGTCTGGCAGATCGCCCTCGATATCCTTCAGATCCACCTTCATCCCCATCGCGCTCAAATGGGCGCGTACCCGGCTTGGGTCTTCTTGCGAACACAGCCCCATCCGCGAGGACAACTCAAACGCCAGCGCGCAGCCAATGGCGACCCCTTCGCCGTGCAGCAAACGGTCGCCGTAGCCCGTCGCCGCCTCTAACGCGTGGCAAAACGTATGGCCAAGGTTCAGCAGCGCCCGGTCGCCCTGCTCTGTCTCGTCGCGCAACACGATCTCGGCCTTCATCTGGACCGAGCGTTTGACGGCCGCGATCCGCGCGCCCATATCTCCTGCCGCCAGCGCTGGCCCCTGCGCCTCCAACCAATCGAAAAACGCCGCGTCCCCCAGCAGCCCGTATTTCACGACCTCGCCATAGCCTGCCAGAAAATCGCGCGGCGTCAGCGTGCCCAGAAGCCCCGTATCCGCAAGCACCAAAGACGGCTGGTGAAACGCCCCGATCAGGTTCTTGCCCTGCGGCGCGTTGATCCCGGTCTTGCCCCCGACCGAGCTGTCGACCTGCGCCAGCAGCGATGTGGGGATTTGCACAAACCGCACACCGCGTCGCAACACAGCCGCCGCAAACCCCACCAGATCCCCGATCACACCGCCGCCAAAGGCCACGACCACATCGTTGCGCTCGACCTTTTCGGCCAAAAGCCACTCGACGCAGCGCTCAAACTGAGGCCAGCCCTTAGTGCTTTCCCCAGGCGGCAGCGCCAGCGCGACCATTTCGATACCTTCCGCTGCCAAGCCCGCTTGCAACGCCTCCAGATGCAAGGCCCCCACGGTCTGATCCGTTACAACCGCCACACGCTTGCGGCGCAGCAAAGGCGCAATATAGGCGCCCGCCTCTGCCAAAAGCCCGGCGCCTATGTGAATGTCATAGGCGCGCCCCTCCAGCGGCACATGAACGGTCTCAAGAGCCATTTGTCATCTCCAAAACATCGGGGCGGTCTTTCAAGGCAATCAGCACTGCATCGGTCATGTCGTCGATGGAATAGCGCGCCTCGGCCTGCACGGTCAGATCGGCCTGCGCGTAAAGCGGCACGCGCGCCTCGTAAAGCCCGCGCAAGGTCTCACGAGGATCAGCCGTGCGCAGCAAAGGCCGCGTATCCTTGTGCTTGACCCGCGACCACAGCAACGCCAGATCCGCCTTCAGCCAGACCGATACGCCAATCTCGGAAATCATCTCGCGGTTGGCCTGCGCCAGAAACGCACCGCCCCCGGTCGACAGCACGCCCCGCTCCTCGCGCAAAAGCCGCTCGATCACCTCGGCTTCGCGGGCGCGAAAGAACGCCTCGCCATCGCGCTCGAAAATCTCGGCAATAGACATGTTGGCCGCGGCTACGATCTGCTCGTCACTATCCAGAAACGGCACGCCCAAGCGCGCCGCCAAGGCGCGCCCCACGGCGGTTTTGCCAGCGCCCATCATGCCGACCATGACAATGGTCTTTTTCACGATGTAGCCCATATCGGCGCGCCCCCGCTTAGTCCTTGCACTTTCTCCCTGAATGACGTGAACTTGAACGAAAGGCCATATATAAAAACGGCCAGACAAAAGACGTTGGCAGGACGACCGAAAAGAGGCGCAGAATGATCAGGGTGTTCAAGCTATTATTCATGCTTGTTCTATTGGCAGGTATTGGATTGATCGGCTTTGCCTATATCGGGCCGATCCTGGGGGCGGACTTTGCACCGACAAAAACCGAAATCCGTGAACCGGTCACGTTGGATGTGGACTAAGGGACTAACGCTCGCCTTTGGCCTGACGGCCTGCGCCGCTGCGGCTCAGGATGGTCCGCTTTCGGCAATTGACTGGCTTTCAGACAGTATCAGCACGCCCGTGGTCCAGCCCGTCCCGACCGGAGAGCCGCCCGTCACCGACAGCGCTGCTGTGGGCGAGATCACGGTAACACCTCTGGATGATCCCGATGCGGTCGCCGTTGGCTTGCTGCCCCAATCGGTGACCGGGCTGCCTGCCGATCTCTGGGGCAGTTCGGACGCGATGACACTCGCCAATCTGATCCTAGCCAATCACAAGGTTGAAACGCCTGCCATGCAAAGCCTGTTGGAAACGCTGGTGCTGGCTGAGCTGAACCCGCCTTTGGGCAGCGACCCTGATGGGCTGCTGCTGCGCGCACGCGTCGACACCCTGCTTGATACGGGCCGGGTGGCCCAAGCCTTGGCCCTTGTGGAACGCGCTGGCCCCGACAGCCCCGCTCTTGTGCAGCGCTGGCTGGATGCTGCCCTGCTCACCGGCGCTGAAACCCGCGTCTGTGCTGCCTTGTCTGAGAACAACGCGATCACGCTCACCCTGCCCTCGCGCATCTTCTGCCTTGCGCGCGGTGGCGACTGGAATGCAGCCGCGCTGACCCTTGGCACCGCCCGCGCGCTGGGCCAGATCGACGAAGGCACCGAAGCGCTCCTGTCGCGCTTTCTCGATCCCGAGCTTTATGAAGGCGAACCCATCGCCGCCCCCGACCGCATCACGCCCCTGACCTTCCGCATGTTCGAAGCGATCGGAGAGCCCTTGCCCACCGCCACGCTTCCGCGCGCCTTCGCCGTCGCCGATCTGGAGCAGCGCAATGGCTGGAAAGCCCAATTGGACGCGGTCGAGCGCCTGGCGCGAACCGGGGCTGTCGATCCCAATCAGATGATCGGCATCTATACCCAGCGTCTGCCCTCGGCCTCTGGCGGTGTCTGGGACCGGGTCGAGGCCATTCAGGTGCTGGAAACTGCGCTCGAAGCGCGCGATCCCGGTGCGGTCAGCAAAGCGCTGCTGCCTGCCTGGCGCGCCATGCAGGCCAGTGGGACAGAGGCGATTTTCGCGCAGATTTTCGCAGACCGTCTTGCTGCATTGCCCTTGGATGGCCCTGAGGCCGAAATTGCATTGAAGCTTGCCGCCCTCTCGGACAGCTATGAGACGCTTGTGCCCAAGCTGGGCAAGCCCACGCGGGACGCAGCCCTGATCGCGCTCGCCCGCGGCACGACAATCGCCTCCCCCCGCGGCGCGGTGCAAAACGCCCTGTCGAACGGGTTTGACGGGGCGGCTGCGCCCGCTGAGCTGGCCCAGCTGGTCAGTCAAAACCAAATCGGTGAGGCCGTCTTGCGCGCGATCACCCGTTTTGAGGCCGGCATGCAAGGCGATCCGTCGCAACTAACCGACGCGCTACGGCTCTTCCGGCAAGTCGGTCTGGAAGACGTGGCCCGCCGCGCGGCCCTGCAAGCGCTTGTTCTGGGGCGCAGCACCGGATGATGGCCACCCGCATCCAGGCCTTTCTGGAGGCTCAGGCGGCCGAGCTTGACGCCGCCACGAATACGCAATTGGCCTATGGGCGTGACTTGAAGGATTTCGCGGATTGGCTCGAAGGACGGAAAACCGATTTCGAAACCGCCACGCGCGAGGATGTCGAGAAATACCTGATCCATTGCGACGCCCAGGGCCTCGCCAAATCGACCCGCGCAAGGCGTCTCTCGGCCATAAAGCAACTGTATCGTTTCGCGTTTGAAGAAGGCTGGCGCGCCGATAATCCGGCCATTCAAGTCAAAGGGCCGGGCCGCGACAAGCACCTGCCCAAGACGCTTGATGTGATGGAGGTGGACCGTCTGTTGACCGCAGCGCGCGAGACAGGGCGCTCTGATAGCGACCGGCTGCGCAACACCTGCCTGATGGAGCTGCTCTATGCCACCGGCATGCGCGTGAGCGAACTGGTCTCCTTGCCCGTGTCCGCCGCCCGTGGCGATCCGCGCATGCTGCTGATCATGGGCAAGGGCGGCAAGGAACGCATGGTCCCCCTCTCACCGCCCGCGCGCGATGCGCTTGCGGTCTGGCTCGCTGATCGCGACGACGCCGAGGATGCCGCCCGCGAGAAAGGCCTGCCAGCGTCGCGCTATCTCTTTCCGACCCGCGCCAAGGCGGGCCACCTGACCCGGCATCGGTTCTACGCTCTGATCAAAGAGCTTGCGGTCGCAGGCGGCGTCAGCCCCGAGAAAGTGACCCCCCATACCTTGCGCCACGCCTTTGCCACGCATTTGTTGGCCAATGGGGCCGATCTGCGCTCTATCCAGACGCTGCTGGGCCATGCGGATGTCGCCACAACCGAGATCTACACCCATGTGCTGGATGAGCGCCTGCGCGAGTTGGTTCTTGAAAATCATCCGCTGGCGAAAGACGGCTAAGCGCGGGATTTCAGGTATTTAGAGACAAAAGAAGTCAGTGGCGGAGCGTTTCCGTCAACACGTCCTCGCTTGGCCAAACGCCCGTTGTGAGCGCTGCATGATACCCTTGACGCAAACCTGCGGCCTCCATCGACGCACGGGCCTCGGCGGCGGGGTAGTCGAGCTTGTGCAGCCGCACGCCATCCGCGCTCAACACCGCATATTCCGTGGCCGTGCTCCGGTCATGCGGCGGCATCCCGATCACCCCTGCATTCGCCCAAAGGCAGCCGCCCAAATCACGCGTAAACGCGATGCCGCTATGGCCCGCCACGATCATGTCCACGGGGCCCGTCAAAGCCTCAAGTGCCGCGCGTTCCTCGGCAAAGACCTTTGCTGGGCTCACCGACCAGATGAACCTCGCGATATCCGTGACGCCGCCATGGATCACCGCCACCCGGCGGCCCGCATGAGCAAAAACCGCAATATCCGGGCAGCCCGCCATCGCCGCGCGCTGGACGTCTGTCACGCGCGCATCCGCATACGGATACCACCCGCGCGACAGCAAATCGCAGGTCGTACCCCCTTCGAAGCCGCAGCCGCAATCGGGCGCGCGCGTGGCCAATTGTTGCTCGCAATTGCCTGCCACCACGCAGCCCGTCTGCCTCGCGACCAGATCCCAGGTCGCCACCGGGTCCGCGCAATAGGCGACCACATCGCCCGTGCAAATCCGGTTGCCGCGCGGGATATCTCCGCACGCCGTAAAAAGCGCCTCTGCCGCCTGCAAATTCGAATACGGCCCCCCGAACAGAAGCACATCCCCCGACAATTCGCCCAGATCGCGGATCACCATCCCTTGCTCTTTCCTGCAATGCACACCAATTTGCAGCTATCGCATTCAACTTCGGACAATCACAGCCCTTATGGACACTGTTTCACCTCTTCTTGATAGCGCCTTCTGGATCACCGCAGGCGCCATTATGGTTCTCTTGATCCTTTCGGGGTTCTTCTCCGGCTCGGAAACCGCGCTCACCGCCGCCTCGCGCGGCAAGCTGCGCAGCCAGGCCGACAAGGGCAGCGCGGGCGCAGAGAAGGCGCTCAAGATCACCGAGGATAATGAGCGGCTGATCGGGTCGGTCCTTTTGGGCAACAACCTTGTGAATATCCTCGCCGCCTCGCTCGCCACAGCGCTGTTCACCCGCGCGTTTGGCGAAAGTGGTGTGGCGCTGGCCACCCTTGTGATGACGCTTCTGGTCCTCGTTTTTGCGGAAGTGCTGCCCAAAACCTACGCGATAACCAATGCCGAACGCGCCGCGTCTCTGGTCGCCCCTGTGATTGGCGTCGTCATCATGGTCTTCGCCCCGATCGTATCCGCCGTGCGCGCCTTCGTACGCGTCGTGCTGCGCCTTTTCGGCGTGCAGACCGACCCCGACAGCCACATCCTTGCAGTCCGCGAGGAAATCGCAGGCGCGCTTCAATTGGGCCATTCCGAAGGCGTGGTCGAGAAAGAAGACCGCGACCGCATCCTGGGTGCGTTGGATCTGGGAGACCGCGTGGTCGAAGAGATCATGCTCCACCGCTCTGGCATCGAGATGATCAACGCCGCGGATGATCCCGAAACGATCCTGTCGCAATGTCTGCAAAGCGCCCATACCCGCCTGCCCGTCTACGACGGCGAGCCGGAAAACATCGTCGGCGTCATTCACGCCAAAGACCTGCTGCGCGGCATGGATAAGGTGATGCGCGGCCCCAACGCGTCGGAGAAAGCGCTGGCCTCGTTTGAAATCCGCGACGTCGCCATGCCGCCCTATTTCGTGCCGGAAACCACCACGCTGGACGATCAGATGCGCGAGTTTCTACGCCGTCGCACACACTTTGCACTGGTCGTGGATGAATACGGTGCACTGCAGGGCCTGATCACGCTGGAGGATATTCTGGAAGAAATCGTCGGAGAAATTGCCGATGAATTCGACACCGAAGACGAACAGGACGTGCAGCGGGACGGTGACGGAAACTTCGTGATTGATGGCGGTATGACAATCCGCGATTTCAACCGCGCCACCGATTACACATTGCCCGACGAGGAAGCCAACACGGTTGCCGGTTTGGTGATCCACGAGGCGCAGATGATCCCCACCACCGGACAGTGCTTCAGCTTCCACGGCTTCCGCTTCGAGGTCGCAGGCCGCGAAGCAAACCGTCTGACCGAGCTGAAAATCCGCAAGCTTTGACGAAATTACGCCCGGATCAACCATCTGACCCGGGCGCATCAACCTTAATATTTCATTTATTTACAGTGCGTTACGACGCCTCAAGTATTATGTTAAGTCGCGCGAAAAAAGGTCCAATGATATCAAGGACCGCCTCTCGAAAACCAGGTTTCGCATGCGAAACCTCAGCGTCCTTTGAACAGCCCCCCAAGGATACCGCGCACGATCCGCCGACCCGTGGTTCCCTTGAGTTCCTTCAAGACAACCTTGCCAATCTCGGCCCCAATCGACGGCGCTTTACGCTGCGGTCGCGCGGTTGAGCGCCCCACACGGGCCCCCGAATAGCGCCGCCCCGCCGAATATTCCTGCAAGGTCGCACTCAGGTCTTCTTCCTTCGCCTCGGCCTCTTCGGCAGCCTTCGCAGCCGCCTCTGCCCGCTTGCCCAGCATCTCGAAGGCCGATGCGCGATCGACTGCAACATCGTATTTCCCCGACATCGGCGACGCCGCAAGGATCGCCTTGCGTGCGCCTGCATCCAGCGGCCCCAATTGCGAGGATGGCGGGCGGATCAGCGTGCGCTCCACCACGCCGGGCATCCCTTTCTTGATCAGCATCGAGGTCACGGCCTCCCCGACCCCCACTTCGCGGATCGCGTCTTCGGTCGAAAAGCGCGGGTTCTCTCGATAGGTCTCGGCCGCTTGCCGTAATGCTTTGCGGTCCCGCGCTGTGAAGGCCCGCAACGCGTGCTGCACCCGATTGCCGAGCTGGCCCAGAATATCCTCGGGAATGTCATCCGGGTTCTGCGTGATAAAGTAGACGCCCACCCCTTTGGAGCGGATCAGCCGCGCGACCTGCTCCACCTTGTCGACCAGCGCTTTGGGCGCATCATCAAAGAGCAGATGCGCTTCGTCAAAGAAAAAGACCAGCTTGGGCTTGTCGGGGTCGCCCACCTCGGGCAGTTCCTCGAACAGCTCCGACAGCAGCCACAAAAGCGCCGTCGCATAAAGCCTTGGCGCGCCCATTAGTTTGTCGGCGGCCAGAATATTGATCCGGCCCCGCCCGTCAGGCTCAACCGCCATGATATCAGCCAAATCAAGCGCGGGTTCCCCAAAGAACTTCGCACCGCCCTGGTTCTCGATCACCAGCAAACGCCGCTGGATCGCGCCAATCGACGCTTTCGAGATATTGCCGTATCGCAGCGAAACCTCGCCGGAGTTCTGCCCCAACCAGACCAGCAGCGCCTGCAGGTCCTTGAGATCAAGCAGTGGCAAACCCTGCTCGTCCGACACTCGAAACGCGATGTTCAGCACACCTTCCTGCGCCTCTGTCAGCTCCAGTAAGCGGCTCAGCAGAAGCGGTCCCATCTCGGCCACGGTGGTGCGTACCGGGTGGCCTGCCTCTCCGAAGAGATCCCAGAAGGTGACCGGAAACGCGTCATAGCTGTAGTCACTGAACCCGATGGTCTCTGCCCGGCTGGTGAACGCCTCGTGCAGCTTAAAGTCAGCGGTGCCGGACGCCGCCAGCCCCGACAGGTCGCCTTTCACATCCGACAGGAACACCGGCACACCTTGGGCCGAAAAGCTCTCGGCCAGGATTTGCAGCGTGACGGTCTTGCCGGTGCCCGTCGCCCCTGCGATCAGGCCATGGCGGTTGGCGTATTTCAGAAGCAACTCCTGTGGCACGCCGTAACCTTCGCCACCGCCGCCGATAAAGATCGTCTCACTCACTGGGGTCCCTCCCGAACATATTTTCTTGTGAAAATACATTCTTAACCTCCGCATGCCAGAGTAAACCTGTTCGCTGGCCCTGATGTCCTCGGGTGCGGGCGGACTTCCTCCCTGTCAGACTGGCCGCGCTGTTTTTCAGCGTGGCCCTTTTTTTTGCCGATGCAGCGCGCGGTTTTCCGCCTAAATATCCGGTTGACGGGTGCGACAGGACGCCGTAGCCTCCTTGTAATAATTAAGTCGGCCAGTCCGACAGGGAGCACTCATGAAAAGGATCAGCACTTGCTGGTCCTTTTTTCTTTGAGCCGGGTTTATTCGCTGCGAAACCCGTCAAAACATCGCAAAACACCGCGCTTTTGTGACCTGACATCAGTCTCGGGCCATGGTATCTGCCCCCAACATGTAACCACCTTTGGAGACATACGTTGTCTAAAATCACGACCCTCCCGCTGATCGCTCTTCTGGCTTTGTCCGGCCCTGCCTTTGCGCAAGAGGCCACGACCGACACCACCACCGAAGAGGCCACCCCTCCTGCGGAGGACAGCGCAGACGCCCCTGCTGCGGAAGAGGCTCCGACAGACGCTCCGGAGACGGACGGTCTGTCTCTTGGCCAAGAAGTCACCGAAGGCCCCCAGCCCGGCGACACCTACACCCGGTCAGAGCATGGCGATTGGGAGATTCGCTGCGTGAAGATGCAAGAAGGTGAGAACGATCCCTGCCAGCTTTACCAACTGCTGGAAGATGGCCAAGGCAACTCCGTGGCCGAGGTGAACCTCTTTGGTCTGGAAGGTGGTGGCGAGGTTGTGGCGGGCGCCAATATCGTGACCCCGTTGGAGACCCTCCTGACCGAGCAGATGACCCTGCGCATCGACGGCTCGAACCCGCGCCGCTATCCCTTCACCTTCTGCGCACCGATTGGCTGTGTGTCGCGCATCGGGCTGACCGAAACCGATGTCAGCGCTTTCAAGCGCGGCAATGAAGCGGTGGTCAGCATCGTGCCTCTGGGCGCGCCGGACCAGCGGGTCAATCTGAGCATGTCGCTGACAGGTTTCACTGATGGCTACGACACCATCGTGAGCATTGGCGGCACAGTATCTGCTGAATGATATCAAAGACTTGGCGCGCGCTTTTAAAGCGCGCGCCTAGACCTTTCCAAGCGCCAGAACGGCGTTCAGGCCACCAAAGGCAAACGCATTAGAGACGACCACGTCGACCTTTGCATCGCGGGCTTCATTGGGCACCACATCCAAAGCACATTCCGGGTCAGGCTCGTCATATCCAATGGTGGGCGCGATCACCCCGTCGCGCAGCGCCATGACACAGGCCAGCAGTTCGACCGCGCCCGTGCCACCAATCAGATGCCCATGCATCGACTTGGTGGACGAGATCATCAGATTGTCCGCATGCGCCCCGAACACATCCGCCACCGCCGCGCATTCGGTCTTGTCATTGGCCGCCGTCCCGGTGCCATGAGCGTTGATATAGCCGACCCGCTCTTTCGCGATCTGGCCGTCCTTCAACGCGCCCTCAATGGCCCGCGCGGCCCCTTGTTTGGAGGGCATCACGATGTCGGACGCGTCGGAGGTCATGGCAAAGCCGATTACCTCGGCCAGAATGTCTGCGCCGCGGGCGCGTGCGTGCTCGTATTCCTCGAACACGAACACCGCCGCGCCCTCGCCCTGCACCATGCCATTGCGATTGGCCGAGAACGGGCGGCAGACGTCTTTCGACATCACCCGCAGCCCTTCCCACGCTTTCACACCGCCAAAGCACAGCATCGATTCCGACCCGCCGGTGACCATGACATCGCCCATGCCAGAACGGATCATCATATAGGCCTGCCCCATCGCGTGGTTTGAAGACGCGCAGGCCGTGGCCACGGTGAAGGACGGGCCTTTGAGGTTATATTCCATCGAGACATGGCTTGCCGCAGCGTTGTTCATCAACTTTGGCACCACAAACGGATGCACGCGGTTTTTGCCGTCCTCATAGACCGAGCGGTAATTATCATCCCATGTGTTCACCCCGCCCCCGGCGGTGCCAAGAATGACGCCCGCGCGGGCCGAAAGCTCGCCCGCAAAGGTCAGGCCGGATTGGCTTAAAGCCTCTTTCGCGGCGAGAAGCGTGAATTGGGTGAAGCGGTCATACAGAACGATTTGCTGGCGGTTGAAATGCGTGTGCTCATCATAGCCGTGCACCTGCCCGCCGATCTGGACGCCCAGACGGTCCACATCGCGGATTTCCAACGGGCCAATTCCGCACACACCTTCGCGCATCGCGGTCAGGGTCTGCGACACATTATGTCCGAGCGCATTGATTGTGCCTGCGCCGGTAATAACAACGCGTTTCACGACTGCTCTGCCACCAGCTTTTCGACCGCTTTCACGATGCTGTCGACGGACGAGATATCGAACTCGCTTTCGGAAGGGTCATTGGCGTTGAACGGGACCGAGATATCAAAGGCCTCTTCAATGGCGAAAATGCTTTCCACCAGACCCATACTGTCGACACCAAGACTGTCCAGCGTGCTGTCCGGCGTCACGTCCTCGACGTCGAGAACGGCCTGCTCGGCGATGATTTGAATGACGGTGTCTTTGACGCTCATCTTTTCGGCCCTCATCGTGACGTTGCCGATGATTTAGTCCCTCTGATCGCGGTTTAAAACAGCTTTCTTCAGGTCAGCCACATCTCGGAAAAGCCGGGGCAGACGACGCAGGCCCTTATAAGCCTCGACATGGGTGTCCATCTTCATCGCCGGGTAGCCCAGCAAAACACGCCCCTTGGGCGCATTGGTGAAAATCTTGGTCGCCCCGCCAGCGATCACATCGTCGCCCACAAAGATATTGTCGTTCACCCCGCATTGGCCGGCCATGACAACACGGTCCCCGATACGCGCGGAGCCTGCGATGCCCACTTGTCCACAGATCAGGCAATCGCAGCCAATCTGGACGTTATGGCCAATATGCACGAGGTTATCGAGCTTTGTGCCATTGCCAATCGAGGTGTCGCGGATTGTGCCACGGTCGATGGCGACATTCGCGCCAAGCTCCACATCATCACCGATCTGCACCGACCCGAGAGAGTGAATGCGCGTCCAGCTTTGGGCTTTCGCATCGCCTTGATCGCCAAGAGTTTCGCGCACGGCCTCAACCCCGGATTTTTCAGGCGTGACGAAAGAAAAGCCATCGCTTCCGACCACAGCTCCGGGCTGGGCAATGAAGCGATCACCGACGCGCACCCGCGCGCCGATGCGTACCCCCTGACAGAGCAGCGCATCCACGCCAATCACGGCCCCTTCTGCGATGCTGACATGAGAGGCGATCCGTGCGTTTGCGCCGATCTGCGCGCCCCGCCCGATCACCACGAATGGCCCGATGGCGGCCCCTGCACCGATCTGGGCCTCCGGGTGGATCACCGCAGTGGCATGCACGCCTGGCTCGATCTCGGGACCAGGATCCATCAGCGCGGTCAGGCCGCTCATCGCGTAGCGCGGGCGCGGCACGAAAATCGCGGCCTCCAGCCCCAACGCTTCCCAATCAGCCCCGTCCCACAGGATCGCGGCACGGGCTTGGCCTTGCGCCAGACCCTCGCCGTATTTGGGATCCATCGCAAGAGCCAGCTCGCGCGGGCCAGCGGCGGCGGGTTCGGACGCCGCGTCGATCAAAAGATCAACGGCGCCAAAGGCTTGAGCCCCGAGCGCCGTTGCAATGTCTTGAACTGAATAGGCCATGCACCCTCCGCGTGTTGCGGCAGGATTACCCCTGAACAGCGCGCAATGCCACCCCCTCGCGGGCCAAAGCATTCCAGATCTTGGCGTCACGCCCATAGATGTCGCGACGGAACTGGGTGTGGCCTTTGGCGGTGGTGAAAGCCGTGCGGTAAATGATGTGCACCGGCACCGGCTTTTTGAGGTTCACATAGCTTTCCTGCCCTGTGGCCAGCTTGCCCTGAAAGAACGCTTCGGGGTTGGAAACCTCCTTAGCGAGCAGCGCATAGGCAAAATCAAACGGGTCGTTCAGGCGGATACACCCGTGGCTATAAGCGCGGACTTCGCGGCTGAAGAGGTTCTTTGCGGGCGTGTCATGCAGGTAGATGTTGTACTTGTTCGGGAACATGAACTTCACCAGACCAAGCGCGTTACCGCGGCTGGGGGGCTGGCGCATGTTATAAGGAAAGCTGCGCGCCGTATAACTGGCGAAATTGACATTCGCGCGGTTCACCCTGCGGCCCTTGCTGTCGGTGATCTCAAGATGGCTGACGGCGTTACGGTTCTTGCGCAGCATCGGCAGGTATTCCTTGGTCGCGATGGAGCGCGGGACATACCAGCTTGGGTTGATGACCATGAACTCCATCACATCGGAAAACTCAGGGCTGCGACGCTCGCTGTCATTCTTACCGATCACCGAGCGTGTCTCGAACGTGACCTTGCCGTTATCGACGATCTTGGCGGTGAAGTCCGTGAGATTGACCAGAACGTGGCGCTTGCCGCGCTCGCGGTTGACCCAACGCTCGCGCTCCATCGCGACCATGATCGCTTGCAGGCGTGTCTCAAGCGGTTTGTTAACCTCGGCGATGGTGCCCGGGCCTGCGACGCCGTCAGGGGTCAGCCCGTGGGCCAGCTGGAACTGCTGGACGGCTTTCTGAAGCTCGGCGTCATAGGATTGCGAGGCGCTGCGCTTGGCAAAACCCAGCACTTGCAGCCTGTCGCGCAACTGCACGACCGCGCCGCCGCTTTCACCGGGTTTGAGCGCTTTGACCTGCACTTTGGGGCCATAACCGCCACGGGCAAGCTGCTTTTCCATGTCCATCTTGACCTTCATCAGACGCACATATTCGGGCGTCTGGGGTTGCAGCTTCTTGAGCCATGCAGCCGGGGTCGAGCGGGAGAACGTGTCAATCAGCGCGAGGCGGTCACGATAGGGAACTTGCCGAACGATGCCTCTGTCCACTTGCGAGGGCACAAGAACGCCCGTCTGGATGTCGCGGGAATATGCGAGGAAGGCTTTCGACAGCGCCACCTCTACCAGACCGCGGTCACGGGCTGACTTGGCCGCTTTCATCTGTGCTTTGAGAGCATTCGGGTCATACTGGCCCATCGGCAGACCATGGGCAGGTGCCTGATCGAGCGCTTTGAAGAAGGCAGTACGGCGCTTGCGGTCTTTATTCCCTTTGCCCGTCCAGATCGGCTGATAATCGCGCGATTTGTAGAATTTGGCGAGCGCATCATCGCGCGCGGCGGCTTCTGCCACGGCTTGCTTGAACGCGGTAACCTGCGCAAAAGCGGGCTGCGGCGCAGTAAAAAGCGCGACCAATCCCATCATCAGGATCGCGAAAAACGTGGATCTACGTGTCAGAACGGCCATCTTACACCTCGAAAATGCCTGCATTTTTATCAAATCAGCTCAGACAGTCTCGCATCAGCCACAGCCTGTCTACTCACAATTTCGACGCATTAGCCCAGATGTGGTGGCAATGCGACAGGTATTCTCAAAATCTGGAATTTTGCCCCTTTTGCCACGGTGAGCAAATTTTTGCCCAAATTTCTTGTCTTAATGCATTTGAACTAAAACGGACTTGGTTGGCGATTCGACATGTGTCATAGTTGCGATAACTGGGGAAAAAATAGGCAGACGGCACTGTGAAAACACAGGTCAAAACAGGTTTCAGCGACGGGACGACGCAGAGCATGACCGATATTTCGAGCGAGGGATTTACCCGTCGAGGCATTCTTGCTGCATTCGCAGCAACAGCGGTGACAGCCGCACCCACCTACTCCAATGCAGCAGGATTTCTACGTGGTGGTGGCGATATTCGCCGCATCCACATGTATTCGGGCCGCACCGGTGAGACCATCGACATGATCTACTGGATCGATGGCAAATACATCAAGGACGGGCTGCGCGAAGTGAACTACTTCATGCGCGATTGGCGTCAGGATGCCGCCACCAACATGGATACGCGCACCATTGATATCATGGCCGCCGCCCATAACCAGTTGAACACATCCGAGCCGTATCTGCTTTTGTCGGGCTACCGCACTGCCAAGACGAACAACATGCTGCGTGCCCGCTCTGGTGGTGTCGCCAAGAAATCCCTCCATATGAAGGGCCAGGCGGCCGATCTGCGGCTCAAATCGCGCTCTGTCGACCAGATCGCACGGGCCGCCGCCGCCTGTCGCGCTGGTGGTGTCGGGCGCTATTCGTCTTCGAACTTCGTGCATATGGATTGCGGTGCTGTGCGCACATGGGGCCGCTAGGGCCAGAAACGATCCGAAGAATTCGAAACAGGGCGCCATCCGAGGCGCCTTTTTTCATGCCCAGATGCAAAACGATCTGTTCCAAACTGCCAAAATCGGTGAACGTGCTTCGATAGCCGAAAACGGAGCCGATCATGCACAGCCAGCCTCTCTCCAGCGATCCCGATGTCGCCGCCATGACGCGATGGCTGTCCAAGCGACCCGAGACCGAGAGCGTCGCCGCGTTCCACCCCGGCCCCGGCATTCAGAGACTGGCCTTGCGCTTTGACATCGACAAACTGCGGAAGGCGCTGGGCGAATGTCTGGCGCGGATGGACTATCAGGGCGACATGCAGGATCAAGGTTTCGCCGCCCTGCCCCTGACCCAGCGCCCGGGCCAGACCGAGTGGACTTCGAATGACTTATCGGGCCGCTATTGGCTGCGCGGCGATGACCGCTATGTGGAGGAACCGCGGGAGGATCTTGTGCCAGAGCGCCAGTTCTCGGAATTTAATCCCGCATTCAAAAGCACCTATTTCGAATATGTCCACGCAGAGCTGGCCAAACGGTTTCCCATCGGGCGCATGCGGGTGCTGTCGAAAGGGCTATATAACTGCAATTCGTGGCACAGGGATCCCGAGCCGCGCTTGCATATTCCGATCACGACCAATCCGGGCTCGCTTTTCATCGTGAACCACCATGTCACGCATCTGCCTGCGGACGGGTCCGTCTATTTTACCGACACGCGCGGATATCACACTGCCCTGAACGGCGGGGAAACCGCGCGCGTCCATATCGTGGCCGCGTTGGCCTATGAACAGGTGACCAAATGAGTAATGAAGTTTTGTGCGATTTTCGCAGCGACACGCTGACCAAGCCCTGCGCGGGCATGCGCGCCGCGATGGCTGAGGCAGAGGTGGGCGATGACGTCTATGGCGAAGACCCCACGGTGCTGCGGTTGCAGGACCGACTGGCGGGGATACTGGGCAAAGACGCAGCGTTGCTCTTTCCGTCCGGCACCCAAAGCAATCTGGCCGCTTTGCTGGCCCATTGCGGGCGCGGAGAAGAGATTATCGTGGGCGCGCCATACCATACCTACGTCTACGAGGCAGCGGGTGCATCGGTGCTGGGCGGGGTCGCGCTTTACCCGGTGCCGGTGGAGGAAGGTCGCCATATCGCGCCCGATACGGTGACAGCGGCGGTTAAGGAGGACGACAATCATTATGCGATCAGCCGCCTTCTGGCTTGCGAGAACACCGTCAGCGGGCGGGTCATCCCGCTTGATGTTATTGAGGCAAGCACACGCCGCGCGCGCGATCATGGGCTTAACTGCCATCTCGACGGCGCGCGCTTTTTCAATGCGGTGACCGGCTTAGGCATTGATCCGGCGGCCCTCGCGGCTCCGTTTGATACGGTCTCGATCTGTCTGTCCAAAGGGCTTGGCACGCCGATTGGCAGCGTTCTGGTGGGCAATCGCGATCTGATCGCCAAGGCGCATCGGCTGCGCAAGATGCTGGGCGGCGGCATGCGGCAAGCAGGCGTTCTGGCCGCCGCCGGACTTTATGCGCTGGATCACAACGTCGCCCGTCTGGCCGAAGATCACGCCCGCGCCGAAGAACTGGCCGCTTTTCTGCGCGCCCAAGGCGCGACAGGCGTGGTGCAGGACACGAACATGGTTTTCATGGCGGGCAATGACCCGTCGCTCGACGACAAGATGCGCCGCGACGGGATCGAGATCGGCGGGCCCTATGCGACCCGCCGTCTGGTGCTGCACAAAGACATCACCGAGGCGGGATTGGTCGCCGCGATGCAGGCGTTCGGGCGGCACCTCTAGTCGGGTTATTCAGCGGCAAGGCGGATGGCCGTTGCCGGTGGTGTGCCCGACGCCTGCGAGGGGGTTGGTTTTCGGCGATATAGCAGCCGAAACATCGGGGGTGTGAAATAGAACGACACCACCGCAGACAGCAGCACACCGCCCGCAATGGCCACCGCAAAGGGAGGCCAGAAGCCGCCACCACCGAGGATCAAGGGCAGGAACCCTCCGAATGTAGTGATCGTGGTCGAGAAGATGTGGCGGCTTGAGCGGCTCACCACATCGGTCATCGCGGCTTCATCGCCCGCAACGGCGTCGGGGTCGGCCTTGAGGCCGGTCAGAATGATGATCGCCGCGTTGATCGACACGCCGATGGAGCCGATGACCCCTATGATTGCGTTGATCCCGAACGGATATTGCAGCACCGCCAGCGACAGCATCGACAGCCCGGCCGATAGCCCGCAGACAATCAGCGCGATGCCCGTCAGCCGGAACGAGTTGAAGGTCAGCGCGATGGTCGCAATGGTCAGCGTGACGATCAATCCGATGGAGGCCAACAGGTTGCCAACCGTGCTGGAGCGCGCATCGCTGTCGCCGCCCAGTTCGATCCGGTAGCCTGCGGGCAGCGTGAAATCGGCCGCATCAAAGGCGGCAAGCACGGATTGCAGCGCCTCTTCGGGCAGCACATCGGGGACGATAAAGGCCTGCACAGTATTCACCCGCTCGCCATTGCGGCGGTTGATGACGCTTTCGGCGGGCTCCAGGTCTGCTTGCGCGAGTTCGGATAGCGGCACCGCAGGGAAAACTCCGGTGGCCGAGAGAGACGCGGCGCCCGGCAGCAAGACCGGCAGATCGGCAAGCGCGCCGAGATCGGTATAGGCGTCGCGGTCAAAGCGCACGCGGACGGGCAACTGATCGGTGCCTTCCACAAGGCTGCCACCCGTCACGCCGACCATGCCGTTTTCAAGCTGGGCGGCGATATCGGTAATGTTCAGGCCCAGCAGGCGGGCGGCGGTTTCATCTATGTTGAAGCGCACTTGCGGCGCGCCACCCGAAACTTGCGTGCGCACTTGGGTCACGATAGGCACATCAGCCATAAGCGCGCGAGCCTGATCGCCATAGTCGCGCAGCACGTTCAGATCGGGGCCAACAAGGCGGACCTCAACCGGGGCGTCCACGGGTGGGCCTTGCACAAGCCCCCGGACAATGATTGTGGCTTGGGGGAAATTCGCGTCAAGATCAGCCTGCACTTGCGGGACCAGACGGGCGGCATCTTCGGCGGTGTCGGTCTTGATCATGGCGATGGCGTAGGTCGGCTCTTGCGCGCGCCCGCCGGTGATATTGTAATAAAAGGCCGGGCCGGATTGGCCGACGGACCAGTAGATCTGGTCGATCCCGTCGCGCGACAGTAAGTCGGTATCAATGGCGCGGGTGACGGCAGCTGTCTGTTGCAGAGCGGTGCCGGGGGGCATCTCGACCTCCAGATAGAACTGGTCGCGGTCCACGCCCGGAAAGAACTGCGCGGTGAGTGTCGGGAAGGCGGCAAAGCCCATCACCGGCAAGATCAGCGCGAGCGCGATGGATTTCACGGGATTGCCTACAGACCAGCGGATCGAAGCCGTGAAGGCGCGGGCCAGCGGCCCGATGGACAGACCGCCCCGCCCGCCCGGTTTGATAAACCAACCGGCAAAGGCAGGCGTCACGGTCAGCGCGATGAAAAGCGACCAGATCAGCATGATCACCACGGCAATCGCGATAGAGCCGACGAAATCGCCCGCAGGACCGGGCAGCAGAATCATCGGAGTAAAGGACAACGCTGTCGTCACGGTCGAGGCCAGCAACGGCGCGGACAGGCGGCGGATCGCGTCGCCCACAGCATCCTCGCGGGACATGCCGCGCGCCAGCCGTTGGCGGACCTCGTCCACCATGACGATGGCCGCGTCGACCAGCAAACCCAGCGCCACGATCAGCCCTGTGACCGACATCTGATGGATCGGCAGGCCGATGAAATTCATCGTCGCGATCGTCGCCAGCGATACCACTGGCAAGACCAACGCGACGATGGCGGCGGCGCGCAGGCCAAGGGTGATAAAGAGCACGCCCACCACAAGGGCGACACCGATGGCCATGTTCGTGCCAACCTCGGTCAGACGATCGGCGGTGTAGGTGGATTGATCAAAGATCAGCACCTCGCTCAGACCTTGGGGAATTTGCGCTTGGCCCGTCTCCAAATCGTCATGCACGAACCCCATCCAGCGGTCGATCTGCACACCGTCCTGAGCCAACACGCCCACTAGGACGGCGGGGCGACCATTGGCATAGGCAAGCTCGGTCGACGGCGCGCGGGGGCCGCGCGAAATCTCGGCAATGTCGGCAAGGGTCACGGTTGCCCCCTGCCCGCCTTCGCGCACGACAACACGCGAGAGCCGGTCAAGGGCTGCGATCTCTCCTGAAACATTGATGGTTAGGCCAGTTTCGGTGCCGTCAAGACGCCCCGCCTGCACTTTGCCGTCCGCGGCTGAAATCCGTTGCGAAATCTCGGCGGCGGTCAGACCAAGGGCGGCGGCGGCGTGAGGATCAATCTCGACCACAACCTCTTCATCGGGTTCGCCAAAAAGATCCACTGCGCGGGTCGAGGGGATCGCGCGAAGACGATCTGCGAGGCTTTCGGCATAGGCATGGATCAGCGTCTGCGGCACGCCGTCATGATCGGCGGTGATGGCGATCACGGCCGAATAGGCCGAGATGCCTTCCGCATCGAACTCTGGCGCCAAAACACCCTCGGGGAAATTGCGACGGGCGTCTTCGACCGCATCACGGGCTTCGGACCAGACCTGTTCGATTGTGGTCTCGTCCAACGTCTCCAAAAGCTCGACCGAGACGACCGACACGCCGGTGCGCGAGACGGAGGTGACGGTGTCGACCTCTGCGATCTCGCGCAACTCTTCTTCGATTTCCGTCGTGACAAGTGCTTCGACCCGCGCAGGATCTGCGCCCGGAAAGGTCGTTGTCACGGTCGCAAAGATGTTGGTGATCGTCGGGTCTTCCTGCCGCCCGATGGACAGGAAGGCGGACATGCCTGCCGATATCAACACCAAGAGAATCAGGGCAACGACGCGCGGCTGGCGGAACGGAAGCGTGACCATGGGGTTACTCCGCCTCTGCCAGAACGCGGACCTGCTGGCCCGGCACGACCCGGTGTGCGCCAGCGTCAATCATCTGGGTGCCGGGCTGGAACGTGCCGCGCACATAAGCGCGCGCCGCGTCGGCATAAAGCACTTCGACCATGGCGGACCGCACAACGCCCTCGTCCACAACCAGAACGGTCCAGACGCCGCCCACCCCTTCCTGCAAAGCATCAAGCGGCAGCCAGGTGCCGGGCAGCGCGACCCTGTCTTCAAGGATCAAAGTGGCCGTTTGACCAAAGGTCGGCGCATTCGGGGCCTCTATCGCGAAGATCGCGGTGCGGGTGCGGGTCACGGGATCAATATCGGGGCGCACATGCAAAAGGCGTGCGGGATATGTCGCGCCATTCACTGCGATCTCTGCATTGTCCAGGTCATTCAGATCAACGGAGAGCGGCAAGCCCACGCGAACCTGCGGCGTCGCTGTTTCGATCAACGTCAGAACGGGGGCACCCGCCGACAATGTCTCGCCCCCGTCTACATTTCGCAGGCCCACCTGACCGGCAAAAGGCGCAAAAAGCTCGGATTTTTCGAGGTTGATCGCGACGGAGGCGATCAGCGCGTCAGTCTCGCGGATGCGGTTTTGCAACTCGTCGCGTGTGGCGCGGGTCTGATCGACGGCCTCTTCGCTGGCAAAGCCGTCTTCGCGCAAGGCCAAGGCTCGCACAAGGCGGCTTTCGGCCAGTTCCAGCTGCGCGGTTGTGGCCGCGCGGGCGGCGTCAAGCCGGGACCGTTCCGCCAGAAGGAGCGCGGTGTCGAGACGGGCAAGCAATTGGCCTTCGTCAACTTGTGCGCCCTCCTCCACCAAAAGCTCTGACAAGCGGCCGCCAAGTTCAAAGGACAACGCAACCGTCGCAGCGGCTTCAACCTGCCCCACGAATTGGCGCGGCAAGGTGTAGCCGTCAGACAAGGTCAGCTCGGTGACCGTCACGGGAAGGCGCTCTGCCGTGTTGGCGCTTACGCTGGCCTCGGCCCTGTTGGCCAACATCTCGGAACCAAAAACCACGGCGAACCCGGCCGCACCGACAACGCTCAGAGTGAGCGCGGTGTTCAATACCATG
This sequence comes from Cognatishimia sp. MH4019, assembly GCF_020177595.1. GTDB lineage: Bacteria > Pseudomonadota > Alphaproteobacteria > Rhodobacterales > Rhodobacteraceae > JAHTBL01. Next base: position 322,207 of record NZ_JAHTBL010000003.1, on the reverse strand, counting down.
CGCGCGGCGCGGCGGCCTGCGCTGGGCTTCTTCGGTTCATCGGCCATGGGTCACCTCTTTGAAGTTAGCATCACTAACATATGTTAGAATCTCTCACTTTGACAAGTTCTACGAAGTCTGAAAGCAATTGGATCATGAAAAAACCAACAGACACCGCCCCGCGCGACAGCTACCACCACGGCGACCTGCGCGCGCAACTGATTGAGGCCACGCGGTTTCTGATCGAGGAAAAAGGCCCTGATCATCTGTCTGTTTCCGAGGCCTGCCGCCGGGCAGGTGTGTCGACGGCGGCCCCTTACAAGCACTTCAAAGATAAGGATGAATTGCTACGTGCCGTCGCCTTTGAAGGCATGCAACGGCAATACGCCCAGATGATCGACGCGCTCGCCCCCCTGCCTGAACGCAGCCTTGCGCGAATATCAGCGCTGGGCCGGGTCTATGTGACATTCGCCCAGACGGAACCGGCGGTCTTTCGCCTGATGTTCGGGCTGTCGAAAGATCACGACACCGATGATGCGCTGGTGGAAAAGGGCGAAGACACGTTCAGTCTGGTCAAGGGCGAGGTCGCGGCCTATCGCGGCAGTGCGCTTGTCGAGGAGATTGACGAGCGCTGCGCCTTTCAGCTGTGGAGCTTCGTTCACGGGCTGAGTTTTCTGTTGATCGACGGCAAGCTCGCGCAGATGGAACTGCCCCTCGATCTGGACGCGATGCTGGATGATATCGGGCGGCGTGTGTTGGCGGAGCTTCCGGCGCACTAGGCGCGAAACGAAAAAAGCGATATGGAAACCCCATATCGCCCTTGTTTTACTGGCGGTCCCTAGAGGATTCGAACCTCTGGCCTCTGCCTTCGGAGGGCAGCGCTCTATCCAGCTGAGCTAAGGGACCTTTCAGCGTTCTATAGCCGCGCGGGTTTCACGCCGCAACGGGCAAATCACGCAAAAAGATCGTGGCAAAGCTCCAGCGCATCGACGAGCGCATCAACGTCGTCGGTGGTGTTATACATCGCAAACGAAGCACGGCAGGTCGCGGGGATGCCCATATGCTCCATCAGCGGCTGGGCGCAATGCTGGCCTGCGCGGACAGCAACGCCCTTCTTATCGAGCACGGTCGAGATGTCATGCGCATGGGCAGCGCCCTGCAAGGTGAACGAGAAAATAGCAGCTTTATCAGCGCTTTGCCCTTGGACATTCAACCAGTTAAGACCGTCTAGCTTGCTGCGCGCATAGTCGCGCAGGCTGTCCTCATAGGCGGCGATATTCGCCATGCCGAGGCTCATAATATATTCCAGCGCGACGCCCAGACCGATGGTCTGCACGATGCCGGGAGTGCCAGCTTCGAACTTCATCGGGGCGTCGTTATAGATCACCTCATCGCGGTGCACATCGCGGATCATGTCGCCGCCACCAATGAACGGGCGCATTTCGGCCATCCGGTCCTTACGGACATAAATCGCGCCAGAGCCGCTTGGTCCATAAAGCTTGTGACCCGTGATCGCGTAGAAATCCACGCCAAGATCCTGCACATCCACAGGCATGTGAACGGCCGACTGAGAGCCGTCGACCAGCACCGGAACACCCTTTTCATGGGCAGCTTGGGTGATGGATTTCACATCAACTTTGGTTCCCAACACATTGGAAAGATGTGTGATTGCAACCAGTTTTGTCTTTGGACCAATGGCGTCAATCACCTTTTGCGGGTCCAGATCGCCGTTGGCATCCACATCAACCCATTTGATCACGATGCCCTGACGTTCGCGCAAAAAATGCCACGGGACGATATTGGCGTGATGCTCCATGATCGAAAGCACGATCTCGTCGCCCGCTTCCATGCGGGGCATGGCCCAACCATAGGCGACCATGTTGATGCCTTCGGTGGTGCCCGAGTTCAAAACGATCTCGTCCTCGGAGCCTGCATTCAGGAACTTTGCAATAACGCCGCGGACGCTTTCGTATTTCTCGGTCGCGACATTAGAAAGGTAATGCAAGCCCCTGTGAACATTTGAATATTCGTATGAATAGGCGTAACTGATCGCATCAATCACCACTTGCGGCTTTTGTGCGGACGCGCCGCTGTCAAGATAGACGAGCGGTTTGCCATTCACTTCACGAGACAGGATCGGAAAATCGGCGCGGACCGCCTGAACGTCAAAACTCATACCGGGCCTCCTCCGGGTACGGCGATGCCGAGGATGGAAAAGATCATGCCCAAGCCAAGGGACAGGCCGACGAGCGTGAGAAGCAACAACACGGCTGCGCGCGTGCGCGAGCCGAAACTGTGGAGCACATCAATGAAATTGATCATCAGCCAAAGGGTGTAGCCAAAGGCCAGCAGGAAGACGATCCCGACAGCTGAGGGCGCGACCAGCAAGACGATATTTTGCACAGCTTGGATCAGCAGCAACACAACTTGCAGCCAGACCATCAACAGGATGGCATCGGGCAAACGCCCCGATCCACCGAATGCACGCCCTGCATAATGCAGGCCTATCGCGGTGCCCAAGATGACGCCGCCAATGGTTAACGCCACGATGCCCGGAGGGGGTCCTGCGGCGGTTGTTCCCGGGATCAGCAACTGAAAGATGCCTGCCATCAGCGCGCTTAGAACGGCAACGATGGCGACCATCAGCATCAGCGCCGATTTCGGGATGCCAAGGCTGAGCACGGCATAGGCCCCCTCCCGCGCGTCGCGGAAGGTCAGGCGCAGCAGCGCGGAGATTGTGTTGAGTGAAAAATCCATAACCGTGACTTAGGGCGTCGCCGCGTCCCGCTCAACCGCAGATTCCGCAACCCGCAAATTGATGAACCAGAAAGCGCCAAAAACGAGCACCCAAAGCAGGCCGACGATCTGCAACTCGAAGCCGGGGCCAACAAAGCCTGCGACCAAACCATTGAGCAACATCAACGGGCTAGCCGACAAAAAGGACCAAAAGAGCGCCAGGCGTGCGCCATACCAAGTGCCTTTGCCTCCCAGTACTTTCGCGACGATATGCGACACTGCGGCGATCCCGTAAAAGATCAGCGGCAGAAAGAAAAGACAGGCGAAAAGCGTATTGGCCATAAGACCGGTCAGGTCTTCGCCTTGTAGATGCGATTGGCGCGAGAGCCTTGGCAATTGAAACAGAAAAGCCAGCAACGCGCCCCCCATGAGGATCGCGAGCGCACGGTCTTCGCGCTGCCCATCAGCCAACAACCGGCGCATCACCTGCGCCGGTCTGCGGTAGCTTTCACGGATATCGCGGGTGACCGGCAATGGTTAACCGCGCCGCCGTGCAAGCCATGCTTCAAGACGGCTCAGGATATCGTCGGCGATGGCCTCATCCTCGATCTCGTCGATGGCTTCAGCAAGGAAAGACAGCACCAACAGATCTGTTGCAGGCCCCTCAGGCACGCCCCGCGAGCGCAAATAGAAAAGCGCGTCCTCGTCAATCGCACCGGAGGTAGAGCCATGGGAACAGGCGACATCGTCGGCGTAAATCTCAAGCTCGGGCTTGGCGAGGAACTGGCTGTCATCGTCCAGAAGCAGGGATTGGCTGATCTGGTAGCCGTCCGTTTTCTGGGCGTCCGGCTGAACCAAAATCTTGCCTTGGAACACGCCCACAGCCCCATTGCGCAGCACCTTCTTGAAGACCTGGCGGCTTTCGCAATTCACAGCGTCATGGGTGATGAACACGGTGTCATCATGGTGAAAATCACCATCACCAAGGGCGGCACCGGCCACATGGGCCTGCGCGTCGTCGCCCAGCAATTCCAGCACGACCTCGTTGCGGGTCAGACGGCCATTAGCGGTCAGCGTGAAGCTCTTGAAGACTGATTCCGTGCCGAGACGCCCGTACAGATGCGTGTTCGCACGACGCTCGTGATCGCGGCCCTGGGCACGGACGTGATGAAACGCGCCTTTGTCGGCGACATCGACCTCCATGACCTTATTGAAGCGTGCAGCAGCCGGGCCGTTTTCCAGAACGGTTACGTCCGCCCCTTCCTCCACGCGGATGACATGATGCAGGATCGCATCGGATGTGGTGCTTTCGTGGCGATAAATCAGCGCGATGGGTTTGGCGACCTGGCCTGTGGCGCGGATCACCAGACCATCCGTCGCATAGGCCGTGTTGAGCGCCGCCATGGGGCGTTCAACCGGCTTCTGCCCCCGGGTTTCCAGCACGCCGTAAAGATCCTTGGCCCAGTGGATATCCATCTGAGAGACCTCGGCCAGACGCTCAATCTCGACGCCCTCAAGGGTCAGATCATCGCTGGCCTCGGCATCGAAGACACCGTCAACAAAGACGACCTTCAGCCGGTCGATCCCGTCATAGAGCGGCACCGCATCATTTTCATGGAGCGCAGCTTCGGGCGCTTCTCTGGCGACAAGGCTGGCCGGGTTTGTGTATTTCCAATATTCGTCACGCGCGGAAGGCAGCCCCATAGCCGTCACCCGCGAGAGCGCGTCTTCGCGCGCCGTTTTGGCCCAGACGCCGCTTTCGGGCAGCGTCATGGACGCCAAACGGGCGTCGGTTGCGTCTTGTTTCTGGGCGGGCAAAGCCATTAGGCGACCTCCTCCAGAATGTCGGCATAGCCGTTGTTTTCAACTTCCAGCGCCAGTTCGGGGCCGCCGGATTTCACGATGCGCCCGTCTGCCATGATGTGCACGACATCCGGTTTGATGTGGTCCAGCAGGCGCTGATAATGCGTGATGACAAGAAACGACCGGCCTTCACCGCGCAGGGCGTTCACACCGTCGGAGACGAGCTTCATCGCGTCCACGTCAAGGCCGGAATCGGTTTCATCCAAGATACACATTTTCGGCTCAAGCATGGCCATCTGCATGATTTCATTACGCTTTTTCTCACCACCCGAGAAGCCCACATTGACCGGGCGTTTCAGCATATCGGCATTGATCTTGAGGCTCTTGGCCTTCTCGCGAACGATCTTGAGGAAGTCACCGGCAGAAAGCTCCTCCTCGCCGCGCGCTTTGCGCTGCGCGTTCACTGCGGTGCGCAGGAACGTCATATTGCCGACGCCGGGGATCTCAACAGGATATTGAAACGCCAGAAAGAGGCCCGCAGCGGCCCGCTCTTCCGGCTCAAGATCAAGGATATCCTCGCCTTCGAGCGTGGCAGAACCGTCGGTCACCTCATAGCCATCACGGCCAGACAGCACGTAAGACAGCGTTGACTTACCAGAGCCATTAGGCCCCATGATCGCGTGGACCTTGCCCGCCTCAAGCGTCAGGTCGACACCTTTGAGGATTTGCTTGTCCTCTTCTTCAAGTTTGACGTGCAGGTTCTTGATTTCCAACATTTTTCTTCGCTCCTTAGACGGTGACAGCAGTGCCGGAGGCCGACACCATCAACATCGAATTTCCAACAACTTCATAATCCAGATCGACACCCACCACGGCGTTGGCACCCTTTTCGCGGGCGCGGTCTTCCAGTTCTGCAAGGGCCGTGTCGCGAGCGTCTTGCAGCTTGCTTTCATAAACGCCCGAGCGACCGCCCACGATATCGGTGATCGACGCGAAAACATCGCGGACCACGTTGGCGCCCATGATCGCTTCGCCCACGACGATGCCGTGATAGCTGGCGATGGGCTTGCCTTCGATTGTGTTCGTCGTTGTGACGATCATTTCTTACTCCATAGGATTGAGGCCAGCAGGCTGCCCAGAAACCCCGATACTCCGCTGACGAGCAAAACCGCCAGACCTGAAAACTCCACCGCAATCAGCTGGATGCCGTAGGCAAATGCGGCGCAAAAGCCCCCTGTTGTGAGGGCGGATATAAATGCTGCGCGGCCCATCTCATCCCACCTTGCGGCGTCTCACCAAGGCCCCCGCGACCATCAAGCCGACGACCCCCATCGCGATCCCGAAAACACATGCGGCCAGAAAGCCGATCTGCCCCAAAAGCTGCATGAAGACAGCCCCGGCGGTCAGCACGAAGCCTAGCACCAGCGCCACCGCAAGGCCGAGCAGCTTATAACCCAGCGGTGCAGTTAGCCCGTCTTGCAGCAGCCGGCTCATTCGGACGGCCCTTCTTGGCGGGCCGCATTTTTGACCACGTCCAGCAACCGCACTGTCAAAGCGCCCCAGCACAGGAAAAGCACAAACCCGATCAACAGCTCGCACCGCTCCGCAAAACCTGCAAGAAACCAGCCATCGGCAACCATTTCCGCCACGATCTCGTCGTGCGACATCGCGATCAAAAACACGATCAGATGCGCCAGAATCAGCAACGTCACACGCCGGGTATCCGGGTCCATCCGCGAGGGATGGCCGAAGCGCGGCGGAAGCACGTTTGGCTTCTTATTGCTGACGGCCGCCGCCATTAACCAACAGAGCCTTCCAGCGAAATCGCGACAAGGGCTTGGGCTTCCATCGCAAACTCCATCGGCAGGGCTTGCAGCACTTCCTTACAGAAACCGTTGACCACCAAAGCGACCGCCTCTTCCTCGTCCATGCCACGCGAGCGGCAGTAGAACATCTGGTCGTCATCCACCTTGGATGTCGTCGCCTCGTGCTCCACGCGAGAGGAATTGTTCTTCACCTCGATATACGGCACCGTATGCGCCCCGCATTTATCGCCGATCAAAAGGCTGTCACATTGGGTATAATTGCGGCTGTCCTTGGCTTTCGGGTGCATCGAGACAAGGCCGCGATAGGTGTTCTGCGCCTTGCCTGCGCTGATGCCTTTCGAGACAATCCGCGACTTGGTGTTCTTGCCCAGATGCACCATCTTCGTGCCGGTATCGGCCTGCTGATAGTTGTTGGCGATCGCGATCGAATAGAACTCCCCTTGCGTATCATCACCGCGCAGGATGCAGGACGGATATTTCCACGTCACGGCCGATCCGGTTTCGACCTGCGTCCACATCACCTTGGCACGGTCGCCACGGCAATCGGCGCGTTTGGTCACGAAATTATAGATACCGCCTTTGCCGTTCTCGTCACCGGGGTACCAGTTCTGAACGGTGGAGTATTTCACCTCGGCGTCTTCTTCGATGATGATCTCGACCACTGCCGCGTGCAGCTGTGCGATATCGCGCTGGGGGGCCGTGCAGCCTTCCAGATAGGACACATAAGAGCCCTTGTCCGCGATGATCAACGTCCGCTCGAACTGGCCGGTGTTTTCGGCGTTGATGCGGAAATACGTGCTCAGCTCCATCGGGCAGCGCACACCGGGCGGCACGTAGACGAAGGATCCGTCCGAGAACACGGCCGAGTTCAGCGTCGCATAGTAGTTGTCGGACACAGGCACGACCGAGCCGAGGTATTTCTTGACCAGTTCAGGATGCTCTTTGATCGCTTCCGAGATGGAGCAGAAGATCACGCCCGCTTTTTTCAGCTCTTCCTGAAAGGTCGTGCCAACAGAAACGGAATCAAAGACCGCATCCACGGCAACCTTACGCTCTTCCTCGGGCATCTCGACACCGGCAAGCATCGCCTGCTCTTTCAGCGGAATGCCCAGCTTTTCGTAAGTCGCCAGCAACTTGGGATCGACCTCGTCCAGGGATTTCGGCTTCTCGACCATGCTTTTCGGACGGGCGTAGTAATACTGGTCCTGAAAGTCGATCTCAGGATAGTCGACCATCGCCCATTTCGGCTCGGTCAGCTTGCCCCAACGCTCGAACGCCTGCAGACGCCATTCGGTCATCCACTCTGGCTCTTCATTCTTCTCAGAGATCAGCTTGACGATATCGGTGTTCAGGCCCTTGGGCGCATATTCCATCTCGATATCGGTGTTCCAGCCGTGCTTGTAGGTGCCGGAAAGTTCCTTGACCGCCTCGACCGTTTCCTGATCGACGCCTTCTTTGACTTCCACATTATCCAACGCAGCCATTCCGGTCTCTCCTCATCTACGCCGCTTGAGGCGCTGTTATCGATGTCACGCGGCTCGCGCGCGAAACTTGTTGTAATGGCGCAGCCAGATCTCGCAGAACCGCTCCACATCGTCCTTTGTCGTCTCCACCCCCAGCGACACGCGGATCGCGCTGCTGGCTGTGGCCTCGTCATATCCCATGGCGCGCAATACGCGGCTGGCGCGGACCTTGCCGCTGGAGCAGGCCGAGCCTGCAGAAATCGCCACACCGGCCAAGTCCATCTGCATCACCTGCGTTTCCCCTTTCCAGCCGGGAACGGCGAAGCAACTGGTGTTTGGAAGGCGACGCGCACCTTTCCCGACAAAAATAGTCGATTTCGCAGACTCTTCTAGAGTTATTTCTAGAATATTTCTAAATTCTTCGATCTGGTCCCATTTTCCAGCCGCCAGATCGCGTGCAGCTACATGAGCTGCGGCCCCGAACCCCGCGATTGCAATGACATTTTCGGTGCCAGAGCGGCGGCCCATCTCTTGTCCTCCACCTTTGATCTGCGCGGCCAAATCCGTGCCGCGCGGCATCACGAGGGCCCCAATTCCCTTTGGACCGCCCAGTTTATGCGCCGAAATCAGCCCCATTCCGACGCCAGACCAATCGAAAGCGAGCGGGATTTTCCCGAACGCCTGAGTCATATCGCTGACCGCAAGGCCCTGCGGCAGGTCCTGCAAGATGCCGGTTTCACTATTGGCCATCTGCAAGGCGGTTTGCTCAGGCGCCGCGACCGAAACTGCGCCCTCCGCGGAAACCGGCAAAGACGGATCAATCCAGGCCGCAACGGCGTCATGCTCGATATCACCGCCGTGGAGGCCCCGCCCGGCACACGCCAATGCCGCAGCTTCGGTGGCCCCGGACGTGAAGACGATATCCGCCGCCATCGCGCCCATCGCCTCGGCAATCTGGCCGCGCGCTTTTTCGACAATGCTTTTCGCGGCACGCCCTTCGGCATGGACGCTGGACGGGTTTCCCACCGCATCCATCGCCGCAATCATCGTGGCGCGCGCCTCGGCCCGCAAAGGCGCGGTGGCGTTATGATCCAAATAGATGCGGGACACGGGCTCAGGTATCGACAATCTCGAACAGGTTCGGCACCGCCGGACAGGGCGTCAGGTCATTGGTGATGACATCCGACAGGCGCGTCTGATGCAGGAACACATAGACATGGGCGCTAAGCCCTTCCCAAAGCCGGTTCGTCATGGATTGCGCCCGGCTGCCCGACAGCGCCCCCGAGGCCCCGGCCCCTTTCTGCATCGCGTCCACCGACTCGTCGACCGCGCTCATGATATCGACCACACGGATCTGCGACGGTTCCCGGCTAAGCCGATACCCACCGCCCGGCCCGCGCACAGACTCGACAAGCTCGGCACGGCGCAGCTTGACGAAAAGCTGCTCAAGATACGGCAGTGAGATATCCTGCCGTTTGCTGATCTCGGCCAGTGTCACAAGATCATCGCCGGGCTGCAGCGCGATATCGGCCAAAGCGACCATGGCGTAGCGCCCTTTCGTGCCAAGTTTCATAGGCCTGCCCCCAAAGTTGATCTGCGCAAATTCATTGACGTTTCACACCTGCCACATTAACTGCACAGCACCGCCGAATGGCCTGCCTGCCGCAATCTTAGAACAATTCTAAGTCTACAGCCAATTCCCGTCAAGCGCCGCGACAGGGCGCAAGGCGCAACAGATAACAAGGGACACCCATGCCCGAAGTGATTTTCCCCGGCCCCGAGGGCCGCCTCGAAGGCCGTTACCACCCCCAAAAGGAAAAAGACGCCCCCATCGCCATCGTGCTGCATCCGCATCCGCAGTTTGGCGGAACGATGAACAATCGTGTGGTGTATAACCTGCACTACGCCTTCTACAATATGGGCTTCACCGTGCTGCGTTTCAATTTCCGCGGCGTGGGGCGGTCGCAGGGCGAATATGATCAGGGCATTGGTGAGCTGTCGGATGCGGCCTCTGCTTTGGACTACCTGCAATCGATGAACAACAACTCCAAGCATTGCTGGGTCGCGGGCTTCTCCTTCGGCGCATGGATCGGGATGCAGTTGCTGATGCGCCGTCCTGAGATTACCGGCTTCATCTCGGTCTCGCCCCCCGCGAATATGTATGACTTCAGCTTTCTGGCGCCCTGCCCCAGTTCTGGCCTGATCATCAACGGCACCGGCGACCGCGTCGCCCCCCCGGCGGATACACATACGCTTGTCAACAAACTGCACGAGCAAAAGGGCATCACGATCACCCATCAGGAACTGGAAGGTGCCGGGCACTTCTTTGAAGACCCGCATATGGACACGATGATCGGTAATGTGACCGATTACGTCCAACGCCGCCTGACAGAAAACACCCGATGAGCGCACGGCTTGAGCAGCAACTGGCCTTTCTGACAGAGGTCGACAAGCTCAAGTCCGTCAACCGTGGCAATATCCTGACCGACCGATCTCGCCCCGAGAACTCGGCAGAGCATAGCTGGCATGTGGCGCTCTTTGCGCTGGTCATGGCAGATCAGGCCGATGCGCGTGTCGATCTCGCCCGCGTCATCCAGATGCTGTTGATTCACGACATTGTCGAGATTGATGCAGGCGATAATCCGATCTTTGATGTGCCTGCCGTCAACGATATCGAAGCCGAAGAGAAGGCCGCCGCGGATCGGCTTTTCGGGATGCTTCCGAAAGATCAGGCCCAGACATTCCGCGCCTTGTGGGATGAATTTGAAGCCGCAGCCACCCCTGACGCAGTCTTCGCCAAAGCCATCGACCGCGCTTTGCCGCCTGTTCTGAACCTCGCCTCGAACGGCGGAACTTGGGCCAAATACAATGTCACCGAGGACCGGGTGGACCAGATGGTCGGCACCAAAGTCGCGCGCGGCGCCCCTGCCCTGTGGGATCATCTAAAAGGTCGCATCCACACCTATTTCCAAAACGCCTCCTAGGCTTCATCTTTGCAAAAATACTCACTCCGTCGGAGATCCCATGTCCAAGATCAAAGTAGAGAACCCTGTCGTTGAACTCGACGGCGACGAGATGACCCGTATCATCTGGGACTTCATCAAAACCAAGCTGATCCTCCCCTATCTCGACATTGATCTGTTGTACTACGATCTGGGGATTGAGGAACGCGACCGCACCAACGACCAGATTACCATTGATGCCGCCGAAAAGATCAAGGAGATCGGCGTTGGCGTCAAATGCGCAACGATCACACCCGATGAACAACGGGTTGAGGAGTTTGGCCTCAAGCAGATGTGGCGCTCTCCCAATGGCACAATCCGCAATATCCTCGGCGGCGTCGTCTTCCGCGCGCCGATCATCTGCAAGAACGTCCCACGCCTCGTGCCCGGCTGGACCCGGCCCATCGTGATCGGGCGGCATGCCTACGGCGATCAATACCGCGCGACGGATATGAAATTCCCCGGCCCCGGTAAGCTGTCGATGAAATTCGTGGGCGAAGACGGGCAAGCGATCGAGCATGAGGTGTTCGACGCCCCCTCCTCGGGCGTCTATATGGGCATGTATAACCTCGACAAAAGCATCGAGGATTTCGCGCGGGCCTCCCTGAATTACGGTTTGAACCTCGGCTGGCCGGTGTATCTCTCGACCAAGAACACGATCCTAAAGCAATATGACGGCCAGTTCCTGCAGATCTTCCAGCGCATCTACGAGGAAGAATTTGAAGCGCAGTTCAAAGAGGCTGGGATCGAATACCAGCACCGCCTGATCGACGACATGGTCGCTTGCGCGATGAAATGGAACGGCGGGTTTGTCTGGGCCACCAAGAACTACGATGGCGACGTGCAATCTGACACGGTCGCGCAGGGTTTCGGCTCGCTGGGTCTGATGACCTCGCAACTGATGACGCCCGACGGCAAAATCGTGGAGGCGGAGGCCGCCCACGGCACCGTCACGCGCCACTACCGCCAGCACCAGAAGGGCGAGGCGACGTCGACCAACTCCATCGCGTCAATTTTTGCGTGGACCGGCGGCCTGAAGCATCGTGCGAAGCTGGACGACAATACCCAACTCACCGCGTTCGCCGAAACCTTGGAAAAGGTCATCGTGGACACGGTCGAAAGCGGTCACATGACCAAGGACCTCGCCCTGCTGGTCGGCCCGGATCAAAGCTGGCTGACGACCGAAGGCTTCCTGGAAAAGATTGACGAGAACCTGAACGCAGCCATGTAAAGAAGGGCTGGTAAGGTCAGCCTTTCTGCCATAAATACGAATTTATGCCAGCACGCGTTCCCTTTCCCGACCCCAAAGCGGTCAGACACAGCCCCTTGGAAGATGCCCAAGGCCTCTCCACGGGCGTGTTTTTCTGCGCTCTGGGGCTGACGATTCTGACCCATCTAGGGCTGATCACCGGGCAGATGGCAGGCATTGCGGTGATCCTCTCCTATTTGACGGGCTATAGCTTCGGGTTGGTATTCCTGCTGATCAACCTTCCGTTTTACTGGCTCGCTTGGACCCGCATGGGCCGCGCGTTCACGCTGAAATCCCTCGGCTGCGTTGCCGCCCTTGCGCTTTTGACCGAACTGATCCCGATGGGTCTGGTCTTTGAGCAGCTGGAGCCTGCACTGGGCGCGCTGATCTTCGGGCTTGTCACCGGCACGGGCCTGTTGGTGATCTTCCGCCATGGCGGCTCCATGGGCGGGCTGGGCGTTGTTGCTCTGCTCATTCAGGATCGCACCAACTTCCCCGCAGGCTGGATGCAATTGGGCGTCGATCTGGTGATCTTCGGCGTAGCCTTCATCCTGTTCCCCGCATCGGTCGTGCTTTATTCGCTGCTGGGGGCTGTGGTGATCAATGTGCTGATCGCGATCAATCATCGCAAAGACCGCTATCTGGGCAGCTAGGGCATTTCAGTCACGCCCACACGGCACACGCCTTTCCCCCTAGCCAATGCTGCATGTGCAGTGTATGCGGCGCGCAACTCCCTTATGAAGGCTGACCCAATGGACCTGCGCAACATCGCAATCATCGCTCACGTGGACCACGGCAAGACGACGCTGGTGGACGAGCTTCTCAAGCAATCCGGCACCTATCGCGAGAACCAGGCGACCACCGAACGCGCCATGGACAGCAACGATCTGGAGCGCGAACGCGGCATCACGATCCTTGCCAAAGCCACTTCGGTTGAGTGGAACAACACCCGCATCAACATCGTCGACACCCCCGGCCACGCCGATTTCGGCGGCGAGGTGGAGCGTATCCTGAGCATGGTCGACGGCGTTGTTTTGCTGGTCGATGCGGCCGAAGGCCCGATGCCCCAGACGAAATTCGTGACCTCCAAAGCGCTGGCCTTGGGTCTGCGCCCGATTGTGGTTCTGAACAAGGTCGACAAGCCCGACGCCGAACCCGACCGCGCGCTGGACGAGGTGTTCGATCTCTTCGCCAACCTCGATGCCAATGAAGAGCAGCTGGATTTCCCCGCGCTCTACGCCTCTGGCCGCAACGGCTGGTGCGACGCTGAACTGGATGGCCCGCGCAAGGACCTCTCTGCGCTCTTTGATCTTGTTGTCGATCACGTCCCCGCGCCCGCGCAAATCCAGCGTCAGGCTGAGCCGTTTACCATGCTCGTCACCACGCTGGGGTCCGACCCGTTCATCGGCCGTCTGCTGACAGGTCGCGTGGAAAGCGGAACGCTGAAAACAGGCGAAACCGTCAAAGCGCTGTCGCGCGAAGGCGACAAGATCGAACAGTTCCGCGTGACCAAGATCATGGCGTTTCGCGGTCTGGCGCAATCGCCCATCGACGTGGCCGAAGCCGGCGATATCGTCAGCCTCGCCGGGATGACCAAAGCCACCGTGGCCGATACGATCTGCGCGCCCGAAGTGGATACGCCGCTCGACGCCCAGCCCATTGACCCACCCACGATCACCGTCACTTTTGGCATCAACGACAGCCCTTTGTCGGGCCGCGACGGCAAGAAGGTCCAATCCCGCGTGATCCGCGAACGTCTGATGAAGGAAGCCGAATCCAACGTCGCCATCCGCATCACCGACACACCGGGCGGCGAAGCCTTCGAAGTGGCCGGGCGCGGCGAATTGCAGATGGGCGTTCTGATCGAAAACATGCGCCGCGAGGGGTTCGAACTGTCAATCTCGCGCCCGCAGGTGCTGTTCCAAGAGATCGACGGTCAGCGCCATGAGCCGATCGAGGAAGTCACGATTGATGTCGATGATGAATATTCCGGCTCGGTCATCGAAAAGATCACTGGCGCGCGCAAAGGCGAGCTGGTCGAGATGAAGCAAAACAGTGGCAAAACCCGCATCATCGCCCATGTCCCGTCGCGCGGCCTGATCGGTTATCACGGCGAGTTTCTGACCGACACGCGCGGCACAGGCGTCCTGAACCGCGTCTTCCACGACTGGGCCCCGCATAAAGGCCCGATCCCCGGCCGTCGCGCAGGCGTGCTGATCTCGATGGAGAACGGGGTGTCCGTGGCCTATGCGATCTTCAATCTTGAGGACCGCGGCAAGTTCTTCATCGGCGCGCAAGAAGACGTCTATCAGGGCATGATTATCGGTGAACACAGCCGCGAAAACGATCTTGAGGTGAACCCGCTCAAGGGCAAGAAGCTGACCAACGTCCGGGCCTCTGGCACCGACGAAAACGTCCGCCTCACGACCCCTGTAAAAATGTCGCTGGAAGAGGCGATTGCCTATATCGACGATGACGAACTGGTCGAAGTGACGCCCAACGCGATCCGCCTGCGCAAGCGCTATCTGGACCCGCATGAGCGCAAGCGCCAAGCCCGCGCAAGCTGATATGAAAAGGGCGCCCGTTGCGGCGCCCTTTACCTATTCCAGTTCTTCAAGGATCATCAGATCCCGTTCGGACGCGCCTTTGGCGTAACTCAACGCCTCTTGATAAGCGTCCGAATGGTAGCAGTCATGAGCCGCCTGAAGGCTTTCGAACCGTGCCACGACATTGCGCGGGCGGTCCCTGCCCTCTAGCTGTTCGTACTTGCCGCCGCGCGCCAGAAACACGCCACCATGCTCAGCAATCGCAACGGTCGCGCGTTTCGCATATTCAGCGTAAGCCGCCTCGTCCGTCACCGTCACATGTGCAATCCACAAAGCACCCATCTTATCCTCCAATGACAGCTTCCGCCGCCTTGATTGCGGCATCTGCGTTGGCGGCGTTCTTACCGCCACCCTGCGCCATGTCAGGCCGGCCACCGCCGCCTTTACCGCCAAGTTCAACCACAGCGGCCTTTACCAGATCGACCGCCGAGACGGTGTCGGTCAGGTCCTTCGTCACACCCGCGGCTACGGCTGCTTTGCCGTCCGCATCCGCAATCAACAACACCGCGCCGCTTTCCAGTTGCGCCTTGTGCTCATCCACGAGCGCAGGCAAATCCTTGCCAGTCACACCAGAAAGCACTTGAGCTATGAACGCCACGCCATTGATATCTTTGGCCTTTACCTCAGCCTGACAACCACCGGACATCGCCAATTCGCGGCGCAACTGAGCGACCTCATTGGCCAGTGCCTTACGCTCGTCCATCAGTGCCTTGACGCGGTCGCCGACCTCCTCAGGCCGTGCCTTGAGCGCCAACGCGACGTCGGACAAACGATGATCCTGATCGCTGAGATAGCGAAACGCCGCCTCTCCAGTCAGCGCTTCGACCCGGCGCACACCCGCACTGGAGGCGCTGTCCCCCAGCGTTACGAAGACACCGATATCGCCGGTTTGCCGCACATGGGTGCCCCCGCAAAGCTCAAGCGAATAGGTCGCCCCGTCGCTGCCTTTGCCCGATCCAACCTCACGCCCCATCGACACGACGCGCACCTCGTCGCCGTACTTCTCACCAAAGAGCGCCTGCGCTCCGAGCTCGCGCGCATCATCGGGCGTCATGATCCGCGTCTCAACCGGCGCGTTCTGACGAATATAGGCATTCACCTCTTCCTCGATGCCCTTCAGTTCAGCGGCTGTCAGCGCCTTGCCATGACTGAAATCGAACCGCAGGCGATCCTCGGCATTCAGCGATCCGCGCTGTGCAACGTGATCGCCAAGCGCCTTGCGCAGCGCTTCATGCAGCAAATGCGTCGCCGAGTGGTTGGCGCGGATCGCGGTGCGGCGACCGTGATCAACCTCCAGTTCCGCGCCCTGCCCTTTGACGACCTCTCCCTCAGCCACTTCACCGATATGAATGAAGACCCCCGCAACTTTGCGCGTATCCGTAATCGTCACGCGACCGGTGTCCGTTTTCAGCACGCCGCTGTCACCAACCTGACCACCGCTCTCTGCATAGAACGGCGTCTGGTTCAGAACGACCTGCACCGATTGACCCGCTTTAGCTGTCTCGACCTCAGCCGCATCCTGCACCAAAGCCACTATCTGACCTTCCGCCACTTCGGTGTCGTAGCCCAGAAAATCCGTTGTCCCGGACGTATCGGCAATATCGAACCATACCGTCGCATCTGCCGTCTCGCCCGAGCCTGACCACGCCGCACGCGCCTTGGCCTTTTGCTCGGCCATGGCGGCATCAAAGCCGTCGGTATCGACCGAACGTCCCTTTTCGCGCAGGGCATCCTGCGTCAAATCCAGCGGGAAGCCGTAGGTATCATAAAGCTTGAAAGCCGCCTCGCCCGGCAACGCCGCCTCTTCTGGCAAGCCGTCCAATTCGTCATCCAGCAAGCGCAGCCCGCGCTCCAATGTTTGTTTGAAACGGGTCTCTTCCAGCTTCAACGTCTCTTCAATCAACGCCTGCGCCTGACCCAATTCAGGATAGGCCGCCCCCATCTGGCCGACCAGCGCAGGGACAAGCCGATACATCAGCGGGTCTTTTACACCCAGCAAATGCGCATGCCGCATCGCGCGCCGCATGATCCGGCGAAGCACATAGCCGCGCCCGTCATTGCTGGGCATCACACCATCAGCAATCAGGAAAGAGGTCGAGCGGAGGTGATCGGCGATCACCCGGTGATGGGTCTTGCCGGGGCCATCCGGATCGGTGGAGGACGCGTTGGCCGATGCCTCGATCAGGCTGCGCATCAGATCCGTCGCGTAATTGTCATTCGTGCCTTGCAACAGCGCCGCGACCCGTTCGATCCCCATCCCCGTATCAATCGACTGATTGGGAAGTGGGTAGCGCGTGCCATCCTCGAACTGCTCATACTGCATGAAGACGAGGTTCCAGATTTCGACAAACCGGTCGCCATCTTCCTCGGGCGAGCCCGGAGGACCGCCCCAGATATGATCGCCGTGATCAAAGAAAATCTCAGAAGACGGGCCACAAGGTCCGGTTGGCCCCATCATCCAGAAATTGTCATCCGTGGCGATGCGAATGATCCGGTCATCGCTGAACCCGGCAACCTTCTTCCAAATATCGGCGGCCTCATCATCATCGTGGTAAACAGTAACGACCAACTTTTCCTTAGGAATATCAAGCTCTTTGGTAATCACGTCCCACGCAAACGGGATCGCCTGGTTCTTGAAATAATCGCCAAACGAAAAGTTGCCCATCATCTCGAAAAACGTGTGGTGCCGCATCGTGTAGCCCACATTGTCGAGGTCATTATGCTTGCCGCCCGCGCGCACGCATTTCTGTGCAGTGGTCGCGCGGGTGTAGTCGCGATGCTCCAACCCGGTAAACAGGTTCTTGAACTGAACCATACCCGAATTGGCGAACATCAAGGTTGGATCGTTGCGCGGCACAAGCGGGCTTGACGGGACGATCCTATGCCCTTGTTTTTCAAAGTAATTCAGAAAGGTCGAACGGATATCATTCAGCGTAGGCATGGGCTTCTTTCGCGGCGGGTCTCGGACCTCCCTGAGATAGCCCTGCTGATGGGGAGTGTCCACAACAAGAAAAGGGCTGGCGCGTGGCCAGCCCTTTCATCATTCATTATGTCACGATCAGCTTTCCAGCACGTCCCCGTCACCGTCCAGGCCTTCGCCCTTGGCTTCTTCCGGGGGCATCTCGAAATCGAGGCCGTGGGCGGCGCGGATTTTGTCTTCGATCTCCAGCGCGGTGCGGCTGTTTTCCTTCAGGAAGGTTTTTGCGTTCTCACGCCCCTGCCCGATCCGCTCGTCCCCATAGGAGAACCACGCGCCCGACTTCTCGACAATCCCGGCCTTGACGCCCAGATCCAGCAACTCGCCCATTTTCGAGATGCCTTCGCCATACATGATGTCAAATTCGACCTGCTTGAAGGGTGGCGCGACCTTGTTTTTGACGATCTTGACACGGGTGGCGTTGCCGACCACTTCGTCACGATCTTTCAGGGCACCAATCCGACGGATATCCAAACGGACCGAACTGTAGAATTTCAGCGCGTTGCCTCCCGTCGTTGTCTCAGGGCTGCCAAACATCACACCGATCTTCATGCGAATCTGGTTGATGAAAATCACCATGCAATTCGAGCGCGCGATCGATCCGGTCAGTTTGCGCATCGCCTGGCTCATCAAGCGCGCATGCACACCGACCGAGCTGTCGCCCATATCGCCTTCCAATTCGGATTTCGGCGTCAGGGCGGCCACCGAATCCACGACGACCATGTTCACCGCACCCGAGCGGACAAGCGTGTCGACAATCTCCAAAGCCTGCTCACCAGTGTCAGGCTGCGAGATCAGCAATTCCTCAAGGTTAACGCCCAGCTTCTTGGCGTATTGCGGGTCCAGCGCGTGTTCCGCATCAACAAAGGCGCACACACCGCCTTTTTTCTGTTCTTCGGCCACACAATGCAGGGTCAGCGTCGTCTTGCCCGAGCTTTCGGGGCCATAAATCTCAACAATGCGGCCCTTGGGCAGACCACCTATGCCCAGAGCGATATCAAGGCCCAGCGAGCCGGTCGATGTCGCCTCAATCTCCTGAATGGCTTGGCCCGCGCCAAGCTTCATGATCGAGCCCTTGCCGAACTGACGTTCGATCTGGGCCAACGCGCTGTCGAGCGCCTTTTGTTTGTCGGTCGCTTTTTTATCGGTCATGCCGGAAATATCTGCCATTGCCATTGGGTTGCCATCCTTATTTCATACCGCCATTGGGGCGGCAATCTTTGCTTTTGTTCGCCTCTTGTTCTCACTCCTTATGAGATCAAAAAGAGAACATTTCAACAATAAATTTACGCAATGACTTTCGCGCGAAGCGGTTAACAGGTAGTTTACGGACCAGATCAACGCGCAGAAAAACTGTGGAGAGCAGACCTAAATGCTTGTTTTCTGGAAAGAAAAACTTGCCTTCCTGGCAACCCCGAAAACTGGCAGCACCGCCTATCAGGAAGCTTTGCGGGAACGCGCGGATATTGTCGTGTCGGATCCGACGACGCTGAAGCACACAACGATCCAGCGCTATAACCGATTTTTTCGCCCGATGTTCAGGGTCGCAGGGGCCGATGACATCGAAACACTGGCCGTTATGCGAGAGCCGATTGAGTGGTTGGGCAGCTGGTATCGCTTTCGCAGCCGACCCTTTCTGGACGGCAACCCGAACAGTACCGCCGAAATCAGTTTCGATGAGTTTGCGCTGGCCTATTGTCAGGGCAACCGCCCTTCTTTCGCAGCCGTCGGATCACAAGCGAGATTTCTTACTGGTGCGAAAGGAGCGGACAGTGTCGATCATCTGTTTCGATACAACGATCAAGACGTGTTGATTGCCTTTCTGAAAGAAAGACTTCAGGTCGATTTCGCTTTGGATCGCCGCAACGTGTCCCCGAAGAAAGAGCTGTCACTCGAACCCAAGACCGAGCGAAAGCTGCGGCGCAAGCTCTCCTCCGAATATGACCTTTGGGAAAGTCTTTCGAACTGAGTTCCGGTGACGTTCCGCTGCCAAACTTTCGCGCGCCGCATCAGTGCAGTTGGTGATGCACTGTCGTGGTCAAATCCGTCAGCGAGAATGGCTTTGGCAGGAAGACCGAATTCGGGATGCTCGCCTGATTGTCCGCGATCGAATCCTCGGCATAGCCGGACACAAAAACCACCCGGACGTCAGGGCGGTCTTCCAGCGCTTTCTTGACCCAGCTCGGGCCGTCCATACCGGGCATGATGACGTCTGTGACAAAGACATCGACCTCAAGATCCTTGTCTGTCAGCAAGTCCAATGCCGCCTCTGCACAATCCGCCTCTATCACCGTGAACCCTTTGAGTTGCAGGGCGCGCGATGCGAATGCACGCACCGGCGCTTCGTCTTCCACCAGCAAAACCACACCATCCGCCCGCGCCCGGAGCGGTTCGACCACAGGTGCCGGGATCGCGCGAGCGGTCAGTTCAGAATGCTCGCGCACGGGAAAATACAGGCTGAAGGTCGTGCCGACCGATGCCACGGAATCGACAAAAATGAATCCGCCAGTCTGTTTGATGATGCCGTAAACTGTCGAAAGGCCAAGGCCCGTCCCTTCGCCGGTTCGCTTGGTCGTATAGAAGGGCTCGAATATCTTGGTCAGCTTGTCCGCGGGAATGCCAATACCTTGGTCATGCACCCGCACGATGGAATATCGCCCCGCCGGCACTGTCGCGCGATCACGGCTCAGGTCGTCTTGAAGAACGACCGCTTCGGTTTCGATCCTGATCTCACCGCCCTGCTCCATCGCGTCGCGGGCGTTCACGACGAGGTTCATCATGACCTGTTCAAGTTGACGCTTGTCAGCGCGGATCGGCATCAGACTGGGATCATGAGAGAACGAGAGCGTTGTCTTCTCTCCCACAAGACGGTTCAACAGATGCGTCAGATCTGCCAACGTATCCCGCAGGTCCATTGTTTGAGGTTGCAGGTTTTGTTTGCGCGAGAAGGCCAGCAGCTGGCCCACAAGAGAGGCCGCGCGATTGGCGTTCTGACTGATTTGCGTCAGATCGCCAAAATCCTCGTCGCCTTGATCGTGGCGCAAAAGCAGCAAGTCGCAATGACCCGAAATCGCAGTCAGAAGATTGTTGAAATCATGCGCCACCCCGCCTGCAAGCTGGCCGATCGCCTGCATCTTCTGGCTTTGCACAAATTGCGCCTCTAGCGTTTTCAGCTCGGTGGCATCGGTCAGCAAGGCGACAAGAGACGCCGTGCCGTCATCCACAACCTTCGTCAGCGTGACTTGCAAAAACACCTCGGGCGAGGCGTTTTTGACGCGCAGGAAAACGGCTTGGCGGCGGGCGCGGCCTTCAAACGCCTCTTGCAGCCATTCCCGCACAGAGCGGCCGAGGCCATCGACAAGGTCCCACATCATACGGTCCGAGACATTCTGACCGTCAAAAATATCGCGCACAAGACGGTTGCAGGCCGTGACCGCCCCGCTTTCATTGATCCGCAGCAGTGGAACGGGAATGTCCTCGAACACGCTGGCCGGGTCTGACATTGCAGCGGAGGAACCTGCATGATCCCCCGGCAGAAGATAGATTTCCTGGCGGTCGGTTGCACCCGGAATAACAGCGACCCGCGCTTTCAGGGTGCCCTTCTCTGTATCGACTTCATGCACTTCGCCTGACACCAAAGGCAACTGGCGAAAGACACGGTCCAAGGATTTGACGCGACCGCCCAGCAATCTGCGGCTCGCCTCGTTCATAAAGAGAATGGTGCCGGATCTGCTGGCCGTCAGCATGGGCAGATTGATACCATCGGCCCCACGCGCACTGGCCGGGCGATCCGCGATATCTTCAAGCCGCCACAAAAAATCTGCGTCCCCGACACGGTGAACGACCAGCCGGACATGCCCCCGCCGGGTCACGATATCTTCGCGCGCGCTGCCGAACCCTTCGGCCTTGTTTTGCATGCGCGAAATCACATTGGCGGGCGTGGTGATCACATTCGCCAACTTACCCGCGACCGTTTCAGACGAGGCGGTAAAACGATCCATCGCGGCCCGGTTGGAGACGTGAACAACCCCTTCGCGATCCGACAGAAGGCTGGGGGCAGGATCTTTGTCGATCAGAACCGCCAAACCATCCTTCAAACTGCCTATCGTGCGCGTGTGGCGCCAGGCGATCAGGCGGATACCTGCGAAGATTACGATCATCGTCATCCCCGCGCCGAGAGCAATCAGGCCAATGAGATTGTTAAGTGCATAAGACGCGGCCACCACCAAAAATCCAATGACGCCCAAAAATGCGGCGCGTGGAGACAGCATCACGGCTGTGCGGGAAATCATGCCCGTTGAGATATCGGTCTGACCCACGTCCAGCCTCCAAATAGAATCATGCCCTTTGTTATCGGGCAGGAAGTGTTAACGCGGCCTTAAGCCGGGTCTTTCAACCTTAGCGGTATTAAGTGCAATTATAAGATGATTTATCTTGGATGCGCGGCATTGCCGCGCCGGGCTTTTGCCACGGATGGCGCTTTGGTCGGCACCCTCGTGCTTTCAACGCACGTTAAAAACTGTCGCGTGAAGCAGTGACACCTCAACAGCCTCGCAATCCCAGCTCACAAAATCAATCCCTTAGAAGAACTGCGCAGTAGAAACCATCACCGCCATTCAAAGGCGTGAACTGCTGTTCGAAAGACATCGAAAATTCCGGGTGCTGCGCCAGAAAGGCCGCGATCTGATCCTGGTTTTCAGCCGCCAACAAGGAGCAGGTTGCATAGACCAGATGCCCCTGCGGTCTGACCAGAGCGGCAGTGGTTTCAAGAATATCTCTCTGAATGCGGATCGTTTGATCCAGTTTTTTGCGCGTCAGGAGCCATTTGCCTTGGGGATCACGGCGCCACGACCCACTGCCCGAACATGGGGCATCAACCAGCACCGTGTCAAAAGGAGCGATCAGGCCCAGCTCAGCCGAGGACACGCGCTTGATGGCGGCCCCTGCCCGGTCGGCCCGTGCAGGCAGATCGTTCATCCTGCGCGGCTCGGCGTCATGCGCGACGAAAACACCGGTAACCCGCCCGGCAATGGCAAGGGTTTTGCCGCCCCCTCCGGCACAGAAATCCAGAAGGGTCTGACCCGGCTTGAGCGGAACCAGATCGGAAACGGCCTGGGATGACGCATCCTGCAGCTCGACCATACCATCCAGATACGCTTTTGCATTTTTGACTTTCCGAGCCCCCTCCACGATCTCGATCGCCGTGGGAGAGAGCGGGTGCGGACGCCCTTCAATACCTTGCTCGGACAAGATGCGGATGGCGCGGTCGCGGGTCAGTTTGGTCAGATTGACCCGAAGATGGATCGGCGCGCGCTTTTGCATCTCGCCTGCGATCTGCTGCGTTCGCGGCCCCAAAGAGGCCTGCAAATCAGGCCAGAGCCATTCGGGAATGTCGGCCTCTTCCGCAGTCCCTTCCGCGGGCAGATGGCCTGCGGATCGCTCGGCCTCTGTCAGCGGATCAGGTGCGTAACGGCCCACCCCAAAGACGGTCTCTGGATCCTGTTCCAAGTCCCGCAGATAGCCCAGCATCAACGCGCGACCATCCGCACCGCCACCACGCGCGGCCAGACTGCGCTTTCGTCTCAGAACGTCATAGATGATGTCGGCAATCGCAGCCCGATCCTTGGACCCGGCATATCGGTTCCTGCGCTCCCACTCGGTTAGAACACGGCTGGCAAGCGCGCCGGTTTGGATGCGGTCCAGCACTTCAATCGCGGCATTGATACGCGCAGCCGGGGTCACGGTCGTTCACTCAATGTCATCACGTCTCACTCTGGTGCAGATCCCGCATCCATCGCTGTTTCTGCCACCAAGTTCAAACGCTGTCTTCCGCTTTACGATCGCGCGACACGCCTTTGGCGTCGCGCTACCCAAATCGCGCCCCGAAACGGACGGCTCAGCTTTGCTCTAACGCCTCTACAGCCTTTGAAATCGCATGCTTCGTCATGTCCAGATCGGCGTCAGTAACGGCCAGCGACGGGTAGAGTTTGCCCGGAGACTTGAAAACCCCGTGGGCGCGCAACGCAGTGTTGTAAACGGCATTCCGGTTCGGATCATCGTGATGAGCCGAGCGGTAGTCCCGACAGGGGGTGGCCGTGAAGAAGATGTCAAAAAGCGTCTCATCACCACAGATTTGATGCGGGATACCGGCGGCGTTCAACGCATCGGATTGCATTTTCTGCAATGCCTGCCCTGTCTCTCGCAGTTGCCCGTAAGCACCGGGCCGGGCCAGCACCTCCATCGTTTTGAGGCCTGCTGCTGCAGCCACAGGATTGCCGGATAAGGTGCCAAGCTGCATCAACCATTTGTCACCGCCCACCACGCCTTTGTCGAAATGGCGCATGATGTCGGCGCTGGCCCCAAGGGCGGCCAAAGGAAAGCCACCGCCGATGATCTTGCCCAGCGTACAGATATCAGGCGTCACACCATAGCGCTCCTGCGCGCCGCCATAGGCAAGACGGAACCCGGTGACGATTTCGTCGAAGATCAACAGGACGTGGTGCTTGTCGCACAGATCACGAAGAGCTTGCAGAAAGCCGGGTTCAGGCGGAACGATGCGCTGCAAAGGCTCTGCGATGATCGCGGCAATGTCGCTATGTTCGGACAAAAGCGCCTCGACCGCGGCAAGATCATTGAACGGCGCGATCAGCATTTGATCAGCGACACTTTGAGGAATACCTGCACTGTCCGGTACGGCTTGCGGGAAATTCACGCGCTTTTCGGGAGCAAGGCTCATCTGGGCCTCGGCACTCATCCCGTGATAGCCACCTTCGAATTTCAGGATTTTGTCGCGGCCCGTATAGGCGCGCGCCAGACGGATCGCATACATATCCGCTTCACCGCCCGAAGCCACAAAGCGCACCTGCTCGCAGCAGGGTACGGCCTCCACGATGGCTTCGGCCAGTTCGATCCCTTTGGCGTTATTGGCAAAAAACGTCATACCAAGGGGAAGCTGCTCCAGAACGGCTTCCATCACTTCGGGATGGCCATGGCCCAACAGCATGGGGCCAGAGCCAATGAGGTAGTCGACATATTCGGTGCCATCCTCATCCCAAACGCGGCTACCCTCGCCTCGTGCGATGATAATGCCGGGATCAAAATTCCCGAATCCGCCAGCAGGCAGAACGGCTTGTGCGCGGGTGATCCATTCGGTTTGCGATGTCATCTTTTGCATCGGTCAGCTTAGCTCCAGCAATGGGCGTCCTAGGACGTCTTTATCAGGTATCACGCCCAGACCGGGGCCTTCGGGCGGCGCAATGCGCCCCTGCGAACGGGTTGGGGCATCCCGGCACAGACGTGGTGCCACATAAGACGACAGATCGCAGGTGTTGAGCAATGCCCCTCGGGGCGTTGAGGCCGCAAAATGAAGGGATGCCGCCGTCACGATATCCGACCCCCATGTGCATTCGGCACAGATTTGCGCGCCCAGATGCACAGTCAGGTCCCGCGCGCGGCGCATGGCAGACAGTCCGCCGAACTTCGACAGTTTCAGCGCAACCGCGTCAAGGCAGCCCAGATCATTGGCCTGTAGAAGCGACGCAAGATCGAAGACCAATTCGTCAATTTTCATCGGCAAGCTGGTCGCTTGGCGCACGGCCGCGCATTCGGGCAATGTCTTGCAGGGCTGTTCGAGCATGATATCGAGATCGCACACAGCGCGCCCGGTACGTGTGGCCTGCAATTTGGATGCGCCGCAATTCCAGTCACCATAGACGATCGGCCCCTCGCCCACAGCCTCACGTACCTTGATAAGCCGTTCGGCATCTGCCTGCCAATCCGCATCCGCACCAAGTTTGACCTGAAACTGGCGAATGCCGGTCGCAAAAGCCTCGCGGGCGATGCGGGCCATCTCGTCCGGGGCGACACAGGTGATAGAATGGTAAAGCGGCATGTCCTTGCGCGTGCGCCCGCCCAGAAGCGTATAGAGCGGTTGATCGGTAGCGCGGCCAAACAAATCCCAAAAGGCCATGTCGACAATAGATTTCGCAGCGCTGTGACCTGGAAGATATCCATCAAGTTTGCGCATCGGAGCATCGACACCAAAGGGCGAGACGCCCAAGATTTCCGGAGCCATTTCCGTGAGCGCGCTGGGGATGCCATCGGCAAATGCGGGCAGATAATGCGGGATCGGGCAGACCTCGCCCCAACCGCGCAGGCCGGTATCGGTCTCAAGACACAGCACATGGGTTTTGACCGTTGCGCATGTCTTCCCGTCGGCCATGTAGTAGGTCTCGTGACTGCTCAGATCGACGGACCAAAGGGTGATCTTGGCGACTTTCATGAATAGACCGCGACCGGATCGCCAAGCGCGTCTTCATCGGGATGCACGCCAAGGCCGGGGCTTTCGGGCAGATGCAGGTGGCCATCAATGTTGCGTGGTCCCCGGCCGCCTGCAATCTCGGTTGTGATCATGTCCTGACAGGCCCAAACCGCGTGGCAATGCGCATCAGGGATCGTGGCCGCAAGATGGAGCGCTTCGGTATCGGCCAACACCGTGCCACCGGTCGCCATCACGAACATGTCGATGCCATGGGCCAGCGCCACATCGCGAAGCCGCGCGGCCTTGGTAAGCCCACCGACCCGATTGAGTTTGATGCCGAACACTTCGGCCAACCCGTCGCGAGCGATCCGGGCAGCGTCTTGCAAGGTGACAAGGCTTTCATCGACGCTGACGGGGGCTGCGTGTTTGCCCGAGATGGCGGCGATATCATCAAGGGTCTCGCAAGGTTGCTCGAACATCACCGTCAGGTCTTGCGTGGCAGAGATGACTTGCAAGGCCTGCGCCCGGCTCCAGCCCCGATTGACGTCATAAAGCACAATCTCGCCATCGCGGCGGATCGCTTCAACGTCGCGGATGCGGGCGATATCGCGGGCCACATCGCCGCCAATCTTGACTGAATGCGCGACATAGCCGCGCTGGCGATAGCGCTCAATCACCGCGCGGGTGTCCGCGACTGTCCTGGCCCCGACAGAAGATGCTATGGGACGCGGTGTGCGTGATCCACCGCCCATCAGATCAGCGATGGGCAGACCAGCAGCTTGGCCCGCGATATCCCAGCAGGCCATGTCGAGAGGGCTTTTTGCATAAAGATGGCCGGGCAGCGCGAGATCCATCGCGCGTTCCACATCCAGCACGCGCCGCGGGTCCAGCCCCAATACGAAAGGCGCCATAGTCTCGATCCCTGCGCGGATGCCGGGACCGTGGGCAGGCACATAGGTATGACCCCAGGGCGTGCCTTCGCCCCAGCCGATCAAACCCGCATCTGTCTCCATCTTCACGAATGTCGCGTCGAGCACTTCATGTTTAAGCCGCCCACCGGAGATCCAGTAAGGATGCTCCAATGGAAGATCGACATGGTAGACCGAAAGACGCGTGATCTTCATCGTGCACACTCCGCTGCAGGCGTGCCGCGGGCTTCAAAATCACGAATATCTGGCACGCGAAGCTGGCCATTGTGCCGCTTCGCCCCATGGGCGGCAGAGATGCCGCCGAGGATCACGGCGTCACCACGATATTGCCGGTATGGGTCTTGGCGATAAACGCCGCTTGAGCCTCGCGAAGATCGGTCAGCTTGTAGGTCGCGGCCAACGCGGGTCTGATCTCTCCCGCTTCGATATAGCGGATCAGGTTCGGCATGACCTCAGGCGGGATCACGGTGGAGCCCAGAAAGCTGAGATCGCGCAAATAGAAAGTGCGCAGATCAAGCGTGACCATAGGCCCCGCAATCGCACCCGAGCACGTGTAACGCCCACCGCGTTCGAGAATGTCGATCAATTTGGGCCAATACGGCCCGCCGACAATATCGGCAACCACGGTGATCTGTTCGCCTTTCAGGGCGGCGCGCAGGTCGTCTGGCGCGCGGGGCAGCAACATGTCGGGACCGAAAGCGGCAACCTGCGCATGTTTTACCTCGGACGCCATGGCGATAACGCGCGCGCCGCGGCGTTTGGCAAGTTGCACCAGCGCGCCGCCAACCCCGCCGGACGCACCGGGAACAAGAACGGTATCTTTCGCGGTGACCTTGGCGCGGGTCAGCATCCCTTCGGCCGTCGAGTAAGAGCATGAAAAAGTCGCAAGCTCGACATCAGTCATCTGCGAGCGGACCGCAAGCGCGTTGCGCGCGGGGATCGTGGTGAACTCTGCAAAGCCACCGTCGCGCTCAGAGCCGAAATAGCCTGTTTTGCCAAGATCATCCGGCGCGTCCGCGTCGCGCAGCCAGTTATCGGTGATGACCCGTTCGCCCACGCGCGCGGGATTGACCCCCGCACCCACAGCGACGATCACGCCGCAGACATCCGCACCCTGAATGCGCGGAAAACTGATCGGCGCACCACCCCATGTGGGGTCATCTTCACCAACCTCATCGAAAGCTCCGCCGGTTGTGGCCTCGGTCACCGTCTTGGAATACCAGCCGGACCGGGTGTTCACGTCAGTGTTGTTCAGCCCGCAGGCGCCGACGCGGATCAGCACTTCACCAGATGCAGGGGTCGGGCGCGGCCAGTCGGTGTGCAGCACGATCTGGTCAAGATCGCCATGACCCATCGTGACCATGGCCGTCATGGTGTCCGGCACGCTCATGCCAGCACCGTCGCATCGACCCGCGGCTTGAGACCTTGAGGGTCATAGGCCGGCTCTGCGAGAACCCGCGCAGGGCGCGGGGTGCCGTGGATCACAACCTCCAAAGCGGTGCCGGGCTTTGCGGCGTGCGGCTTGATATAGGCAAAGGCAAGGATCTTGCCGACGGTCGGGCCATAAGCCACAGACGCGGTAGAGCCGACGACGTCGCCCTCCATCAGCACCGCTTCGCCGCCATGGCCATCGGCCTTCCCGTCAGGCTCGATTTCGAGATAGGCGCAGACCCAAGGCAGGTCGGTGTTCAGCGTCTTGTCCTTGCCCAGATAGGTCTTGTCGCTGCGCGCAAAGCGCAAGACATCAGCCTCGGCAAGCGTCACTTCATTGGTCAACTCGCCTGCGCCTTTAAAGCCTTTCTCCATCCGCATGACATTCATTGCGAAAGAGCCGTAGTCGATCAGCCCGTGCGATTGCCCCGCGGCCCAGAGCGCGTTGTAGACGTCAAGACAGGCGACGTTGGGCATGTGAAACTCCCATCCCAACTCGCCCGCATAGGACATCCGAAAGGCCCAGATATCATGGCCTGCAACAGTGATTTCCTGCGCCGAAAGCCAGCGAAACCCGGCATTGCTCAAGTCCGCATCGGTGCAGACCTCAAGAATATCGCGGGCGTTCGGGCCATTCAGTGCAAGGGCCGCCCATTCGGCAGAGCGCGCGGTGATGGTAACCGCATCCCCGTCGCGCTGGGTGTCCAGATGATCCAGCAGGCGTTGCTCGAAAAAGGCAGCGCAGACCAGATAGAACTGATCATCGGCCATCCGCACAATCGTGGTTTCCAGCTCGATCCGGCCCGCGCGGTTGAGCATATGGGTCAGCGTGATTGAGCCTTGCTTTTGGGGCATCCGATTAGCGGTGAGCCGGTCGAGCAGCGCATAGGCGTCAGGGCCTTCGACAAGAACCTTGGTAAAGGCGGTCACGTCAATCAGGCCGGCCTTTTCGCGCACGGCTTTGACCTCTGCCGCGACGATGGCGTCCACAATGGTGCGGTTGAAGGAATAGTGATCCTCTTGCGGCACGCCTCCTTTGGCAAACCAGCGCGGGCGTTCGAACCCGTAAACCTCTTCATACACGGCGCCCTTCGATTTGAGCACCTCATGAAGGGGCGACGGTTTGATCGGGCGACCTGCAAGGCGGTTGAAATGCGGAAACGGGATTTCGTGACGCAGGCAGTAGTCTTCTCGCGCCTTCACGACCTGCCAGTCCTTTGTCGCATAGCTGCCAAACCGGCGTGGATCGTATTCGCGCATAGAGATATCGGCGGCCCCGTGGACCATCCAGCGGGCCAGCTCACGGGTCAGCCCCGGCCCCCAGCCAATGCCGATTTGCGTGCCGCAGCAGCACCAGTAATTGCGCACCCCCGGTGCGGGGCCGATCAGCGGGTTGCCATCGGGCGGATGACTGATCGCGCCATGAACCTCGCGCTGGATGCCCAGTTCGGCAAAGATCGGCATGCGGTTCAGGCTTTCCTCAAGATACGGCATGACCCGGTCATAATCGGCGTCAAAGAGCCAGTTTTCATAGTCCCACGGACAATGATCGTGCCAGACAGAGTTTGGATTCTCTTTCTCGTAGATGCCGATCAATCCGCGCTTTTGCTCCATGCGGATGTAACCCGAGACTTTCTTGTCATCGCGGATCACCGGCAGTTCCGTGCCGAGCGCTTCAAACTCCGGCACCGGCTCGGTGACGAAGTAGTGATGCGTCATCGACGTCATTGGCAGTTGCAGCCCCGACCATTCGCCCATCTGACGCGCATAGGTTCCACCTGCGTTGACGACATGTTCACATGTGATCGTGCCTTTCGGGGTCTCGACCTGCCAATCGCCCGACGGCAGCTGCGTAATGTTCGTGGCGCGACATTGGCGGATGATCCTCACGCCGTTCTGGCGCGCACCTGCAGCCATCGCCATGGTGACATTCGTCGGATCGACATGGCCGTCATCAGGCGTGTGCAGCGCACCCAAGACGCCGTCGAGATTGTAGAACGGATGCATCTGAGCCACGCGCTCAGGCCCGACCAGGTCGATATTGAACCCAAGGGCACGACCGACCGAAAGCGTATGGCGCAGCCAGTCCATCTCGTCCTCGGTATAGGCAAGCCGAAACGAACCGCAGCCATGCCATGTGACGGGCTGGCCCGTCTCGGCCTCCAGGCCGCCAGAATAAAGACCGATGTTATAGTCGACGCATTTGCCCAGCCCGAAGTTGGACGTGGAATGCGTGATCTGCCCCGCCGCGTGCCATGTGCTGCCGCTGGTCAGCTCTGCCTTCTCCAGCAGAACTGTCTCGGCTCCCCACCCTTCGTGGCCAAGATGGTAGGCAAGGCCGACGCCCATGACACCGCCACCGACAATGACGACACGAGCCTGCGTGGGGAAATCCTGGGGCACGGGGCGACCCTCCTTTTTCGAGTCGATTTTCTCTCGACACGGTAAGCAAACAAAAATACCATCGTCAATCATGAATGGGACAAATGTATCAAATACGATTCTGGAGCGGTTGGCGGGCGAGTTGTCGGTCCTGACCCCCGAAGCACGCAAAGCCGCCACCTACGTCTTGGAAAACCCCCGCGATGTCGGTGTGTCGACCGTGCGCGAGATTGCCGAAGCCGCCAACGTGAAGCCGAACACCGTCGTGCGCATGGCGCGGCAAGTGGGCTTCGACGGCTACGAGGATTTCCGCGCCCCCTTCCGTGACGCAATCCGGCGCGGGGCGGCGGATTTTCCCGATCGTGCACGCTGGCTGCAAGACATCCGCAAATCCGGCGATCTGGGCGGGCTTTATGCCGACATGGTGCAAGCCACCCTGCGCAATATCGAAGAGACGTTTGCGGGCATCTCGGCTGATGATCTGAAATGCGCTGCGGAAACGATCTGGAACTCGGAAAATGTGTTCACGCTGGGGGTCGGCGTGAACAATTCCAGCGCCCGCAACTTCACCTATCTGGCGTCAACGGGCATGGTTCGGTTTCATGCGATCCCGAAAGCGGGATCAAATGCGATTGATGATCTGGCCTGGGCCGACGGCAAAGACGTGCTGATCGCCATCACCTGCCGCCCCTACCGCGCCGAAGTGGTCGAGGCCGTGAACCGCGCAAAAGCGCAAGGGATGCGGGTGGTCGCGATTTCCGACAGCCCGGCCAGCCCGATCATTCGGTTGGCTGATCATGGCTTTGTCATCACCTGCGACACACCGCAGTTCTTTCCATCATCCGTGACAACCGTCGCCCTTCTGGAAACGCTGCTCTCTTTCGTCATTTCCGTGGCGAGCGATGAGATCGTTGAACGGGTCGAGACATTTCACAAAAGAAGACATCAGCTTGGCATGTATCACGAGGACAACACATGACCGCTCCGCTGCGCTCTCTAGAGGCCCGGTACTATACCGACCCACAGATGTTTCAGATCGAACGGCACGGGCTTTTGGCAAAGACCTGGCAGTTTGGCTGCCATATGTCCGAACTGGCCAAGACCGGCGATTATGCAACTTTCGAGATCGCGGGCGAAAGCCTGTTCGCGATCCGGGGGCGCGACGACAAGGTGCGCGTTTTCTACAATGTCTGCCAACACCGCGCGCATCAGCTTGTCAGCGGCACAGGCACCACTCGCGTGGTCGTTTGCCCTTATCACGCGTGGACCTATGAGTTGACCGGACAGCTTCGCGCCGGACCGAACCTGAAGGCTGTGGAAGGGTTCGACAAATCTTCTGTCTGCCTCACCGAAGTGCGCGCAGAGGCCTTTCTGGGATTTCTTTTCGTCAATCTGGACCCGGAGGCCGCTCCCATGGATGATTGGTTTCCCGGCACGCGGGCCGAGCTTGAAGACTGGGTGCCCAACTGGGCGGATCTGGCCCCGCTGGAATGGGTGGAAATCGAAGAGAACTGCAATTGGAAAGTCTCGGTCGAGAATTATTCCGAATGCTATCATTGCGCGCTAAACCACCCGACATTCGCCAATGGCGTCGTCAAGCCCGAGACCTACGACATCCAGCCTCAAGGCATGTGCCTGCGCCACACGACACAATGCCAAAGCCTTGATGACATGACCTATGACATCCGCTCGGGCTTTGCGCATTTTGACGAATATTCCAGTTGGTTCCTGTGGCCGATGTTCTCGTTTCAGGTCTATCCGGGCAATGTGCTGAACACCTATCACTGGCGCGCGGTCGATGCGGAAAACGTGGTCGTCTGGCGGGGCTGGTATTCGCTGCAAGGGGCCGATGACGAGAAGGTGCGCCGCTTGGCGGTGCAGGACCGCGCCACAACCGTCGAGGAAGATATCTCTCTGGTCGAAAGCGTGCAGCGCGGGCTTGGCTCGCGCGGATACCGGCCCGGGCCTTTGGTGGTTGATCCGAAAGGCGGTGTGAATTCCGAACATCCGGTCATGCATCTGCAACGCTGGATGCGGGAGGCGATTGATGGCTGAGATAAAGCCGTATTGGCAAAACTACATTGACGGCGCCTGGGGCGACGGCGGCGCAGGGCGGATTGACGTAATCAACCCCGCCACAGGCGCGCGGCTGGCCACGCAGGCACTGGCAGACTCCGCGGATGTCGACCGCGCCGTGCAAGCCGCAAAGCGGGTGCATGTGTCAGGCGCGTTGTCGGACCTGCGCCCGGTAGAGCGGGGCCGCATGGTGCAAGCGATGGGGCGCTATCTGCTGGACCATATCGACGCCATTGCCGAGGTGCTGACGCTGGAGCAAGGCAAGCCGCTTTGGGAGGCGCGGATCGAGATCGAAGGCGCTGCGCGGTATTTCGAGTATTACGGCAATCAGGCAGAAACGGTCGAGGGGCGCTCGATCCCGTTGGGAAAGGGCTATTTCGATTTTACAACCTACGAGCCATTCGGCGTATCGGCGCAGATTATCCCGTGGAACTACCCGATTGAAATGACGGCGCGGTCGCTGTCGGCGGCTTTGGCCACCGGCAATGCCTGCGTGATCAAAACGCCGGAGCTGACCCCGCTCAGCACGGCATGGCTCGCCCAAGCTGCAGAAGCGGCGGGTTTGCCAGACGGCGCCGTCAATATCCTGTGCGGATTGGGGAAAGAGGCCGGTGCCGCCCTCTCGGCCCATCGGGATGTGAACCAGATCGTCTTTACCGGATCCGTGCCCACGGGGATCGCCATCGCCACGGCGGCTGCGCAGAACGTGGTGCCTTGCGTGCTGGAACTGGGCGGTAAATCCGCAGCGATTGTCCATGATGACGCCGATCTTGAGGCGTTCG
The DNA here is from genome assembly GCF_020177595.1 of Cognatishimia sp. MH4019. Taxonomy (GTDB): domain Bacteria; phylum Pseudomonadota; class Alphaproteobacteria; order Rhodobacterales; family Rhodobacteraceae; genus JAHTBL01. Next base: position 288,706 of record NZ_JAHTBL010000003.1, on the reverse strand, counting down.
AGAATGACGTGCGTTGGGGCATTTACTTCAACGCGGGGCAAGTCTGCTCGGCCATGAGCCGGGTCATCGTGCATGACAGCATCCATGACGCGCTGGTCGAGCGGATGGTGGGCGTGGCGAAATCGCTGAGCGTGAAACCGGGCATTGAGCAGCCGGAGTTTGGCGCAACCATGGGCGCGATGGTGTCAGAGGCGCAGCGCGACCGCGCGGCCGCCATGGTCGGCCAGGCCCAAACCGACGGGGCGCGCGTGGCAACCGGCGGACGCAAGCCAAACATTTCCGGCGCGTTTCTGGAGCCCACGATTATCACCGATGTGACGCCGGATATGGCCATCGCAAGTGAAGAGGTGTTCGGGCCTGTGCTGTCGGTGCTGAGGTTTTCCTCGGATGACGAGGCGATCGGGATGGCCAACGGCACATCTTACGGGCTGGTCGGCGGTGTTTTCACGCGTGATCTTGACCGGGCCACCCGTGCCGCCCGTCAGCTGCGCGCAGGTCAGGTCTTTGTGAACGAATGGTATGCGGGCGGTGTGGAAACCCCCTTCGGCGGTTACGGCAAATCAGGCTATGGTCGCGAGAAAGGCCGTGAGGCCTTGTGGAATTACGTGCAGACGAAAAACGTCGCAATCAAGCTGGGAGCGTAGCGCATGAGCACTTTTGACGAAGACCTGTTTCTCAAGGGTCTGGAACAGCGCAAGGCGACGCTTGGCGCTGAATATGTCGAGAAGAACCTGGCCAAGGCCGATGACTTCACCCGCCCCTTTCAAGAAGCGATGACAGCGTGGTGCTGGGGGTTTGGCTGGGGCGATGATGTGATCGACGCCAAGACGCGCTCAATGATGAACCTGTCGATGATCGGCGCTTTGGGTAAAATGGCAGAATGGGAAACCCATTGCCGCGGCGCGATCAATAACGGCGTCAGCCAGGACGAGATCCGCGCGATCATCCATGTGATCGGCATCTATTGCGGGGTGCCGCAAGCGCTGGAATGCTTTCGCGTGGCGCGCAAGGTGATCGAGGACAGCTAACCACCCTGGAATCTGCATAAAGATCGCCCTGTAAAGTCCTAAGATCCCCGGTAATTCGGGCTTTCGCGGGTGATCTGCACATCGTGGACATGGCTTTCTTTCAGCCCGGCCCCGGTGATCTTCACGAACTCGCATTTGGTGCGCATCTCTTCGACAGTGGCGCAGCCAGTATAGCCCATGGCGGCACGCAGGCCGCCGACGAGTTGGTGAATGACCGCCCCGGCAGAGCCTTTATACGGCACCTGCCCTTCGATCCCTTCCGGCACCAGCTTGTCGCTGGCCGCATCCTTCTGAAAATACCGATCCGCCGAGCCGCGCGCCATCGCACCAAGTGAACCCATGCCACGATAGGATTTGAACGACCGACCCTGATAAAGGATCACCTCGCCTGGGCTTTCATCCGTGCCCGCGATCATCGAGCCAACCATGGCGCAATGGGCGCCTGCTGCTATGGCCTTGGCGAAGTCCCCGGAAAACTTGATCCCACCATCGGCAATCACGGGTGTGCCTGTCGCAGAGGCCGCCTCGGCGCAATCTGAAATTGCGGTGAGTTGCGGAACGCCCACCCCCGCCACCATGCGCGTTGTGCAGATGGAACCGGGACCAATGCCCACTTTGATCGCGTCTGCACCAGCGCCGATCAGCGCGCGGGTCGCCTCGCCCGTGGCGACATTACCTGCCACGATCTGCACTTCATTGGACAGCGACTTGGCACGCTCCACCGCGGCGGCAACGCCTTCGGAATGGCCGTGCGCGGTGTCTATTACCAACAGGTCGACGCCTGCATCCACCAACGCCTCAGACCGCTCAAAGCCCGCATCACCCACAGTAGAGGCCGCCGCCACGCGCAACCGGCCCAGACTGTCCTTGCAGGCTTGGGGGTTCAGCACCGCTTGTTCGATGTCCTTGATGGTCAGCAGACCGGTCAGCTTGCCCGCCGCGTCCGTCACCAGAACCTTCTCGATCCGGCGCTCGCGCATCAGAGATTTCGCATCCTCAAGCGAGGCAGGCTCTTGCAGGATCGCCAGATTGTCAGAGGTCATCATGACGGCCACGGGTGTATCGTCATCCGTGGCAAAACGCATATCGCGATTGGTCACGATGCCCAGCACGCGGCCATCGCTATTCACGACCGGAAAACCGGTGATCTTGTAGCGCTCTTGCAGGGCTTTGGCATCGGCCAGGGTCTGATCGGGGGTCAGGGTGATCGGGTTATAGACGATCCCGGATTCAAAGCGTTTGACACGGCGGACCTGGCGGGCCTGTTCTTCGACATCAAGATTACGGTGGATCACGCCCATGCCGCCTGCTTGCGCCATGGCAATCGCCATGCGCCCTTCGGTCACCGTGTCCATCGCCGAGCTGAGCAGCGGGATGTTCATCCCGATTGTGCGGGTCACCATTGTGGCCGTGTTGGCGGTCGATGGCAGCACATTGGAGGCCGCCGGAACCAGTAGGACATCATCGAATGTGAGGGCCTCGCGAATGTGCATGGGGGGTCTCCTTGGCGCGTTCGTTTGGCAAGGCCATATCTCATGGATATTCGCCTCGTGAAAGAGCAAAAGCGCGCCTTGCGTCTTGCCGGGTCGAAATATTCGGACCAGACTTCCCGCATGAGCATAAAAGAGCCACCGCGCACCCGCCTTGATCTGCCTTTCGTCGGCATCGCCACGTTCGGCAAACGCCCCTATGTGGCCGATTGGACCGCGATTGACGCCGATGCCGCGATCCTTGGCGCGCCGTTTGATTGCGGCACGCAGTATCGCCCCGGCGCACGGTTCGGACCGCGCGCGATCCGGGAGGCCTCGACCCTGTTCAGCTTTGGCCATGCGGGCGCCTATGACCATGAAGATGACGTCACCTATCTGGGCGGCGATGTGCGGATCGTAGATATGGGCGATGCGGATATCGTGCACACCGATACCGACGCCGGCCATGCCGCGATTGAGGCGGGCGTGCGCGCGATCACAGCCGCCGGTGCCTTGCCAGTGGTGCTGGGCGGCGATCATTCGGTGAATATCCCGTGCGTAAGGGCGCTGGACGATCAGGGGCCGTTCCACATTCTGCAAATCGACGCCCATCTGGATTTTGTCGATGAGCGGTTCGGCGTGCGAAATGGCCATGGCAACCCCATGCGCCGCGCGGTGGAGCAGCCTTATGTCACCGGGATTTCACAAGTGGGCATTCGCAATATCTCCTCGACCCACCGGGAGGGGTATGAGGATGCGCGGGCGCATGGCACGCATATCTTCTCGGTCCGGCAGATGCGGGACAAGGGGCGTGCGGCGGTTCTGGAAACGATCCCGAAGGGCGCAAAGATCTATATCACGATTGATATCGACGGGTTTGATCCGTCGATTGCGCCGGGCACCGGCACGCCGAGCCATGGCGGGTTCCTCTATTACGAGGTGTTGGAACTGCTCCAAGAGGCGGTGCAGCACCACGAAGTTGTGGGGATTGATCTGGTGGAGGTCGCCCCGGATTACGACCCAACTGGCAGCACGGGCATTCTGGCCGCGCAGGTGCTTTTGAACACGTTGGGCTTTATCTTTCACGCCCGCGCATCTGACTAAGGGCGGATGCCTCCGGCGGAGGTATTTGGAGACAAAAGAAAGCGGCGCGCCTGATCTCTCCAACGCGCCGCGTTCTCGTTGGAGTGCCCGTTAGTTCCAGATCATGATCGAGAGCAGATCGGCGAAGTCGTCCGTCCAGATGCGTTTGCCGTCGCTTTGCAAAGGCTCCCAACGGGGGTCGCTGGTCAGCGTGCCAAAGGCGCCCTCGTTGCGGGCCATCATCACGACGAGCGAACGGGTGTCACCAGCTTCGGGCTCCTCACCCGGGTTATAATCCTGAATATAGGCTTTCAGACCCAGCGCTTCGGCGGCGCGGCCCAAGGGCAGCGACACGTCGTAATAGCGGTTTGAGATATGGAAGACGAGGACACCATTGTAATCAAGCCGGTCCAGATAGACCTCAAGCGCTTCAAGCGTGGTCAGGTGAACCGGCACTGAATCCGAGCTGTAGGCGTCGATCACCAGCGTGTCGAAGCGGTGGTCCTGCTGCTCCAGCACGATGCGGGCGTCGCCCAGATGTGTGGGCGCATTTGGCGTGCAGGTCGTCACGAAGCTGAAAAGCTCAGGCGTGCGCGCGATCTGATCGACGGTTGGGTCGATCTCGTAGAAATGCCAGTCCTGGCTGGGCTGCGCATAGCACGCAAGCGCTCCAATGCCGAGGCCGACGATGCCGACGCTATGGCCCTCGCCTGCGCGCGGCGCGGTCAGCACCTGCGCCATAGGGCCGTTCTGGTGGTAATAGAACAGCGGACGCGGACGCTCTGCCCCGATATCTTCGACGAATTGTGCGCCATGCACGGTGGTGCCGTTGGCGTATAGGCGCATCTCGTCGCCGTTGAAAATACGGTGCGTGCCGAAGAAGGAGCGGTCCCGGTGGATCGCATCGCCTTGCGTGTGCAGCGATCCGACGATGGTGACGCTGACCAATGCGACGGTGATCGCCAGCGGTGTGCGGCGCAGCAGGACCAGCGATGCGATCAGCAGGATCACGGTCAGCATGCCCAAAGTCTCGGGCGTCATCTGGACATAGGTTTTCGAGCCGATCAGCGGCAGCAGCACAATCAGAGCCGCGCCGAGGCCGATATAGCCATGGCGTGGGGAGAGACGCGCACCGCCCACAAAAAGAAGCGCCGCGGCGATCAAAACGGTCACGCGGCCTTCCTGAATTTGATCGAAAAGCGCAGGTGCGAGGATCGAGTTGAAGAGCCCTCCCAAAGCGCCGCCCACGGACATGATCACATAGAAGAGCGTCAGGCCAGAGCTGTCCGGGCGCGTCTCATAAAGTTTGCGGTGGGCGTAGGTTGCCACGACGAAAAAGGCCAACAGGAGCAGGCCAGAGAGCGTCCATGTCATGGCTGGGGCTGCAAGGCCCGAGAAGGCGGCGGCGATCAGCGCGAGGCTTGCCAGAAACGCCACTTTCAGCGTTGACGGTCCGACGATCATTTTGTCACGGAACGCCACGACGAAGGTCACCAGATAAAGCGACAAGGGCAGCACCCAGATCAGCGGGACGGAGCCGAGGTCCTGGCTGAGTTTTGTGGTGAGTGCCAGCATCAGCGAGGATGGCACGAAGGCCAGCGCAAGCCACCATGCGATGGATTTGGACGATGGCACGGTGAAAGTCTTGGAGGAGCGCACGGGCACCTCGCCTCGGGCGGTCAGGCCGGAGATCAGAAGGCCTGCGCCCAGCACAACAAAGCCCATGGCCCAGCCCCACCCGATGGTGGACGCGCCGACAAGTGGCTCTGCCACAAGGGGGAATGCCAAAAGGGCGATCAGCGAACCGAGGTTTGAGGCGCCGTAAAGGAAATAAGGGTCATCCGCCGAAGGGCCGCCGGACTTGGCATACCACGACTGGATGAGCGGCGCGTTGGCTGACAGAACCGCGAAAGGCAGACCGACACCGAGGGCGAACAGGATCAGGGTTTGCAAGGCTGGGGACGCGTTAGGATCATAGCTCCACGTGTCAGGAACAGAGAGCGGCAGGAAAAAGAGCGCCAGTGCCCAGAGCGCCAGATGCAGACCGATTTGCGCCTTTACAGGCAGGTATTTCGTCGACAGATGCGCATACAGATAGCCCGCGATCAGCACGGTTTGAAAAAACAACATCGCCGTGGTCCAGACCGCCGGTGCGCCGCCGATATGGGGCAGCACAAGCTTTGCAAACAAGGGCTGCACGAAGAACAGCAAGGACGCGCTGAGAAAGATCGTGGAGGTGAAAAGGACCGGGATCAGCCAGCGCCATTGCGCTGCGGGTTTATCTGACTGGTTTTTATCTGCCTGTGCGAACATCTTTGATCGTCCTACCTGTCGAAATCTGTCCAGAGTTATTGTCTCTGATCCGTAATCAATCAGGCGGAATTAGGGCGAACTGATGGTGGAAAATGCTCAAATATTGCGCGTTTGGTGCGATTAACGAAAAATGAGCGCCCCGTGACGGACGCTCATTGCAGAGAACTGACTAAAAATCAGGCGTCTTGCGGGATGCGCAGAACCTGACCGGGATAGATTTTGTCGGGGTGCGACAGCATCGGTTTGTTGGCCTCAAAGATCGCGTGATACTTGTTAGCCGAGCCCATCGTCTTGAGGGCAATCGCAGACAGCGTGTCGCCTTTTTCAACGGTATGAAAGACGGCCTCGTCCTCCACTTCGGCCTCGACCGAGGCGACGCCGGCGACGTTGCCGACGGCAAGGATGATCTTCTCTTTCATCGACTGGGTCACGCCAGCGGCGTTCACTTTGACCTTGTCGCCATCGACTTCGATATCGACACCCTCGGCGTCCAGACCCAGATCAGCGACTTCCTTTTTCAGCGCGTCTGCATCGGGCGCGTCATCACCGCCGAACAGTTTCTTGCCGCTGTCTTTCATGAAACTCCACAAACCCATAACCAATCTCCTTTTCTGGTTATCCGCAGCCTTCCTTGCCCGCCCCATGTCTGCAAGGGGAAAAATCCCGATTTAAACGCTGCGCGCGAGATCGCGCAGAGAGGCGGCAAGGCTGGTCACGTCGCTGCCCATGCCGAGGAAACCGGCGCCCATGTCGAGGTAACGCGGGAAATCATCGGGGTTAAAGAGGACGATCCCGGCAACCTTGCCAGCCGCACGGATGCGGCTGATGGCGTGGGCGATAACCTCTTCGACCTCAGGCGCATCGAGCTGGCCGAGATAGCCCATATCCGCACTCAGATCGGCCGGACCGATAAAGACGACATCGACACCCTCTGTCCCTGCGATCGCGTCGATATTGTCGATGGCCGCGCGGCTTTCGGCTTGCACCATGACGCAAATCTGGTCGTTGGAAGTGGTGGGGTAATCGGAGATTGCGTTGTAGCCGGACGCCCGCGCGAGCGCCGAGCCAAGGCCACGTATGCCGTGGGGCGGATAGCGGCAGGCCGCGACGGCTTTGGCGGCCTCTTCGCCGGTGTCGATCATCGGGATCAGCACGTTTTGCGCGCCCAGATCGAGCACTTGTTTCAGCATCCAATCCTCGGCCACCGGGACACGGACCACGGGGGCCGCAGGCGCGCCGTTCATCGCTTGAAGCTGGTTTTGGATGCTCAGCAGATCGTTCGGCCCATGTTCGGCGTCAATCAGGCACCAATCAAACCCGGCATGGGAGGCAAGCTCGGCCACGGTGGGGCTGGCTAGCCCCATCCACAGGCCTTTTTGGACCGCGCCCTGCAACAGGGCTTCTTTCAATTTATTGGCAGGTGCTGGCATTTTAATCTCTCCCTCACCCGCACCCTGCCCCGCACCAAAGCCATTCGCAAGAACGGCTGGACACTTTTGTCGCAGGCGTTAGGGTTTGGCTCAAGGGCCGGTGAGGCCCGTATCAAACGCCTCGACCCGAGGCCATCTGGGAGGATGCTATGAACAAACTATTGGGCCGCACGGCCATTGCTGCACTGTCGCTTGCCTTTGCTGGCGAGGCTTTGGCCACCGAGTGGAACGTCTCGCTTTGGGGCAAGCAACGCGCCTTTACCGAGCATGTGGAAAAGCTGGCCGAGCTGGTCAGCGAAAAGACCGGCGGTGAGTTTACCCTGAACATCAGCTATGGCGGTCTGTCCAACAACCGCGAGAACCTTGATGGCATTTCCATCGGCGCGTTCGAGATGGCGCAGTTCTGCGCGGGCTATCACCGCGACAAGAACCCCTCGATCACAGTGCTGGAGCTGCCGTTTCTGGGCGTGACCTCGCTGGAGCAGGAACGCAAAATCTCGCAGGCTGTTTATGCGCACCCTGCCGTGCAGGCGGATCTGGCGCGCTGGAACGCGACGCTGCTGATGCCCTCGCCCCTGCCCCAGTATAACCTTGTCGGTGTCGGCGACGCGCCCACAACGCTGGCCGATTTCGAAGGCATGAGCGTGCGCGCAACCGGCGGCATTGGTGCGGCGATGGAGACCGTGGGCGCTGTGCCGACGTCTATGTCGGCCACCGAAGTGCGTCAGGCGCTGGACAGCGGCGTTGTGCAAGCGGTCAGCTTTGCGCCTCACGCGCATATGTCCTTCGGCACGGTTGAGAACGCCACCTACTGGACGACCAACCTGAACCCCGGCACCGTGAACTGCCCCGTTGTGGCCAACACCGATGCGCTGGACGCGCTGAGTGATGAGCACCGCGAGGCGCTGCTGGGTTCCATCGACGAGGCGCTGGATCACTACGTCGAATATTACGAAAACCAGACCATGGCCGCGTGGGGTCCGCTGCTGGAGGAAAAAGGCATTACGCAAGTGACCTTCACCGATGAAGAGATCGCCGCTTTCCGCGAAGCCGCTGCCGCCCCTGCCGCAGCTGCCTGGATCGAGCAGAACACAGCTGCCGGTCTGCCTGCGCAAGAGCTCTATGATCTTGTGACCGGAATGGTTGCCGAAGGCATGTAAGCCCTCTCGCCGCTCCGGGGTTTCTCGGGGCGGCGCTTCTATCTAGGATATCGCCATGGCCGGATCGGCAAGCGTTCTTGAGGATGGCTCAACACTCAGCCGCCTCGACCGCACCCTTTTCAAACTAGAGACGTTTTTTGCACTGCTCAGCGGATTGGCCATCTTTGGACTGATGTTGCTGGCTGTGGTGTCTGTTGGCGGGCGCAATCTTCTGGGCCAGCCCGTGCCGGGCTATGTCGACTGGATCGAACAGGCGATGCCGCTGATCGCGTTTATGGGCGTGGCCTATACCCAGCGGCTGGGCGGGCATATCCGCATGGATATTCTTGTGGGCCAGTTGAAAGGCCGCGCTTTGTGGCTGGCTGAGTTTACCACGGCCTTCTTCATGTTGCTTTTGATGATCCTGCTGGTGTGGGGCACGTGGGCGCATTTCGAACGCTCATTCGACTTCGCCGCCCCGCTGTGGAGCCGCGACAGTTCGATGGATATTGCCTTGCCAATCTGGCCTGCGAAACTGCTGGCGCCGGTCGCGTTCTCGGTCTTGTGTCTGCGCTTGGTGCTGCAATTGGTGGCTTACGGGCGCGCGATTGTGTTGGGGCTTGAGGCCCCTGTCGCCGTACCGCTGATCGAGAGCGCCGCAGAGCAAGCCGCGCGCGAAGCCGAAGCCATGCAGGGAGCCGACTGATGGATCCGATTGAGATCGGCCTGTGGGTGTCGGGCGGTTTGCTGGTGATGGTTGTGCTGGGCATGCGGGTTGCCTTTGCCGCCGCTTTGGCGGGCATGATAGGGCTGATCTGGATCTTCTGGGCGCGCAAGGGCATGGCGGGGGACGAGTTCTGGTGGGCTTTAACAGTGGCCACCAAGACCGCCGGGCAGGTGCCGCATTCGAAGGTGGCCTCCCAAGCGTTGTCCCTGATCCCGACCTTCATTCTGATCGGATATCTGGCGTATTACGCCAAGCTGACACAGGCTTTGTTCGAGGCCGCCAAGCGCTGGATCGCATGGGTGCCGGGGGGCCTTGCCGTCTCGACGGTCTTTGCGACGGCGGGCTTTGCCGCCGTGTCGGGCGCTTCCGTGGCGACGGCGGCTGTCTTTGCCCGGATCGCGATACCGGAGATGCTGAAGATCGGGTATGACAAGCGCTTCGCAGCGGGTGTCGTTGCGGCAGGCGGCACGCTGGCCTCGCTGATCCCGCCGTCGGCCATCCTTGTGATCTACGCGATCATCGTCGAACAGGACGTGGGCAAGCTGCTTCTGGCGGGCTTCATCCCCGGTGTCTTCTCCGCCTTTATCTACGGGCTGTTGATCATTGGAATGGCGCTCAGCTTCAAGAATTTCGGACCACCGGTGGGCGGCTTCACTTGGGGCCAGCGCTTCACCTCGCTGATCCCGGCCTTGCCTATCGTGCTGGTCGTGCTGATCATCATCCTGTTCGTCTACAACCCCTTTGGCGGCGACGCGTGGGGCACGCCCACGGAAGGCGGTGCCATCGGCGCGTTCATCGTGTTCTGTGTGGCGCTGGCCCGCGGGATGCGGTGGGCCGAGTTGAAATCAGCGCTGCTGGAAACGGCCAAGCTGACGGTGATGATCTTCACCATCATCTGGGGCGTGTTGATCTATGTGCGGTTTCTGGGCTTTGCAGACCTGCCCGGAGCATTTTCGGACTGGATCACATCGCTTGAGATGTCGCCGATGCTGATCCTTGTGTGCATCCTGCTGGCCTATGCCGTGCTGGGCATGTTCATGGACGCCATCGGGATGCTGCTGCTGACCCTGCCCGTGGTCTACCCCGCCGTGATGGCCCTGAACGGCGGTGAATTCGTTTCCGCCGCCGATTCAGCTTTCGGCATGTCCGGCCCGATGTGCGCGATCTGGTTTGGTATCTTGGTGGTCAAGATGGCCGAGTTCTGCCTGATCACCCCTCCCATCGGCCTGAACTGCTTTGTGGTCGCGGGCGTGCGGGACGATCTGAGCGTGCAGGACGTCTTTAAGGGCGTCACGCCGTTCTTTATCGCAGACGGGATCACCATCGCCCTGCTGGTCGCGTTCCCGATGATTGTGCTGTGGCTGCCTTCGCTGGCGTAGCAAAGCCCCTATATGATCAAAGTCAGGCTAAAGGAGACCCCATGCCCATCTTGATCGTTTTGTTCCTCGCAGGGCTTGCCCTGAGCATTTTTGGCCAAGGCTGGGTGCGCTATGCCGGGATCGGCGTAACGCTGGCCGTGGCGGCTCTGGCATTCCTGTTTCTCGGAATGAGCCCCAGCGGGATGGAGCAGCCCGGCAACTAGACCTCGCCGGTATACTCGCCACGCGCGGGGTAATTGGCCTTGATCGCAAAATCCAATGCGCCGACCAGCTCGCTGAAATGCGGGCGCACGAAGGGCATGGTCTGGACCGAGCCGTAGTAAAGCGTCTGTTCGGGCGTCACCATGAAAAGGCCGGGTTCGGAAAAGAGCGCAGGTTCTTCGATGCCAATGGACGTCGTGCCGCGCGAGGTGGAGATATAGAGCCCCCATTCGCGGGCCTTTGCCAGCGGCAAGTCATAGGCGAACCGCAGGGTGTCCGCACCGATCTTGTCGGCCATGGCGCGGGTGCGCTCTTCGCCGTCCGAAGAAACGGCAACTGTCTTCACACCGCGCTCAGCAAAATCCGCGACGCGCTTTTGGAATTCGGTCAGATAGGTCGCGCAGATCGGGCAATGCAGACCGCGATAAAAGCAGATCACCGTGCCGCGCTCGCTGCCATCGGTGGTCAGGTCAAAATCGCCATGATCCAGCGTGGGCAATTGCAGGTCGGGGGTTTTCTGGCGGGGCATCAGCATTGGGGTCGTCCTTCTGGGTCGCATTGATATGGCGTGACCCTACGCCCCTGCCTTGCAGTGTCACCTGCATTTCACTCGGGACACGCGCACGTGAGCGACGCAAACGAAAGGCCCCGCGTTTCCGCGAGGCCCCGCACTCTTGAACCCGTCTTACCGTCTACCGGTACAAAAGCGATTTGCCTTCATGGAAGACCTGGATCTTGTCAGCGGGCGCATTCAGCTTGACCAGATTGCCGCGCAGATCGCCATGGATGCCCGGCAGCTTGCCGATCACGGGGTCAACGCCGTCCGCTTCGGGGGCAAAATATAGAATCGTCACTTCGCCCAAGGCTTCGGTGATGTTCACCTTGCCTTCGTAAAGATAATCGCCCGTCGTCTCGATCAAATCCTCTGGGCGCACGCCGATATTGACCTTCATGCCTTTGTCGGCGGTTTGCGTAGGTACGGCTGAGACCGCTGTCCCGCCGCCGTCTAGCTTTACGGTGGTCTGCTTGCCGGTCTTCTCAATCACGCCGGGCAGCAGGTTCATCGACGGGGAGCCGATGAACTGCGCGACAAATTCATTCTCGGGACGCTCGTAAAGCTCAAGCGGGCTGCCCACCTGCGCGATGCCTTTATTGGCGAGCACCACGATGCGGGAGGCGAGCGTCATGGCTTCGACCTGATCGTGGGTCACGTAGATCATGGTGCTTTCCGGCATCGCCTCTTTCAGCTGGGCGATCTCGATCCGGGTGGCGACGCGGAGCGAGGCGTCGAGGTTCGAGAGCGGTTCGTCAAAGAGATACACTTTCGGGTCGCGCACAATCGCGCGGCCGATGGCGACACGCTGGCGCTGACCGCCAGAAAGCGCCTTTGGCAAGCGGTCGAGGTATTCGTCGAGTTGCAGCACCTTGGCGGCGCGATCCACGGCGGCGTCAATCTCGGACTGGCTTTTCTTGGCCAGCTTCAGCGCGAACGCCATGTTATCGCGCACTGTCATATGCGGATAAAGCGCGTAGCTTTGGAACACCATCGCGATGCCGCGCTGTGCGGGCGGCATGTCGTTCATGCGCACGCCGTCGATTTCCAGCGTGCCGCCGGTGATCTTTTCCAGCCCTGCGATCATCCGCAAAAGCGTGGACTTGCCGCAACCAGAGGGGCCAACGAACACGATCAGTTCGCCCTGTTTGATATCGAGGTTGATGTTCTTGAGAACATCCACCGTGCCGCCATAGGTCTTGGCGACATCTGTCAGTTTGAGATCAGCCATGGGTCCCTCCTCCCGTGATTTTTATTGCTTGAGCGCGAGGCACGGCTGCCACGGCCCAAGATGCATTTTGCCGTCCGCCATCGGTCCGGCGCTTCCCAGCTCGGCCCCGATGGGCAACCAGTTGCCCGCAGGCAATGCGCAGATGCTGGGCGTGTCGCTGAGATTGAACGCGCAGAAGATCGTCTGACCTTCGTGAACGCGTGTAAATCGGATGATGTCGCCCTCGGCGCGCACATCCTCATGGGCGCCTTTGGACAGCGCGGGATGCGTGCGCCGGAACGCGATGGCGCGGCGGTAATGGTGCAGCAATGCGGCGGGGTCGTCTTCTTGCGCGGCGACCGAGCTTTGCAGATGCTCATGGCTGACGGGCAGCCACGGGTTGCCTGCGGTGAAGCCGCCATTTTGATTGCTGGGCTCCCAGACCATCGGGGTGCGGCAGCCGTCGCGGCCTTTGAATTCGGGCCAGAACTCAATCCCATAGGGGTCTTGCAGATCCTCGAACGGCACATCGGCCTCGTGAAAGCCCAGCTCTTCGCCTTGATAGAGGCAGACAGAACCGCGCAGACACAGGATCAGCGTCGCCAGGCAGCGCGTGGCAGCAGGCGTGAGGTTCCAGCGTGTCGTGTGACGCATGACGTCGTGATTGGAGAACGCCCAGCAGGCCCAGCCTTCGCCCGCGACCTCGTCGAGCTTGTTCATGACGTCGGAGATGCGCGTCGCGGTCAGCTTGTCTTTTGCGAGGAACTCGAAGGCATAGCACATCTGCACGCCGTCCTCGCCTTTGGTGTATTGGCCCAAAAGCTCTAGCCCGAACTGGGCGTCGCCGACCTCGCCCACGGCAGCGGCGCCGGGGTATTCTTCCAGCAGGGACCGGAAGCGTTTGAGAAAGTCGAGGTTCTCGGGTTGATTCTTGGAATAGAGGTGGCGCTGGTGGTTATAGGGGTTCACCGAAGGCGCAATATTGGCGTTGCGTTCTTCAATGGGCAGCGCGGGGTTATCGCGCAGTTGGGCATCGGCGAAGTAGAAGTTGATCGTGTCGAGGCGGAAGCCGTCCACGCCGCGATCCAGCCAGAAGCGGGTGACATCAAGCAGCGCGTTTTGCACCGCGTCGCTGTGAAAGTTCAGATCGGGCTGAGAGCTGAGGAAGTTGTGCAGGTAATACTGCTCGCGCCGGGCATCCCAATGCCAGGCCGGCCCGCCAAAGATCGACAGCCAGTTGTTGGGGGGCGTGCCATCGGGCTTGGGGTCGGCCCAGACATACCAGTCGGACTTGGCATTGTCGCGGCTGGCGCGGCTTTCCGTAAACCAAGGATGCTGATCGGAGGTGTGGCTGAGCACCAGATCAATCATGACCCGCACGCCCAACTGGTGTGCCGTGTCGATCAGCGCGTCGAAATCAGCCAAGCTGCCGAACATCGGATCGACGTCGCAATAGTCGCTGACGTCATAGCCGAAGTCTTTCATGGGCGAGGTGAAGAAGGGCGAAATCCAGATCGCATCCACGCCGAGCGACGCGATATAGGGCAGCCGCTGAACGATGCCCAGCAGGTCGCCAATCCCGTCGCCATTGCTGTCCTGAAAGCTGCGCGGATAGATCTGATAGATCACGGCTCCGCGCCACCAATCCTTATCGGCCTCAAGACCCTTGAGGGTCTGCATATCTGTGACTGCGTTCATAGTCGCCCTTACTTGACCGAGCCGGCCAACAGGCCGCGCACGAGGTAGCGTTGCATTGTGAAGAAAACGACGAGCGGCACGGCGATCGACACGAAAGCCGCCGTCGCGAGGATGCCCCAGTCGCCACCGCGCGAACCCAGCAGGTCGTCCGCAATCTTGACGGTCATCACCTTTGAGGCGTCGTCAGAGGGCAGGAAGACCTTGGCCACCAGCAGATCGTTCCAAGTCCAAAGGAATTGGAAGATCGCGAAAGAGGCCAGTGCGGGGAAGCTAAGCGGCAGGACGATTTTGACGAAGACCTGAAAGTCTGTTGCACCGTCCACCTTGGCGGACTCGATGATGTCGCGCGGCAGGCCGACCATGTAGTTGCGTAAGAGATATATCGCGAGCGGTAGCCCGAAGCCCGTATGAGCAAGCCAGATGCCCACGAAGCTCTGCCCGATGCCCACTTGGTTGTGCAGGTTCAGCAGTGGCACGAGGGCCAGTTGCAACGGCACCACCAAAAGGCCGACCACAGCTGCGATTAAAAGCCCCCTGCCCGGGAAATCCATCCATGCCAGCGCATAGGCCGCAAAGGCCGCGATCAGGATCGGAATAACCGTCGCCGGGATCGTCACGGTCAGCGTGTTGATAAAGGCCACGTCCATATTGTCGGATGTCAGGACGGTTTCATAATTGCCCAGACTGAACTCTGGCGGTGTCTCAGAGGCGAAATAGATGCGCGGATCGCGACTGAACTCCGCCGGGGAGGTAAAGGTGTAGCTGCCATCCTCCAGCACCGACAGGGTGCGGTCGCGGCTGAGTTCAGCCACTTCACCCGGCGCAAACGCCGTGGGCGCGGCACGGGTGCCACCGAACGCGGCAACGGGAGGCGTTTCACTACCGAAGGCTGAGGCGATGTCTTCGTCCTCATAGACGTTGCCTTCGATGACAAACAGATCGCCTTGCGGCACCGCATCGTCACCGGACGCACGGATGGAGAAGTTCTGCTCTACCGGGAAAGGCGAGAGCCACCAACCGCTGGCGCTGATCTGGTCGCGGTCCCGGAAGGACGACACAAGCAGGCCAATCGTCGGGATCAGCCACAGAAGGACCAGCACCACGACGGTGATGTTCATCACCCAGGAAAGGCTCGTTTTGGTTCCAGCAATATTGTCCATCGGTCCCCTCCTCAGCGCATTTCTTTGCGCGCTTGCGCGATGTTCCAGATCATCACAGGCAGCACGATCAACATGATGACAAAGGCTACCGCTGTGGCGCGCCCGTCATCGCGGAACATGTATGACATCATGTAACTGGGCAGAATTTCAGTGCCGAAATTGCCCCCTGTCATGGTGTAGACAATGTCGAAGACCTTCAGGACCAGAATGGTAATCGTGGTCCAGACCACCACGATGGTGCCCATGATCTGTGGCACTTTGATCTTGAAGAAAATCTGAAACGGGTTTGCGCCGTCGATGATCGCGGCCTCGACCGTTTCTTCGGGAATGCCGCGCAAGGCCGCCGACAGGATCACCATGGCAAAGCCGGTTTGGATCCAGATTAGAATGACCATAAGGAAGAAGTTGTTCCAGAACGGCAATTGCAGCACATCCACCGGGGCCAAGCCGAAGACATCGCGCACCGCGTTGATCATCCCGATATCGGGGTTGTTGGCGTATACGAACTTCCAGATCAGCGACGCGCCCACGAACGAGATCGCCATCGGCATGAAGATCAGCGATTTGGCGATATTGCCCCATTTCATCCGGTCCGTCAGTTGCGCAACCAGCAGGCCAAAGAACGTGGCTGCGGCAGGCACAACGAGGACCCACAGGAAGTTATTGAAAAGCGAGATACGGAACTGGTCATCACCGAACATGGTGATGTAGTTGCCAAACCCGATGAATTCGTCGCCCGCGCGATTGAAGAGCGAGCGCCAGAACGAGCCGATCACCGGATAGACCAGATAAAGCCCCAGCGCGAGGATCGCAGGCAGCAGAAAGAGCCACGGGCGCACCATATTGGCGCGGTTGATGTTACGCCCGGGATTGTCCCCCTTGGGCGGGAAGATCACCTTGTCGAGGATCAGGTTGGAGGCGAAGAAGTAGCCGATACAGCCGCCGACGCCGATGATGATCGTCAAGACACCTTGAATAAGTGGTGACATGAGAGTTCCCCCCTAAGTGCTGTTTTTACAGCGTTTTTCTTGGGCATTGGCCTCGCGCAGGTGAGTGGTTCTGCACGAGGCCTTGGTCTCAAGCCGCGAAATTGCGGCTTGGGGTTGTTCTTACTGGATCGAGTCCCAGCGTTCCTGAATGCCAGTGGCAACCTCAGACGCATCTGCACCCGTGGTGTAGTCCACCATGCCGGTCCAGAAGGCACCCGCACCGATCTCGCCCGGCATCAGGTCAGAGGCGTCAAAGCGGAAGGTCGTGGCCCCCAGCAGGACGTCGCCCAAGGCCTTCAGCGTCTCGTTGGCATACATGTCGGTGTTGACGCCGGTATGCGGTGTCAGGAAGCCCGACTGCGCCATCCAGACCTCATGCGCGATGGGGGTCTTGATGAACTCCATCAGGCCACGGGCGGCGGGGCTGTCATTGGTGATCGCGAACAGCGTGCCCGCACCCAGAACCGGCTTGCCGAGGTCTTTTTCAGCGTAAGCGGGGAAGTAGAAGAAATCGACGTCCTCGCCCACTTCGGTGCCTTCGGGGAAGAAGGTCGGGATGAAGCTGGCCTGACGGTGCATGTAGCACTTGGGCGGAATGTCGAAGAGGCCCGTCGGGCTTTCGCGGAAGTCGGTATTGGCAACCGCTTGCGATCCACCGTCGACATAGTCGTCGTTCAGGGCAAAATAGCCGAACTCTTCGATAGCCGCGACGACGGCGGGATCGTTGAAGGGCAGCTCGTTGGCGACCCACTGGTCATAGACCGCGGGTTCCTGCGTGCGCAGCATCATGTCCTCGACCCAGTCGGTTGCGGGCCAACCAGTCGCGGCACCTGATCCCAGACCGATGCACCATGGGGTGCCGCCATCTTCGACGATCTGATCGGTGAGCGTTTTCAGCTCTTCCATCGTTTCGGGGATGTCATAGCCTGCCTCGTCAAAGGCTTCGGGGATGTACCAGACCAGCGATTTTACATCGACCTTGTAGAAAAAACCGAACAGCTCATCAGTGCCGTCAGCGTTGGCATAGGTGCCAAGATCAACCCAGGATTGTCCCGCCGCGTAGTTTTCACGCACCCATGCGGCAGTTTTCTCACCCAAAGGCAACAGGAAGCCACGCCCTGCCATGTCCGATGCCAGACCCGGCTGCGGAAAGACGGCGACATTGGGGGCCGATCCGGCCTGTGCGGAGATCATGATGTCCTGCTCGAAGCTGTCAGAGCCCGAATAGTTGACTGTCGCACCTGTCGCTTCCGAGAAATATGCCATGACCGAGTTCACAAGCTCTGCGTCCACGCCCGTCCATGGGCCGGTCACTGTGATCTCTTCGCCCGAAAAGTCATTGGCGTCCGCAAAGGCAGTGAAGCTGTCCCAGTTGAAATCCCCATCGCCGGGTGCAAAGGGCAAGTCTGCACCATGCGCGGTTCCAGCCGTGAGGGCAGCAGCGGCCACGCCAGCCAACAGATACGTCTTCATAGATTCTCCTCCCAAGTCGCGCCATTTGCGGCGCTTACCAGTTTCCCTGCGCCCGGAATCATTTCCAAAGCGCTTTGGATGGACTTACAAAACCGACAAATCTGATTTCTGTCAATTGATGATCGTTAAACCTCAGCGTTTATTATGATTTTGCTGCAAGTGCGAAGAAGCCAGCCCTGTTGGCTTTGTCTTTGACCGGCGCGCATCTGATCGCTACCGTTCCGGGAAATTGAAAGCGCTTTGAAACGAAGAACACCATGAATCTCAGGGAACTGGCACAGAATCTTGGGTTGTCCCAAACCACCGTCAGCCGGGCTTTGAACGGCTATCCGGAGGTCAATGAGGCCACCCGCGCCCGCGTCGTTCAAGCTGCAGAGCAGCATAACTATCGCCCCAATACGCGCGCCAAAGGGCTGGCCACGGGCCGTGCAATGGCCATCGGTCATGTGATCCCGATGTCGAAACAGCACGAGATGGTGAACCCGGTTTTTGGTGATTTCATCGCCGGTGCAGGCGAGACCTATTCGCGCAACGGCTATGACATGGTTTTGTCGCTCGTTGAGGACGGTCAGGAGGAAAAGACCTACCGCGACCTGCGCGGCAAAGGTGCTGTAGACGGGCTGATCGTACATGGGCCCAAAAGCGGCGATGCGCGGATTGCGATGCTGGACGATCTGGGCGTGCCGTTTGTCGTGCATGGCCGTGCCAGCGCCGTCACCACGCCCTATGCGTGGCTGGACGTGAACAACCGCAAGGCGTTTCAACGCGCCACCGATTTCCTGCTTGATCTGGGCCACCGCCGCATCGCGCTGATCAACGGTCTGGAAGAGCTGGACTTCGCCAGCCGCCGCCGCGCGGGCTATGAAGAGGCGTTGACGGCGCGCGGGCTGCCCGTCACCCCCGACTATCTGCATAGCGATGAAATGACAGAGCGGTATGGCTATGACACGGTCCGCCACCTGCTGGACAGTGATGCCGCGCCAACGGCGTTTCTTGTCTCGTCCATGATCACCGCCATCGGGGTGCGCCGCGCGATCGAGGAACGGGGATTGCGCATGGGGCGCGATATCTCGGTCATCACCCATGACGACGCGTTGAGCTATTTCAAAAACGGTGAAGAAGCGCCGATCTTTACGGCGACCTGTTCGTCGGTACGTGAGGCCGGGCGGCAAGCCGCGCAGATGCTGCTTGAGCGGATCGCCAACCCCCATTTGCCGCCGCCCAACCGCCTGCTTGAAGCGCAGCTTGTGGTGGGCGGATCGACCGGCCCTGCCCCCACTTCCAGAACGGACTGAAGATGGATTTCAAACGCTCGGACTTTCCTGAAGGCTTCCTTTGGGGGGCCGCCACGTCGTCGTATCAGATCGAAGGCCACCGCTTTGGCGGCGCGGGCCTGACCCATTGGGACAGCTTCGCCGCCACGCCCGGCAATGTGGTGCGGGCCGAGAATGGCGACCGCGCTTGCGATCACTATCACCGGTTCGAGGACGACCTTGATCTGTTGGCCGCCGCGGGCTTTGACGCCTACCGTTTCTCGACCAGCTGGGCGCGGGTGCTGCCCGAAGGGCGCGGCACGCCCAATGCCGAAGGTCTGGATTTCTACGACCGCCTGACCGACGCGATGCTGGAGCGCGGGCTGAAACCCTGTGCCACGCTTTATCATTGGGAGCTGCCGCAACCGCTGGCCGATCTGGGCGGCTGGCGCAATCGCGATATTGCCGGGTGGTTCGGTGATTTCACGGAAGTGATTATGGGGCGCATCGGGGACCGGATGCATTCAGTCGCGCCGATCAACGAGCCGTGGTGCGTCGCATGGCTGAGCCATTTCATGGGTCACCATGCGCCGGGGATGCGCGATATCCGCGCCGCTGCGCGCGCTATGCATCACGTCTTGCTGGCCCATGGCACAGCGATCCAGCGCATGCGGGGGCTGGGCATGAGCAACCTTGGGGCGGTGTGTAACTTCGAATGGGCCGATCCGGCGGATGACAGTGACGCCGCGCGCGAAGCGGCGCTGGATTATGACGCCATCTACAACCGTTTCTTTCTGGGCGGGATGTTCCACAAGGCCTATCCGGAGCGTGTCCTAAGCGGGCTTGAGCCTCATCTGCCCGAGGGTTGGCAAGACGATTTCGATACCATCGCCGCCCCGGTCGATTGGGTCGGGCTGAACTACTACACCCGCAAGCTCATTGGCCCCACCGTGGGCCCTTGGCCCGCCCACGAGGAGGTGGACGGCCCGCTTCCCAAAACCCAGATGGGCTGGGAAATTTACCCGGATGGCCTTTACAATTTCCTGACCCGCACCGCGTCTGAATACACCGGCGATCTGCCGCTCTATGTGACCGAAAACGGCATGGCAAGTGCGGAGCCGCACGAAGACCAAGACCGCATTGCCTATCTGAACGCCCATGTTGCCAAGGCCCAACAAGCGATGGCCGAGGGCGTGCCGCTAAAGGGCTATTTCATCTGGTCGCTGCTGGACAACTATGAATGGGCCTTGGGCTATGAAAAGCGCTTTGGCCTTGTGCATGTCGACTTCGAGAGCTTGCAGCGCACCCCGAAAGCGTCTTATGAGGCATTGAAGTTAGCGCTATCAAAATAAGGCAGACCTCATGGCCAAACGCATCCTCGTGGCAGATATCGGCGGCACCAATACGCGGGTGGCGATTGCCCATGACACCGCTGTGGACACCGGCTCGATCCAGCGCTTTCGCAACACCGATCATCCCGGCATCGCAACCGTGCTGCGGGCGTATCTGGCAGCCCATGACACGACACCCGATGCCGTTTGTGTCTGCGTCGCTGGCCCTGTACGCGACGGCGTGGGTGCGCTGACCAATCTGGATTGGACGATGGATGGCGACCTGTTGCGCGACGCCACAGGCGCACCGGAGGCCGCCCTTTTGAACGATCTGCAAGCGCAAGGCCACGCGATTGATGCGCTTGATCCTAAAAGCGTGGCAGAGGTGACGACCGGCATCACCGCCAAGCCCGATGCCAGCCAATTGGTGATTGGGTTGGGCACAGGCTTTAACGCGGCCCCGATCCATATCACGCGCCATGGCCGCCATGTGGCACCTTCGGAATGCGGCCACGCGAACCTGCCGATCCGCACCGAAGAAGAGCTGCGCCTGTGTCAGTTCGTTGAAACCGCGCACGGCTTTCCGGCCATCGAAGACGTCCTGTCGGGCCGCGGGTTGGAGCGGGTCTATCACTGGTTGGCTCATGAGGCTGGCCAAAGCTCGGAGAAATCCGCGAAAGACATCATGGACGGCGCCGCCACTGACCCGCGCGCGCAGGAGGCGTTGCGCGTCTTTATTCGTATTCTGGGCACTGTGGCGGGCAACCTGTCGCTGGTGCATCTGCCTTTTGGCGGCGTCTTTTTGGTCGGTGGTGTGGCCCGCGCGATGCTGCCGCATCTGGGCCAGCACGGCTTTACCGAAGCCTTCCGCGACAAGGGCCGGTTCGCCGGTTTCATGGGCAACTTCCCTGTCTCTGTCGTGTTGGATGACTATGCCGCGCTGACCGGGAACGCCGCCTATATGTGTGACCCGGCGTAACCATCACGGGCCTCTTGAACGGCTGTCATACGTTGCACATCTTTAAGGTGTTACTCCCGTGCCCAGCGAAAGGAGGACACTTATGCTGACGTTTGACCGTATCTCTGCAGATCTTCTGGAAATCACCGCTCGTGGGACGATTACCGAAGATGAAGTGCGCCGTTTTTATGCCGAGCTCTGGCCTGCGATTGCCGATGCCAAGAAAATTGGCCTTATCATTGATCTGAGCGGATTTGGCGACATGACGGGCCGCGCGATCATCGAAGACCTGACCCATGAGGCCGGCGCCCTGCCCCAGCTCAAGCGGTTTCCGCGCATTGCGATCCTGACCGACAAGCAATGGATCCGCACAGCCGAGCGGTTCATGGACCCGATCCTGCCGATGACGAAGATGGAATGCTTTGATCCCGCAGACCGCGACGCCGCGCGCGCTTTTGCGCAGGACCTCACGGAGCATCCCAAGCCCAAAGGCAAAGGTCTGCGCTTGATCGACAGCGAGATCGAGGGCGTTCTGGCGTTTGAACTGGACGGCTATATGAGCGACGCTCAGGCCGATGCCGTCGCCGCCGCTTTCCGGGCCAAGATCGAGACCAGCACGCCATTTGACGCCTTTGCCCGGATCAAGCGCTTTGGCGGGTTCGACCCGCAGGCGCTGGTGCAAAAGGACTTCATCCAGATGAAGATGGGGGCGGCCAAGCAAATGCGCCGCTATGCGATTGTCACCGATGAGCGTTGGATCAAGCCGATGGTCGGTATTGCCCGCGCGGTGACAGGCATCGAGATTGAGGTCTTCGCAGAGGCCAATGAGCCCGCCGCGTGGGACTGGCTGCGCGGTATTTCCGAGGCCTAGCGCCGACCTTCAAACGGGGCGATGGTGATGCCGTCGCCCTCAAGCGCTGCGCGGACGGATTTGGCGATTTCCAACGCGCCTGCGGTGTCGCCATGCAGGCAAACCGTGTCGATGGGCGTCTCGATCCGTTTGCCGCTTTCAGCGATGATGGCCCCTTCGCGCACCATTTTGGCAATCCGCGGCCCGGCGATTGTGGCGTCATGGATGACAGCACCCTCCAGCTTGCGGTTCACCAGCGTAGCGTCGTCATTATAGGCGCGATCGGCGAAAATCTCTGCCGCCCAGAGGCAGCCTAAGTCTTGCACCGCAACCTGTTGCTGCGTGCCTGCAAGCACCATGACGATGATCTCGGAGTTGACCGACAGCGCGCCTTCATAACAGGCGCGCGCCATCCCCGCGTCGACCGCGCACATATTGGCCAGCGCGCCGTGGAGCTTGAGGTGACGCACCTGCCCGCCTGCAGCCGTCGCCATCGCTTGGGCGGCCCCCAGTTGGTAGGCCACAAGATTGCGCAGGCTCTCATGGCTCACGTCCATGTTGCGACGGCCAAAGCCTTGCAGATCGGGAAAGCCCGGATGCGCACCTAGGCCCACATTGTTTTGCACGGCGAGCGCCATAGTCTGGGCCATGACATCGGGATCGCCTGCGTGAAATCCACACGCGATATTGGCTGAGCTGATGACTTCGAGCAAAGCCGCATCCTGACCCATTGGCCACGGCCCGAAGCTTTCGCCCATATCCGCGTTCAGATCGACTTGACCGGTCATTTAGTGCTCCTCATCGCCGCGGGCCACGCCGCTGATCAATTGATATGTCAGAAGATCCGGCACGTCACCCGGCGCACGGACCAAAGGCGTGATATGGCGTGGCAAGTCGATCAGATGCGCCGCGAAAGCGCGCTCAGCGGCGAGCGCTTCCTCCATCTCGACAAAGACAAAGCGCAAGGGCGCATCAGGGCGTGCTTGCACCAGTTTTGGCAGATCACAGGGCAGCACCGATCCGATCCGAGGATATCCCCCTGTCGTCTGCGCTTCGGGCAGCAAAACGAAGGGCGCGCCGTCGCCGGTCATCTGAACATCGCCGATCATGATGATCTCGGACAGAACGGTCAGCCCACCTTCGGCCTGAAAACCCGCGCCGTCGGGGTTTAGCTGCACGCCCATCCGGTTGCCGCGCATGTCGCGGTGAAAGACCGTGGCCTCGAACCGGGTCAGTTCGTCGGGCGCAAACAGCGGTGTCTGGAAGGAGCGCACCATGCGGACCGTGCCGCCATCTTCACGCGTCGCTACGTCCAGCACCTGTCCGACAGGGCCACCGGGATCTTCCCCCACAGGCAGCAGATCGCCCTCTGCCACGCGGTCACCGATCTGCGAATTGAGATGGGTCGAGCGCGCGCGCATCACCACAGGCGCATCTATCCCGCCGCCCAGATGCAGATAGCCGTAGCCGCCAGAGCTGGCCGCGCCGATGCGCAGTTCGGCACCCTTCGGCACTGCGTGGCTGGCGTTCCAGCGCAACGCCGCGCCGTTCAAACTGGCTTGCATAACAGCCCCGGTCAACGCGATGCGCAGATCGCATTCCGCTTGGAAAACCCCGCCGAAGCCCGCCATTTCAAGGGCCGCCAGATCATCGCCCTGCCCCAGCAACGCCGCCCCTTCGGAAAGGGCCAACAAATCCACCGCACCCCCACGCGACAGGCCGCTGGCGACAAAACCAAGCCGTCCTTGATCCTGCACGGTGACCGACGGACCAATGCTCTGCACGCGCAAGCCGGTCATTTGATCGGCTCCACTGTAGCACCACCATCGCCGCTTTTGTCGCGGGTGCGGATCGCCTCGAACTCTTCGCGGGAGATGGAAACAAACTGCACCTCGTCGCCTGCACGCAACGCGAAAGGCGTGTCGCTTTCGGGCCGAAAACAGGTGAATGCAGTCTGGGCCACATGACGCCAGCCGGTCGGTGCGGAGGTTGCAAACAAGACAAACTGCCGGATCGCCACAACCAGCGCGCCGACAGGCACTTTCGGTGTAAGCCCTGATTGGCGGGGTAAATTCCACGCCTCGGGCAATTCGCCAAGGTAAGGCTGCCCGGCCGCAAAGCCGAGTGTCGTCACCCGAACGCGGGACGCGGAGAGCGAGGTAACCGCCTCCGTCGCGCTCATTCCTGCGGCTTTGGCCGCTTCATCCAATTGCGGGGCGAGCGGGCCGCCATAAACAGCCGGGATACGCCAAAAACGCCGCCCTTCTGGTGGGGCGGCGTCAAACCAATTGGCCTCTGACAAGAGGGTCTTGAGCCGGGTGTGCAACTCTGAATGGCTCAGCACAAAGGGGTCAAACCGAACGAAGGCGGAGGCCAGAGTGGATGACGTCTCGATCACGCCATCCCACCCTTCCCGCTCGAGCCGGGCACGAAACGCCAGAGCCGCCCGATTGGACGGCTCGCTCAGCGCATCTGCAAAACTGACCAGCATGCCGTTGATGCCAACGGTTCGAATTTGCGGCCA
Source organism: Cognatishimia sp. MH4019 (assembly GCF_020177595.1). Classification (GTDB taxonomy): domain Bacteria; phylum Pseudomonadota; class Alphaproteobacteria; order Rhodobacterales; family Rhodobacteraceae; genus JAHTBL01. Next base: position 263,938 of record NZ_JAHTBL010000003.1, on the reverse strand, counting down.
GTTTTGCGAGGTGGGTGTGGTCATGGCCGCACCCTAGGCGGGTGCAGTCATGCCTGCAATCACGCAGCGCCCGGAGCAACCTGCGGACGCGTGCCGACAAAGCTCCATGCGGCGTCGGTTTCGTCGGCGTCAAAGGCGCGGGCCTCGACCGGAATGATCTTGTCCATGAACTCGATCATCTTGGCGGCCTTCTCGGGCGCGCCAACGACCGCATACCGCTCCACATGGCTCAGCGCCTTGAAGCGCGAGGCGATCACGTCGCCGTCCAACATGCTGTCCCAGTCGCTGCCGGTGAACCCGGTCAGATCGAGCAGCATGTTGACCTTGTCATGCTTGTCGAAAGCCGCGAGCATATATTCGGCAAGCGCCTCGGAGGCGTCATCGTCGATGTGACCGGCCACGCTGAACGCGTAGACCTTCGGGTCGGAGGTCGGAATCTGGTTGATGGGCGGGTGAGCAAATTGGGTCATGGCATGTCCTTTCGAGCTTACAAAAGGTGAACCGCCAAACCGAACCACAAGTTCCGGGTCAATTGTCCAAACAACATGCAGAAAGGAAAATGGCGGAGCGACAGGGATTCGAACCCTGGAGACGGTTTCCCGCCTACACACTTTCCAGGCGTGCGCCTTCGACCACTCGGCCACCGCTCCGTGAGGGGGTGCATACAATCGTGCGGGCGCGATGCGCAAGCGGAAACTAGGGGGCTTTGTTACGGACCGAGAAAAGAGCGATGGCGAAAGGGATTTCCACGGCCACGCCGACCAGAATTTTCGGCCCCACGGCCCCGGTCGCAAGTGAGTAAAGCCCCGTCGCGGCGATCCCCAAGAGCAGGATCGCCGTGCCATCTGTGACAGCGCTGCGCGCAGGCGACGGCGCCAGATCGCGGATCGCCCACATCATATAGGTCAGCCCCAGAAACATCGGTGACGCGCGGCGTGTGATGAACTGCGCGCTGTCTTCGGTCGTGATGCCATAGCCGGTCAGATAAACGGTCGGCACAAAGCACAAGACGAGGAAAAGCCCCGCAAAAAGCAAACCGTTCAGCGTGATGGCAAGCCGGAAGCTCACGCGGCGACCAGATGCAGATTGACCCGGCGGTTCTGCTTGCCTTTGTTCTCGATCTTGCCCAACCGGACGGTGCCTATCTCGGCGGTGGAGGCGACGTGGGTGCCGCCACATGGCTGTAGATCGACCTGATCGGCCCCTTCGCCAATCCCGATCAGCCGCACCTTGCCGCTGCCCATGGGGGGCATCACAGACATGGTCTTGACCAGTTCGGGGTTCGCCTGAAGCTCGGCATCGGTGATCCAGCCTTCGGTGACACGCAAGTCCCGCGCGATAAGGGCGTTCAGCTCTGCCTCCAGCGCGTCGCGATCCTCGGGCGGCTCGGGCATCATGAAATCCAGACGCCCCTTTTCGACCCCGATCGCCCCGCCCGTTACAGGCAAAGGGATCACGACCGAGAGCAAATGCAGCGCCGTGTGCACGCGCATGTGACGGTGCCGGCGGTCCCAGTCGAGATGCTGCGTGACCTCAGCGCCCACCGTGGGCATCGGCGCGGGTTCGGCGGGGACCAGAACAACCGCGCCGTCTTCGCCTTTGACGGCTGTGGCGATTTCCAGCGTGCCGCCCTCCCACACGAGACGACCATTATCGCCGGGTTGCCCACCGCCCGTGGGATAGAAAATCGTCTGATCCAGCACGATACCGCCTTCATCGGTCAGCCCTGTCACCACACCGGGGGCATCGCGCAGATAAGGCTCTGTGCGAAAGAGCAGATCAGTCATCAGAGGTGCCTCCTTTCAGCGTTTCGGGATTACGCAGCCACAGATCACGCTGCGCGAAGGGAATTTCGATCCCTTCTTCGGCGAAACGTTTGGCGATGGCATGGTTCAAATCGGATTTCACGCTGAGAACCCAGTTCACATCCCGCAGGATCGCCCGGATTTCAAAGTCGAGGCTATCTGCCCCGAACCCCTGAAAGATCACCGCAGGTGCGGGATTGGCCAAGACCATCGGATGCGCTTTGGCGATCTCCATCAGGATGCTGTCGATCCATTTGGTATCCGTGCCATAGGCCACGCCCACCGGTACGATCACCCGGCCAACAGAGTTGCCATGGGTCCAGTTTGTCACCATCCCCGAGACCAGATCGGCATTCGGAACAATCACATCCGTGCGGTCAAACGTCTCGATCCGGGTGGAGCGCACAGAGATATCGCGCACAATGCCCATCTGGCCGCCCACCTCGATCCAGTCGCCTTCAGAGATCGGGCGCTCGATCAGCAAAATGATACCGGAGACGAAGTTGGAGACGATGTTTTGCAGGCCAAAACCAATGCCCACCGATAGCGCACCTGCAACGATCGCAAGCGAGGACAGATCAATGCCCGTAGCCGTGATTGCGATGAGGGCTGCAAGGAAAATACCCACATAGCCCAGGCCCGAGACAACCGCGTTCTGCCCGCCCAGATCCAGTCTTGTCTTGGGCAGAACCGAGTTCCGCAACGTGCCCTGGATCAGTCGGGTGGCTGCGTAGCCAGCGCTGAAGATCAGCGCAAAGGCCAGGAAATTACTGGGGGAGATGCGCGTCTCTCCGATGCGGATGCCGTTCTGAAACTGCGTCCAAAGCTCGGTCAGATCGGCGACCCGTGCGCCCCAGATCAGCGCCAGAAGCGGCAGGGCCGCAATGGTGACGCACAGCCCGATCAGGACCGGTGTCAGAGAATCGCTGGGCACTTCGCGACGCCGGGTGACGATTGCATAGAGCTGGCTGATCATGTCCTGCACGACAACGATCAGCACCAGCAAGCCAAGCGACAGAAGCGACGGGTACACCAGGAAACGCGCGGCTTGCGTGTAACCAATGGCACCCAGCACGGGGCCTACAATCCCGACCAAAATGATGGCGCGGCCCAGCAAGCCAAGCACGCGATTGCGATATGGTTGCGGGTCATCCGATCCGGCACTGGCGTCCCGCGTGCTTGCAATCCGAATGAAGCGGCCCAGCCGGGTAAGTGCGAAACCAAGCGCCAGAAGGAATGGAAACGCGACGATGCTGCGGGTGGCATCGCTCCAGTTTTCGAACTCGGCAAGGCTGACCAGAAGCGCCTGCACAAAGAAAATACCGCCTGCCAGTTGCACATAGAAACGACCGGCGCGGCGCATCTCGACAGGAACATCCAGAAGGCCTTCGACTTCGACGCGGCGCGGGAAAGTCAAACGCCCCAACCAGCGGGCAGCCAGATAGACGGCCCCTGCCACGGGAACGATATCAAGGATGACATTGCCGCGCAGACCGACGAGGCCGCTGTCAAAAAACGCCTCGACCAGAAGAACGAGCCCGAGGAAAGGGATCACCGCTTGCCCCAGCGAAATTGCGTAATGCGTCACTCGTTGCCGCGCGGGGGATTTGCGCCGGTCCAGCCATTGCTGCAGCCGGTCCAGCCAATGCCATCCCCGAAAGAGCGCAAGCATCGCCAGCACCAGATAAAGCAGGATCGTTGGCAGGTTCTCGCGAAATTCCCGGCGCTGCACCGAGGTGCCATAGGTTGCCACGACCTCTTCGCCCACATCGCGCAGGCTGGTCCCAAGCGATGTCAACGCAGTGCCCCAAAGCGCAGGATTGAGCGGTGATGGCCCCAACTCCATCAGCGCATCGGTCTGCCTTTCACGAATGACGCGGTCGATCTCGAAGATGAGACTGTCGGCTCGGCTGAATGCGTCTTCGGCCTGCACGCGCGGCGCACGCAGCGCGCTGAGCTGCTCGGTGAGTTCGGCGCGGCGCTCGGCAACCTCGTCGGGTTCCGTTTCGCCATCCGGCGGAGGAGGCCCCAGCGCCGACAAGCGCGACTGCACCGTTCGGATTTGTGCTGCGTTGACGTTCTGACCCTCGTCGAAATCTTCGCGCCATCCGACAAGATCCGTGCGCAACTGTTCCAACGCCGCGTTGGAGGCGCGCCCGGCGGCAATCGCCTCTTCTGCGCGCTCAGCCGTGTCCGACCACGCGCGATACTGCTCGGCCGTCAGCGATTGCGCCCACGCCAAGGGCGCCAGCGCGATAAACACAATCGCCAGACACAGACGCAACGCAGTCATACGTCCTCGAACACGGTGGGGATTGACGCGGGCTCGGCTGTCATCCAGTCCGGCACCGGCAGGTCTTTGGAGCGCAAGAACTCAGGGTTATAGAGCTTGGATTGATAGCGCGTGCCATAGTCGCACAGGATCGTCACGATCATGTGGCCCGGCCCCATCTCTTTGGCCATGCGCACAGCCCCCGCGATATTCACTCCGGTGGAGCCACCCATCACCAACCCTTCGTCACGCAGCAGATCAAAGATGATCGGCAGCGCCTCGGCGTCAGAAATGTTGAACGACATATCCGGTGTGAACCCTTCGAGGTTCTTGGTGATACGACCCTGCCCGATGCCTTCGCTGATTGAGCTGCCTTCGGATTTAAGCACGCCTTCGGTGTAGAACGAGTGCAGCGCCGCCCCGTCCGGATCGGCCAAACCGACCTTCACGCCTTTTGGCTGGAGCACCGCACCAACGCCCGCGACCGTGCCGCCCGAGCCTGCGGCACAAATGAAGCCGTCGACCTCGCCGCCGGTCTGCTCCCAGATCTCAGGAGCCGTGGTTTCGATATGCGCCTGACGGTTGGCAGTGTTATCGAACTGATTGGCCCAGATCGCGCCATTAGGTTCGGTTTGTGCTAGCTTTTCCGCCAAACGCTGGGAGTATCGGACGTAATTATTCGGATTTTTATAGGGCGCAGCGGGCACTTGAACCAGTTCTGCGCCTGCAAGCGTCAGCATATCCTTCTTTTCCTGGCTCTGCGTCTCGGGGATGACGATCACCGATTTGAACCCCATAGAGGCCCCGACCAGCGCCAACCCGATGCCGGTATTACCCGCCGTGCCTTCAACAATCGTGCCGCCCGGCTTCAATGCGCCGCTGGCGATGGCGTCGCGAATGATGAAGAGAGCCGCGCGATCCTTGACCGATTGGCCGGGGTTCATGAATTCGGCCTTGCCATAGATGTCACAGCCCGTCGCTTCGCTGACCGCGTTGAGCCGGATCAGTGGCGTGTTGCCGATGGCCGAAGCCAGATCTTTGTGAAGTGTCATGCGCCCTGCCCTTTTCGCGTCTGTGTTCTAAGATGTAGCGGGGCCGTGTCGCGACCTCAAGCGCGCAGTCATGCGCATGTATCAGACGCGTAGCGCTGCGCGATGCGCGGCCAGCCACCACGCGGCCATCACCAGTGGCGCGTTCGACACTGCGTCTGCGCGCGCCATTTTCATCAAGCTATCAAAAGAGACCAATGTGGAGCGGATATCCTCCTGCTCGCTTGCCAGTCCGCCGATGCCGGTCACGTCATCCGGCAAGTCCGCGATCCCAAGAAAACTGGTAAAATGCTCGGTTGTGGCACCTGGGCTGGGGTAGCATGAGGCAATCAGATGGAGCGCGCCCAGTTCCAGCCCCGCCTCCTCTCTCGCTTCGCGGCGTGCTGTTTCTTCGGCTGTTTCAACCGTGTCGATCCGGCCCGCAATAGGTTCCAGCGACCAAGGATGTGCATCCCCGCGCGCAAACGGCCCCATGCGGAACTGCTCGACCAGCAGCACCCGGTCGCGCACCGGATCGTAAGGCAGCACGATGGCCACATCGGTGGCGACAAACACCGCGCGCTCCACCTGCGCGCTCATCGCGCCGTCGTAACGACGATGGCGCAGTGTCATCTCTTGCAGGGAAAAGTAATGGGTATAGGGCCACCGGGTCTCGCTCACCTCAACGTCGGCGGCTGTCAGCCCCGACGCACTGGCCTCAGATGGCTGACGCCGGGCATTCACAACCGCCCCGGCCCGTGCGCGGATCATGCCAAAGCGCTGCGCGACGGTTTCAGGGCTGATATGGCCAAAGCCTTCCATCACTTCACGCGCCGCTTGCAGAGTGAGTTCGCCATATGTGGCAATCCAGTCTTGCAGTGACCAGGGCGCGCCAATCTCGAACGTCTGATCGCTGCGATAGACCTGTGCTGCGACCGGCCCTTTCGCCGTCTCGACCGTGATATCGACCAGACGATAGCCAAAGCCGCCTTCATAAAAATCGAGCCGCGCGATGTCGGCGGCGATCGCATCGCGCAGCAATAACCCGTCTGCAGCGCCGCCGTCCTGCAAGGTTGGAAAGGATTGTCCGGCGACCCAATAGGCCGACATGCCTTGTGCATGGGCGACTTCGACCGAAACGGAACGACCCAACACCTGCTCTAGCAGAGGCAAATGGCAGAGCGTTCCGAAGAAAAAGAGCGGTGTGCCCATCGCCAAGCGCGTCTTAATAGGCGCGCCGGCTGGCCCATTCGGTCACCATGCCGATGGCCAGACCGCCCACCAGCAGCGTGCCGATGACCGTCGGATCCAGCATGATCTTGCCATGGGTTGCCATCAGATCGACCACGCCGACCACCGCCTCGACCGCGCCATCATAGCTTTTGCGCAAGGACAGTTCGACCATCACGATGGTTGAGTTCAGCAGCAAGCCCCAGAACACAACGGCCGCCACTGTCGTCAGGCTGATCCCGATCGCTGCGTTATAACCATTGCCTGCGCGCGCACCCTGAATGCGCCATCCCATGACCAGACCAACTGCGGCGTTGATAATTGCGAAATAGCCCATGGGTCGCTCGTTCGGCATCAGCGGCACGATCAATTGCGAGACCCACCACGCAAGCGCTGCAAAGAGAACGGCGGCCACAAGGCGGGCGAATGTAGGCATGGGCTTTCCTGACCCTGCTCAGGCAGGGCGCGTCACTGTTATTTGCGTCACGTCGCAGTTTCCGCTTTGAAAGGTGGACGCACAAGAGGTCAGGTAAAAATTCCACATCCGGCGGAACCGATCATCAAATCCGAGCGCCGCAACCTGATCCCATTTATCGTTGAAGTCCTGATACCAGCGGCGCAGCGTCAGGTCATAGCTGGGACCAAATTCGATGGAATGCGAGACCGTCAAACCAGAGGTCTCGACGGCGTTTCGCAAGGCTGTCGGGCTGGGCAGCATACCCCCCGGAAAGATATATTTCTGAATGAAATCAACGCCGCGCTTGTAGACGTCCCAGCGGCGATCCTCGACCGTAATGATCTGGAGCGTGGCATTGGCCCCCGGTTTCAGACAGGTTTTCACACTATCGAAATAAACCGGCCAATACTTCTCGCCCACGGCCTCGAACATCTCGATAGAGGCGATGCCATCATAGGTGCCTTTTTCGTCACGGTAGTCCTGCAATTTGATCTCGACCCGGTCCGACAGCCCGGCTTTTTCGATCCGTGCGACCGCGTAGTCATGCTGTTCCTGGCTGATGGTCAGCCCGGTGACGCGTAATCCACGCTCTTTGGCGGCGTATTCGGCGAACCCACCCCAGCCACAGCCGATCTCAAGCACATGATCGCCTTCCTTGGCCCCCATCTGATCGACCATGCTGGCGTATTTCTTGATCTGGGCGGCTTCCGTGCTTTCCTGTCCAGTCTCGAACAGGGCCGATGAATAGGTCATCGTGTCGTCCAGCCAGAGGGCATAAAATTCATTGCCCAGATCATAGTGGTGGCTGATGTTCTTGCGCGCCTGCTTTTTGGAGTTGGATTGAAGCCAAAAGCGCAATTGTTCATAGGCGCGCACAAAGCGTTGGCCCGGAAAACCGTCATACATGTCTTCATTATCGGCATGCACCAGATCCATGAAGGCTTGCAGGTCAGGCGTGCTCCACCAACCGTCAAGATAGGCGTCGCACAGGCCAAGATCGCCTTCACGGATCATGCGGGCGAACAGGTCGTCGTTGTGGATACGCACCTCGGCAACAAAACCCGGGTTCTTGCCATCGGCGCGGAAGTGGCGGCCATCGGACAAGATTACGTCAAGACGGCCATTGTTCATGTCCTGAGCCATCTCGAACACTTGAGTGAAATAGCGCGGCAGGTTGTCCTGCCCTTTTGTCGTTGTCAGAATTGTCACGAATGGGCCTCTTGCAGTGTCATCTTTGGTTACATGCGCAATCATGGGCGAACAAGCGCCATCAAGTTGATCTTGCGTCAGAAATCGCGGTTCTCATAGGCCTCAAGCGCGCGTTTGCGGCCTTCGTCGGGGGGCACGATGGGCGACGGGTAGCTGTCGGATGACGCCATGCCCCAATGCTGTGGGATGGCGTCGAAGTAAGACAAGGCGGTCTTTGACGGGTTCGAGCGCCCCTCGGCAATCCACGCGCCGATATAGTCGCGGTTCTTATCGAATTTATCGAGCTGGGTGACCGGATTGAATACCCGGAAATAGGGTGTCGCGTCCGGGCCGGAGCCTGCAGACCATTGCCAGCCCATCGCGTTGCTGGCCGGGTCCCAGTCGATCAGACAGTCCTCGAACCAGTTCAGGCCGATTTTCCAATGACACAGCAGATGCTTGGTCAGATACGAGGCGACGATCATCCGCCCGCGATTGTGCATCGTGCCTGTCACATACATCTCGCGCATGGCGGCGTCGACAAATTCGATGCCTGTGCGGCCTTGCTTCCAAGCCTTCACCTCGGCTTTGCGCTCGTCCTCATTCCACGGGAAGGCGTCCCAATCCTCTTTCCAGTTATCCGACACGATCCGCGGCGTGTGGTGCACCAGATGATAGGCAAACTCGCGCCAGACCAGCTCTTTCAGGAACACCTCTGCGTCATCTTTGCCTTCGTGGAGGGCGCGCATCCCGGCGTGCCAGCACCGGCGCGGGCTGATCTCGCCATAGGTCAGGTTCTCGCTGAGACCGGAGGTGCCTTTGACGGCGGGCAGATCGCGGTTGGTGTTATAATCAGCCACCCAATTGGAGATGAAGTTGCCCAAACGTGAAGAGGCTGCGGCCTCGCCCACGTTGGTATGGGGCAAGACAATTTCGGCCCCCCGCTGCATCGCGGCGCCCATCTGCCAATCGTCAAGCGCGTCCGATTTCGGCCAGCTTTCCGGGGCGGGGATGCGGCCCGGTGCAGAGATATCAGACGGCACATCGCGATCTTTCACCATGCGCCACATCGGCGTGTAGACCTTATAGAAGCCGCCTGTCTTCGTCTCCACGGTCCAGGGCTCAAACAGCAAATGACCCGCGAAAGACTGCGCGTCGATACCGTCATCTTTCAGGACAGACTTGATATCGGTGTCGCGCTCTTTGGCTTCGGGATCGTAAAGACGGGACCAATAAACCGCGCCCGCCCCGGTTTCAGAGATCAGATCGCGCAGCACCTGAAGCGCATTGCCGCGTCGCAGGATAAGGCGGCTGCCTTTTTCCTGGAGCGCTTTGGCCAGCTTGGCCACACCCAGACCCAAACGCCATTTGGGCGCAGCGCCGTGCCGTTCGACCACTTCGTCGTGAATGAAGACCGGAATCACCGGGCGTCCGCTTTCGCAGGCCGCCACCAGCGCGGGGTGATCCCCCAGCCGCAAGTCGCGGCGAAACCACATCAATACCGGAGCCGTGTCGTTGCCCATACCCATCATCCTGCTCATGGCGGGGCGAGCCCCCGCGCGTGTCACTTGATGTGATCTAGGGCGTCGATCAGACGTTCAACCTCTTGAGCGGTGGTGTAATGCACAAAACTTAAGCGCAGCACGCCCGGATCAGGTGCAATACCCAGCGCTTCCAAGGGGCGGACTGCATAAAAATCACCCGATCCCGCCATGATCCCGCGCTTGGACAGGATGCGCACGGCATGCGCCGGATCATCGGGAAGTTTCAGCGCAAAGGTCGGAACGCGATCAGCCGCGTTCCTGGGGCCCAACAAGCGCCATTCAGGCCGGGTCTCAAGATAGGCCAGCAAAGGCGACATGAGCGCCTGCTCATGCTTGCGTATGACCGCCGCGACGCTTTCCGCGCGCCCCGCCCCGTCGCGCCCGGTTTTGAAGTGGTGCCGGTAGAGCGTGTCCAGATAATCCGCGATCCCCGCGCTCGCCGCGATTTCGGCATGGGCGGGGCCTGCGGGGGTGAACCGCTTGTAAAGCGCCTCGCTGTTGAAATGATGCGCCTGGTTGGGCAGCGCCGTCCCAAGCGCGCGGCGGATCACCATCAGCCCCTGATGCGGGCCATAGGTCTTGTAGGCGGAAAAGAGATAGATATCCGCTTCCAGCTTCTCGACATTGGGAAGCCCGTGGGGCGCGTAGCTGACCCCGTCCACGCAGGCGAAGGCCCCGGCCTTATGCACCCGCTGACAGATCGCCTTCACCGGGTTGATCGCCCCGATCACGTTCGAGCAATGGGGGAAACAGACCAGTCGCACCCGCCCTTCCAGAAGCGGCTCAAGCGCGTCGAGCTCCAGAAGGCCGGTTTCGGGATCAACTTCCCATTCCCGGACCTCAATGCCCCGCGCGGCCAGTTTGCGCCATGGGCCGGTATTGGCCTCATGATCCTGATTGGTCACGACAATCGCATCGCCGGGGTTCAGCCACTCGCCAAAGGCTTGCGCCAGCACGTAGACGTTCTGAGTGGTGGAGGGGCCGAAGGACAGCTCGTCGGCGGTCACGCCCAGCATTCGCGCAAGACGCTCGCGCGCCTCGTCCATCTCGTCGCCCGCCATCATCGAGGCGTGGAATGCGCCATAGGGCTGCACATTGCGTTCCTTGAAGTATCGCGAGAAGCGCCAAATCACTTGACGGCACATGTAAGACCCCCCCGCATTCTCGAAGAACGCGTGGCTTCTGAGCGAGGGCTCAGTGAACGATGGGAACTGTGCTCGGACGAATGACGTGTCCAACACTTGTCGGAGCATTTCGCCTCCACAAACGAAACTTTTGCACCAGGTGGCTATCCTCGGTAGACGAAGGCATACCGAAAAACGGCTGTTGTCACAAGTTTGAGGCCCGGTCACTCTCTGCGTCAAAAGCTCGCTCAGGGCGGATGGATTGTCTTTGAAGGAGCTTCACATGCGGATGTTGATCATCACAGGGATTATGATCGCGCTGGTCGGGTGCGCGCCGGTTGCCCCACGCCCGCCGCTGCCGCAAAGCTATGTCACGCAGGCGGTCGCGTTTCTGGATGGCCTGCAACCCCGTTCGATCGCGGAAAACCGCGAATATTGCGGTTATTTCGGGCGCGATGCCACGGCGGCTTTCGTGGCCTCACAGCCCAATCCGGGCGGCAGCGATTACTGCGATCTCGACATCACCGAACATGGGTTTGAGGTTCTGGCCTCTTACCACACCCATGCCGCTTTCGACACCGAGGCCGAGAACGAGGTCCCGAGCGACATCGATCTGCTTTCTGATATCGGAGATGACGTCTACGGCTTTGTCGCCACGCCGGGCGGGCGTGTCTGGCTGACCAATCCGGACACAAGACGTGCACGTCAGGTTTGCGGCATCGGGTGCGTGACCTCTGACCCGCAGTTCATTCGCGGGGATGCTGGCCCCATCGCGCAAAGCTATTCCTTGCGCGAGTTGCAACGACGCTTCTAGCTGGGGCGCTGATACTTGATGAAGGGCGTGAGCGTGCCGATCCGGTCATAGAGCTTGCGCGCGGCGTGGTTGAACTCTTGCGTCATCCAGTAGACAGAGGGCGCGCCATCCTTGTCCGCTTGCGCATAAACCGCCTCGATCAATGCAGCCCCGACGCCCTGCCCGCGTGCGGCAGGATCAGCGTAGAGATCTTGCAGATAGCAGACCTGTTCCACCTTCCAGCCATGGGCATGATAGAAGTAATGCACCAGACCAATGAGCGTGCCGTCATCTTCGGCGACAAAGCCCTGAACTTGGTTCCGGTCGCCGCTGATCAACCGCGCGAAGGTGGTCTGGTAGACCTCCTCCGGCACGGTGCTGTTGTAGAACTCGAGATATCCGGTCCAAAGCGCGCGCCATTGCGCCTCGTCCGCAGAGGTCAGCCGCCGGATAATCATGCGTTCACGTCGACAACGACCCGGCCTTTGACCTGACCTTTGAGGATATCGCGGCCTAGCCCCGGCAGATCGGCCAGCGTCGCGGGCTGCACCATCGCTTCGAGCTTGTCCATCGGCAGGTCTTTTGCGATCCGCTCCCACGCGCGCAGGCGATTATCATAGGGCTGCATGACGCTGTCGATGCCCAGCAGGTTCACACCGCGCAGCAGGAACGGGATGACCGTCGCAGGCAGCGCCGCGCCGCCCGCCAGACCGACAGCGGAAACGGAGGCACCGTATTTCATCTGCCCCAACACGCGGGCGAGCATGTCGCCGCCCACCGCATCGACGCAGCCTGCCCATGTTTCGGCCTCCAAAGGTCGCTTGGTCGTCTCGTTGATCTCGTCGCGCGGCACGATTTGCGTGGCCCCGAGGCTTTTGAGGTAATCCGCCGTTTCAGGCCGACCGGTCACACCGGCAACCTCATAGCCCAGATTGGCCAGAATGGCCGTCGCGACCGATCCGACACCGCCCGCAGCGCCCGTCACCAGAACAGGGCCATTGCCGGGTTTCAGACCGTGATCCTCAAGCGCCATGACCGCAAGCATGGCTGTGAATCCAGCCGTGCCAACAGCCATCGCCTGACGTGTGTCCAGACCGTCGGGCAGCGGCACAAGCCAGTCCGCCTTGACGCTGGCCATCTGCGCATATCCGCCCCAATGGGCCTCGCCCACGCGCCAGCCGGTCAGAACGACCTTGTCGCCGGGCTTATAGCGATCATCGTCAGAGCTCTCGACGGTGCCCGCAAAATCAATGCCCGGCACGTGAGGGTAGTTCCGCACCAACCCGCCACCCGGACCGATGCACAGACCGTCCTTGTAGTTCACGGTCGAGTATTCGACAGCGACCTTCACATCGCCATCGGGAAGCTGACTGCTTTCGATTTGCTGCACCGACGCGCTGGTCTTGCCCTCGTCGTCCTTCTCCACCACCAAAGCATTGAACGTCATCGCGTCTCTCCCTCAAATCCAGAATTGGTCCAGAACGGTTGCGTCGCGCATCCCGTCTGTCGTTTCAACTTCCACCTTGGTGCCCGGATCCCAATGGGTCATGCGCACCATGCCGATGGCCACGTTCGTCTCAAAATCCGGCGACCACGCCGCCGAGGTGACGGCCCCCACCTTCTTGCCATTGCCATAGATCGGCCAGGCCCGGTCACTGGGCGGCACTGCATCCCCATGGATCGAGATGGGCCGCACCTGTTTGACCGGCCCTTCCTTGGCCACCCGCAACAGCGCGTCGCGCCCAACACAGCCGATGGCCGTCTGCGTGTTGCAGAACCGCCCGAGCCCGCATTCGTGCGGCGTATTATCGTCGTCCATATCGTTGCCGTAGGACAGCAAGCCGCCCTCGATCCGCTCGATCCCGTTGGGGCAGCCGGCGCGGACGTCCAGATCTTCGCCCGCCTCCATCAGCGCATTCCAAAGCGGCATGCCAAGGGCGGTGTCGGGCATGTAAATCTCGAACCCGCCTTGCTTGGAGTAGCCAGAGCGCGCGATGACCATGGGCGTGTCCTGAAAGTCGAACCATCCAAAGCGGAAGAAACGGACGTTGCGGATATCCTCGCCGAAGAGGCGCGCCATCAATTCGTCAGCCTTGGGGCCTTGCACGGCCAGCGGCGACACGTCGGGCTCGTCCACCAATACGTCGAGGCGATAGCCATAAGCGATGCCTTTGACCCACAACAGCAAGTCGCTGTCGGCGATTGAGATCCAGTAATGATCCTCGGCCAGCTTTACGGCCACTGGGTCATTCAGCATGCCACCCGTCTCATCCACGATGGGCACATAATAGCACTGCCCCGCCAGCATCCCGCGCAGATCGCGGGGGGTGAGCATTTGCATCAGACGGCCCGCATCGGGGCCTTTCACCTCGATCTGACGCTCGACCGACACGTCCCAGACCTGCACGGCGGTCTTGAGGTGGCGGTAATCGGCCTCCACGCTTTCAAAGACCGTGGGCAGCATCATGCGGTTGTAGATCGTGTAGTTTTTGACACCCGCAGCTTCGACACCGTCTGAAAACGGAGTCCGCCGCAAACGGCGCGACGGAGAGATATTGGCCATGTCAGTCGTCCTCAGGCATGAAGGGAATATCGGTTGCAGCGGTGCTCAGCCCGGCCTGCGTCATCATCGCGTGGACCTGCCCGCGATGATGTGTCTGGTGGTTGAAGAGTTGCATCACACAAAGCGCCTTGGGCTTGCTCATCTCTTGTTTGGACAGCCCGGAATACCAGCTCAGATCGCCCAACAGATCGATGCTTTTCAGATTCTCTGCCCAGAGACGGATACGTCCATCGGTCCGAAATCTCTCGGCCCCCCAAACGGCCAGCGTTGGTGTCATCTCGAGACCTGCCATGCCATCCATTCCCGGACCGGCACCGCCATCAAAGCGGCTCATCCAAAGCTGATCGCCCCAGAGAAGGTGGTTCAGCGTCTTGAAGATCGAGCCGAAGAACGCGCCGCGCTCCTGTGTCAACTCATCAGGGCTGAGGCCTTCCAATGCCTTGAGGACTTCGCGGTTCTGCCAATGGTTATACCGCGCCATTGTTACGCAATACTCCCGATCAATCATGGCTTGGGACCTTTCCAGTCAATCGGGCAAATTTCGGCGGATTTGCCGCCGAAATCCCAGATCCGGCCATAATCGCGGACCTTGGATTTCACGCCTTGGGCCGCGATAATGTCAGGGCCCATCCAGTATTTCGAATTGCTGACCATGACCGGGTGATCAGGGGATGCGCCGTCAATCATCTCGATCTCGCCCGCGATCTTGCGCCCGATATAAAGCCCGCGTTTTTTGCCCTCGCGCACGATCTCGACCTTCTCACGCTCGGCGCCGATAATCTCGGACACAAGCATGGTGAAAAGACCCGTTGTGCCGCCTGCGGCCCCGCTGAAAATCTTCAGTAGGCCATCATAGGCTTTGGGGGTGGAGCGCTCATCCACATAGGCCGCAACCTTCCAGTTGCCCTCGCCCATCCGGCCAGGAATATCGACCAGAAGGCCAACATTCAGGCCCGACAGGTCTTCGCCCTCAAAGTGGCCTTCATCAATGGCAATCGCCATCCACGCATGGCAATGCCCTTCGGTTGGGGGATGCGCGCCAAGGCTGACCACGCAAGGGCAAAAGACGGTGCAGGAGCAGTTCAAAAACAGCTCACCCTTGATGGCCCAGTTTGTCGGGGTCATCTTGCGCCGACCGGGATTTGGCATCCGCTGGTCGATCCGTTGGCTGATCGGAAGTCGATCCGCCGGTGTTCTGGTCTCAGCTTTTGTGTTCGCCATATTATCCTCCGTTCACGAGGGGCCACGCCATCACTGCGACACCTGCGAGTGACAGCGCAAAGCCCATCGGTTTTGTGACCACATGTCCGATCTGTGGCAGTTTTTCGAGCACCATGAAGAGCGTCGCCAGACCCATCCAGGCCAGGTTCATCACACCGCCCACAAAGCCAAGCGCCATGAAGCCCCAACAGCAGCCGACGCAGAACGCGCCAAGGCCCAGCCCCATGCGCAGCCCACCGGCAAAGCCGGTTTTCCAGTGGCCAAGGTAATAGGTCATGGGGGAATGGCAGACGCCGTGGCAGATTTCCTTGGCGCGGGTGAACTGGAAAAGGCCCACGATCAGCAGCAGACCGCCCGCGACCCAAGGGCTTTTCGCGATGCCCAGCATGTCGACGACACCGCCGAAGAGCAGGCCCAGTTGCACCGCCGTGATAATCGCCGCAAAGCCGACCCAGACGATGAAGTAGCCCAGCAGGACGCCCAGCCATCCTGCTCGCGTTCCATCGGCGCTGACCATCAGGTCTTCATAGGCGCGCAAGGTCGGGATCAGCGTCGGCAGCATCATCGCGGCCATCATGATCGCCCACATCGCAAATAAAGGCCCGAACCGCGCCATGGGCATGTCCATCGGCATGCGTGGGTCCATCGCGGCCATGCGTGCGCCCATCTCGCCGGGACGGCCCAGCAGATCAAGATCCATGTCGATGGCCATGGCGAACATCATCCACCACGACAGAAGGATGGCGATGAAGAAGCCGAGCCAGAGGATCGTGCGTAAGGGCGCATGCAGCATCGACAGGTCCTCCCAAACCCACCGGAACAAATCGTTGCAATTCAAATGTCAGACTTTTAATTGTCTGACAAATGAAAATTGACCCGACCAGTTCCAAGGACCTCTCTGCGCAGATCGCCGCCGCCATTCGCGATGCGATTGTGTCAGGTGCGATGCCTGTGGACGAACGATTGCCGTCGGAGGCCGAATTGGCCGAGCAATTCGACGTCTCCCGCTCGACCGTGCGGGAAGCGTTGAAGCGGTTGGCGGCGCAAAGCCTGATCCGCACCCAGCGCGGCGCGACAGGTGGGGCATTTGTGAACCGCTTGCGCTATGCGGATGCGTATTCGCAGCAAATCACGACCTCGACGCTTTTGCTGTCAATGAACGCGGTGTCGTTTGAGACCGCTTGCGAGGCGCGCTACGCGTTGGAACGCGCCTGCGCGCCGTTGTCAGCCTCGCGGCGGACGCCGGATCATCTGGCAACCATGCGGGTTGAGATCCACCGCCAAGGTCAACCCGGCCTGACGGACGAGGCGTTCTGCGCCTCCGACGTGGCTTTTCACAGGGCGCTTGTGGATGGTGCGGGCAACCCGGTGCTGTCTTATCAGCTGGCAGGTGCTGTTGAGGCGATGCAGCCGCTGATGAACATGATTACCTTCACCGCCCGGTCGCGCGAACGGATCATCGCGCTGCATGGTGGGATTGCCGATGCGATTGAGGCGCAGGATGGCGGGGCAGCGGATGCGGCGCTGGTGGAACTGGCGGAATATACCGTCGAATTGGCGCGCAGCGTGTTCGAGGCGCGGGCTGTAAAGGGCTAGTCGGGCGTTGCCAGACCGAGGGATGGCGATCTGACGGCATTTCTAAAGTGCTTTATGGCCGCCAAGTACATCTTTCGTATGGGCGAAGCACGCAGCGAAACCAAATCGCCAGACCGTGGGGCGGTCTGGCAATGCCCGGCGCCTTCGGCTTGTATCCGGGCTGGGTGAGATCAGCAGAGCGCATTGATCTGACTCACCCGTCCCAAGCTTGACCCGCGCCCCCGGCGGCATGAGGCCCCGGATCAGGTCCGGGGAGCGGCACACTGACAAGAACCCGCTTGCACCCTCCCCCTACCGCGCATAGCGTTTTCGCGATTTCTGTTTGGGAGCACATGACATGAAACATCTTCTTCTCACGGGCGTGGCCACGCTCGCCCTGTCCACCGCAGCCTTTGCCGAAGACAGCGAGTTGCTGGTCTTTGACTATTCAGGCTTCGAGATGCCCGCCTTTCACCAAAGCTATATCGACAAGCACGGCACCAGCCCGACCTTCGCCTTTTTCGGCGATGAGGACGAAGCGCTGCAAAAGATCCGGTCGGGCTTCAAGGCCGATGTTAGCCATGTCTGTGCGGGCTCTGTCACCAAATGGGTCGCCTCGGACATTCTGGAGCCTTGGGATCTGAGCCGCATCGACGAGTTGGAGAACCTCGATGCCAATCTGGTGGGCGAGGACATCTCTGCCGCAGCCTCGGACACGTATTTCATCCCGGTCGATTTCGGCTCCACCGCGATTGCCTATAACATGGACGAAGTGCCTGCCGAAGACGTGGCCTCGCTCAATGTGTTCAAGAACCCCGCCTATGCAGGCCGCATGACGCTGCCCGATAATGTCGATGACGCTTATGCGCTGGCCTATCTGGCAACCGGCACGACGGACTGGACAACAGCCACAGACGAGCAGTTCGAAGCTGCCTCGGCGTGGCTGCGCGAAGTGCATGGCAACCTGCGCACCTACTGGACCGATCCGGGCGAGCTGGCGCAATTGATGGCCACGGGCGAAGTGCTGGTCGCTTGGGCGTGGAACGAAACCTACCCCACGCTGGTCGATGAAGGCTTCCCGGTGGGCTTTCAGCGCGAAGCCGCGGAAGGCTCGTCGCTGTGGCTGTGCGGCTATGTGAACCTCAAGGATGGCGAAGGCTCGGAAGACAAGGCGTATGATTATATCAACGCGTTCCTTGATCCGTCCTCGACCGAGGCGCTGATGGCGGATGGCTATGGCCACTCCAACGCGGCATCGATGGCCAATTTCGGCGCAGAAGCGCTGGAGGCTGCCGGTCTGGGTGAGATCAGCGCACCTGTTTTGGCGCAATTGCCGATGGACAATGCGCTGCGCGAAAAGCAGGGCGAGATGTTCGAGCGGATCAAAGCAGGCTTCTAAGCCCTTCTAAAGATGTAAAGAAAAAGCCATCTCACCTGAGGTGGCTTTTTTTGTGAACCAGTTGGGTGTCAGCCACGTAATACAGTTAAACTGTCAATCAGAGGCACATAATGGTCGATCTTATCAACATCTCGCTGGCGCTCTTTAGCATTGTTCTGGGGCTCTTCGGCTGGCTCGCACCGAAATACACAATGCAGGTCGTGGACCTGCAGCGCGGTGCGACCACAATGGGTGTGTCGGAAATCCGCGCCGCCTCAGGCGCGCTCTTCGTGGGTCTGGGCGTCGGCGCGCTCTTTCTGGGCTCACCCGTGGCCTATGCGATGATCGGTTTCGCATGGGGGTTTGCGTCGATCGGGCGACTGACCTCGATCATCGCGGACGAGGCCCCGACCCGTAAAACATGGGGCTTTTTCCTGTGTGAAGCGGCGGTCGGGATCACACTTGTCGGCATTAACGTCTTTTAAACACCTTGCGAAGCACGCGGCGAATTCCCTTTAAATCGCCGCGCCTTCCCCCTATATTCAGGTTTGTCCTTCGGGACTATGGACATAAACGCGCTCGTAATAAGCGGATCGGACCCGGGGGCGGTACCCGGCGGCTCCACCATAATCCTTCGTTTGAGGATCGCGGGGCCGAAATAGGATCGACGAACGTCTAAAGGGGTTAGCTTTGTCTCGGTGAGATACCACCGTTATCGGTTCACTTAAGCTAGTTGCAAACGACAACAAAGCTCCGATGGCTCTGGCTGCGTAAGCAGTTCGAGGTATCGAAATCTTAAGCCCTAGCCCCTAGCAGGGTTAGGCGGG
The DNA here is from genome assembly GCF_020177595.1 of Cognatishimia sp. MH4019. Taxonomy (GTDB): domain Bacteria; phylum Pseudomonadota; class Alphaproteobacteria; order Rhodobacterales; family Rhodobacteraceae; genus JAHTBL01. The sequence continues at coordinate 244,933 of NZ_JAHTBL010000003.1, read as the reverse complement.
GTTCGCAGGCACCTGGCAACAGAAGCCTGCATTTTCATTTTAGGGCTGAGCGTCTCACGAGCGGGCGGTGGAAGATGCTTTGCGGATGGCTGCTTTGCGGGATGGAGCTGCCGTTGTGTTTTTGCGTTAATCACTTCACCTTGCTGCAATGATTTATGTCCTTGGATATCCGGTTTTCGAGCCTTCTTGCGGCAGGCGAATAGCCAAATTTCGCGCGAAACATGAGCGCCGAAGGGCAGAGCTTGTTCCTGCGCACATCACATTGGTGTTCGGAGTGCCAGAGCAACATCTAGAAACCATTGCTGAGTTGGTCGACAAATCATCAAGTCGATTTCAAGAGTTCAAAGTCTCGTTCAACAAATACGTAGTTGAGTTCGATCCCTTTGAGGAAAAACACAAAATCTTCCTGCTTTGTAGGACAGGAAGCGATAAAGCGCGAGCTTTGCATGAACAATTATACGATGGCTCCCACCGCTCTGCACTTAGCTCGGAGCACCCCTTTCGTCCCCATATGACCGTAGCAACCTATGAAACCCGCGCGGATATTGAACGGGTAGACGTTTCACATGTCGGAGAGTTTCCGATTGAGGGAATACTGGGCGCTTTAGAGGTGGTTCAACTGAAGGACGGCAAGCTAACGACGCTCAAATCAGTTCCCTTTTTGGGATAGGTATGGCCTCAAACCAGACCTCTGCTGCCTTAAGCTCCATCACCTGGAAGGCGGCACAAGGCGGTCACTATGCCAAAAGTCGGGCTTAATTTGAAGGTTTTGCCATCATCATACGCCAGCCCCGTGTGTGCTCTGCTGCAGTATAAAACAGATATGGTTCGTCGGTTTGCGGATCGAAAGTGATGGAGGGCGCGATGATTTCATCTACCTCCCATTTGTCTCCTGCCAGCGACAAAAGAGGCCCCGGGAGTGCGGTCCAAGGGCCAAGGGGATTGTCCGCACAAAATGCAAATATACCTTCGCGACCCGTATCTGTTTCCTGAGTGGCAACCGCGACAAAGCCGCCATCCGGCCGCGCCGTGATCTGTCCTTCCATGCCAATCGGGATCGCGGTTTCCCTGAGGTTTTCCCAAGCAAGACCATTCAGATCGGACGTTGCGCTGAAACTCCAGACTGCCGTGACATCCTCGAACCCATTCCAGCCAAGCCACGCCATGATCAAGCGGCCTTGATGCTCTACAACCGAGGGGGATGTGATCAGATAGACCTCTCTTCCGGCGGTCTGCCCTCTGTCCATGACCGGTTCGGGCATGATCTTCCACGGTCCCGTCAGCGCCGGTGCTTGCGCCATGTAGAGGCGTGATTGGTAGGTCGTTTCGTCAGAATATCCGATAAAATAGAGCCGATGATCCGTAGAAGAAACGCGATGATAGAATGCTGTTTCCTTAAACGGGACCGCATCTGATTGCTTGGATGGACCCAGCAAAACACCCCACTCCTCCCATTCGTCCCAATCGGAACCGAAGGCGAGTTTGATCGAGATCTGGCCGCTATCGTCACCGCTATAGATCATCGCCAACTGGTTATCCTGCGTGACAAAGACATGCCCGTCACTGGCCGCTTCGTAGAGGCCCAGGAACAGCCTGTCTCGAAACACGGGGCCATCATGCCGAACCCACTCTGTTGGGATACAAGCCAAGGCCGGAGAGGAGAACGCCAGAGCGAGGATCAAGAAAGGCGCACGAAAGATCATGTCTGAAAATATCATTGGCTCGGGATCGCTTTAAGAAAACGGCAAGAACTCGGGTGTTGCGCCTATGGGAAAGCGTCGATCCATCGTCACCTCCCTGTTGCAATCCACCCCTACCCCATGCGTCATGCGTTTCATGACTGCGCCATCGCTGCCCCATCTCATCCGTGTTTTCGCCCGTATCGGGGTTCTGTCCTTCGGAGGTCCCGCCGCGCAGATCGCGTTGATGCATGACGCGCTGGTCGAGAAAGAGAAATGGCTGACAGAGCAGGACTTCCTCCGCGCGCTGTCGTTTTGCATGCTGCTCCCCGGCCCCGAGGCGATGCAATTGGCGACCTATGCCGGGTGGCGGCTGCATGGCACGGTTGGCGGGCTTATCGCAGGGGCGCTTTTTGTGCTGCCCGGCGCGGCGGTGGTGCTGGCTTTGGCCATTGGATACGCGTTCTATAGCGATCTGAACTGGGTGCAGGGGGCTTTTTTGGGCATCAAATCTGCCGTCATCCTGATCGTGCTGCAGGCCTTGCTCAAACTGTCGAAAAAGGCGCTGGCCACGCCGCTGAGCTGGGCGCTGGCCATTGCTGCGTTCATCGCGATCTTCGCCATTGGCGTGCCGTTTCCAATCATCATCGGGGTGGCAGCGCTGGTTGGGTTAAGCCAAGCGCACAAAGGCACCGGGCTGGCCACGCCGATGTCACATGTGCATTTGCCGCGCACGATCATGCTTTGGGGCGCGCTGTGGAGTGCCCCCATTGCGGCGGCATTCGCCTTGCAGGCGGAGTTTCTGACCGACATTGGCCTTTTCTTCTCGAAAATGGCTGTTGTGACCTTTGGCGGGGCTTACGCGGTGCTGGCCTATATGACCCAAGAGGTCGTGCAGAATTACGGCTGGCTCAGCACAGCGCAGATGATCGACGGGCTGGGACTGGCCGAAACCACCCCCGGCCCACTGATTCTGGTGACCGAGTTCGTGGGCTTTCTGGCGGGCTTTCAGGAGCGCGGCCTTGGGCTGGGGATCACTGCGGCGGCACTGACGCTTTGGGTGACGTTTATTCCCTGCTTTTTATGGATCTTCGCAGGCGCGCCTTATGTCGAACATCTGGCACGTGCACCGCGCATCGAGGCCGCGCTGAAGGCCGTCACCTCAGCGGTCGTCGGTGTCATTGCCAACCTGTCGGTCTGGTTCGCGCTGCATGTCTTTTTCACCACGCTGACGCCGACACCGTTTCTGGGCACGCAATTGCCTGTCCCCGTGCCGGGCAGCCTGTCGCTTGCGGCCCTTGGACTGACAGTCGTGGCCGCGATTTTGATCTTCGGGTTGCGTCTGTCGCTGCCGCTGGTGCTGCTTGTCATGGCGCTGGCCGGGGTTGCGGTGCAGGGGCTGGCGATGTGAGCGGACCCGCCCTTTAATCTCGAACCGAATCCGCTATGGTTAAAAAGAAGCCAAGCCGAGGGGCCTTTGATGTCGTCCAGCATTGACTACGGAAATCTGATGCACCACGCCATGCGCGGGCTGATCCAGCAGGTGCTGACAGATGTGGCCGAGACCGGATTGCCCGGCGAGCATCATTTCTTCATCACCTTTGACACAATGCACCCGGATGTAGAGATCGCCGACTGGCTGTCGGATCGCTATCCCGGCGAGATGACGGTGGTGATGCAGCATTGGTTCGACAATCTGACCGTGACCGATGAAGGCTTTGCGGTGACGCTGAATTTCGGGGATAGCCCTGAGCCGCTTTATATTCCCTATGACGCGATCCTGACCTTTGTGGATCCGTCGGTTGAATTTGGTCTGCGCTTTGAGACGCAAGACGGCGATGACAGCGATGCGCCCCCTGCCCCGATGATCGTGGCCGAGGATATCGAACTGCCCGAAGACGACACCAAGGAAACGCCCAAGGGCGAGGCAGAGGTTGTCAGCCTCGACAGTTTTCGCAAGTAAACCCTTGGTCGCCCCCTGCGCCAAACTGCCGATTGCAGCACTGGCCGCGGCACGGTAAACGGCATGCAACTGCATACCGGAGAGCATATTATGGCCCAGACCCGCACCGAAACCGACAGCTTTGGCCCGTTGGAGGTTCCCTCCGACAAGTATTGGGGCGCGCAGACGCAGCGCTCGATTATGAATTTCCCCATTGGGTGGGAAAAGCAGCCAGTCGCCATCGTGCGCGCGCTGGGTGTCATCAAGAAGGCCTGCGCGCAGGCGAATATGGAGCTGGGATCGCTGGACGCAGAGCGTGGCGCGGCCATTGTGCAGGCCGCAGGCGAGGTGTTTGAAGGCAAGTTTGACGACAACTTCCCGCTTGTGGTCTGGCAGACCGGGTCTGGAACGCAATCCAACATGAACTCCAACGAGGTGATTGCGAACCGCGCGATCGAGATCATGGGCGGCGAGATCGGATCGAAAGACCCGGTGCACCCCAATGACCACTGCAATATGGGGCAGTCGTCCAATGACACCTTCCCCACGGCGATGCATATCGCGACAGCGATGACCGCCCATGACGTGCTGATCCCCGGTCTGGAAAAGCTGCACGCTGCCCTGCAAGCCAAGGTCGAGGAGTTCGACGGCATCATCAAGATCGGTCGCACCCATACGCAAGATGCGACGCCCTTGACCCTGTCGCAGGAGTTTTCGGGCTACACCCATCAGGTCGCTATGGGCATCGCGCGGGTGAAGGACGCTTTGGGCCGTATCTATGAGTTGGCCCAAGGCGGCACGGCGGTCGGCACCGGGCTGAACACCAAGGTCGGCTGGGACAAAATGGTCGCCAAGAACATGGCGGAGATCACAGGTCTGCCCTTCGTGACCGCTCCGAACAAATTCGAGGCGCTGGCCGCCCATGACGCGATGGTCGAGATTTCAGGGGCGTTGAAAGTTGTCGCCGCGTCGCTTTTCAAGATCGCGAATGACATCCGCCTGCTGGGCTCTGGCCCCCGCTGCGGGCTGGGCGAGTTGATCTTGCCGGAAAACGAGCCGGGATCGTCGATCATGCCCGGCAAGGTAAACCCCACCCAATGCGAGGCGCTGACGCAGGTCTGCGCCCATGTCTTCGGCAATGACGCCGCCGTTGGATTTGCCGGATCGCAAGGGCATTTCGAGCTGAACGTCTACAAACCGATGATGGCCTATAACGTGCTGCAGAGCATGCAATTGCTGGGTGATGCGGCGTCGACCTTCACCGACAATCTGGTCGTCGGTCTGAAAGCCGATGCGGACCGGATCGAGCGGTTGATGCGCGAAAGTCTGATGCTGGTCACCGCATTGGCGCCCGAGATTGGCTATGACAACGCCACCAAGGTCGCCAAAACGGCGCATAAGAACGGCACGACCCTAAAGGAAGAGGCGATTGCGCTTGGGTTTGTCGATGAAGAGACCTTCGACCGCGTCGTGCGGCCCGAAAATATGGTAGGCCCAAAGTAATGGCGCAGCCGGTCAATCTGAACCGGTTTCGCAAGGATAAGGCGCGGGCTGCGAAGAAGGCCCGTGCGGATCAGAACGCCATTTTGCATGGCCGCTCCAAGGCCGAAAGGGAGCTCGATCGCGCGCGGACTGAGAAAGCGGCGCGCGATCTGGATGGGGTCAAGAAGACATGAGCCTGCGGCCCACGAAACGCTCGGTCACGTTGAAAGGCCACCGCACCAGCGTATCTTTGGAGGATCCCTTCTGGGACGCGTTCCGGCATATCGCAGAGGAAAAAGGCAAGCCGATCAATGCATTGGCTGTTGAAATTGATGCAGATCGCGGGTTGGAAATAGGCCTCGCGTCAGCCATTCGGCTTTATGTTCTGCGCTATTATCAAGATCTTAACCAAGACGGCTAAGGATCACGGGTATGAGTTATGCCGTCGCCCTTCTCCCGCCCGATCTCTGGTTACAGCAAATTTTCGATAGCAAAGCCGCGCGCCAAGGTGGCATCGTGCGCCGTAAGGCGCGGGATGTGGAGCGCACGGTTGGACGCGAGAGGTTTGTGCGTGAAATCAAGCGCCGCGGATTTCATTGCGTGGAGAACGGGGGCCAGTTTGTTGTCTTTTGCAACAATGAGCAGGTTCATGTCTTGTGCTGAAAAGTTTTCAGAAAACTTTTCAAAGGCTTTTCTGAAAAGCCTTTCTACCGTCGCGAGACGCGCAACCGGATGCCGTCCTTTGAACGCACGGTGAGATGCGCGACCGGGACAGGCACCTCCCCCGCCACCAGCTCGAAGCGGTAGGCTTTGAGAAGCATCGACAAGAGCAATGGTCCCTCCACCATCGCAAAGCCGGCGCCGGTGCAGACCCGCGCGCCGCTGGAAAACGGCATATACGCCTCGCGCAGGCAGGTCTTGCCATTCTCGGTTTCAAACCGGTCGGGATCGAAGGCGTCCGGGTTGTCCCAAAGACGCTTGTGACGATGCTGATGCCATGGGCTGAGCACAATCTGCGCGCCCTTTGGGATATCGCGGTCGCGGAACCGCTCGGGACAGGTTGTCTCGCGCACCATCATGGGGACCGGCGGGTAGAGCCGGAGGGCCTCACGAAAGACGTTGCGGCTGAGTTCGAGTTTCGAGACCTCACTGAAAACGCCCTCTTGGAGGGCCGCTGCCTCCGTCGCGACACGGTCTTGCCAGTCGGGATAAAGCGCCATCAGATACAGCGTCCAGGCCAGCGCCGAAGCGCTGGTCTCATGACCCGCAAGGAAGAAAATCGCGACCTGATCGACCATTTCCTGCGTCGTGAAGGTTTCTCCTGTTACGGGATCGGCGGTGGTCATGATCTTGGTCGCCAGATCATCGGGCGCGCTGCCATCAGTAATCGCCGCCATCCGTGCCTCTGTCAGCCGCGTGATCAACGCGCGGATTGAACGCGCTGTGTCCTTTGTGCGCCTGCGATGGCCACGTGGCACCCACGAGGGCAACGGTACAAACGCGGCAAGGTTCAAAATCGGCTGGGTGCGTTGATAATCGCGAAACTCGGTGAAGACCTGCGCCGCGATCTCATGCTCAATCGGGATCGAGAAGAGCGTGCGAAAGATCACGTCCGCGGCGGCGTGGGATGTCTGCTCCTCCATCTCCACGATACCTTGGGGAAAGCGCGTCACCGCCGCCTGCCCCGCAGCCCACATCGCGGGAAACGTATCGCGCAAGCGCCCGCCTTCGAAAGCTGGATCAATGATGCGCCGCTGCCGCTTCCATGTCTCGCCATTGGTCAGAAACACGCTGTCGCCCAGCAAAGGGCGCAAGCCTTCGCTGATTCGGTCGGATTTCGGAAAATCATCGGGACGGTCTTTCAGAACCGTCTTCACCAGATCGGGCTGGTTTACCAGATAGCTGCGAAAGAACGGTGTGCGAAACTCGGCCATCCACGCGCGGTAGAGCTTGGCTGGCTGCGCCGACAGAATGTCTTGGCGGAACAGTCGCAGATAGCGCCATAGCGAGACCTTATTGGGGCGTGACGCGGGCTTGGGCGGGATCATGCGGCCATCGACGTAAACTTGGACGCTGGCGCGTCGATCCGGGACCGCGACGGTGGGCGATCTGCATACCGTTCGGACAGGCTGATGGGGCCAGCGGTGATCTGGAAATAGTCGTAGTCCTTTGGGCGATCAAACGCGCAAAGATACTGGAAATGCAGGCGGAAGAAGCGCCAGCGGAGCTCTTTCCAGCGCGCGGGGCTAAGCGTCTGGGTGAAAGCGGCTGAAAAGACCAGCGGCCAGCGCTTTTCATCGGGTGCGACGCCACTGACCGACACCGGATCGCACAGCGCAAAGGCGCACCCATCGCCAGGCGCGGTCACGTCGACCCAAGTGAGTTCGTCGCGCGCGGAGAGATAATTCAGATCGGCGCGCAAGCGGTGCGCCTCGGGCAAAAATGACACCATGGGAACAACTTGGCCGAGCGATAGAAACGCCAGCTTTGGGCCTGTCTCAGGCACCCGCCCGGCGCGGATTAGATCCGCTAGGATCGAGACCGCGAGATGCGCACCGGAGGAGTGACCGACGATCAGCACCTCGTCTGCGTCGCTCTGTAGTGCCTCGGCGATCAGATCTTCGAACTCGGCCATCCGCGCTTCAAGTTCGGGCGGGTTCGCGCCACGCCAGCGCGCCGAATAAGCGTAGTCATGCATCAGGTAATAGGCAAAAAACCGATTGTCGTGTTTGCGAAACCAGTGCAGCCCAGCCGCTGTTCCGCCAGCCAGAACGCCCCATTCGATCAAGGTGCCAAGAAGGCCGACATCACCTGCGATCCATTCCAGAGCGTCAACCAAAAGCCCTCCGACCAGCGAACTGAGCGACAGCGCCACGGCCAGTTGTAAGAGCAACATCCCGACCGGGTAGAGCGCGGCAATCACCGGGCCTTTGCGCAGCCACATCAACCGCCTAAGCGTCCCGGTGGAAACATAGACCCAAGCAGTGCGCACAAGCTGGCCATAAGTCGCCAGAATGCCTTGCGCCATCGAGCCGCGCACGATGTCGGACCAGACCAGCACGTCGATATCGGCCTGCACCTGTTGCCCGTCAATGCGCGCGGCAACCTGCCAGCCGTAAGGGCCGCCGCTCGTCTTCGGAGAGATGCCGATCTCATACCCACTGATCGCGGCCTGAGCGGCACTTTCCTTACGGTAAAGCTCGCGGTAACGGCGGGGATGAATCGGATCATAGCCGGGGATATACATCACCCGACGCCGCGCGACCTGACCTGTTGCACCGGTTACCATGCCACAAAGCTAGCCCAGAATTTGGTCGAAAATAAGCCCTATCCGAAGGCTTGTAGCGCTGGGAATTGCTCGTTCAGCCACCAGGCCAGATCTGTAAATTGCCCGGTCAGCATCATCAGACCCACCGTCCAAAGTAACAATCCCATAACCCGCTCGATCCGCTCCATATGGCGTTTCATCCAGGCCATCAGGCCCGTCATGGAGGGGAAGAAAGCAGCGACCAACAGGAACGGGATGCCCAACCCGATGGCGTAGACGCCCAGCAACGTGGTGCCACGGGTGACGCTGGCCTCCGACGCGGCGAGTGACAGGATCGAGCCGAGGATCGGGCCAATGCAGGGCGTCCAGCCAAAGGCGAAGGCGAGGCCCAGAATATAGGCCCCGAAGGCGGAACCACCGCGGTCGCCCGCATCCACGCGCATCTCGCGGTCCATGAAACCGATGCGGAACACGCCCAGAAAATGCGCGCCGAAGATCATCACAATGGCGCCTGCGATGCCAACAAACCATTCCTGTTTCATCAGGAAAAACCGCCCGAAAACCGAGGCGGTGAAGCCTAAAAACAGGAAAACCGTCGAGAGGCCCAACACGAAGAAGCTGGCTGATATCAAAGCCTTGCGACGCGCAGCTGACGTGCTGGACATGTCATTGACCGACACGCCGCTCATATAGGCCAGATAAGGCGGCACGATGGGCAACACGCAGGGCGACAGGAACGACAGGATACCCGCGAAAAGCGCGATGCTCATGGCCGGCACAAGGCTGGCGTCTATGATGTCAAATCCGAACATACCTTCCCCAATAGGCCATCGTGCCGGGCGCGTCACGCACCGCTCGCTCACAACTTGGTGGACAAGTTGTAACACCCGCGCCATATCGCAAGACATGAGCGACGATCTGACCCTGGATGCCACCGGGCTTCTTTGCCCCCTGCCCGTCCTTAAAGCCCGCAAGCGCCTGAAATCGCTTGCGAAAGGCGATGTGTTGACCGTGCTTGCCGATGATCCAGCGGCCATTGTCGATATTCCGCATTTCTGTGTCGAGAGCGGGCATGAGCTTGTGCAGCAAACCGACGCAGAGACCCACCAGGTCTATGAGATCCGAAAAACCTGACGCGCGCGCTGGCTTTCTCCATTGAGGCAATGGTCGACGCCGCTGTGCTTTTTCAGGATCTTTTACTGGAAGCCGCTTCGCTTTTTTTGACTCTTTTACCGGAAGCCGCTTCGCTTTTTTTTGACTCTTTTATTGGAAGCCGCTTCGCTTTTTCCAAGTATCCGCGCCGCAGGCAAATCCCTAAGCCAGCCCATCCTTGAACCGCTGCACGATCTCGCGCACAGACCGATCACCTTCAAAACCAAGGCCGCCGGCCAACGCAGTGTCAAACGCAGACGGCCACGTCCCGACAATGGCTTCAATCTTCGCGTCCGGTTGCATCGTAACGCGCGCGCGGGCTTCAGCGCCGCCCACAGCCTCCAAGGCGTCCAGCATCTGCGCGACTGACGCGGTCACGCCAGGCACGTTGAGGGCACTGAAGGCGGGCCAGTCTGCGGCAGGCACTTCTGCAGCGCGGATCAGCGCGGCGATGGCGGTTTCTGGTGAAGCCAGCCACATTTTCAGGTCGGGCGAGACCGGACAGACTGAGGGCTGGCCCATCAGCGGCTCGCGGAAGATGCCCGACGCGAAGGACGAGGCTGCTGCGTTTGGTGCGCCGGGACGCACGATGATTGTCGGCAGACGCAACGTACGCGCTTCTGCAAAGCCTTTGCGGCGATAGTCGCTCATCAACATTTCGGACATCGCCTTGGCCATGCCGTAAGAGTTGCCCGGATGGGTCGCGGTGGTCTCGGTCAGAACATCTGGCAGCGCTCCGCCAAAGACGGCGAGCGAGGACGTGCCAATCACCGGGACGTTGCGCTGCAGCGCGCGGGCGGCGTCCAGCACATTGCGGGTGCCGTCGAAATTAACCGTCAGACCCAAATCAAACTCGGCTTCTGCCTGCCCGCTGACGACAGCGGCAAGGTGGTAGACCAGTGCCGTATCCGCGTCGATCAGCGCGCCCACTTGTGCCGCATCCGTGATGTCCACCGGGACGACGCTGACCTGCCCTTCCAGCGCAGCCACAAGCGACGCGCCGGGGCGGTCGGCCAGAGCGATGTCGGAGGTTTCAATCGACGTTCCATCCGGAAGCGTCAGGTGCTCTTTTGCAAGAAGGGCCAGCGCAAGACGCTGGCCCAAAAATCCACAGCCACCTGTGATGACGATGCGCGCCATCAGCGACCCATCGACCACCAGCCCTTCTTCTTGGGCTTGTCGTCCTTGGCAGGCACCGGTTCAGGCGCAGCTGTCGCCACTTCCGCCACCGGTTCAGGCGCGGGAGCGGGCTCCGGTGCAGGCTCTGCCGCTTTTGTCTCAGGTGCGGCTTCAGCCATTTCCGGCACGGGGGCCGTCTCTTCTGCGGCCTCCTTTTTGGCAGGCGCTTTGCGTTTGCGTGGTGCGCGCTTCTTTGGCTTTTCCTCGGCGGTCTCCTCTGCAGGCGCGTCCTCGGGCTTTGCTTTCTCAGGTGCCGCTTCTGCCTCAGCCGCCTCGCTGGGGGCGTCTTTGGGCGCGTCATCGGATTTCTTGCGGCGCGTACGAGTGCGTTTCTTCGGCTTTTCCTCAGCCTCAGTCGCCTCGACCGCTTCGGCTTTTGGAGCTTCCGCATCCGCCGCCTGCTCTCGCGCAGGCTCGCCTTGCGGCGCGCCATCGGGCGATTGATCCTCAGAATGCTGGTGCTCGCCATTGCCGCCACCACCGCGCCGACGGCGACGCCGACGGCGGCGTTTGCGGGGCTGCTGTTCGCCGTCTGCGGTTTCCTCGGTTGCGGGTGCGCCCTGAGGGGCCGGAGCCTCCTCTGCGTCGACTACAACCGAATCGTCGATATCATCCATGATTGAGGAATCGACCGACACAACTGGAGCCACACGTTCAGCAACACGGCGCGTCGCGGTCTTGTATTTCTCAATCGAGAAGTCAGGCGAGACCATCATCGGATCGCCTTCCAAGCGCACGGACAAACCGTAGCGCGCCTCGATCTGGGCGATGTGTTCACGCTTGTCGTTGATCAGGAAGTTCACGATCCCCATAGGCGCTTTCAGCAGCACCTCTTTGGAGCGGCCGCGCACGCCTTCCTCTTCCAACTGCCGCAGGATCGACAAGGCGAGGTTGTCATCCGAACGCAGCAGACCCGTGCCGTGGCAATGAGGACAAGGCTGGGTCGTCGCTTCGATCATGCCGGGACGCAGGCGCTGGCGCGACATCTCCATCAGGCCGAAGCCCGAGATGCGGCCAACCTGAATACGGGCGCGATCCGTCTTGAGCTTGTCCTTCATCCGCTTTTCAACGGCAGTGTTGTTGCGGCGCTCGTCCATGTCGATGAAGTCGATCACGATCAGGCCCGCAAGGTCGCGCAGACGCAGTTGGCGGGCGACTTCCTCGGCGGCCTCAAGGTTGGTCTTGAGAGCGGTTTCCTCGATCGAGCCTTCCTTGGTAGCCCGGCCCGAGTTCACGTCGATCGCCACCAGCGCTTCGGTCACGCCGATCACGATGTAGCCACCGGATTTCAGCTGAACGGTCGGGTTGAACATGCCCGCAAGATAGCTTTCCACCTGATAGCGCGCGAAGAGCGGCAGCGGGTCGGTGTAATGCTTCACGTTCTTGGCGTGGGACGGCATGATCATCTTCATGAAGTCCTTGGCCACGCGGTAGCCCGCCTCGCCTTCGACAAACACCTCGTCAATCTCGCGGTTATAAAGATCACGGATCGAGCGTTTGATCAGGTCGCCTTCCTCGTAAATCTTTGCAGGCGCGATGGATTTGAGGGTCAGCGCGCGGATCTCTTCCCAGAGCCGCTGCAGGTACTCGTAGTCGCGCTTGATCTCGGACTTGGTGCGCTTGGCACCCGCCGTGCGCACGATCAGACCGGCGCCATCGGGCACTTCGATCTCGTTGGCGATTTCTTTCAGCTTCTTGCGGTCAGCGGCGTTGGTGATCTTGCGAGAGATGCCACCACCCCGCGCGGTATTCGGCATCAAGACGCAGTAGCGACCGGCCAGCGACAGATAGGTCGTAAGTGCGGCCCCCTTGTTGCCACGCTCTTCCTTGACGACCTGCACCAGCAGGATCTGACGGACCTTGATGACTTCCTGAATTTTATAGCGGCGCGGACGCGGTTTGCGCGCGGGGCGGATATCTTCGCTATCGTCCTCATCGGCGACAGATTCGATGCTGTCATCCTTGGCCGTGGCATCGGATTTCGCGTCAGTCGCATCATCGTCATCATCATTGTCGTCGGACGGTGTGTCCGCACTGTCATCCTCGCCCACTTCGGGGGTTTCGACAGGCGTCTCGGCGACGGTTTCCATCGGTGACAGCCCCTCGTCAGAGCTGTCCAGATCAATGGTTTCCATACCGCTGGGCGCATCTTCATCAACGGCCACTTCGGCGGTTTCAACTGCGTCCTCGACCTTGACCTCTTCGGCCTTGGCCTTGCCGCCCCGACGACGGCCACGGCCGCGCTTGGGCTTGTCTTTCTCTTCCTCGGCGTCGGCTTTCAACTGCTCAGCATAGGCCTTTTCTTCGGCCATTAGCGCTTCGCGGTCGGCGACGGGAATCTGGTAGTAATCCGGGTGGATTTCCGAGAACGCGAGGAAACCGTGCCGGTTCCCTCCGTAGTCCACGAAGGCCGCCTGCAGCGACGGCTCGACCCGTGTTACTTTTGCAAGATAGATGTTGCCAGCAAGCTGGCGTTTGTTTTCGGATTCAAAGTCGAACTCCTCGACCTTGTTTCCGTCAACCACCACGACGCGGGTCTCTTCCGCGTGGGTGGCGTCGATAAGCATTTTCTTAGCCATGTTTTCTCTGTGCACCGCGGCAAATCACCCTCCCCTGGGGGAGCGAGCGTTTGCGGGTGGTGTCTGGTGATGGCGAGCACGCGCATAGGGAGCGCATGGGCGGTTTCGCCCCCTGCTGCGTCCCTCATATCTGTCGCGCGTTGCATCGCGTTTCTTCTCCGACAGGGGTGTCCCCCGCCCATTTACGACCCGGCGCTGAGCGTCTCGGGCATTTCACGGGCCTCACCATTGAGAGGTGAAACCAGAACTTACATCCGTCTCCGAGGGCGTGATTTCGCACGCAAAACGCTCAGGACGGCAAATCTGTCTAAAGCGCAGAGGTGTCACAAGACACTTGTCACTTACCGCTAACATAAGGGACGTTACGCAATCATTACAATGGCCAATTCCCTACAAGAAGGAATTGAGCGCCAAAGCCCTGCAAAATAGCAGGACTTTAGCAATTCAACCTGAGGATGTGCGCTGTTTCCGTCCGCGTCAGAGGTAATCTGACCGCTGAAGACCGTATTTCGCCATCTTCTCGTTCAGGGTCCGGCGTGGTAATTGCAGCTCGTCCATGACGTTCACGATAGAGCCCTTATGCCGCCGCATCGTGTTATCGATCAGCATCCGCTCGAATGCCTCGACATATTCTTTCAGCGGCTTGCCTTCGGTCGTCATCGTGGGGGCAGCTTCTTCGTTGTCTGCCATCAGCAGGCTGGCGATGGAGCCTGATCCACGGCGATTTTGCAGCACGGCGCGCTCGGCCACGTTGATCAGTTGGCGCACATTGCCGGGCCAAGGAGCCTGCAACAATTGAGCTGCCTCCTGCGCGCTGATCTCAGGCGCGTCGCAGCCGTAGTCATCGGCGTATTGCTCAGAAAGCCGTGTGAAGAGCGTCAGGATGTCCTCACCGCGCTGGCGCAGCGGCGGCACGGTGATCTTGAGGGCCGCCAATCGGTAAAAGAGGTCGCCACGCAGCACATCTTCAGACGTTTTACCCCGCTCTTGCAGGTTCGAGATCGCGACGATCCGCGTTTCAGCTGGTGTGCCCTGGTCGTTGATGACCGTCAGCAGCTTGGCTTGCAGCGGATCGGACAGCGCTTCGACATCCTCCAGAACAAGAGTGCCCCCACGGGCTTCTTCAATGGCAGGGATCGGGCTGTCATCCTCGACCGGGCCAAAAAGCCGATGGGCCAGCGCGTCTTCATCATAAGCGCCACAGCTGACCAGAACGAATTTCTTGGACGCGCGCGCGCCAACCGCGTGAAGCGCGTGCGCCACAAGGGTCTTGCCGGTGCCGGTCTCACCTTCGATCAAGACGTGACCATCAGCCTGCCCCAGATCGAGGATATCCTCCCGCAGCCGCTCCATCACCGGGGACGAGCCAATCAGCTTGCGCATCAGCGCGCCGCCATCGGACAGCTCTTTGCGCAGCACACGGTTGTCCAGCGTCATGCGCCGCATTTGGGTGGCCTTCTTGGCCAGTTCGGTCATGCGGTCTGGGTTGAACGGCTTTTCCAGAAAATCGAACGCACCAACGCGCATCGCCTCAACGGCCATGGGCACATCGCCATGGCCGGTAATCATGATGACCGGCAGCCCGCTATCGACGGACATCAGCCGCTTGAGAAACTGCATCCCGTCCATGCCGGGCATCTTGATGTCACTGACGACAACGCCGGGATAATCATTGCCCAGACCCTTCAGCGCATCCTCGGCGCTCGCGAAGGTTTCGGTGTCATAACCCGACAGCGCCAGCCACTGGCTGATCGACTGACGCATATCCTGCTCGTCGTCTACAATCGCAATCTTCATCGGACGTGCCATGCTGCACCTCTCATTCTGCGGCCTCGGCTGAGGCCTCCAATAATGGCAATTGGACGTCAAAGACGGCCCCCTTGCTGGCGGCGTTCCTTGCGGTCAATCGCCCGCCCAAGTCCTTGACGATGCCCGAGGAGATGGCAAGGCCAAGCCCGACCCCATCTCCGGGGCGTTTCGTGGTGTAGAAGGGCTCGAACAGCTCATCAAGGTCATCAATCCCCTGCCCGTTATCGCGCACGGTCAGTGTCGCGGTCTCGCCGACCGAGAGCAGGATATCAATGCGCGGCTCAGCCTCTGCCTGGGTGGCGTCCAGCGCGTTGCGCAGCAGGTTGATAATCACCTGTTCGATCCGCAGCGCGTCGCCCATCACCATCACGGGTTCTTGGGGCAACGTCTTGCTTATTTCGACCGTGCGGCGGCGCAATTGCGGTTCCATCATCGTCAGCGCACCTTTCACCGCATCCCTTAAATCCAAGGGTTCAAGCACGTCCCCGGACTTGCGGGCATAGGATTTCAGCTGACGGGTAATCGCCCCCATCCGACCGATCAGATCGTCGATCCGCTGGAACGAACTCAGCGCCTCGTCCGGGCGTTTGCGTTGCAGCAACAGCTTGGCCCCGGCGAGATAGGTCTTCATCGCTGCAAGCGGTTGATTCAACTCATGACTCACCGCCGCTGACATCTCGCCCAAGGCCGCCAGCTTGGAGCTTTGCGCAAGCGTCTGTTCCGCACTTTGGAGGTTCTTTTCAACCCGCTCCCGTTCGGCAATTTCCCGCTGCAGGCGCGCGTTCAACTGGCGAAGTTCAGCCGATTCCTGGCGCACCGACACCAGCCGAGACGTGGCTTTTCGGCTGACCGAATAAAAGGCCAACGCGAGCAGAATCGAAAAGCCCATGATCTCTAGTGCGAGCACCCCGTTGACCCGTTCGCGCACCGACGCATAGGTGGTGAAAGAGGCGATTTTCCAGCCTTGGAACGGGAGGCGGTTTTCCAGCCGCATAACCGCGCGACCACTGATATAGGCGTCCACCGATTGGTTCGTCCAATCGCCCGCCGCCCAGATCGCGCGCTCAATGGCCGAGGGGGCCGATTGCAGCGCCAGCGCTTCTTCTTCGGTGCGGCCCCGCCAGCGCGGTTCGGTCGCCAGGATCACAGTGCCTTCTGAGTTGGTGACGATGACGGCGTCGGAAATGCCGGCCCAGCTGAGCTCGAACTGGCGCAGATCAACCTCGACCACGATCACCCCAAGCGTGAGCGCGTTGAACTCGATCTTGCGCGAATAAGTAAAGCGGTAAGCGCCCGCTTCAGTCGGGATGATGCTGAACACCGTGTCGCTGGAGCGCAGGGCATTCACGAAATACGGCTCGCCGCGATGGGTAGAGCCCAACTGCTCGCGTTGCGATACCGCCACAGCACGGCCGTCGGCATCCAGCAGCATCAAAGATTTCGCCTCGATCTCCTCCACGAACGACAGCAAGCGCTGGGTGGATTGTGAGTAATCCGATGAGGCCAGTGCCCCGATCAACGCAGGATCCCGCGCAAGCAATTGCGGCACGATGGAGTTGCGCTGAATCTCTGACATCAGGTTGCCTGCATACAGGGCCAAACGCAGCTCGGCCCGGTTTTTGGTGCTTTCGGTAAACCGTTCAGTCAAAAGGGAATTTGTCAGCCAGACCGTGGTGCACGCAAAGATCGCAAGCACCAGAAGCGCCAATCGTGCACGCCACGACAACGGGCGCGTCATGTCACGCTCTGCTCGCGTGGGGTCGCGCTTGGCGTCAGGGTTGGCTGGCAGGCTCATTGCCAGAGATTACGCGCCCTGCCCGCCCCGCTCAAGTCACACGTTTTCGAGCTGTCCAACCAATGTGCGGAAAAGCGCTTGCCCATCGGTGCCTCCATGGGCCGCATCAACGGCCCGTTCAGGATGCGGCATCATCCCTAGAACACGGCGGTTTTCCGACAAAATGCCCGCGATATCGGCGGTCGAGCCATTGGGATTTTCGGTGTAGTGAAACGCCACGCGGTCCTGATCGCGCAGCTTCGCCAATGTCGCGTCATCGGCCACGTAATTGCCGTCGTGATGGGCCACCGGGATGCTAAGAACGTCGCCCGCACTATAACCTTCGGTAAAGGCCGAGCTTGAGGTGGCAACCTCCAAGCCAATGGTTTTGCAGACAAATTTCAGCCCCGCATTACGCATCAACGCGCCGGGCAACAGGCCTGTTTCGGTGAGAACCTGAAAGCCATTACAAACGCCAAGCGCATACCCGCCCCGCTCCACATGCGCGACAAGCGCCTTGCAAATAGGCGATTGCGCGGCGATGGCCCCGCAACGCAAATAATCCCCGAACGAAAAGCCACCCGGAACAGCGACGACATCAACGCCCAAGGGCAGATCGGCGTCCTTGTGCCAGACCATTTCGACCTCGGCACCCGCCGCTTTCAGCGCCACCGCCATGTCGCGGTCGCAGTTGGAGCCAGGAAAAACCAGGACCGCCGCGCGCATCAGACCAGCTCGACCGAGTAGCTTTCGATCACCGTATTTGCGAGCAGCTTTTCGCACATCTCGGTCACGGTCGCCTCGGACGTGCCATCAGCCAGATCAAGCTCGATCACCTTGCCTTGGCGGACCCCTTCGACACCGTCGAAGCCCAGTGTGCCAAGCGCGTGCTTCACCGCCTCGCCCTGCGGGTCCAGAACCCCGTTTTTCAGCATGACATGAACCCGTGCTTTCATGGCCCTGTTCCTTAATTAATCAGTGTCGGCTTTGGCATATGGGTGGCATTCGAAGGCAAAACCCCCAAACGACGCGCCACTTCGGTATAAGCATCCGCGAGCGATCCCAAATCCCGGCGGAAGACATCCTTGTCGAGCTTCTGACCGGTCTCGATATCCCAGAGGCGGCAGCTGTCGGGGCTAATCTCATCCGCGACGACAAGGCGCTGGAAATCATTGTCCCAGATGCGCCCGATCTCGATCTTGAAATCGACCAGCTTGATGCCCACGCCATACATCAGGCCCGACATGAAGTCGTTGACGCGCAGCGCCAGCGCGACCATGTCGTCCAGATCCTGCTGGGTTGCCCAGTTGAATGCGATGATATGCTCTTCCGCGACGAGCGGATCACCAAGGCTGTCATCCTTATAGCAAAACTCGACGATCGGGCGCGGCAGGCGCGTGCCCTCTTCCAGCCCCAGACGTTTGCTCATCGTGCCGGCGGCGTAATTACGAACGATCACTTCCAGCGGGATAATCTCGACCTGGCGGATCAATTGCTCGCGCATATTGATGCGTTTCAGAAAATGCGTCGGCACACCGATATTCTCAAGACCGATCATGAAGAACTCGGACAGGCGGTTGTTGAGCACACCCTTGCCTTCGATCACGTCCTTTTTCTCGGCGTTGAAGGCGGTGGCATCATCCTTGAAATATTGCACGAATGTGCCGGGCTCGGGGCCTTCATAGAGGACTTTTGCCTTACCCTCGTAGATCTTCTTGCGACGCGCCATGGAAACTCCGTTCTCGCGTGGGCTTGATGGCTCCACACGCCTGGCGCCCGTATAAGACAAGGGCGCGACACCCGCAACTGCGGATAAAGCAGGGTGACCAAGGGCTTGCAGGATCGCTTTGAATCGCTTGCAGTTTTGCGCCCGCGAGAACGAGCGGCTTATACCCGCTTGGCCTCATTTTTCTTATGCGAATCCTAACTGAGGGAAAGACCGATGACGGCTTTTGGCAGCCGATGCGTGACGCAGACGGCCACCCATGACCAATCAAGAGGCAAAACGGGCAAAGCTGACGCATATACAAACGACAAGATCGTCCCTACATAGAGGTCAACAGTATTCTAAGAGGACACCCTAATGACCACGTTTGATGACCGCGAAAACGCCTTTGAAAACAAATTCGCCCATGATGCGGAAATGCAGTTCAAAGCCGAAGCCCGCCGCAACAAGCTGCTGGGCCTTTGGGCGGCAGAGCTTCTTGGCAAATCTGGCGATGACGCGGCTGAATACGCCAAGGAAGTCGTAAAAGCCGATTTTGAAGAGGCGGGCCACGAGGATGTCGTGCGCAAGGTTGCAGGCGATCTGGGTGACAAGTCTGACCCCGATACGATCCGAGCCAAAATGGCGGAGTTCTTGATTGAGGCGAAAGCCCAACTGCTCGCCGAACACTAGCAAAAACATTTCTGTTTTCGCATGACCGTTAATCGGACGGTAATCGCGGCCCGCTAGTCAGAGCGAGCCGGAAAAGGAACCTGTCTGCTGCTTCGCCTCATTTTTACGCCACGCATGTTGCTGCCGCCAGTGGCCGCCATCGCCTGTCTGTGGTTGCTCAGCCACCGATTGGACGCGGTTGATCTGCCTCGGGTTTGGGACGCGGTTGCAAATCTCAGCCTGTATCAATGGGTGCTGGGCGCGCTGGCCACATTGGGCAGTCTGGCTGCCGTCGGGCGGTATGACGTCGTGATCCATCGCGCCCTTGGCACCGGGATTTCCGCACGCGCGGCAGGCCGCTCAGGCATGGCGGCTATCGCTTTGTCGCAAACCATCGGGTTTGGCATGCTCAGTGGCGCGCTGGTGCGTTGGCGCATGTTGCCCGGTTTAAGCCTGTGGCGCGCAACCAAGCTGACGGCAATAGTTGCGGGCTCGTTTCTGGCGGCCTGGGCTGTCTTTACGGCCGTTACCGTGCTGGTATTGCGCCCCGGATTTGTCCGTTATGAGGCCTATTTGGGCATGGCCCTTCTGCTGGCTTTGGCAGCTGTCTTCTATGCTGCAAGCCGCGGATACAAAATCGGACGTTTTGCGATGCGCGTGCCGAACCTGTTGGTGATCGGCCCGCTTCTGCTGTGGGTCGCCGTGGATACGGGGTTGGCCGCCGCCGCGCTCTATTGGCTTTTACCGGACGGCACGATAGTCAGCTTTGCGCTTTTGCTGCCCGCTTTTCTGGTCGCGTTGGGCGTTGGCATGATTTCAGGCAGCCCTGCAGGATTGGGCGCGTTCGAGCTGACATTGCTGGCGTTGCTCCCGACAGAGCTGATGGCCGAATTGCTTGCGGCGATTCTGGCCTTTCGGCTGATCTACTATGCCGCCCCGGCGGTGATTGCCCTGATCCCCCTGGCCTTCGCTGGCCGTCAAATCAGCGCGGCGCCTCAACCCTTCACCATACGAGGCGCCGCGCTTGGGGTGCCAACGCACAGCAACCCCGAAGCTGCCGTTTTGCGGCAAGATAGCGGGCTCATCCTATCGGCACGCGGCGTGACATGGGGCTTGCGCCACACCCCGCATACGCTGACAGCATTAGGCACACCGCTTTTGGGCCGCGAGACCGATACGCTGGCCGTTTTGACGACCGCCGCCCGTGAAACCGTGCGCTTACCTGTCCTTTACAAAGCACCGCCCCGCCTTGCCGTAAAGGCCCGAGCTTCGGGTTGGGCAGTCAGCTGTATCGCTCATGATGCGATCCTGTCACCGCAGAGCTTCTCCACTAACGGCGCGTCCCGCCGCCAACTGCGCCGGGCACTGCGCAAAGCCCAAAGCGCCGGTTTGCGCACAGAGCTGGCCCTAGGCAGCTTGCCTGAGGACGCGATGACCCGCGTTCATAACGCGTGGGAACACCACTCGGGCCGCGAGCGCGGCTTTTCGATGGGACGGTTCGACCTGCCCTATCTTTATGGACAAAGGGTATATCTTGCCTATAGCGGCGACACGCTGGTTGGCTTTATCAGCCTGCACGCGGCGCCGCAGCTTTGGGTGCTGGACCTGATGCGTCAAAGCGAGGCCGCGCCGACCGGGACGATGCACGCCTTGATCTGTCACGCGCTGCACGACGCAGAACAGGCCGGGGTCAGCCAGTTTTCACTGGCGGCTGTGCCTTGCGAAACAGGGGACGCGACGGGGCTTGAGCGCTTTGTGCGGCATCAGGTTCAAAAGGCCAGCGGTGCAGACGGGTTGCGTCGGTTCAAGGCGAGCTTTGCGCCAGACTGGCAACCGCGCTACTTCGCGACGCGTCTCAAATGGCATGCGGCACTTGCGGTTCTTGAGATTGCCCGCGCGATTAAAGACCCGCAAGCCATGCGCGGCTTGCCCTCACCGGCAGCACACGCGCATCCAGCTCAAGAAGATTATGAGAATTATGAAATTGATTCATATCCACGCGCGTGCGAGACGGCCCCTAGATAACGGCGCTGCGCTGCATTGCGACCGCCTTCATTGATGGACTTATGCATGTCAAACGCGCTCAGCAAACTTCTTGAAACTCGCGACTGGCTTCTGGCCGATGGGGCGACAGGAACGAATCTTTTCAATATGGGGCTGTCATCGGGCGACGCCCCCGAGCTGTGGAATGTCGAGCAAACCGACAAGATCCGCGCGCTTTACAAAGGGGCGGTCGATGCGGGGTCTGATCTGTTCTTGACCAATACGTTCGGCGGCAATGCCTCTCGGCTCAAACTGCACGATGCGCAATCGCGGGTCCATGAGTTGAACAAAGCCGGGGCGGAACTGGGCCGCGATGTGGCCGACGCCGCAGACCATCCGGTTGTGGTTGCAGGGTCGGTTGGCCCGACAGGCGATATCATGGCCCCGATGGGCAGCCTGACCCACGAAATCGCCGTCGAGATGTTCCACGAACAAGCCGAAGGTTTGAAAGCGGGCGGTGCGGATGTGCTGTGGCTCGAGACAATCTCGGCCCCCGAAGAATACGCCGCCGCGGCAGAGGCTTTTGCGCTGGCCGATATGCCCTGGTGTGGCACGATGAGCTTTGACACCGCCGGACGCACGATGATGGGCGTTACATCAGCCAATATGGTGAAAATGGTCGGCAAGCTCGACACGCCGCCGCTGGCATTCGGCGCCAATTGCGGCGTCGGCGCGTCCGATTTGTTGCGCACTGTGCTGGGCTTTGCGAGCCAAGGCCCGGAGGTCCCGCTGATTGCCAAGGGCAATGCCGGCATCCCAAAATACCATGACGGTCATATTCATTACGACGGCACGCCTGAACTGATGGCCGATTACGCCTGCCTGGCCCGCGATTGCGGGGCCACGATCATCGGCGGTTGCTGTGGCACCACGCCCGAGCACCTGGAAAAGATGCGCGCAGCCCTTGAGACACGCCCGAAAGGCGACCGCCCTAGTCTTGAGCAGATCGCCACGGCTCTTGGTGGCTTCTCCTCGGCTCAGGACGGCACAGAAGAAGGCGCTGCCCCGCCGCGTCGTCCGCGCCGCCGCAGCCGTTCGGCCTGAAGGCTCAAAGCCTGTTCGGGTCGGTCGCAAATCAACCAATGTCGCAATTAAACCACTTGAGCTGCGACAAAAAAGGCATGTTGCCGATAGGAAACGTGCCGATCGAATTTTGATCTGGCCTTGTGAAGGACCGCCGCGATGTCTGACGAAGACGATATCATCCTGTCTGAACTGAACGACGAAGAGCTTGTTCAACAGATGTTTGACGACCTTTACGACGGTCTCAAGGAAGAGATCGAAGAAGGGGTCAACATTCTTCTGGAGCGCGGCTGGGCGCCCTACCGGGTTTTGACCGAAGCGCTGGTGGGCGGTATGACCATCGTCGGAAACGACTTCCGCGACGGGATCCTGTTTGTGCCCGAGGTGCTGCTGGCGGCCAACGCAATGAAAGGCGGGATGTTCATCCTCAAGCCGCTTCTGGCCGAAACGGGCGCACCGCGTGTGGGCAAAATGGTGATAGGCACCGTAAAAGGCGACATCCACGACATCGGCAAAAATCTCGTGTCGATGATGATGGAAGGCGCAGGTTTTGAAGTGGTCGATCTGGGCATCAACAACGCGGTTGAGGCCTATCTTGAAGCGCTGGAAACCGAAAAACCGGATATCCTGGGCATGTCTGCCCTGCTGACCACGACCATGCCATACATGAAGGTCGTGATCGACACGATGGTCGAGAAGGGCCTGCGCGATGACTATATCGTGCTGGTGGGTGGTGCTCCTCTGAACGAGGAGTTTGGCAAGGCGATCGGCGCGGATGCCTATTGTCGGGATGCCGCCGTGGCGGTTGAGACGGCGAAGACCTTTGTGGCGCGCAAGCACAATCAGATGGCGGCTGGATAAACTCCGGGATGCCTCCGGCGGGAGTATTTGTGCAAAAGTGAAAGCCTGACCTTGTGCCGGGCCAAACGGCTGTTGGAAACGCGATGCAGCTTGATGACGAGAGCCTGACGCAAGATGGATTGGCCGCTGAGACCACGCGCGGCAAGGTCTTGCTTTTGGCGTGTGGTGCCTTGGCCCATGAGATCGTTGCCCTGATCAAAGCCAATGGCTGGCAGCATATGACGCTGGCCTGTCTGCCTGCCATTTTGCACAACCATCCTGAGCGGATCGCCCCTGCCGTTGAACAGGCCATTGCCAAACACCGCGCGCAATTTGACGATATCTTTGTCGTCTATGCGGATTGCGGGACGGGTGGACAGTTGCAGGCCGTCTGTGACCGGCTGGGGGTCAGCATGATTGAAGGGCCGCATTGCTATTCCTTCTTCGAAGGAAATAATGCGTTCGCAGACCGTGCAGAGCACGAATTCACCGCCTTCTACCTGACAGATTTTCTGGTCCGGCAATTCGATGCGTTTGTGTGGAAACCTTTGGGTCTGGACCGCCACCCCGAATTGCGGGATACGTATTTCGGCCATTATGAAACGCTGGTCTATCAGGCCCAGACCGATGATCCGGCCCTGACCCAAAAGGCGCAAGACTGCGCCGCCCGGCTTGGTCTGGCCTTTGAGCGACGCTTCACCGGCTACGGTGATCTGGAGACGGCACTGGCCGCGAAATCCTAGCTGGCGGCAGCCTCGGCCGCGACTGTGCGAATACGTTCGACCATGGCACGCACCCCGTTGGAGCGTTGCGCGGACAGATGATCGTTCAGCCCCAGACGGCCCAGTTCGGCCACGGCATCCACTTTGCCAACCTCGCCCACGCGCACACCGCTATAAAGCGCATGCAGCACGGCAATCAGACCGCGCACGATCATCGCGTCGCTTTCGCCTTTGAAGTCAAAACGCGCGTCAGGCCCCTGCCCGTCAATCTGCGGCATGATCCAGACCTGCGACGCGCAGCCATCGACCTTGGTTGCAGGCACCTGAAGGGCTTCGTCCAGACCGTCCATCGCGCGGCCCATGTCGATCACATGGCGGTAGCGATCTTCCCAATCGTCCAGAAATTCAAATGTCTCTGCCAGCTCTTCAAAGCTCTCGGTTGCCATTATGTGCTCCTTGATTTGACCTTGAGGTAAGTTGCCTGCCCCGAAAGGTCCAGTCTTGCTTGTCGGGGCGCGCGGATTGGGCTACCGATCATGCAAAGGGAGCTTAAGTTATGTCCTCACGCCTGATCGCAACTGTTTTGATCGCTACGCTTTTGGCCGGATGCGGCACCGTGCGCGAGTCGCGCCTGAACCCGTTCAACTGGTTTGGCGGTTCACAAGAAGAGGTTGGCTTTGCCCCCGGTGATATCGTCGAGCGGTTGGACAACCGCCCGCTGATTGACCAAGTCACATCGCTGCGGATCGAGCGTGTTCAAGGCGGTGCAGTTGTTCATGCGGTGGGTCTGCCCCCGACCCAAGGCCATTGGGAGGCCGATCTCGTTCTCGAGAACCGCGGTCGCGTGGATGAAAACGGCGCGCTGGTGTTGCAGTTCAAGGCGTTTCCGTCACCGATCCGGACACGTCAAGGCACTCAGGCCTCGCGCGAGGTTGTGGCGGGCACGTTCCTGTCGGATCAGACCTTGGCCCCTGCCCGCCAGATCACCGTGCGCGGACAGCGCAACGCACTTACGAGCCGTCGCTAAGCCTTAAAGCTCAATGATTTTAATGTGATGGCCTTTGGCTGTCAGGGCAATCTCGCCCTCGCAAAGGCGCAATGCATCTGCGCCAAAGACCTCGTGCCGCCAACCGTTTAGCGCCAGCAAATCGCGCATCCCTGCAGAGATCGCGTCGAGATCGGCGGCAGAGGCCACCAGCTTTTGCGCAACGCCCGCCGTCTCTGCCTTGGCTTTGAGCAGGACGCGCAGCAAGTCTGCCAAAGCCGGGTTCACTTGCAGC
The DNA here is from genome assembly GCF_020177595.1 of Cognatishimia sp. MH4019. GTDB lineage: Bacteria > Pseudomonadota > Alphaproteobacteria > Rhodobacterales > Rhodobacteraceae > JAHTBL01. The sequence goes on along the minus strand of NZ_JAHTBL010000003.1, from coordinate 219,784 downwards.
TTTTCGCGGGATGTGTCGGGCTTCGGGCACTCCTCAGGCGGGCAGTTAAGCCCCACCTCGATCGCCTTCAGAATACCTTCGGCAATCTCACCCTTGCGGGCATCGCGCAGCAGCAAACGCGACCGGCCCAGATCCTTGAGGGATTTGGGTTTGTTGGAGGCCAGTTCCATCAGCGCGTCGTCTTTATAGACCCGGCTGCGCGGCACATTATTGCGCTGCGCATAAGATTCGCGAAACCGCGCCAACTCGCGTGCGATTGCAAGGAATCGACCCGAATTCGTCCGGGTTTTCAGGCGCTTCCACGCATCTTCAGGCTTCACGACATAGGTGCCGGGCGCGGTCAGAACCTGCATTTCTTCCTGCACCCATTGGATGCGCTTATTCTGGGCCAGCTTGGCAGCCAAAAACTCGTAGATACCGCGCAAATGGGTCACATCGGCCAGCGCATAGGTTTTCTGCGCGTCCGACAACGGACGGCGCGACCAGTCGGTAAAACGCGACGACTTATCAAGCGGCTGTTTGACGATCTTGCGCACCAGCGTTTCATAGCCCACCTGCTCCCCGAACCCGCAGACCATGGCGGCCACTTGGGTGTCAAAAAGCGGTGTCGGGATGATCCCGCCATCTGTGTAGAAAATCTCCAGATCCTGCCGCGCGGCGTGAAAGACTTTCACGACGCTTTCGTCTTTGAAAAGCGTGTAAAGCGGATCAAGTGACAGGCCATCGGATAGCGGATCGACCAGCACCGCGTCGTCTTCCCCCTCGCCGGGAACGGCGAGTTGGACCAGACAAAGCTGGGAGTAATACGTACGTTCGCGCAGGAATTCAGTGTCGACCGTGACATAGTCAAATTGCGCGGCATGGGCGCAAAACGCGGCCAGTTCGGAAGTTTTCGTCAGTGTTTTCATTGGGTCTTATCGTTGTTCAAAAGGCGACCCCCGCTCAGGGAGGATGACCGATTTGACGCTATCTGGGAAGAAAATTCGTCTCTTTTTTCTGACAGTTGGCCGTTAATCGACGTTGACATTACGTAAACTTAGCAGGGTTTTCTCGCCCGCGACAAAGCGTTCAAGAACACGCGGATAGAGCGTGTGTTCCAGCGGCAAAACCCGTGCCGCAAGGGTTTCAGGTGTATCGTCAGGGGCCACATCAAGCATGGCCTGCCCTAAGATGGGACCGTCATCCAGTTCCGGCGTGACCTCGTGCACAGTGCATCCATGCTGCAAATCGCCTGCTTCAAGTGCCCGCAAGTGAGTATGTAAGCCTTTGTATTTGGGCAATAAAGACGGATGGATATTCAACATCCGGCCTTCCCACTTGGTTACGAAATCCGCGGTGAGAACACGCATGAAGCCTGCAAGGCAAAGGATATCGGGCTTGGCGGTGGCAAGTGTATCGCCTAGCGCTTTCTCAAACGCGCCGCGGTCGCCCTTGAAGGCCCTGTGATCAACAACAGCGGTCTGAACACCCATTGCGCGCGCTTTCTGCAGGCCGCCCGCGTCAGGGTCATTGGCGAGAACCAGCACCGGCTCGGCCCATCCGCCTGATTGCATCGCGCGCACCAGCGCCACCATGTTCGAGCCGCCGCCCGAAATCAGCACCGCGATTCGTGTCACGAAAGCGTCCCGGAATAGCGCACGCCGTCGCCCGCCGTGACGGTGCCAAGACGGGTCACCGCCTCTCCTTCGGCGACAAGTGCGCTTTGCACCGCGTCGATCTGTGCAGCGTCCACGACCAGCACCATCCCGATACCCGCATTGAAGGTCTTGAGCATCTCAGGCGTCTCGATGCCGCCGACTTCGCCCAGCCAACCAAAGACCGGGGGCAGCGCCCATGCGCTGAGGTCGATATCCGCACCCAAGCCCTCGGGCATGACGCGCGGCAGGTTCTCTGTCAGGCCACCGCCAGTGATATGGGCCAGCCCATGCACGCCACCTGCCCGGATCGCGGCCAAAGCCGCGGTCACATACAGTCTTGTCGGTGCGAGAAGTGCATTGCCAAGCGTGCTGTCGGCAAAAGGCGATGCGTCATCCCAGCCAAGACCTGAAAGCTCAACGATCTTGCGCACCAGCGAGTAGCCGTTCGAATGCACACCATCAGAGGCGAGGCCCAGCAGAACGTCGCCCTCGCGCACGCCCGCAGGCAAGGCCGTACCGCGCTGCATGGCGCCCACAGCGAAGCCCGCCAGATCAAAATCACCTGCGTCATACATGCCCGGCATTTCCGCCGTCTCACCACCGATCAGCGCGCAGCCAGAGCGCGCGCAGCCCTCGGCGATGCCCTCGATGATCCGGGCAGCCTGATCCAGTTCCAACTTACCGGTGGCGAAATAATCCAGGAAAAACAAAGGCTCCGCGCCTTGGCAGACCAAGTCATTGACGCACATCGCAACCAGATCAATACCGATTGTGTCGACATTGCCGGTATCAATCGCGATGCGTAGCTTGGTGCCGACACCATCTGTGGCTGCCACCAGAACCGGGTCGTCATACCCTGCCGCTTTCAGATCAAAGAGCCCACCAAAGCCGCCCAGACCGGCCATCACGCCGCTGCGGTTCGTGCGTTTGGCCGCAGGCTTGATCCGGTCGATCAGCGCGTTCCCTGCGTCGATATCCACACCCGCATCCGCGTAGGTCAGGCCGTTCTTTTTCGTGCTCATGGTTGTCCTCGCATCTGTTGGCGGCCCACTAGCACCCAAGCGCGCGCGAGTCCACGCGGCTTGACGCCAAACCACCTTGACGGTCTGCATCCTTCTGCTACTCAGCTTTGCACGATTGGGGGCCTGTAGCTCAATTGGTTAGAGCAGAGCGCTCATAACGCTTTGGTTGCGGGTTCAAGTCCTGCCGGGCCTACCATTTCCCTACCGTGCCAGCACCAGATCCGCCTGCAGCCCGCCCATCTGCTTGCTTTCGCCAAGGCGCAACAGGCCCCCGTGGGCGCGCGCGACATCTGCCGCAATCGACAGGCCAAGCCCCACGCCGGTGCCCTTGTTCTGATTGCGTGCAGGCTCCAATCGGCTGAAGGGTTTGAGTGCCTCTTCCCGACGCTCTTGCGGGATACCCGGCCCATCATCCTCTACATGAAGCACAATGCTGCGCGGGGTAATCGTGACGCCCACACGCGCGGTCTTGCCGTAACGCACCGCGTTGCCGATCAGATTGTCCACCGCACGGCGCACAGCGATGGGACGCAAAAGCTGCTGCCCCTCGCCTTCGATCTTGCCCAGGCTGACAGAATGCCCGATGCGCTGCGCATCTTCCACCGCTTGGGTCGCAAGCGCGACAGGATCGGTGAGGGCCAGTTCTTCGGCCGCATCTCCGCGGGCGAACGCGAGAAACTCGTTCAACATCCGCTCCATATCCTCGACATCGCGGCGCAGCGGCGCGGCCTCTGCATCATCCATCAGCGACAGGCCCAGTTTGAGCCGGGTCAGCGGGGTGCGCAGGTCATGACTGACCCCGGACAACATCATCGTGCGTTGCTCGATCTGCCTCTCGATCCGGTTGCGCATATCCAGAAACGCACTGCCGGCCGAGCGCACTTCGCTTGCGCCCGAAGGCCGGTAGGGCACCATGCGGCCCTTTCCAAAAGCCTCTGCTGCGCGCGCGAGCCGCTTGATGGGCCGTAGCTGATTGCGCAGAAAAACAAAGGCGATAATCGTCATCAGCCCCCCGGTGAAGACCATCAGAACCAACAGCTGATGCGGATTGGACGCCGAGACGCGACGCCGGTCGAACATGATCTCAAGCGGCCCGTGGGCCGTCATCATCTGCACGCGCACATCCCGGTCATCGCTGGCCAGATCAATCGCCGTAATTCCCTCCAGCCGCTCATTCAGCACCCGCATCACCACGCGGCCCGTGAAGTCGTAAAAGACGCGAGAATCAAAACGGCGCTCTGCCACGGGGAAGACCGCCTCGAAGAAAAGCGGCTGGACGAGTTGATCCAGTGCCGCCTGTGCGCCCCGCGCGTTAGGGGCGTTGTTCACCTGATCGAGCAGGTATTCCAGCTCAAGCGCCACGTTGCGCGTCATCTGCTCGGTCACGTCCTCGAAATGGCGTTGGATGAAGACCACCGACACCACAAGCTGGAGCGTCAGGATCGGCACCAGCAGGATCAGCGCCGCCCGCCCGTAAAGCGAGCGCGGCATGTAGCGTTTGAGCCATGAGAACAACATAGGCTATGTCTATCGGGGCAGATACGGGCGCGAAAGGGCGAAGATGGAACAGCTGGAACCAGGGGTGCGTCTTGTGCGGGCCAACAACCCCTCGCCCATGACATATACCGGGACGAATACGTATCTTCTGGGCCGTCACCATATCGCGGTGATCGACCCCGGCCCCAATGATACCGCGCATCTTGAGGCGATTCTCGCAGCAGTGCCGGAGGGCGCGAAAATCACCCATATTCTGGTGACCCACGCGCATCTGGACCATTCCCCCTTGGCGCGGGTTTTGGCGAAGCAGACCGGCGCACCGGTCTACGCGATGGGCGACAGCCGCACCGGCCGCAGCGCGATCATGGAGCAATTGGCGGCAAGTGGCCTGATGGGTGGCGGTGAAGGTGTCGATCCGGGTTTTATTCCTGACGAGGTGCTCCAAGATGGGACCATTCTAGAGAGCCCGGATTGGCAGATCGAAGCGATCCACACGCCCGGCCATTTCGGAAATCACATGAGCTTTGCCTTGCAGGGCATTGTTTTTACGGGTGATCACGTGATGGGTTGGGCCAGCTCTCTGGTATCGCCCCCCGATGGCGACCTTACACAGTTCATGGCCTCTTGCGCAGTCCTGAAAGCCCGTCCCGCCCGCGTGTTCTACGCCGGTCACGGCGATCCGATTACCGATCCGCAAGCAAGACTGGACTGGCTGATCGCCCATCGCAAAACCCGTGAAGCGCAGATCATTGAGGCTTTGCGGCCCACCCCTGCCACGACGGCGATCCTGACCAAAGCGATCTATACAGATGTCGACCCACGCCTTCTGCCAGCGGCTGAGCGCAACGTGCTTGCACATCTCATTGACCTGACACAGCGCGGTATCGCCGCCCCTCAGGGCGCGTTATCCGCTGACGTCCCATTCGCGCTGCAAAAACCGTGACGTTTTGCACGAAACCCTCTGGACGCGCGGAATCGTCATTGCTATAGGGGCGCTCAGTTCCGGCGTAGCTCAGCGGTAGAGCAGTTGACTGTTAATCAATTGGTCGTAGGTTCGATCCCTACCGCCGGAGCCAATTTCCTCACATCGACGCAAATGCCACAATTGCGCCACATTTGTGCCTTTTTCAGGCCCGGTTTGCGTTGCAGCCTTTCCGAGTACCTCCGAAAAACCCAATAAAAACGGGGGACAGTGAAGGCAGATCGTAACGCAAGCAATGGGACACAGGCAGATGTCACACCCCCAATCACAGCAGCCGCAACCGGCCCCCGCTCCGACGAAAGAAGCGCAAGCGCCGCAACCGGTTTATACCGACTACGCAAGCATCTAGGCATCGCGTCCGGCCCTTTTGATTTGGTGCGGATCGGACGTGTCAGAGGCCCCCTTGACCTCCCCTGGGGATGTGCCTCGTTTTTCAGCGCGGTGCGTGACGGTATCTCCTCCCTGACCCGTTACGACCGCGTTTTCTTTTTCTGAAATCAGGATAAGCTGTCGGCCATGAGCCCTGTCAGCAGCATCCGAAACCTTGGCCCCGCGATGGAAGCCGCTTTTGCAGAGGTCGGTGTGACATCGGCAGAGCAATTGCATGAAATCGGGGCAGATGCGGCCTACGCGATGCTGCTGGAAAACGGCAGCCGCCCCCACTTCATCGCCTATTACGTCTTGGTCATGGGGCTGCAGGGACGTCCCTGGAACGACTGTAAGGGCAAGGAAAAAGCCGCCCTGCGTGTCAAATTCGACGCGTTGAAAGCGTCCAAGCATGACAAGGGCCGCTCCGAATTGGAAGCGGCCCTTGATGCGTTGGGTGTGATTGAGCGGAAGCCTTAGCCGACCAGTTCCAGACCCGAGAAGAAATATGCGATCTCTTCGGCGGCGGTCTCAGGCGCGTCAGAGCCGTGCACAGAATTCTCACCAACCGATTCCGCAAATTCAGCGCGGATCGTGCCGGGTGCGGCATCGGCAGGGTTCGTGGCGCCCATGACTTCGCGATTCTTGGCAATCGCGCCCTCGCCTTCCAGCACCTGCACGACGACCGGCTCAGAAGCCATAAACTCGCACAATTCGCCGTAAAACGGGCGCTCTGCGTGAACAGCATAGAACTTGCCGGCTTGCGCCATGGTCAGGTGGATGCGCTTTTGTGCGACGATGCGCAGGCCAGCGTCTTCGAACTTGGCATTGATCTTGCCGGTCAGGTTGCGCTTGGTGGCATCGGGTTTGATGATGGACAGGGTGCGTTCGACAGCCATTTTGAGCCTCATATAAGTCAGGGCGGACAGCCCGCCGTTTCAAATCGCCGCCCGCCTAACATGCCGCGCACCCCTTGAAAAGCTGCGATTGACGGCGCGCGTCGCATGCGGCAGGAGGTGCGGCATGCTCAAACTGCACGACATCAGCTATTCCATCGAAGGCCGCCCCTTGTTTGAGGGCGCTTCGGCCACGATCCCGACCGGCCACAAGGTGGGTCTGGTGGGGCCAAACGGGGCTGGCAAAACGACGCTGTTCAAGCTGATCCGTGGCGATCTGGTGCTTGAAGGCGGCTCGATAGAGCTGCCGTCGCGCGCACGGATCGGGGGCGTCAGTCAGGAGGTTCCGGCCTCTGGCACTTCGCTGCTGGACACGGTGCTCGAGGCCGATACAGAGCGCGCGACCCTGTTGGCCGAAGCTGAAACCGCGACCGATCCGACGCGCATTGCAGACATCCAGACCCGGCTTGCCGATATTGACGCCTGGTCCGCCGAAGGGCGCGCCGCGTCGATCCTGAAAGGGCTTGGCTTTGACGATGCCGAACAGCAGATGCCCTGCTCCGATTTCTCGGGCGGTTGGCGGATGCGCGTGGCCTTGGCTGCCGTGCTCTTTTCGCAGCCCGATTTGCTGCTACTGGACGAGCCGACCAATTATCTGGATCTCGAAGGGGCCGTCTGGCTGGAGACATATCTCGCCCGCTATCCCCATACGGTCATCATTATCTCGCACGATCGCGGCCTGCTGAACCGGGCCGTCGGCGCGATCCTGCATCTGGACAATCGCAAGCTGACCCTGTGGCAAGGCCCCTACGATCAATTCGCGCGCCAACGAGCCGAACAACGGGCCGTGCAGGCCGCCGCCGCCAAGAAACAAGCCGCCCACCGCGAGCATCTGGAAGCGTTTGTCGCGCGCTTCAAAGCCAAAGCCTCAAAGGCCAAGCAGGCGCAAAGCCGCGTCAAAATGCTCGAGAAGATGGAGACGATCACCGCCCCCGAAGACATTGCCAAGCGCGTCTTCACCTTCCCCTCGCCCGAGGAAATGTCGCCGCCGATTATCAATGTCGAGAACGGCGTCGCCGGCTACGGCGACACGACCGTGCTGAAAAAGCTCGACCTGCGCATTGACCAAGACGACCGGATCGCGCTGCTGGGCAAAAACGGGCAAGGCAAATCAACGCTGGCCAAGCTGCTGTCGGATCGGCTTGATCCACTGGCGGGCCGCGTTGTGAAATCGTCCAAGCTGCGGATCGGCTATTTCGCCCAGCATCAGGTCGATGAGCTGCATATTGACGAAACCCCGTTGCAACATCTGGCCCGTGAGTTGCCCGATGTGATGCCGCCAAAACTGCGCGCGAAACTAGCCGGATTCGGCCTTGGTGCAGATCAGGCGGAAACAGTTGTCGGGCGGCTCTCGGGCGGGCAAAAAGCACGCCTTTCATTGCTGCTGGCGACGCTGGATGCCCCCCATCTGCTGATCCTCGACGAGCCGACGAACCATCTGGATATGGAGAGCCGCGAAGCCCTGGTCGAGGCGCTGACCGCCTATACCGGCGCGGTCATTCTAGTGAGCCACGATATGCATTTGCTCAGCCTTGTGGCCGACCGGCTATGGCTGGTGAAAGACGGCGCGGTCGTACCCTATAACGACGATCTTGAGGCGTACCGCAAGCTGCTGCTGCAAAGCGACAAGCCCGCGAAACCAGTCGAGAAACCCAAGCCCAAACGCGCCTCGCGGGATGAGGTTCTGGCGCTGCGATCTGAGGTGCGCAAGAATGAAGAGCGTGTCGAAAAGCTCAACGAAAGGCGCGACAAGCTGGCCAAGAAACTTGCCGATCCGGCCCTCTACGAGCCCGGAAAAGGCGGCGAGGTTGAGGTCTGGCAGAAGAAATATGCCGAGGTGATGAACGGTCTGGACCGGGCAGAAACGCTCTGGATAGGATCGCTTGAAAAGCTTGAGAAAGCAACATCCTAGGGATGGAAGCTCAACTCATCATCACGGCCTTCGCGACCCTCTTCGTAATCATCGACCCGATCGGCCTGACACCGCTTTTCGTCGCCTTGACCCAAGGCATGTCCGATCAGGCCCGGCGCGCGATTGCCTTGCGGGCTTGCGTGATATCGGTGGTGATCCTTCTTCTCTTCGCCGTCTTCGGAGAGGCCGTCTTGGGCTTTGTCGGAATTTCGCTGCCAGCATTTCGGATTGCGGGCGGCATCCTGCTGTTTCTCACAGCACTTGAGATGCTCTTCGAGAAGCGGTCCAAGCGGCGCGAAGATCAGGCCGAGGATGACCGCCCCGACCCGTCTGTCTTTCCGCTGGCGATCCCCTTGATCGCCGGACCCGGTGCAATTGCCTCGATGATTCTGCTGACCGGTGACGGTGATGTGATCCAGCTTGCGACCGTCTCTGGCGTGATGTTGAGCGTGATCATGGTGGTTTTTGTCCTGTTTCTGCTGGCCGGAAAAATTGAACGCCTGTTGGGTAAAACGGGCATCAACGTGGTCTCCCGCTTGCTGGGCATGATGCTGGCAGCCCTCTCGGTGCAGTTTGTCCTCGACGGTTTGCGCGACTTTGGCCTCGCCGGGGGCTGAAATGCGCGCGGGCGCGCCCTATCTCTAGGGGCGAAACCGAAGAGGGTGTCATGAGTTCTGATCAAATCGCACAAATGATCTATCTGGGCCTGCTGGTCACCGTGATCGCTGGCTATTTCTTGATGCAAAACCGGCTGAGACTGGGCAAAACCCTTCAAATGGCGGGTATCTGGGTGCTCATCTTCATCGGGGCCATCGCCGGAATTGGCCTGTGGGACGACATTCGCGGAACCGTCCTGCCGCAACAATCGGCCTATCTGGAAAATGGTGAGGTCGTCGTCCCCCGCGCGCGTGACGGCCATTACTATCTCAACATTAACATCAATGGGGAAACTGTTGATTTTGTTGTAGATACCGGAGCAACCGATATTGTCCTGACTCGCGAAGACGCGACGCGCGTCGGGCTTGATCCAGAGGATTTGAACTTTCTCGGACGTGCGATGACCGCGAATGGTGTCGTCGAAACGGCAATGGTTCGGCTTGATGAAGTGGCGCTTGGCCCATTCACGGACCGTGCCGTGCGCGCATCTGTCAACGGGGGGGAAATGTCACAATCGCTACTCGGGATGAGTTATCTGCAACGGTTCGATAGTATCCAGATCGCGGATAATCAGCTGATCCTGACCCGCTAACGCTCGGCTTTCTTTTCCCAGCGACCACTCTCTTGTGACCAGTATTGCGCCGTGCATCCATCATCAGTCAGCGCCTTCCACTGAACACGCGCTGCTTGCAGCGCCGCCTCATCATTGCCATCGAAAAGGATGCAGACCCGGTCAAGGGCGGTGACCTCGTCCTTTGATATCTGGGCACCGTCGATACACATCACGCAGGCAGGACCGTTTGGTGCTTCGACCTGATCGGTCAGCAAGATCGGCTGATCCGCGTCATGTGGGCCGCCTGCCCGACCATGGGGCAAGAAAGAGCCATCACCCGCCAGCCACAACTTCGCATCCAGCCAATCCAGCCGCGCCGCGTCCGTGCCGCGCACCGCAACGCGCCAGCCCGCGCCACGGCATTTTTCCAGCAGCGTGGGTAAGGTTTGCTCCAACGGGGTCTGGGTCAGATGATAGAAATAGGCGGCGCCCATCAGTTCTCCAACGTGTCACGCACCAAGCGGTCCAGCGCGCGCACGCCCCATCCCGTGGAGCCTTTCGGCGCAAAAGAAGTCTCGGATTTGACCGAGGCCACGCCCGCGATATCAAGATGAATCCAAGGCGTATCATCCAGAACGAAGCGCTGCAGAAACTGTGCTGCGGTGATCGAGCCCGCAGGCCGCCCGCCAACATTTTTCATATCGGCGATCTGCGATTTGAGCTGTTTGTCATAAGCAGGATCAAGCGGCAGACGCCACGCCCCCTCTTCCTCGGCTTTGGCCGCAGACAGAAACTGGCCAGCCAGATCGTCATTATTCGAGAAAACACCCGCCATCTCATGGCCCAGACCGATGATGACTGCGCCCGTCAGGGTTGCCAGATCAATCACGCCGCGCGGCTCGAACTTTTCTTGCGCATACCAAAGCACGTCCGCCAGAACGAGGCGGCCCTCGGCGTCGGTGTTGATGATTTCAACTGTATCGCCTTTCATCGAGGTCACGACATCGCCGGGGCGGGTTGCATTGCCCGACGGCATATTCTCGACCAGTCCCACAAGGCCCACGACATTGGCTTTGGCCTTGCGCATCGCCAAAGTGCGCATGACGCCGGCAACAACACCTGCACCGCCCATGTCCATGGTCATGTCTTCCATGCCGCCGGCCGGTTTCAGGCTGATCCCGCCGGTATCGAACACAACGCCTTTGCCGACCAACGCCAAAGGCGCGTCGCCGACGGTGCCGCCATTCCATTCCATCACAACGACTTTTGAAGGGCTGTCAGACCCTTGTCCAACCGACAACAAGGTGCGCATGCCCAGTGTCTCAAGCTGGTCTTCGTCAAGAACGGTGACTTTCAGCCCCAGATCAGACATCGCCTCAAGCCGATTGGCAAATTCAGTCGTCGTCAGCACATTAGCAGGCTCAGATGTCAGATCGCGTGTCATGAAGACACCTTCTGCGACTGCGGTAATCGCTTGAGCTTCGCCTTCCAGGGCTTTGTAATCATTGACGTAGACGGTCACGCCTTCGGGCGCGTCACGCTCGGCAGTCTTGTGATCGTCGAAACTATAGGCCCGCAGCAGAGCGCCCAGAGCCACATCACCCACTTGCTTGAGATTGCCCGCAAGCACATGGAGTTCCTTCGTGCCTTTGGCTTTGCCGAGGTTTGCACCGGCTTTACGGGCCTCGCTGACCTTGGGTTTGCGGTCCAGCTTCACAACGCTCAACCATTCAGCCATCATTCCTGTCGGATAGGCCAGCTCTTTGCTGTCACCGACCGCCATATCATTGAAAGACGCACTATCGGTAAAGCGTTCAAGCGCACCCTTGGTCAGGCGATTTACCCGGCGTGCGGTCTGATCCAGTTTGCCACTTTCAGAGACAAAAACGGCGACGCGGCCAGTCAGATTGCCAATCTTGTCCAGATCGACATCAGTGAAACGCAACGCGGCGGGGGTAGTCATAGGGCAGCCTCCAACTGGGCGAAAAAGATCGAATTCTCCTACACCTAATGCGCCCTTTGCGGCTTGACCAGAGTGCGGCGCAGATTGCAGTTTCACGGCTCTCGCGATTGGGTTAGGTTGGCAAAAATGCAGGCGGCCCAAGGGGGGCATTGATGTTCGCGAGATTCGACAGATATCTGCTGTCGCAGCTCATGGTTCTATTCGGGTTTTTCTCGCTGATTCTGGTGCTGGTCTACTGGTTGAACCGGGCCGTGATCCTGTTTGATCAGTTGATCTCTGACGGCCAATCCGCCGCAGTCGTGTTGGAATTTACCGCTCTCACCCTCCCCAATGTCATTCGTCTGGTCCTGCCGGTCTCGGCCTTCGCCGCGACGATCTACGTCACTAACCGGCTGAGTTCGGAAAGCGAGCTGGTGGTGATGCAGTCAACCGGCTTCAGCGCTTTCCGAATGGCGCGTCCGGTCCTTGTTTTTGGGGTGATCGTGGCGCTGCTGGTGTCAATCCTGACGCATTTTCTTGTGCCGTTGTCGGAAAAGCGGCTGGCCGAACGGGAGGCCGAGATCTCTCAAAACCTGATCTCAAGCCTGCTGAACGAAGGGGCGTTTGTGCATCCTTCCGAGAATGTGACGTTCTATTCGCGTATGATCGACGCAGAGGGCGTTCTGCATGATGTCTTCATGTCGGATGCGCGCAATGTCGGGCAGCGCACAACGTATGTCGCCCAACGGGCCTTGCTTGTGCGTAGCGAGACCGGACCGCGGATCGTCATGTTCGACGGCAGCACGCAGACATTTGACGCGGCAACACAGCGCCTCTCAAAAACTGATTTTGAAGAATCGACCTATGACATCGGGGGCTTGTTGGAGCCGCCCAGCATCGGGCGCCCGTCCCCGTCAATCATGCCAACCTCCATGTTGCTCTTCCCATCACCAGAAGTGCGCGAGGCCGTGAACCGCAGTACGGCGCGCCTGGCGCAGGAAGGTCACCACCGGTTTGCCCAAGCGTTCCTGTGTATCGCGGCAGCCTTGATCGGGTTCAGCACCTTGCTGCTGGGCGGGTACAGCCGCTTCGGCGTCTGGAAACAAATCATCGGAGCGATTGGCGTGCTGATCCTGCTAAAGCTCGTGGAAGGTTCCGTTACCGAGATTGTAAAGAACGAGGTCTCTGCTTGGCCATTGGCTTATCTGCCCGCGGCTCTTGGCATCGCAATCGCGCTTGTCATGCTGACACTCGCGAGCAGACCTGCCCTTTTTGCACGGCGGAGGGCGCTGGCATGATTCTGCACGGCTATTTCGCCCGTCGCTTCCTGCGCTCGTTCTTTTCAGTGCTGGCTGTGTTCTCGGTGATGTTGCTGCTGCTTGATCTGATCGAACAGGTCCGCCGCTTTGACGCGGATGAAGCCACATTCAGCCAGGTCGTCGAGCTGTCGCTGCTGAACTTGCCACAAGGTGTTTATCGCATCCTCCCGCTGATCACGATCCTCGCGACCATTGCGCTATTTTTGAACCTCGCCCGCACAAGCGAACTTGTCGTGACGCGCGCCAGTGGACGGTCTGCCCTGCGCAGTCTGATCGCGCCCTTGGCAATGACGTTTCTGCTGGGAATGCTTGCCTTGGCCGCGTTGAATCCAATCGTTGCGGCCACGATCACTCAGTATGAAGCCAAGTCAGAGCGGTATTCGCATGGCTCTGAAAGCGTGTTGTCATTGTCAGAGGACGGCTTGTGGCTGCGCCAAGGCAACGCAGAGGGTCAAACCGTGATCCACGCGTTGCGCGCCAATGAGACGGCCACGCAATTGCGCGGCGTCAGCTTTTTCACGTTCGCGCCCGATGGCACCCCCACCCAGCGGCTCGAGGCCAACAGCGCGACACTGACCGATGGCGAATGGCGCTTGGGTGGTGTCAAAAAATGGGAGCTCTCGGATCCGAACCCGGAACGCACTGCCGAGACACATTTGACCTACGCGCTGCCCACCGATTTAACGGTCGAGCAGATCCGCGACGGTTTCGCCGCCCCGATCTCGATCCCGATCTGGGAGCTGTCGGCCTTTATCGAAGATCTGGATACGGCCGGATTTTCCTCCCGCGCCCACCGCGTCTGGCTGCAGACCGAACTTGCGATGCCGCTTTTGATGGTGGCCATGGTGCTCTTGGGTGCGGGTTTCACAATGCGCCACACCCGGCTGGGCAAGACCGGCATCATGGTCCTGGCCGCCGTTCTTGTCGGTTTTGGCTTTTATTTTGTGCGTAATTTTGCGCAAGTGCTGGGGGAAAGCGGGCAATTGCCGGTCAGCCTTGCGGCATGGGCGCCCCCTTTCGCTGCCGTATGCCTTGCCCTGGGCTTATTACTACACTTGGAGGACGGCTGATGCGGTTTCTCATCATCCTTCTTCTGGCCCTACTTCCGGGCCTTGCCAGCGCTCAAGGGATCGCCACCCTGATTGCCGATGACGTGCAGGTCTTTCCTGACAATACGCTGGTCGCAGAGGGCAATGTCGAAGCGCTCTATGAGGGCCAACGCCTGCGGGCCAGCCGGATCACCTATAGTCAGGCTGATGATCTTCTGACCATCGAAGGCCCCATTACCTTCCAACAGGATGAAGACTTGCTGGTGCTGGCCGATCAAGGCGAGATGGACCCGCGCTTTGAAAACGGCATCCTGCGCGGCGCGCGGATGGTGTTGGACCAACAGCTGCAAATTTCCTCTAACCAGATCAACCGGGCGGAAGGGCGCTATACGCAAAGCTATCAAACGACAGTGTCCTCGTGTCAGGTCTGCGCGCACCGCCCTGTTCCGCTTTGGAGCATCCGGTCCACGCGAGTGACCCATGACGAGTTGGAAAAACAGATCTATTTCGATAATGCGAGGCTGCGCGTCATGGACGTGCCGATCTTCTACCTGCCACGTTTGCGGGTCCCCGACCCCACTTTGGAGCGCGCACGCGGCTTCCTGACACCGTCAATCCGCTCCACCTCGAAAGTCGGCACAGGTTTGCGGCTGCCGTACTTTATTCCGCTCGGTGACAGCGCTGACATCACATTGACACCCTTTATTACCGAAAAGAGCCGGACCGCGGAATTCAGGTATCGTCAGGCTTTCCGCAAGGGAAGCATCTCTGCCGTGGGTGCGATCAGCTCGGATAGTCTCAAATCCGATGCAGATGGGCTGCGAGGCTATTTTTTTGGGCGCGGGTCTTTTGTGATGCCAGCAAACTTCCGGCTGACCTTCGATATCGAAGCGGTGAGCGATGATAATTACCTGCGGGATTACTCCTATACGGGCAAAGACCGGCTCGACAGCCATATTGGCTTGTCTCGCTATCGCAGGGACGATCTGGCCACTGCGCGGATCACCAACTTCGAAACGCTGCGCAATGATGAGCGCAATGAAACCCAGCCAACCGTTCTGACCGAGATTGACTACGAGCGGCGCCTGTTTCCGGCGGTGATCGGCGGCGAGTTGACCCTGCGCTTCGACGCGATGGGCTTCTACCGCGAGTCCGAGCAGATCAGCGTCGGACGGGACGTGAACCGCCTCAGCGGGCGGCTGGAATATGAGCGCGACTGGATCAGCCGTTTTGGATTGCTGACCGAGGCCGCAGTCGCGCTAAATTACGACGTCTACCGCATCGAAGGCGAGGATGACGCGAATTTCGACGATCAGGTAACGCAGCTGACACCCTATGCCGGTCTCGAGTTCCGCCTGCCCATGGCGCGCAGCGGTGCCTCCGGCGCACGCCATGTGATCGAACCTATCGCTCAATTTGTCTGGAGCGATAATGACAGCGAACCTGTCCCGAACGAAGACAGCACCCGGTCCGAATTGGATGAGGGAAATCTACTGTCGTTCAACCGCTTTTCAGGCACCGATCAGTATGAGCGTGGGGCCCGAGCCACCCTTGCCATGGGCTATACCCGCTTTGATCCGGACGGATGGTCTCTGGGACTGACAGTGGGGCGCAGCTTTCGGGAAGAGGACCTTGGCCAATTTACCGAAACAAGCGGCCTTAACGGACTGCAATCGGATTGGCTCACCTCGATCCGTTATGACAGCGGCGACCGATTGAGCCTGATCGCGCGTGGTTTGATGGACGATGATTTCGACTTCAATCGCGCAGAGTTCCGCGCCGACTGGGATGGACCACGCTTCAACCTTGGCACCTCCTATATCTGGCAGGCCAAAGATGCCGAAGAGGACCGCGACGAAGCCGTTTCGGAATGGACCGTGGATACGCGCTATAGACTTGCGCGGCACTGGATCACCGATGTGGATTGGCGCTACGATTTTGCCGCCGATCAGGCCTCGCGCGCGCGGATCGGTCTGACCTATCGCAACGAATGCGTGACACTTGGAGTTGCGGCCTCGCGCCGTTTTGCTTACTCGGATAGTGGTAACGACGAGACGACCTATGATTTCTCTGTGGCGCTGAACGGCTTTGGCACCAGCAGAGGCCAGCGCAGCTACGCAAGAAGCTGCATAAAATAAAAAGAGGAAAGAGCTGAGACATGACCCTGTCGCGCCTGTTCATCTGCCTGTGCCTGACCTTTGGTCTGGCCTTGTCTGCCGCAGCCCAAAGCGCTTTTGCGCCGATCATCAAGGTCAATGACCGCGCCATCACGCAATACGAGCTGGATCAGCGGATCCTGTTTCTGACGCTGCTGCGTTCGCCCGGGAACCTTGAAGAACTGGCCGAAGAGCAACTGATTGACGACCGTCTGCGCCTGGACGCGATGGCGGCAGCAGGCATCCAGTTGACGGATGAACAGATCGAAGGCGGGATGGCCGAGTTTGCAGGCCGCGCCAATCTGGAACTGGAGCAGTTCGTTCAAGCAATTGCGCAAGGCGGCATTGACCGCTCAACCTTCCGGGATTTCGTGCGCGCCGGTCTGGGGTGGCGCGAGTTGTCGCGCGCGCGCTTTGCACCGCGCGCCCAAGTCACCGATGCCGAGATTGATCGTGCGATCAAAGCGGCTTCTTCGGATGGCGGCATTCGCGTTCTGCTCAATGAAATTATCTTGCCCAACACACCGCAAACCGCAGCCCAAACGCAACGTCGGACAGAAGAGATCCAGCGCATCGAAGGAATCCCTGCGTTTCAATCTGCTGCACGCCGCTATTCAGTCTCCGGCTCTCGCAGCCGGTCGGGCCAGCTTGATTGGTTGCCATTGGGCAACCTGCCCCCGCAAATCCGTCAGATTGTTCTGGGTCTGCGACCCGGCGAGGTCAGCGCGCCGATCCCGATCCCCAACGCCGTGATTTTCTTCCAGCTGCGCGATATCGAAGAAACCGAAGCCGCACCCGTTGAATACGCCGCAATTGAATATGCCGCCTATTACATCGCCGGTGGCCGCTCCGCTGCGGGTCTCGCCGCTGCTGACCGCGTGCGCGCCGAGGTCGACACCTGCGATGACCTTTACGGCGTAGCCCAAGGCCAGCCTGAAGAGGTGCTTGAGCGCGGCGCCCTGCCCCCTGCTGAAATTCCGCAAGATATCGCTATGGAATTGGCCAAGCTCGATGAAGGCGAGGTCTCGACCGCGCTAACCCGTGCCGGTGGCGAGACGCTGGTCTTTCTGATGATGTGCGGGCGCACCCCGACGCTGGGGGAAGAAGTGGATCGCGAAAGCATTCGCTCTGCGCTTTTCAATCGTCGGGTCGAAAGCTTTGCCAACAACTATCTGGCCGAACTGCGCGCAGATGCGGTGATCGAATACCAATGAGCCCCGCCTTGCCCATCGCGCTCAGCTGCGGTGAGCCTGCGGGCATCGGTCCCGAAATTGCGATGAAAGCCTGGGCCGCGCTGAAGGACAGTGTCCCGTTCTTCTACATCGGCGATCCGGCGCATCTGGACGGCCCGGTCAGCGTGATCTCGGACCCGTCCGAGGCGATATCGGTCGCCGCCGGGTCTTTGTCGGTGCTGCCCTTGCCGTTTGAAGGCACACGCAGCCCTGGCCTGCCTCAGCCAGCCCAGGCGCAAAGCGTGATCGACGCCATCGCGCGCGGCGTCGAATTGGTGCAAGCAGGCCAAGCCTCTGCACTCACCACCTGCCCCATCCACAAAAAGGCCCTGCAGGACGGGGCGGGCTTTGCCTATCCGGGCCATACGGAATACCTCGCCTCGCTGGGCGGCGTAGGCAGCGTCGTCATGATGCTCGCCTGTGACGAGTTACGCGTGGTTCCAGCCACGATCCACATCCCGCTGAAAGACGTGCCCGCGCATCTGAGTGCGGCCAACCTCACCGACACGATCCTGATCACCCATGCCGCCTTGCGTCGGGACTTCTGTATTGATGCCCCCAAGATCGCCGTGGCGGGCCTGAACCCCCATGCCGGTGAAGGCGGGGCGATGGGGCTGGAAGAGATCGAGTTGATCGCGCCTACACTGGACGCGCTGCGCGCAGAAGGGCTCGATCTGATCGGTCCGCTCTCCGCCGATACGATGTTTCACGCGCGTGCACGCGCAGGCTATGACGCGGCCATTGCGATGTATCACGATCAAGCGCTGATCCCGATCAAGACGATTGATTTTGATCGTGGCGTGAACGTCACTCTGGGCTTGCCGTTCATCCGCACCTCGCCCGATCACGGCACCGCCTTTGATATCGCAGGCAAAGACGTCGCGGACCCGACCTCGCTGATCGAGGCACTCAAGATGGCGCAGCGCATGGCCGAGGCCCGCGCGTGAGCGCCATCGACAGCCTCCCGCCCCTGCGCGAGGTGATCGCAACACATGACCTGCGGGCCAAGAAATCGCTGGGTCAGAACTTCCTTCTGGATTTAAACCTCACCGCCAAAATCGCGCGCCAGGCAGGCGACCTAAGCGCCTGCGACGTGCTTGAGATCGGCCCCGGCCCCGGCGGGCTGACCCGTGGCTTGCTGGCCGAAGGCGCGCGCCGCGTTCTGGCGGTCGAAAAAGACGCGCGCTGCCTACCTGCACTGGCCGAAATCGCAGACGCCTATCCCGGACGCCTTGAGGTGATCAATGGCGACGCGCTTGAGATCGACCCACTGGCCCACCTCACCCCGCCGATCCGAGTGGCTGCGAACCTGCCTTACAACGTGGGCACCGAATTGCTGGTGCGCTGGCTGACGCCCAAGCAGTGGCCGCCCTTCTGGCAATCGCTGACACTGATGTTCCAAAAGGAAGTGGCGCAGCGGATCGTGGCCCAGCCGGGCAGCAAAGCCTACGGACGCCTCGCAATCCTCGCACAATGGCGTGCCGAAACGCGCATCGTCATGGACCTGCCCCCACAAGCCTTCACCCCTGCCCCAAAAGTGCATTCCGCCGTGGTGCATCTCACAGCGCTCGACCAGCCGAAATACAACGCCGATGCAGCGGTGC
Source organism: Cognatishimia sp. MH4019 (assembly GCF_020177595.1). GTDB lineage: Bacteria > Pseudomonadota > Alphaproteobacteria > Rhodobacterales > Rhodobacteraceae > JAHTBL01. The sequence goes on along the minus strand of NZ_JAHTBL010000003.1, from coordinate 200,900 downwards.
TGTCTCGGGTTGTGGCCGCAGCCTTCAACCAGCGCCGCAAGATGCTGCGCGCTTCGCTAAAGGGCATGGCCCCGGATATCGAGGACCGCCTGGTCGCCGCTGGCATCACGCCCACACAACGCGCCGAAGAAATCCCTCTGGAAGGCTTCTGCGCGCTGGCCCGCGAAGTGGCGCGCTGATGGCCACGCCCTTTGATCCAGAACGGGTCTTGGGCCTGCCTTTAATGGCCAACCTCGCCACAATTGACACGGATGGCCCGCGCAACGCTCCTGTCTGGTTTTTATGGGAAGGCGGCATGCTGTCGATGCTGGGATCGCGTGACAGCAGCTCTGTCCAGAGGATCGAGGCAGATCCGCGCTGTGCGGTCGAGATTGTCGACTATGACAATGCCGAGGGGCGGTTGCTGCATCTGGGTCTGCGGGGGCAGGCAACGATCACTGATATGGACGCCGAGCTCTTCAAGCGGCTCCTCCGCAAATATCTCGATGCGGATGAGGCGAACTGGAATCCGTGGTTCATCGAAACTGTCGCGCGGATTGACGATCCCGATGGGCGGCTGATCCGTCTGCGTCCAGACAGCATTTTCACCAACAACGTCTCGTATTTCCGCACCGGGCCAAAGCTCGCCACATAAAAAAAGCGCGCGGCGATTGCCTGCGCGCTTTCTGGTCTGTTCGGGGGCGAAAACTCTTCAAAAAGAGTTTTCCAAAAAGTTCTGAAAACTTTTACTCCGCCGCCTCAGGCGCATCGCTTTCAGGCGCTTTTGGCTTGCGGGGCTTGCGCGGACGCTTGGGCTTTTCGGCCTGCGGTTCGGCAGCGATGATCTGCGCCTCTGGCGTTTCGACCAGACCACCATTGCTGTCACCCAGATCAGGCTGCGGCGCAGAGCCAGGATCGGCCTTGTTTGCCTCTTCCTGCTGACGCTGTTTGCGCTGTTCTTCACGTTCGCGGTCGCGTTCACGCTGTTGTTGCTGACGCTCTGCCTGTTCGCGTTCCTGCTGTTCGCGGCGGGCTTCCTGCTCGCGCAGGGCCTCACCCAGCATGCGGGTGTAATGTTCGGCGTGTTGCTGAAAGTTCTCAGCCGCGACACGGTCATTGCTCAGCGTCGCGTCGCGGGCCAGCTGGTTATATTTGTCGATGATCTGCTGGGGCGTGCCGCGCACTTTGCCTTCAGGGCCAGAACTGTCGAACACGCGATTGACGACGTTGCCAACCTGCCGATTGTTGTTGCGGTTCCCTTTGGACCGCGACCGGGACTTCGATGATCTCATTTGATAGACGTCCAACCTTTTGTTGGCTTTCGCTCTGCCTCTGCCAAAAGGGCAGTGTGCGGTGCGATATTTTGGCAATTAATCGGGGGGAGCGATAACGGCTCCGCCTCTGCGATACACAAGTTAAAACCATGTGGGGGCAGACGGGGCAAGTAAAAAGCATCAACACGTGGCATAAATTCGCCAAATGCCGTCGTTTTGGGGCCTTTGTTAAGGTCTTGTTAGGCCTTGCGCGCGCTGACCACACGGTCACGGCCATCCAGATCGGGATGCACCGTGATCTTTTCAAGACCCGCCCCGCGCATCAGCTCGCTGACCGCTTGCGCCTGGGTCGGCCCAATCTCGACCATCAGACGCCCGTTTATCGCCAGATGCCCCCCGGCTTGCGCGGTGAGCATGCGATACGCATCCAACCCATCGCCGCCCGGTGTCAGGGCAATTTCGGGATCATGTAGCCGCACGTCCGGGGCCAGCCCGGCCATTTCGTCTGCCGCGATATAGGGCGGGTTGGAGACGATCAGATCGAATTGCCCCGCTACATCGGAAAACCAATCGGACCGGATCAGATCGACCCGATCCGCAACCCCCAAACGCTCTGCATTCTGGGCGGCCACCGACAAAGCCGCCGCGCTGATATCGACGCCAAGCCCATGCGCTGCGGGGCGTTCGGCAAGCAATGACAACAGGATGCAGCCCGATCCCGTACCCAGATCAAGCAGCCGGGAAAACGGCTCTGCCAACGCGTGTTCAACCAGAATCTCGGTCTCGGGCCGCGGGTCCAAGACATCATCCGTGACAAGGAATCGGTGCGCCCAGAACGCGCGCGCGCCGATGATTTTCGAGACTGGCCGTCCCCCAGCGCGCGCGGTGATAGCCTCGTGAAATTTCGCACCCCAATCCGACTGCCCCGTCACCGCCGCGACAAGCTGCGGATGACTGTAAGGCGGATAGACCATGTCCGACGCGATGCCCGCGCTATGAGCCAACAGCACCCGCGCATCCCGCTCGGCCCCCGCAATCCCGGCCGCACGCAACTGTGCCGCACCTTCATCAATCAGCGCGGCGATGGCGGCACTCGGGTCGCTCACGATATCTCTGCCAGCTGGCTCGCCTGATCCTCTGTCGTCAGCGCGTCGATAATCTCGTCCAGATCGCCCTGCATCACCTGATCCAGCTTATAAAGCGTCAGGTTGATGCGGTGGTCGGTCATGCGCCCTTGGGGGAAATTATACGTGCGGATGCGTTCTGATCTGTCGCCACTACCGACCTGGCTTTTGCGATCTTCCGAGCGCTCGCTGTCCACACGCTGGCGCTCCAGATCATAGAGCCGGGTTTTCAGCACCTGCATCGCGATCTCGCGGTTTCGGTGCTGGGATTTCTCAGACGAGGTCACAACGATGCCCGACGGCATATGGGTGATCCGCACGGCAGAATCGGTCGTGTTGACGTGCTGGCCACCCGAGCCACTGGCGCGCATCGTGTCGATGCGGATATCGCCGGGATCTACCTGAATATCCACGTCTTCTGCCTCTGGCAAAACGGCGACCGTTGCGGCAGAGGTATGGATGCGCCCGCCGCTTTCGGTGGTCGGCACACGCTGCACCCGGTGCACGCCGCTTTCGTATTTCAGCCGGGCAAAGACGTTCTCGCCGGTGATGTTGGCAACCACTTCCTTGATGCCGCCCAACTCGGTCTCGCTCAGCTCCATCACGGTAAACTTCCAGCCCCGCGCTTCGGCATAGCGCTGATACATGCGCAGCAAATCACCGGCAAAAAGCGAGGCCTCATCGCCCCCCGTCCCCGGCCGGATTTCGATCATCGCGGGCTTGGCGTCGGCGGCATCCTTGGGCAACAGCGTCAAGCGGATCGAATGCTCTGCCTCTGGCAAACGCGCCTTCAGCCCCGGCAATTCCTCTTCCGCTAACTCCTTCATCTCGGGATCGGCCAGCATCGCCTCGGCCTCTTCGATATCCGAGACAAGCTGCATATACGCCTCGACCTCTTCGACCACGGGTTTGAGGTCGGAATATTCCTTGGCCAGCGCCGCGATATCCTCGCCTGCAGCCCCATCGGCCATTTTGGCCTCCAGAAACTGGAAGCGCTGGCGGATTTGCTCAAGTTTTTCAAAAGGAACCATGGGCTTGCTTCCCTTATGCAATCAACTTGGTCAAGAGTGCAGATCGTGCTAATTTCACTGTCATGAAATATTTTGCACCACTCCTGATCCTATTGACCACCCCCGCTCTGGCCGATGTTACGAGCGGCGGCAAAACAGTCGACTGTTATTGCACCGACCAAGGCGGCGAGCGCATCGAACTGGGCGAAATGATTTGTCTGAATGTCGGTGGCCGCATGTTCACGGCGCAATGTCAGATGTCGCTTAATTCGCCCATGTGGCGCGAAGTTCAGAATGGCTGTCTCAGCTCATCCCTGAACCAAAGCGTCCAGCCACCGGGTGACACGGGCAGCGTTGACTCCTAGGTCAGACCGCCCAAAGCGCAATCTTGCATGGATCACCAACGCTGTGCCGCCCTCGACGGGGGTGGCCTGAACGGTTGTGTAATCAGGAAATCCGATGACCCGCGAGCGTGTAATGTAGGTGATGCGCCCCTCCTCGGGGCTGCCTGCAAGGCGCGATGTGCGCGGCTCGGCCAGCGCGACCGCATCGAAGCGCGTCAGCAGGTCTACAGGGCTTTCATTGTAGACAGGGCTTGCCAAATCCCCGCCATCCGGTCGCACAACAAAATGACCGACCTGAGGTTGTTCCTGCATTGCATCGGTATGCCAGGCGTCGCGATTGCTGGGGGCCAGGCGGATATAGGCCAGACCGATAATGATCGACAGCAGCACCAAAGACAAGATGAGCTTCATCCTCTAACCCTCTGATCTTGATTGTTTGTTATAGCAATAAAGGCACATCAGCTCTGTCGCGACATGTGACCCCGCCACGGCCGTTGCGCCCGTTGTATCAAAGGGCGGTGACACCTCCACGACATCTGCACCCACCATGTTGATGCCCTTGAGGCCTTGCAGCATGGCAACCGCTTGTGCACTGGTCAGCCCGCCCCAGACAGGCGTGCCTGTGCCCGGCGCAAATGCCGGGTCGAGCGCATCAATATCGAAGCTCAGATAGGTCGCGTGATCGCCAAGGATCGCTTTGATCTTGGCAACCGTCGCCTCCGGCCCGATCCGGTGCACCTCGGCCGCGTCGATGATATTGACGCCCAGCGTGTCTTCGTTCGTTGTGCGGATCCCCACCTGGACGGAGCGTTCGGGCACGATCAGCCCTTCCTTGACGGCCTTGTAGAACATTGTGCCATGGTCGATGCGGGTCATGTCATCGTCGGGCCATGTGTCGGAATGCGCATCGAATTGCAGCAAGCTCAACGGTCCGAACTTCTCGGCATAAGCGCGCAGGATCGGAAAGCTGATATAGTGATCGCCCCCCAGAACCAGCGAGCCTGCGCCCGCTTGCAAAATACCGCGAATATGGCTGGTCAACGCTTCGGGAAACTTCGAGATATGGCCATAATCAAACGCCACATCGCCGTAATCGGCCACGTTGAACTCGGTTAAAGGGTTGATATCCCAGCCATAAGGCGGATCGCAGGGCTGCAGCGCAGAGGCCTCCCGGATCGCCCTTGGCCCAAACCGCGTACCGGGGCGGTGCGTGGTGGCCTGATCAAACGGCACGCCCGTGACGGCCAGATCAACGCCCGTCAGATCCTTCGTATAGGTGCGTCGCATGAATGAGGTCACACCGCCAAACGCATTCTCGAAAGAAAGCCCGCGATAGCCGTCGCGCGTCAGCGCATTGTCCACATCAGTGGCACTGTCTTTCAACGCCATCGGTTATTGCTCCAAAGGTTGCGCACGCTCGACAAGCTGCGCAAAGAACGACGCACCGACAGGCGCGATCTCATCGTTGAAATCATAGGACGGGTGGTGCAGCCCCGCGCTGTCCCCCTGCCCGATGAACAGATACGCGCCGGGGCGTTTTTCCAGCATATAGGCGAAATCCTCTGCCCCCATTTCGCGCCCGGCCTCTGGGATGACATTGCCCTCGCCCACGACCTCTTTGGCCACATCCGCCGCAAAAGCCGCCTTGGTCGCGTCGTTCACGGTCGCGGGATAGCCGACCTGATAATCAAGCTCAGCCGAGACGCCGTAAGCCGCCGCTTGCCCGTCCACGATTGCGGCCATCCGGTCCATGACCATGTCTTGCACCGCCTTGTCAAAGGTCCGCACGGTGCCGCAGATATAGGCGGCCTCCGGAATGATGTTATCCGCGCTCCCGGTGTGGATTTGCGTGACCGAGACGACCAGATCATCCAGCGCATAGTGATTACGGCTCACGATGGTCTGGATCGCCTGCACCATGCCGACAGCCGCCACAATCGGATCGCGCGTCTCATGCGGCATGGCGCCGTGACCACCCTCGCCCTTGATGTGAATCTCGAACGTATCGACCGCCGCCATGATCGGCCCCGGCGTGGTATAAAACGCGCCTTCCTTGAAGCCCGGCGCGTTATGCAGCGCATAGACCTGCGCGATGTCGAACTGGTCCATGATGCCTTCTTCGACCATCACGCCAGCACCGCCGCCGCCTTCCTCCGCCGGTTGGAAAATCAGCGCAACGCGGCCTGCAAACTTCCGCGTCTCCGCCAGATACCGCGCAGCCCCCAGCAGCATCGTCGTATGCCCGTCATGCCCGCAGGCATGCATCTTGCCTTGCACCGTGCTGGCCCAGTCGGCGCCCGAGGTTTCCTCCATCGGCAGCGCGTCCATATCGGCCCGGAGCCCGATTGTCGGCCCCTCGCCCTGCCCGTTGATAATCGCCACCAGCCCGCTTTGCGCGATGCCCTCATGTAGTTCATCCACGCCGAACTCGCGCAACCGCTCGGCCACGAACGCCGCTGTCTCGTGGCAGTCAAATTGCAACTCGGGGTGCTGATGCAGATGCCGCCGCCAAGCCGTCATATCCTCGGCATAGTCGGCAATGCGGTTGGTGACGGGCATGGGTGGACTCCGGGCTGTGATGCGATACCGTCGCAGCAAATCACGCACCGGACCTGCCCGCAATGCCCAATGACCTGATCCACAACCCCGACGGCGGGATGCCCCGCCTTCTTGAGATTATGCGCCGCCTGCGTGACCCGCAGACCGGTTGCCCTTGGGATATCGAGCAGGATTTCGCCTCCATCGCGCCTTACACGATTGAGGAAGCCTATGAGGTTGCCGATGCGATTGAACGCGGCGACTGGGCGGAGTTGGAGGGCGAATTGGGCGATCTTCTATTGCAGACTGTTTACCATACGCAGATGGGCGCTGAGGCCGGGCATTTCAGTTTTGAGAGCGTCGCGCGCGCGATCTCCGACAAGATGGTCGCGCGGCACCCCCATGTGTTTGGCGATGAAAGCCGCGATAAATCCGCCGATCAGCAGACCGCCGATTGGGAAAAGATCAAAGCCGCCGAACGCGCAGGCAAAGCGCAGCGCGGCACGCTGGACGGGGTCGCCATAGGTTTGCCTGCCCTGCTGCGCGCTGTGAAGCTGCAAAAACGCGCCGCGCGGGTCGGGTTTGATTGGCCTGAGACCAGCCAAGTGCTTGATAAAATGCAGGAAGAAGCGCGAGAATTGGTCGAGGCACAAGACAGCCTCTCGCAAGCGGAGATAGAGGAAGAGTTTGGTGATCTGCTGTTCGTCATGGCCAATCTGGGGCGTCACATGAAGGTTGACCCCGAAGCCGCGCTCCGTGCCGCAAATGCCAAGTTTACCCGTCGGTTCGAGGCCATCGAGGCCGCGCTGGCGGCAATGGGCAAGACGCCCTCAGACAGCACTCTGGAAGAAATGGACACCCTTTGGGACGCCGCGAAAGCGCAGGAAAAGCAATGACCAAACGCCCGATCATCATCGACACCGACCCCGGACAGGACGACGCCGTGGCGATCCTGCTGGCCCTTGCGTCCCCTGAGCTAGAGGTGCTGGGCATCACCGCTGTCGCAGGCAATGTGCCGTTGCCATTGACCCAGAAAAATACGCGGATCGTGTGTGAGTTGGCGGGGCGCTCTGACATCAAGGTCTTCGCAGGCTGCGACGCCCCGCTGCACCGCAAACTGATCACCGCCGAACATGTCCACGGTCAAACCGGCCTCGACGGCCCCGAAATGCCAGACCCCACCATGCCGCTTCAAGACGACCATGCGGTGGACTTCATCATCGACACGGCGCGCGCGACGGATGGCGTCACGCTTTGTCCCCTCGGCCCGCTGACCAACATCGCGACCGCGCTGCAAAAAGCCCCCGATATTGCCTCGCGCATCCGCGAAATTGTCTTGATGGGCGGCGCTTATTTCGAGGTGGGCAACATCACACCCACCGCCGAGTTCAACATTTACGTCGACCCGGAAGCCGCTGATATCGTTTTCAAATCCGGCATCCCAATCACGGTCATGCCGCTGGACGTCACCCACAAAGCCCTCACCACGCAGCCGCGCGTCGATGCGTTTCGCAACATGGGCACGCCCATAGGCGAAGCCGTCGCGGCCTGGACCGATTTCTTCAACCGCTTCGATATGGAAAAATACGCCTCTCCCGGTGCGCCGCTGCATGATCCCTGCGTCATCGCCTACCTGATCAAGCCTGAGCTGTTCAACGGTCGTCACGTAAATGTCTGTGTCGAGACGTCCTCCGAGCTGACCCTCGGCATGACCGTCGCGGATTGGTGGGGCGTCACCGACCGCACGCCCAACGCGATGTTCATGGGCGATATCGACGCCGACGGGTTTTTCGATCTGCTCACCACCCGGATCGCGAGCCTATGACCGCGCTGCATCTTGCCGGACCCGACGATGCCGCGCGCATTCTGCTGCTGATGGCGCAGTTTCATGCCCATCACGGGTTGGACTATTCAGACGACCATCGTGCAGCGGCGCTTGATCCCCTGCTCAACGGCTCCCCGCTTGGCGTGGCCTACCTGATTGGGCCACAAAAAGCGCCCATCGGCTATGTGATCCTGTCTTTCGGCTGGTCCATCGCCATGGGCGGCATGGACGGGTTCATTGACGAGATCTATATCAGAGAAAGCGTGCGGGGCCGTGGCATCGGCTCGGAAGTGCTGATCGAGTTGCCCAAAGCACTCGCTGGCGTGGGGCTGAAAGCGCTGCATCTGGAGGTGCAGAAAGACAACACGCGCGCACAGGATTTATATCGCCGCTTGGGGTTTGAACCCCGCGACGGCTATCACCTCATGACGCGGACGCTCTGATGGATTTTCCTTTCGAGAATACCTACGCAAACCTGCCCGAACGCTTGTATACCAAGCTGCCACCGACCCCGGTCAAAACACCAAGACTGGTCGCCTACAACGAAGCTCTGGCTGCGGAATTGAACATTAAGGGCGCGCCGGAAGCCTCTGTTTTTGCGGGAAATACCGTTCCCGAGAAGGCCGACCCGCTTGCTCAAGTCTATGCTGGTCACCAGTTCGGTCATTGGAACCCCCAGCTGGGCGATGGTCGCGCGATCTTGCTGGGCGAAGTGGGCGGCCAAGACATCCAGCTCAAAGGCTCCGGCCCGACGCCCTATAGCCGCATGGGCGACGGGCGCGCATGGCTCGGGCCCGTGTTGCGCGAATATGTGGTGAGCGAGTTCATGCATGCCGCCGGTGTTCCGACCACCCGCGCTTTGGCAGCCGTCACCACAGGTGAAATCGTCCTCCGCGAGGCCCCGCTCCCCGGTGCGATCCTGACCCGAGTGGCGGCCAGCCATATCCGCGTCGGCACGTTTCAATACTTCGCCTCACGCACAGATGCGCCCGCGCTGCAGGCCCTGGTCGATCACTGCATCGCGCGGCATTACCCTGATGCAGACGGCCCCCAGGGCCTGTTGGATGCGGTGGTCAACGCGCAAGCAAACCTGATCGCGAAATGGATGTCACTGGGCTTCATCCACGGCGTGATGAACACCGACAATTGCGCCATCTCGGGCGAGACCATCGACTACGGCCCCTGCGCGTTCATGGACGCCTATCACCCGGAAACCAAGTTCAGCTCCATCGACCAGTTCGGACGCTATGCCTATAACAACCAGCCCGATATCGCTGCGTGGAATCTCGCGCAACTTGCGACCAGCTTGTTGCAACTGATGCCAGATCGCGACGCCGCGATAGAGGCTTTCACCGAAAGCGTAAATGGCTTTATTCCGGCGTTTCAAAAAGCTTACAGCGCAGTCTTCATGTCAAAAATCGGTATCAGCAATACGCAAGACGGTGACATGACCCTCGTCTCAGACCTGCTGGACCGGATGGCCGCCAACCAAGCCGATTTCACAAATACCTTCCGCGGCCTGTCAGACGGCAATGCGCGCGATCAGTTTGTTGACCCGACCGCATTTGATACCTGGGCAGAGGGCTGGCAGGCGCGCATCGCAGCGGAGCCTGACCCGAAAGCCCTTATGCGCAAAACCAACCCCGCCGTGATCCCCCGCAATCACCGTGTGGAAGAGATGATCCAGGCCGCCGTCAAAGGTGACTTCGGGCCGTTTGAACGGCTCAATATGGTACTCGCGACCCCTTATATGCTTGCAGAGACCGACACAGACTTGGCCGCCCCACCAACCGAGCAGGAAATCGTGCATCAAACGTTTTGCGGCACCTGACGTGGGCGGCGGTTGATCAGGATCAGACCGGCCGCCACCAGAACGAGCGCTGTCAGCACCAGCGGCCCCACTTCTTCGCCCAGCAACAACCAGCCCAGCAACACGCCGAAGACCGGTGACAGGAAGCTGAATGACGCGACGGATGAGGCGGGGTAAAGGCTCAAAAGCCAGAGCCAGAAAATAAATCCGCCGCTGACCACAAAGATGATTTGGAACCCAAGACCCCAAAGATGGTTGGAGGCCAACTCTCGGATCAAAGGGCCAAAAAACGGCGCAGCGATCAGCAAAAGCGGGGCCGAGACCAGAACCTGCCAGAAAAGCTGCATTTCGGGGCTGTCCTCTTTGAGGCGCGTGGCGCGGACGCCCAAAGCGCTGGCCGCCCAGCCCAAAGCCGCGCCCAAGGCGCAAAGATCCCCGATCAGGCTGCCATCGCCCTCATCCGGGCGCGCAAAGATCGCCACGGCAACGCCTGTAAAGGCCAGCGACAGGCCGACGGCCTTGATGCGCGTGATCCGCTCTCCCAACAAGAAATGCGCCCCAATCGCCATCCAGACCGGCATCGAATAGAAGATGACCGAACTGCGCGACACGCTGGTCAGATCAAGCGCCAGAAAAAGGCATACGAACTCGGCGGCGAAAATCGTGCCGACCAAAAGGCCCGGCCCCCACGCACCGAAATTCAGCCTGATCCCCCGAAATCGCATCCACGCATAAATACACAAGATCGCCCCAAGCGAGCGGAGGCCTGCGAAAAACACCGGCTGCAAGCCGCCATTGGTAACCTTGATAACCACCTGATTAAACGCCAGAAAAAGAGCAAACCCAATCAGGGAGACCGCTCCGAAAGCATCCATATGATCTTTGCGTTCCATCGCGGCCACAAAGGCAGTGTGCCGCAGCGCCGTCAAGCGATCATCCGTGCTAGGGCTGCGCAAAACACCAAACGGACAGTGACATGAATTTCCTCCAGATCACCTCGCTGCTGATCGTGCTTGCGGGCGCGTTCGGAGCGATCAACTACCTGTATCTCAAGCTCCCCTCGGCCATCGGCATCCTTGTGGTGGCCTTCGCGGCCTCGCTGGGTGTCATGGCGGTGGACCTGCTTGTGCCGTCATTGGGCATGGCCGACACGGTGCGCATGACGGTCACCGGCATCGACTTCTCCGAGGCGGTTCTGGAAGGCATGCTAGGCCTCTTGCTGTTTGCCGGAGCTTTGCATGTGAAGCTGCGCGACCTGCGGGTCGAATGGCTGCTGATCTTTCTGATGGCAACCATTGGCGTGGGGCTTTCGACGGCCATCATCGGCACCGCATTTTCGTGGATCACCGGCATGCCGATCATGATCGCGCTGGTCTTCGGGGCGATCATCTCTCCCACCGATCCGGTTGCCGTCCTCGGCGTTCTGCGCGAAGCAAATCTGAAAAAGTCGCTCGAAACCAAGATCGCGGGCGAGAGCCTCTTTAACGACGGCGTCGCCTATGTCGTCTTTCTGGTGCTTGTCGGGCTGGCCTTTCCGAGCGATGACCACCACGGATCGGGGCTGGCGGATGCCGCGCTGCTTTTTGTGCAGGAAGCTGTGGGCGGCGCGCTGCTTGGCATCGTGCTGGGCTGGCTGACCTTCCGCGTCATGCGTCGGATTGATGATTATTCGCTCGAGGTGCTGATCACGCTGGGTCTGGCCTTTGGCGGCTACGAGCTGGCGATCTGGCTGCATGTCTCCGCCCCGATCATGGCGGTCTGTGCGGGGCTTTTGATCGGCGATATCGGCGCGAAACACGGGATGAGCGCCGAAACCCGCGACTATGTCGACGCGTTCTGGAAGTTGATCGACGAGATCCTGAACGCCGTTCTCTTCCTGCTGATCGGGTTCGAGGTCTTCGCGATTGTCTTCGACACCTCTTTCCTTACCGCAGGCGTCATGGCCATCGGTCTGGCCTTGGTCGCGCGTCTGGCGGCCGTCGCTGTACCCGTCCTGATGCTGAAACCCTTCCGTGAGTTTTCCCAAGGGGTTGTGCCAATCATGACATGGGGCGGGCTGAAAGGCGGTATTTCGGTCGCACTGGCCCTGTCCCTGCCCGAGGGCGAGTGGAAACCGCTGATCCTGACGGCAACCTATATTGTCGTGCTCTTTTCGATCGTCGTCCAGGGCCTCACGGTCGCGCCGCTGGCCCGCCGCGTCGGGCGGGAACCTGATCTGATGTAGCGACTGCGCGGTTTTTCCCCCTGCGCAGAATGCGTTACCTGTGCGAAGGTGGCTCATCTGGAACCTAAAACAGGGGGATGACCCATGGGATTGATGGGCACATTGGCGAAAGTTGCAATCGGCTTTGCAGCGGCCAAAGGCATTGAAAAGATGAACCAGAGCGGCGGGCTGCAAGGCATGATGGACCAGATGTCCAGCGGCGCTCAGGGCGGTGCCGGTAATCTGCAGGACATGATGGGTCAGATGATGGGCGGCGCACAAGGCGGCGCGCAGAACCTTCAGGACATGATGGCCAAAATGATGGGCGGCGCAGGTGCAGGTGCCGGCAATCTTCAGGATATGATGGGCCAGATGATGGGCGGCGGCGCGGCTCCCGCCGAGAGCAGCGACAAGGGCGGTCTTTTGGCCAATCTCGGTGGTGCCGGTGGCGCTGGCCTTGCAGGCATCCTTGCCATGGCCGGAGGGGCTGCAGCCATGGGCGGCGACGGCATGAAGGATATGCTGGGCGCTGTCGGGCAGGAAAAAGCCTCGGACGAGATGGAGCAGAACGCAGGCATCATGCTGCGCGCGATCATTCAGGCCGCCAAGGCCGACGGCGATATAGACGCCGATGAGCAAGCCCGCATCATGGACACGCTGGGCGAGGATGCCGATGGCGAGGATATCGCCTTTGTCAAAGCGCAGCTGGCCGCCCCGGTGAATGTCGAAGGGCTGGCCGCAGACACCCCCAACGGCATGGAAGCGCAGGTCTATGCGATGTCGCTGATGTCCATCCGCGTCGATACGCAAGCCGAGGTGGCCTATCTGACCGATCTGGCGGGCGCGTTACGTCTGCCCAAGACCACGCTGGACATGGTGCATGCGCAAATGGGCGTGCCTGCCCTGCCCGCCTGACCCAAAGCCAGCCTACCGCAAACCAGAGGGAACCGCTTTCGTGGTTCCCTCTGCCCGTTTCGCACGTTACACCTTGGCTCCAAGATCACGTCGGGGGGGGCAAAATGACCGATACCATTCTGTCGCGTTGCGAGGCCAAGGGCCTGCGCATGACCGATCAGCGCCGCACCATCGCGCGGGTGCTGCAAGAGGCCGATGACCACCCCGATGTTGAAGAACTTTATGCCCGCGCCTCAGCAGCCGACGCTGCGATCTCCATTGCGACGGTCTACCGGACGGTGAAGCTCTTCGAGGAAGCCGGGATCCTCGACAAGCATGATTTCGGCGACGGGCGCGCGCGCTATGAAACCACCGACCGCGAACATCACGACCACCTGATTGATCTCAACTCCGGTGAAGTGATCGAGTTCGTCGATCCCGAGATCGAAGCGCTCCAGGACAGGATCGCCGAGAAGCTGGGGTATCGGCTGAAAGGCCATAAACTTGAGCTTTATGGCGTGCCGATCAAGAAGTGAGGCTTTGGTCCTCGGGTGACGCTCACCCTTCCTCCGAGATGGCTAGAAACTGGGCCAGTAGGTCGAACTCATCGTCGTGCCTGATACCGTCCGAGCCGCTTCGCCACGCGATGGACAGGGCGCATTTCACGGCGGCCCATTGCATCAGGCGGCGGGGTGGGACGGCAAAAGGTCCGCTCCATGCGTCGCGCAAGGCGCGGATGCGGTCAGGATCGCGCAGCAGCGCAGGCGCGCCTTTGGGGTTGCGGAAGGCGTTTGCAAGCTCGTAGGCCCGCTCTCCCAGAACGCCTTTGGCATCGAACGCGCAATAGCCCCGTGCGCCCAGCCGGATGTTGTCGTGATGCAGATCACCATGCAGAGGACGCGGGTCTTGAGGCGTGGCCAGCAGGTCGCCCGCCAAGGCGCGGCAGCGTTCAAGATTTTGGCGCGCCGTCGCCGGGCACCCTGAAGCGATATGCAGCTTTAGCAAGGCCCCGAACCAATCGGCCAGTTTCGGCAGCGTGCCTGCGGGTGTCACAGGCTGCGCGTGGAGCGTTTGGGCCACGGTCAGCAAAGTGTGAGTGGCGGTGTCATCCTCGCCCCGGCGGCTCAGATCGCCCAAAGACGGGCCGGGCAGCCATTCTGTCACCGCAAAGCGGGCACCGTGGGCAAAGACCCGTGCCGCGCCCGCGCCGTTCAAAGCCTCCAGATATACAAAGCCGGCGCCTTCATTGCCCATCGTCTCCCCATGATAGAGCTTGAGGGCAGCGGCCTCCCCCGTCTGGCGGGTCACCTTCCAGATCGTGGCAATCCCCGTGCGCTCGACAAAAACGGGCGCAGAGAGAGCATGCTCTGACAGAATGGCGGCGGGGGGCAACGGGTGTGGAGACATAACCCCACCCTAATACAAGGCACGGCGGGCCGCACCAGCCTTGGCAAGACTTCACGACTTAGCCGCTTGTCATCTCATCGGCGCAAATCGAGCCTCGAAAGACTGCGAACGCGCTGCGCGTGATGGGGCTGACAAAGACCCTGTCGATGTCATCGCAGCATGTCTGCCGAACGTCTCAGGCCAAGAAAAGGCGCGTGATTTGTTTTTCTCCGACGACGAGTCCAACGCAATATTGACCCACAAAGCCCTGAAAAGGTCGTTCGCGGACCTTAAAGCGACGATTGATCTTGCCCAAAACGCAATCTGGGCTGACACTATCGGGCAATAATAAAATAATCACAGGGAGAATAGTGATGTCCATTAAGCCACCCTTCACGGATGTGGAGGTGAAAACATCCGATAAGGGATTTTACGAGGGCCACAGCCTCGAAATTGCCCTTCTATCGAAAGCCATCATGGTCGGCCTTGTCCTTTGGGCGCTGATCTGGCCCGCCAACGCCAATGGTGTGCTGGGAAGCCTGAACGGCCAATTGCTCGAAGTCTTCAACAGCTTCTACATCATCATTGTTGGCCTGTTTTTCTTCTTTCTCTTCATCGTGGCAATCATCCCAAGCACCGGACGGCGCGTCATGGGCACGCCTGGTGAAAAGCCCGAATTCACGAACTTCTCGTGGTTCTCGATGATGTTCGGTGCCGGTCTGGGTGTTGGCCTGATGGTCTTCGCCACCGCCGAGCCGCTGGGCCTATGGGGCTCGAACCCTGTGGTTCTGTCCGGCGCAGTCGAGGGCAACTCCGAAGCGGCGCTCGAACCTGCCTACCGCTACACGTTCCTGCATTACGGCTTTCACGCCTGGGCGATCTACGTGGTGACGGGCCTGTCGCTGGCTTACTACGCCTATACGCGGGACATGCCGCTGACGATCCGCACAGCTCTGACGCCGCTTTTCGGCAAGCTGATGAACGGCTTTCTGGGCCACATCGTGGATGTTCTGGGCGTCGTTGCCACGATCCTCGGCGTGTCGGTCACCATCGGCTACGGCGTGTCGCAATTCATCGACGGTCTCTATGCGATCACCGGGATGGAGTGGATCATGGACATGTCCGGTGAAGCCCCTGCCCCCGGAACCGTCGGCCTGATCGCCGGTCTGATCGTGATCATGGGGCTGTCGATCATCTCGGCTGTCTCGGGCGTTGGACGCGGGGTGAAGTATCTGTCGAACCTCAACCTGGTTCTGTCGCTGATCCTTCTCTTCACCTTCGTGATCTTCGGCTCGTTCCTGTTCGCGATGTCCACCTATGTCAGCGCCTTCGTGGATTATATCCTGCACTTCCTCCAGCTCAGCTTTGCGGCCTTCAACCCGCAATCAGCAGGGGCCTTTGACGCAGCCCTGCCTGCGGATGCAGCGCCCTTCGCAGACGCGCTGCGTGCCGGGGCCACCAGCCCTTGGGGGTCTTATGATGGCTTCGTGTCGGGTCTGGAAGGCGAGGCAGCCGCCCTGCCCGCAGACGTTCTGCAAGCCGCTTATGCGGCCGGTGAGCCGGGCCGTCAGTTCGGCTGGCAGGCCGGTTGGACCACGTTCTACTGGGCTTGGTGGATTGCGTTCTCGCCCTTCGTGGGTCTGTTCCTGGCGCGTATCTCCAAAGGGCGCTCTGTGCGGGAGTTCATTATCGGTTGCGTCTTCGCACCCGCATTGGTGTGCTTTGCATGGATGACGATCCTCGGCGGCACAGCCATTGATCTTGAGCTTACGGGCGGTGCCGATGGCGCCATCATCGGCGCGTCGAACACGGCCAAGCTCTTTGTCACGCTGGGCCAGATGATCGAAGGCGGGCTGCTGTCCGCACTGACCATCATGTGCGTTGTGCTGATCATGACCTTCCTCGTCACCTCTGCCGACTCAGGCATCCTCGTGATGAACACGATCATGTCGGGCGGTGACCAAGAGGTCGGCAACAAGCACAAGATCATCTGGGGCGTCATCCTGACCGCTGTGATCGGTGCGCTGATCATCGCGGCGGGTGAGAACAACCCGATGGATGCCTTGCGCAACGCCATGATCATCGGCGCGCTGCCCTTCACCATGGTGATGGGCCTGATGTGTGTCGCCTTGGCCAAAGCGCTTTATCGCGACGGCCAGCGCGAAAAGATCGGCACAGCTGCGGCTGAACCGGCTGAGTAAAGCAAACGTCAAGCGGGGCGGCCTGCCCCGCTTGACACCTCCTTTCGGGTTCCACATGCGAAGGTCTGGTTTTAGCGCTTGACCTTCCCCGCGAGGAAACCCTTAGCGATACGATCATGTCGCTTTTTCTTCGTCACAAACGCCTCCTGTTTTTGTTCGCCACAGCCTATGTGCTGATGCTGATCGCCTCTCATGCCGCCTTGCCCAGTGCGCATGTCTGGTGGATCGCCGCCGTCTTCTCTATCCTCATGAATGTGCCTTACGTTCTGGAGGCCCGCGCGACCGGCACCCACCAGCGCGTCGAGATGACCCTCGCCACATGGCTGGTCGCCTTGTCGCTGGCTGGCCCGCTGATCGCGCCGCCTTTTGTCATCATTGCAGTCCTTGCCCATGGGCTTTGGGATATCGCTAAACACATGGGCGCAGGCGTGCCGTTCGTGTCGTGGTATCTGTTGGGCTGCGCGACGGTCGATGTGCTTTATGCTGGCGCGTTGCTCGCCTATTGGCTTTCGCTGTGACAGGATAGGTCAAGGCCGCCACAGGAGGCACACCCGATGAGCCACTCCCCCTTCGACGAGATCACCGACGCCGTCAAAGAGATCGTTCTGCAAATCGACGCCGATACGCAAATCCTGCCCAAATACGGAGGCGAGGTCTTCGCCCCCGACCCGGACACGCCCAAAGCCATCGTCGGCGGAGTCTTTGCCTACAAAGATCACGTCTCGGTCGAGTTCTCCGAAGGGGCCAGTTTTGACGACCCGCACGGCCATCTCGAAGGCGGCGGCAAAGCCCGGCGACACGTCAAACTGCGCAGCCTCGAAGATGTCGAGGCAAAAACCGTCCGCGCGTTTCTGGAACAGGCTTTTGAGCGCTAGGCATCCGGGGCCGTCGGCACCCACGGTCCCTCCAGAAACGATGCTTCCTCGTCCCCCGGCCAGGGTGGCATCGTGATGCAGATGAACTTGAGCGGCACGTCGCCATCGCAGCGATACTGAAATGCGACGCCCACCGGGATATCAATCGAGACGCCAGCGTGCAGGTCCACCACACGCTCAGCCTCGCCCTCCCGCCGCCAGATGCGCCCTGCGCCTTCCAGCACATGCCAAAACTCGCTGACCGTTTCATGGATCGTCGCCCGGTTCACCTGCCCGGGCGGCACCGTGCTATGGATCATGTTGCCGGTCCTGCCATCCATGATGAACCGGATTTCCGCCCCTGCGGGTGAGCGTGCGTCCGGCTCGGCGGTCAGTGTTGTCTCTTTCATAATCGCCCCTTTCTGAGCCTTTCAAAGAAACCCATTCCGCTTGCCCTGCAAACCCCCTAAAGCAGCGATATGGAAAACGTCCGCGCCATACTCCTGATGATCGCCGCCATGGCGGGATTTGCCCTTGAGGACATGTTCATCAAGTCCGTGGCAGAACGTCTGCCCGCCGGGCAAATCCTGATCATCCTAGGCGTCGGAGGCGGCGCGATCTTCGCGCTATGGGCGCGTGCGCAAGGTCACTCGGTCTTCAACCGCACCATTCTTGCCCCCACCGTCTTACTGCGTAACGCAGGCGAAGCGATCGGCACGATGGGCTTTGTGCTGGCCATCACGCTCACCCCGCTCGCCGAAGCCTCTGCGATCTTGCAAGCCACACCGCTCGCCGTAACCCTAGGGGCCGCGCTCTTTCTGGGTGAGGCCGTGGGCTGGCGACGCTGGGGCGCAATCCTGGTGGGCTTTTGCGGTGTGTTGCTGATTATCCGCCCCGGTCTGGATGGCTTCCAGCCAGCCTCCCTCTTCGCCGTCCAAGGCGTTATCGGTCTGGCCATCCGCGATATCGCAACCCGCATCGTGCCCAAGGACATCCCGACGACGCAGCTTTCCTCCTACGGCTTCGTCATGGTGGTTCCCGTAGGCTTTGTGATGCTCGCTTTCCAACAGCCGCCCGCCATGCCTAATGCCTGGGAGGCCAGTCAACTTGGCCTTGGCCTCGTCATCGGCGTCGTCGCCTATTACGCCATCACCGCCGCCATGCGCATCGGGGATGTCGCCGTCGTCACCCCCTTCCGCTACACGCGGCTGATCTTTGCGCTGATCATCGGCTATTTCGTTTTCTCGGAAACGCCCGACCAAACCACCCTGATCGGCGCCGCGATCATCATCGCCTCAGGCCTCTTCACGCTCTACCGCGAACGCAAAGCGGCTGTTGCCCGCAGACGCGCCCTTTCAACCATGGGACCTGCGGTGTAAGAGAAGGCAAAACGACCACTGTTAGCGCTAAAGGACTTTTCCATGAGCACCATCATCGACATTCACGCCCGCGAAATTCTCGACAGCCGGGGCAACCCGACGGTCGAGGTCGATGTGATCCTCGAGGACGGCACGATGGGCCGCGCAGCCGTGCCCTCTGGCGCCTCGACAGGCGCCTATGAGGCGGTCGAGAAACGCGACGGCGACAAAGCGCGCTATATGGGCAAAGGCGTGCTGGACGCCTGCGCGGCTGTGAACGGCGAGATTGCCGAAGCGCTGGTTGGCGTGGACGCGACCGAACAGGTCTCCATCGACGAGGCGATGATCGAACTGGACGGCACCGACAATAAAGGCCGCCTTGGCGCGAACGCGATCCTCGGTGTCTCCATGGCCGTCGCGAAAGCTGCTGCCGATTTCACCACCCAGCCGCTTTATCGCTATATCGGTGGCACATCCGCGCGCATCCTGCCCGTCCCGATGATGAACATCATCAACGGCGGCGAGCATGCCGATAACCCCATCGACATTCAGGAATTCATGATCATGCCCGTTGCCGCGAACAACATCCGCGACGCGGTGCGCATGGGCTCGGAAGTGTTCCACACGCTCAAGAAAGAGCTCTCCGCCGCTGGCCTCTCGACGGGCATCGGCGACGAAGGCGGCTTTGCGCCCAATATCGGCTCCACCCGCGAGGCACTGGATTTCATCCTGAAATCCGTCGAAAAGGCAGGCTACAAACCGGGCGAGGATATCTATCTGGCGCTTGATTGCGCCGCGACAGAATACTTCAAAGACGGCAAATATGTCCTTGCAGGCGAAGACAAATCCCTCACCCCGGACGAAAACGTCGCCTACCTGCAAGCGCTGGTCAACGACTACCCGATCATCTCCATCGAAGACGGTTGCGACGAGGATGACTGGGACGGCTGGAAAGCCCTCACCGACGCCATCGGCGACAAGGTCCAGCTTGTGGGCGACGACCTGTTCGTCACCAACCCCGCCCGCCTTGCCATGGGGATCGAGCGCGGCTCGGCCAACGCGATGCTGGTTAAGGTCAACCAGATCGGCACCCTGACCGAGACCCTGCGCGCCGTCGACATGGCCCACCGCGCGGGCATGAACAACGTCATGTCCCACCGCTCGGGCGAGACCGAGGACGCGACGATTGCCGACCTCGCCGTCGCGACAAATTGCGGTCAGATCAAAACCGGGAGCCTCGCACGTTCCGACCGGTTGGCGAAATACAACCAGCTGATCCGGATCGAGGAAATGCTGGGCGAGACGGCCGAATATGCAGGCCGCTCGATCCTGAAGTGAGCGACGTCACCATACGAGAACCCCGGACGGCAGAAGACTTTGCTGCCGTCCGACAGCTTTGCTGGGACAGCCGCGATTTCCTGCTCACCCTCCCACAACGCACACGCGACACAGTTGAAATCTTCTACCCCGAAGACAGCTATGCAGCCTTGCTGGACAGCCTCCCGACACGTCACGCGCGCCCGAACGGAATAATCCTGCTGGCCATACAGGACGATCAGGCTTTGGGATGCGGGATGAGCCAAGCGATTTCCGGAACAGCCTCTGAAATCAAGCGCCTGTTTGTCGTTCCAAAGGCACGGGGGTTAGGCGTCGGACGTGCTTTGTGTGAAGCACTCGTCAACCAAGCGCGTGCCGACGGCTTCAAGCAGGTGTTCCTTGATACCAGCAAAGACCAGCATGCAGCGGCCGCTCTATATGCCCAGATGGGTTTTCAAGAACGTGGTCCCTATCAGGATGTGCCTGAAGCCGGCAAAGACATACTCTATTACTTCGAGATGTCCCTATGACCCCTGATCAAATCATCTCCCATCTGGGCCTCGCCCCGCATCCCGAAGGCGGCCATTTCCGCCAGACATGGATCGCTGAAAACGAAGGCCGCCCCACCGGCACCTGCATCTACTTTCTGCTCAAATCAGGCGAAGCCAGCCATTGGCACAAGGTCGATGCCACGGAAATCTGGCTCTATCATTCCGGTGCGCCGCTGATCCTGTCACTCAGCGCGACCGAGAATGGCCCCGCCACCGATCACACCCTTGGCCCCGCCCTGCCCGACCAGCAGCCGCAAATCATCGTGCCGGAACACCACTGGCAAGCCGCCCGCACCACGGGCGCCTACACGCTGGTAAGCTGCACCGTTTCACCAGGCTTCCAGTTCGACGGTTTCACCCTAGCGCCGCCGGGGTTTGATATCCCCCGCTAGGGCTTTCATCTTTGCAAAAATACTCAAAGAAAAAGGGCGCCCCATTCGAGCGCCCTTTTCCAATTTCAGTGCCAAACAGCCTCGCTATCCGCCATAGGCTTTCGCAGGTAACCATGTGGTCAGCGCCGGGAACTCGAACACGATGAAGAGGCCCAGAAGCTGCAACAGCACAAACGGGATCACGCCACGATAGATATGGCCCAGCGACACGCCCGGCGGGCATACCCCCTTGAGGTAGAACAGTGCAAAGCCCACGGGTGGCGTCAGGAACGATGTTTGCAACGTCACCGCAACAAGGATCGCGAACCAGACCACCTGCGGGTCGCGCACCTGATCAAAGCCCGGCACCGCCAGTTCCAGCCCCTGCACAATGGGCAGCATCAGCGGCATGATGATGATCGTGATCTCGATCCAGTCCAGCAGGAAGCCCAGCAGGAACACGATGAAGAGGATGAACAGAACAATCGCGTAGGGGTTGTCGAACGAATTGCCGACCATGTGCTGCACGATCTCGTCGCCGCCATAGCGGCGCAGGATGAAGGCAAAGAAATTCGCGGCCAAGAAGATACCGACGATGTAACCGGCGGTGTTCAGCGTCGACCGGCTGACCTCTTTGAGAACCTTGAAGCTGAGCTTGCCGTTCATCGCTGCCAGGATCGTGGCCCCCAGCGCGCCCAGACCAGACGCTTCCGTCGGCGTTGCGATACCGGCAAAGATGGATCCCAGAACCAGCAAGATCAGGAACATCGGCGGCACAACCGCTTTCAGCACATCAATGACCACATCCCAGCCGACCTCTTCGGTCTTTTCGGGTGCGGGCATCGAGTTGGGGCTGATGACGCCGTAAAGCACGATGAACACGATATAGAGACCGCCCAGGATCAGACCCGGAAAGAGCGCCCCCATGAACAAATCCCCCAGCGAGATCGCCAACTGATCCGACATGATCACCAGCATGATCGAGGGCGGGATCAGAATGCCCAGCGTCCCGGCCGAGGCAATCGTGCCTGTGGCAATCGGCTTGGAGTAGTTCTGCTTCATCATCGCTGGCAGGGCCATCACGCCCAGCAGCGTGACCGATGCACCAATGACGCCTGTGGAGGCCGCCAAGATAATGCCGATCAGAAGAACCGTCAGCGACAGCCCGCCTTTCAGCCCCCCGAACAGCTTCTGCATCGAATGCATCATCCGCTGCGCCACGCCGGATTGATCCAGCATGAGCCCCATGAAGATGAACATCGGCAGCGCCACCAGAACCGGGTTCTTGACGATATTGCCAAACAGGCGCCCCGACAGCGCCGATAGACGCTGATAGTCGATGCCGGTGCGATCAAACTCGATGATGTCCCGGAAGAGCGACCGATACGGGTCAAGCAGGGTTTCCGCCACGATAATGTAGATCAGCGACACACCGACCAGCGCCATGGCAACCGGGATGCCGCGGAACAGCATGTAGATGAACGTGAAGAAGATCGCGAGAACGGCGAGCTCGTTCAGGGTCAGAAACTGACCAATGAATTCCAAAAGAAACATCGCTTAAGCCTCGCGCTTGCGGCCAAAGAGCCACGCCACAAAGATGACCAGGAACGTGGCCACAAAGGTCATCAGGATCGTCGGCTCTATCTCGTAAGGCCCGATCTCAAGCTCATCGAAAATCGGCATCCGCCCGATCTGACGGTTCACCACATCGGATGGCGTCGTCAGCCGCAGGAACCACCAGATCCCGTAGAAGATCATCAGGTTCAGAACCATGAACGTGGTCGGCAGCGCCCAAAGCAACTGACGCCACAATGTCGGCTGGACCAGACGCGACAGCACCCGGTAATAGGCGGCATAGGTCGCCACTCCGATGAAGATGAACGCAAGGTTCATGATGACCTTGAGGATCCACAGATTGTGCAAGCCGTTCGGGCTGTCGGAGCCCTCATCCGCGATCACCGACGCAATGGCGTAATGGATCGTGAAATCCCAGCACATGATGATGAACGGCAGAAAAAACCAAGCCAAAGCCGCGATATCCGTGCGGTCTTTCTTGGCCTGGGGGAAATTGTCATAGCGGATATCCACCCGCACATGGCTGTTGGTCGTGACTGCATAGCCGATGCCGACGAGGCAGGCCGTCCCGTAAAGCCACCACTGAAAATCATCAAGCCAGGCTTGGTTATTGCCCAACTGGCGCACGACAACTTGCGTGCAGATCGCAATCATCAGGATCGGAAAAAGCCATGCGGCGACGTTTGAGATGGCGACAACCAGACGGTCACCTCTGTTATGCTCTTCGCGTCCGATCTCACCGGGATCGTAAAGCGCGACGGACTGCTCGGTGTCATCCATGACGACTGCCCCCAAATATTCCTGAGTGTGGGAAAGACCGGCGCGAAGGGCTCCCCTCGCGCCGGTCAGAAGGTATTCCCGAGGCGGAAGCCTCGGCGATCCTTAGTTGCGCGGACGCGGCAGGTAGATCGAGTTGCCCCAGGTCTTGTAGCCTTCACGATACTCCGACAGGTCGGCCCACACTTCTGCGAAGAACGCGTCTTCGGCAGCCAGTTCTTCGGCCACTTCACCCCAGGTGCTCTCGAACGTGTCGAGCATTTCCTGCGGCCACTGCTTGATGGTCACGCCGTTGTTCTCGACATTGTCGACCATGGCAGCAAAGTTGGTCGCTTCACCTTCGGCAAGGTTGGTTGTGACGTTGGCAAGGCAAGCCACTTCGATCTGCTTCTGGCTGCGCTCGTCCAGATCGTTCCAGCGATCCTTGTTGACCAGCAGCTCAAACATCGTGGCGGGCTGGTGCCAGCCGGGGAAGTAGTTGAACTTCGCGATGTTGTGGAAACCCAGACGTGCGTCGATGCGGGGCATCGAGAACTCGGTCGCATCAATCGCACCACGCTCAAGCGCGGGGAAGATGTCGCCCGCGGCAAGTAACGAGGTGGACACACCAAGGCGCTGCATCACTTCGGCACCCAGACCGAAGAAGCGCATGTTCAGACCTTCAAGGTCCGCCATGGAGTTGATCTCGTTCTTGAACCAACCGGATGTTTCCGGCGCGATGATACCGCAGGGCAGGACGTGGACGTTATAGCCCGCTTCGTCATACATCCGCTGATAGAGCTCAAGGCCGTCATCATAAAGCATCCAGCCCAGGAACTCGCCAGCCTCGGGGCCGAACGGCACAGCTGCAAACAGCGACGCGGCAGTAATTTTACCCTGCCAGTAACCAGCCGTTGCGTAGGATGCGTCAACCGAACCGTTGGAGACCGCGTCAAGCGCTTCCAGCGTCGGGACCAGCTCACCGGGATCGAAATGTTCAAACTCGACGCCCTCAGAGATGCCATTGATCTTTTCCACAAAGTCGATGGCCGCGGTGCCGAGGATCGGCAAGTTCTTCCCGAAGGAAGAGGTCATCTCGATGGTTTCCTGTGCAGATGCTGCACCGGCAAACGCCATGGATACGCCGGCGACAGCGCCAAGCAGTTTCTTAGTCATGTGGGTCCTCCCTTAGATCTCGCGTTTGGTAAAGAAAACTAACCAAACCACGCCACATCTCTCATATTAACGGCTCGATTGTAAATAACCAGAACTGGGTAGGCCGCGCGCGACATTATTTTTCGTCAACAGCGACGCCCGTGAAAGACTGTTGCGCGTCCGATGGGTTCGACAGGGTTCCGCCCCCCACCGGCGCACGCACTCCGGTCGTCCCCGGCGCACTTGTCGGCAGGCCGCGCAGCACGCGCACCGCCAGATAGGCAAAAGCCTGCGCCTCAAGCATATCGCCGTTCAGACCCAACGCTTCGACGGGCTCCACCGGGCAGTCCAACCCCGCGCGCAGCATCGCCATCAATGTGGGGTTTCGCCGCCCGCCCCCGGTCACAAAAAGGCGCGTGGGCGGGCTGGGGCAGTAGACCATACCTTGCGCAACACTGGCCGCCGCGCAGGCTGTCAGTGTGGCAGCGGCATCAGCGTCTCCTAGATCAGACACCTCAGCGGGAAGATCGGAAAAATCATCCCGATCCAGAGACTTAGGGGGTATCTTGTGAAAATAGCCGTGGCTCAGAAAACGCTCCAGCACGGGCATATTGACCTGCCCCGCCGCCGCCAGCGCGCCTTCTGAATCATAGGCTTGCCCCCGCCGGGTCTGCATCAGATCATTGATCGGCGCGTTGGCAGGTCCGGTATCGAACGCCAAAAGCGCGCCGTCTTCATCCGGCGTCTCAAGGCGCGGATCAACCCATGTCAGGTTGCCAACCCCCCCGAGGTTCAGAAATCCGACCGGCTGCTCCAACCCGGCCCAGCGCGCGCAAGCGTGATGAAAGAACGGCGCCAGCGGAGCGCCCTGCCCGCCCAGTTCCACGTCGTTGCTGCGGAAATCCCAAACAACTGGAAGCTGAAGCACTTCGGCAAGCACACGCCCATCCCCGATCTGATGCGTGCGCCGATTTGCCGGATCATGGGCCAGCGTCTGGCCGTGAAAACCGACCAGATCGACAGAATCGAATCTGCTGAGTACATGGGCATGGGCCATCTCGACCAATTCCTGTACAGAATCCAGCGCCTCTGACGGCCACTGGCCCAAGGCCCTGCGCAGCTGGGCTTGCTCGATCTCTGTGTAAGCTCGGAACTCATGCGCGCCGAACGCTTCGATTGTCTGGCCGTCCGTAACGACAACGGCTGCGTCGACCCCATCCAGCGATGTGCCGGACATCGCGCCCAAGGCGCGTATTGGACCTGCGCCCAAGGCGCGTAACGGCCCCGCCCCAAACGCGCGCATGCTCCCCTTTTTCAACATGGCCTTCCCTCGCGCCAATCCGATGACTATAGAGTGCCGCGTGAGATGCAAAGGAACAACCCGGCAATGACCTACCACCCCAAATCAGAGTTCGTATCCGTGATGATCGAGCGCGGCTTTCTGGCCGATTGCACCGATTATCAAGGCCTCGATGACGCACTGATGGCAGGCGTGGTGCCGGGCTATATCGGCTTTGATGCGACGGCGAAATCGCTCCATGTGGGCTCGCTCATCCAGATCATGATGCTGCGCTGGCTGCAAAAGACGGGACACAAGCCCATCGTCCTGATGGGCGGCGGCACCACGAAAGTGGGCGATCCGTCTTTCCGCGCGGACGAGCGCCCGTTGCTGACGCCTGCGCAGATCGACGACAATATCGCGGGCATCAAGGCGGTGTTCAGCAACTACGTCAGTTTTGGCGACGGCGCGAGCGATGCGCTGATGCTCAACAACGCCGAATGGCTCGACGGTCTCAACTACCTCGATTTTCTACGCGATATCGGGCGGCATTTCTCGGTCAACCGGATGCTGGCATTCGAGAGCGTCAAGTCGCGCCTCGACCGCGAACAATCCCTGTCGTTCCTCGAATTCAACTACATGATCCTGCAAGCCTATGATTTCCTAGAGCTGAACCGCCGCTACGGCTGCCTGCTGCAAATGGGCGGCTCGGATCAATGGGGCAACATTGTAAACGGCATCGACCTCACCCGCCGCGTGCTGGATCATGAAATCTACGGCCTCACGTCGCCCCTGCTGACCACCAGCGACGGCAAAAAGATGGGCAAAAGCCAGGACGGCGCGGTCTGGCTGAACCCTGAGATGCGCTCCCCCTATGAGTTCTGGCAGTTCTGGCGCAACACCACCGACGCCGATGTGGGCCGCTTCCTCAAACTCTATACAGAGCTGCCAATCGACGAATGCGACCGCCTCGGCGCGCTGAAAGGCTCAGAGATCAACGAAGCCAAGATCCGCCTCGCCAATGAGATCACGACGCTTGCCCATGGCGCTGACGCTGCCGCCGCGGCCGAAGCCACCGCCCGCGAGGTCTTCGAGAAAGGCGGCGTTGGAGACGACCTGCCCACGCTCGCCCTCACCAAAGACGACATCGCGGACGGCATCTCCATCGTGCAACTGATCGTCCGATCCGGCCTCGCCAAGTCCGGCAAAGACGCCAAGCGCCTGATTGCCGAGAATGGCGCGAAGATCGACGATGCGCCCCTCACAGATGCCGGCATGATGATCGACGCCGATAAGCTCGCCACGCCCATCAAACTCAGCGCCGGCAAAAAGCGCCACGCTTTGGTGACGCTCACCTAGGCTTCTTTTGTGCCTAAATACCTCCGGGGGTCTGGGGGCGGAGCCCCCAGCGTGGCGACGCGCGCCAAAGGCGTGCGGCGCAATCTATTTATCCCAAAGCAGCCCTTACGGTGATTTCCTGCGGAATTCACCTATCGGGCAACGCGCTTGGCCTTTAGCCAAGCGCTAGATCTATCCTTGCCCCCGCAATGGCCCAACCGCCATCGGCGTTCAAAATCGTCCCGCTGACATAGCGCGCGGCATCTGACCCCAGATACATGCAGGCCAAAGCCACATCCTCCGGATCGCCCATCCGCCCCATCGGCACGGTCTTGACCACTGCTTTGCGCATGGCTTCCGTTGGTGCCAGCCGGTCCATCCCTTCGGTGCCGTCAATCGGCCCCGGAATGACCGAGTTCACCCGCAGCCCCAACGGCCCCCACTCAATCGCAAGGCATTTGGTAATCATGTCGACACCGGCCTTGGCCGCACAGACATGCACCTGAAACGGCATCGCTTGCACCGCCTGCGGGGCGGAGATGTTGATCAGGCTCCCACCGGGCTGCACCATATGCCCCATCGCGGCTTTCATCACATGAAACGTCCCCAGCAAGTCGATGTCGATCACCGCCTTGAACCCGTTTGAGCTGATATCCTTCGCCAAAGCCGGAAAGTTCCCCGCAGCACCTGACACCACCACGTCGATCTTGCCGGCTTTCTCCTCGAAATCCGCGAAAGCCGCTGCGATGTCGTCAAAGTTGCGCACGTCAAAGCTGTAGCCCAACGCGCCCTCGCCCAGCTCCGCCACCGCCGCATCGACCTTGTCCTGCTTGCGGCTGGCCACGCCCATACGCGCACCTGCGGCGGCAAAAGCCTTGGCGATGCCAAGATTGATGCCGCTGGTCCCGCCAACCACGAACACGTTTTTACCGCTGAAATCAAAGGATGCTGTCATGTCTCTCTCCCAAAGTTGGGCTCAAACTGACCGCACACCGTCGCTGGCGCAACCGCGCCCTCACGTCATTTCGCGATCATCCACTCCCCATCCGGCCAGAACGCGTGAAACGCGAAGGCGAACATCACGTCATGGGGCAGATCATTGCCCGCCGCGTCGCGTACCCGCACGGTGCCCACATCCTTGCCCTGCCCGATCCTTTCACTGTCCAGGGCCGAGGCTTGACCCGCGCTCCACGAGATCGACACCCCCGCCTCATCAACACTGCCTTCCTGCAAACGCGTCAGCGGCCAGGCGCGGTCGCCCACCCGCACAACCCGCGCCAGTGCCGGAATGCCATGGGGCGGCATCTCGCCGGAATAAAGAAACGGGCGGTGAGAGCTGTCATAACGCACATAAGGATTGCGACCGTAATCGCGGCGGTAATTCGGCTGGGCCATCACCAGACCGTCCGGGTTGCGCGCGACGAACTCGGCATAGCTCTCCATCCAGCTGGGCAGGCTGACCAGCTCAGCCCCGGTCAGATCGCCCACAATCGCCTCGCCAATCGCCTGCTGCCACCAGCTTTCCGTCTCGCGATCATACATCACCATGTCCGAGAACCGCAGTTTGCCACTGACCCCAAAGCTCAGCACCTGACCGCCCACGCGCCGATCAAAGGTAATCCCTGAATTGCACAGCGGACAGAAGGTGACCGCAACGGGGATACCGCCGACCGTGTCATTCACGATCTCATGCCATGTCAGATAGCGGATCGGATAGGCCCGCGGCTGTGCGCCCTCGATCTCGACAGTAATCACGGGCTCGCGCGGTTCGATCCCGGTCTTGTCGCCCGCCTTCACGAAAGACGGATCAAACAGCGCGGGGATCCCGTCCTTGGGCGGGCCGCCCGACATGATCTCGACCCAGTTCTCAACACTGGTCTTCTCGAAATCCGTGTTCGGCCATTCATTGCGCCAGAACTCCGGGCTGGCCACAGCCATTCCGGCAGACAGCGCGAACGCCAGACATAAGCTGAAAAAACGCATCGGGGGCCTCTCCTCTTTGACAGCACGCTGCCACAGGAAAGACCCCCGACATAGTCGCCTCGCGGCAAAGTTACTCCGTAACGGTCACGCTTTTCATGACATCCGGCGCGCCGATGACAGCCCCATTGGGCCCCTCGCCGCGCTTGATCGCATTAACCACATCCATCCCGTCAGTCACGCGACCGACAACGGTATATTGACCATTCAGATGCGGCGCGGGCGCGAACATGATGAAGAACTGGCTATTGGCCGAATTCGGATTTTGCGATCGCGCCATGCCGACCACACCGGTGTCAAAATTCTCGTCCGAGAACTCGGCGTCCAGATCAGAGCGGTCCGATCCACCGGTTCCGGCCAGACGCATATCCGCACCAACCTTGCCATTCTCGACATCGCCGGTCTGCGCCATGAAGCCTTCGATCACACGGTGAAAGACGACATCGTCATAGGCGCCCTCTTCGGCCAATGCCGTGATCTGTGCCACATGGTTGGGCGCGACGTCTTCCAGCAGATCAATCGTGATCGTGCCATTGGCTTCCCCTGCGACTTCGATCTCAAGCCCCGTCGCCAAAGCGGGCGAGGCCATCAGAGACAACATAATTGCAAGCTTACGCATCCGCTGCGACCTTCATCGAGATCATGCGATCCGGGTTCATCGGCGGCTCACCGCGTTGAATTGCGTCCACATGCTCCATCCCTTCGATCACGCGGCCATAGACCGTGTATTGACCATTCAGAAAGTCATTGTCCTTGAAGTTGATGAAGAACTGGCTGTTCGCGCTGTCGGGGTTGGCAGAGCGTGCCGCACCAATTGTGCCGCGCGAATGGGGCAGTTTCGAAAACTCGGCAGGCACATTCGGGTGCTCGGACCCGCCTGTACCAGCGGCACGGATGTTGAAGTCTTTCTCCATATTGCCGTTGGCCACGTCACCTGTCTGCGCCATGAAACCGTCGATGACGCGGTGAAAACACACATTGTCATAAGCACCCGCGCGGGCCAGCTCTTTCATCCGCTCGCAATGCTTGGGCGCCACATCAGGAAGCAGTTCGATGGTGACGGGGCCATCTTTCAGCTCAATGATGATTGTGTTCTCGGGGTCTTTGATTTCGGCCATCGGGCTCTCCTTTATCTCGTTGCCGTGATACCTAAGCCGCCCCGCCACGATTGCCAAGGCGCGGTTGACGCCAAGAGCGGTTCGCGGCAGGAGACATACAGCGGATAGGGAGCACATCATGGCTTGGAAAACACTCGACGACATGGATCTGGCAGGCAAACGCGTCTTGACCCGCGTGGATATCAACGTGCCGGTCGAGGACGGCAAGGTCACCGATGACACCCGCATCCAGCGCATCTCGCCCACGGTGCAGAATATTCTGGCCAGCGGCGGACGGCCTGTTCTGCTGGCGCATTTCGGGCGCCCCAAAGGCCAGGTCGTGCCAGAGATGTCACTCAAACCGCTGGTGCCTGCGCTCGAAGCTGCGTTCGGCGCAAAGGTCCGCTTTGCCGCCGATTGCATCGGAGCCGAAGCGCAAGCCGCCGTCGGCGCGCTGGTGGAGGGTGAAGTGCTGCTGCTCGAGAACACCCGCTTTCATGCCGCCGAGACTGAAAACGACCCGGACTTCGCCGCTGAGATTGCCAAGCTGGGCGATATCTACTGCAACGATGCGTTCTCTGCCGCGCACCGCGCCCATGCCACGACCGAAGGGATCGCGCGGCTCTTGCCCTCTTGCGCGGGCCGTCTGATGCAGGCCGAACTCAGCGCGTTGGAGGCCGCTTTGTCCAAGCCCGAACGCCCGGTCATGGCTGTGGTTGGCGGGGCCAAGGTTTCCACCAAGCTGGACCTGCTGGGCAATCTGGTCAGCAAGGTCGACACGCTGGTCATTGGCGGCGGCATGGCCAACACGTTTCTGGCCGCTCAAGGGATCGACGTGGGCAAATCCCTCGCCGAGCATGAGATGACAGGCACAGCGTCTGATATCCTCGCAAAGGCAAAAGAGGCCGGCTGCACAATCCTGCTTCCGGCAGACGTCGTCGTCGCCCGCGAGTTTGCGGCAGGCGCGCCCAATGAAACCGTCGCGGCAGATGCTTGCCCTGCCGATGCGATGATCCTCGATGCTGGCCCCGACAGCGTGGCCGCGATCACGCAGGCTATCGCTGATAGCAAAACGCTGATCTGGAACGGCCCATTGGGCGCCTTCGAGATTGAGCCATTCGACAAAGCCACCAACGCCGCCGCAAAAGCCGCCGCCGAGGCCTCGAAAGCCGGAACGCTTGTGTCGGTCGCGGGCGGTGGCGACACGGTCGCCGCGCTGAACAAAGCGGATGCGGCCAAGGATTTCACCTATATCTCCACCGCGGGCGGCGCGTTTCTGGAATGGATGGAAGGCAAAGAATTGCCGGGGGTCGCCGCGCTGAGCGCTTAATCGGCCAGTGTTAGCGCAACCCGAATTGCGCCGCTGCCCGGCCTTGGATAAGCCCAAGGCAACCTAAGCAATGCACCGGAGCCTTACTCATGTCCACTGACACCCAACGCGCCAAAATCGTCGCTGGCCAAGGCTTCATCGCCGCACTCGATCAGTCGGGCGGCTCCACCCCCAAAGCGCTCAAGCTCTACGGGGTCGAGGAAAGCGAATACGGCTCGGATGCCGAGATGTTCGAAAAGATCCACGACATGCGCACCCGCATCGTCAACGCTCCCGCCTTCAGCGGCGACAAGGTGATCGGCGCGATCCTCTTCGAGAACACGATGGACCGCGAGATCGGCGGCAAGCCGTCCTCTCTGGCTCTGTGGGAGGACAATGGCGTCGTGCCGTTCCTGAAAGTCGACAAGGGCCTGCAAGACAGTGCCAATGGCGTAAAGCTCATGAAACCCATTGAAGGGCTTGATCCGCTGCTGGAGCGCGCCAAAGGCCTTGGCGTTTTTGGCACCAAGATGCGGTCGGTTATCGACGCAGCCGATAAAGAGGGCATCAGCAAAATTGTCGCCCAGCAGTTTGAGGTGGGTCGTCAAATCTTGTCACACGGCCTCATGCCGATCCTTGAGCCAGAGGTGACAATCACCATCGACGACAAGGCCGAAGCGGAAGCCATGCTGCTTGACGCGATTGCCAACCAGCTTGCGGGCCTGCCCGATGATGAACAGATCATGCTCAAGCTGAGCCTGCCGACGCAGGCAAACTTCTACAAAACCCTCGTCGAGGATCCAAAAGTGCTGAAGGTCGTGGCCTTGTCAGGCGGCTATTCCCGTGCCGAGGCCAATGACATGCTTGCCCAAAACGCGGGCATGATCGCCAGCTTCTCGCGCGCGCTGACCGAAGGGCTGAGCGCACAGCAATCGGATGCGGAGTTTAACTCCATGATTGCAGACACGATCGACAGCATTCACCGCGCATCTGTCGCAGGTTAGAACGTAAAAGGGCCGCGCAACCGCGTGGCCCCTTTTCTTTACTACGGCCCTTTTTCTACAACGAGATACGGAAGCGCGCGAAGCCGTCAGGACCTTCGCCCGCCTCTTCCATCGTCAGCCCCACCTGATCCACATAGGCTTTCGCTGCAGGCCCTGTGTCAAACAGAACTGTGGTCCCATCCATCTCGGCGAAGGACCAGTTATTATCCGCACGCGGGCTGATCGTCCCCTTCTCGACAATGTAGCGCACGATAATATCGCGGTTGGTGTCGGGCCCTTCAAACACAGTCGTTTCCGGGGTCGCGCCGGGGAAATTGCCACCACCACCCGCACGGTAATTATTGGTTGCGATGATGAACTCTGCGGCAAGATCAAGCGGCGCGCCATCATAGGCAAGGTTCACAATGCGGCTCGCCTCCGCGTCCAGCAGCTCGCCTTTCGGGTCGTATTTGGACGGCTGCGACAAGTCGATCTGATAGGTGACCCCGTCGATCACATCGAAATTGTAGCTTGGGAAATCAGGGTTCAGAAGGACCACATCCTGCGCGCCCGGCTCCACCTGATTGAACATCCCGGCAGAGCGTTCCAGCCAGTCTTTCACCTGCTGGCCCGTCACACGAACCGCCCGCGCGGTGTTGGGGTAGAGATAGAGATCAGCGACATTCTTGATCGCCACATCCCCCTCCGGCACGTCCGTGTAGTACTCCGGCCCCCCACGACCCCCCGCCTTGAAAGGCGCGGCAGCTGACAGGATCGGCAGACCTTCATGCTCGGTCCCTTTGAGCATCTGCTCAATATACCAAAGCTGTGCAATCGAGACGATCTGAACCGACGGATCATCGGCCACCAGCGCAAAATAGCTGTGCAGCGGCGCGTCGGTCTTGCCAACTGCGCGGCGCACATAAGCAAGGGTTTCATCATGCTCGGCCTGAACCGAGGCCAGAACCTCGTCGTCGCTTTCGACCAGCGCTTCAACCGACCGATCCTCATTGCGTCTGGAGATCGGGCGGGCCTCCGACGTCGCCGAGACAACGCGCCATTCATTGCCGTCTTTCTCGACCAGCAGATCAATCAGACCCATATGGCTGCCCCAGAACCCGCCCATCGTGGCAGGCGTGCCCATCAGCGTTCCGGCATCGACATCCGCCCCCGCAAAATCGGCATAGTTCGGGGACGGGAAAACCAGATGGCTGTGACCTGTCAGGATCGCATCCACCCCGTCAAGCGCGGCCAGCGGAACTGCGGCGTTCTCCATCCCGTCCGTGGCATCTGCTGATCCGATCCCGGAATGCGACAGCACAACAATGATGTCGGCGCCCTGCTCTTTCATCTGAGGGATATAGGCTTTGGCGGTCTCGACGATGTCACGTGCCTGCACCTTGCCCTCCAGATGACGACGGTCCCAAGTCATGATTTGTGGCGGCACAAATCCGATCAGACCCACCTTGATCGCATGATCTGCGCCATCCCCATCCGTCACCGTGTGATCCAGAATGACATAAGGCGGGATCAGGGTCTTGTCCTTGGTGGGATCGCTGCCCCGCTCCAGCGCGACATTGGCGCTGACAACGGGGAAATCTGCCCCGGCCAGCGACTTCATCAGGAAGTCGAGACCATAGTTGAATTCGTGATTGCCCAGCGTGGACGCGTCAAAGCCAAGCGTGTTCATGGCTTGAATAACCGGGTGGGTGTCGCCCTCTTTCATGCCGCGCTCATAGGCTATGTAATCGCCCATCGGATTGCCTTGCAGAAAATCGCCATTGTCGATCAAAAGCGCATTCGTGGCCTCGTCGCGGATCTCTTTGATCAGCGACGCGGTGCGCGCCAGACCGACCGTATCAACGGGCCGGTCCCCGTAGTAATCATAGGGGAAGACATGCACATGCAGGTCGGTCGTCTCCATGATCCGCAAATGCGCCTGATTGCTGGCCGCATTGGCCGAAAATGGGTGAAGCGCTATGAAACCCGCGCTGGTGGCCAGAAAGCCACGACGGCTGAGTGAGAATGACATCTGAGGGATCCCCTGTTGGTGCTGTGTGGGAGGTAATCCACCGAGTGTAACTGCGATATGTCACCGGGCAAAGCACCTTCTCGGCCCGGTTTTTGATCGGCGGCGGATTGCCAACAGTTGCGATCCACATACAGCGTGCTGGGAGCCCGACACGAAAGTGTATGTTTTTTGGCTAAGGGGATTCCCTTTTGCGGGGGGATGTGATTCTATCGTTTCAGTTGCCCATCAGAGGCGACATTGAGGCAGACCATGACGCAATCACGCTCCCGCCCCGGTTTGGGCATCGCTTTGTATTTCGGCGCAATGTTCGCAGCCGGGCTCTATTTCACCTTCGCCGCCGTGCAGGGGGATTATGGCCTGTTCCGCGAGGCCGAAATCCGCGCCGAGGCCGATGTACTGCGCAGCGAGTTGGCCGAGTTGAACCACGAGGTGGCGATCATGGACAACAAGACCCGGCGCCTGTCGGACACGTTTCTTGATCTGGACCTGCTGGACGAACAGGCCCGCGACGTGCTGGGCCTGATCCGTCATGATGAGATTGTCGTTCGCTAGCCACTCTGCGCCAACAGGCTTTTGTCGGCCGCGACAAACTCCACCGTGTTGCCCTCCGGGTCCTCAATGAAGACGCCCCGCCAGCCGATCCAGTCGAAGACCTGTGTTCTGTAGGGGACGCCCTGCCCTTCAAGCCACGCCATCAGTTCGTCTTGCGCGCCGAAATCCACCGTCAACGCGATATGGTGCAGCGACGAGCGCGCCCCGGTCTCTGGCGTGTCCTCGGATTGGGCATGCAAGTCTGGTC
Organism: Cognatishimia sp. MH4019; assembly: GCF_020177595.1. Taxonomy (GTDB): domain Bacteria; phylum Pseudomonadota; class Alphaproteobacteria; order Rhodobacterales; family Rhodobacteraceae; genus JAHTBL01. The sequence goes on along the minus strand of NZ_JAHTBL010000003.1, from coordinate 165,558 downwards.
GCCCCGCGCCCGGCCCGAACAGGGCCAGGACACTTGTGTGGCCCCCATAGCCGTCGGCGATCTTGAAGAAGACGATGCCGGTATCGGAAAAGTCTTGGAGCACCTCCAACCCCACCACGTGCCGATAGAAACCGGTCATCTTGGCAAGGTCTGCACAACGGATCGCAATTTCGCCAAGTGCTTTGACGGTGACAGGGGGATGTGCGCTCATGATCGGTGCCTCTGAAAACCTGTACATACGCGTGCCATACGCAAGCCATACCCGAACCATACCAAAACCATACAGCCTGTCCCGGCCCCTTTTGATTGCGGCGTTTTTTCCTGTGACGTTGCGAAACTTTCCATGTTAGGTGATAGTTTAACGCTAAACTACTTGCCGACCCGGAGGAGAACCACCTTATGGCGACGAAGAAAAAGCCAGCGAAACCAAATGTTTCCGCTGAGGAACTGCTGGGGCACTATAAAGAGATGTTGCTGATCCGGCGATTCGAGGAAAAGGCGGGTCAGCTCTACGGCATGGGTCTCATCGGCGGTTTCTGTCACCTCTATATCGGTCAGGAAGCCGTTGTCGTCGGCCTCGAAGCCGCCGCCTCCGAAGGCGACAAGCGGGTAACATCCTACCGCGATCATGGGCATATGCTGGCTTGCGGGATGGATCCCAAAGGCGTGATGGCCGAGCTGACAGGCCGCGAGGGCGGCTATTCGCGCGGCAAGGGCGGCTCGATGCATATGTTCAGCAAAGAGAAGCATTTCTACGGCGGCCATGGCATTGTGGGTGCGCAAGTGCCCATCGGCGCAGGCCTCGCCTTTGCGGACAAGTATCTTGAGAATGGCGGCGTCACATTCGCTTATTTCGGTGATGGGGCTGCCAATCAGGGTCAGGTCTATGAGACCTACAATATGGCGATGATCTGGGACCTGCCCGTCATTTTTGTCATTGAAAACAACCAATACGCCATGGGAACGAGCGTTCAACGCTCAACCAAGTCGCCCTCGCTTTGGGAACGTGGCGCGGCCTATGGTATCCCCGGTGAAGAAGTCGACGGGATGGACGTTCTGGCCGTCAAGGAGGCCGGTGAGAAAGCCGTTGCGCACTGCCGCGCGGGCAAAGGTCCCTATATCCTTGAGATCAAGACATACCGTTATCGCGGCCACTCCATGTCGGACCCGGCGAAATACCGGACCCGCGAGGAAGTGCAGAAGATGCGCGATGAGCGGGACCCGATTGAACAGGTCCGCGATCTGCTGCTGACCGGCAAACACGCGACCGAAGATGACCTCAAAGCCATCGACAAAGAGATCAAAGCCGTCGTGAACGGGGCCGCCGAGTTCTCCAAAGAGAGCCCGGAGCCCGCGCTCGAAGAGCTTTGGACAGATATCTACGCAACTGAAGTTCCCCAGGAGGCTTGAAGACATGGCAACCGAAATTCTGATGCCCGCCCTGTCTCCGACAATGGAAGAAGGCACGCTGGCCAAATGGCTGGTGAAAGAAGGCGACGAGATCACATCCGGCATGATTATTGCCGAGATCGAAACCGACAAAGCCACGATGGAATTCGAGGCGGTCGACGAAGGCACCATGGGCAAGATCATGGTGGACGAAGGCACGGAAGGCGTGAAAGTGAACACGCCCATCGCAGTGCTGCTGGAAGAAGGCGAAGACGCCGACGCTGTGGCCGAAGCCGCAACACCGGCTGCCGCAGCCCCCGAGGAAAAGGCCGAGGCCCCCGCCCCGGTGGCTGCCGAAGTGGCCACGCCCGTGCAGCAAGCCGACACCAGCCCAGACTGGCCCGAAGGCACCGAGATGAAATCGACCACCGTGCGCGAAGCCTTGCGTGACGCCATGGCCGAGGAAATGCGCCGGGACGAGACGGTCTATTTGATGGGCGAGGAAGTCGCTGAATATCAGGGCGCTTACAAAGTGTCTCAGGGCCTGCTGGACGAATTCAGTGCCAAGCGCGTGATCGACACGCCGATCACCGAGCATGGCTTCACCGGCATCGCCGTGGGTGCCGCATTCGGGGGCTTGCGCCCGATTGTCGAGTTCATGACCTTCAACTTCGCACTGCAAGCGATTGACCACATCATCAACTCTGCCGCCAAGACGCTCTATATGTCCGGCGGTCAGATGGGAGCACCGATGGTGTTCCGCGGGGCCAACGGCGCTGCAGCCCGTGTGGGTGCGCAGCATAGCCATGACTTTGCCGCTTGGTATAGTCAGGTTCCGGGTCTGAAAGTGGTGATGCCGTACTCGGCTGCTGATGCGAAAGGCTTGCTGAAAACAGCGATCCGCGACCCCAACCCGGTGGTCTTCCTAGAAAACGAGATCCTCTATGGCCGCTCCTTCGACGTGCCGGTGATGGATGATTTCACGATCCCCTTCGGCAAGGCAAAGGTTGCCCGCGAAGGCACGGACCTGACCATCGTCAGCTTCGGGATCGGGATGCAGTATGCTTTGGAAGCGGCAGAGAAACTGTCCGCAGATGGCATCAGCGCCGAGGTCATCGACCTGCGCACCTTGCGCCCGATGGACACGGCGACGGTCATCAATTCGGTCATGAAAACCAACCGCTGCATCACGGTCGAGGAAGGCTTCCCCGTCTGTTCCATCGGCAACCACATCTCTGCCGTGCTGATGCAGGAGGCGTTCGATTACCTTGATGCGCCGGTCATCAACTGCACGGGCAAAGACGTGCCGATGCCCTATGCGGCCAACCTCGAAAAGCTGGCGCTTGTGACGACCGATGAGGTCGTCGAAGCCGCCCGCAAAGTCACCTACCGCTAAGGAGAGCGAGCCCATGCCTACTGAAGTATTGATGCCCGCGCTCTCTCCGACGATGGAGGAAGGCACGCTGGCCAAATGGTTGGTCAAGGAAGGCGATACCGTCAATTCCGGTGACCTTCTGGCCGAGATCGAGACCGACAAGGCCACCATGGAATTTGAAGCCGTAGATGAAGGCGTCATCGGGAAAATCCTCGTCGCCGAAGGCACAGAAGCGGTGAAGGTGAACACACCGATTGCCGTGCTGTTGGAAGATGGGGAAAGCGCCGATGACATTGGCGAAGCCTCCGCCCCTGCGGCCCCTGCAGCGACTGAAGAGAAAGCCCCGGTCTCGGAAGAGTCCGCGCCCTCTGCTGCGGCGACCCCTGCCCCCGCAGCGCCCGCGTCCAGCGACGGCACGCGTATCTTCGCATCCCCGCTGGCCCGCCGGATCGCAGCGGATAAAGGTCTGGATCTGAGCCAGATCAAAGGCTCTGGCCCCAAAGGCCGCATCGTCAAAGCCGATGTCAAAAACGCAAACGCACAGCCCGCAAAGTCCGACGCAGCCCCTGCAAAGGCGGAGGCCGCTCCGGCTCCGGCGACTGCCGCGGAAGGCATGTCTGCCAGCGCTGTCGAGAAGATGTATGAAGGGCGCGAGTATGAGGCCGTGCCGCTTGACGGAATGCGCAAAACGATTGCCGCGCGTCTGACGGAAGCCAAGCAGACCATCCCGCATTTCTACCTGCGCCGGGATATCCAGCTCGACAATCTGATGAAGTTCCGCAGCCAGCTCAACAAGCAGCTTGAGCCGCGCGGCGTGAAGCTGTCGGTCAACGACTTCGTCATCAAGGCCTGTGCTTTGGCGCTGCAACAAGTGCCCGACGCAAACGCGGTCTGGGCCGGTGACAAAGTGCTGAAACTGACGCCTTCGGACGTCGCAGTGGCCGTGGCCATCGAAGGCGGGTTGTTCACACCGGTGCTGAAAGACGCCGAGATGAAGTCGCTGTCGGCACTGTCAGCCGAGATGAAAGACCTCGCCGCCCGCGCGCGCGACCGCAAGCTGGCACCCCATGAGTATCAGGGCGGCACGTTTGCCATCTCGAACCTTGGGATGTTCGGCATCGACAATTTTGACGCGGTCATCAACCCGCCCCACGGCGCGATCCTTGCAGTCGGCGCGGGAGTAAAGAAACCCGTTGTTGGTGCAGATGGCGAATTGGCCGTAGCGATCGTCATGTCCGTCACATTGTCGGTCGACCACCGTGTGATTGATGGTGCAATGGGCGCGGAACTGCTGACCGCGATCAAGGATAATCTTGAGAACCCAATGACCATGCTGGCGTAACGCGGCGGCCTCAGAAACGACAAAGGGCGGCTCGCTTGGGCCGCCCTTTTTGTTTTACGTCAAAGCCTTAAAGATGGCTTTTCAACAGCTGATCCATGGTGATCGACGGCTGCGAACAACCGGCTTCCCCGACGATCTTCGCAGGCACACCGGCCACGGTTTTCATCGGTGGGATGTCCTCAAGCACGACGGACCCTGCGGCGATCCGGCTGCAATGGCCGACGTGAATGTTGCCAAGCACCTTTGCGCCCGCTCCAATCAGCACGCCATTGGCGATCTTGGGATGACGATCATCATCTTCCTTGCCCGTGCCGCCCAGTGTCACCGAATGCAGCATGGATACGTTATCCCCAACGACCGCCGTCTCACCGATCACAATCGAATGGGCGTGGTCAATCATCAAACCTTTGCCAATCTTTGCCGCCGGATGAATGTCGATCCCGAAGACCTCAGACACGCGCATCTGGAAGAAGTATGCCAAATCCTTGCGCCCTTCGCTCCACAGCCAGTGGCCGATGCGATAAGCCTGAACCGCTTGGAAGCCTTTGAAATACAGGATTGGCTGGATCAGGCGATGGCAGGCCGGGTCCCGCTCGTAGATGGCGGCCAGATCAGCACGCGCCGCTTCGGCTAGACGAGAATCCGCCGCATAGGCCTCATCCATGATCTCCCGCAGCAACTGCTCTGACATCTCGCCCGAAGCCAGCTTTAGCGCCAGCCGGTAGGCCAACGCACTTTCCACGCTATCGTGGTGCAGCAGGCTGGAATGGATTAACCCGCCCAGCAAAGGTTCGGCGCGAACGGCCTCCTGTGCTTCTTCACGGATGCGGTCCCAAAGGGGATCAACACTGCGCAAACTGTTCGTCAAAGTCGCCATGGTCTGGACCTCATTGCCGCAAAATGCGGCGTCGCCTCTTCCTCAAATAAGCGAGCCCATGGAACAAGGCAATGAAAAGGCGTCAGAATGACGCCAAAGACACGGCTACTTGCGTCTATCAAAGCGCCTGAAAAGGAGGATGCGAGGACGATTCAGAGCAGCAAATGGTCACTTCGGATAAGACATCGGTTGAATGCCCCAGCCACATGAACGGGATGCCTCTCTCGCGCGATTATCTCTCTGACAAATAGTCAAAAATATCGCGCAAGCAACGACAATACTCCCGATCCTGCAACCATGGCTCAGGCACTTGCGGATAACGGGAACTGGCTGCCATAACGCTCCCGTTACCCAAATCGGGATGCGTCCGACGCGCCTTTTTCACAAAGACGGCTGCTTCGCTCGCATCTGCAAACACCTGAGAAATCAGAGACGCACGTTCCGCGTCTGGCGCAGCCCGCAAGGCCCGCGCCAAAGCGATCACATCCCCCATCAGGACGGGTTTCATCACGAGGCACTCGGCAAACCCAATTCCATGTAATGGATCGCAACGCGCACGGATCCACCGGCAAAGTCCCCACCATTTGCCGTGAATTTAGGCCGGAATCCGCTGTAATAGGCCTGTGGTTGCCCCGTCAATCCGCGCAGCCAAGATCCTGAACCCAGACCCAATCCAGAGCCATACCGATCCGCGCTTGAACCATGCCCCAGTTGCCAGTCGCTCAAACTACCGCTTAATGCGGTCAGAACCCGCCCGGTAATCCCAAAAACAAGCACCGTGCCTGGTACTTCCTCAGCACCATCAACAACGGACCCGCTGGCGAGTGTTTGATCGTATTCCCAAATCTTGATTTGCGTGGCGGCCCCTGACGCAGATCGCGCTATCAGTCCCGACACGAATTCTCCCGCAACCCAATCCAGCGCTTGGCCCTCATCGGCCACCCAGATGCGCCAACCCTCAACCATGGGCACAAAAACCCATCCGTTGTTCGACCGGATCGCGATCTCACCGACATGGCTGTTCCAGGCCGCGCTCGCCCCGGTTGGAACCAGATAGCACACGCCCTCAGCCGCATCGGCAGGCGGTACCGTCACACTGCGCGAGAGCACGCTCACTTGCGTCAGGCTATCCAGCCGTGTGAATGCCTCGTTCACTGTGACATGCTTTTGTGCCTGCGAGGGCTGCACCAAGGGAAGTCCAAGTTTTGCGGTCTCAGTCATTGATCTCAATCCTTGTATAAAGCCCCGGCCCAAACCGTTCGGACACTTGAGCAACCTCAATTTTAAATGCACCGGACACACCGTCAGCCGCCTGCATGCCCGCTGGATAAAGCCATTCAGGGCTGTTCAGCTGCACCTCACGCCGCAAGCTGCCGCCATCAATGACCCGCAAAATGTAAAGCTCCGAGGCTTCACCAAGAGGCACATCAAATCCGCTCCAGCTGTCTCCTTCCATGCGAGTTCGCCGCACCCAGCTCACAGCAAGATCGCCATCATCCAGACGCTGCCCCCTCAGATGCACCGGGCTTAGCGGACGCAAGCCAATTCCTTGAAAAGCCTCGTATTTCCCGGTATAGGCATCATCATCATAGGACCGGCTGGATGGTCCAATCCGGTAATACCGCGCCGTATCCCGGTTTCCCGCCGGCAGCACAATTTGGTCCAGCATCCCATTCATCAGAACGATGTAAGAACCCGCAGGCCAAGTCTGGGGTATGACCGCGTCACTACCCAGTTGGCCCCGCAACCGCATCGACAACTCGTAGACGTCTTGCTCAACCAGATCGGCCTGCGCAAACTGAAAAAGCTCCCACTGATCCGAAGTGCCATCGCCAATCGCACACAGATTTGCACCTGCCCGCAACGCGGCGTCCTCCACCGAGGACAGATGAGCGTTCGACACACGCACCCTCAACGGCGCGCCTCGGTCAAATAAACCCGCCTGCGCGGCGGCCAAAGGCGTCTCCGTCACCCCGATCACGGAAGCGCCTGCAATCGAGACATTGCGCTGGTATCCGTTTCCAGTGACCGAACTGACGACCTCAACCGATCCCGGCCAAGGGTCCGCCGCCACCGCGATATGAGGCGCGTGCTCGACCTCGTCCCCCGTCATAAGAGGCAAGTCCAGAAATAGCGAAAACACTGGCGCGACAGGCGTAAACGGCTTCATCACCGCGACCTCTTCAAGCGGATGCGAGGCGACATAAACCCCCTCGCTCACCCGCGTGGCCGAGCACAGTTTGACCCCCGCCTCTTCCACATGGTCGATGCGAAAGTCGAAATCTCCCTCCGGCAGCCCGACGCGTACAACGTCTCCAGCCCCCAGATCGGCCTGCGAAGGCGGTAGGGCAAATTTTGCACTATCACGCGCCACGCGCGCCTCCGTCAGCCATCGCTCGGCCATCATGCGGCCTTCACCACGCGTCAGCGATAACTCAAGCTCTGACGTGGACACAGACGGCGTATCATCATCCGGAAACACCGCCTCGGCAGAACGCGCCTCATACTCGCCATCTGCCTCGACAAAATTGACCCGCATGCGCCCGGCGACATCCGCGCTCGGTGCGCGGGAAAGCTCCAGGTCGCTCTCTTGCTCGTCGTTCAGCGCAAGCTCGGCCACGTCCAACTCAGCCGTCGCCCGCCCATCGCGGGTGACAAAATGCAGGCGCCCCCCGCGTTCAATCGCATCAAAGCCATAGGCCAGCATCAACGGTTGCAACGCCGCCCGACCGCTATCGACGTCATTCACCGAATAGCCCCGCACAAAGCCGTGAAGGCGCGACACGTCATAGTGAACAACACCAGACCGGTCACATATCTCGGCCACGATAGACGCCAAGGACCGCGCCGTTGCACGTCCGTTCAACCAGTGCCCGCGCGCGTAGTTGGACCCATCGGACCACAAAGCCAGATTGTTTGGAAAATGTGGAAAAGGACGCCCATCCCATGCCCAGACATGTGAACGGGACATATCAATCATCGAACCATTATAAAGCTCTGATACCGGATTTACGCGCTCATCCTTCCAATATTCCAATATCGCACGCAAATATTGCATTTGCATCAGCTCGTCACGCCGACCCGTCGAATACCGCGGCAGAGTGCTCTCGGAGGATTTCGGATCAACGAATTTATTGGGTTCATTGGCCCCTTTATCAATTGCAGCACACCCAAACTCAGTGAACCAGATCGGCTTGGACTGCGGCACCCAATCGGTTGGCTGTGCCTGCCGCACGCCACCAATGCGCTCATGGTGTGTATTCTCCCAAAACCCACGAACGTCCTTGTAGCGCCAGATCCACGGCTCGCCGTGATCATCCGTGATCGGAGTGCGTATTTGCGCCTCCCGCGCGTCTGACCCGCTGTAATACCAATCGTAGCCTTCGCCGCCTTCGACATTGGATTTCAGATATTCCAGATCATAGATCGTCTGCGCCTTATCCGCGTCAAGATGATCAAACCCGTCCCGCCAATCCGAGAGCGGCATGTAATTGTCGATACCGATGAAATCGATATTCACATCCGCCCAGAGCGGATCGAGATGAAACAGCCGGTCGCCCGACCCATCCTGTGGCATGTAACCAAAGTACTCTGACCAATCCGCCGCGTAACCAATCTTGGTGTCAGGGCCAAGGATCGCCCGCACATCAGCTGCCAAAGCCCGCAAAGCTGCAACCGCCGGAAACGACCCTGCCGCGCCGCGAATTTGCGTCAGGCCACGCATCTCTGACCCAATACAAAACGCGCCAACACCACCCGCCATCTCGCAGAGCTTGGCATAATGCAGCACAAAGCGCCGATATCCCCAATCATTTGGACCAGTGTAGACAACACGCCCGTTTTGCACGCTGAAATCGCTGGCAGCAGCCTGCCCAAAGAAAGCCTCCACCTCTGTTTCGGCACCTAATGTCTGATCGGTCGAACCAGGCTGCCCGGGGGCTTTTGCCAGAGTGATCCGTCCTCGCCACGGCAAGGCTGGTTGCGTTGCTGCGTTACTCCAAGGGTCCGGCTTGCTGTTTCCGTCCACTTGATCCATCAAAATAAATGGATAAAAAACAACATCTTGCCCTTTGGTTTTAAGGTGTTTTATCGCCTGAACGACAGATACATCCGCAGGTGTTCCACCATAGATCGGACGTCCGTCCAACTTAGGAATGGTGCCCGCGTTCGACCGGACGCGCCCTGCGACTCGCCAAGGCATGCGCGGCGCATCCTCAATCGTTTGCTCTACGCGCGGTCGCACGCTGCAGTTCCCGCAACGCAGGTCGTTTCCAAACCACGACACGATCAACGAGGTCGAGCCGCAGTTTGGCACCTCTTCGGTCAGCGCCTCGACCGAGGTCACAAAATCCGTGCGTCCGGACGGCGTGTTCAAGTTCACCGCATGGTTCCGCCCCGGCCCGCGTTCATAGTAAACCGGCGACGTTGCCAGCACATATTCGCCCGAGCCTGGCATCATCGCCACAGCCTGCACCGCCGACGAGATATCGCGCGCGCGCGCGCCCTCCTTAACCGCTTCAGGCCGCATCACTTCAAATGAAAACTGAGGGACACGATTGCCAAACGCCTCAAGCGGCAAGTCTTCCAGCACAACATAGGCAATTCCGCGATAAGACGGCGCATTCTCTGCCCCTTCGACTGCGGCAATCTTTGGATCAGGCAGTTGATCCTCGCTGCCCGTATAGACCCGCATGGTCAGATCCCGCAAAGGCACTTCCTGCCCGTCCGCCCAGACCCGTGCGACACGCGAAATCTCTCCTTCGCAAAGCGCCAAAGCCAGCGAGACCGAGTAATGATACGTTTTCGTCGTGACAGTGCTTCTGGAGGTTGTCGTCCGGCTCGACCCACCGCCGCCTCCGCCACCGAATCCTTTGCCACCACCGCCACCGCCAGAGCTTGTGGTTCGTGTTGTGCCACCCCTCATCTCGGTAGAGGTCATGACGGTTTCCTTAAACCGCGTCGCCCAGATCACCTGTCCCCCCAGACGTGCACGCCCGTAAAGCTGCGCAATCGGCCCACCTTCGCTCGCGCCCATCAGGCGGAACCGGTCAATCCGCCCCGTCTCCACCACGCGAGAGCCGCCGCCCATCACAGCCTGCTCGCTGCGCCCCTGCCCGCCTCCGGCCCACCGCTGGTCGATCATACGCCCGGCAGCCGCACCAACGGCGCGCCCAACAACCGCCATCGGCATGCCCAGGACCGACCCGCCAATCGCGCCGCCCAGCGCACCACCTGCTGCAGATAAGACAATCGTCGCCATCAGAGGCTCCTTTCCGGAAACGCGAACCAGCCAACCACACGACGCCGCCAAGGCGCACTGAGCGCGCTTTCGACCACCGCGTGACCGCTATAAGCATGGATAAATTTCGGCGCCGCCCCGCTTTCCGAGAGAATACCCAGATGCTTGGCCAACCCAGCCTCCTTCATGCGAAACAAAATCACTGTGCCGACATCCCAACAGGGTTCCTCGTAGCGCTGCAAATGCGCGCTGGAGGCCGCCATCAGCGCCTCTTCGCCTTGCGGTTCGGCCCAATCTGCCGTGTAGGCCGGCACATCAACAGGCTCCGCCCCGCATACCTCACGCCAGACACCCCGGATCAACCCAAGACAATCCGCACCCGCTCCACGCGTCGAGGCCTGATGCCGATAAGGCGTTCCGATCCAGCCCCGCGCTGCTGTCACAACGCGGCTCATTGATTCAGACTCCCGCCATTGTTGGCGCTGCCACCGGTTGGGGAAGCCATCAGCCAATCCTCCCCGGGGATATGTGGAAAACCGCGAAAATTCAGAAGATTGTCAAACTTCGCCTGACAAGTCTCCATCCGCCTGTCGCAGCCTGCTTGAAGCAAAATTTCATCGCCAACGGCAACAGCCGCGCGAAGTGGCTCCCAAAGCTCAATCTGCCGCTGAGACCCAATCAACCGATCCGTCTTCGCAAGCCCGATCAACCCCTTAGCCGCGCCGCTCATCACCTCAATACGCCCGCGGTCAAACCAGCCTTCGGCAAAGCCGCTCAGATCATCGAAGGCCAGCATCCGGCGATCCTCGACAGCGTCGACAAAGCCGCGCCAATGATAGCCCGGCGCGTTTACATCGAAGCCGCAAGCCGCATCGCCCAGCAATGCCGCACAGCTTTTTTGATAAATCCGCCCCTGCGCCTGGTTCAGCCGTTCTGTCAGCCCTGACAGCTCCGCCTTGAACACCCCGCCCGAGCGGCGAATTTCCCCTAACGTCCCACGAAACCGCAGCACACGTTGGCTTACATCCGACCAGTTGACGGTCCAGGCCAAGACCTCAGCACCGTCAAAGCGTCCGGCCTCGATATCGGCCTCCGACACTGACACATGGCTCAGCACGCCCATCGCTTCGGTATTATCCACCGACAAGCCCGTCGTCTGCTCCAACGCGACCGACGTCAGTCCCGTATCTGCGTGAAACACCAGATCATCGAATGTCAGATCAAGATCATGATCCGTAAAGCCCAACCGCACACCGTCCCGCCGTTTCAGCTCCCAGGCACGACACATCTGTGTCGCCCCGCTTTGCAAATGCGCCTTCAGCGCCTCCGGAACACTCATACCCGCACCTCGATAATCGGCACCGACGGCACATCACCTGCGTTAAAGCTTGCGACCGAAGTCTGTATGATGCCTGTGTCAAACCGCACCGGCACATCGAACTCGAAGCCTGCGGTCACTTCGGTATCCGGATCCGGTGCATCAAGAAACGTGATAATCCCGCGCGCCGTATCCACCTGATAATGCGTGTCTTCCTGCAGCGGGTCTCCATTGACCCCCGCACGAACCGAGCCGTCTACCGGCTTCAATATAGGCCGCTTATAGCTCTGCTCACCGGACAGATATCGCTTGCTCAAAGCAAACTCGGTTGTTTCGCCATCGCCCGTGCCAAGGATCTGATCCAGATAAGAAACATCTTCTGAATTGGTGCAGCTTTTGAAATCCGCCCAATCCTTCCAGCGAAACCCGTAAAGCTGCCCGCGCCGTGCCTCAAAGAATGAAATCAGCGTCTCGATATCATCCAAAGATCGCAGCCCCAGACCCGCATCATAGCGCCTGCGCGAATGCGCCCAAGGCGTGTTGCGTTCTTCAAACCCGTTGGCCAGCGTCACCACATCCGTGCGCCGCTCTGGTCCACCGACCGAGCCAAAACTCAGGTTCGCGGGAAACCGTATCTCGTGAAAGCCCATACCGCTGCTCCTCCTGATTGTCCGTTAACGGTTACGCTGCCCGCGCCCCAAAGCGCGGTTCATCTGCGCTGCGATCTGGCTTTGCGACCGCTGGAAGCCCTGCACATCCGGGGTCGAGATATTCATGACGACCGACACACCACTGCCGCCCCCAGCGCGCACGCCCAGCTTGCCATCCGGCCCGCGGCTCAACGGCATGATCGCCTCCGGCCCCGCCTCGCCCATCAGCCCCGTGCCACCGCGCATCGGAAAGGTCATCGGGCCACTGACAACGCCACCCTTGGCGAACGGCATGACGCGCCCTTGGGAAAACGTGCCACCATCGGCGAAGGGCAAAATCCCCTGCATAATACTGCCGACACCTTGGCTCAGCATCCCACCCAGATGGTTCGTGACGGGCTTCATCGCCGCCGAATAGGTGGCGTCCACCATCGACTTCGCAACGCCTTGCATAGCGTCCGACAGCTTCATGCCATCAAACAAAAGCCCATCAAACGCACGCCGCAAACCGCCCGAAAGTGACGAGGTCAGACCCATCACGTCCTTGCCCGCCATACTCAAGTTGTCGCGCATCAGCCCAAGATGATCGTTGAAGCTCGACGCAACATCCGCGCCGCGGCCCATCGTACCTTCCAGCATCGCCATCTGATCTTCCAGCTCGTCGAGCCCGTCTAGATCCTGCATGTCACTCTCCTTGCCCCGCATCGGGATAGGCCGCCGCCAACTCGTCGAGCCGCGCCCGGTTCAGCGGAGCCGATCCGCCCGTTTTCCCCATCAAAAACAACAGCTCAGCCGGGCTCAGCCGCCAGAAAGCGTCTGGCTCCAACCGCAACCCGATCAACGCCACGCGCATCAGCCCCGCCCAATCCATCTCAGCCCTCTGGCAGGGCAAACGCCCGCGACAGCAACGTCGCAGCCACTTTCGCCGCCTCCACCATGCCGCCTTCGATCTCTGCCGAAATCAGGTCGCGCGCCTGGCCATCCCAGCCGCCGCCGCGCAATCCGGCCACGATCAGCGCCAGCACATCCCGCGTGGAAAACGCACCACCCTCGAACCTCTCAACCAGCTCGATCAGCGTGCCTGTCTCCAGCGTCGCTTCCAGCTCGGCCAAGGCGCCCAAAGTCAGCTTGGCCACATGGCGCTGCCCGTCGATAACCAGCGCCACCTCGCTTGCGTAAGGATTACCCATCACAGCGCGTTGAAACTGATTGCGCCCGCCGAGGATAAAGCGATCTCATAGGTCGCCTCTCCGTCAAACGTGCCGGAATACTCGATCGAGGTGACCTGGAACTTGCCTTCGATCACACCGAAATCCGGCACAATCACCTGGCAATCCGGTGTATCCCCATCAAAGAAGACCTGCCGCGCGCGCTCATCGGTATCGGCATCCTTAAAGACGCCAGACCCCGACACTGCCGCCGTCTTTACGCCCGCCCCGGCCAGCAGCTCGCGCCACCCGCCCGTGCTCTCCAAAGATGTGACATCAATCGTCTCTGCATTGAACGAAATCCGCGTCGCCCGCAGGCCCGCCACTGTCTGGAACTGACCGTCCCCGGTCATGTCCATCTTGATCAAAAGATCCTTGCCGTTCTGGGCACCCATGGTCCCGCCTCCATTCTTGAGAAAAATCAGGTTTCATCCACGCGGGCGCGGAAGGTCATATCAATGCGGCGGGTCTGGCCATTGCCGACCATTGCCGCCTTCGCCCGAACAAAGCGCAGCGACACTAGCCGCCCGCGCGTCAGGCTTAGGCTCGGATCATCCAGCGCGTCACACACAGCAGACGCCGCTTCTTTTGCACTCGCGAACCCCGAAGCCGCGGACACCACTGAAAGCTTGAGCAGATGCACCGCCCCGCCGCCCGTGTACTCATCGCGCGCCTTGACGTCTTCGCCGCCGAGGCTCACGTAAAGCGAGGGCAAATTACCCGCCGGAAGCGCGTCATAGATAGCGCTGCCCACAATCGCGACCAGCGCGGGGTCGCCCACAAGCCGCTGGTAAATCGCCGACTGAAGTGGTGCTGCACTGCCATAGCTCATGCCGCCACCTCTTCATTTGCAAAGCACATCAGATAGTGACCGCGCGGATCGCTCTCGCTGACCGCCAGGATGCGAAACAGCCGCGTGCCTTCGCGAAACCGCTGATCCGGGCGCGGACGTTGCTCGGACCCGACCGGCGCACCGCGCACGGTAATCCGAAACGCCATGCTCGAGACGGTTGTGAACGCGCCTGCCTTCTCGCGGCCGGACCCGGCCCTAACTTCGGCCCAGACCGTACCCAGCGGCTGCCAACTTTCTACAAAGCCACCCGCCCCATCCGGCACCGAGGCCGGCGTCTCCAGCACCAGCTTGCGGTTCAAAACAGGCGTGCTCATTCGCTCGCCCCTTTGAACAAACGCACCTCACGGTAGCGCTGCAACAAGGCCGAGACGCCAAACGGCATGCAGCCTTCGCCCAGCCCAGTGACATTCCGGTTTTCGTAGTAATGCGCAGCCAACAGAAAAACGGCATGGCTCAGATCGGCAGGCAGATCGCCCCAATCATCGGCATAACCCGCACGGAACCGAACCTCGACCCAGCCACCGCTCGGGATGCGCGGCAAGCGCCCACCTGCACCGATCAGAAGCGGGCGAAACCCGTCTTCTTGCAGGAAGTACTCCTGCGAGTCGATCAGAGCGCGCGCATCGTTGCGCGCCACGGTCGCAACCTCCAGAACCGTACTGACCGGAGCCAGCGGGAACGTCTCGGTCACACTGTCTTTCCAGCGCGTCAGCGACCAGTTGAAGCTCTCCTTCAGCAGCACCTTTCCGGTGCGCGCCTCTACTGCGGCGATTGCAGCCCGCAAGAAGCTCTCCAGGATCTCGTCCTGAACGGAATCATCTGAAAACCCGGTGCCAAGGCGCAGATGCTTTTTGAAAGCCGCAACTGGGATTGCCTCGCTCTGAACCGTATTTTCTTGAACTAACATCATGGAATTACTCCGAAATTCGGGCCCCTGCAAAAGTTGGACGCGCGCCTCCGCATTGCTCGGACGGAGGGGAGCAGCTAGACAACACGGGGGGTGTTGCGGCGCGCGCCCGGGTCAGACGACCCCGAAGGGCCGCCCTGTCTCGGTCCTTAAGAGACCGAGAATTTCAGCAGTTTGATTGCTGCAAAGTCGCTCACATCACCGCCCACCCGCTTGGTTGCGTAGAACAGAACGTGCGGCTTGGCCGAGAACGGATCGCGCAGCACGCGCAGATCAGGGCGCTCAGCAATCGTGTAGCCCGATGCGAAGTCACCAAAGGCGATGGCCGTGCTGTCAGACGCAATGTCTGGCATGTCTTCTGCAATCACGACCGGGTAGCCAAGCAGACGCGCTGGCTCGCCAGCCGCCAGGCCATCCGACCACAGGAAGCGACCGTCGCCATCTTTCAGCTTGCGCACGGCGCCTGCGGTCTTCGAGTTCATCACGAAGCTTGCATTGGCGCGGTACTCCGCCCCCAGCGCGTAAACCAGATCGATAACTGCATCGGCGCTGTCAAAATCACCATCCGCACCAGATGCAACTGCGCCCAGAGCCCCCCAGTCCCAGCTCGCATCATCCACAACAGGATGGCTCAGAAAGCCCGTGGGCTTATCGACGCCGTCACCATTCACAAACGCCGCCGCCTCTGCACGAGCGAACTTGTCCGCGATACGGCCCGCCAGCCAACCCTCAATGTCGAATGCGCTATCGTCCAGCAGACGCTGAGACGCTTTGGGAAGGGCCGACAGCTCGTGCAGCGGAATGGTGATCCGGTCGATCTGCGGTGTCTCGCTCTCGGCAATCGCGCCCGCTTCCGTCGCCCAGCCCGAACCCATCTGGCCATGATCCACCAGTACGTCAAAAGACGTCGCCTCGACATTAACCACATTCGCAATCGAGCGGACAGAGGCCGTCGATTTCAGCACCGACTGAATGGTCTCCGACGTCGCCGGATCCACCAGATAGCCACCGTCGCCCGCTACAGCCGTCGACATGCCCTTGCCGTCTAGTTCCAACCCGCGCAGGCCATCATCATCGCCCGAGCGCAGATAAGCGTTGAACGCTTTTTCATGGGGCGCAGTTTCTTCCGCAGCGGTTGCCAAAGGCGCACGCGAGGCAGTCATCGTTTTCCGATCCAGCATGGTCAGTCGCTCTTCCTGTTTGTTGAATTTCGCATCAATGTCGTTCTGAAAGTCTTTGAAGTCGCTCACAAATCCCGCCAGCGCGGTCTTCATGTCCCGAACCGGAGACACATCTTCCCCAGCCCGAGAACGCATCTCGGTTTTGCTCATCATCTTGTCCTGTGCTCAGGGGTGAACCGCTGGCTAGGCTCCTGCCAGCATGCGGCGCGCGTCCTCGAACGCATCCGCCAACTCACGCAAGTCATGGTCCTCGGGCACCTCACCCTTGGCAGCGACACGCGCCTCAGGAAGCATCGGGAAGGTCACCAAAGACACCTCCCAAAGCTCCAATTCGGTCAGAAGCCTGCGCCCCTGTTCATCCTTGCGGGCCTTCACCGTTCGGTAGCCAATCGACAGCCCATCAATGGCCCCCGCTTCGATCAGCGCAATCGCCTCGCGCCCCCGCGTTGTCGCCTCCAACAAACGGCCTTTCACGTAAAGCCCCGTGCCGTCCTCGCGTACCTCGTCCCATACGCCAATCGGTTCTGCCGGGTCATGCTGCCACAACATTTTCACACTGCGCTTCGCTGCCAACAGCCCGCTCAGTGAGACCGCATAAGCGCCCTTGGTGACCACATCCCCGCCCTGATCACAGGCCCCAAACAGCGACGCATAGCCTTCGATCCGATGCCCTTCGATCAGGTTCAGCCCGATCTCCACTTGGCAGAACTTGCGTTCCAAACCACTGTCTTTTGTCTCGATCATCCCGCAGCTCCTCGCTCTACCCACGCTCATTCGTCCGCCACCGCAGGCAGGCCAAGCAAATGCCGTTTCTCCGCATCCGTCAGAAACACCGCCTCAGACACCCGCTTCCACTGCGCATCTCGCTCTGCCGAAAGTGCGGGCACCTGATCCAGATCCGGTTTTAGCTCCAACGCCTCACCTACCATCACGCTCAGCCAGTCCGACACAGCCGCCGCGACGCGCGTCGCCAAGGGCAGTACTGTCAGCCGGTAAAACGCCCGGTTCGCCTCCTGATAATTCGCGTAGGTCGCATCGCCTGTGATCCCCAGCAGCATGGGCGGCACCCCGAACGCCACCGCGATCTCGCGCGCAGCCGCTTCCTTGGTTTTCTGGAACTCCATATCTGAGGGTGAAAAGCCCATCGGCTTCCAATCAAGCCCCCCTTCCAGCAACATCGGACGTCCTGCGTTCCGCGCGCCTTGATGATGCACCTCCATCTCGCTGACCAGGCGGTCATATTGCTGCGGCGTCATCCCGGCCGCATCCGCCCCGTTATATATAATCGCCCCCGAAGGCCGCGCTGCATTGTCCAGCAGCGCCTTGGACCAAGCCGAGGCCGCATTATGCACATCAATCGCACTCGCCGCCGCCTGCAACGCGCTCAGACCATAGTGATCGTCCTGTGGATTAAAGCTCTTGATATGGCAGATCGGCTTGTGATCCGCGGTCATCGCAAACCGGTGCTTGCGACCGCCCACAGCATATTCATAAGCCACCGGCCAACCATCCGCGCCCGGCACAACGCTCATCCGGTCCGAGCGCAGCACATGCAGTTCAACCGGCACGCTTTCGCCACCTACTGCCTCCACATAGGCATCGCCCGACAGCAGCAACTGCCCGAAAAGCGCCTCGAACAATTCCGCCCGCCCCTGCGCCGCATTGGGCCGTGTAACCAGCGCTAAAACCGGGTGCTGATCATAACGCCGCTCTGCATCCTGCAGAACCAAAGGCAGCGCCGCTGCGGCTTCGGCAATAAGCTTGACCGCCCGAAATCCCACCGGGTTGCCCGAAAAGCCGGTGCGCGTCAGCGACACCGTATCGCGCGGGCTCCACGCCACACGACCCGAGCCGTGATAGGCAATTACTGGCCCCGTCGCGCTGGCCTTTTGTTCCGTTGCAGCATTACTGCGCCCAAAGAGGGGAAACTTCATCAGACACTCCTTTGGTCTGGCCTCTGATCTGCTTGAAAACAAATCTACCGCTAAGGAGTGCAATCGCCGTAAACCGACCGACCGCCCTTGTTAACAGGCGGTTAAAGCGCCCGCATGCGAGGCCGCGACCACGCCGCGGCAGGCTCCAGCATCAAATCCGTCAGCGCCCAGACCAGCGCATCGACCCGGTCCGGAGAGCCTTTACCCTCAAACCCCATCGACGTCATCTGGCACATCTGATCTTCCAGAGCGCTCAGGCCCCGCACATGACCCACCCGGCCCTGCTCATACAAGGCCGCCACAGGCTCTGCCCGTGCAGCCTTGCCCACATGCGCCCGCACCGCCCTGTAAGACACCAGCGGGTCCACCTGCCGCACCACAGTTTCCACCATCGCGCCACCTTGATTGACCTCAGCCACCAGCCGCGCAGCGCCCCAGCGCTGTGCCGCCTCAACAGCCGCTGTCGCCCATTCCGTCGGTGTGCAGCCCTGCACTGACGCATCCTCCAACACGTAAGCGACCCAGTCTAAAGGCGTGGCCCCACGCTTCACCCCTGCCACGATAATCCCGCATTCATCCGAAGACGCGCTGTCTCCCGCGGCCGGATCGACTGCGACAACGATCCTGTCCAACTCCGGCACATCATCACAAACTGCGCGCTCCAACCCGGATAGCGTCCACAAGGCGCCCTCAACATCCGTCAGCAGAACTCCGTCCAACTCCTGCCGCCCCAGCCGCGTTCCTGCATAGCGCGCTTCAACTTCGCGCAGGAAACTGTCCGCCAGCCAAGCTCGGTTGGCCTGCGTCGAGGCGTGGGTCGTCACTGTCGATTCCCGCGCCATCAGGTCCTTAAGCACATCCACATTGCGCGGCGTCGTGGTCACGCATTGGCGCGGATCATCCCCCAGCCGCAGCGCGAACTGCAACATGTCCCAGGCCTCTTCAGCCTTCTTCCATTTCGCCAACTCATCCACCCAGGCCGCATCAAACTGCGGGCCGCGCAAATTCTCCGGCTCGCGCGCCGAGAACGCTTGCGCCACAGCCCCATTCGGCCAAACCAATCGCTTCCGCGTCGCTTGCCAGACAGGTCGCCGGTCCGGGGGCGAACACGCCAGTATGCCGCTCTCCCCAAACACCATCACATCGCGCACCTGATCCTGCGTCTCGCCCACCAGCGCCACATACGATGCGCGCCCCTTATCCGTTGGCAACGCGCCTTCAACCTGCGCTCGCACCCATTCCGCCCCCGCCCGCGTTTTGCCAGCACCGCGACCACCCATCACGACCCATGTGCGCCAATCACCTTTGGGCGGCAGTTGATGCTCCATCGCCCAGAACTCGAAGAGGAAAGGGAGAGCCATAAGCTCTCCCTCGCAGAGATTATCCAGAAATTCCGTCTGCCGCTCCGGCGGCCCGCAAGCGATCCAGTTTGCCGGCGATACTGATCCGTTCTGTCTCAAGGTCGATGACGTCATGTTGGATACTCTCTTGCTCTTTATGAAAGGCCTCCAGATTTCGGTCGCGCTCATGCAGAAGCATTTGCCGCGTTCGATAGATTTCCCGAAGGCCTTCGCTGACTTGCTTATTCGCGGCAGCCGGATCGTCTTCCAGCTGCTGCAGCGCTTTCGTGACGTAGGACATCCACATCATCAGTTGCGCATTCAGGGTGACCATCGCCTCATGCGAACAGGCCACGATTTGCTCGTAGTCTTGGGACGTAGCTTCCATTGAGATTAGCCTCTCATGTGCCCCGTCCGTGAAGATAAACACCGTGCCGTCACACGCCGCATACCTTTCCAGCAAGCCACAACCTATACGCGAAAAAGCACACAAAGTCAAGGTCAGAGGGCAGTTTCATACCCTCTAACCGTCCGGTCTCATTAAGAAAATCCTAATGCAGGGGCGCCTACTGGTTCGCGCGCTCTGCCTCGATCTCGCGCCACCGCGCAACGTTGCGGTTATGCTCGTCCAGCGTCACCGCAAACGCATGGCCGCCCGTGCCATCGGCCACAAAGAAGATGTAGGGCGTCTCATCAGGGTTCAGTGCGGCCTCAATCGAAGCCCGCCCCGGATTGGCAATCGGTGTCGGCGGCAGCGCCGGGATCACATACGTGTTCCATGGTGTCTCGCGCTGCAACTCGCTGCGGCGCAAGCCACGCCCCAAAGCGCCCTGCCCGCGCGTGATCCCGTAAATCACTGTCGGGTCCGTCTGCAAACGCATCCCTTGGTTCAGCCGGTTGACAAAAACCGAAGCCACCTGCCGCCGCTCCTCTGGAACGCTCGTTTCCTTCTCGACAATCGAGGCCAGGATCAACGCTTCTTCAGGGCTCTCCAACGGCACCGACGGGTCGCGCTCCGCCCATGCATCTGCAAGGAACTGCTCTTGCGCCGCTTGCATCTGCGCAATCAAATCAGCCCGCCGCGCCCCGCGTGTGACCTCATAGCTGTCAGGGGCCAGCACGCCCTCGGGCGGCACCTCGCCGGGGTCACCTTCCAGAATGTCGATCTGCTTGAGACTTTCCACGATCTGCCAGCTGGTCGCGCCTTCTGCCAGAGAAATCCGAAACCGCACATCGGACTCGGCTTTTACCTCAGTGTAGTCCTGCGGCACCTCATCCTCAGCCGGATTGAAGACCACGCGCTCCACATAGTTGTTGGTCGCGGGGTCCAACTCGCGCACCTGCACCGTGGTGCGCAGCACGCCGATGCGGTAGACGACCTCGGTGCCGCAGGTGCTTGCGCCGCCGCGTGTGACCGTATCCACAATCTCTTCCATCGACGCGCCGGGCGTCACCAGAAAGCTGCCCGCTTTCAACTGGCTGGTCTTCTCGGTGTAGTCCGCACCTAGCCGAAAGATCGTCCCGCTCGAAATTGCGCCCTGCTCTTCCAGATCGCGCGACACCCGGCTCATGTTCGAGCCACTTTCAACCCGCAGGCAAATCGCATCAGACAATGGCCCTTCAGCGGAATACTGATTGGCCCCCCACGCAATGACGCCCGCTGCCAAGAACAGGACAACGACAAATAAAGTCAAAACGTTAGAGGCTATGTGCCGCCACATTTAGCTGACCTTTCCAAGCACCAGGGATGCGTTCGTGCCGCCAAACCCGAACGAGTTCGACAGCGCCACATTGATCTCGCGCTCGCGCTTTGCATTGGGCGCAAGATCCAGCTTCGGCTCCACATCCGGGTTGTCCAGATTGATTGTCGGCGGCGCCACCTGATCGCGGATCGCAAGGATCGAGAAGATCGCCTCCACCGCACCCGCCGCGCCCAGCAAATGCCCGATTGCGGACTTTGTTGATGACATCGTCGCCTTCGACGCAGCCTCTCCCATCATCCGCTCTACCGCGCCCAGCTCAATCGTATCGGCCATCGTCGAGGTGCCATGCGCGTTGATATAATCCACCGCCGACGGCTCCAGCCCAGCACGCTTCAACGCAGCCCGCATCGACCGCTCACCACCCTCGCCATCCTCAGAGGGTGCGGTGATGTGATAAGCATCGCCCGACAGGCCATAGCCCAGAACTTCCGCGTAAATCTTGGCACCCCGCGCCTTGGCGTGCTCGTATTCCTCCAGCACGACCACGCCCGCACCCTCGCCCATCACGAACCCATCACGATCCGCGTCATAAGGACGGCTGGCCGATTTCGGATCATCGCCCCGCTTTGTGGACAACGCCTTACATGCGTTGAACCCAGCAATCCCGATCTCGGAGATTGGGCTTTCCGCCCCACCCGCAATCATCACATCCGCATCATCAAATGCGATCAACCGTGCCGCATCACCGATCGCGTGCGCACCTGTGGAACACGCGGTCACCACCGCATGATTGGGCCCTTTGAACCCATAGCGGATCGACACCTGACCGCTCACCAGATTGATCAGCGCTGACGGGATAAAGAACGGCGACACCCGGCGCGGTCCCTTTTCCTTCAGCAACACGGCCGTGTCCGCAATCGCCGACAAACCACCAATGCCCGACCCGATCATGACGCCCGTGCGCAACCGGTCTTCTTCGCCGTCCGGGGTCCAACCTGCATCGCGCACGGCCTGCTCGGCCGCGGCCATGCCGTAGAGGATAAAGTCATCGACCTTGCGCTGCTCTTTCGGGGCCATCCAGTCATCCGGATTGAATGTCCCGTCCGATCCATCTCCACGTGGAATTTCACACGCATAGGTCGTCGCCAGATGGTCCGCATCAAAGCGCGTGATGGGTCCAGCCCCCGATTGCCCGTCCAGCAACCGCGTCCACGTCTCCTCGACCCCGCAGGCCAAAGGCGTGACCATTCCCAATCCTGTAACTACCACTCGACGCATATCGACCCCATCTTTTCTTTCGCAGGTTGTGACTTCAATTACCCCGCAACGCCGCCTCTCGGCAAGCCCGCATCAGCACGGTTTCGCCCATCTGCATCTTTGCCTAAATACGCGCGCCGCAGTCAGACGCCGCAGACAGACGCCACAGACAGACCAAGCCCGCCAAAAGCAAAACGGCGCCCCAAAGGACGCCGTCTTCCAAACTGTCAGATGCGCTTACTGCGCTTCTTTGATGAACTTCACCGCATCGCCAAAGGTCTGGATGGTTTCGGCGGCGTCATCGGGGATCTCGATGCCAAACTCTTCTTCGAAAGCCATAACAAGCTCAACAGTGTCGAGGCTGTCAGCGCCAAGGTCATCGATGAACGAAGCGCTTTCGGTCACCTTGTCCTCTTCAACACCCAAATGCTCAACAACAATCTTTTTCACACGATCTGCGACGTCGCTCATGTCTCAGTCCTCATTCTCAATAAGGCCAGCGGCCTGTTTATGGCTGCCCAAGGGGCGGTTTAGCACCCCACCGTCGGGGCAAAGTCGATAGGGAAAAAGACCTCCCCCCCATCAAATCTGCGCCGCCTATATCATAGCTTTCCGCCAAGGCAAACGCTTTCACCTGTCCTTTAAGACAGGCCTAGAACATGGCCATGCCACCATTCACATGCAAGGTCGTCCCTGTTACGTAACCTGCCTCCGGGCTCGCCAGATAGAGCACAGCCGCCCCGATTTCATCGGCATCTCCCATGCGCCCGGCAGGCACATTGGTCAAAATGGCAGACTTCTGCTCATCGGTCAGTTTGTCGGTCATCGCCGTCGTGATAAAGCCCGGAGCGACGCAGTTCACCGTGATCCCCCGGCTGGCCACCTCATAGGCAAGGCTTTTCGACATCCCCACGACACCAGCCTTGGAGGCCGCGTAATTCGCCTGCCCCGGATTGCCCGTGGCACCGACGACCGAACTGATATTCACGATCCGGCCCCACCGTGCTTTCATCATGCCGCGCATCACACCTTTGCAAAGCTTCATCGTCGCGGTCAGGTTCACCGCCAACACGCTGGCCCATTCCTCGTCCGACATGCGCATAAACAGATTGTCCCGCGTGATGCCAGCGTTATTGACCAGCACATCGACCGATCCCATCGCCTCTGCCGCCTGCTTGGGCAGCGCGTCCACCGCCTCCATGTCGCTCAGATTGCACGGCAGCACATGCGCCCGCTCGCCAAGCTCAGCGGCCAGCGCCTCCAACGGCTCAACCCGTGTGCCAGAAAGCCCAACGGTCGCCCCCGCCTGATGCAGCGCCTTGGCAATCTCGCCACCGATCCCGCCAGATGCGCCCGTAATCAGCGCGTTTTTCCCTGCTAAATCAAACATATCTGCCCCTATTCCATGCTTTCCACAGCCGCCGCGATATCCTCGGGCGTGCTCAGCGCGCGCGTCGCGATCCCGCGATCAATCCGGCGCACCATTCCGATCAGAGCCTTCCCGGCCCCGATCTCCCAAATCTCGGTCACGCCCTGCGTGCCCATCCATGCCACGCTTTCGCGCCACCGGACCGACGCCGTGATCTGCTCCACCAGCAGCGCGCGAATCTGCTCCGGATCGCTGACGGCCTCTGCCACGACATTGGCGACCACCGGCACATTCGGCGCATGAATCGTCACATCGCCCAAAGCGCCTGCCATGGCGTCTGCGGCGGGCTGCATCAAAGAGCAATGGAACGGCGCACTCACCGGCAACAAGACCGCCCGCTTTGCGCCCTTGCCTTTCGCAATCTCGACAGCCCGTTCAACAGCCGCCTTATGCCCTGACACAACCACCTGTCCCGGGTCGTTGTCGTTGGCTGCCTCGCAGACCTCATCTTGTGCCGCCTCGGCCGCCACCTCTTGCACCGCTGCAAAATCCAGCCCCAACAGCGCCGCCATGGCACCGACACCCACCGGCACCGCCGCCTGCATCGCCTGCCCGCGCGCGCGCAACAAAACAGCCGCATCGCCCACACTCAAAGCACCGGATGCCGCCAAGGCCGAATACTCCCCCAAAGAATGCCCCGCCACATAAGACGCGGCCTCAACCGACACCCCTTCCGCTTCCAGCGCCCGCATCACTGCAATCGACATGGCCATCAACGCTGGCTGCGCATTCTGGGTCAGGGTCAGCGTGTCCTGCTCGCCCTCCCAGATCAGCCCGGACAAATCCTCGCCCAGCGCCGCATCGACCTCGTCAAACACGGCCTTCGAGGCCGGATAGGCCTCCGCCAGCGCCTTGCCCATTCCGATGGTCTGCGCCCCTTGCCCGGGGAAAACGAATGCTCGGCTCATGGATACCCTCCTCAACAGCTTTTGCCGCAAATACCGCGCGTGGCTTCGGCGCGCAATCACCGATGCACACGCGCTGTGCGAGATCGGGCCTTTGCGCAGGCACAACACTGCCCTACCTTCCCAGCAACAACCGCCCGGAGAGCCTGATGCCCCTCGCCAACACTGCTCAACACTATGGAAGCCTGACCAAGACCTTCCACTGGCTGACAGCCGCCCTGATCATCACGCTGATCCCGCTGGGCATCATCGCCAACCAGCTGCCCTATGACACGTCCGAGCAACTGGCCCGCAAGGCCTTCCTCTTCTCGCTGCATAAGACCCTTGGCGTGACGGTCTTTTTCGTGGCCCTCGCCCGCATCGCCTGGGCGATCAGCCAACCCAAACCCGCCGAGCTGCACCCGGACCGCAAGCTCGAAACGCTCGCCGCGCAAACGGTCCACTGGCTGCTCTATGGCTCGCTCCTGCTGGTCCCGCTCTCCGGCTGGATTCACCACGCCGCCACGACAGGCTTTGCTCCAATCTGGTGGCCCTTTGGCCAGAACCTGCCCTTCGTGCCAAAAGACGACGCCCTCGCTCATACTTTCGCCAGTCTGCACATCATCTTCGAACGCGTCCTGGCCGCCTCTCTGATCCTGCATATCGCAGGCGCTCTCAAGCATCACTTCGTCGACAAAGACCAAACCCTGCGCCGCATGATCGGCACACCGCAATTACCCGACCTGCCGCCACACCAAAGCAAAGCCGCAGCCCCCGCGCTTGCTTTGGGCGCATGGGCCGCCGCTCTCGTCATCGGAGCCGGACTTGGCCTCTTTGCGGCAAAAGACACCGTCGCCGCCGTGCCGCAACTAGAAGAAACCTCCTCCGGGTGGGAAATCGTCGCCGAAAGCAGCCGCATCGCCATCGCGATCACGCAATTCGGTGCGACTGTCGAAGGGGAGTTTGCCGAGTGGACAACCCAGATCGACTATGATCGCAACGCCCCCGCTGATGCGAAAGGCACTGTGCGCACGACCATCGCCATCCCCTCGCTCACACTCGGCTCTGTCACTGACCAGGCAATGGGACCGGACTATTTTAACACGCCCGAATTCCCCACCGCCGTCTTTGAAGCCGATATCAGCGAAGGCGGGGCCAGCCATATCGCGACCGGCACTCTGACGATCAAAGACAACAGCGTCCCCCTCACCATGCCCTTCGATCTGGGCTTTGAAGGCGACACCGCCTTCATGAGCACGACCCTGACGCTCGACCGCCGCGACTTCGGCATCGGCGACAACATGACCGACGAGACCAGCCTCGCCTATCCGGTCACGGTCACGATCAATATCGAGGCCAACCCCACAGCCCCCTGACCCGCGACACCAGCCCACGAAAAAAGCGCCCCGGTTCCCCGAAGCGCTTTCTTCAAGACATTCAGACGGATCAGCTGTCCGCGATAGCCGCTTCAAGCGAAATACGCACATCAACCTCATCCGACACGGCCGGAGCAAAAGCCCCCACACCGAAGTCAGAGCGCTTAAGCGTTGTCGTCGCATCAAAGCCGGCCCATTCCTTCTGCGCCATCGGGTGCGTGCCCGTGCCGTTCAGCTTGGCATCCAGAACAACGCTCTGGGTGATGTCGTTCATCGTCAGATCGCCGGTGATAAGCGCTGTGTCCTCGCCAGTCACTTCAATCTCGGTCGAGGTGAACGTGATCATGTCCTCTTCAGTTGCTCCAAAGAAATCATCGGACATGAAATGCGCCTCGCGCTGCTCCCATCCCGTGAACATCGACATCAAAGGCATAGAAACATTCACGCTCGAATTGGCGGGGTTCTCCTGATCAAACATGATCTCGCCTTCAAAGCCCGAGAACATGCCAAACGTGGTCGAATAGCCCAGATGGTCATAGCTGAACAAAACCTGAGAATGGCTGGAATCGAGCATGTATTTCACAGGCTCGGCAGCAACAGCTGTGGCTGTGGCTGTGGCGGCGGCAAGGGTGGTGGCAAGCAGAATGGATTTCATCGCAGGGTCGCTCCGTGGTTTGCAAGTATACAAACTTACAATGTCGGCTTCCCTTTGTTTTTGACAACACCACAAAGCTCAACACTCTGTGTTCATTGACAAACAAAAGCCCGACCAAAGAGCCGGGCTTTTCAGGTTTTTTTTCGAACTGATGGTGACCGTCAGGCGGCCACGTGCTTTCGACTGCGTGCCGACCCCGGCACGGCCTGCAACGCCTGCAAAGACTTGCGCGGCGCGGCGATTGATGGGTTCAGCATATCCATGCCGATCCGGTCGCGCAAAACGCTCAAGGCGTCCTCGCGACCATGAGCGACATCCAGAAGATGCGGGCTGCAGCCCAGACGCAGAACCAGCTTGGCCTGTTCGGTGCCATGCTGGCTAGGGCTCACAAAGACACTGCCAACGTCCTCAAAGGTCAAACGATCCAGCAACGTCACGGCTCCCTTGCCATTGCGCGCCACGGACCGGATCTCGTTGCGGACCAGATCAAATTGCACCTCCGTGCGCATGCCACGAGAGGCCAGCCAGAAGCATAAACCCGCAAAGGCCATAAAGATCGCCGTCAAACCCAGCTTGATAATCAATGTCTCGCCATCAAACATCGCGCCGGGCATTGCCCAAAGGCCGACAATCGCCACCATCAGCGATGTGCCCATAAACCAGCTTATGGCCTGGCGCAGAAGGATGGGCGCATCAGCCTCCTCCATGGATTTTACGATATATCCCCAATGTGTTTCATCAACCTGAAACGCGCGCTTGGGTGTCTCACTCTCTACCGGAACACCTGAAAACTCTGTTACTGCATTCATGGCTCTTATCCCTTTTTCCCCCTGCAACCGACGATTGCGTCCAATCAGGGCAGGACTAGGGCAAGGAAAAGGAAAACCGCGGGCGCAATTCGGGGAACGCAGCCACAATTGCGCCACTTGCACTTTGCCCCCGCGCAGGTATAAGGCGGCTTCCTTTGCGAGAACGCTTGAACCGCGCATCCTCTCGTGACCGGGCCGCAAAGGTCTCATCCCCGGTCTTTGAAGTGCGCTTGAAAATTAGATTGGAGTGCGCATGCCCCTTTATGAGCATGTCTTCATTTCGCGTCAGGACTTGTCCAACGCGCAGGCCGAAAGCCTCATCGAACATTTCGGAACAGTTCTCTCGGACAACGGCGGTACGCTGGTGGACAACGAGTACTGGGGCGTCAAAACGATGGCCTACAAGATCAACAAGAACCGCAAGGGCCACTACGCCTATCTGCGCACCGATGCCCCCGCACCGGCCGTGCAGGAGATGGAACGCCTGATGCGCCTGCATGACGACGTGATGCGCGTCCTGACCATCAAGGTCGACGAGCACGCCGAAGGACCCTCGGTCCAGATGCAGAAACGCGACGAGCGCGACCGCGGTGACCGCGGCGACCGCCGCCGCTGATTGATCTGAGAAAAGGAGCCTAACCCATGGCAGCCAAACCGTTTTTCCGCCGTCGCAAAGTGTGCCCCTTCTCTGGTGAGAACGCACCCGCGATTGACTACAAAGACACACGTCTTCTGCAGCGCTACATCTCTGAGCGTGGCAAGATCGTTCCGTCCCGCATCACCGCCGTCTCGGCCAAGAAGCAGCGTGAGCTGGCCCGCGCCATCAAACGCGCCCGCTTCCTCGCCCTGCTGCCCTACGCCGTCAAGTAAGGAGAAAGCACATGCAAGTTATCCTTCTGGAACGTGTGGCCAAGCTCGGCCAGATGGGCGAAGTCGTGGACGTCAAGCCCGGCTATGCCCGCAACTACCTTCTGCCCCAAGGCAAGGCGCTGACGGCTTCCAAAGCCAATGTCGCCAACTTCGAAGAGCAGAAAGCGCAGCTCGAAGCTCAGAACCTTGAGACCAAGAAAGAAGCCGACGCGATGGCGGACAAGCTGAATGGTCAGCAGTTCATCGTGATTCGTCAGGCCTCTGACGCCGGGTCGCTCTATGGCTCCGTCACCACCCGTGACGCCGCCGATGCCGCAACCGCAGATGGCTTCACCATCGAGCGTCGTCAGGTCGAGCTGTCCAGCCCGATCAAAGAGCTGGGCATCCACGAGGTCTTCATCCGCCTGCACCCCGAAGTTGAAGCGACAATCGAATTAAACGTCGCCCGCTCGACCGAGGAAGCCGAACTGCAAGCCTCCGGCAAATCCATTCAGGAACTCGCCGCAGAAGCCGAAGCGGAAGCCGAGTTCGAGATTGCCGAGCTCTTCGACGATATCGGCGGCGCCGCTCTCGACGATCTGGCCGAAGACGCTCCTGCCTCCGCAGAAGCTGTCGAAGCTGCAGAAAGCAACGACGAGGAAGAGCAGAAAGACTAAGGTCTCTCGCTCACCGCAAATTAAAGAAAGCCGCGCCCTCGGGTGCGGCTTTTTCTTTCGTATGGGTTTGCAATCCCTCAGCCCCTCAAAGCTCATCGGACCGGCAATCTCCGGCCTCTCTTTTGATGGCCGCGTCGCAGCCGCTGCCCATTAACCACCCCTTAACAAAACCGTCGCTTTGACACGGTGTTCACCCTACACCCCTCCCAAAGGCGGGGGCCTTAACGAAGAGTGAACGACGATGCGCTACCTTGCCCTGATCCCCCTCCTGCTGACCCTTGCCCTGCCCGTCCAGGCCGCCGAAACCGCGCTTGTCTTCGGCGCCTCTCAAGGCTGGGACAAGCACGAGTTTGATGGCAAGAACACCGCCCGCACCGTCTCTTCGCTCCACCATTCCCAGCACGCGCAGACCAACGCGCTGAGCCTGCGTGTTGCTCGCAAAACCAAGCGTCTGACCGTCGAAGCCGAAGGCCACATCGCGGCCCCCGTCACCCTTGATGGCAAGACCGCGCCCACAGCATGGGGCCGCCGTCTTGGCTATAAAGCCAAACTGCGCACGCAGCGCCTTGGCGCCAATGTCTGGCTGCCCGTCGCCACCACCGGCAGAGCTGTCTACGCCATCGGTGCTGGCGCAGGTCTTCGCCACACGGCGGGTGACATCACCGGTCCCGGTCTTGACCGCAGCATCGACGACACTGCGCCCTATGCCCTGCTCGGCGCGCGCATCACCCGGCCCCTCACCGCCCGTAAATCCGCCCTGATCGAAGCGCGCTATGTCACCTCCCCTCCGATCCACACTGGGGCGGATGGCAGCGGCTCCAATATCGATCACGAGGTCGCAGGCTTCGAACTGATCCTCGGGCTTGCACTGACCCTCGACTAAGCCTGCTGGCGCGCCTACCCTGCCCCAAATAGGAGCGCGCCATGACATCCAATGTCCACCAGTTGATCGACACCCTGCCCAAAGCAGAACTGCACTTGCATATCGAAGGCACGCTTGAGCCTGAAATGATGCTGGCACTGGCCAAGCGCAACAAGATCACCCTGCCGTATGATACCGTCGAAGACGTGCGCGCCGCCTACCAATTCGACAATCTGCAGGACTTTCTGGATGTCTATTACCTTGGCATGTCCGTCCTGATCGAGGAACGCGATTTTCATGATCTGACATGGGCCTATCTGACCAAGGTCCACGCCGACGGCCTTACCCATGCCGAGATATTCTTCGACCCCCAAGCCCATATGGAGCGCGGCATCGCCTTTGAAACCGTGCTCGCCGGGATCACCAGCGCGCTGGAACAAGCCCACCGCGAGCTCGGCATCTCCTCCAAGCTCATCATGTGCTTCTTGCGCCACCTCTCGGAAGAAGAGGCGTTCGACACCCTCGCTTGCGCCTGCAAACACAAAGATCACATCTTCGCCGTCGGCCTCGACAGCTCCGAACAGGGCCACCCGCCCGAGAAATTCGAACGCGTCTTTGCCGAAGCCCGCAAGGAAGGCTTTGTCGCCGTCGCCCATGCTGGCGAAGAAGGCCCTCCGGAAAACGTTGCCAATTCTCTCGACCTGCTTGGCGTCTCACGCGTGGATCACGGCAATTCGGCGCTCAAGGACGCCGCCCTCACCCAGCGCCTCGCCCAACAGCAAACGCCACTGACGATGTGCCCGATCTCAAACCTGCGCCTGAAAGGCATCCCCGACCTCAGCGCAGCGCCCGTCAAAAAAGCCCTCGAGGCAAACCTGCTGGTCACTGTGAACTCCGACGATCCCAGCTATTTCGGAGGCTACCTGAACGACAATTACCGTGCTGTGGCCGATGCGTTGACCCTGACAGAGCCTCAGATCGTCACCCTTGCCCGCAACAGCTTCAAAGCATCGTTCCTGGAGGATAGCGAAAAGCAAACCCAACTTGACCGGATCGACGCTCAGGTCGCCCGTCTCCGCCCTGCGTAAAGGCACAAGAGTTTCCGCCCCTCACAACAATCCGTCCGGCATCGCTTGTTCCGCCGCCGTATTCACGCGCCGGAAATAGAACGTGACGAGCGTCGATACGATCACGATGAACAGCGAATACAGCACCGGCACCGCCATGATCGCCTGCGCCTCGGTCCCCGCAAAGGTAAACGCAATGATGGCAATGGCCAGCGGCCCATTCTGGATACCCGTTTCCAGCGCCACAGTCCGCGCATTGCGCGGATGCAGCTTCAACGCTTTCGCAAAGTTATAGCCAATCGTGATCCCCACCAACCCCAGCGCGATAGAGGCGAAGTAAGTCCCCCATGTCGTCTCCATCAGGAAGCCCCAGTTACGCGGGATCCAGGACACGATCAGGAACAGAATGAAGAACACCGCCAGCATCGACCCCATGAACTCGGTGACAGCCCCCACATTGGCGTTCCACTTGCGCAGCACCATCCCGATGCCCACTGGCACCAGCAGCAAAACCAGGGTCGCAATGATGTTTTCGCGCGGAATCTCCAGATCCAAAGCGCCCGCATAGAGCACCAGCACAATCGGGATCAGGATCACCCCAAACACCGTGGACGTGACCGTCATCAATACCGACAACGCGAGGTTCCCCTTCGAGAAGTAGGTAAAGATATTAGATGTCGTCCCGCCCGGCATGCAGGCCATGATCAGAATGCCCAACTGGATCGGCTCGGATACCGGCAAGGTAAAGGCCAAGACGAAGCCCAAAAGCGGCATGAACCCATATTGCGAGATCACGCCAATCGCCAATCCATACGGGCGCTTCAACGCCAAAACGAAGTCCCGCGGCGTCAGCGACGCTCCCATTCCCAGCATGATCACAAAGATCATAAGCGCCAGGATTGCTTGTTCCAAAGGTCCGACCATGCGCCGTTCTCCCTACATTAAGAGACGGCTTCAAGCCGCTGAATTCGTTTCAACTTCTTCTGCGCGCAAGTCTTTGCGCAGGATTTTTCCGACATTCGACTTCGGCAGATCTTCACGCGCCTCCACCAGCTTGGGCACTTTATAGGCCGTCAGATGCTCCTTGCAGTAGGCGCGGATATCCTCGCCCGAAAGCCCGTCATCATGCAGCACGACAAAGGCTTTGATCTTCTCGCCCGCCGCATTGTCGGGCACACCGATCACCGCCGCCTCCGAGATGCCGGGATGCTGTGTCAGGCAATCCTCGATCTCGTTGGGGTAGACGTTGAAGCCCGATACGAGGATCATGTCCTTCTTGCGGTCCACAATGCGGAAATACCCGTCCGGGTCCATCACGCCGATATCGCCCGTCAGCAACCAGCCTTCGCGCATGGTCTTGTCGGTCTCGTCCGGGCGGTTCCAATAACCTTTCATGATCTGCGGCCCCAATGCCGCGATCTCCCCCGCCTCGCCTTGCGGCACCGGTGTGCCGTCCTCATCCACGCAGGCGAGATAGGTCGACGGCAGCGGGATCCCGATCGACCCCGCCCGCGTCTTGCCCAGCGGGTTGAACGTCAAAACCGGAGAGCTTTCGGTCAGCCCGTAGCCTTCCAAGACGGGTTTTCCCGTGACGTCCTCCCAGCGCTTGGCGACAGAGCTTTGCAGCGCCATTCCACCTGCCGAGGCAAATTTTAGATCCTTCGGCGGCGTGTCCAGAAACCAGACCTCATTGCTCAGCCCGTTAAAGAGCGTGTTCACACCGCTCATCCACGTCACATTGTAGTTCTCGAACGCCCGCTTGAGATTGCTCAAAGGCCGTGGATTGGGGATCAGGATGTTCCGCGCGCCGAGCCAATAAAACCCAAGCAGGTTCACCGTGAAGGCAAAGATGTGATACATCGGCAAAGCCGTCAGCGCGACCTCCTTGCCTTTCTCAACCCCCGTAATCAGCTCCATCACCTGTTCCATATTGGTGATGAGGTTGGCATGGGTCAGCATCGCCCCTTTCGACACACCCGTGGTGCCGCCGGTATATTGCAGGCACGCCACATCGTCTGGGGAAACCTCGTTGCGATACTCCTCCACCGCGATGCTTTTGCCCGCACGCATGGCGCGCCCCGCGGCAATGGCCTCGGGCAGACGAATGTGAGGCAAATCAATGGGATGCAGCGTCTTGTCCCAGTATTTCTGCACCAGCCGCACAATCCCGCGCGGGGCCGCAGGCAGGAACTCAGCCACCTGCGTGACAATGATATTGGGGATCGGATGTCCCTTGATCGCCCCCGGCAACTTGTCGGCAAACATATCGACGACAATCAAAGCGTTCGGCGTGGCATCAGCAAACTGATGCGCCATTTCTTCAGCCGTATAAAGCGGGTTCACATTCACCAGAATGCAGCCCGCTTTCATCACCGCAAAAGCGGCAACGGGAAAGGACAGCCCGTTGGGAACCTGCAGCGCGACCCGGTCCCCCTTGGCCAACCCCGCCGTCTCGCGCAGATAAATCGCCAGCGCGTCCGACATCTCATCGACTTGCGCAAAACTAAGCGTGCCGTTCATGCCGTTGGGCAAACAGGCCGTGAATGCAGGAGCTTTCCCATAAAGATGCGCCGTCGCGCTCACCAGATCGCCGACCGTCCGGTAATGAGTGTCGGTGATGTCCTTGCGCACAGACGGGCCGTAAAAGGCCGTCCATGGACGGTCTTGATCTGTCATATTGTACCTCCCCTACGCGCCTGTGCGCACACCTTCTGGCGTTTGGAGCATCAAAAAGCGGCCAGCTCCATTTGGCAATCCCCTTGGTTCGCGGATTCCGTAACGTCCTGACCCCAAAATACGATCAAGCACCGCGCCAACCCTCAGCCGGACGCCATACCGGTTGAGCCATACTCCAACCATGCACGTTCCTCCGGCTTCAGATGCGCGTCCATCATCGCATCATACGCGGCCAGTTCCGCATCCGTAAGGATCTCGCGCCACTTGCCACTACTCCCACTATGAAAAAACTCGGTATCCGACTTCATAAAGCCCGTCCCACCGCCAGGCGCATAACGCGCCGCATTAGCCTTCATATTCTCGAAACGCGCCGTCTCGATCAGTTGCTCTAGGAGGTCAGCGGAATGCGAGACGTCCAAAAGCGCAGCTACGCGCTCAAAACTGCCAGCCAAATCGCGGGTCATATCCGCATAGTGAAACAGCGCCACATTGGGCCTCTCCGCAACAGCCTGCGCGGCCTGATAATGCCGTAAGATATGCGCCAGCGGCATCGCATCCCCGTCAAACCCCTCCGGCCCGCCATCCAGAAAACGGCGGAAGGTAATGCCATCAGTATCATTGTCGGGATACCACATATCAAACGACGATATCGGGATGTTGCGCAGGTGCCTGCGATACGAGAAATGCGCATCCAGCGGATGACGAAACACGCAGATATACTGCGCCTGATCGTGCAGCGGCACCCCGTCAATCGGTGTGTGGCTTTTTATGCAACGCCGATGCGTCATGTCCTCAAGCCGGGCGGCAACCTCTGACATCTCGCGAAAGCGAATATCGACCCATGGCATTTTGACGGCCAGTTCTGTCTCTACCTCAGGGTCACCGGACAAAAGCAGCGCCACGATGGTTTGCATCCATGTCGTGCCAGATTTCGGTGGGGTTACGACGATCACATCATCCGCGCGGAGTTTGACCATATCCCAACGCCGATTGTCGGTCAGCGGACCAAGGTAGAGCTTCCGGTCAGTCATGTCTGAGGCCCTTTGCATGCGGATATCCCCAGAAAAGGTGGATTACCGAGCAAACGCAACGAAAAAGGCCGCACCCTTCGGCGCGGCCCTTTCCAAATCCAAATCAGTCAGACTTACTCGTCTTCCAGCGCCTCAACGGCTTTCTGCAGATCGTCCTTGGAGACCTCTTTCTCTTTCACCGTCGCCCCTTCGGCGATGTGATCGACAACCTTGTCCTCAAAGATCGGCGCGCGCATTTGCTGCTGCATCTGCTGGTTCTGCTGCACGAACTCAAAGAACTGGCGTTCCTGACCGGGATACTGACGCGCCTGGTTCATGATGGCTTGCGTCATCTCGGCATCGGTCACCTCAATCTCGGCCTTGCGGCCCACTTCGGCCAGCAACAGACCAAGCCGCACGCGGCGCTCAGCCAGCGACTTGTGCTCGTCGGTCGGCTCGATCTCGGGGTGATCGTGGCCCTCAACCTCGGGGTTTTCCTCGTGCCACAGCTGATGGGCAATCTGATTGGCTTCGGCATCGACCAGCGACGGGGGCAGCTCGAACTTGACCTGCTCGTCCAACTGGTCCAGCAGACCACGCTTCATGACAGCGCGCGCCGCACCGGCATATTCGGCTTCCAGACGCTCGGAAATCTGGCCTTTCAGACCTGCTAAGTCCTCGGCCCCAAACTTCGTTGCCAATTCGTCATTGATCTCGGCGGCAACCGGCTCTTTGACATTCTTGATGGTGCAGTCAAAGACGGCTTCCTTACCGGCCAGATGCTCTGCGCCGTAATCATCGGGGAAATTGACCGTCACGGCCTTCTCTTCACCGGCCTTCACGCCGATCAGTTGCTCTTCAAAGCCGGGGATGAAGCTATTGGAGCCCAGAACCAGCGGATAATCCTCGGCCGAGCCACCCTCGAACAGCTCACCATCAACCTTACCGGCGAAATCCATGACAACCTGATCGCCGTCCTTGGCTTTCGAGCCCTTCTTGCGGTCTTTGAAATCCTGCGCGGTTTCAGCCAGATTGGCCAGCGCCTCGTCCACGGACACATCATCGGCCTTCACAACCAGCTTTTCCAGCTTCAGCTTATCCAGCGCAATCTCGGGAATTTCAGGCAGCGCCTCGTAAGACATCGACACTTCCACGTCGTCGCCTTCTTTCCAGTCCTCGTTGGTCATCTTGACCTCGGGCTGCATTGCAGGACGATCACCACTGTCCTCGAAGTGCTTGTTCATTGCACCGTCGATGGTTTCCTGCATCGCCTCGCCCAGCACACGCTGACCGAACTGCTTTTTCAAAAGCGCCATCGGCACCTTGCCCTTGCGGAAGCCCTTCATCTCGACGTCAGGCTGCGCCTCGGCAAGCTTTTCATTCACTTTCTCGTCCAGCTCAGCGGCTGTGACAGTGATCGCGTAGCCGCGCTTGAGGCCTTCGTTCAGGGTCTCAGTGACCTGCATTTGCTTTCCTTTTCCTACCTTTGGTGCGGGTGAAGGGACTTGAACCCCCACGCCTTGCGGCGCCAGAACCTAAATCTGGTGCGTCTACCAATTCCGCCACACCCGCAAAACCTGAATCGAGGCCACCGACAGGCGACCCCGAATTTCAGCGCGTCCTAGCAAAGCCTTTGACGGGATGCGAGCAGAAAATCATGCAAAAAACGGCGTTCTGCAGGGCGCCGCCGGGTGTCTGGATTGAGGCAAAAAGGACTCATTTCAACTCAATGCCCCGAATTGGTGCGAAAAAAGGCACGACAGTAACTCTTTGTTGCCATATTCTGACGCACAACTGAGGCAGTTATCATAGCAAGAGCGGAAATACGCCATGCACCTGGGATCTATCAAACCGGCCACCGCCGGTGATGCGGCAACGCATCTGCAAACCGGCCTGATTGCCGGAACTTCCATTCTGACGCTCGACGGTGCTTTGCCCATCGAACATCTCGCCCCCGGCGACCGGATCATCACCCGCGACAGCGGCGTGGCGGTGCTCAAATCCATCCGCGTACGCAAGACAACCGCCCGCATGGTGCGCATCAAAGCTGGCACGCTTGGCACGACCCGCCCCGAAGGCGATGTCGTTCTGCCCGAAGATCAAGGCATCCTGATCCGCGATTGGCGCGCAAAGGCGATTTATGGGGAGGAACGCGCGATTCTTCCCGCCGCACAATTGATCGACGGCGAATTCATCGCAGAACACTCCCCTGCCGCACAGGTCACCCTGTTCGAACTTGAATTCGACGCGCCCCATATCGTCTATGCCGACGGGCTTGAGTTGTCGGTCAGCGAAAGCGTCCTCGCCTAAGTCTGCTCTGCCGCCAAAACGCGCGGCAGAACCTCTGGCAAATCCTCGGCGATCAGCCCCGGTCCGAACATGCGGCCACATTCCTGATGCAGCCAAGCAGCGCGCGATGCCGCCGCTGAGGGCGCATATCCTTGCGCCATCAACCCCGTGATAAAACCCGCCAAAACATCGCCCGACCCCGCCGTCGCCAACATTGGTGCCGCCCGGCCATAGACTGCCGCCACGATGCGCGTTTGACCGTCCGGGACCGCCACAACCGTATCGGCACCTTTCAAAAGCACCGTACAGCCAGCCCGATTTGCCGCCTCCCGCACAGCGGTCACTTTCGAACCGGGCTCGCCAATCACACTTCTATCGCGCCACGCCTCCGCCAAATCCGGAAAGAGCCGCGCAAACTCACCGGCATGAGGCGTCAGCACACAGCCATGATGCAGCCTTGCAAAAAGCGTCTCTGGGTCATGCTGGAACGCCGCCAGAGCATCCGCATCCAAAACCGTCGCTCGCTTGGCGTCCAACGCCGCAAGCACCAATGTCCGCGTGGCATCGGAGACACCCAATCCGGGGCCCAGACAGAGCGCATTAAACCGCTTATCGTCCAACAAGCCCGTCAGCGCTTCTGCATCCGGCACCCGCGCCAGCATGATCGACATTACCTGACAAGCCACCTCCATCTGCGCGCTTGGCGGCACGCCCAGCGTCACCAGACCTGCGCCGACCCGCAACGCCCCACGCGCAGCCAGCCGCGCGGCCCCGGTCTTTCCGGGTCCACCGCTCAAAACCAACGCGTGCCCACGATCATACTTGTGGCGATCCGTGCGACCCTCTTCAGACCGCTTTGGTGACTGGCCGCTCTGCAAACCGACGACGTTGTTCAGACCAGTCGATAGGACGTCCACAACCTCAGGGATCGCCCGTCGACCAGCCCCGCGGTTCAGAATATCCAAAGGAACCACCTCCAACGCGCCACAGACTATCGGCCCATCCGCCAGATAATGTCCCCATTTCGGTGCCTCAAACGTCACCGTCAGATCAGCCAACCCGGTCAAGGGCACATCGCGTCCCACCAGCTTGCCGCTATCGGCACACAGCCCCGATGGCACATCCACCGCAACCCATTTCGCGGGGCGCCATTTACTCAACAGCTTGCTCAAAGGCTCAGACAGAGGACGGCTGATCCCAATCCCGAACACCGCATCCACGACCAGATCAATACCCTCAAAGATCGCTGGGTCCTGATCTTCCAAGGGATGAACAGTCCCGATCCCATCCCAGCGATCATGGTTTACGCGCGCATCCGGCGGCAGCTTGCCTGCATCGCCCAAAAGATAGCACGACACGTCCCACCCCTGCCCAGCCAGCAATCGCGCGATGACAAACCCGTCGCCACCGTTATTGCCCGGCCCGCACAAGACCACGGCGCAGTGCGGCGTCGCTGCGAATTCAGGCCATGCCCGCATCACCGCATCCACCACACCCGCTCCCGCACGCTCCATCAACTCAAGCCCGCTGACGGCGCCCGAGGCCATCGCCGCCGCCTCAATGGCGCGCATTTGTGCAGTTGAGAGAAGGTTCGTCATGGATTGCACCTCATTTGTTCACAAACTGCCCATTACGGTTGCTATGTGCTTAAATTTTAGGCACACATCTGGGAATCCAAGCGACCACACCCTTGGGGACAGCCTAGTCAATTGTCCCCTCCAATGAGAAGTGGTCTCAGCAACGCAACGCAAGTCTAAGGGAGTCGCGGTCATGAAGAAGCTCGAAGCCATCATCAAGCCATTCAAACTTGATGAGGTAAAGGAGGCTCTGCAGGACGTTGGCGTTCAGGGCCTCTCTGTCATCGAGGTCAAAGGCTTCGGGCGCCAGAAGGGCCATACCGAGCTTTACCGCGGCGCGGAATATGTTGTTGATTTCCTGCCCAAGGTGAAGATCGAGGTCGTGCTGGCCGATGATCAACTTGACGGCGCACTAGATGCGATCGTGGAAGCCGCGAAAACCGACAAGATCGGTGACGGCAAGATATTCGTCTCCAGCATTGAGCAAGCCGTGCGCATCCGCACTGGCGAGACCGGCGACGAAGCCCTGTAACCCCCCATATTTTCAGCAAAACTCGAAAAAAGGAAAGACTGTCACATGAGCACCGCTGACTTTCTCAAGACCATCAAGGATGAAGACGTCGAATATGTCGACATCCGTTTCACCGACCCGCGTGGTAAACTGCAGCACGTGACCGTCATGGCCGATCAGGTCGACGAAGATTTCCTTGAGGAAGGCTTCATGTTCGACGGCTCCTCGATTGCCGGCTGGAAGTCGATTGACCAGTCCGACATGAAACTGATGCCCGACACGGACAGCGCCTATATGGACCCGTTCTACGCCGAGAAAACACTCTGCGTGCATTGTTCGATCTGCGAGCCCGACACCGGCGAAGCCTATGATCGCGACCCACGCGGCACCGCCGAAAAGGCAGAAGCCTACCTGAAATCCTCCGGCATCGGCGACACGTCGTTCTTCGGCCCCGAAGCCGAGTTTTTCCTGTTCGACGACGTCCGTTTCTCGGTCGAGATGAACAAAGTGTCCTACGAAGTCGACGCGCTTGACGCCTCATGGAACACCGACACCGAATACGAGATGGGCAACATGGGCCATCGTCCCGGCGTCAAGGGCGGCTACTTCCCCGTGAACCCGATCGATGACGCACAGGACATCCGTTCTGAAATGCTGTCGACGATGAAGCGCATGGGCATGAAGGTCGACAAGCACCACCACGAAGTGGCGTCGTGCCAGCACGAGCTGGGCCTGATTTTTGGGTCGCTGACCGAGCAAGCCGATCACCTGCAGAAATACAAATATGTCATCCACAATGTGGCCCAAGCCTACGGCAAGTCCGCCACGTTTATGCCCAAGCCCATCGCAGGCGACAACGGCACCGGCATGCACGTGAACATGTCGATCTGGAAAGACGGCAAGCCGCTCTTTGCTGGCGACAAGTATGCTGACCTGAGCCAGGAAGCGCTGTATTTCATCGGCGGCATCCTGAAGCACGCCAAAGCGCTGAACGCGTTCACCAATCCGTCGACGAACTCTTACAAGCGTCTGATCCCGGGCTTTGAAGCCCCTGTGCTGCGCGCCTATTCGGCTCGTAACCGGTCGGGCTGCGTGCGGATCCCGTGGGCTGAATCGCCCAAAGCCAAGCGCGTGGAAGCCCGCTTCCCCGATCCCGCTGCGAACCCCTATCTGTGCTTTGCAGCCCTGCTGATGGCCGGCCTTGACGGTATCAAGAACAAGATCGACCCGGGTCCCTCGTCGGACAAAGACCTTTACGATCTGCCGCCTGAAGAGCTGGCCGAAATCCCGACCGTTTGCGCAAGCCTGCGCGAAGCTCTGGAAGCACTGGAAGAAGACAGCGAGTTTCTGCTGGCCGGTGACGTGTTCACCAAAGACCAGCTGGAAGGCTATGCCGAGCTGAAATGGGAAGAGGTTTACGCCTACGAGCACACGCCTCACCCCATGGAATTCAAGCTCTACTACAGCTGCTAATCTGCGAAAAATGCGTGAAAGGGCGTCCCTCGGGGCGCCCTTTTTCGTGGCAAGACGCCGAGCGTGCTAAGCTGCATGTCATTGATTAATGAAATTTGGACCATCGGCCCATGCGGTTTCTTAAAAATTATCCGAATTTTTCGGACAGTCTTTGGCGCGAGGCGCGATCCCGGCTTGCGCGCTCTGACACGCGAATTGCGCAGATCGATTCCGGGCTGTTCGCCCATCCGGCTTTGGGATTTCAGGGCAATAAGCCACCCCAAAATATCCTGTTTGGTCTGGGGCGGAATTTCTATGATCCCGGCCCACCTTATGGCAATGCGCCGCAAACCGATCTGCGCATCGGGGCGGATTGGGTCTCCCGCCAGACGGAGTATCCCGATCACGGGGTGAAGACGCTGTCGGTTCTGATCGGGTCAACCGCGAAGTTCACAGGCGTCGCCCCCGGCGCCAAGATCGTGCCCTACCGCGTGTCGAACGGCCCGCTTTTTCGCCAAACCCGGCGCGAGCAACACTTGGGCGCGGACCCGACAGCCCGCATCGGCATGGCGATCGAACATGCGCTGAGCCTCAACCCACGCCCGCGGGTTATCACGATCTCTATGGGCAATCCCGATCTCACGCCGTTCTTTTTGATCCTTTACGGGCTGAATGGCTGGACCGGTATTTCGCGCCGCACCAAGAACGCGATCGACCGGTGCTACCACTTGGGCATCCCGGTCGTGTGTGCCGCCGGACAGGTCGTCCGCGCCGTCGTGCTGCCTGCCCTGATGCAGCGCACCATTGCCGTGGGCGGCTTTGGGCTGCGCAATGATCTGAGCACAAAGCTGCACTACCCGCGCGGCGGCTACACCAACCCGCCTTTTGTCGACACCTGGGCCCTGGCCGAAAACATCAACCGCGCCGCAGGCACGCGCATGCCCGATGGGCGTATCAAAGCCACCCATGCCGAGAACGAGGTGAATAATGAGCCAAGCGGCACCTCTTACGCGGCCCCTTTCGTGGCGGGGGCCTATGCGCTTTGGTTCGAAGCCTTCCGCGACACGCTCACAAGCAATGCCTTTTCAGGCGACAACGCATGGAAGCGGATCGAAGCGTTCCGCCAGATCCTGCGCCAGCGCATGCCGGTCGAGCGGATCGCCAGCGGGCATAGGGAGCCGTCCCACGTCGAGACGCGCCCGTTGGACATTCCGCACCTGCTGACCTGCGCGCCCCAGGCGCAAGGCCTGCAGCCCGAACCGGCCTATCCCGATTAGGCGCTGCCCTGTAATTTCCCCATCGCTCCCATGATTTCGACGCAATTTCGGTCAAACGTCTCCCAAACCCATGGGAGAAGCCCAATGACCGCACATGATCCGTCCGCGTTTTTGAAAATCGACACGCCGTCCAATGCCTGCACCGTGACCGACCGCGCCTTGCGCGAAGCGTTCCGCGCCTCCATGGACGCGCCGCAGGAAAAGGCCGGGTTACTGGATCAGCTCAATGCGCGGATCGCAGCGCTGAAATCTGCGCCTAAAGCCGCGCCTCCTGCCGAGGCAGAGCCAGCCACGGCCGATATGCCCGACCCAGTCGAAACCCCGGTTCAGGCCGAGGCCCCGCAAGATGAGGAAGGCTCACTCTTTGCGCATCTTAATGAAATCATGGAAGAAAAGCCTGCACCGGCTGCAGAGCTTAAGGAGTTGGAGGCGCCAACCCGTTCAAAATCTGTGATTATGCGGGCGGTTCTCTCCATATTGCCAAAGAAAAAGGCCAAAGCCGCCCCCGCCCCGAAAGCCGAGGCCAAGCCAAAAGCCCAGTCAGGCTCCATCATTCTGCGCGCGCTTTCTGCGCTGAAGCCGAAGGCAAAAGCCCAGCCCACGCCTGAGCCAGCACCCACTCCTGAGCCTCAGATCGAGGACGCGCCCAAAGCCAAGTCCGGCTCTGTCATCTTGCGCGCACTTTCTGCGCTCAAGCCCAAGCCGAAAGCCCCTGCAGAGCCGAAAGCGGCACCCGCCGCCAAGGTGCAATCCGGCTCCGTCGTGCTGAAGCTGCTCAAGGCGATCTCACCGATCAAACGCACCAGCTGACGCGCGCCAGCCATCGCGCTGCGCCTCCGTCAAGTTCGCCCATGCCACCACATAGGTATGGATGCTGAAGACGACCGCATTGGTTTTGGGCAGTCGCAAGATCACCTGCCGTTCCGACCGCATATACACTGGATCACCGGGTTGCGCAGGCTTGGCCTGCCCATAGGGTCTGGGCTGAAACAGCTCCGGCTCCACATATATCAACGCATTGGCGCGCATCAGGGGCTGACCCGGTCGCGCCGCATCGAAAAGGCGCTGCACCCGGCGCGCCATGTCCCCGCTATAAATGTCCACGGGATCGTGGATCGTTGACAGCGGGCGGCCCAGCTTTTCAGACAAAGACCAACTGGCTGGAAAGCAGATAAGTGCGCCGCGCAGCACATGCTCACCTCCCTCTTTCAGCAGGATCGCGAAATCCTCTTGAACCAAAGCAGCCAATACTTCCAAAGGGCTGTCGCGATGAAGGGGGATGGATTGCCCATCTGGGCGGATCACGTGATCTGTCTTAACTTTGAAACCCGGGCGCGCCTGCAACTGCGCGAGAACCAGCGCCAGAAGCTCTTGCGCAGCAGGCTCTGCGGACTTTGACAGCGCCAGGACCTCTGGCGCGCGCGCCTCGAGCAACCGCGCCTTCTCGGCCAGTTGCGCGCTGTAGGTTTCA
This sequence comes from Cognatishimia sp. MH4019, assembly GCF_020177595.1. Classification (GTDB taxonomy): domain Bacteria; phylum Pseudomonadota; class Alphaproteobacteria; order Rhodobacterales; family Rhodobacteraceae; genus JAHTBL01. The sequence goes on along the minus strand of NZ_JAHTBL010000003.1, from coordinate 122,114 downwards.
TCGACCTGCAACCAGTCGGACATCGTAACCGGCTGCACACCTGGCATCCGCGCGGATGCTGCCTGCATCCAAGGCGCGAACGGCAAATGATCTTGCAGAATGGCGGTCATAGGCTCCGTTTCCGACATATCTCGTCGCAAACCAACCGGAGATTTGCGACATCTCAACAGGTCGCGATCTGACCTGACAGGCCCCGCGCTGTCCAGCACGATCCCCGCAGGATGGAGGCCAGAATGAACACCCACTATCGCGATCAGCGCAAAATCGACCCCGCGCAGGGCGCAACCCTTGGCGACGGCACCCCCAACGATGCCGACCGGATCGAGATCGGGCCAACCAAACTTGCCTTTGACGAGTGGAAAGCGGCGGGTCTGACCCTGCCCAACCTCGCGGCGATGCGCGAGTATCGCTGGAAACGCCTGACCCAACACATCGTAGAGCGCGACTATGGCGGGTTGCTGATGTTTGATCCGCTCAACATTCGCTACGCCACTGACAGCACCAATATGCAGCTGTGGAACACGCATAATCCGTTCCGCGCCGTGCTGGTCTGCGCCGATGGCTATATGGTGATCTGGGACTACAAGAACGCGCCGTTTCTGAGCACATTCAACCCGCTGGTGCGCGAGCAACGCGCGGGCGCAGATCTGTTTTACTTTGACCGTGGGGACAAGGTGGATATCGCCGCCGATGCGTTCTCCAACGAAGTACGTGTTCTGATCGAAGAGCATGGCGGCGGCAACATGCGCCTTGCCGTCGATAAGGTCATGCTCCACGGGCTGCGCGCGCTAGAGGCTCAGGGCTTCGAGATCATGGAAGGGGAAGAGGTGACCGAGAAATCCCGATCCATCAAAGGGCCTGACGAAATCCTTGCCATGCGTTGCGCGTCGCATGCCTGCGAGGTGGCTGTCGCAGAGATGGAGGCCGCCTGCCAGCCCGGCCTGTCCGAGGATGAGATTTGGGCGGTCCTGCATGCCGAAAACATCAAGCGCGGCGGCGAATGGATCGAAACGCGGCTGCTGGCCTCCGGCCCGCGCACCAACCCCTGGTTTCAGGAATGCGGCCCACGCGTCGTGCAAAATAACGAAATCGTGGCCTTCGATACCGATCTTGTGGGCAGCTATGGCATTTGCGTCGATATCAGCCGCACCTGGTGGGTTGGCGACCGCGCGCCGCGCCCCGACATGATCGAGGCGATGCGCCACGGGGTCGAGCATATCCAGACCAACATGGCGTTGCTCAAGCCCGGTGTCCCGTTCCGCGAGCTGACCTTTGGCGGCCACAAGCTGGACCCGAAATATGACGCGCTCAAATATGGCTGCCGGATGCATGGCGTGGGCTTATGTGACGAGTGGCCTCTGATCGCCTATCCCGACAAGTTCGTGGAAGGCGCGTTTGAGTATCATCTGGAACCGGGCATGGTTCTCTGTGTCGAGGCATTGGTGGGCGAAGAAGGCGGCGATTTCATGATCAAGCTCGAAGATCAGGTGCTCGTGACCGAAGACGGGTTCGAGAATCTGACGAAATACCCGTTTGATCAGAGACTTATGGGCGAAAGTTAAGGCGTCGGCACGCGCACTCATCTGTCACCATCCCGTGACGCGGCTGACATATCGTGCCGCCCTCCTTGTCGTGTGGACCGGCAGCCCCCTAGTGTGCAGCACTGACCTCACGAAAGACTGCCCCCATGCCTACAGACCGCGTCACTTTCCCCAGCCATACCGGCGATACGCTTGCCGCGCGCCTTGATTTGCCCGATGGGCCGCATCTGGCCACAGCGCTTTTTGCGCATTGCTTTTCCTGCTCCAAAGACATCCCCGCTGCGCGCCGGATTGCCAGCCGTCTGGCCGCTATGGGCATCGCTGTGCTGCGCTTTGATTTCACCGGGCTGGGCCATTCTCAAGGGGAGTTTCAAAACACGACGTTCACCTCCAATGTCGATGATCTGCACGCAGCCAGCGCTTATCTGGCCGACCGCGGCATGGCGCCATCCCTCTTGATCGGCCATTCCCTGGGCGGGGCCGCTGTGCTGAAAGCCGCTGCCGAGATGGCACATATCAAAGCGGTCGTCACGCTTGGCGCACCTTTCGATCCGGGTCACGTGACCCATAATTTCGCAGATGCCTTGGAGGAAATTCGCGAGAAAGGCGTGGCGCCTGTCAACCTTGGGGGGCGCCCGTTCCATATCGGCAAAGAGTTTGTTGAGGACGTCGAGGCCGCACAGCTTGCCCCCGCCATCGCCAATCTCAAAGCAGCCCTTCTGGTGATGCACGCCCCGCGCGACGCCGTCGTGGGTGTGGAGAACGCCACACAGATCTTCATCGCCGCAAAGCATCCCAAAAGCTTTGTGACGCTGGACAATGCCGATCACCTGATCACAGCAGCAGAGGACGCGGAATACGCCGCCGAGGTGATCGCCGCGTGGTCCGGTCGCTACCTGTCGCTCAGCCCGCCTGCCCCGCCCATTGGCGCGCCCGAAGGCATCGTGCGCGCGTCAGAGGCGGACGCAAAAGGGTTCCTGCAAGACATCCAGTCAGGCCCGGATCATCACACAATCGCGGACGAGCCCGAAGCCTATGGCGGCACCAATCGCGGCATGTCGCCTTACGGGTTCTTGTCTGCGGGTCTGGCCGCCTGCACCTCGATGACGATCCGCATGTATGCACGGCGCAAGGGTTGGCCCCTGACCCATGTGTTTGTCGATGTCACCCATGACAAAGTGCACGCGCAGGACGCTGGGACCAATACGACAATGAAGGTAGATGGCTTTCACCGCGCTATCCATCTGGAAGGCCCGCTGGATGATGACCAACGCGCGCGCTTGCTTGAGATTGCCGATAAATGCCCGGTGCACAAAACGCTTGAGGCCAGCTCGCACATCACCACGGACCTTGCCCCGCGTTAGGGTTCACCTTTGCTAAAATACTCAAAGAAAAAAGGCGCGGCCCACCGGACGCGCCTTTCTCTATTCGGTGATGTCGGACTTAGCCGCGGGCTTTACCCACCAACTTCCAAACCGCCGGCAGCAACAGAGCGGCCAGCACCAGCTTGATCGCGTCGCCCAGAATGAACGGCGTCAGGCCCCATTCAAGGATCGGCTTGTCCCAGCCGTAAAGAACGCCCAGCCACAGCAGGCCGGGGACATAAAGCACCACGTTACCGGCAAAGAGTGCGACCGACATTTTTGCGACCGACCGGTCCCAGCCAAGGCGCGCTGCATAGCCCAGAAGCAAGATGGCAAAGACATAGCCCAGCAGGTAGCCGCCCGTGCTGCCTGTCATATAGGCCAGACCGTTCAGCTCGGCAGTGGAGCTTTGAAACACATCAAAGCCCAGCGCCCCGATCAGCATATAGCCAAGGATCGTGGCCAGACCCAGACGCGGACCGTAAGCCGCACCAATCGTCAGCACGGCGAAAGTCCCCATATTCATCAGAACCGGCGAGCCCGGCACGGGCACCTTGATATTGGCGCAGATGGCAAGCGCAGCGATGCCCAGCACCACCAATACCGCTTGTTTGATCCGCAGGGCGGTGCCTTCGGACGCGCCAAACGCCTCTGTCAGAACTTTGTTTTGCAGGGCAATGCTCATGTCCCGGTCTCCATCTATGGGGTCATTTGTGCCATGTTTTGCCCCAAGCCATCTGCGCGCGCAAGCGTTATGCAGTCGCAGAAACGTATCGTGAGGTCATGACATAGTCTTTGCGGGGGCCTGTGACCGCCCAGCGCGCGCTCCAGTCCGGCCACTGCGCAAAATCATATTTCACCGCGTAATGGTCAGGGTCACACCAATGGGTGGCTTCCGGCTGCGCGGCCAGATCAAAGCGGTGAAACGGGCGGCCATCGTCGAAAAAGACCGCGACCCCCGCCGGATCGGCTCGCCACAGATAGGTGCGCGTGGCGGTGAAGCCCGGCTGCCCCTCAAGCTGCAGCGTGCCGGTTTCGGTATAGCGGAGCCCATGGGCGTCCGGCTCAAAGAGCGCCTCTCCCTCAAAGCGCCCTTGCCCGCCGGTCTTGGCGTCTTCGATGGTACGGTCCAGCCGCCATCGGCCTTCAAAATCGCGCAGCTTACGTGTCATGGCCGTGCTCCGTGATCTTGGCAGTCGCCGCAATTCGTCCCATGTCCGGCCTCCCGCCTTGTCGCCCCTTTGACCTAGCGATATGAGCGGTGCCAATCCAGTCACCAATGCGAAAGTCTGCCCTATGATCCCCCGCTATTCCCGCCCCGAGATGGTCTCTATCTGGTCGCCCGCCACCAAGTTCCGCATCTGGTACGAGATCGAGGCCCACGCCTGTGACGCGATGGCCGATCTGGGCGTGATCCCGCGCGAGAATGCCGAGGCCGTCTGGAAGGCCAAGGACGTGGAATTCGACGTGGCCCGCATTGACGAGATCGAGGCCGTCACCAAGCATGACGTGATCGCCTTTCTGACCCATCTGGCCGAACATGTGGGCTCTGAGGAAGCCCGCTTTGTGCATCAAGGCATGACCAGTTCGGACGTGCTTGATACGTGCTTTAATGTGCAACTGACCCGCGCCGCCGACATCTTGATTGCGGATATCGAAGGGCTGCTAGCCGCCCTCAAACGTCGCGCGATGGAGCATAAAGACACCCCGCGCGTCGGGCGCTCTCACGGGATTCACGCGGAGCCCACCACCATGGGCCTGACCTTCGCGCGCTTTTTCGCCGAGATGGACCGCAACCTTGCCCGGATGCGCGATGCGCGCGATGAAATCGCCACCGGTGCGATTTCCGGTGCTGTGGGCACATTCGCCAACATCGACCCCGCCGTTGAAGAGCATGTCTGCGAAAAGCTGGGCCTTGTGCCGGAACCCATCAGCACCCAAGTGATCCCGCGCGACCGTCACGCCGCGTTCTTCGCGACGCTTGGGGTCATCGCCTCCTCTATCGAAAACATCGCCACCGAAGTGCGCCACATGCAGCGCACCGAAGTGCTGGAAGGGGCCGAGTTCTTCTCGATGGGCCAAAAAGGCTCCTCCGCGATGCCGCATAAGAAGAACCCTGTGCTGACCGAGAACCTGACCGGTCTGGCGCGCATGGTCCGCTCTGCCGTGATCCCAGCGATGGAGAACGTGGCCCTGTGGCACGAACGCGATATCTCGCACTCCTCGGTCGAGCGGATGATCGGGCCGGACGCCACGATCACCCTTGATTTCGCACTGGCCCGCCTGACCAGCGTGATCGACAAGATGCTGATCTTCCCGCAGAACATGCTCGACAACATGAACAAATTCCCCGGCCTCGTGATGAGCCAGCGCGTGCTTCTCGCCCTGACCCAAGCCGGTGTCAGCCGCGAAGACGCCTATGCCATGGTGCAGCGCAACGCGCTGAAGGTTTGGGAAGAGCGCACTGATTTCAAAGAGGAATTGCTGGCCGACAAGGATGTTGTTGCCGCCCTCGGCATAGACGGGATCGAGGCGAAGTTCGACATGGGCTATCACACCAAACATGTCGACACGATCTTCAAGCGTGTCTTCAAGGACTAGAGCAAGCCACGGTATCTGATGCATGCGCTCGATCATCTGACACTCATTGCGCCGACGCTGGAAGATGGCGTCGCCCATGTGCGCGAGTGCCTTGATCTGGACGTGCCTTTTGGGACGCGCCACGCCTATATGGGCACGCATAACCACCGGCTCCAGCTTGGTGGGCGGGTTTACTTGGAAATCGTCGCGATTGATCCGAAGGGGACGTCGCCGGGTCGGCCAAGATGGTTCGGCCTGGACGATCAAGACACCGTCCACAAGGATTGGGAGGCAGGCCGACGCCTGCGGGGATGGGTCGCGAGAACAGATGATATGGACGCCACGCTCGCGCCCCATGACGGCCTTTTTGGCGCGCATGTCAGCCTTCCGCCAGAGGCCCCCGAATTCGGGTTCTCCATCCCCGACGGTGGCGGCTTGCCACTTGATGGGGCCGCACCTTCGTGGATTGATCACCGGTCAGAGCCAACCTCTATGGCGGACATTCCGGACCTTGGTGCGCGGCTTGTGTCTTTTACCATGACCTACCCCGATCTTTCTGCGATCACGGGGCTTTACCAAAGCCTTGCGATAGAAGGTGCACCGGATTTGGTAGCAGGATCGCAGCTAACGTATCGCGCTGAAATCAACACACCTTCCGGGCTGCGCGCGTTGACCTAGTGTCCCCCGTCCCGGGCCTGACCCGGGACCTCAGCATCAAGGGCCCCGGATCACGTCCGGGGCGGGGTCATATGGCCCGAATGCGGCGTCCATGAATTCTCTATTTTGACCTTACGGAAACCCATGCTACCTTTCTATGACGCCAACAGAAGGAGAGACTGAATGAAGACGACCCTTGCCGTTCTGGCCCTGATCCTTGCCCCGTCTTTTGCCGCCGCGATGGGCTGCAACAGCGCCGATCACACCAAACAGGTGATGAGCTGCGAAATGGGCGCGACCTGGGATGAAACCACCCAGACCTGCGTGCCGACCACCAGCTAAGTACGCGCAACTGACGACAGAAGGGGCGGTCTTTCTAGGGCCGCCTTTTCTTTTTGGCTAGTAACGCAAGCGGGCCTAAATCATGCGCAGACGCCCCTATCAGAGATTTGCCCGATGCGACTGACCCTTTTTGCAGCTCTACTGGCTCCTACCTTTGCGCTTGCAGTGGGAGGAGACGAGGCCACGCCGCCTGCCACGAACCCGTCTGTGAACTGCACAGGCGGCATGGTTTGGGACGTCAAGACTGAGACCTGTGTCACTGCCCGCGAAAGCTCTTTGAGCGATGACCAACGCTACGAGGCCGTGCGCGCGCTGGCCTATGCCGGGCGGTACGCCGATGCGCAAATCGTGCTGGCGACCATGTCGGATCAAAACGACGACCGCGTGCTGACCTATCTGGGCTTCACGCACCGCAAAATGGGCAATATCGCCCGCGGCATGGCCTATTATGATCAAGCGATTGCGCAGAACCCCGACAACCTGCTGGCGCGATCCTATATGGGGCAAGCTCATGTGGAGGCCGGGGCCATGCAGCTCGCCCGCGCCCAACTGACCGAGATCCGCACACGCGGCGGGCGCGGCACTTGGGCCGAGCTGTCGCTGCGCATGGCGATCGACAGCGGCACAGGCTATTCCTATTAACCTGCTCTTCAGGGTTGCGCGTCTAAGGTGAGCCTGAACGGAATAAGGCTCCCCTAAAGGCATGACATGACGCGCGCCCTGCCCCAAGGCCTGACGAAAAAGCAAAAAGCGGCTGTGATCGTGCAGCTTTTGTTGTCTGAAGGCACTGACCTGACGCTCGAGGCGTTGCCGGATGGCGTGCAAGCGGATCTGGCGCGGCAACTGGCGGGCATGCGCGGGGTGGATCGCGGCACGCTCGCCTCTGTCGCGCTGGAATTTGCGACAGAACTGGACCAGCTTGGCATGGTCGCGGCGGGCGGGGTCGATGGGGCGCTGGCGCTACTGGACGGCAAGATCAATGATACAGCGATCAAATCCGTGCGCTCTGACGGGGTTGCCCCTGTCAGCGACGATCCGTGGGACCGGATCAAGGCTGCTGAGAATACGGTGCTTTTGCCGATGCTTGAGGCAGAAAGCGTCGAAGTCGCCGCCGTCACCCTTTCCAAATTGCCGGTCGCCAAAGCCGCCGACCTGTTGGGCGCAATGCCCGGCGACCGCGCGCGACGGGTGTCTTATGCGATCTCGTTGACCGAGGCCGTCACCAGCCATGCGGTGGAACAGATTGGCGCAGCATTGGTTCTGCAACTGGATGACCAGCCCATCCGCGTCTTTGCAGACGCGCCTTTCAAACGCGTGGGCGCGATCCTTAATTTTTCGCCTGCAGCGACGCGTGATGATGTGCTCGAAGGCCTGGTCGCCGAAGATGCGGCCTTTGCCGCAGATGTGCGCAAAGCGATCTTCACCTTTCCTGACATTCCCGACCGGCTTGCCCCGCTTGATGTGCCGAAAATCACCCGCGACGTGGACGCCGAACAACTGGTCAAAGCGCTGGCCTATGCCACCACGACGGGGGCAGAAACCGCAGTGGAGTTTATCCTCTCCAACATGTCCAAACGCATGGCCGACAGCTTGCGCGAGGAGATGGAAGAGATCGGCGCGATCAAGACCAAAGACGGCGAGGCCGCGATGACCGCCGTCACAGGCGTCATCCGCACGTTGGAAGAGGACGGTCAGATCACGCTTCTTACCCCACAAGAAGAAGATGAGGACGCCTGAGGCCACACAGAAATCAGGCCGCGCACTGCATTGGGCTTGAAGCGGCCCCCCGTGCCAGGCTAGCCTGCCCTTATGACAGAGTTTGACGGAAAACGCTGGCACGACATGGGCGGCGCAGGTGCTGGCCCGGTTGTTCCCGCCGAGCATGACTTTGCGCTTTGGGAAAAGCGGGTCGATGCGCTGATGGTCCTGTGCTCGACCAAGGGGCTGTTCACCGTGGACGGGTTGCGCCGCGCCATCGAAGACATGGGACCGGATGTGTTTGAGAACACGACCTATTACGACCGCTGGATTGCTGCCGTGAACCAGAACCTGATCGAAGCGGGCACATATACGCTGGGCGAGCTTGGCGCGAAGATGGACGAGGTCGCCAAACGCGGCGAGACATACGGGCAAGCCGCCCGTGGTTGAGCCGCAACGCGTGCGCGTCAAGACGATGATGCCCCCCGGCCATATCCGCACGCCCGCTTATCTGCGCGGCAAAACCGGCTGGATCGAGCGGCAGCTGGGCCCGTTCGGCAACCCGGAACAACAGGCCTACGGCCTGCTCGGTGACAAGCTCACGCTCTACCGCGTGCGCTTTACCATGGCTGAGGTCTGGGGCGATCAGGCCGAACGCCCCGAAGACACGCTGGACGCCGAGATTTACGAACATTGGCTGGAGCCTGCCTGATGCCGCATGATCATCACGACCACCTGTCGCCGTCGGGTCATCCTTACCGTGCCGACAACGATGAACCGCTCAGCTATTGGCAGACGATGGAAATCGCCGTGCGCGAGTTGTTGATCGAAAAGGGCGTGTCCAACGCCGCCGAGATCAACGCCCAGATCGACGCGATGGACGCACGCTCCCCCGCGGATGGGGCGCAAGTCGTGGCCCGCGCCTGGACCGATCCGGCGTTTCGCGAGCGGTTGTTGGCCAACGGCTCTGACGCCTGCCGCGAGATGGGGTTCGACATTGGAGCATTGCAATTGATCGCGGTGGAGAACACACGCGATGTGCATAACGTCATCGTCTGCACGCTTTGCTCGTGTTACCCGCGCAATCTGCTGGGGCTGGCCCCCGATTGGTACAAGTCGCGCGAATACCGCTCGCGTACCGTCAAAGAGCCGCGCAAAGTTCTGTCAGAGTTTGGCGTGAGCGTGCCCGACGGGGTTCAGATCCGTGTCCATGACAGCACCGCCGACATGCGCTACGTCGTGATCCCTGCGCGCCCCGAAGGGACAGAGGGCTGGTCGGCAGAGGCCTTGGCCGATCTCGTCACCCGCGACAGCATGATCGGCACGGGGCTGGCGAAAACACCCTAGCTTGCACGCGGCCCCCGGCGCGCTTATCTGACATCCAACCAAAAGACGCGGACTTTTCAGGGCAGCATGGCGTTTACCATTTCCAAAGGACCGGTCGCATGGCTGACCAACGCCGCCCTGCAAGGCATGATCGGCGCGACCAAGCTGCTGCCCCATAGCGCGCGGGTGCGTACCGTGGGCGCAATCATGGCCGCCCTTTCGGGGCCTGCTGGTTATCTGACCCGCGCGGTGGATAACCTTGCCATGGTCTGGCCCGATATGCCCGCCCCGAAGCGCAAGGCGCTGGCCAAAGAGGTGGCCCGCAATGCAGGCCGCACTTTGATCGAGAATTACTCGCACAGCAGTTTCGGCGCTTTGGCGCGCAAAAGCCCCCTGTCCGGTCCCGGTCTTGCAGCGATGCACGAGGCGATCCAAACCGGGCGTCCGGTGATCTTTCTCACTGGGCATTTCGGCAATTACGAAGCGCTTCGCTGGGCGCTTCTGGATCAGGGGATCGAGGTGGGCGGGCTCTATCGCGCCATGGCCAATGTCTATTTCAACGCCCATTACGTGCGCACGATGGAAGACATGTCCGGCCCCGTATTCGAACAAGGACGGCGCGGCACGGCTGGTTTCGTTAAGCACCTGAAGTCAGGCGGCCTCGCGGTACTGCTATTTGATATCTACGAAAAACACGGGGTGAAGCTGCCCTTTATGGGCCATGATGCCCCCACCGCCACGTCAGCTGCAGAGCTGGCTTTGAAATATGATGCCCTGCTGATCCCGTTCTTTGCGATCCGTCAAGCCGATGGTCTGACCTTCAGCGTCGAGCTGGACGCACCGCTGGCCCATACCAATCCCGAACAGATGATGCTGGAAGCCACCCAAGCGCTGGAAGCGCGCATCACGCGCCACCCCGATCAGTGGTTTTGGATACATCGGCGGTGGAAATCCCACCGCAATCGCGGGCGGGCGCCGGAACTGCTGGATTAGCGCAGCTGCGCAGCCCCCAACACGTCACGATAGCCTTTGCGTTGCACGATCACAACCACGGGTGCAGTGCCCGTCGCTTGCGCAAAGACGCGCAACGGCTCTGCGCCATCCCATTCCTCGACCTGCTGCCAGTCGGTGACGACATTTGCGTAGGTCAGCGTATGCCCGCGGTTCTCGCCACGCCGCACATCCACGGTCTCGCGCGGGCTGTAGCGGATCAGATAGACAACCATATCCTGCGTTTGGGCGCTGGCCGCATTGATGACGACCTGACTGCCATTGCGCTGAAGCACGACGTCTACTTGCTTGGGCTTTTGCCCGTGCTTCTGGATCAGCTTGGAAACCTTCATCGGGCGCGAGCCGACCACATGATCGGTGCCGCCGATAATCATCTGCGGGGTATAAACCGAGGTCTCGCCCAGAGCGCGCGCATAATTGTGCTGGCGTTTGGTGAAGGCCGGGCTGGCGAATTTGTCCTTCCAGCCCAGGTAATCCCAGTAATCCACATGCAGCGAGAGTGCGATCACGTCATCCATTTCGGCCAGCTCATGCAGCAACTTATCCGCAGGCGGACAGCTGGAGCAGCCTTGCGAGGTATAAAGCTCGACTACAACGGGTTGATCGTTGGCGACAGCGGACGTTGCGAAGAAAACGCAAAACGCCGCGAAAAAGCTGGCAAGTCGTGTCATGGAACCTCAGTGAATTGGCTTGGGAATAGACGTAAATCAGTCCTGTTGAAATAACCAATCACCCTTTTGCGAGAGCGCAGTGTGCGGCGATTTTCGTGTCGCGGCAGCTGAAACCGTATACAATCGCATACAGAATTGCGCCTTGGGCCATGGCTTCCCCTTGAAGGCACCGGCCACCTAAGCCAGATATGAATGAACGAAACCTTAGTCTTTCGGGAGGCCAAATATGCCCATTCAAGTCGGAACCGACACTGCCAAGACGCGCAAAACGCTGACAGTCGGCACCCAGTCCGTTGCCTATTATTCGATCCCCGCCGCGCAAGAGGCCGGTTTGGGCGATTTCTCGGATCTGCCTGCGGTGCTGAAAGTGGTGCTGGAAAACATGCTCCGATTTGAAGATGACGGCCGCACGGTCTCCTTGGACGACATCAAGGCCTTCGCCGAATGGGGTGAAAAAGGGGGCAAGAACCCGCGCGAGATCGCCTACCGCCCGGCCCGCGTGTTGATGCAGGATTTCACCGGCGTGCCAGCGGTTGTTGACCTGGCCGCCATGCGCGACGGCATCGTCAGCCTTGGCGGGGACGCGACCAAGATCAACCCGCTGAACCCGGTAGATCTGGTCATCGACCACTCGGTGATGATCGACGAGTTCGGCAACCCGCGCGCCTTCCAGATGAATGTGGACCGCGAATACGAGCGCAATATGGAGCGCTATATCTTCCTCAAATGGGGTCAGAAAGCGTTCAACAATTTCCGCGTCGTGCCGCCAGGCACCGGCATTTGCCATCAGGTGAACCTTGAATATCTGGCCCAGACCGTCTGGACCGATGAAGATCAGAACGGTGATCACGTCGCCTACCCTGATACGCTGGTGGGCACGGACAGCCATACAACAATGGTCAACGGCATGGCCGTTCTGGGCTGGGGTGTCGGCGGGATCGAGGCTGAGGCCGCGATGCTGGGCCAACCAATCTCGATGCTGATCCCCGAAGTTGTCGGATTCGAGCTGACCGGCGCGATGGTAGAAGGTACGACCGGCACTGATCTGGTGCTCAAAGTTGTCGAGATGCTCCGCGAAAAAGGCGTGGTCAGCAAATTCGTCGAATTCTATGGCTCCGGTCTTGATAGCTTGCCACTGGCCGACCGCGCGACAATCGCCAATATGGCCCCGGAATATGGGGCGACCTGCGGCTTCTTCCCCATCGACGATGAAACGCTCCGCTATATGCGCAACACAGGCCGCGACGAAGACCGCGTGGCACTGGTCGAAGCCTATGCCAAGGAAAATGGCCTCTGGCGCGATGCGGATTACGCGCCGATCTATACCGATACGCTGAGCCTCGACATGGGCACGATCGTGCCCGCCATCTCGGGCCCGAAACGCCCGCAGGATTACATCGCGCTGGATAAGGCCGCCGCAGCTTTTGGCGACTACATCAAAGGGGAGCGTCCCGGCAAGAAAGCCGATGCCGAGGAAAAGACCGAATGGACGGGCGAAGGCGGCCAACCTGCACCCGGCGACATTCCCGGCAATATCGGCTATCATAATTCCTACCCTGTCGAGGGCGAAGACTATGAGCTGCATGACGGCTCTATCGTGATCGCCTCGATCACGTCCTGCACCAATACATCAAACCCTTACGTGATGATCGGTGCCGGTCTGGTGGCCCGAAAGGCCCGCGAGTTGGGTCTGAACCGCAAGCCATGGGTCAAGACCTCGCTCGCGCCTGGATCGCAGGTCGTGTCCGAATATCTTGAGGCCGCAGGGCTTCAAGACGACCTTGATGCGATTGGCTTTAATCTTGTGGGCTATGGCTGCACCACCTGCATCGGCAATTCCGGCCCAATCCAGCAAGAGCTGTCGGATGCCATCAATGACGGCGACCTGATCGCCACATCCGTCCTGTCCGGCAACCGCAATTTCGAGGGGCGCATCAGCCCCGACGTGCGCGCCAACTACCTTGCCTCCCCCCCGCTGGTGGTGGCCTACGCGTTGGCAGGCGACATGAATGTCGACATCACCAAGGATCCGCTGGGACAGGACCAGAACGGCAAGGATGTCTTCCTGAAAGACATCTGGCCCTCCAATCAGGAAATCGCCGAACTGGTCGAGAAGACCGTGACCCGCGAGGCCTTCCAGTCGAAATATGCCGATGTCTTCAAAGGCGACGACAAATGGCAATCGGTCGAAACCCCTGACAGCCTGACCTATGATTGGCCTGCCGCCTCCACCTATGTGCAGAACCCGCCTTACTTTCAGGGCATGGGGCCGGAGCCTGGCAAGATCACCAATATCGAAGGCGCCAAGGTCATGGCCGTTCTGGGTGACATGATCACCACGGATCACATCTCGCCTGCCGGCTCGTTCAAGGAAACCACCCCCGCCGGGCAATACCTGGTCGAGCGTCAGGTGCCAGTGCGCGAGTTCAACTCTTACGGCTCGCGCCGCGGCAATCACGAGGTGATGATGCGCGGCACATTTGCCAATATCCGCATCAAGAACGAGATGCTGGACGGGGTCGAAGGCGGCTACACCAAAGGCCCTAACGGCGATCAGACGTCCATTTTTGAAGCTGCGATGGCCTATAATGCCGAGGGCACCCCGCTGGTTGTGTTCGGCGGTGAGCAATATGGCGCGGGCTCGTCGCGCGACTGGGCGGCGAAAGGCACGGCGCTGTTGGGTGTCAAAGCCGTCATCGCCGAAAGCTTCGAGCGCATCCACCGCTCCAACCTCGTGGGCATGGGCGTGATCCCGTTTGAATTCACCGGCAATGATACCAGAAAGACATTGGGTCTGACCGGCGAGGAAACCGTGTCGATCACAGGTCTTGATACAATCGAACCGCTGCAAGAGGTGCCTTGCACGATTGAGATGGCAGACGGAACCGTCAAAGAAATCACGTTGAAATGCCGGATAGATACCGAAGTTGAGATCGACTACATCGAAAACGGCGGCGTGCTGCATTATGTGCTGCGCAACCTTGCGCCGGCGGCCTGAAGCCAGGTTCTTGAAACGCAAACGCCCCGCTCTTTGGTGGGGCGTTTTGCTTTTAGGTATTTGAGGACAAAAGAAGCCGAAATTTTGATTAAAATTGCGGGCGTTTCTATTTCTTCACCTTTGTGGACAAGCTCAACTATTCCGCCATCAGCGGGCGGCGGCTGCGTCTAAGGCAGGGCGGATTCGCCGCACCATGACATCCTCGGTCAATGGCCCTGCAAAGCGCAGCATCACTGTGCCGTCGCCTGCCAGCACGTAAGTCTCCGGCACGCCATAGAGGCCCCAATCGAGTGCGGTGCGGCCTGTGAAATCCGCACCAAGCCCGGCATAGGGGTCACCAAGCTCATCCAGAAACGCCAATGCTTTCTCCGGGTCGTCCTTATAGTTAATCCCGTAGATGGGCAGGCCTTCCTCGGCCAGTTCCGTCAACAGCGGGTGCTCTGCCCGGCAGGGCGCGCACCAGCTGGCCCAGTAATTGACCAGCTTCACCTCGCCGTCGCGCAGGGTCTCGTTGGTAAAAGGCTGCTCTGGCCCCAATTGGGTCAAGGCCACCGCTGGCGCAGGCTGCCCTTCGCGGGCCGAGCGCAGCGCGTTCGGATCTTCGCGCTGCATCCCGATGTAAAAGAGCGTTGCCAGCCCGAAGAAAATCGCAGGTGGGGCCACCATGAGAAGGTTGATCCTAGGCATCCTTGCGCCGTCCTTCCAAGGCGTGCAGCTCTTCGCGCACCTTGCGCCCGCGCCGCCAGCTGGCCCAGATCAGCAGCAAGATAATGGCGATGGTGGCGCCATAGGCCGACAGAACCGGCACCGCATATGTTCCAAGATCGGGCATCAGGCCATCCGCTCCCGTGCAATCAGCGCCTGAACCCGGCGCGCGCGAATTTCGGTGCGGGTGCGCAGCAGCACAAGCGTGATGAAAAGCAGAACAAACCCGATGATGCAGGTCCAAAGCGGATAGGCAAAGACATCATGCACGTTCTCTTCCTTGTCCAGCGACAGCGACGCGCCTTGGTGCAGCCCCTGGTTCCAGAACAGGATCGCATAGCGCGACAGCACCGCAAAGACCGAGCCCACGATGCAGAGGACGCTTGTCAGATCGGCGGCCGTATCGGCGTCGTCAATCGCCTCCCAAAGCGCGATATAGCCCAGATAGAACAGCCCGAGGATCAGGAACGAGGTCAGGCGCGGGTCCCACTCCCACCAGGTCCCCCACATCGGCTGGCCCCAGACGGCTCCGGTGATCAGGCCGATGGCGGTCATGGCCAACCCAATCGGGGCCGCTGCGCGGGCGGCCAGAACCGAAACGTGATGGCGGCGGATCAACCAAACCAGCGACGTCACAAGCATCATCAGCCAGGCATTGATCGCGATGAAGGCGGACGGCACATGGATGTATATGATTTTCACGGTGGAGCCCTGGCGGAAGTCATCCGGCGTGAAGAAAAACCCCCATATGAGCCCCACGCCCAGAACAAGCGCCGTTAGCCCCGTTAACCAAGGCAGGGCGGCGCTGGAGAGCGCCATGAAGCGCTTTGGATTGGCATATTCCCAGAAAGACATGAGGCGTATCTAGGCTCCGGCTAGGGTGGTGGCAATGAGCATAGCGGACACAATTCAGCGAAGATTGACGCGGATTGCCGCAGCCGCGGCAAAAGGCAGAACGGCAAGCGTTCCCAAGGTGATGGCGCCCAGCATGATCAGCGGTGTCGTGGTCGCAAGCCCCTCTGCCCCGCGCCGGATCGTCTCGGCCCCGAAGATCAGCGTGGGTACGTAAAGCGGCAGGACGAGCAGTGACAAGAGCAGCCCACCGCGCTTGATGCCAACGGTGAGGGACGCGCCGAAGGCACCGATGAAGGACAGCGCCGGGGTGCCGATCAGAAGCGACGCGATGAGCCACGGATACGCGTCCTCCGGCAGGCTCAGCAGCAGCCCCAGTACCGGGGCAGCGAGGGTTAGCGGCAGGCCTGTGGTTAACCAATGCGAGATCGCCTTGACCCCCACCAAACCTTCCAGCGGGATCGGCGCAGTGGCCAGCAAATCCAGCGAGCCATCCTCAAAATCCAGCGCAAAGATACGGTCGAGCGACAGCAAGCACGACAGCAGCGCACCCACCCACAGGATACCAGGTGCGATCCGCCCCAGAATGGCGCTGTCGGGACCGACGCCAAAGGGCACAAGCACTGCGATAATCAGAAAGAACGCGAGGCCCAGCCCAAAGCCGCCGCCCGTCCGGATGGCAAGGCGCAAGTCGCGGATCAAAAGCGCGATCATAGGAACGCCTCGTCAAAGCCGTCCTGCGCCGGGGCTTTGGCCTTGAAGGGTGCGAGATCAAGCGTGTCGCTGTCGAGCCCAAGATCAATATGCGTCGCGATCAGTGCACTGCCCCCCGCCGCACAATGGGCGCGCACGGCGGCCGCGAACATCGCAACAGCAGCGGTGTCGAGCGAAACGGTCGGCTCATCCAGCACCCAAAGCGGACGCCCCGTGACCAGCAGTCGCGCAAGGCCAAGCCGGCGCTTTTGCCCAGCAGAGAGGTTTTGTGCAGGGCGGTCGATCAAGGGTTGCAGCTCAAAAGCCGCGAGCGCTGGCGCGATATCGGACGTCCCATAGACCTGCGCCCAAAAAACAAGGTTTTCCCGCACAGTAAGCGTTGCTTTCAGCCCATCCGCATGGGCGGCATAGGCGACGGCTTCTGGGTCCAGTGACACCTCGCCAGACAACGCCGGTTGCAAGCCCGCGATGGTGCGCAGAAGGGTTGTCTTGCCGATGCCATTGGGACCGCGCAGCAGCAGCACGTGGCCTGCGGCCAGCGTGAAGCTGACCCCTTCGAGGATCGGCACACCGCCACGGATGACGCCAAGATCAAGCACCTGCAATTCCATAGGAAATCTCTAGCGGGTCTGCGCGCCAAGGCAAAGCGGCGTCTTACGGCAGACCCCAGTAAAAGGTATTTTTGGACAAAAGAAGCGGGCCGCGCGCATTTGAATCAAATCCGCTGCGCCTTCTTTTGTCTTCAAATACCTAAGATCAAACGCTCAGACCGGGAGGACCGCTAGAGCGATGCGCCGCCCTTCGGAGAGCAGCACATTATACGTCCGACAGGCAGAGGGGGAGTTCATCACCTCGACCCCGATCCCCGCCTCTTCAAGGCAATTGCGCAGATCGGCGGGGATATGTGCAATCTCAGCGCCCGTCCCGATAAAAAGCACGTCGATTTCGTCCTTGGCGGCCAAGATCGGCGCAGTATCGGTATAGCCATTCCAGGCCTGCTGACCCGCTGGCAGAACCAGTAATGCACCGTCATGCACCTCCCCGCCGATGCGGAAAAAGCCGGGGCCGTAACCCTCGACGGGCTTGGCGTTGGGATATGAAACCTCGTTCAGGCGCATGAATCAAACCTAAGCGTGCGGGCTTAAGGATCAACCGCACCGAACTGGTTTCCGGAGGTGTTGTCGGGCTTGGACCAGTCGCGTTTGACACCCAGAACCAGCAGGATCGCAGAGGCCACGAAGACCGACGAATAGGTGCCGACGATCACGCCCCAGATCATCGCGAAGACGAAACCGCGGATCACGTCGCCGCCCAGAACGAAAAGCGAGATCAGCGCCAACAGTGTCGTGACCGAGGTCATCACCGTCCGGCTCAACGTCTCGTTGATCGACAGGTTCAGCACCTCTTTCAGATCGCGTTTCTTGTACTTGCGCAGGTTCTCGCGGACACGGTCAAAGACAACCACGGTATCGTTCAGCGAGTAGCCCACGATGGTCAGGAGCGCGGCGATAATGGCGAGATCGAAGCGAATCTGAAGCTCTGAAAAGATGCCGATGGTCAGCACAACGTCATGCACGAGGGCTGCCACGGCGCCCAAGGCGAACTGCCATTCAAAGCGCAGCCAGATATAGACCAGCACCGCTGCGATGGCCAGGACGACAGCAATGATCGCGGTCTGGATCAGCTCGCCCGAGACCTTGGGGCCGACGGATTCCACCGATGGGAAGGTCATCTGCGGGTCCAACGCCAGCAGTGCCTCTTCCACCCGCTGGATGGTCTCGTTCGTCACGGCCTCTTCGCCATCTTGCGCCTGAATGCGCACCATGGCGACGTTTTCGTCGGGCCCAAAGGACGGATCGAACACTTCGGTGATTGAGACATCGCCCAGCTCCAACGCCTCCATCGCGGCGCGGTACTCCGCGACGACGACGGGCTGCGGTGATTCTGTGCGGATCGTTGTGCCGCCGCGGAAGTCGATGCCGTAGTTGAGGCCCTGAATGACGAAGCTGACCAGCGCCAGCACCATCAAGAAGCCCGAGATGCCAAGCGTCAGCTTGGCCTTGGAAAAGAAATCCCAGCTTGTTTCCTTGGGGACCAGTCGCAACCGCATGGCCTATACCTCGATCTGTTTGGGGCGGCGGCGTTCGAACCACATCACGATAATCAGACGCGTCACGAAGATCGCGGTGAAGACGGATGTGATGATGCCAAGGCCAAGCGTGATTGCAAATCCGCGCACGGGACCAGAGCCCATGACGAACAGGATCACAGCCGTGATGAATGTGGTGATGTTGGCGTCGATAATCGCGCTCAGCGCTTTCTCGTAGCCCAGTTCGATCGCGCGCGCCGGGCCTTTTGCGGTCTTGAGCTCTTCGCGTATCCGTTCAAACACCAGCACATTGGCGTCGACCGCCATACCGATCGTCAGAACGATACCTGCTATGCCGGGCAAGGTGAGCGTCGCACCAATGAGCGACAGCAGCCCGAAGATCAGCGCCACGTTCACGATCAGCGCGATATTGGCGATCAAGCCGAAGAAGCCGTAACTAAGCCCCATGAAGACGAGGACAGCGGCAAAAGCCACGATGCAGGCGATGCGGCCCGCGTCGATGCTGTCTTGGCCCAGCTCCGGGCCGATGGTGCGTTCTTCCAAGAACTCCAGCGGCGCGGGCAAGGCCCCTGCCCTGAGAAGCACGGCCAATGAGGTGCTTTCCTCAAGGCTGAAATTGCCGGTGATGATGCCGGACCCACCCGGGATCGCTTCGTTGATGCGCGGGGCCGAGATGACTTCGTCGTCCAGCACAATCGCGAAGAGTGCGCCGACATTTTCAGCCGTATATTGCCCGAACTTGCGTGCGCCTGCGGGGTTGAACCGGAAGCCAACGGCAGGTGCGCCGTTTTGGTCAAACTCGGGCTGCGCATCCACAAGCTCTTCGCCGGTGACGACCGCATTACGCTCCAGAATGTAGTAAAGCCCCTCCTCGTCCAATGACTGGGCGAGTTCATTACCAATGCCCGGCACTTCATTGCTGTCAGAAGTCACACGCACGACAGGCTGAAAGGACAACTGCGCGGTTGTGCCGATAATATCTTTCAGCTCTTGAGCCGATCCGATGCCCGGCACCTGAATCAGGATACGGTCAGAGCCTTGGCGCTGGATCGTCGGTTCACGCGTGCCAGCCTCATCCACACGGCGGCGGATAATCTCAAGCGACTGTTGCAGCGTGCGCTCATCCGTAGCGATGCGTTCTTCTTCGGACAAGGTAACGACAAGCTGATTGCCCTCGGCACGCACCTCGATATCGGTCGCGCCGACCCCGGTCAGGGTCACGATTGGCCGCGCAATGGCCCGCACAACCTCAAGCGCGCGCGCCATGCCAGCAGGCTCCCCAATCGCCACGCGCAGCTCGTCCGGGGCGCCATCTTGCAGGCGGATCGCACCAACCGTGGCGCGTTCCTGACGCAATGCATCGCGCACTTCCGGCCACAGGCCTTCCATCCGCTGGGCGTAAACCGCATCCGTCTCGACCTCGGCCAGCAGATGCGCACCGCCACGCAGGTCGAGACCCAAATTCACCAGCGAGGATGGCATCCATGTGGGCCACTGCGCCACTTGGGCCTGTAACTCGGGGCTGTCAAAACCCAGTTCCATCTCGGCGACGGCATCATTGTGCTGCTCGACCCGCGTGTAGAACCCGTTCGGCACCGCCAAGAGCAGACCCACGGCAACGAAAAACCAGATCGTGAGGCGCTTCCAGCCTTCGATTTGCAGCATGACCGGCCCCCTCAGGCGGTTAATTCAAGAAATCAGGACTTGGCCGGTTCTGTCTTCGACAAGACCTGCGCCACGGTCGACTGGACCACGCGCACCTTCACACCATCGGCCAGTTCGACCTCAAGCTCGTTGTCTTCCTTGACCTTGATGACCTTGCCGATCAACCCGCCTTGCGTAACGATCTGGTCCCCGCGGCGCAGAGCGGCAACCATCGCCTGATGCTCTTTGACTTTTTTCTGCTGCGGACGGATCAGCAGGAAATACATGATCGCAAAAATCAGGATCAGGGGGATAAATTGGGCGAATGCGTTGCCTTCCATCAGGACCTCTTTTTCGTGTTGTCGGGCCGCGCCCGTGAAAGTCGGCGCACCCTAGCGGCGGGCCTTGCGACTTGCAATGGACCCTCGCGCGTTATTTCGCGGTTCAAAACCCCGCGGCACTAGGGCATATGGGGGCCAGACAGGTGACATCAACCAAGGACAAGTCCCATGCATGATATTCGTGCCATCCGCGAAAACCCCGCTGCCTTCGATGCGGCGATCTCTCGGGTTGGGGCTGAGTCGGTGTCTGCCGAGATTTTGGCGCTGGATGAGGCGCGCCGGGCCAAGATTCTGGCAGCGGAGACAGCGCAGGCCGAGCAAAACAAGGCCTCTAAGGAAGTTGGCGCCGCCAAGGGCCGGGGCGATGAAGTCGAATTTGAGCGTCTGCGCGCGCTGGTGGCCGAGAAAAAGGCCGAGATTGCGCGCCTGAATGACGAGGCCAAGGCCGAAGACGCCAAGCTGACCGATCTGCTGATGGGGCTGCCTAATCTGCCCTTTGACGAGGTGCCGGACGGCGAAGACGAAGATGACAATGTCGAGATCAAGCGCTGGGGCACCCCGCGCAGCTTTGATTTCAAACCGGTCGAGCATTACGAGCTGCCCGCCGTCCAATCCGGCATGGATTTCGAGACCGCCGCGAAACTCTCTGGCTCGCGCTTTGTGGTGCTGTCTGGGTCCGTTGCCCGCCTGCACCGCGCGCTGGCCCAATTCATGATCGACACCCATGTCGATGAACACGGACTGACGGAAACCAACGCACCCGTGCTGGTGCGCGAGGAGATGATGTATGGCACCGGACAATTGCCCAAGTTCGGCGAGGACAGCTACCTGACCCGCGAAGGCTGGTGGCTGATCCCCACCTCCGAGGTTTCGCTGACCAATCTGGTAAACGGCGCGGTGATCGAGGAAAGCTATCTACCCCGCCGCTACACCGCCCATTCGCTGTGCTTTCGCTCTGAGGCTGGCAGCGCGGGGCGTGACACGTCCGGCATGCTGCGTCAGCACCAGTTCGAAAAGGTCGAGATGGTCAGCGTGACTCACCCCGATCACTCGCTTGAGGAACACGCCCGCATGACCGGCTGCGCCGAAGCGATTCTGGAAAAGCTGGGTCTGCCCTACCGCACGATTGTGCTGTGCACCGGCGATATGGGCTTTAGTGCGCGCAAGACCCACGATATCGAGGTCTGGCTGCCCGGTCAGGACACCTACCGCGAGATCAGCTCCGTCTCGGTCTGTGGCGACTTTCAGGCCCGCCGCATGAACGCACGTTTCAAACCGACAGAGGGCGGCAAACCGCAGTTTGTGCACACGCTCAACGGCTCTGGCCTTGCTGTGGGGCGCTGCCTGATCGCAGTGCTGGAGAACGGCCAGCAAGAGGACGGCTCGGTCGCCCTGCCCGACGTTCTTGCCCCGTATCTGGGCGGCAAGACGACGATCACAGCGGATGGAGCGCTTGCGTGAGCCAACGCTCCGACCGGCGCAACGAACTTGCCAAACTGCGCGAAAAAGGCGCGGCTTGGCAGGCGAAGAACCCCTGTTTGCCGCCTTCAGACGCGCCCGAGGTGATCTTTGCCACCCCGCTTATCTCGAAGAATCGCGCCTTTGATTGGGAGGTGATCTGCCAGAACCTCGCAGCCACCGTGGGCGGCCTGCGCAACCAGACCAGCGCGCGCTGGCGCATGGTGATTTGCGGACAGGACCAGCCAGACGGTATCGCATTCGACGATCATGTGCAGTTTCTGGCCTATCAGACGCCAGACACCGAAACCGACAAAACCGCGCTGACCTTCGACAAATGGCACAAGATACGCGCCATGACCAAGCATCTGAGCCAGACCGAAACCGGCGACGGTTACCTGTTTCAACTTGATGCCGATGACATTCTGCACCCCGATCTGGTGGCCTACATCACGTCTGACAATAATGGTCAGGGCTACTACATCACCCGTGGCTACATGGTCGATATGGACAGCAAGCGCATGGGCTATCTAGGGCCGCGCAGCCTACGCTGGCCCTTTGCCAAACCCTTCAACCGCGAATGCGGCTCTTGCGTCGCCGCCCGGTTCGATTTCCGCCAAGGTCCCCTCTTTGCCGAGCCGCTGAACGCGCGGGGAAAGCATAAGGACATGCACGAAAACCTCGCCGCCTATGGCTTTGCGCTTGAGCCGATCCCATTTCCCGCAGGCCTTTATATCGTCAATCATGGCGAGAACATCCGCGAGCGCCGTGGCAAGATGGACGCCAAGATCAGCTATCTGCGCCGCAACCCCTTGTCGGCCACGCGGAACCGTGAAGTTATTGGGGCGTTCTCACTCGACAGTCTTTTCGCAAGTAAGTTTTCACTATGATCAAAGCCCTCTTCCTGCTTCTCGCCGCTCTGGCTTTTGCGGCGGCGCCGTTCTTTTCACCGTTCGACGGGTTTGACCCCAACCTCTATCCCGTCCCGCAAGAGGACCCGCCCGTGCAGCCCGCGGGTTACGCCTTCGCGATCTGGGGACCGATCTATATCGGGCTCATCCTTCATGCAGGGTTCGGACTTTTGAAGCGCAAAGACGACCCGGCCTGGGACGCTGTGCGCCTGCCGCTTATCATCTCGCTTGTGATCGGCGCACCGTGGTTGATGGTGGCCAGCCAGAACCCGCCTGCCGCCACGGCAATGATCTGGGCGATGCTGCTTGCGGCCCTTTGGGCGTTCTTCAAGACAACCAATCGCCAGGACCGCTGGGTCTTGCAGACCCCTGTCGCAGTCTATGCAGGCTGGCTGAGCGCTGCGAGCTTTGTGTCGGTCGGCTTGATGCTCGCAGGCTACGGCATAGTGGCCGAGGAGACCGCCGCCCTGATCGCGCTGGCCCTTGCCATCGTCTTTGCCTTCATCATCCAGGACCGCACCCACCGCGCGCCGGAATATGGCGCGACGGTCGTTTGGGCGCTGGTGGCCGTGATGGTCGCAAATTGGGGCGGCAGCACCCCCATTCTCGCGCTTTGCGGGGCGGGCATCATCGCGCTGGTCTTCAGCTGGGGCCGCTCAAGCTAAAGCCAAAGCGCGCGCATGGCGCTCTACTCGTCCGCGCGCCCCTTGCCCAGATGCTTGCGCAGCCGCGACGGCGTGGACTTCTTCTTGTCCTTGTAGGGGTTCTTGTCCGCCTGAGAGCGCATGGTCAGCCGGATCGGCGTCCCCGGCATATCAAAGTCGTCCCGCAACCCGTTGATAAGATAGCGTGAATAGCTTTCCGGCAGCTTCTCAGGCAGCGAACACATCACCACAAACCCCGGAGGGCGCGTCTTCACTTGCGTGGCATAGCGCAGCTTGATGCGGCGTCCGCCCGGCGCGGGGGGCGGGTGCGCCTCGACCATGTCCGACAACCAACGGTTCAGTTGAGACGTCGTCACCCGACGGTTCCAGACCTCATGTGCGCGCAGGATCGCGGCCTCTAGCCGGTCCAAACCCTTGCCGGTCTTGGCCGAAACCGTCACCAGCGGCGCGCCCCGCAGCTGCGGCAGCAAGCGTTCAAATTTCTCGCGCAGATCGCGCAGTTTGGCCTGCTTTTCCGGCTCCAGATCCCATTTGTTGATCGCGACCACCACCGCGCGGCCTTCGCGCTCGGCAAGGTCCGCGATGCGCAAATCCTGCTGCTCAAACGGGATATCCGCATCCAGCAGAACGACCACAACTTCGGCAAATTTCACCGCGCGGAGCCCGTCCGAGACCGAAAGCTTCTCCAGCTTTTCCTGAACCTTGGCGCGTTTGCGCATGCCTGCGGTGTCGAAAATGCGCACGGGCGTATCGCCCCATTGCGCCATCACAGAAATCGCGTCACGCGTGATCCCGGCCTCCGGCCCGG
Organism: Cognatishimia sp. MH4019; assembly: GCF_020177595.1. GTDB lineage: Bacteria > Pseudomonadota > Alphaproteobacteria > Rhodobacterales > Rhodobacteraceae > JAHTBL01. The sequence continues at coordinate 97,718 of NZ_JAHTBL010000003.1, read as the reverse complement.
TCAGCAAGCGATCCTCCCCGATGATCTTGTTAATCAACGTGGATTTGCCCGCATTCGGGCGGCCAATCACGGCCACCTGCAGAGGCTTTTCCTTGGTCAGTTTGCGCGGGCCATCCTCGTCGCCATCCTCAACCTCGACATCGACCTCGGGCGCATCTGCAGCCGCCTTCTCGGCGAAGACGTCCGCGAGGGGCATGAGCGCTGCATAGAGGTCTTCCAACCCTTCGCCATGCTCTGCCGAAATGCGCAGCGGGTCGCCCAGACCCAAACCGTAGGCCTCCAAAACACCCGCTTCGGCGGCCCGGCCTTCCGCCTTGTTGGCGGCCAAAAACACATGCTCGGAGCGTTTGCGCAAAATCTCGGCAAAAACCTCGTCTGCGGGCAAGACCCCTGCCCGCGCATCAATCATGAACAGGCATACATCAGCCATGTCCACCGCGCGCTCGGTCAGGCGGCGCATCCGGCCTTGCAGTGACGCATCCGTCGCCTCTTCCAGACCGGCGGTATCAATCACCGTGAAGCGCAGATCGCCCAGTCGCGCCTCGCCTTCGCGCAAATCGCGCGTCACACCGGGCTGGTCATCCACCAGCGCCAGACGCTTGCCCACCAGACGGTTGAACAGCGTGGATTTACCAACATTGGGACGGCCGACAATGGCCAGCGTGAACGACATTTTCCGCTCTCCGACAGGATCAAGCCCGCCGCTTACAGCATCAAAGCGTCAACGGAAAGCGCCGAAATTACCGGTACGCGTGCAGCGTGCCGCGCCCGGAGACCACGTAGAGTGTCCCATTGACCACAACCGGGTTGGTCGTCGCCCCGCCCGGAATATCCACGGTCGAGATCAGCGCACCGCTGACCGGATCAAAGCTGCGGATCAGACCGTCGCTGGAGGCCACGATCAAACGACCGCCTGCCAAAACGGGGCCGTAATGGGCAAAGACCGCTTTCTTGCGGCGCGGACGTTCTTTCTTGAAATAGGGCAGATCGACCGACCAGACCTCGGCACCTGTTGCCGCCTCAAGACGCACCAGCTTGCCTTCATCCGAGGCAAGGAAAACCGCATTATCCGAGGGCCACACCGGGCTATAGGCGCCTTCCTTGGCGGTCCAGATACGCTCGCCCGAGCCTGCATTCAGCGCCACGATGCGGCCTGACTGGTTGGCGGCGTAAATCACGTCGCCGTCAATGACCGGATCGCCCGTGATATCGGTGACCGTGGTGTAAGCCCGCCCCTGACGCGCGCCGGAGACCGACGAATTCCAAACCTGCACGCCGCCTTTGCGGAACGCGCCGACCAGCTCACCCGAGCCGAAGGCGAAGACGGCCAGCTTGTCGCCCACAACGGGGCCAGCGCCGCCGACCATGTTCGACGGGCTCGGCGTGCCGGTGACCGACCATTCGATGCGGCCGGTGTCGGCGTTGATCGCCCAGCCTTGGCTGTCGCGCGAAATCACGTAGACCAGACCGTCACTGACGGTAGGCGCACCTGTCGTGGCGCCGTCCAGTTCCTGCACCCATTTCTCGGCACCGGTGGCGACGTCAAGCGCGCTCAACTCGCCAAAGCCGGTGGTGACAAAAACCGTGTCCCCTGCCACAGCCAAACCGCCACCCGACGCATCGGAGGAGCGATCCATAGGCGGTGTCAGATCCCGCGACCAAATTTGTTCACCAGAGGTGGAGGTCGCGCTGACCGTCGCCTGACTGTCCAGCGCAAAGATGCGACCCGCACTCACGACCGGGTCGGCGGTGATGCGGTGCTTCCGGCTGTCGCCCGAGCCAATATTGGACGACCAGACCGAGGCCAGCGTGCGCGACAACGCCGGATGCTGGATGCGGTGCGACGCGGTGCCATTGCGGTGGGTCCATTCGGCATGGTTCACCTGCGCGGGGAGCGTGATGTCGGTCGAGACATCCACAACCTCTTCGACAACAGCGTCTTCGGGATCCAGTGGCGCGCGCAAATCAAGGCGCTCCCCTTCCAGAATAACCTCGCGGTTGCCGCAGGCGGCCAACAGGGCAATCGCCCCCAAAAGACAAATCCGGCGTGCATGCGTCACTGCGAAACCCTCATTCCTGTCAATCCGGGGCGTGGCGTGGCCTTGCCCGGCATCCTTTTATTCGCCTTCTGCAGCTGGATCATCAGCTGCATCGCCTGACCCTTGCGGTGCCAGACCCAAGGCCAGTTTCAACTGCCCGACGCGCAGGCGCAAGCCCGCACTTGTCTCGGCGTCACTCTCGATCGCGTCCAGACGGGCCGCAGCGGCATCCAGATCGCCCGTTTCGATGTCGATAAGCGCAAGTTGCTCTTCTGCGAGAAGCCGCAACGGATTGCCCGGCGCGGTCAATTGCGTCAGTCGCGTGCGCTTGTCATCGGCACTTAGCGTCTCGGCGCGCAACATCACCGATTTGAGCGTTGCCACATCGCGGTAGATCGCCGGCGCGTCTTGATTAACGGCAAGCAGATCAAGCTGTGCGGCAGCTTCTTCCAGCTTGCCTTCTTCTTCAAGAGCGGCAGCCGCCAGCATCAGCGCGGGCACCGAGCCATCCGTCGCGACAGAGGCCAGCGCCTCCCCCGGTTCGGGCTGTTCCAAAGCAGCCAGCAAAGCATCGCCGCGCGCCTGTGCCTCGGCGCGCTCAGATGCTTTGCGAAATTCGTTGAAGGCAGCCCCCCCCACGACCAGCACCACAAGCGCTGCGGCAATCCAGCCATAACGGCGCAACAGGTTGAAAAGACGGTCCCGACGGACCTCTTCGCTGACCTCTTCAATAAAGCTGTCGGTATCGCTCACAAACGGCCTCCCACCGGCATTTTGCCCCTCTTACCGTGACTTCCGCACGATTGCCAAGGCGGATGTGCCGTGACGCACAGGTGATTTCTTGCGAGAGGTAGATAAATTTTTTAATCTGAACTGGTTAGTTTACCGCAAAGTCGCTATGTAAGTGAAACTCACATCGCGACTTGCGGCGTGGTTTACGCCACGTTCCAACACTGCAGAAAGATAAACGAGACATTCGATGCGACTCATTTCACTTCTCACCGCAATTCTGGTGACAGCCAGCCTTTACATGGTCGTGTTCGAACGCGATGCGCTTTTGGCCTTTGCTGCCGTCACCGAAGATGAAGAAGCCCAAAGCGAAACCATTGAGGACAGCGCCGAACGCGTGTCGGTCGTCGCCATGCGCTCGGTCGCGCAGGAAATCGACAGCGCCGTGCTGGTGCGCGGCCGCACCGAAGCCGCGCGTCAGGTCGATGTGCGCGCTGAAACCTCGGGCCTTGTGATCTCGGACCCGCTGCGCAAAGGCGCTTATGTCGAAGCGGGTCAGCTTTTGTGCCAGCTTGATCCCGGCACCCGGGACGCAATGTTGAGCGAAGCAGAGGCCCGCCTGGCCGAAGCGCAAATCAACAACACCGCAGCCGCCCGTCTGGCAGAAGGCGGTTTCGCGTCTGAAACCCGCGCCGTCGGCGCTCAAGCCACGCTGCAATCGGCAGAGGCCTCGGTGCAAGCGGCCAAGAAAGAGCTGGAGCGGCTCAATATCACAGCCCCCTTCGCCGGTCTGCTGGAAAGCGACGCGGCAGAGCTGGGCTCGCTGCTGCAACCCGGCGGACATTGCGCGACGATCATTCAGCTGAACCCGATCAAACTGGTGGGCTTTGTGCCTGAAACCGAGGTCAACCGTGTCACTGTCGGTGCCACGGCGGGTGCCACGCTGGCCACGGGCGAGCAGGTGCAAGGCCGCGTGACGTTCCTGTCACGCTCTGCCGATGACACAACCCGCACCTTCCGCGTGGAAATCGAGGTGCCAAACGGCGATCTGACAATCCGCGACGGTCAAACCGCCGAGATCGTGATCGCGTCAGACGGCGCGCAGGCGCATCTGATCCCTGGTTCCGCGCTGACCTTGTCGGATGAAGGCACAATCGGCGTGCGCGTGGTCGAGGACGGCGCTGCACAGTTTCGCCCCATCGTCTATCTGCGCGACACGATTGATGGGGTCTGGATCGGCGGCCTTGAAGAAGAGGCCGAGATTATCACCATCGGACAGGAGTTCGTGATTGATGGCGTGCCGGTCGATGTAACCTATCAAGAGGCCAACCAATGATCGGTGTCGTCGCATGGGCCGCCAACCGCGCGCGGATGGTCATGGCGTTTATCGTCTTGTCGATTCTGGTCGGCGGTTTCGCCTATGTCGGCCTGCCCAAGGAGGGCGAGCCTGACATCGAGATCCCGGCCCTGTTCGTATCGGTGGCATTCCCCGGCATCTCGGCGGAAGACGCCGAAACGCTTTTGGTCAAACCGATGGAGACGGAGCTGTCCGATCTGGACGGTCTGAAAACCATGTCCGGGACGGCGGCTGAAAACTATGCCGGTGTCGCGCTGGAATTCGAATTCGGCTGGGACAAGACCGCAATCATGGCCGATGTCCGTGACGCCATGCAAAAGGCAGCAGCCGATTTCCCTACCGGGGCCGAGCAATATTCTATCAACGAGATCAACTTCTCCGAATTTCCGATCATCATCGTGAACCTGACCGGCGATGTGCCTGAACGCACTTTGGTGCGTATTGCAAAAGACCTGCAGGATCGTCTTGAAGGGCTGGAGCCGGTTTTGGAAGCCGGGCTTGCAGGTCAGCGCGACGAAATGGTCGAGGTCGTGATCGACCCGCTGCGGCTTGAAGCCTACAACATCACCGCGGGCGAGTTGATCAACGTTGTAACAAACAACAACCAGTTGATCGCCGCCGGTGAGGTCGAAACCGCCAGCGGCGCGTTTGCTGTGAAAATCCCCTCCTCGTTCGATGATACGCCGGACATTTACGCCCTGCCCGTCAAGACCGAAGGCGACCGGGTCATCACGTTGGGCGATCTGGCCGATATAAACCTGACCTTCGAGGATCGCGAAGGCACCGCGCGCTTTAACGGCGTCAACACGGTCGCTTTGCAGGTCGTGAAGCGCAAGGGTTTTAACCTGATCGACACCGCAGAACTCGTAAAGGCGCAAGTCGCCGCTGAACAGGAAAGCTGGCCGCCCGAGCTGCAAAGCGCCATTCAGGTTGGCACCTCCAACGATATGTCGCGGCAGGTTGCTTCGATGGTCAGCCAATTGGAAGGCTCCGTTTTGACCGCCATCGCGCTGGTGATGATCGTCGTGCTTGCGTCGCTCGGCTCGCGCTCGGCGCTGCTGGTGGGCTTTGCAATCCCGACCTCGTTCCTGCTGTGTTTCGCGTTCCTCGCCGTGATGGGCGTGTCGATCTCGAACATCGTGATGTTCGGCCTGATCCTTGCCGTGGGGATGCTGGTCGACGGGGCCATCGTGGTTGTCGAGTATGCCGACCGGCGTATCAGGGAAGGCTCTGGCCCGATGGCGGCCTATGTCGAGGCTGCGCAACGCATGTTCTGGCCTGTTGTCAGCTCCACCGCGACGACGCTCTGCGCGTTTCTGCCCATGCTTTTCTGGCCCGGCGTTCCGGGCGAGTTCATGGGCATGCTACCCGTCACCCTGATCTTTGTGCTGTCGGCCTCACTGGTCGTGGCGCTGATCTATCTACCCGTCATGGGCGGCGTAACCGGTCGCATCTCCCGCAATATCGAGCGCACCTCGAACGTGCTGCGCGGCTATCCGTGGATTGCTCGCGCCGCCTTGCTGATCCCTGCCCTTGGCCTGGTGTTCATCGGCGCGATGAAGCTGCTGAACCCTGCCTATCTCTTTGGCCCAAACGCGGGCGCCTTGGGCACGATTGTGGGCGTCGTGATGTTCCTTGTCGGCGCGCTGAGCCTGTCCGTTGTCATGGGAGCAGTCGAACGACGCCGCGCCCCGCGCAAGATCAAAGCGGGTCACAAACGCACCCCGTTTGGCCGCTTCATCAAGGTCATCGCGGGCAACCCGATCATGCCGATCCTCTCCATCGGTCTTATCGCGGCCTTCGTCGTGACAATCTTCATAACCTTCACCCAAAACAATAACGGGGTGGAGTTCTTTGTGGAATCCGAGCCCGAACAGGCCATCGCCTATGTCCGCGCCCGCGGAAACCTGTCGCTTGACGAAAAGGACGCGCTTCTGCGGCAAGCCGAAGACATCGTCGAAGCGCATCCCGGTGTCGTCAACACCTTCGCCTTCGCAGGTCAGGGCGGGCTGAACACCGACGCCTCCGGTGCCGCGATCCCGCGTGACACGGTCGGCCAAATCCAGTTCGAGACGATCCCGTGGGAAGACCGCGCCGATGATCCGTCACTGGACGGCAATGTGGTGATTGACGAGCTGGCCATTCAACTGGCCACGATCCCCGGAATCGAAACCGAAATCTCGGAACTGGCGCAAGGCCCTGCATCCGGCAAACCTGTGCATCTGCGTCTGAAAGGCGACAGCCTTGAAACCCTCGAAGAGGCCGCCCGTATCGCGCGCACACGCTTCGAGGCAACAGAAGGCCTGACCCTGATCGAAGACACCCTGCCCTTGCCCGGCATCGACTGGCAGATCGACGTCGATGTCGAGAAAGCAGGCCGCTACGGGGCGGACGTGGTCACTGTCGGTGCCATGGTGCAATTGGTCACACGCGGCATTCTGCTGGACACGATGCGGGTCGACAGCTCGGACGAGGAAATCGACATCCGTGTGCGTTTGCCAGAAGATGACCGTGTTCTCTCGACCCTTGATAACCTCAAGGTGCGCACGTCGGACGGGCTTGTGCCGCTGTCCAACTTCATAACCCGCAAGCCGGTCGCCAAACTGGCACAGATCGACCGGGTCGATCAGCAGCGTTACTACGATGTGAAAGCCGATGTGCTTCCGGGTCTGGTCAATGAAGACGGCGCACCGATCAATGCAAACGAGCGGATCGGCGTGCTAAGCGAATGGCTCAACAGTGGTGATGCCCTGCCCCAAGGGGTCAGCTTTGAATGGACTGGCGACCAGGAAGAACAGGAAGAAAGCGGTCAATTCCTGATGAGCGCCTTTGCTGGCGCACTGGGTCTGATGTTCATCATCCTGCTGGCGCAGTTCAACAGCTTTTATAACGCCGTTCTGGTGCTGCTGGCGGTGGTCCTGTCAACGACAGGCGTGCTGATCGGGATGCTGGTCATGAATCAACCGTTCTCGATCATCATGACCGGCACAGGGATCGTCGCGCTGGCCGGGATCGTGGTAAACAACAACATTGTTCTGATCGACACCTATCAGGAATATTCCCGCTACATGCCCCGGATCGAGGCCATCGTGCGCACTGCCGAAGCGCGTATCCGCCCGGTCTTGCTGACGACGATCACGACCATGGCAGGCCTCGCGCCGATGATGTTTGGTCTCAGCCTTGATTTCATAGGCGGCGGTTATTCCATCGACAGCCCGACAGCGCTATGGTGGAAACAGCTTGCCACCGCTGTGGTCTTCGGTCTGGGTATCGCGACTGTGCTGACACTGGTCTTCACCCCGTCGATGCTGGCCCTGCGGGTCTGGGTGAGCACCTATGCGCAATGGCTGGCGCAGCTATTGGCAAAGATGTCGATGGGCAAATCCAGCCGCGCGGCACAGGACTGGGCCCTGTCGCGCGAAACCGCCCGCGTCAAAGCACCCGAGATCATCTGGGACGACCCGGAGACCTCCACACCATCCCTCGCACCGCTCAAAGCGGCAGAGTAACGCGCAACATACGGGCGTCACGCGCTTGTGACGCCCGTTTATGGATTGCCTCGGCCATAGTGGCCTCCTGACATATCAGGAGAGACTTTCATGCCCTTGCGTTCCACCCTTTGCACCCTTGCCCTATGCATCGCGGCCCCCGCTGCCTTTGCCGCAGACCTGATCAGCAAACCCAGCCCACATTCCGTTGCGGTCACCATCGACCGTCTGGAAGCTGCTGTCGGCAACGCAGGCGCAACTGTCTTTGCCCGCGTCGATCACGCGAAAGGCGCTGAAAGCGTCGGGTCCGAGCTGGCCCCTGCGCAGATGCTGATGTTCGGCAACCCCAAGCTGGGAACGCCCGCGATGCAGGCCGCGATCACTGCCGGGCTTGATCTGCCCCTGCGCGTGCTGGCCTATGAGGACGCGGACGGACAGGTGCAGGTCACCTATCACGACCCCGCATCTCTGGCAGAAACCCACGGCGTTCCTGCAGATGCCGAGGTTCTCAAAATGATGACAGGTGCTTTGGGCAAGCTCACGGATGCCGCTGTCGCTGCCGAGTAGCCTTGCGATTGAGGCGAGCGACCCGCCCGCCTTCGGCGAGAGTATTTAGACAAAGATGAAACAGGGCGGGGCCGCGTTAACCTTAATGAGGTGTTACGCGGCCTCTTCGCGGAGTTGGCGCGCCCACATGCGGGCATAGCGCCCGTCCTGGGCCAGAAGGGCGATATGCGTCCCCTCTTCGACCACCTGGCCGTCTTCCAGAACATAGATGCGATCCGCGCCCACAACGGTGGAGAGCCGGTGCGCAATGACCAGCACCGAGCGGCCTTCGCTCATCCGGTCCAGCGCATCCTGAATATCCCGCTCCGTCTCGGAATCGAGCGCCGAGGTTGCCTCGTCCAGCAGGATGATCGGAGGGTCTTTCAGCAGCGTGCGCGCGATGCCGACACGTTGTTTTTCGCCCCCTGACAACTTCAAACCGCGCTCGCCCACGCGGGTTTCAAACTTGTCCGGCAGGCCCATGACGAAGTCGTAAATCTGCGCAGAGCGCGCGGCGGCTTCGATCTGCTCTGGCCCCGCCTCAGGGTTTCCGTAGGCGATATTGTATCCAATCGTGTCGTTAAAGAGCACCGTATCCTGCGGCACCACGCCGATCTGTTCCTGCAGGCTTTGCAACGTCACATCCCGCACATCCTGTCCGTCGATCACCAACGCGCCCCCCGTCACATCGTAGAACCGAAACAGGAGCCGCCCGATGGTCGATTTGCCCGCCCCCGACGGGCCGACAAGGGCGACGGTTTCCCCGGCCGCCACATGGATATCGACGCCTTTCAGGATCGGGCGATTGGCGTCGTAGTGAAAATGCGCGTCTTTCAGCGTGACCTCTCCGCGCGTGACATCCAGCGCGGCGGCACCCGGTTTCTCGCTCACCTCTGTTGGGCGGTCGAGAAGGCCGAACATCTCGTCCATATCGACCAGCGATTGACGGAGTTGGCGGTAAATACCACCAAGAAAATTGAGCGGACCGATCACCTGTAGCATGTAGGCGTTGACCATCACGAAATCGCCAACCGTCAACGTGCCGCGTTCCACGCCCACAGCTGCCAGAACCATGACGCCGACCAGCCCCGCGGTGATCAAAAACGCCTGCCCGAAGTTCAGCGCGGCCATCGAATAGGTGACCCGAAGCGAGCTGCTTTGAAACGTGCGCAACGCCGCCTCATAGCGCGCTTCCTCGCGGCCCGAGGCGGCGAAATATTTGACCGTCTCGAAATTGAAGAGGCTGTCCATCGCCTTTTGATTCATATCCTTGTCGCGGTCATTCATCTCGCGGCGCAGGCCCACGCGCCATTCGCTGACGATGAAGGTGAACGCGACATATACCACGATCGTGACCGCCACGATGGCCACGAAACGTACATCAAAGACGCCCAGTAACACCCCGCAAATCAAAAGTAATTCCAGGATCAGGGGGCCGGTGGAGAAGAGCGCCACACTCAGCACCGTCTGAATGCCCGCCACACCCCGGTCGATAATCCGGGCCAGCGCGCCGGTCTGGCGCGACAGGTGATAGCGCAACGAAAGACGGTGGATATGGGCAAACACCTCCAACGCGATGCGGCGCGAGGCGCGTTCGGTGACGGGTGCAAAAATCACAAGGCGCAACTGCTGAAACCCGGTCGAGACAAGGCGCGTGGCCCCATAGGCCAGCGTCAGCCCAACCGCACCCAAGGTCAGCAAGGCGGTGGGGCTTTCGACCTCCCCGCTCAACGTGTCGACGGCCAGCTTGAAGAAATACGGCGTGGCGACTGCGATCAGCTTCGACAACACCAGAACGCCGATGGCCAGCACCACGCGGACCCGCATCGCAGGCGCATTCCTGGGCCACAGATAAGGCGCCACACGCACAAGGATCGGCCACGCACCGGCGCGGCTGCCATCATGGGGGGTGTCGTCCGAACGGGACGTGTCGAGATTGCGCAAAGCTGGCTCCGAAACTGGCTGGCCAGACATCCTAAGGCGTGGGATTGGGGAAGACTAGTCCGGAATGGTAAAGACCTGACCGGGATAGATCAGGTCGGGATCACGGATACGGTCACGGTTGGCCTCAAAGACCCGCACATAAAGCGTGCCGTCCCCATACCGTTCGTCCGCGATAGCCCACAGCGTGGCACCGGGCTGCACGGTCTTCACGGCCAGATCGACACCCGGAGCCGCCTCAATCTCGGACGCGACAGTGGCGCGGTCTTCGCGCCGAAACGGCGTCTCCACGCGCGAGGCCACGCGACCCTCGGCATCCAGCTCGTCCACCCGCAAGGTGTAAACGCCCGTGTCGACTTGCGGCAACGCCGTCCGCCATTGGCCATCCGGGTCAACAGGTGTGGTCAGCACTGGCGCGTCATCCAGATAGATGCGCACAAAATCGGTGCTGGCCCGGCCGCCCAATGACACTTCGCCCGACGGCGCATAGGTGATCGTGTCGAGCGCGACCGCATCCACAACCTCTGGCGGCACATCCGCGCTCAGACCCGGTTGAACCACCTCCACCCCCTCGGCATCCGCTTTAAGAACGGTTTGCGGTGCGGGTTCTGCAGCCTCTGCCGTCTCGGCAGGGCGCGGTGCCAAAAGCACCTCTTCGGACGAAAGCAGACGCTCTGCACCCTCCCCGCTGGACAGGGACAGCGCTTGCGGGTCCGTGCTTGGGTCCAACTGCTGCAACGTCGCGAAACGGCCAGCGGCATCCACGGTGGCTTGCGCGATCATTTCGCCATTGAGCAGAATATCAACGGTTTCGCCCGGCACGCCCTGCCCCGCGATCACCATCGCCCCCGACGGCTCGACCCGCACAACGTCAAAGCGCGGCGCGCTGGTCTCTGCAGGCTCAAGAGCAGCATCCGGCGCATCCTCAGACGTCAGCACAGCCACGGCGTCAGGCGCAATCACGGGCGCAGGCGATGCGACCTCAGGCTCTGGGCGCAAGACAACAGCCGCCACGACAGCCGCGATCACGATCGCGCCGCCACCAAGCCAAAGCCCTGTCTGCGAATGTCCCGTTTGTGCTGCCACGCGCGCCCTCCCCGGTCGCTTTGCTTGCCGGACTGTAGCCCCTCCGCTATCAGGGGTCAAAACCAACGATCGAAAGCCCTCCATGACCGTCACGTCCCCATCCGTCTGCGTCTTCTGCGGCTCTCGTAAAGGCACCAATCCCGCCTACCTCAAAGCGGCCCGCGATATGGGTCAGATGCTGGCCGCCAATCGTTGGCGTTTGGTTTACGGCGCAGGCGATGTGGGGCTGATGGGCGAAGTGGCAAATGCCACCCAAGCTGCGGGCGGCGAAACCTTCGGCGTCATCCCCCAACACCTGCTCAGCTGGGAGGTCGGCAAACGCGACCTGACCCAGTTCATCGTCACCGAGAACATGCATGAGCGCAAAAAGGTCATGTACATGAATTCCGACGCGATTGTGGTGCTGCCGGGCGGCGCCGGCTCGCTCGACGAGTATTTCGAGGTCGTTACATGGCGCCAACTTGGCCTGCATAACAAACCTATTCTTCTTTTAAATACAGAGGGCTACTGGGATAAGCTCACCGGGCTTGTGGACCACGTTATTGACGAAGGCTTTGCCGATCCCAGCTTTCGCGACTTCACCCGCGTCTGTCAAACCACAGCCGAGGCCGAGACCGCCTTGCGTGCGGCCCTCTCCTGACGCAACGCCGCGACCGAATAGATCGCCAGCGCCGTCCAGATCAAGGGAAACGCGATAGCGTGCGCCCGGGTGAAGGGCTCGGCAAAAACGACAACAGCGCAGAAAAACTGCAAGCTGGGATTCAGGTATTGGATCACCCCGATGCTCGCCAAAGCCACGCGCCGCGCCGCATAGCTGAAGAGGATCAACGGCCCCCCGGTCAACACGCCTGACAACATCAAGATACCGCTGTCAAAAAGACTGCTGCCGAAAACCGCACCCGGACGGCCCTCGTCAAAAAGGCCCAAATGCAGACCTCCAAGCCAAAGCAAGGCAATCGGGGCGAGCAAAAGCACTTCACAGGTGACCGACACAACCGGCCCCATATCAAGCCGCTTCTTCAGCACGCCGTAGAACCCGAAAGTCACCGCCAGAACAAGCGAGATCCACGGCACCGCCCCCACACCCACACTCAGAACGACAACGGCTACGCTGGCCAGCGCCACCGCAAGCCCCTGCCAAAGCCGCAACCGCTCGCGAAATATCACGATGCCCAACACGACTGCGACCAAAGGGAAAATGTAGTATCCCAGCGACGCCTCTACCGTGCGTCCAACCTGCACCGAAAAGATGAACACGAACCAATTGACTGAGACCAGCAAGGCGGCCAGCAAGACCATCCTCCAGCGCTGCACAGCTTCCCCCAATGCGCCAAGCCGTCCTTGCAACACCAAAACACAGGCAAAAAACATAAGCGACCAAAGCGTGCGATGGGCCAACACCTCGCCGGGCGGCACATGCGCGATCAGCTTGTAATAAAGCGGCGACAAGCCCCAGACAACGCAGGCAACGATCATCGCTGCCACCCCTTTGCCTGCCTCGCTCATCTGCATTCGCCCTTTCGCTCAGGCGCGACGCTATCCCGGTTGGGCGCGCATGAAAAGCCGTTCAATCAGGCCGACAAAAGCTGTTTCTCAAACCGGATAACCGGCAGTTCGAAGACGCCCTCCGAGGTCTCCAGCGCTTCAACGATTTGTCCGACAGACCGCCATCCGGCCTTTCTATAAAAGGTAATCGCACGCTCATTGTCAGGGACACAGGCCAACCACGCAACCTGCGTGCCAGCCGCCGACAGCCGCGCCTCTGCATCAGTCAGCAAAGCACTGGCAACGCCCTTTCCATAGAAAGCCCGCGCCACAAAAAGCTGGTACATCTCTGGCGCGCGACAGATGCATAGCCCCGCCACCTGCCCGTCCATCACTGCGATCCGCATCTGTTCGCGATGCGTCCGCACCCGCGCGAGAAAGCTCTCAAAGCTCAGCAACGCCACCAGCGCCTCAGGCACAATTCCATGATGGCCGTCATGCCACGCCCGATGCCAAACAGCCGCAACCTCATGGTCCTGCCCGGCCCTTGGCCGAACGATCTCGGATCGCGCCATCTCACACCTGTCTTCTTCTGTTTAAAAATACCTCATACCACCCCCAGACAAAAACGCGACGCCCGGTCAAAGGCGTCGCGTCGAAAACTCGTTTATCTGAAATGCGCGGTAGCGCACCTTTGAAATCAGGCGTTGGACAGGCGCTCGGCCACGTTTTCCCAGTTCACCAGATTATCAAGGAAGTTGGTCAGGTAAGCGGGGCGCTTGTTGCGGAAGTCAATGTAGTAGGAATGCTCCCACACATCGCAGCCCAGCAAAGCGGTCTGATCGAAACAGACCGGGTTCACGCCGTTCTCGGTCTTGGTGACTTTCAGCGTGCCGTCTGTGTCGACAACCAACCACGCCCAGCCCGACCCGAACTGACCCGCACCCGCTGCAGAAAACTGCGACTTGAACTCGTCGACAGAGCCAAACGCATCCACGATGCGGCTTTCCAGCTCACCGGGCATGGCCGAGCTGTTTGGCCCCATCATCTCCCAGAACTGGTTGTGGTTCCAAAGCTGGCTGATGTTGTTGAAAATACCGCTCTGCGCAACGGCATTCGCATCATAGGTGCCCTTGATGATCTCTTCCATCGACTTGTCCGCCCACTCGGTGCCGTCGATCAACTTGTTACCGTTATCGACATAAGCCTTGTGGTGCAGGTCGTGGTGATACTCCAGCGTCTCGGCCGACATGCCTTTGGCGGCAAGAGCGTCGTGGGCATAGGGAAGATCGGGAAGTTCGAAAGCCATGAATGGGCCCCTCTGTTAGCAAGCATTTCAAGTGTCACATGACATGCGACGGTATGCCGTAAATGTCGTGCCACATCGACAAACGTCAAGCCCCGGCGGGTCGTTCCACAGAAACTTAACGGACTTCCGACCCTGGCATCGCGGACCGCGACAGCAATTCGAACATGTAATCCGCCACCGAGCGGAAGCAGATCAGATGCGCCGTTGTCTCGTCACTCAGCCAAACCGCACCCGCCACCTGCGCCACGCGCGTCCGGCGCAACTCGCCCACGGGCAATGTCGCGATATCCGCAGGTGTGACCTTGGCCAAAACCTCGCGCACGGCTTCCCCGCGCAACGTAAACACCGCCCGCGCGTCCGAGACCTCGACGACCAGCGCATGTACGGTCTTCAACGCGATCTCCATCCGCGCTGTCGCAGCAGGCGCCTCGGCATAGGGCAGCAGGATCAACGCCTCATCGGGCGACATCCACCCGATCCCGCCGTCCAAACCGCCCGCAATTCCGCGCACAGCAGGCATCCCCTGCCCGCTCACATCCTTGCAGGCCTTCTTTACCTTCGCGTCCGACAGATCCCCTCGCAGCGAGATCATGCCGCACAGGCCTGCATCCTCGACACGCACATAACCGTCAGAGGCGGCCCCGTTCAAAGCTGTCACCGCCTCAGACATCCTGCTTCTCCCCTTCGCGGTCAAAAAAGACCGGATCGCAAATCTCGGCATGAACGCTGGTGCCATCCACCTTCGGGAATTCCAGCCGCTCGCCCATCCGGTCGGGTCCGTGTTTCACCAGCCCCATCGCAATCCCGCGGTCCAGCGTCGGGGAATGGTATGTTGAGGTCACGCGCCCGATCACATTGCGCTGCCCATTGGCATTTGATCCCTCACTTACAGCATATGCCCCGTCCGGCAGTACTGATCCATCGACCGTTTTCAAACCCACCAGTTTCCAACGGTCCGGGTCGGTCATATGCACCCGCTCCTGCCCACGCTTGCCGATAAAGTCCTCTTTCTTCTTCGAGATCGCCCAGTTCAGCTCCAGATCCTGCGGGATCACGGTGCCGTCGGTTTCGTCCCCGATCATGATAAAGCCCTTCTCGGCCCGCATGATATGCAGCGCCTCGGTGCCATAAGGCATCACGCCGAACTCCTCACCAGCCTCGATCAGCTTGTCCCAGAAGGCCTGTCCATAGTTGGCAGGCACCGCAATTTCGTAGCTCAACTCGCCGGAGAAGCTGATGCGGAAGGCGCGCGCGGGAATGCCCGCAATCTCACCCTCGGCCCAGCCCATGAACGGCAAAGCATCGCGGCTCACGTCCAGACCACCCAGCTTTTGCAATACCTTGCGCGCCTTGGGTCCGACAACCGCGACCTGAGCATACTGCTCTGTCGCGTTTACAACCCAGACCTTCCAGTCCCACCATTCGGTCTGCAGCCACTCCTCCATATGCGCATGGATATGATCCGCGCCGCCGGACGTGGTGTGGCACAGGAACGTGTCCTCGGACAGCCGCGCAACCACGCCGTCATCCATCAGGAACCCGTTTTCCGAGCACATCAGACCGTAGCGGCAGCGCCCGACCTTCAGCGTGCTCATCATATTCGTGTAAAGCATATCAAGGAATTTACCCGCATCAGGCCCTTTGACGATCAGCTTGCCGAGGGTCGACGCATCCAAAAGCCCCAGCTTTTCGCGGGTGTTCTTGACCTCGCGCTGCACCGCGTCCTCGACACTTTCGCCGGGCTGCTGGAAGCAATAGGCCCGCCGCCAATGGCCCACCGGCTCCCAATGCGCGCCATGCGCATCGTGCCACTCATGCATCGGCGTCTTGCGCAAAGGCTGGAAAATCGTATCGCGCGCCTCGCCCGCAATCGCGCCCATGGAAATCGGCGTGTAAGGCGGGCGGAACGTGGTGGTCCCCGTCTGCGGAATCGGTTGGTTTAGCGCATCTGACAGGATCGCCAGACCGTTGATATTGCTCAATTTACCCTGATCCGTGGCCATACCCAACGTCGTGTAGCGCTTGGTATGCTCAACGCTTTCAAAGCCTTCCTGCGCGGCCAGTTGCACGTCCGAGACCTTCACATCGTTCTGATAATCCAGCCACATTTTCGTGCGCAATTCATACTTCGCGCCCTGCGGCATCATCCAGACCGGCGCCATCGCCGCCATGTCCTCGGCCTCGGCTTTCACCGCAACCTTTGCCGCCTTGCCGCCCGCGGCTTTCACAGCCGCAACGCCTTGCGCCGCCGCATCCACAACCACATTCGCCAGCGCCATCGCGCCATTGGCTGAGCCCGCAACCGACACGAACGCCTCGCCCGCAGCCCCTGTCGGAGCACGCTCCGGATCGGGCCGGAAGAACGCGTGATGCTCGTCCCACAGCAGCTTGCCGCCGCAATGGGACCACAGATGCACCACCGGAGACCAGCCGCCCGACATCGCCACCACATCGCACGCGATCTCTTCCTGCGGCGTGCCTTCGCCTGCCATCGCGCAGGTCGCAACGCCCGTGACGCGCTTGCCGCCTTTGACCTTTGCGATGCCTTTGCCTTTCAGCACCCGAATGCCTGCCGCTTCAGCCTCAGCGCCCAGCGCGCCTGCCCCGCCGTCGCGCGCATCGATGATCGCGGGCACATCAAGGCCTGCCTCTTTCATCACCAGCGCCGTCCGATAGGCATCATCGTTATTGGTCACGACCACCGTGCGGTCGCCTGCAGAGACCCCAAAGTTCACTGCATAATCCCGCACCGCCGAGGCCAGCATCACCCCCGGTACATCATTGCCCGCGAAGCTGAGGGGCCGCTCAATCGCGCCCGTCGCAGTCAGCACATGCCCCGCGCGAATCCGCCAAAGCCGATGCTTGGGCAGGCTTGCACCGGGCTGGTGATCGCCAATGCGCTCATAGCCCAGCACATAGCCATGGTCATAAACGCCTGCACCCATCAGCCGTGTGCGCATCTCGATATTCTCGGCAGCGTCCAGTTCGGCCACGGTCTGCGCGACCCACTGATCGGCAGGCATCCCGTCAATCTCGGCCCCGTCCACAGGCGCACGCCCGCCCCAAGCGGCGGTCTGCTCAACAACCAGCACGCGCAGGCCGGACCCAATCGCTGCCTTCGCCGCAACCAATCCGGCGATACCGCCACCGATAATCAGCAAGTCCACATGGGCATAGAAATGCTCATACCGCTCGCCATCGCGATCTTTCGGAGCCTTCCCCAAGCCCGCCGACTGGCGGATAAATGGCTCATAGACATGCTTCCACAAAGGCCGCGGGTGGATGAACATCTTGTAGTAAAAGCCCGCAGGCAAAAACCGCGACAGCTTCGCATTCACCGCGCCCACATCGAACTCCAGCGACGGCCAGTGGTTCTGCGAGCCCGCCTGCAAGCCATCGAACACCTCGGTCGTCGTGACCCGCGCATTGGGCTCAAACATGTCGCCAGAGCCAAGGTTCACCAACCCGTTCGGCTCTTCCGCGCCCGAGGCCACGATCCCACGCGGACGGTGATATTTGAACGACCGACCGACCAGCATCTGATCGCCCGCCAACAAGGCAGAGGCCAGCGTATCGCCCTCAAACCCGCGCATCTGCTTGCCATTAAAGCTGAACGAGACTGCGCGGTCGCGGTTCACCAACCGCCCGCCATTTGCCAGACGTGTGCTCATGAGAACTCTCCCCACGACCAACCGGGCCGCTTTTCACTGATCGTCTTGCGCAGTTCTGCCGGGGGTTCGACCGTCTGCGCGCTATAAGTCCCGAAGACCTCCAGCGTGGAGGTGCAGCGCGCGGCGTGAAACCACTTGCCGCAACCATTTGAGTGGCGCCACCGCTCAAAATGCACCCCGCGCGGGTTCTCTCGCATGAACAGATAGCCTTCGAATTCATCCTCCGATGACCCCGGCCCAAACCGTTTCAAATGAGCCTGCCCGCCGGGGCTGAGTTCAGTTTCATCCGCGGCAATGCCGCAATATGGGCAGTTCAGCGTCAGCATGGGCGCACTCCGGTCTGTGGTGCGGACACGCAAAAGGCGGACGCCGCAAAGCGCCCGCCTTCCGCGGTTCGTGAGTGGTGGGGTTTGTTATTCGGTCGGCGCGGGCTGAACAGGCTCAGCGTCGGTTGCCGCAGGGGCCGTCTCTTCGACCGCCGCAGGGGCTGTGCCATCATCGGTCGGCACGCTGCTTGCGCCAAAAAAGCCAAGCAACGCGATGACCGCGATGATGGCGACAACGACCAGCAGCAGGCCTTTTGCGCCGCCGCCGGAACTTTGAGTGCTATAGTCGGACATGGTGACATCTCCTTTTGTGGAGCTTTCACCAAAGCAGGTTTGTCCGAGGTCTCAATATAAGCGGAAAGCCCCGGCGGGTTTCGGCAATGGCCAGCCAAATCCGCAGATGCACCCCGGCCAAGACCCGCCGATCCGGGCGTCGGGGCCGATCTAGAAGTTGGGGTAGATAATTTCGCCCGGTGCGCGCGTGTCGCTAAGCCCGGTGCCATTGAACATGACCGTGCCAAACGCCCCTGCGGCAAGGGTAAGGATGATGCCCGCGGTGAAACCAGCGAGTGCAGGGAATTTCTGTGCCATGTGGGTCGCTCCATTCTGTCGTGAAGGACAGATAAGCGGGGATGGCGTGGGATCAAGGTGAGGAGTGACGTAAAGAGAACCCCCGCTACGTCTATAATCTCAATTAGAAAATTCAGCCTCATGGCGTTGCTTCCCAGAAGCGCGGGAATAGATCGCCGAAACCCCAAACCAGAGTTCCCAATGACAAGAGAAGCGTCTCCCAAATCACAACCTTACCGAGCACTGCTTCCCAGCGTGTCCGCATTTTTTTGTTGACATGATACAGAAAAAACTGGCTGCGCTGTCGATCTGCAGAACCTTTATCAACAGACCTGTTATTCGTCGGGTCAAATCTTGGCCGTGAAATTCCGACTGCTAGCAAGTTGCTTGGTCGATCAGGATCAACCCGTGCAAAAAAAGACTGAATTGCGAAAAGTCTCTTTAAAAGAACCCCCGAAAGCGCGGTAGCAAGAACGACCAATAGAGCGCCAGAGCGCTCGATAGAAAGCTCTAAATCCCGGGTCTCCATGAAAATGAGCGCGCAAATAGAAATAACTATCGTGCCGCAAAATAGCAGATTTGTAATGCGATCCAAACGACCACAAAACCGAGCAAATTGCTTGGCCTTCTCAATCTCTTTTATTTGCTCTAGCGGGAAAAGCTGCATCAATGCGCGACCCCCGCCGCCACGCTCTCGTCAATGAAGCGCCCCTCTTTAAACCGGTCCATCCCGAACTCGGCCGCCAGCGGCCCCGGTTCGCCCTTGGCGATCATTTCCGCCGTGGCCCAGCCAGACCCCGGAATGGCCTTGAAGCCCCCCGTCCCCCAGCCGCAATTGATGAAGCAATTGCCCAAAGGCGTCTTGCCGATGATAGGCGAGCGGTCCCCCGTCACGTCCACGATCCCGCCCCATTGGCGCAGCATCTTGAGCCTTGAGATCATCGGGAACGTCTCGATCAGCGCGCGCACGGTTTCCTCGATATGATGAAACGATCCGCGTTGGGTGTAGTTGTTGTAGCCGTCCGTGCCGCCACCGATCACCATCTCGCCCTTGTCGGACTGGCTCATGTAGCCGTGCACCGTGTTGGCCATGACGACCACATCCATGCACGGCTTGATCGGTTCCGACACCAGCGCCTGCAACGCGACACTTTCCAGCGGCAGGCGGAACCCGGCCATGTCGGCCAGCACGCCCGAATGACCCGCCACAACGATCCCCAGCTTCTTGCAGTCGATCGCACCCTTGGTGGTGTCAACACCTGTGACCTGACCACCTTGCTGGCGCACGCCCGTCACTTCGCATTGCTGGATGATGTCCATGCCCATATCCGAGCACGCCCGCGCATAGCCCCAAGCCACCGCATCGTGCCGTGCTGTGCCGCCGCGCGGCTGCCACAACGCGCCCAGCACCGGGTAGCGCGGCCCGTCGATATTGATGATTGGGCACAGCTCTTTGACCTTCTCAGGCCCGACAAAAGTCGTCGCCACCCCTTGCAGGTTATTCGCATGCTCGGTCCGCAGATAGCCGCGCACCTCGTGATGGGTCTGCGCCAGCATCATCACACCGCGCGGGCTAAACATGATGTTGTAATTTACGTCCTGAGACATCGTCTCATAGAGCGACCTCGATTTCTCGTAGATCGCCGCAGACGGGTCCTGCAGATAGTTGGATCTAATGATCGTCGTATTGCGCCCCGTGTTGCCGCCGCCCAGCCAGCCTTTCTCGATCACCGCGACATTGGTGATGCCGTGGTTCTTGCCCAACCAAAACGCGGTTGCCAGACCATGACCGCCCGCGCCGATAATGATCACATCATAGGACTTTTTCGGTTCAGGATTGCGCCACGCCCGCTCCCATCCGGCGTGATGACGGAAAGCTTCACGGGCAACGGCAAAGGCGGAATAGCGCTTCATGGAACGGACGACTCCCGGGACGGCAAAAAAGGACCTGCACTTGTTTCTAGAGAGAACCTTCTGCACAGGCGAACCACAAGCGGCAAAAGACCCTGATTTCACGACATCGTTTCAAAAAAGCGCGGCAAAAAACCCATGGGGGTTTTGCATCCCTGACGCAGGATATACATGGTGCTGAAATCGGTTGGAGTGAGACTTTGATTTTCTGGATCGTGACAGCAGCCTTAAGCGCCGTCGTCGTCATTTTGATGGGCCGGGCCGTGCTGCATGCGCGCGCCTCCGAAGGGTCGGAAGCGGAATATGATCTGCAGATTTACCGCGATCAATTGGCCGAGATTGATCGCGATCTGGCCCGCAAGGTTCTGACCGAAGAAGAGGCCGAGCAAGTGCGCACCGAAGTCTCGCGCCGCATCCTTGAAGCCGACCGCAAACGGCAAGACGACATTCAGCAGCCAAAATCAGGTCGCGCCAATGGTCCGATGATCGCGATGCTGGCCGCTGCCACCGTCGGGATCAGCTACTGGACCTATCTCAGCCTCGGTGCGCCAGGCTATGGCGACCTGCCCCATCAACTGCGCCTTGAGATGGCACAGGAGGTGCGCGACAACCGCCCCAGCCAAGCCGATGCCGAAGCGCAATCCGGTGTCGAAGCGCCCCCCACGGTCGGGCGCGACCCAGCCTATCTTGAACTTGTTGCCCGCCTGCGCGAGGCGGTGGCCGAACGCCCCGGAGATGTGCGCGGGCTGCGGCTTTTGGCCAGCAACGAAGCGTCCCTTGGCAATTTCAACGCCGCCCATCAGGTGCAGGCCCAGTTGATCAACGCTTTGGGCGATCAGGCCAAGGCCGAGGATTTCGCCAATCTCGCCGACATGCTGGTGCTGGCGGCAGGCGGCTATGTCTCGCCCGAAGCTGAAAGCGCGCTGGCGACCGCCTTGCAGATGGATCCCACCAATGGGGCGGCGCGCTATTATTCGGGCCTGCTATATTCGCAGATCGGGCGGCCCGATCTGGCTTTCAAACTTTGGGAGCAGTTGCTCCTGGATGGTCCGGATGACGCGATCTGGATTGCCCCCATCCGCGCCCAGATCGAGGATCTGGCCCTGCGCGCTGGCATCGCATTTGAACTGGAACCAACCGCCGCGCCGCGCGGCCCCTCCGCCGAGGATGTGGCCAACGCCGCCGACATGACACCCGAAGAACGTCAGGCCATGATCCAGGGCATGGTCGCAGGCCTGTCGGACCGCTTGGCCAATGATGGCGGCACGCCGGTTGAATGGGGTCAGTTGATCCGCGCCTTGGGCGCTCTGGGCGATGACGATCAGGCCAAGGCGATCTATGCCGAAGCGCAAATCGTGTTTCAGGGCAATCGCGGTGCATTGGCCACCATTCGCCAAGCCGCCACGGCCGCTGGCCTGATCGAGTAATCCCATGATCGCCGAGGATATCGAGGGCTTTCACGCCGCCCTGCCCGCGCACCGCGCGTTGGTGGGTCTGGATCTGGGCGACAAGACCATCGGCGTGGCCATCTCTGATAGCCTCTGGTCTGTCGCTACCCCGCTCGAGACGATCCGCCGCAAGAAATTCGGTGTCGATGCGGCGGCGTTGTTGGACATCATTGCCAAGCGCAATGTCGGTGGCATCCTTCTGGGGCTACCGCGCAATATGGATGGCTCTGAGGGGCCGCGCTGCCAATCCACGCGGGCGTTTGCCCGCAATCTGGAACGGCTCACCGATCTGCCGATTGGGTTCTGGGACGAGCGTCTGTCGACTGTGGCTGCCGAAAAAGCACTGCTTGAGGCGGATACGACCCGAAAACGTCGCGCCGAGGTCATTGACCACGTCGCGGCCAGTTATATCCTTCAAGGCGTGCTGGATCGGTTCCGGCATTTGGGGAGCGGTCAATGAGCGATGCAGTATGGAAACGGGCCGAGATCGAGAGCCCTTGCATCAAGGTCTGCGTGATCCATCCGGCAGAGCGTCTGTGCACCGGCTGTCTGCGCTCCATCGACGAGATCACCCAATGGTCAAAGCTGTCGCCCGAAGACCGCGCGGCGGTGATGGAAGACCTCCCCTCCCGCGCGCCGCGACTGGCCAAGCGCCGGGGCGGACGGGCCGCCCGTGTCGCGCCTGATCTGAGCTAGGCCCGGTAAGAACTTTTCTAGGAAAGGTTTTGAAAGAGTTTTGTGAAAACTCTTTGCCTCCGGCGGAGGTATTTAGCGACAAAAGAAGTCAGGGCTATGGGAGCCAGTCTGCCGGGTTTTCCAGCTGTGGGCGGAAATAGGCGATGCGGCGGCCCTCTGTGCAAGGCTCGGAGGCCGCCCATGGCGCAACACCATGGAGCGTCAGCCGATGCAGCAAAAGCGCCTCGCCCGGCTTTGCCCTCGCCTCCACACGGGGGCAGTTTTCAAAGCAGCTTTTGCGGGCCGCTTGGTAAATCTCGGTCAGATCGACCTCTGACCAGCGCGCAGATGGAACCCCTTCAAGCGCCTCGGTGAACGCAGCATTCATGATCGCCGCACTCCCTTCCCACACCACAAGCGGGCTTTCTGAGACCGCATTCAACGGCAGGCCCAGAATAAACGCGTGCGGCTCAATCAGGTGACGGCGGCGCGTTGGTCCCATCGGCAAAAGCCCATCCACATGCGCCGCATCGCGGGTGACACGAAACCGGTGCTGGCTGTCGCTTTCGCCGTCCATGCGCTGCGGATAGCCTGGAAACGTGACCGACAGTTGCGCTTCGTGCCAGCGGTTTCGGGTCAAGCCGTCGATCACCTCACCGTGCAGCGGCACGCCGTTGAGGCTGCCATCGGGGGCATTCGGCAACGCATCGACCCCCACAAACCACGTCCGTCCATAGCGGTATTGATGCGCTTGTGCGGGATCGGCCAGCGCCTTGGTCGCGGCTTCATTCGCAGCACCTGCCCAGCGCGCCAGAGCCGGATCAAAGGCATAACGCTGCCAATCACGCATCCATGCGCACCTGCTCCAACGCGCGGTCCAGCGTGTGCACCCCGGCATCGGGCTTATGGCCCTCCTCCGACAGCACTCGCCGCCAATGCCGCGCGCCGGGACGCCCTTGAAAGAGACCCAGCATATGGCGCGTGACTTGCGCCAGCTTGCCCCCCTGCGCCAGATGACGCGCAATATAGGGCCGCATGCCGTCGATCACCGCAAGCAGATCAACCGCATGGTCGTCGCCGTAGATCAGCCGATCAGCCGCCAGCAAAATCTCGGCAGGCGTGTGATAGGCCGCGCGCCCGATCATCACGCCATCCAACCCTGCTTGCAGAAACCCCCGCGCCTGATCCAGCGACGTGATCCCGCCATTCACACTGATATTCAGGTCGGGAAACGCCGCTTTCATGGCCACCACCAGTTCATAATCCAGCGGCGGGATATCGCGGTTTTCCTTCGGGCTCAGCCCTTGCAGCCAGGCTTTGCGCGCATGAATGATCACACGCCGCACCCCGGCCTGCTGAATATGGGTCAGGAAATCAGGCAGCACCTCTGCGGGGTCTTGATCATCCACCCCGATCCGGCATTTGACCGTAACCTCGACCGCGCAGGCCTCACGCATCGCGGCGACGCAGTCAGCCACCAGCTTGGGATGCTCCATCAGCACCGCGCCGAACGTGCCCGATTGCACCCGGTCCGACGGGCAGCCTACGTTTAGGTTGACCTCATCATAGCCTTCTTCCGCCCCCATCCGGGCGGCCTCGGCCAGTTCAGCCGGGTCCGATCCGCCCAATTGCAAGGCCACTGGATGCTCGGCCGGATCGAACCGCAGCAAATGCCGCGCACCGCCCCGCACCAGCGCCGGGGCCGTCACCATTTCGGTGTAAAGCAGCGTGCGCCGCGACATCAGGCGGTGCAGATAGCGACAATGCGCATCGGTCCACGCCATCATCGGCGCGACCGACAGGCGCGCGGCTTTCGTGACATCCGAGGCGGGCATCTTGCTCATGCGGCCCATGTAGGACAGGGTTGCGTGAAAAGCCAGCCACCCGGCGGATCAAAGCCCGGAAGGAGCCTTCATGCACCGCCGCATGTTCATCGCGGGCGTTCGGGGCGAGGATATCACCGATTATCACATCGACAGCCTTGCCCGCTTTACCGGGCCGGGGCGTGTTTTGATAAACCTGCCCAAGCGGCCCGATCCGCAGGATCCCTTTCATCGGGCGGCAAATGAGACCCACGACGCCCTGATCGCGGCGGGGCTTGATGTAGAGGTGATCCACGAGCCGACAAAACGCCGGGTCAAAGCGGTCGATTTCGTGGCCTCTTATGCGAATTACTATGTGTGCAACGGCGCGGTGATTGCCGCACAATTCGGCGACCGGTCAGCCGATGCCGCGGCTGTCGCGGCCCTGCGCCGCCATTATCCGGGCCGCGAAATTATCGTACTGAATGTCGATCCGTTGGGCGAACTCGGGGGCGGCATTCACTGCGCGACCCAACAGATGCCCGCGGTCTGAAACGGCACGTGCCACCACCCCGAGGTGCTGCTCTACCCAGTTTCACTGAGTCGGAAAATGTCTGTGACGCCACGTCCGGACGCATCAAAATGTCGCCGCCGATCCGCTCTATGCCGATATGTCACACCTGCGTGAGGACCGTTCCGGGCGAAATCGACGGATGGCGATATGTCGCAAGCCCGAAAATCGCGCCTTTCGTAACCTACGGAAATTAGGCGAATTTATGGCACAGAACGCTCGTTCATTTACAAAAAATTACAAACGCTGAAAAAGCATTTACAGAAAAAGGCAGTCTTTTGCAGGGGTTATTCCCTCGTTTTCATCAACGCAGTAGATTGTCAGCGGGAGAGGAGCCCACATGCCAGAAGACCCTGCACCGGTCTTGGCAGAACCGCCATTTGGCTTCTCATGACACGTCATACGGGAGCTACTCATGACGGCTGAAAACGCAAAAGGCGCAAGCCAGACACCCATTTACCCCGTCTCCGCAGACTTCGCGAAAACAGCCCATGTGGACGCGGCGAAATACGCCGAGATGTACAAAGCCTCGGTCGAGGATCCAGACACCTTCTGGGGGGAACATGGTCTTCGGCTCGACTGGATCAAGCCTTACACCAAAGTTAAAAACACGACGTTTGAATTTGGCAACGTGGACATCAAGTGGTTCGAGGACGGCACCCTGAACGTCGCTGCCAACTGCGTGGATCGCCATCTTGAGACGCGCGGCGATCAGACCGCGATCATCTTTGAGCCTGATGACCCGTCCGAAGACGCTCAGCACATCACTTATAAGCAGTTGCACAAAAGCGTCTGCAAAATGGCCAACATCCTTGAGGACCTTGGCGTCCGCAAAGGCGACCGGGTGGTTTTGTATCTCCCAATGATCCCCGAGGCGGCTTATGCCATGCTCGCCTGCGCGCGCATCGGTGCCATTCACTCGATCGTGTTCGCCGGGTTCTCTCCCGATGCTCTGGGCGCGCGGATCAACGGATCGAACGCCAAGGTCGTCATCACCGCAGACGAGGCGCCGCGCGGCGGCCGCAAGACGCCCCTGAAATCCAACGCCGACCAAGCGCTGCTGCACTGCAAGGACAGCGTGAAGTGCCTTGTCGTCAAGCGCACCGGTGGTCAGACCACTTGGGTCGATGGCCGTGATTACGACTATAACGAGCTGGCGATGGAGGCTGATGACTACTCCAAGCCGGTCGAGATGGACGCCGAAGACCCGCTTTTCGTGCTTTACACCTCCGGCTCCACGGGTCAGCCCAAAGGCGTCGTGCACAGCTCCGGCGGCTATCTCGCTTATGCCGCGATGACCATGGAATACGTCTTCGACTACCATGACGGCGACATCTTCTGGTGCACCGCGGACGTCGGCTGGGTGACCGGCCACAGCTATATCGTCTACGGCCCGCTGGCCAATGGCGCGACCACGATCATGTTCGAAGGCGTGCCAACCTACCCTGACGCCTCCCGCTTCTGGCAGGTCTGCGAAAAGCACAAGGTGAACCAGTTCTACACCGCGCCGACCGCCATTCGGGCGCTGATGGGCCAAGGCAACGAGTTCGTCGAGAAATGCGATCTGTCGACCCTCAAAGTGCTGGGCACCGTGGGCGAGCCGATCAACCCCGAGGCCTGGAACTGGTACAACGATGTGATCGGCAAAGGAAAATGCCCCATCGTCGACACATGGTGGCAGACCGAAACCGGCGGTCACCTGTTGACCCCCCTGCCCGGCGCCACGCCGCTCAAGCCCGGCTCGGCCACCAAGCCGTTCTTCGGTATCCAGACGGTCGTTCTGGACCCGCACACAGGCGAGGAGATCCACGAGACGGAATGCGAAGGTGTGCTCTGCCTGAAAGACAGCTGGCCCGGTCAGATGCGCACGGTCTGGGAAGACCACGAGCGCTTCATGAAGACCTATTTCAGCGACTATAAAGGCTATTACTTCACCGGTGACGGCTGCCGCCGCGACGCCGATGGCGATTACTGGATCACAGGCCGCGTCGATGACGTGATTAACGTCTCCGGTCACCGTATGGGCACCGCCGAAGTGGAAAGCGCGCTGGTCGCGCATGCCAAGGTCGCCGAGGCCGCCGTTGTGGGCTATCCCCATGATATCAAAGGACAAGGCATCTATTGCTACGTCACGCTGATGAATGGCGAAGAGCCCACCGAAGAGCTTCGCAAAGAGCTGCGCACCTGGGTCCGCACCGAGATTGGCCCCATTGCCGCACCCGATCTGATCCAATGGGCGCCCGGCCTGCCGAAAACCCGTTCGGGCAAGATCATGCGCCGCATCCTGCGCAAGATCGCCGAGGATGATTTCGGCGCATTGGGCGACACCTCGACCCTGGCTGAACCCGCCGTTGTCGATGACCTGATC
Organism: Cognatishimia sp. MH4019; assembly: GCF_020177595.1. GTDB lineage: Bacteria > Pseudomonadota > Alphaproteobacteria > Rhodobacterales > Rhodobacteraceae > JAHTBL01. The sequence goes on along the minus strand of NZ_JAHTBL010000003.1, from coordinate 70,396 downwards.
GAAAACCGCATGAACCGGGCGGACGCGTGATGGACGGCACGACGACAGTGACAACCGCTCCCGTCTTGATCCTGCTCGGCCCACCGGGTGCTGGCAAAGGCACCCAGGCCCGTATGCTTGAAGAAAAATACGGCCTCGTGCAGCTCTCCACCGGGGACCTGCTGCGCGCCGCCGTGGCCGCCGGCACCGAGGCCGGTAAAGAGGCCAAGGCCGTCATGGCCTCTGGCGGGCTGGTCAGCGACGAGATCGTGCTGGCCATCCTCAAGGATCGTCTGGCCGAACCTGATACTGCCAAGGGTGTGATCCTTGACGGCTTCCCGCGCACGACCGTTCAGGCCGAAGCGCTGGATGATCTGCTGGCCAGTTCCGGTCAGAAGATCAACGCAGCCATTTCACTGGATGTCGAGGACGCCGCAATGGTTACTCGCATTTCAGGCCGCTTCACCTGTGGTGCATGCGGTGAAGGCTACCACGACACGTTCAAGGCCCCGAAAGTGGCCGAGACGTGCGATAAATGCGGCAGCACCGACATGAAACGTCGCGCTGACGATAATGCTGAAACTGTGGCGTCACGGCTCGAAGCCTACCACGCTCAGACAGCACCATTGATTGCTTACTACGACAACAAAAACACGCTGAGCCATGTCGATGCGATGGGTCAGATCGACCAGATCGCAAAGGACCTCGGTTCGGTGATCGAACAGGCAACCAATACCTGAAGGGACCCGGGGCGCGCCATGAGGGCCGCCTCGATTGAGGAATAGTGGAGGAGGTCCAAACGTGACCGATCAAACTTCTAACACTGCGTCTACCGCTGAGAGTGATCGCTCTTACTGGAAGGCCAACGTGCGGCTTATTCGTATTTCGCTCGTGATTTGGGCACTTGTGTCCTTTGGGTTCGGCATTCTGCTGCGCCCGATGTTGTCCGGCATTCCTGTCGGCGGAACCGATCTTGGCTTCTGGTTTGCCCAGCAAGGCTCGATCCTCGTCTTTCTGGCACTGATCTTTTTCTACGCATGGCGGATGAACAAGATCGACAAAGACTACGGCGTCGAGGAGTAAAGTTCGATGGACCAGTTTACACTTAACCTGCTGTTTGTGGGCGCATCTTTCGCGCTCTACATCGGCATCGCGATTTGGGCCCGTGCAGGCTCCACATCTGAATTCTACGCCGCCGGTCGCGGCGTTCACCCGGTCACCAACGGTATGGCGACAGCGGCTGACTGGATGTCGGCAGCCTCGTTCATCTCGATGGCGGGCCTGATTGCGTTCACCGGCTATGACAACTCCTCGTTCCTGATGGGTTGGACAGGCGGCTATGTGCTTTTGGCACTGCTGCTGGCCCCCTACCTGCGCAAGTTCGGCAAGTTCACCGTCTCCGAGTTCATCGGCGACCGGTTCTACTCGCCCACCGCACGCCTCGTGGCTGTGATCTGTCTGATCGTCGCGTCGACCACTTACGTGATCGGCCAGATGACCGGCGTGGGCGTGGCTTTCGGCCGCTTCCTTGAGATCTCCAACACCTCCGGTCTGCTGATCGGTGCCTGCGTTGTGTTTGCATATGCGGTGTTTGGCGGCATGAAGGGCGTTACCTACACGCAGGTGGCTCAGTATTGCGTTCTGATTATGGCCTACACGATCCCGGCCATCTTCATCTCGCTGCAACTGACGGGCAACCCGATCCCTGCGCTTGGCCTCTTTGGCGAGCATCAGGCATCTGGTGAGCCGCTTCTGGTCAAGCTTGACCAGATCGTCCGCGAGCTGGGCTTCAACGAGTATACGGCACACCACGCCGACACGCTCAACATGACGCTCTTCACGCTGTCGCTGATGATCGGTACTGCCGGTCTGCCCCACGTCATCATGCGCTTCTTCACAGTGCCCAAAGTGTCTGACGCACGTTGGTCCGCTGGTTGGACGCTGGTGTTCATCGCGCTGCTCTACCTTACTGCCCCTGCAGTTGGTGCAATGGCCCGCCTGAACATCACCGAACTGATGTGGCCCAATGGCACGGATGGCGATGCTGTCTCGGTCCAGCAGATCGCAGATGATCCGGCTTATGACTGGATGGCGACGTGGCAGAAAACCGGCCTTCTGGGTTGGGAAGACAAAAACGGCGACGGCATGATCCAGTATTACAACGATGGTAATGCTGAAATGCAGGTCAAAGCCGAAGCCAATGGCTGGCAGGGTAACGAGTTGACCAACTTCAACCGTGACATCCTTGTTCTGGCCAACCCCGAGATTGCCAACCTGCCCGGTTGGGTGATCGGCCTTGTCGCTGCCGGTGGTCTTGCTGCAGCACTTTCGACAGCTGCCGGTCTGCTTCTTGCAATCTCTTCGGCCGTCTCCCACGACCTGATTAAGGGCCAGCTGCGCCCCGATATCTCGGAAAAGGGAGAGCTGATGTCAGCACGGATTGCCATGGCAGGTGCCATCCTGGTCGCCACCTATCTGGGTCTCAATCCGCCGGGCTTTGCCGCGCAAACCGTGGCCTTGGCCTTCGGTCTGGCAGCTGCCTCGATCTTCCCGGCCCTGATGATGGGCATCTTCTCCAAGAAGGTGAACAACTCGGGCGCCGTGGCAGGGATGCTGGCAGGTCTCATCGTGACCCTGCTTTACATCTTCCTGCACAAGGGCTGGTTCTTCATCCCGGACACCAACACGTTCACGGATGCTGACCCACTGCTGGGCACGATCAAGTCCACCTCCTTCGGTGCCATCGGTGCTGCGATCAACTTCGCTGTCGCCTACATCGTGACAGCGATGACCAAGCCGATCCCGGACGACATCAAGGAACTCGTCGAAAGCGTGCGTGTGCCTCGCGGTGCAGGTGCGGCTCAGGACGGTCACTAAGGACCTTTGGGTCGGGCCGTCCCTGCGACGGCCTGCCCTCTCTCAAAGGCATCCTGTCCGGTCCACACTGGGCAGGATGTTTCTCTTTCTAAAGGTTGCATAATGCCGATCTCTCATCCCGAGCTGACCCAGTTTCTGTCTCACGTGCATCCCTATGACAGCCTCTCCGTCGCGGCGCTGGAAGAGCTGAGCACATCGCTCGATCAACGCATCCTGCCTGCAGGTGAGACCGTCTATAATCTGGGCGACACGCTGGACGGCATCTACCTGATCCACGAAGGCGCTGTGGATGTCTTCGACGAGAACGGCACCCAGCTTTCGGCCCTTGGCCCCAAGAACAGCTTTGGCGAACGCGGCCTGATGAAAGGCGATGTCGCCGTCACCTCCGCCACGGTCCGTCAGGACGCCCGCCTCTTGATCATCCCACCTGCCCCTTTCCGCCGCCTGATTTCGGCCAACCCGCAAGTGCGCCGCTTTTTCGACCGCACCCGCCCCGTGGCAGCCCCCAAGAAAAACGATCTCCCCACCACGCGGGTCGAGACGTTGATGGCCGCCAACCCCTATGCCTGCACTCCCGATACACCCATCCGCGACGCCGCGGTGATGATGCGCGACAAGCGCGTGTCGTGCCTCTGCGTCGCGACCGGCGACACGCTCCAGGGGATTCTCACCGTCCGCGACCTGGCCAACCGCTCCGTCGCCGAAGGCCACCCCACCGACGCGCCGGTCTCCCAGATCATGACCGCCGATCCGATCACCCTGCCTCCCTCGGCCATCGGATCCGACGTGCTCCACGCCATGATGGAGCGCCACATCGGTCACCTGCCCATCGTCGAGGCCGGCAAGCTGGTCGGCATCGTCACCCAGACCGATCTGACCCGCTTTCAGGCCGACAGCTCGGCCCAGCTGGTTGGCGACGTCGCCTCCGCAAAAAACCCGCAAGAGCTCGCCAAGATCACCGCCCGCATCCCGCAACTGCTCGTCCAGCTCGTCGCCGCCGGAAACCGGCACGAGGTCGTCACCCGCCTCATCACCGACATCGCCGACGTGGTCACCCGCCGCCTTCTGACCCTGGCCGAGGCCGAGTTTGGCCCGCCCCCGGTCCCCTATCTCTGGCTCGCCTGTGGGTCGCAAGGCCGCCAGGAACAAACCGGCGTCTCCGATCAGGACAATTGCCTGATCCTGCATGACGACTTGGCTGAACGCGACCGGCCCTATTTCGAAATGCTCGCCAAATACGTCTCTGACGGCCTGCATATCTGTGGCTACGTCTACTGCCCCGGCGACATGATGGCGACCGCCCAACGCTGGTGCCAACCCCTCGCTGTCTGGCGCGAATACTTCCAAGGCTGGATCGCCAACCCCGACACCGAAGCGCAAATGCTCGCCTCTGTCATGTTCGACCTGCGCCCCATCGGCGGCGATGTCAGCCTCTTTGACCAACTCCAAGACGACACGTTGCAACGCGCTGCCAAGAACTCCATCTTCGTCGCCCACATGGTCGCCAATTCCCTTAAACACCAGCCCCCCCTCGGCCTGCTGCGCGGCTTCGCCACCGTCCGCTCGGGCGAGCACAAGAACACCATCGACATGAAACACAACGGCGTCGTCCCAATTGTGGACCTCGGCCGCGTCTACGCGCTCCAAGGCCAGCTCAGATCCGTCAACACCCGCGCCCGCCTGCAAGAAGCCGAAGCAGGCAAAGTCATCTCCCCCTCCGGTGCGCGCGACCTGCTGGATGCCTACGACCTGATCGCCCAATCCCGCCTCGACCACCAGGCCGCGCAGATCAAATCCGGCGACGCACCCGACAATTTCATGCCCCCCAACGACCTGTCGGATTTCGAGCGTAGCCACCTGCGCGATGCCTTCGTCGTCGTCAAAACGATGCAATCGGCAGCGGCCTCGGGCCGTGGCCTTATCACTTAAAGGACCCGCAATGTTCATCGAGCTTATCGGCGTTTTCATGGCAGGCATCGCGGTCGCGGGTGTGGTGATGTTGATCAATATCGCCACCGGGCGGCGCTTGCCCAAATGGATCATCCCCGTGGCCGCAGGTCTGGCGATGATCGGCACCACGATCTCCAACGAATACAGCTGGTACGACCGCACCGCAGGCAACCTGCCCGACGGCCTGACCATCGCGCAAACCGTTGAAGACCAAAGCTTTTACCGCCCATGGACCTATGCCTACCCCTTCGTGGAACGCTTCGTCGCCGTCGACACCGGCACCATGCGCACCAATCCCGCACTGCCCGATCAGCGCATGGTTGATCTCTATTTCTTCGGGCGCTGGTCGCCGATCAGCAAAGGCCCAGTCGTCTTTGATTGCGCCGCAAACCGCCGCGCCGATTTGATCGACGGCGCCGATTTCGCCCCCGATGGATCCCTGCCCGAGGACGCATGGCGCGCAGTCGCCCCGGACGATCCCGTCCTTCAAACCACCTGCAAGGCCGCATGACATGTTCACCAAGCTCAGTCTCCGCTTCCGCATCTTCCTCTTCTTCGCCTTTCTCGCGATCGGAGGGGCGATCGCGACCGGACTGGCGCTTTGGTTCGGCTACACACGCCTTGATCCGTCCGAACCGCTGGCAGGGTTCGTCACCGCTGAAATCATCGCAACGCTGGGCATCATCGGGCTGACGGCAGGCATCTGGCTTCTCTTCGACGAAAACGTCGCCAAACCCATCGAACGGCTGGCCGCCGATATGCGCGTGCGCGCCCATACGGATGTCGAGGAAGACGTGGACCACGCGCCCGCCAGATACCTTGGCGATCTGGCGCCCGCCGCCTCGGCGGTCACGCAAAACCTCACCAAAACCCGCTCCGAAGTCGAAGACGCCCTGCAAAAACAAACCGAAACGCTTGAGGCAGAGCGCGCCCGCCTGCGCGCCCTTCTGGCTGAGCTTCCCACGCCTGTTTTCCTCTGCACTCCCGATCACCGGCTGGTCTTTTACAATGCCGCCGCCGTCGATTGCCTGCCCGGCCATGAAGCCCCCAGCCTCGATGCGTCCCTGCTGGAGTTTTTCGAGCAAGCCGATCTGGCAGAAGCTTTCAAGAAAACCCAATGGACCGAACACGAAGCAGGCGTGCCCCTGAACCTGACGCTGAAGAATGGCGACACGCTCACCGCGCATATGCGGCTGGTCCAAGCGCTGACCACGCAATGCTACCTGCTGACCCTGCCCCATTGCACCACGCGCCCCGCACATCTCAGCGCCCCGCTGCCCGTCTATGATTTCAACCTCGTGGACCGCTCGAATGAGACGCTGCAACGCCGCGCCCATGTGGTGTTTGACACCGAAACCACAGGCCTGCTGCCCCATAAGGACGAGGTCGTCCAGATCGGCGCGCGCCGCATCGTCAATGGCCGCATGATCGAAGCCGAGCGGTTCGACACTCTCGTGCGTCCCGGCATGCCGATCCCGGCCGCCTCTACGAAAATCCACCATATCACCGACGAAATGGTCGCCGACGCCCCCAACATGGCAACCGCGGGCAAGCAGTTTCACAAATTTTCCAAAGGCGCGGTTCTGGTGGCCCATAACGCGCCCTTCGACATGGCCTTCATGCACAAGCACGCCACCGCAATGGGCGTGAAGTTTGACCATCCCGTGCTCGACACGGTCCTGCTCTCTGCCGTCGTCTTTGGTGAAAGCGCCGAACATACGTTGGATGCGCTGGCCGACCGGCTCAGCGTCACCATCCCAGAGCCGCTCCGCCACACCGCGCTTGGCGATGCGACCGCGACCGCACAGGTCTATTGCAAACTGCTACCCTTGTTGGAGGCGCGCGGGATTACCACCATCGCCCATGTCTCAGAGGCCGTGAAACCGATCCGTGGCCTCGTCGAAGACCTCAACACCTGACCGGCGCAAAATGCGGACAGTTCAATTCAAATTGCGCGTCACCCCTTCGCTTTTTCCAAATATCCGCGCCGCAGGCATCCCTAAGCCAGCCCACAGCGCGCGCTCAAAAAGTAAATTTTTCCATAAGAAACAGTGCGCTATACTGCGCTCCGGTATTATGTAAACTCTCAAAACAAGAATGCCTGCAAAATCAACGCAGGTCCCCCGAAAACAGGGTTTCGCATGCGAAACCTACAGCGTGACGACGACGCCTTCTTCCGCCGACCGCTGCGCCGCCAGGCCCATCGCGACGGCTTTTGCCCCATCGCTCAAACCCACCTCCGGCACACCGCCCTCTCGCACGATCTGCAAGAACCGCTGATGCTGATAATAGGTCGCCCCGTTGTGATCGCCCGCCGCAAGCAAGGCCGGATCGACCGGCACCGGCTCCATTACGGGTCCTTTCGGGTGTCGCTGCGAAACCTCCAACTCTGCCACAGGTGCGGGCCCCAGCCGCTCCGGCCAGAACCGTCCCGGCCCCGGCACCCGCGCCTCGATCTTGCCCGCCGGACCCACCGCGCTGATCTCCTCTTGAAACCGCGCGCCTTCCGCGAACATGCACAGCTCCAGCATCGCCCGCGCGCCGCTGTCGAAATCCACGATTACATAGCCATTGTCCCAGATATCCGGGACCTGTCCGCCATAAGCCTCATCCAGATGGTTTACCGACTGCCCGGCGCTGGCCATGACCCGCACCGGTTCCGCGTCCAGAATAAGCCGCATCAAATCGAAGAAATGGCAGCATTTCTCGACCAACGTGCCCCCTGTCTGCGCATTAAACCGGTTCCAATCGCCAATCTTCGGCAAGAACGGAAAGCGATGCTCCCGGATCGTCAGCATCTTCACTCCGCCCGTCACCTGCGCCGCGCGGCTCACCAAAGCCGCAATGGGCGGCATATAGCGATACTCCATCGCCACCCAGACCGGTGCGGCATAATGCTGGGCAAACGCCTCCATCACCGACGCGTCCTGCGGTGCCGTGTAAAGCGGCTTCTCACAGAGGATCGGCACCACACGTTTCGCTGCGATCTCCTGCAACTGGGCCACATGCAGGTGGTTCGGGCTGACGATCACCAGCGCATCCAGCGCCTCGAATGCCAGCATATCCGCTAGTGAGCTTGCCACATGCGCCCCGCCTGCCATCTTGCCCGCCGCCTGCGCAAGCTCCATCACGGGATCATAAACGACCGAGACGCGCGCGCCCTCTAACAGAGCGATATTGTGGATATGCTCCTGCCCCATCATGCCACAGCCGACGATGCCGTAGTTTACGATATCTGACATTCTTCTTCCTATCCTAGCCGGTTTATATACCGAACCTTGTTATTACCGAACCAGGTCTGCGAAACCTCGGCCCGCGCCCCGTCCTGGTCAAAACTGACCCGCTCGATCCACCCGCATGGGCTGCCGACTGGCAATCCAAAGCTTTCAGGTCCCCAACCGGGGAGCGCATCGACACCGATCTGGTCCTCGACACGCGTGATCCGAAGCCCCAACTGCCGCTTGTAGAAAAGGTAAAGCGATTCCGACAGATCATCGGGCGCGATGGACGCCGCGTAGCCCGCATCGAGCCAAATCTCCTCGAGCGCTGCGGGCTCTCCATCCAGCATCCGGACACGGCGTACCCGGTGCGCGTCCGTCGATGTGCCGAAGACCGGAAGCGTCGCCGGTTTCGTCATACGTTCAACCGAGAGAACCCGCGCCGTGGGCAAACCGCCGCCCGACACACGTTCCAGCCGGAAGAATGCATAGACGCTATCGGCCTGCCCCGCGCGCACGTAATTGCCCGATCCATGGACCCGCTCCAGCAGGCCTTGCGTTTCCAACTCCGCCAACGCTTTGCGCAATGTCCCAACCGCAATCCCGAGGCCCGTCGCCATCTCTCGTTCCGGCGGCAAGCGAGCGCCATCCACCAGATGCCCGGCGGCAATCTCGCGGATCAGCATCTCGCTGATTTGCTGCCATTTGGGCAGGCTCGAAGGGTCGGCTATCGCATCCAAGTCACAGACTCAAAAAATTGATACACTATTGATGCATATCAAAGCGGATGCTACGCAAGAGAAAAGTTCCATGGGAGGAATTGACTCGATGACGATCGTTCCGGTCACATCTGCCGATCTGGATGCCGCTGAAGTTTCGTGGTTTTCCGCACTGTGTTCGGATGATTACGCCTATCTTGGCGTTCCCGATGGCGCGCTCCGCTCCAGCTGGGAGCATTGCCGCGATATCCTGCTGGAGGCCGAGGCCCAAGGGTTTCGCAACATCCTGTGCCCCTCCTCCTATCAAGTCGGCCAAGACACGCTGAGCTTCGTCGCGGGCTGTGCGCCGTTAACCAAGAATATCAACATGCTCGCCGCGATCCGGTGCGGGGAAATGCAGCCGATCATGCTGGCCCGCACGGTTGCCACGCTGGATCATATGCTTAAAGGGCGGCTGACGCTAAACGTCATCAGTTCTGACTTCCCCGGCGAGGTGGCCGAAAGTGCCTATCGCTATAAACGCTCCAAGGAAGTCGTTGAAATCCTTAAACAAGCCTGGACGCAGGACGAGATCACCTATCATGGCGATATCTATCATTTCGACAAGGTTCCGACCGATCCCGCGCGGCCCTATCAGCAAAATGGCGGACCTTTGCTGTATTTCGGGGGCTATTCCCCTGCCGCTCTCGACCTGTGCGCGCAGCATTGCGACGTCTACTTGATGTGGCCCGAGCCTGAGGAAAACATCGCCCAGCGGATGAAGGACGTTAACCAACGCGCAGAAGCTTATGGCCGCACGCTGGATTACGGTCTGCGCGTGCATATGATCGTGCGCGACACCGAGGCCGAGGCGAAGGAATACGCCGAACATCTGGTCAGCAAACTGGATGATGAATACGGCCAACTGATCCGGGACCGCGCCCATGACAGCATCAGCCTTGGTGTCGCGCACCAAGCCAAAGCCCGCGAATTAGCCGATAAATTTGGCTATGTGGAGCCGCATTTGTGGACCGGCGTCGGGCGTGCGCGCTCGGGCTGCGGGGCGGCCCTTGTCGGATCGACCGATCAGGTCATGTCCAAGATTGAGGCCTATCAAAAAATGGGCATCCGCGCGTTCATCTTCTCGGGCTACCCGCATATTGATGAATGCAAATCCTTCGGCAGCCGTGTGTTGCCAAACCTGAAAACCTGTTCTTTGCCAGAGGCTTACGGCCGCGTCCCGGCAGAAACACCCGCAACGCCCCTGGGCGTAGGAGAGCGCCGCTAATGGATCGTATCGAACTTGCAAAAGGCCTGAATTTCAGCCGCATCGTCTATGGAATGTGGCGTCTGGGCGATGATACCGACACCTCGACCGCCCATGTGCGCGCCAAGATCGACGCGTGCATCGAACAAGGGTTAACCACGTTTGATCAAGCCGATATCTATGGCGATTACGGCGCAGAGGCCCTGCTGGGCGCGGCGCTGAAAGAGGCGCCTGAGCTACGCGATCAGATGGAGATCGTGACGAAATGTGACATCGTAGCGCCCATCGGGAAGTATAGCGACAAGCCGGTGAAATACTACGACACAAGCAGGGATCATATCTTAGCTTCGGTTGATAACTCGCTGACAAATATGAATATTGAGCAGATTGACCTGCTCCTTATCCACCGCCCTGATCCGCTCATGAACCACCATGAAACCGGGGCCGCGCTGGACGAGGTCGTGGCCTCTGGCAAGGTGCGCCATGTGGGCGTGTCGAACTTCAAGCCGTGGGACTGGGAGTTGCTGAGCAGCGCCATGAAACAGCCGCTGGTCACCAACCAGATCGAATTGAGCCTGCTGGCCCATGACGCGTTTACCAATGGTGATCTCGCGTTCTTGCAGCGCCACGACATCGCGCCTATGGCGTGGTCGCCGCTTGGTGGCGGCGGGCTGTTTGGCGCCGATAATGCGGGTCTCCGCGCAGCATTAACCAAGATTGGCGAGGCGCACGGCGTCGATGACGCGGCGGTTGCCGTCGCTTGGCTGCTGGCGCACCCCGCAAACATCATGCCCGTGATGGGCACGAACAATATCTCGCGCATCAAGGCGCTGTCGGACGCATTCAAGGTGGAAATGGATCGCGAGACGTGGTTCGCTCTTTACACACACGCACTGGGTCACGAGGTGCCATGATGGACGGAGCCGAGGGAGCTTTCATGCAGGATTTCACGCCGGGGCCGGACACATCCCGCGCCTTTCGCGATGCTTTGGGCAAATTCGCAACCGGCGTGACGGTCATCACGGCCCCCGGCCCTTGCGGGATCACCGCAAACAGTTTTTCGTCGGTCTCGTTGGAGCCTGCGCTGGTGCTCTGGTCGCTCGACAAGGCCTCGACGCGCTTTGATGTTTACCATGATTGCCCGCATTACGCGATCCACGTGATGGGCGTCGAGCAAGCTGATATCGCCATGGGTTTCGCAAAGACGCGCAGCGCGTTTGAGGAACTCGACTGGAGCGTTGGCGCCCATGACGTGCCACTTATTGAATACTGCCTCGCACGCTTCGAATGCACGCTTGAGGCCACCCATGATGCTGGCGATCACCTTATTCAGGTCGGTCGTGTGACGCGCGCTCAATTGCGCGAAGGCACCCCATTGGTGTTTGCTGGCGGCCAGTTTGGCCACTTTAACAAAGGGCTGTAACAGCCTGATAAGCCCATAAAAATGGGTAACAACAGGGAGGACGCGCCATGGCGCTGTTGTTTGGGCTTTTGCGGCCTTTGCAGCTCTTTAACGATGTGGTGCTGCGCATTGGTCGCGCCATAGCGATTGCTGCGCTGGCCCTCATGGTTTGCCTGATCCTGGGTCAGGTGTTCTTCCGATATGTTCTGAATGACGCGCCCAACTGGACCGAAGAAGGGGCGCGTTTTTTGATGCTCTGGATGACAGGTCTGATCGCACCGATGGCCTATCGGCAAGGCGGTTTTGTGGCCATCGACATGCTGGAACGGGCGCTGGGACGCCTGCTTTCGGTGCTGCTCACGTTAACCTTGTTGACCATCGCGTTAATTGTTTTGGTCTACTGCGTGCAACTGGGCTGGTCCAATGTAGACAGCCTCACCGGGCGCGGGCGCTCCGCATCTTTACGGGTGCCGCTGGACCTTTTCGGCGGCGAAGCGATCCGGTTTCGAAACTCCTGGGCCTATGCATCGCTCTTTGTAGGGTTCGTGCTGCTCACCATCGTGAATATCGAACTGATGCTGCGCCAGATCATCACGTTGCTGGGCGGCGAAGACCGACTGCAACCGCTTTCCGATCCAAACGTGGCGAGGGCTGACTGATGCTGATCTGGTTCCTGCCGCTTTTTCTGATCTTGCTGATGATCGGCCTGCCGGTTGTTTTCGGGCTTTTGGCGGCGCCCGGATTGCTGTTGATCCTTGACGGCTCCAGCCGGGATCTGGCTGTGCTTTATCGCAATCTTTACAATGGGATGGACAGCTTTCCGCTGATGGCACTGCCGTTCTTCATGCTCGCGGGCGAGATCATGAATCGCGGGGGTATCACCACGCGGCTGGTCGAATTCTCGCAAGCATTCATGGGGCATCTGCGGGGCGGTCTGGCCCATGTGAACATCCTGTCGTCAATCTTGTTTGCGGGCCTTTCGGGGTCGGCTGTCGCGGACACATCCGCGCTTGGCTCCACCCTGATCCCCGCGATGGAGAAGAACGGCTATTCGCGCAAGTTCGCTGCCGCAATCACGGCGGCTTCGTCAGTGATCGGGCCGATCATTCCGCCATCGGGCATCATGATTATCTACGCATACGTGATGGGCGAGTCCGTGGCAGCGCTGTTTCTCGCGGGCATCGTGCCAGGCATTTTGGTCGGCGTTGGTCTTATGGTCATGGTTCGCCTGATGGCCGACCGGTATGACCTGCCCAAGGCAGAGCGTATCGTCACCAAAAACCAGACGATCACACCGCTGGAATCCCGTGTCAGCTTCGTTCTGATCCGCATCAACGTGGCAGGATTGCTTTATGCGATGTTCGCCGGAATCCGCGCCGCATTAGGGTTGGAAATTAACCTTAACGGCTGGCTCATCTTCCTTATCTTTCTGCCCATCGCCCATGGTCTGATGCTTTGGCTGCGCGCCAATGTCAGCAGCGATTTCCGGCTGGTCTGTAAGAAAGCCGTGGCCCCGTTGCAAACGCCGATCATTATCCTGGGCGGCATCCTTGTAGGCGTCTTCACCCCGACAGAGGCGTCGGCCATCGCCGTCGCCTACGCCATCATCGTCAGCTTTTTCGTGCTGCGCTCGATGACATTCAAAGACCTCGGCCCGGTGCTCGCGCGCTCGGCGCTGGCCTCCTCTGCCGTGCTTCTGCTGGTCGGCGCAGCGGTCGCGTTCAAAACCGTCGTCTCCTTGTCATACGCGCCGCAGATACTGACCGAGTTCATCCTGTCGCTCTCCGAGAACCCGCTGATATTATTATTCCTTATCAATATCTTGCTCTTTATCGTCGGCATGTTCCTCGACGCTGGACCGGCGATCATCATCCTTGGCCCGATCCTTGGGCCGATCTTTACAGAACTTGGCGTCCACCCCGTCCACTTCGCCATCATCATGAGCGTCAACCTGACCGTGGGGTTGGCAACGCCGCCCATGGGACTTGTGCTCTTCGTGGCTTCAACAGTGTCCGGCGAGAAGGTCGAAACTGTCTCGCGCGCCATCCTGCCATTTCTTGCCGTCGAAGTGCTGGTGATCTTCCTGATCACCTTCTTCCCGGCTATTTCCATGACGATCCCCCGTCTCACGGGCTTCGTCCAATGACCGCTGCAATAACCTGAAAGGGAGGTTCATAATGCTTAAAGGTCTCACCAAGTCGCTCGTCGCAGCGACCTTACTGGCAGCCATGCCATTAACCGCGATTGCGCAGGAATACACCTTGCGCGCCACGGCCAACTCCAACGAAAACGACGAAGATTACGACGGCCTCGTGGTCTTCAAGAACTATGTCGAGGCGGCCTCCAACGGCGCCATCGAGGTTGAGCTGTTCATCGGCACGCAGCTCTGCTCCAAAGGTGCGGAATGCCTGCAGGGCGTCGCAGATGGCTCCATCGACATCTACATTTCCACCTCAGGTGGCGCGTCCTCGATCTTTCCATATGTGCAGGTGCTCGACCTGCCCTACCTGATGGCCGATGACCGCATTGCCGAGCATGTCCTGTCAGGCGATTTCACCCGCACCATGCGCGAAATGGCGCTGGAGGACAGCGGCGACGCGATCCGCTTGATGACCATCGGCAACACCGGCGGCTGGCGCAACTTCGCCAACACCCAGCGCCGCGTTGCAACGCCCGCTGACATGGGTGGCCTGAAAATCCGCACTGTGGTCGCAGACCTGCCGCAGGAACTGGTCCGCGCGCTTGGGGCCTCCCCCACGCCGATCCCGTGGCCTGAGCTTTTCACCAGCTTCCAGACCGGCGTCGTTGACGGCTCCAAGAACGGGATCACCGACATCATGGGCATGAAATTCCCTGATGCGGGCCTGCAATATGTGACGCTGGACGGCCACGCCTACATGGGCGCGCTGTGGTGGATGTCGAACGAAAAGTTCATGTCCATGCCGGAAGATATGCGCCGCGTCGTGGTCGATGGGTTCTATGCGCTGCAGCAGGCAACTTTCGCCTCGCCCAAGCGTAAATCCATTCAGGCCTATGAGGATTTCGTCGCCGGTGGCGGTGATCTTTACGTCCTGACACCGGAAGAAAAAGCCGCCTTCGCCGAAGCCGCCACCCCCGTCTATGATTGGTTCCAAGCCAATGTCGACGGTGGCGAGCGCATCTATAACGCGCTTGTCGAAGCTGTGGCAGAAGCCGAAGCCGAGGTTGGCGCCGCACGGGACGCCGACCTGAACTAAGCCAATCTGAAAGGCGCCGCCCCCCAAAACGCGGCGCCTTTCATCTTTGCAAAAATACTCTTGCCGAAGGCATCCGACGCTTCCAAGGGCGCAAAAGCCCGTTACACTCAGCGAAACGGATACATCCACACCCGGTAATCATCGATCAACTCATGCGCCTTTTCGATCTGCTCAGCCGTCATCTTTTTGACCACCTCTTCCTGCGAAATCGCAGCGTCCGGATCGCCGCCAATCGCGCTGAGCACATACCACATATACGCGCGGATCAGGTCCGGCGCGGGCATGCCCAGACCGACCTCGTAATACCAACCAACCCCGCTTTGCGCGCCGGGATGGCCTTTCATGGCGCTGCGCAGATACCAGTCGAAGGCACGGACGTAGTCCTGCTCGACCCCCAGCCCGAGGGCATACATCACGCCGATCAGCTCTTCAGCATCGGCGTTGCCCGACCGCGCGGCGGGCCAAAACTCCTCCATCGCCTCTTCAAAGCGCCCCGCCTCCATCAGGTCGCGGCCTTTTTCAATTTCGGCCAGCGCAGGGACGGCCAGAAGGCAGAGGGCAGCAGCATATTTCAGCATCTTTGGGTCCTTGCGTTGGTCGCGACACCTGCTGTTTCCCAGCCGATGAGCGACGCTGATTTCCATCCCGCCGATCCGTTACAGGCGGCCTTGGGGCAGCTTTTGTTCTACGATAAGATCCTGTCGGGAAACCGCAATATCTCTTGCGGGACGTGCCATCATCACGATTTTCACGGGGGTGACGGGTTGAGCCTTGGGATTGGCGAAGGCGGTGTCGGGTTGGGGCCGAAACGCACCGCTGGAACGGGCGAGGATCGCATCCGCAAGCGCATTCCCCGCAACGCGCCCGCGCTATGGAACCTGGGCCATCGCAGCGTGGATATTCTGTTTCATGACGGGCGGCTATCGGTCAGTGATGATTTTGAGAACGGCTTTAACTCCCCGGCTGAGGAATGGCTGCCTGGCGGGCTGGATCATATCCTTGCCGCGCAGGCGCTTTTCCCGCTGACGGCGCAGTTCGAGATGGCGGGCAACCCGAAGGAAAACGAAGTCGCAGGGGCCGTGCATGACCGCATCGACGCCGCTTGGCCAATCATCGCTAAGCGCGTGCGTGTGATCCCGGAATATGGTGGGAAGTTTGTTGAGGCCTTCGATCATATTGACGCGCCTGAGCAGGTCACGATTGTAGAGATCGCGAATGCTCTGGGCGCGTTCATGAATGCGGAATGGCGCAGTTTTGACAGCCCGTATGATGCATTCTTAACCGGCGTGCCGTTAGCTGACGATGCCGAGGCCGGGCGGCGTTTGTTCTTTGGCAAGGCAGGTTGTGCAGACTGTCATCGCGGGCCGCTTTTCACCGATCAGGGCTTTCATGCCCTCGCACTTCCGGCGTTCGGGCCGGGTCGCACGCGGCGCTTTGATCCGATGCCGCGCGATGTGGGGCGGATGGGCGAAAGCGATGCGTTGGAGGATGCCTACCGCTTCCGCACGCCGTCCTTGCGCAACGTCGCACTGACCGCGCCTTATGGGCATAATGGGGCGTATCCGGACCTTGTAGGGATCGTGCGGCACCATCTGCAACCTTTGTACATGCGGGCGGCGTGGGCGCGGGAGACGGCAGCACTCCCGATTGTCGAATGGCTGGAAGAGATTGATTTCGTTATTCAATCCGACGCTCGAGAGATGGCGCGGCAAGAGGCGAAGGTCGATATCGCGCCGCGCGATCTGAGCGACCGGGACGTCGCGGAGTTGGTCGCGTTTTTGCACAGTCTCACCGGTGCGACGGCGCGGGCGCGCCCATTGGGACGACCTGAGACCGTCCCCAGCGGATTGCCTGTGGATTAGGGCGGATGCCTCCGGCGGAGGTCTTTTGGGACAAAAGAAGCTCAGGTGCGGATCAAGATGCCGAGGTCAGCGACATTGGTACCGGTACCGCCGGTCATCAAGAGGCTCTCGCCTGCTTTGAGGGCGGCGTAGCTGTCGTTGTTGGCCAGAAGCGCGTCCGGATCATGGCCTGCGGCGCGGATTTTTGTGAGCGTCGTTTCGTTCACGACGCCGCCGGCGGCATCCGTGGGCCCGTCGCGGCCATCGGTGCCACCTTGCAGGTAGGTCCAGTTCTCCCACCCTTCGGCGGCCGCGATCTTGGCGACGCGGAGGGCAAGCTCCTGATTGCGCCCCCCTGCACCGGTGCCTTTGATCTGCACGGTGGTTTCGCCTCCGAAAAGCGTGGTGCCGGGGCCATCATGGTAGTGCTGGGCGACGATCTTGGCGGCCTCAGCCACATCGCCGACCAGATGGGCGTTGCCGATCTTGGCCGACGGAGCGGCGGCCCGCATGGCGTGCAGGCTTTTGGTGTTGGAGCCGATCAGGATGTTGTGGGCCGAGGGCGTTTCTGGCGTGGGTGGATCGGCCAAGAGATGGCGTTGCACCGTCGCTGGGCATGCGTCCCAGATGTTTAGAGCTTGCAAGGCAGCGCGCGCGTCTGCCGCGGTGCCGATGGGCGAGACCGTGGGGCCAGAGGCGATGGCGCGCAGGTCGCCCCCGATCACATCCGACAGGATCAGGGCCGTGACGGGCTGCGGCGCGGCATGGCGGTTCAGGCCACCCCCCTTGAGGCGCGAGAGGTGTTGGCGCACCAGATTGGTTTGCACGATATCTGCACCGCTGGCCAAGAGCAGCTCATTCACGCGGGCCTTGTCGGCCAGGGGGATCCCACCGACCGGGGCGGGCAGCAATGCAGAGCCGCCCCCGGAAATGAGCGCCAGAACGGGGCGCGTGTTCACCGCCAGCGCTTTGAGGATCGCGGCGGAGGCTTGCAGCCCGACCCCGTCAGGCACCGGGTGGCTGGCGGCAAAGACCTGTGCATTTGGCACGTCGCGGGCGTTTTCGGGGTTCGTGACGATGATCGCACGAGGCTGGGCGTAGTGCGCCATCGCGGCTTCGGCCATCCGGGTCGCCGCCTTGCCAATGGCAAGGATCAACGGATCGTCCAATGTGATGCGGTTCAACGCAATCTGGGTCGCGGCGTAAGGGTCGGCGGCGGCCACGCCAATATCAAACAGTCGGCGGGCTTCCAAGGCGGGGTCAGTGATCATGGAGGCAAGATGGACCGACCGTCAGTTCGCTGCAAGCTCCACCTGACGGGCGGCTTTAAACCACGCGCGGATCTTGGCGCGCTCTTCGTCCTCCATCCAAGTCAGATTGCCCGGCGGCATTGCGTGGCTGACACCCGATTGCAGGTAAATCTGGCGCGCGTTCATGGCGATGTCGGCCTCCGTCTCCAGGTGAACACCTTTGGGAGCCCAGCGCATGGAGGCACTCCAGACCGGCTCGCGAGCGTGGCACATTGAGCAGCGGCCCAGCACGATATTGGTGGCATCCTCAAACCCGTCGGCGGCGGCAAAGCGTTGCGCGGTTGGCGTCATTGCCTGTTCTTCGGGCAGATCGTCGATAGTGCGCAACGGCGCGGTGGAGAGCCACATGATGCCGATAAACAGAAGAACCGTCGCCGCGATGGCCCAGGTCGGGTTGCCTTTGCGGGCATGCATCGAGTTGAAATAATGCCGGATCGTGACGCCCATCAGGAAGACCAGCGCTGCGATGATCCATGCGTAATCCGTGGCAAACGCGAGCGGATAATGATTGCTGAGCATCAGGAAAATGACCGGCAGCGTCAGGTAATTGTTATGGGTCGACCGCAGCTTGGCGATCTTGCCGTATCTCGGATCCGGCATGCGGCCTGCTTTCAGATCGGCCACCACGATGCGCTGGTTGGGCATGATGATGAAGAACACGTTGGCTGTCATGATGGTGGCGGTGAACGCGCCCAGATGCAGCATTGCGGCGCGACCCGTGAAGACTTGGTGGTAGCCCCAGCTCATCACGACGAGTGCCACAAAGAGGAGCAACATCAAGGCGTTGGGGTGCTCTCCTAATGGGGATTTGCAGGCCTGGTCATAGATGATCCAACCGATGGTCAGGGAGGCTGCCGAGATCAGGGTCGCCTGAAAGGTGCTCAACTCCATCTTGTTCATGTCGATGAGGAACATCTCTGCCCCCGCCCAGTAGACGATCATCAACAGCACAGCGCCTGAGAGCCATGTCGCGTAGCTTTCCCATTTGAACCATGTCAGATGGTCCGGCATGTCCTCTGGCGCGACGTTGAATTTGCGGATGTGATAAAACCCGCCACCATGGACCTGCCATTCCTCGCCGGACGCGCCTTTCGGCAGGCCCGGTGCTTGCCGCAGCCCCAGATCGAGCGCGATGAAATAGAACGAACTGCCGATCCATGCGATGGCAGTAATCACGTGCAGCCAGCGAACCGCAAAGCCCGTCCAATCCCACATCACGGCAAAATCATACATCAGCGCATCTCCTTTTCGGCCACTCTAGTCCGCCGTGGTTTTTTCTTGAATTCCAATATTATTCCAATCAGTTTCAAAGAAAGCCGAATAATACGGAAAGGCCTTCATGTCCTACTTCGACACGATCAAAACCTTTGTGCGTGTCTATGAATTGGGCAGTATGTCAGCCGCGGCGCGCGATCAACGGGTCTCTCCGGCGGTGGCCTCGGCGCGAATCGGGCAGTTGGAGCAGCATCTGAACGTGCGCCTTTTCACCCGGACCACCCGGTCCCTGCAACCCACCGAGCAAGGGCGCATTTTTTTCGAAGGCGCGCAGCGTATTCTGGAGGCGGTGGTGGAGGCCGAGGCAGCGGTGCAGGACGTCACCGGCAACCCGCGCGGGTCGATCTTTGTGGCCGCCCCTTTGGGCGTCGGGCGGCGGTTCATCGCGCCTTTGGTGCCGGATTTCAAAGCAGAGTTCCCGTTGGTCGATATCAGGCTGCGCCTGTCGGATCGTACAATCGACGTGGCCTCCGAAGGGTTGGATCTGGCGTTTTTCCTTGGCACCCCGCAAGACAGCGCGTTGAAGATGCGCAAGCTGGCAGATTGCCCGCGCTTGCTGTGCGCCGCACCAGCCTATCTGGACCGGCGCGGCGTGCCAGAGGATGGACCGGCCCTGGTCCGCGACAGGCATGATTGCCTGGCCTTGCGCTTTCCCGGCGCGACAGAGTTTCAATGGCAGTTGCAAACGCCGGATGGCCCAGAGCGTTTCGCGATCAAAGGCCCGTTTGAAAGCGATGATGGCGACGTTCTGACCCAATGGGCGCTGGACGGCCATGGCATTGTGATGAAACCGTTTTTCGAGGTGTCAGAATATCTGTCGAGCGGTGAGTTGGTTGAGGTGTGCGCCGCAACCCCGCCCCTTCCCGTGCAGCTGGGATGCCTTTATCCGCACCGCCGCAGGCAAGACCCGAAAGTGCGTTTGCTAATCGAGTTCATGGCGGGGCGCATCCCGGATATGATGCGGTCTGACCGGGGCTAGACCGCATCAACTGCCCCGATAGGTCGAATACCCAAAGGGCGAGAGCAGCAGCGGCACGTGATAATGCGCGCCCTCCGACATACCAAAACGCAGCGGGATCACATCTAGAAAACGCGGGGATTCCGGTGGGCTGCCGACCGCATCCAGATAGGCACCCGCATGGAAGATCAGCTCATAGGTGCCGGTTGCGAACTCGGCTTCGGGCAGGATCTGGCTGTCGGTGCGCCCATCATCGTTGGTCTCAAGCGTGCGCAGATGGGTGCGGGTGTCGCCCTCAATCCGAAAAAGCTCAATCTTGAGGCCCTGCGCGGGTTTTCCGAGCGCCGTATCAAGAACATGGGTCGTCAGATAACCTGCCATCAGGTCTCTCCCTTGCGTGGGGTGAATGCTGATCTGACACTGGGTCAAACCTGTGTCAGAGGAAAGCCCAAGCGATACAAAACTCTTTCTGGATTTTCTTGAAAGTCAGGTGGATTGTTTTGGAATAGAAGGAATTAGACACGAGGGATGCAACAGTGAACCGATATCAGCGCGACATGCAGGGCTATGGGGCAAATCCGCCGGATGCGGCTTGGCCGGGAGGGGCGAAAATCGCCGTGCAATGCGTGGTGAATTACGAAGAAGGCGGCGAAAACAACGTCTTGCATGGCGATGCCGCGTCGGAGGCGTTCTTGTCTGAAATCGTTGGCGCGGCGGCTTGGCCGGGTCAGCGGCACTGGAATATGGAGTCGATCTATGAGTACGGCGCGCGGGCGGGCTTCTGGCGGCTTCACCGGTTATTCACGGGGATGGGGGTTCCGGTGACCGTTTACGGCGTTGCGACGGCCCTCGCCCGTTCGCCGGAACAGGTCGCCGCGATGCAGGACGCCGAGTGGGAGATTGCAAGCCACGGGCTGAAATGGATTGAGTACAAGGATTACACGCGTGAAGACGAAGCCGCTGACATGGCAGAGGCTGTGCGGCTGCACACCGAAGTGACGGGCGAGACGCCGCGCGGCTGGTATACCGGGCGCTGTTCTGAAAACACCGTTGATCTGGTGACCGAACATGGCGGCTTTGACTATGTCAGCGACAGCTATGCCGACGATCTGCCCTATTGGCACCATGCGCATGGGCGCGATCAGTTGGTCATTCCTTATACGCTGGACGCCAATGACATGCGGTTCGCCACGCCGCAGGGTTTCAACGCGGGCGATCAATTCTTTGCCTATCTGAAAGACAGCTTCGACGCGCTTTACGCCGAAGGGCTCGAGGGCGCGCCGAAAATGATGAATATCGGGCTGCATTGCCGCCTGATCGGGCGGCCGGGGCGGGTTCAGGCGCTGCGGCGGTTTCTGGACTATGCAGCAGGGCATGAGGGCGTGTGGTTTGCACGCCGGATCGACATTGCAGAGCATTGGGCGAAGACGTATCCGCCTGTGCAATATGACCGCCCCTCTGAGATGGAAAAGGGCGCGTTTGAAAAGGCTTATGGATCGATCTTCGAGCATTCGCCGTGGATCGCAGAGGGCGCATGGGCGCTAGAACTGGGGCCTGCCCATGACACGGCGGTTGGTCTGCATAATGCGCTGGCGAGGGTATTTCGCAGCGCGTCCGTGGACGCGCGGATGGGCGTTCTGAAGGCGCACCCAGATCTGGCGGGAAAGCTGGCGGCGGCCAAGGCACTGACGGCTGAAAGCACCGCTGAACAAGCTAGCGCAGGGCTGGATCACCTGACCGATGCCGAGCGCGCGCGATTTACCGAGCTGAACACGGCTTACGTGGAAAAGCACGGATTTCCCTTCATCATCGCGGTGCGCGACCATGACAAGGCCAGCATCCTCGCCGCGTTCGAACGGCGCATCGCCCATGACACAGACGCAGAGTTCGCCGAGGCCTGCCGTCAGGTCGAACGCATCGCGCTGCATCGCCTCAAGGAGATACTTCCGTGATCACAACACAGCCCCTGACCCCCGCTGCTTTTGCTCCGTTTGGCGATGTGCTCGACTGTGCTGGCGACCCCGACACGCTGATCAACCAAGGGCTTTGCGGGCGCTTTCACGACCGCGCCCGGATCGACGTGCTTGGCGGGCGTGTGGGCATCAGCCTTTTCAACGCGCAACCGCGCAGCCTGCCCTACACGCTGGACATGATGGAGCGGCATCCGCTGGGCAGTCAGGCTTTCATCCCGATGACCGAGCATCCGTTTCTTGTGGTCGTGGCCCCCGATCAGGCAGGTGCGCCAGGCGCACCGCAGGCCTTTCTGACCGCCCCCGGTCAGGCCATCAACTTTCACCGGAACACATGGCACGGGGTTTGCACACCCCTGCACGCACCGGGACTATTTGCCGTCGTCGACCGAATTGGCGAGGGCGAAAACCTGCAGGAGCATTGGTTCGAGGAAGGATATACGATCCACGCCCCTTGATGTGAGAGCCGCCGCAGAAGTGGCCTCATGGGACAGCTGACAAGGAGTATTATCATGGCTGACACGTCCATCGGAACGCCCGCGCAACTGCGAGACCCGAATTACACACCCGGCTCGGGCAAAGCGATCCCCTTGGGGATTCAACACGTTCTGGCGATGTTCGTCTCGAACGTGACGCCCGCGATCATCGTCGCGGGGGCGGCGGGCTTCGGCTTCGGGTCGAACTCACCCGACTTTCCGGAACTGCTGTATCTCATCCAGATGTCGATGCTGTTTGCGGGTGTGGCCACGTTGATGCAGACAATCACCGTTGGCCCTGTGGGGGCCGCGTTGCCCATCGTGCAAGGCACATCCTTCGCGTTTCTACCCATCATGATCCCGCTTGTGGCAGGCAAAGGTGTGGACGCTTTGGCCGCGTTGTTCGGCGGCGTGATCATCGGTGGTCTGTTCCACGCGGTATTGGGCCTGTTCATCGGCAAAATCCGCTTTGCGCTGCCGCCACTAGTGACGGGCTTGGTCGTTACGATGATCGGTCTGGCACTCGTCAAGGTCGGTATCCAGTATGCGGCGGGCGGCGTGCCAGCCATCGGCACCCCGGAATATGGCAGCCTGCTGAACTGGTCAGCGGCGCTGGTGGTGATCTTTGTCACGCTGGGCCTGAAGTTCTTCACCAAAGGCATGATCTCGATCTCGGCCGTGCTGATCGGCCTGATCGCGGGCTATGTTTACGCGCTGGCGGTCGGCATGCTGTCCTTTGAGGCGATTGCGACCTCGTGGGAGCGCTCTGCCGCCTTCGCTCTGCCCCAGCCGTTCAAGTACGGGTTTGAGTTCTCGACCGCGGCCATTGTCGGCTTCTGCCTGATGGCCTTCATCTCGGCGATTGAGACGGTCGGCGATGTGTCGGGCATCACCAAAGGGGGTGCGGGCCGCGAGGCGACCGATAAAGAGATCGAAGGCGCGACCTATGCTGATGGTCTGGGCAGCGCTTTGGCCGGTGTGTTCGGCGGCTTTCCCAACACCTCGTTCAGCCAGAACGTCGGCCTGATCGCCATGACCGGCGTTATGAGCCGCCATGTGGTCACCTGCGGTGCGATCTTCCTGATCATTTGCGGCTTGGTGCCCAAGGTCGGCGGCGTGATCCGCACGGTGCCCATCGAAGTGCTGGGCGGCGGCGTGATCGTCATGTTCGGCATGGTCGTGGCCGCCGGTATCTCGATGCTGTCGGATGTGGACTGGAACCGCCGCAACATGGTGATCTTCGCGATTGCCCTGTCGGTGGGTTTGGGTCTGCAGTTGGAGCCGGGTGCGGTGCAATACCTGCCCGACACGCTGCGCATTCTGATGACAAGCGGTCTGTTGCCAGCGGCCCTGATTGCGATCGTGCTGAACCTGATCCTGCCCGAAGAGCTAAGTGGGGAGGCAACCGAAGAGGTGTCCGGCGGACTGACCGGCCATGGCAAGGGGTCCTTGCCGGGCAAGTAATTTGAGCGGTTTACGAGTGCTGGGCCTCTGCCTTCGGGCGGAGGCCTTTTTTATGCGCCTCCGGCGGGGATATCTGGGCCAGAATAAAAGCCTATGATGTCATCAGACGCGCCACATCAAGCATCCGGTTCGAAAAACCCCATTCGTTGTCATACCAACCGAAGACCCGCAGCATATCGCGGCCTACGCGGGACGTCTCAGGCGTGGCGAAGATGATCGAAGCGGGATGCGCGCGCAGATCGCTTGAAACGACGCAGTCGTCTGTATGGGCAAAGACCGGCGCGGGGGCAGCTCGGAGCATCGCATTGGCGGTGTCGGTATCAGGGCAATTTTCAAGTTGAACAATCAGATCGACCGCCGAGACCGACGCGGTAGGAACGCGGACGGAGTGGCTGGTGACTTTGTCGGCAAGCTCTGGCAGCACGAGATCGGCAAGGGTCGCGGCACTGGTTGTCGTGGGGATCATAGACAGCGCAGCAGCGCGGGAGCGGACCATATCGCCTCGCGGGGCATCTACGGTCGGTTGGCTGCCCGTGTAGCAGTGGATCGTCGTCATGTGGCCCGAGATCAGGCCATAGGCATCGTCGAGTAGTTTAAGCGTCGGGGCCAGCGCGTTGGTGGTGCAGGACGCGTTCGAGACGATGGTTTGGTCTTTGAGGGCCGCGTCATTGGCACCCATGACGAAGGTCAGATCCGCCTCGGGTGACGGGCCGGAGATGAGGATTTTGTTGGCGCCTGCTCTCAGGCCTCGTTCGGCCCAGGCGCGGGTGTCGGCTTTGCCGGTGCATTCCAGCAGCAGGTCGACGCCATTAAGGTTAACACCAGAGATATCGGGGGTTTGCGTCAGCGGGATATGGGTGGCGTTGAGGATCAGGGCATCGTCGGTATGGCCAACCTCTCCAGGGTAAAGGCCGAAGACGGTGTCGTATTTCAGCAGGTAGGCGACCAGATCAGGCGCGGCGATATCGTTGAGGGCGACGAGTTCGAACCCGTCGCCCTTCTCTGTCGCCAAGAGCCGGAGGATGGAGCGCCCGATGCGCCCCAAGCCGTTGATTGCAATGCGGATCGTCATAGTCTGTCCCTCTGGCGAGGGTCAGAAATCGACCCGTTGCGCCACACCTTTTTCCACCGCAAGATCAACCACTTTTGCTGCCACGGCAAGGTCTTGCAGACCGACGCCCGTGCCGTCGAAAAGCGTGATCTCATCATCGCTGGTCCGGCCCTTGTGGGTGCCGTTGATGACTGCACCGACCTCAGCGATGTCGCTTTCCTTGATCGTGCCTGCGGCAATGGCGTGCTGGGCCTCTCCGATACTGATCGACTGGGCGACCTCGTCGGTGAAGACGGTGGCGCTTGCAACCAGCGCTGCGTCGACCTCTTGCTTGCCTTTCGTGTCGGTGCCCATTGCTGCGATATGCGTGCCGGGACTGACGTGATCAGCCATCAGCGAGGCGGAGAAGGCGGAGGTGATCGAGATGATCACATCGGCCTCGACCATTCCGGGCAGATCGACGGCTTCAAAGGGCAGGCCAGCCTCGGTCGCGATCTTTTCAATGTTCGGCAGCATGTCGGGGTGGTAATTCCAACCGATGACCTTTTCGAAATTGCGGTGCTTGAGAGCGGTGCGCAGCTGAAACGTGGCCTGATGGCCTGCGCCAATCATGCCCAGAACCTTGCTGTCAGGGCGCGACAGATGCTTGATCGACACCGAGGATGAGGCTGCCGTGCGTAGGGCCGTCAACAGGTTGCCGCCGACCATCGCCTTGACCTTGCCGGTATCGGGATCAAACAGAAACACAGTGGACTGGTGATTGATCAGCCCGCGTTTTTCCAAGTTGTTCGGCCAGTAGCCGCCAGCCTTGAGGCCCAGCGCCATGCCGGATTTGTCGAAGCCCCCTTTGAAGCCATAGAGCGCATCTTCATGGCCGATGGCTTCACGGATGACGGGGAAATTATACGCATCGCCGCGCGACATGGCGGCGAACACAGATTCAACGGCCTCAAAGCTCGCATCAGCGTCAATGAGATCGGCGATCGCCCCTTCCGGGACGATCACGATACCTTCAGATTGTGCAGTCATGATTAGTAGGCTTTACCACGCGCCGACACGGGCCAGAGCGTTTCGACCTTGCCGTTGCGAACACCAACATACCAGTCATGCACGTTGCAGGTCGGGTCGCAGTGGCCCGGCACAAGCCGCAGCTTGTCGTTGACCTTCAGCGCGCCTTTTGGGTCGCTGACCACGCCATGCTCGTCCGAGCATTTGACATAAGTCACATCATCACGACCAAAGATCACGGGCAGGCCGCTATCCACGGATTGGGCTTTGAGACCGGCGTCGACAATCGCTTTGTCGGCCTTGGCGTGGCTCATCACCGAGGTCAGGATGAACAGGGCATTTTCCCATTCCCCCTGGTCGATACGGTTCCCGTCCTTGTCTAGAATACGGCCATAATCTGCGTCCATGAACGCGTAGGAGCCGCACTGCAATTCATTATAAACGCCGGAGTTTCCTTCAAAATAATAGGAACCGGTGCCGCCACCGCCGACAATGTCGCACTCAAGACCGTGCTCGTCTTTCAGGGTGTCGACGGCGTCCTTCACCATGGCGACGGCAATGTCGATCTTGGCTTTGCGTTCGTCATAGCTGTCGAGGTGCTGCATCGCGCCTTGGTAGGCTTGGATGCCTGCAAATTTCAGACCCTCGGCAGCGTCAATAGCTTTCGCGATTTCAACTACTTCCGGCGTTGTCGTCACGCCGCAGCGACCTGCGCCGCAGTCAATCTCTACGATGCATTCGATTTCCGTGCCGTGCTTGACGGCAGCTGCCGACAGATCGGCGACATTGTCGACATCATCCACGCAGCAGATCGCACGCGCGCCCAGCTTGGGCAGACGTGCCAGACGGTCAATCTTGGCCGGGTCGCGAACCTGATTGGAGACCATGACGTCCTTGATACCACCACGGGCAAAAACCTCGGCCTCGGATACCTTCTGACAGCAAACGCCGACAGAGCCGCCCAGCTTTTCCTGAAGCAAAGCCACATCGACCGATTTGTGCATCTTGCCATGCACGCGGTGACGGACGCCCATTTCGCGGGCGAAACGGCCCATCTTTTCGATGTTGCGCTCAAGCGCGTCGAGGTCGAGCACAAGGCACGGCGTCTGGATCTCAGACTCATCCATGCCAATAGCGGCGGGGATGTCATAACCGACCTCAAGGTCGTCGAATTTCACTGGTGCGTTCATAGGTTCTCTCCCTCTTAACCTTTGATCCAAGGCAATGTGTCCATATCGACATTGCCTCCGGTGATGATGACGCCTACGCGCTTGCCCGCGAAAACGTCCTTATTCTTCAAAATCGTGGCCATCGGAACGGCGCAGCTGGCCTCGATCACGATTTTCATGCGCTGCCATGTGAGCTTCATCGCGTCGATAATCTCTTCCTCGGACGCGGTGAAAATGTCGGTCACATGGTTGCTGACGAAATGCCATGTGAGGTCTTTGAGCGGGACCTTCAAGCCGTCGGCAATTGTGACAGGCGCGTCATCAGCAATGATATGGCCCGCTTTGAAGCTGCGATAGGCGTCGTCGGCCTGCTCGGGCTCGGCGGCGTAAATCTTGACCTCGGGCGCGAGGTTGGACAGCGTCAGGCAGGTGCCCGACACCATGCCACCACCACCAATGGGCGCGATCACACAATCCAAGCCGTCGGTCTGCTCCATCAGTTCTTTCGAGCACGTGCCCTGCCCTGCCACGACGCGTGGGTCATTGTAGGGGTGCACGAACTCCGCGCCGGTGCGCTCCTGTACTTCAGCGAACACCTCTTCGCGCGAGGTGGTGGAGGGTTCGCATTCCGTGATAATCCCGCCATAGCCCCGCACGGCGGCTTTCTTGGCCTCTGGCGCTGTGCGCGGCATGACCACGTTGCACGGGATGCCGCGACGACCTGCGGCGTAGGACAAAGACAGCGCGTGATTGCCTGAGGAATGGGTGGCGACACCCTTCTCAGCCATCTCGTCGCTTAAACCGAAGACCGCGTTCGAGGCCCCACGCACCTTGAACGCGCCCGCCTTCTGGAAGTTCTCGCATTTGAAGAACAGCTCTGCCCCCGTCAGTTCATTGAAATAGGACGAGGTCAGCACGGGCGTGCGGTGAATGTAAGGCTCGATCCGCTTATGGGCGGCCAGCACGTCTTCGATCGTTGGGATATACTCAGGTGCCATATCTTTCATCACGCTGCTTTCTTCAAATCAGTGGACGCCGTGTTGCGGTAAATCTCTTGCGCGGCCGCAACACCAGACCCTAGTTTCACATCGAGACCCAGATCAACCATCGCCATTTCAACGGTGGCGAGACCCGAAAGAACCATCGCATCGGTGAGCATCCCCAGATGCCCGATTCGGAACACTTTGCCCGCCACATCGCCCAGACCAACCCCGAAAGCCATGCCGTAGGTATCGGCACAATGGGTCACGATATCGGTCGCGTTGAACCCCTCAGGGGTGCGAACGGCACTGACCGTGTCAGAATACACGTCCGGCGAGGCTGCGCAAAGGGGCATGCCCCAGGCACCCGCTGCCGCACGCACGCCAGTGGCCAAACGGGTGTGGCGCGCAAAGACATTTTCAAGCCCTTCGTCCAGCAACATATCGCAGGATTGCTTGAGACCATTCATCAGGCCGACGGCGGGCGTGTAGGGATAGGCCCCTTTCTCGTAACCCGCGCGCATGTCGCGAATATCAAAGAAGGTACGCGGCAGCTTGGCGGCCTCTATCGTGGCTGTGGCTTTCGGGCTAAAGGCCGTGATCGCCAGACCTGCGGGCAGCATGAAGCCTTTTTGCGAACCGGTCACGGCGATGTCGACGCCCCATTCATCAAAGCGAAAATCCATCGACGCGATGGAGGACACGCCATCAACCAACAACAGCGCCGGGTGGCTTGCCGCGTCCATCGCATTGCGCACAGCCGCGATGTCGGATTTCACGCCTGTTGCGGTTTCATTATGGGTGGCCAGAACCGCTTTGATCTTATGGCCTTTGTCGGCGGTCAGCGCCTCCTCGAAGCGATCAGCCGGGATGCCCTCGCCCCAAGCCACGTCGATGATCTGCACATCCAGCCCGTGGCGTTCGCACATATCAATCCAGCGATGGGAGAACATGCCATTGCGCGCCATCAGAACCGTGTCGCCGGGGCTGAGCGTGTTGGTGATCGCGGTCTCCCAACCGCCGGTGCCGGTGGATGGAAAGATGAACACCTCGGCCACATCACTTTTCAGGATGCGCCGCACGCCGTTCAGCGCAGGATAAAGCATCTCGGCAAAGATCGAGCTGCGGTGATCCAGCGTTGGCATATCACACGCCTTGCGCAGGCTCTCGGGCATATTTGTCGGCCCGGGAATGAAAACGGGGTTCTGGAATGACATGATGGCTCCTCCCTCATCAATGGTTGCCCAGTTTATACGGGAGTGCGTTTTGACTTGATATATTTTTGAAAAAGTTTTTCATTATGAGCATAAAATACGAAAAACCATATAAAACAAATGCTTATATTTTTTCATTTTAGGACCTATAGCGCAGATAAATGAAAAAATAAAACGCGAAGGGATCAAAAATGGCGGAAAAACGTGCGCGCGGGCGACCTCGCGCCTTTAACGACAAGTCGGAACAGAATCGCGTGCAGTCGCTTGATCGGGCACTTGATATCCTCGACTATCTGGCCATACATCCCGGCGCGACCCTGTCCGAGATCGCCTCTGATCTGGAGCAGTCGGCGGCCACCGTCTACCGCGTCTTGTCGACCTTCGCAGGCCGCGATGTGGTCGAGTTTGAAGAGATCAACCAGACTTGGGCCATCGGCGCAGGCGCGTTTCGTATGGGGTCGGCCTTTCTGCGCCGCACTTCAGTGGTGGAGCGAGCAAGGCCCACAATGGCCGCCCTGATGGACAGCACCGGCGAGACCGCAAATCTGGGCGTGGAGCGCGGCGGCAAGGTCCTCTTCATCTCTCAGGTCGAAACCCATGAAAGCATCCGCGCCTTCTTCCCCCCCGGCACGCAAAGCCAAATGCACGCCTCCGGCATCGGAAAGGCACTGCTGTCCACTTTCGATCCGCAAAAGGTCGCCCGGATCATGCGCGCCACCCCGATGGAGGCGTTCACCGGCAAGACCCTGACCTCCCTGCCCGCCCTTGAGGCAGAGCTGGAGACGATCCGCGCCCAAGGCTATTCATTTGATGACGAGGAAAAGACAACGGGTATGCGCTGCGTCGCGGCCCCGGTGCGCGATGCGTCTGGATTGGCCGTCGCCGGTTTGTCGGTCTCCGGCCCCACAAGCCGCATGACCGATGCTGAAATCCCGCGCATCGCGACCCAAGTGATGGCCGCCGCGCGGTCGCTGTCGGAAAGTCTGGGCGCGTGAGGTAGACCTTGCCGTTAGGTATTTAAGGACAAAAGAAGCCGGAAGGCGCCGTTAAGGTTAACGCGCCGGAGCCTGCTTGTTTTGTCTCTAAATACCTAAAGACCGACCCCGAAGGCGGCATGCCGGTTCACGTCTTTATAGAGCAGATAGCGAAACTGGCCCGGACCACCCGCATAACAGGCCTGCGGGCAAAATGCGCGCAGCCAGAGGAAATCACCCCCCTGCACTTCGACCCAGTCGCGGTTCAGCTTATAGGCCGCTTTGCCTTCCAACACGAAAAGCCCGTGCTCCATCACATGGGTTTCCTCGAACGGGATCACGCTGCCCGGCTCAAACGTCACGATGTTGACATGCATGTCATGGCGCAGATCATCCGACCGCACAAAGCGCTGGGTGGCCCAGCCACCATTGGTGTCGGGCATCGGCTCTGCCTCGACATCCTGTTCGCGGGTGACGAAAGCCTCAGGCGTTCCCAGCCCTTCCACCGGGGCATACCGCTTGCGAATCCACAAGAACCGCGCCGGTTCATCGTGGCGGTTATGCAAGGTCCAACTGCTGGTCGGCGGGATGTAGACATATCCCCCTGGGCTCAACATGTGAGCTTGCCCGTCCAGCACAAGCTCCAACGTGCCATCCATCACAAACAGCACGGATTCGATGCCGTCCTCCGTCTCGGGTCGGACCGAGCCGCCCCCCGGCGCAACCTCGACCAGATATTGCGAGAACGTCTCGGCGAAGCCTGAAAGCGGGCGCGCCAGAACCCAGGCGAATGTCGCATCCCAGAACGGCAACGCGCTGGTGACAATGTCGGCCATCACACCGCGCGGGATCACCGCATAGCTTTCTGTGAACACCGCACGCCCGGTCATCAAATCCTGCTGCGTTGGCAGGCCGCCTTGGGTGCTTTGATACCGCGATGTCATGGGCGCTCTCCTCTAAAGTGGTTACCTTGAACAATTTCGACGGACGCGCCTACGGAGATCTCGTCAGCCTTGCCCAGAAGCAATTACCGGATAATTTTGACAATCGCCACGCGCTTTGCTGATTTATCGCGTTAATCCGCGACGCTCTCTGGACGGGTCGGCGCCAACACGTTACGCCGCTTTTCATGTTGCATGTCGCCCCTTTGAACAGCGCGGTGCTGCCCGTTGATGGCCCTCGCCGGGACCACATCGTCGAGGCGCAATACCGCCCCGAGGGATATGACGCGGGCTATGATTTCAGCACGCTTTGGTATGATGCGATCTGGGACGGGCGCGATGTGGTCCTGACCTGCCCACGCCTGTTGAACCTCGCACGGCTTTTCAAAACCGGCACCGTTTTGCTGGACGCCCTGCCCGCCGCGCGCCCCCGCATCAGCACCCATCGCCGCCATGACATCGTACGCATCAATGCGCCTTTGCAGCCTGCACATCTGAGTTTGCGCGCCGAGGATATGGATCTCAGCACACCCATTATGCGCGCGGATTGGAACCGGTTTCGCGGCAAGAATGTCCATCTGGCCATAAGCCGCGACAACGATCTGATCTGGCTCAAGGATTTCGCGCAGTATCATATTGTCGAGCACGGCCTGCAGGCGATGATCGTCATCGACAATGGCTCCACCGCTTATACGCCCGAGGAACTGGCCCAGACGCTACTTTCCACCGGACTGGAAGACGTGCTGATCTTGCCTGCCCCCTTCGCCTACGGCCCGTTCGGGCTAAAGCCCTTCTCGCGCCGTGCCAAGTTTCTGCAAACAGCACTGCTGAATGCCGTGCGGATGCGCTATCTCAGCCGCGCACGCGCCGTGTTGAATTGCGACATAGACGAGCTGGTCTGGAGCAAGTCCGGCTCCATCTTCGATCTGGCGCGCAAGAGCCTGCTGGGTGCTGTGACCTTCCCCGGCATCTGGCGCTTTCCGGTGGAAGGCCATGAAGGATTTGCCCGCCACCGCGATCACCTTGGGATCATCGAGGATGTTGGCCCTTGCCCCCCGAAATCCTGCATCGTGCCCACAGGCCCACTTAGGCGCCTGCAATGGGATGTGCACGGGTTCGAGTTGCCGCCGCTGGCCCGCCTCACACGGACGTCGCGCGCAGGCTACTGGCATTTCCGCGCGATCAGCACCAATTGGAAGCAGTTTGACAGGCTCTCCCGCCGCGCCACTGCCCCTGACCCTGACACTGTTGCGACGCTGGCCCGCGTCTTTCCCGAGTAACCTCTTTCACGCGCGCGCCCGGCCACCTATACTGGGCGTCAACAAACCGGCAGGCAGAGCATGGCCCCCAAAAAACCGTTCAATATCCTGATCGTCGGGCAAGCCGGTCGGCTGCAATACGAGGCGATCCTCTTTGCCGCGTCCCTGCGCGCCAACAGCCCCGAATTTAACGGCAAACTTGTGGTAGCCGAGCCGCAGCCGGGCCCCCTCTGGCCCCGCGATCCGCGGATGACCGACGATGTGCGGACCGTTCTGGAAGACGAGCTTGGTGCGACGATCCTGCCGTTCGAGAGTCGCCATTTCGGCGCGGCCTATCCTTATGGCAACAAGATCGAAGCCTTGGCCTGCCTGCCCGAAAAAGAGCCGTTCGTGTTCTTCGATACCGACACGCTGGTTCTGGATGAGATTACCGAGGTGCCGTTCAAATTTACCAAGCCGCAAGCCTCCATGCGGCGGGAAAACACATGGCCGAAACTAGAACTTTATGGCCCCGGATATAACCAGATCTGGGGGTCGCTTTACGACAAGTTCGGCCTCGACTTCGAAAGCTCGCTCGATCTGAGCCAACCTGACGAGTACTGGCGGCGCTATCTTTATTTCAACGCAGGTTGGTTCTTCTACAAAGACCCCGCTGCTTTCGGTCAGCGCTTTGCCGAATACGCCTGCGCGATCCGCGACGACGCCCCGGCAGAGCTCGTGTGCCAATCGCTGGACCCATGGCTGGATCAAGTCGCCTTGCCCCTTGTGATCCACAGCTTCAAAGGCGGGCGCGATACGTTGCCTGACGGCTTGCTGGATGGCTCGGTCACATGCCATTACCGCGTGCTGCCCTTGCTTTATGCGCGCGAGGCAGACCGGGTGGTCGAGGTGCTGGAAGAGGTATCCGCGCCGAACAAGTTGAAGAAAGTGCTCAAGCAGTATGATCCGATCAAGCGGATGATTTACCAAAAGCGCGGCCACAAGGTGCGCGCTCTCTTTGATCGGGACAACCTGCCCCGCAAGGAACAGGCAATCCGGAATACGATCAAACGAGAAGGGTTTTGGTTGCGTTGAAAGTGCCCCGCACTTTCAACGACCCCGACAGGTGAATTTCGAAGAAAATCACGGAAAAGGCGGTAATCTGAAGTCTAGTGAAAACTTGGCAACCTCCTTGGGGTTCCACCCCAAACCCCGAGGTATTTACGGACAAAAGAAGCTGCTAAGCGCGCATTAACCTTAACGCATGTGGCGCCTTCTTTTGTCTCTAAATACCTAAAGATCCGCAACCCTCAGCCCGCGAAGACACCTGCCATTTCGCGAAAGCCCTTCACCTCGACCGGATTGCCGGACGGGTCGCGAAAGAACATCGTCCATTGCTCGCCGGGTTCCCCTTCAAAGCGCACCGATGGCGGGATGACAAAGGCAACGCCTGCGGCCTTCAGGCGATCCGCAAGACCGTCCCATTCGGCCTTGCCCAGCACCACACCGAAATGCGGCATCGGCACCAGATGCTCGCCCACATGGCCCGTGGCCTGGGTTGGAAACGGCTCGCCCAGATGGAGGCTCAACTGATTGCCGTAGAAGTCGAAATCGACCCAGGTGTCTGTCGAACGCCCCTCGGTCGCGCCCATGACGCCGGTATAAAAGTCTCGCGCCTCGTCCAGATCGCGAACGTTGAACGCCAGATGAAACGGTTGTGCCATATGCTGTCCCTCTCCCAACACGGCCCATGCTCTAGCAGTTGTGATGCCGCCCCAACTGCCCTACACCTTTCGCCGACCCTTTGACAGATGCCTTGAGGAGCACATCATGACCGACGGACCCAGCTACGGCTTTGACACCCTGCAAATCCACGCAGGCGCGCGGCCCGACCCGGCCACAGGCGCCCGGCAAACCCCGATCTACCAAAGCACCGCGTTCGTCTTCCGCGATGCCGATCACGCCGCTGCTTTGTTCAACCTTCAGGAAGTCGGCTATATCTACTCGCGCCTGACCAACCCGACCGTCGCCGTTCTGCAAGAACGCATCGCGACGCTTGAAGGCGGCGTCGGCGCGGTTTGCTGCTCGTCCGGTCACGCCGCACAGATCATGGCGCTTTTCCCGCTGATGAGCCCGGGCAAGAACGTCGTCGCCTCGACCCGGCTTTATGGCGGCACGGTCACGCAGTTCTCCCAGACGATCAAGCGCTTCGGCTGGTCCGCGACCTTCGTTGATTTCGACGATCTGGACGCGGTGAAAGCTGCGATCAATGACGACACACGCGCAGTTTTCTGCGAAGCAATTGCCAATCCGGGCGGATATATCACCGATCTGGACGCGATCAGTGCAATTTCCGACGCAGCCGAGGTTCCGTTGATCGTCGATAACACGTCGGCCACGCCATACCTCTGCCGCCCCATCGAGCATGGCGCGACGCTGGTGGTGCATTCGACCACGAAATACCTCACCGGCAACGGCACCGTCACCGGCGGCTGCGTCGTGGATAGCGGCAAGTTCGACTGGACTGCGAATGACAAATTCCCGTCCCTCAGCGCGCCAGAGCCTGCCTATCACGGCCTCAAATTTGCCGAGACGTTTGGCCCGCTGGCCTTCACCTTCCACGGCATCGCCATCGGCCTGCGCGATCTGGGCATGACGATGAACCCGCAAGCCGCCCATTACACGCTGATGGGGATCGAGACCCTGTCGTTGCGCATGGAGCGTCATGTGGAGAACGCTCAGAAAGTCGCTGCCTGGCTCGAGACCGATCCGCGCGTCGACTACGTGACCTATGCAGGGCTGCCTTCGTCGCCTTACTATGACCGCGTCAAGAAAATCTGTCCGCGTGGGGCGGGTGGCCTCTTCACCGTTGCAATCAAGGGCGGCTATGAAGCTTGCGTCAAACTTGTTGATAACCTTGAGATTTTCAGCCATGTCGCCAACCTTGGGGACACCCGCTCGCTGATCATCCACTCTGCCTCGACCACACATCGGCAACTGTCGGCAGAGCAGCAGGAAGCAGCTGGCGCAGGGCCGAATGTGGTTCGCATCTCTATCGGGATCGAGGATGCCGACGACCTGATCGCCGATCTGGATCAGGCGCTGGCAAAAGCGACGGCATAGCGCAATGAAGGCGGCTTTGCTGCGCGCGTTTGGGAACACGGTCGGGATCGAAACGGTTCCCGACCCCACCTGCCCGCGCGACGGGACCGTCATCAAGCTGGAGGCCTGCGGCGTCTGCCGGTCAGATCATCACGCGTGGGTCGGTGCAGACCCTGACGTGGCCTTGCCGCATATCATGGGCCATGAACTTGCCGGTGTCGTGGCAGAGGTCGGCCCCGACTGCACGGCCTTCAAGCAAGGTGACCGTGTTACAGCGCCCTTCATCTTGGGCTGCGGCACCTGCTCTGATTGCAGCGCAGGCCAGCCAACCGTTTGCGAAAGCCAAGACGTGATCGGCTTCACCTTCTGGGGTGCCTTTGCAGAATACGTCGCAATCCCTCATGCCGACTACAATCTGGTCCACATCCCCGAGGCTATCGGCTTTGCCGAGGCCGCGGGCATGGGCTGCCGCGTCACGACCGCTTGGCGCGCCCTGTCCGACCGCGGCGCCTTGCGTCCCGGCGAATGGCTGGCGGTGCATGGATCAGGCGGTGTGGGCCTGTCCGCCGTTTTGCTTGCCAAATCCATGGGCGCCCAGGTCGTCGCGGTGGATATCAGCGATGATGCTTTGGACAAGGCCCGCGCCTTGGGTGCTGACGCGGTGGTGAACGCGCGCGGCGGCGGGGCACCCGAAGAAATCCGCGAACTCACCGATGGTGGCGCGCATGTCTCTGTTGATGCGCTTGGCATCTACGACACGTTCGACGCCTCGCTGAAATCCTTGCGCAAATTGGGCCGTCATGTGCAAGTCGGCATGCCGGTGGGCGATCATGCCACGGTCCCGCTGCCCCTGCTTGAGCTGGTCTACGCGCGCCAACTGACCTTGCACGGAATGCGCGGACTTGGCGCACAAGGCTTCCCCGCGCTTTTCGCCAAGATCGAAGCGGGCGAGTTGAATATCGCCCAGCTCGTCACCGCGCGCCTGCCGCTCTCAGGCGTCACCGACGCGCTGCGCGCCATGGACGGTGCGCAGCAAGCGGGTGTCGCAGTGATTACCGAGTTTGACCGCTAGGCGATCTCAAGCAGTTCAATGTTGAACACCAGATCCTGCCCGGCCAGCGGGTGGTTGGCATCCAGCGTCACGCTCTCGTCTGACAGCTCGATCACCTTCACGGGCATCGCGCGGCCATCGGGGGTCTGCATTTGCAGCATCGTGCCGATCTCAAGCGGGATATCTGCAGGGATCTGGTCACGCGGGACGGCCTGACGGGCATCCGGGTCGGCCTGACCATAAGCCTCGTCGCACGCCACCAGAACCGTCTGCTTGTCGCCCACAGACATGCCGGGGATAGCCTTGTCGAGACCGGGTATGATCTGGCCCGAACCCACGGTGAACTCCAGCGGATCGCGCCCTTCGGAGCTGTCAAAAACCGTG
This sequence comes from Cognatishimia sp. MH4019, assembly GCF_020177595.1. Lineage (GTDB taxonomy): Bacteria > Pseudomonadota > Alphaproteobacteria > Rhodobacterales > Rhodobacteraceae > JAHTBL01. The sequence goes on along the minus strand of NZ_JAHTBL010000003.1, from coordinate 33,363 downwards.
CCGTCGGCCAAGGTGCCGGTGTAGTTCAGTTTCACCGTATCGCCGGTTTTCACTTCGCTCATAGGGTCGTCCCTTTCGTAATCATTATCATGCAGTCCCACCGAACTGGCGTGACTTTTCGCGGACACCCTGCCTTAAACGCCCCCCAGTCGAAACCGGGGGTGCGGATTTGTCGCCACGCGGGCGTGTCGCGGGCTTACTCGCTTGCAAAGATCATCGTCACGGAGGCCGAGATCACCATCTCACCTTCGGCCACAGGCACGGCCATATCGGCACTTGCCATACGCATTTCAGCAACCATTGGCGTGGGCATCTGCACCCCGACCTCGCGCAACTCGATCATCGTGCCGAGGGTCACGCCGGCTGCATCCGCGTAAAGTGCGGCCTTCGCACGCGCCTCGGCAACGGCGGCGCGACGCGCCTCTTCCAACAGCGGCGCGCGGTCAGCGATATCAAAGGTCAGACCGCGAAACTGGTTGGCCCCATCTGTCACCACAGCCCCCAGCACATCGCCCAGCTGGGTCAGGTCGCGCACGCGCACGCTGATCCCGTTTTCGGCGAAATATCCAATGATCCGAGGGGCTTCGCCTTCGCGTGTCGCGCGGTTGTCCCAGCGCGGGTTCAATTGCAGCGCCGTGGTCTGGATGTCGCGCGGCGCAATGCCAGCGGCCTCCAGCACGCCCTGCACGCGGATCATTGTCTGCGAGACTTGCGCCATCGCGTCTGCCGCATCTGTCGCCTCGGCCGTGACCCCCATCCGCACCGTCGCCATATCCGGCACCGCCGTGATGCGCCCCTCTCCGGTGACGACAATGCGCCCGTCTTCTTGCGCCCAAACCGGGCTGGCCACCAACATCGCAACGATCAAAATCCAACGCATCTCAAGCTCTCCTGTGCTCGTTTGTCTGAGTGTTACGTCCCTTTGACGCAGCCCGCCATGGGATCCTTGGCTTTTTCTTCCCCTTCCGCGCCAGACCGGGTAGTCTGGCGAAAAGGTGCCAGCAACGAGTGCTCCACGAGGCCATGTCAGCAGATTTCGCGCTACTTCTGAGAATGCCGACCACCCAGCTTTTGGTGGCCGATGAGGATGCATGGAAGGTCGTGGGCGAGGCCGCGCTTGACAGCGACGACATGGCAGCCGCGCTTGCCGGATTGCGCGCGAAAGGCGAGGCGGTCGCGGGGGGTGCGTTCTCCTGCCTGCTGATCTTGCCGGACGATCAGATCAAATACATCGCGGTGCCCGCCAACGGCGATGATGCGGCAACCGCCATTGCGGCGCTGGATGGCGCGACGCCCTACGCGGTCAGCGATCTGGCTTATGATTGGGCGCGCGTGGGAGACACGCTTTACGTGGCCGCCGTTGCACGGGAAACGCTGGCCGAGGCGCGAGGCTTTGTGCAAGAGCATGGCTTCACTGCCTCGGGTTTCATCGCAGCGCCCAAGACGTCAGATTTCCCGGTGCGCCCGGTCTTTGACAGCCCGACACTCGCGCGTGGCGCGGCCCTTCTGCCTATCGACGGGGCCTATACGCCCAAACCGCCCCCCGCATTTGCGTCCCGCCGGGAGGCCCCGCCGTTGGCCGTTCCAAAACCCGAAGTACCTGCCAGCACAACCGTCGCCCCGCGCATCAGCCTGTCGGCGACACCGGTGAAGGCCGCAGCTGCTCCTCTTGGCGGTGCAGAGCCGCCCGCTCCAAAGCCAAGCCCACCAGTCACGGGCAAAAGTGCCGTGGCGCTGCCCTCCAAGGCCGCGCCCGCCCCGCCGGAACCTGACCTCGACGCGGCCCCCACCCCGGCGCAAGCGCAGATTGGCGGGAAACCCCGCTATCTCGGCCTTGTTTTGACGCTGGTGCTTTTGGCGGTGCTGGCGGTCGTGGCCTTGTGGTCGATGACGCTTGGCGAAAGTGACGCGGTGCTTGAAACTGAAAGTAGCGTTGATCTGGCCGACGTCGCCACGGAGCCGGCGCCTGAAGAGCCTGCGCAAACCGTCATCGCGGACGCATTGCCCGATATCGACGCACCCACCGAAGAGCTGCTTCCGGCATTGCCCGCGCCTGTCGTGCCACCTCAACCGATGAGCGACACCGAACTGGCCGCGCGCTATGCCGCGACCGGCATCTGGCAACGCGCGCCACGTGCGACGCCCGCGCCGAATGTTGAAAATCTCGATCAGCTCTACGTGGCCTCCATCGACCCGCAAGTGCAGCCCTCCGACGCAATTGCCCTGCCCGAGCTGCAAACCCTGCGCGGCGACGCTTTGCCTGCCACGCCGTTGCCGCCTGCCGCCCCTGACCAGACCTACGCGCTGGATGACCAGGGCCGCGTGATTGCAACACCCGAAGGCGCGCTGTCCCCCGATGGCGTGCTGGTCTATGCGGGCCGCCCGCCCCTGACCGTGCCGCTACGCCCCGAACGCGCGGCGGAAGTCGAAGCCACGCCCGAACCCGATGCGCGCCTCGCAGCCCTTCGCCCCGAGGCCCGTCCGACGGATCTGCAAGACGCCAATGAGCGCGCCCAGCTTGGCGGACGCACCCGCGAAGAATTTGCCAGCATCCGTCCGCAATTGCGCCCCAAAGCGCCGCAGGAACTGGCCGCCGAGATTGCAGCCGCGGCCGCAGCCGCTGCAGCCGCAGTTGGAAACCCGCCCGAACAACCGACCGCCGGGCCCGATCCCTTTGCCACCGGCACACGACTGGCCGCCACCGTGTCGCGTAAACCGCAGACACGCCCGCGCAATTTCGACCGTGTCGTCGCGCGCGCGCGGGCGCAGCAACCCGCAGCCACCGGCCGCGTCGTGGCCTCTGTCGCGCCGCGCAGTGTGCGCCCCTCAGGCCCGGTCCCAACCACCGTGTCGCGCGCCGCCACCATGGAAAACGCGATCAACCTGCGCCGCATCAACCTGATCGGCGTCTTCGGAAAACCCACCTCGCGCAGCGCTTTGGTGCGAATGCGAAATGGTCGGTTCAAGAAAGTGAAAGTCGGTGACCGCATTGATGGTGGGCGCGTTGCCGCGATTGGCGAAAGCGAGTTGCGCTACGTCAAATCCGGCCGCAATCTAACCTTGAAGATTCCCAGCAGCTAATCGCGCCGCGTTAGCCACGCGAACCGTGCCACAGCTGACCATTCGAACCCGACGGGACCCCCGCCGATGGAAAGTTTCCTATTTCAAGCAACCATTTACCTGCTGGCCGCCGTGATTGCTGTACCTATCGCTGCCCGTTTGGGCCTTGGTTCGGTTCTGGGCTATTTCCTCGCCGGGATCGTGATTGGCCCACTTTTGGGACTTGTTGGCTCAGAGACAGAGGATCTTCAGCATTTCGCCGAATTTGGCGTCGTGATGATGCTTTTTCTCATCGGGCTTGAGCTGGAGCCGCGCGTGCTGTGGAACATGCGAGACCGGCTCATCGGGTTGGGCGGCATGCAGGTCGCCCTGACCACAGGCTGTATCATGGCCGCGGCCATGGCGCTGGGGCAGCCTTGGCAATTGTCACTGGCCATCGGTCTGATCTTCGCGCTGTCCTCGACCGCGATTGTCCTTCAAACGCTGACTGAAAAAGGGCTGATGCAGACCGGCGGCGGGCGCGCGACCTTTTCGGTGCTGCTGACACAGGATATCGCGGTAATCCCGATGCTGGCGCTCATGCCGCTTCTTGCGATTGGCGAGCTTGTCCAGTTGAACCCCGACGGCTCCATGGCGCTGGCGGCGGATGAGGATGGCCACGGCCATTCCCTGTCACTGGTCGAAGGGCTCCCCGGCTGGGGCGTCACGCTGGTGACGCTATCGATGATCGCCGCCGTGATCCTGGCCGGTGTCTTCCTGACCCGCCCGCTGTTTCGCTTCATCCACCATGCGCGCCTGCGCGAGATGTATACGGCCACCGCCTTGCTGATCGTGGTGGGCATCGCCGTGCTGATGACACTTGTGGGCCTCTCGCCCGCCCTTGGCACTTTCATGGCCGGCGTGGTGCTGGCCAACACGGAATTCCGTCACGAGCTTGAGGCCGATATCGAGCCGTTCAAGGGCCTGCTTTTGGGGCTTTTCTTCATCACTGTCGGCGCAGGCATCAACTTTTCAGTGCTCTTTGGGGCGTTCTTCACCATCGTCGGGCTGACGCTGGGCATGATGCTGGTGAAGGGCCTGATCCTTTACGGGCTGTCGCTGATCTTCAAGCTGAAGGGCCGGGATCAATGGCTGTTCACACTGGGCCTGGCCCAAGCGGGTGAGTTCGGCTTTGTTCTGATCTCTTTCTCTCTGCAGCAAAACGTGCTGAGCCCCGGGATGGGCGAGATGCTTCTGCTGATTGTGGCGTTGTCGATGCTGATCACACCGCTTCTGTTTATCGCCTATGACCAGCTCTCCAAACGCATGACTGAAGAAGTCGACACGACGCCTGATGCGATTGATACACAAGGCGAGATCATCATCGCGGGCATTGGCCGCTTTGGCCAAGTGGTCAACCGCATGGTGCAGATGTCAGGGCTGAACACCATCGTTCTGGACAGCGATCTGGCCACGGTCGAGCTGATGCGCAAATTCGGCTTCCGTGGCTTCTTTGGCGACCCAACCCGCCCCGAGCTGCTACATGCCGCAGGCCTGAAAACCGCCAAGGTGCTGGTCGTTGCCATGGATGACCGCGATGCGTGCACGCGCATTGTCACGATTGCGCGCCGTGAGCGCCCCGATCTACACATCGTCGCCCGCGCCCGTGACCGGGTTCATGTCTACGAGCTTTACCGTGCAGGGGCCGATGATATTGTGCGCGAGATGTTTGACAGCTCCCTGCGCGCGGGCCGCTATGTGCTGGAGAATATGGGCCTGACCGAGTTTGAGGCCTCAGAGAACGAGAAGGCCTTTTACAAACTTGACCGCGCCGCGATGCTGGAGCTGGCAAGCCTTTGGAAGCCCGGTGTCGATGTCACGGATAACCCTGAATACGTGGCCCGCGCGCAAGAGCTGAACAAGGATTTGGAGACCGCGCTGGTGCATCAGCTCAATGAGAAGAAGGGCGACAATGCCGCTTGAGAGATTGCGCAGCGGCTTCGCCAAGTCGCGACGCTGGAGGCTTTGAAAAAGCGAAAGGCTAGGCGTCGCTGACCCCGGCCTCTGCAAAAGTCGCCATGCCTGAATGGCACGCCACCGCCGCTTTCAGGATGTTGAGCGCCAGCGCCCCGCCAGAGCCTTCCCCAAGACGCAATCCCAGCGACAGAAGTGGCGCTTTGTCCAGGGCGTCGAGCAGCGCGGCGTGGCCGCCTTCGATGCTCAGATGGCCAGCCACAGTATGATCCAGCGCGCCGGGTTGCGCACGCTCAAGGCAGGCCGCTGCCGCACAGCAGATGAAGCCATCAAGGATCACGGGGATCCGCTCGGCCCGGGCGCGGGCAATCGCGCCTGCCATGGCGACAACTTCACGCCCGCCCAGACATTTGAGCGTATCAAGCCCGTCTTCGCATTGATGCCGTGCCACCCCTTCGGCCACCACGCGGGTTTTCAACGCGAGTCCCGCGTCATCGACCCCGGTGCCGCGCCCAGTCCAGTCAGCAGCCGTGCGACCGTAAAGTGCATGGCAGATCGCCGCCGCAGAGGTCGTGTTGCCGATGCCCATCTCGCCGACGACCAGCACCCCAGCCTCGGGGGTGACCGCATCCCATCCCGTTTGCAGCGCCGCACAAAGCTCTGCTTCGGTCATGGCAGGGCTTTGGGTGAAATCGGCCGTAGGCTTATCCAGATCCAACGCCTCGACGCTCATCATCGCGCCTGCGGTTTGGCTCAACTGGTTGATCGCGGCCCCGCCATGCTGGAAATTGAGCACCATCTGTTCGGTCACTTCCGCCGGAAAGGCAGACACACCTTGCGCCGTCACCCCGTGATTGCCTGCAAAGACAATGACCTGCGGTGCCGCCATCTGGGGTCGCCCGTCCCCGCGCCAGCCTGCATACCAGATCGCCAGATCCTCCAAACGGCCCAGCGCGCCTGGGGGCTTGGTCAGCTGGCCGTTACGTTCCCGCGCGGCTTCGATAGCCGCAGCGTCCGGGCCGGGTTGCGCAGCCAGCACCGCGCGGAATTCGTCAAGGGTCGTAAAGGTCGTCATAAGGGCCAGTCCAAAACTGTGGTTCTCGGGATCACTATGTCTTAGACCCTATGCAAAGCTGTTCAGAAAGGCCCTTTTGATGGCAAAATCCGACAGCGGCTTGATGTCGCTGACAGATATCCCCGCAGCGCTGGGATTGCTGACCCGTTTGCCGATCCCCGTGGACGCCGATAACGCGATCGCACGCGGGGCCAAAGCGGCGTGGGCCTACCCGTTGGTCGGGCTTGTGCTGGCGCTGCTGGTGGGCCTGCCCGCTTGGGCGTTAAGCGACGTCGTGACGCCTGCCGTCCTTGCCGCATTGGTACTGGTTGCGCTGATCGTGGTCACCGGGGCGCTCCATGAGGACGGGTTGGCCGACACGGCAGACGGGCTTTGGGGCGGCTGGGAACCGGCGCGCCGGCTGGAGATCATGAAAGACAGCCAGATCGGCAGCTACGGGGTGATCGCATTGATATTGTCGCTGCTGCTGCGCTGGCTGGGGCTGACGGCGGTGATAGAGGCAGGCTTGCTGTTGCCGGCCCTGATCGCAGTGGCCATGCTCAGCCGCGCGGCGATGGTTGGCGTGATGACCGCCCTGCCAAACGCCCGCGACGGGGGGCTGTCAAAGCGCGTCGGACGACCCGAGATGGGTGCGGCAGGTCTCGCAATACTTCTGGCTGTTGTGGCCGTGCTTTTGTCTATCGGGTTGAGCGGTGTGACGCTGATTCTCGTTGTGACAGGGGCTGCACTGGCCGTTGGCGCAGTCGCGAAGGTCAAGATCGGCGGACAGACCGGTGATATTCTGGGGGCCACACAACAAATCAGCGAGGTCGCAACACTCCTGACGCTTGCGACGATACTCGGCGCGGCCTAACCGCGACCCACGACAAAGAATGCCCAGACCACAACAAAGGCTGCGGCGAATTCCAACGCCTCCTCAAGCTTTGCGACCGTCCGGGACGGGTGCAAATCCAGCAAAACCGCGCTGGCCAGCAAAGCCAACAGAACTGCGAGCGCAAAGTGAAACGCATCCTGTAAAAAGCGCTGGAGCGGCGTGCGCAGCAGGTAGACAAGCGAAACTGTGCACAGCGCGCTGACCGCCAAAAAGCCTGCGATGACAGCAGAAATTGCGTCACCTTTCATCAGCATCCGAAAGACAATGATTACGATATCATGACCGCCGTCGAACTCGCCACCGCCCTCCATCTGCGGCATGTCCAAGTCAAAATAGCGCGCTCCAAAACTGATCTCGCTGAGGAAGAACAACAGAGACAGCAGTGTTGTCGCAAGGATCAAACGCCGGTCCAAAGCGTTGATATGATTGGGATTTAGAAGGTGCCATGCCCCCATCAGGCTCCCAAAGAGAAACAGGATAGCAGAGGCGTTTTCGAGCGGGCCATCTTCTGTGACAAGTCCGGGGCGCAACAACCCCGCGCAAAAAACGCATACGACCAGCCCAACCGTGCAAAACAGCAAACCTGGAAAGCGCAACCAGCCAGAAGCCGCCGCAGCCAACGCTTTTCGGAGACCTGTCACATAGCTGTTGCGTTGGTTTGCTTTCATTAAAGCATCCGAATTGACAATCACTCGCAACAATACCGGTTTGCGAGGTGAATGGAATTGTGACGCCAGTCCTGCCGGGCTTTCGGCGACCTCTTGCCATTTCCCAATCAGCCAACCGATCCTGACATGATCCGATGTGCCCTGCCTCGTGCGTGGCTCCGCGTTGTCTCCGTTCTCTTGCGACAGCGTCCCTTAGGTCAGGTGCCTGAAGGACTTAAGGCAGCCAAACCTGTCCACTGCCGTCCTCACGGCCCGACCCTCGGTGCATTCCATCCCTTCCGCTAAAGTCTGCAATCCCGCGCAAGCTGTTCAGGGTCACCACGGATGATGAAACTCCCCCCTGATCGGGGCAGCTCATCAAAGCCACCTGACAACCGGACATGGCGCAAAGACAACGGATGGTCTCTCGCGCCGCATTTCTAGGCACCACCACCACGTTGAGAGCAAAAAACCGCCAGACCGGTGCGCTGTCGGTCTGGTCGCCTTGAACGGCCCCGTTTCATACCCATTTCCTTCGCAGACCCCCCACGACTGACAGATTTGAACCGACAAACGTCAAGAAAGGGATTCCGATGACGCAAGACACCAAGACCCCAACATCACAGGCTCCGACACAGGCAGATACGAAAGATATCTCTGCATGGCTGGGCAAACCGCTGACGGTAACGGCCCCCACATGGGCATTTCTCGTGGCAGCGCTCGTCGCACTTGGCCTTCTGGGGATCGCTCTTGACTAGGGTTATGTTCTTTGCGGCTTTGGCCACCGGCCTCGCCGGAGCCGCCCTTGCCCGTGACAGCCTGTCGATCGCTGATGCGCCGACCTCCGGGCCGGTCACCTTGTCGGGCTCGGTGGACCGGATCGTGGATGAAGACACGTTCGTGCTGGCAGATGCATCTGGCACGATCCCCGTCTATATCGGACCGCACGCGATGCCCGTGACTGTGGATATGGCGGTGACCGTCACAGGCGCGATTGATGATGATCTTCCGCGTGAGCTTTACGCCAATCAGCTTGTCTTGCCCGGCGATCGCGTGATCGAGGTTGGCGGCGCATATGACTAAGTCACCGCATTAAAAAGAAAAAGGCCGCTGCCAAATCCGACAGCGGCCTTTTTTATTACGCAAAGGGCGTCGTTACGCGGCGATGCGGCTTTCCAGCACGTCGCCGATCTGCTTGGCGGCGGCGACTTCGTCACCATTGTCCACCGCAGCAATCTCTCGCGTCAGACGCTCCAGAGCGGCTTCATAGAGCTGACGCTCAGAATAGCTTTGCTCGCGCTGATCGTCGGTACGGTGCAAGTCGCGCACGACCTCTGCAATTGCGATCAGATCGCCCGAGTTGATCTTCTGCTCATATTCCTGAGCCCGGCGGGACCACATCGCCCGCTTGACCTTGGCCTTGCCCTTCAGCGTCGTCATCGCTTTGGACACCACATCGGGTGAGCTGAGTGAGCGCATGCCCACCTCGGTTGCCTTGTTCGTCGGAACCCGCAGCGTCATCTTGTCCTTCTCGAACGAGATCACGAACAGCTCCAGCGTCATGCCGGCCACTTCCTGCTCTTCGATCGAGACGATCTTGCCAACGCCATGCGCCGGATAGACGACAAAATCGTTGGGGCTGAATTCCGATTTCTTGGCTTTACTCATATATCAATCCTCATCTGTGAACCGAAGGGGGGGTGGAGCGTCAAAAAAGCCCGTGTGGCACGATCAGTGCCCCCGCGGGATCATGGTGTCGCTCTGATGATTTAAGGTCCGACCTGCTGGCGGCGCAGGGGGGACAACATCGTGGTCCGGTTACTTGTGTAACATCAATATAACACAAAAAACGCCCCTTCAAAAGCGCCGCCTGCATAGAAGCCGCCAAAAGCGTTCAAAATCAGTGTTTTAAGACGATATGTCAGGCTTCTTGCCCTAGCGTCACTTCTGCACGTGACAGCCGAATCGCTTTAGCCGCCCTCGCCCGGCGCTTCAGAGAAGTATTTCTCCAGTTTGCCGGTCTCGCCGTCTTTGTCATCGGCCTCAGGCAGCGGGTCTTTCTTGGTGATGATAACCGGCCACGCCTCCGAATACTTGCGGTTGAACTCGACCCATTTTTCCATGTCCGGCTCTGTGTCCGGACGGATCGCGTCCGCAGGGCATTCAGGCTCACACACACCGCAGTCGATGCATTCGTCGGGATGAATGACCAGCATATTCTCGCCCTCGTAGAAACAGTCGACGGGGCAAACTTCGACACAATCGGTGTACTTGCATGAGATGCAATTGTCGGTGACGATATAGGTCATCTTCGGAGGGCCATCCTTACGTGCGTTGCCGCTTAGCTAATCCAGCCGAATGGATCATTCAAGCGGGCTGCGGCGGTTAAGATCAAGACTGCGACGATCCTTCTTGGAAGGGCGTCCTTTTCCCTCATATCGCGGGGCAGCGGGGCCAGTGTCCCTGATCTCGGTCAAATCATGGTAAAGCTGTTGCGCCTCTGTGGCCGGGCCGCGCCGGTCGCCCAGCGCCGTGATCGTCACAACGCGAATTTGGCGCGCTTGCGGAAAGGTCAGCGTGTCGCCGACCCCCACCGCGCGCGAAGGTTTGGAAACGGGCGTGCCATCGACCCGCACCTTGCCCGCTTGCACCAGTTTCGTGGCCAGGCCGCGGGTCTTGAAGAACCGGGCCTGCCACAACCATTTGTCCAAGCGGATGGTCTCACGCGGGGCGTCAGACACTTACTTGCCGTCCTTGAGCCCCATCAGCGCGGCTGCAAACGGGTTGTCGGGATCAATCGCTTTTTCTTTCTTCGGAGGGCGCGCGTTGAAGGTCTTGGCCCCTTGCGGCTTGCCCTTCGGCCCACCACGCGGTTTGCCTTTACCCTTGCCACGCGGGGCTTTGTCGCCTTGCGGACGACGCTGCCCTTGTGGCTTGCGACCCCAGCGGAAGGTGTAGAACACCTCCATCTCAACCGGATCGGTCGCCGCTTCAGCCAGACCCATCTGTAGCTCAGGATCATCGGGCGAGATGATCGGCTCTTGCGGTGTCGTCTCTTCAGGCGTCTCCGTCGGGATTTCCTGCGGCGCGGGTGCGGGTGTTTCCTCAGCAGGCGGTACAGGTGCTTCGTCCGGCGTTTTCTCAGGATCCCCGCCGGTCATCGTCTCTGCGATGGCGTCGGTGACTGGCTTCACCTTCTCGCGCTCGCCCTTCTCGGCCGAATAGCCAAGGCCTTCCATCAGCCCGGCAAACTGCTCCAGCGTCGTGCCCGAGATCGACAGCATATCCGCCGTCGCCTCAAACCCGCCGCGGCTGTCGCAAGCGCGCAGCATATCGGCCAGACGTTCCAGCATGTCGATGCGGATCGCGCGCTCACCAGCAGCACGGTAGCCCGACATGGTAAAGGCACCGTCGGGCGCATCCTTCACCACGGGGATCGTGACCAGACCGGGGGGCGGGCTTTCGGGAAATTCTTGCAGACCCTTGGCCAGCGACCACAGAACCAAACGCAACCGCGTCGGCGCGGGCTTCAGCAGTAACGGCATGAAGATCGTGAACTGACCAAACCGAATCCCATGCTTGCGCAGCGCGCCGCGGGCGTCCTGATCCAGTGCTTTGACGTCATCTGCCACCTGATCGCGCGGGATCACACCCAGTGCTTCCACCATCTGGAACGCAAAGCCACGCGCCAGACCCGATAGCGCCTCGTCCCGGCTAAGGTTCAACAAAGGCTCAAAGAGGGTCGCGATCTTGCGGTCGATGAAATGCTGCAACCGGCGCTGCACTTTCTGCGCGACATCCGCGCCCGCCTCATCATCAACGAACGCCTGCACCGTCGGCTTCATCACGTCGGACCCTGCCACCAGCTTGCCCACCGCATGCTCGCCCCACATCAGGCCGCCCTGCTCGGTGTAATCAATCTCGGTATCGGGGGCATTGTAGAAGCGATCCGCGCGCAGATGGAACTCCGGCGCTAGCGCCTGAACGGACGCCGCGCGCAGGGTTTTCGCCTCATCCGGCGTCGCAGAGGCGTCCTGCTTAAAGCGGAAGCCCTCAAGCCGTCCTACGAATTGATCCTCGACGGTCACTTCGCCTTTGTCGTTAATGTTGGCCACAAGGCCCTCCTTCTGCTTCAACCGGCGCAACAGCACAGAGGTGCGCCGATCAACAAATCTTTGCGTCAGCGCGCCATGCAAGGCGTCTGACAGGCGGTCTTCTACAGCGCGGGTTGCCTCGCGCCAATGATTCACATCATCCAGCCAGTCTTTCCGCTGCGCGACATACGTCCATGTACGGATGTAAGCCAGACGTTTCGACAAGGTGTCAATGTCACCTTCCACCCTATCTATTCTCTTAACCTGCCGTGCGAACCAATCGGCAGAGACTTGCCCACGTTCGTGCAGATCATTGAAAAGCGTCGCCAGCAGGCTGGAATGTTCCGCATGGCTGATGCCGCGGAAGTCCGGAACACGGCACACATCCCATAATAACTTGACCGATTGCGGGTCCGTGGCACGCGCGGCCACCTCGACGTCTTCGGCCAGAGACTTCAGCGCGATCAGGTCATCGCTGTCGCGCACGCGGGTCAGCCAGTCATCCTGGGTTTGCAATTCTAAAGAAGAGATGAGCCGTGCGACCGATCCAAATTGCAACACCGCATTGCGCCATTGCAGCTTGCGGACGGGCAAAAAACGGTGCTCCGTAATGGCACCCACGACCTCATCAGGCAGCGGTCCGGCCTCGCCTGTCACGCCAAAGGTGCCGTCATTCATGTGCCGTCCGGCGCGGCCTGCGATCTGCGCCAGCTCATTGGGCTGCAAGGGGCGCATCCGGCGGCCATCAAACTTGGTGGTCGAGGAAAACGCCACATGGTTGATATCAAGGTTCAGCCCCATACCGATCGCATCGGTGGCCACCAGATAATCCACATCGCCATTTTGATACATCTCGACTTGAGCGTTGCGCGTGCGCGGGGACAACGCGCCCATGACCACCGCCGCACCGCCCTTCTGGCGGCGCAGCAACTCTGCAATCGCATACACATTCTCGACCGAAAACCCGACAATCGCCGACCGCCCCGCCATCCGGCTGATCTTTTTCGGCCCGGTATACATCAGCTGCGAGAACCGCTCGCGGCGCACAAATTGCGCTTTCGGCACCAGTTCGGCAATTGCGGGGCGCATCGTATCGCTGCCCAGAAACACCGTCTCGTGCAGGCCCCGCGCGCGCAGCAGCCGTTCGGTAAAGACATGACCCCGCTCTGGATCGGCACAAAGCTGCACTTCGTCAATTGCCAGAAAATCGCAGCCCATGCCCTCGGGCATTGCCTCAACCGTGCAGACCCAGTATTTCGCGCGCTCCGGCACGATCCGCTCTTCGCCTGTGACCAGGGCCACGACCGAAGGGCCGCGCAGCGCGACGATCTTGTCATAAACCTCGCGCGCCAGCAGGCGCAGCGGCAGGCCGATAATGCCCGTGCGATGGCCCAGCATCCGCTCAATCGCGTAATGCGTTTTGCCGGTGTTGGTGGGGCCCAAAACGGCCGTTATGCGGGACGGCTCGGCCATCAAACTTGCCTAAACAGGGGTCAGATATCCTGACCGCCCACCTCTTTTTCCAAACGCTCTATCGCGGTGGCTACTTGGTCTTGATGGGGATGTATAGACTGCACGGTCCGGTAGGCCTCCAACGCGTCCGCCGGATAGCCTGTCTGCTCCAGAATCACGGCCAATCCGATGATTGCCCCGAAATGATTGGGGTTCAGCGTCAGCGCTTTCGTCAAATCCTCCAACGCGAGACCGGGCTTATCCTGCTGAAAAAAGACCGTCGCGCGCATGTTCCACCCTTCGGCAAACTCCGGCGCGTGATCGGTCAGCGCTGTGAAATGCTCAATCGCGGCATCAAGATCGCCCGCTTCCAGCGCATCACGCCCGCGTTGTAACAGCAAATCCATCGCAGCAGAGCCCGATTTCGCCCACGCCCGCGCCAACTGATCCTCAATCTGAGCGGCTTCTTCGGGCGAGGCCGTGGCCAAATCGTCCAGCAACGCCTGTTCATCAGCGGCGAAAGCGCCCGAGAAAGGCAAGCAAAACGAAACTGTTACGAAAAATGCCGTAACGATACGGTGGCGGTTGCGGGGGCATATCATCATAGTAAGCTCAACTTTAGCGCAAGCTGCGGGAAATACGACCCCGCGGCGATCACAAAACCAAAAGGACTTGGATTATGAGCGATGTGGTAAATCAGGCGGTCGACGCCCTGAACGCGAAAATGGACGGTGGCTTTGACGGCACGGCAAAGTTTGTCATCGCCGACGAGGGCAGCATCATCATCGACGAAAACGGCGCACGCGCAGGCGATGACGACGCAGACGTCACCCTCACCGCCGATACTGAAACCTTCAAGGCGATCCTTGATGGCGAGCAAAACCCCACGGCCGCCTTCATGACCGGCAAGCTGTCCGTGGACGGCGATATGGGTGCTGCGATGAAGCTCGCCTCGGTGCTCGCCTGATGACACCAGCGCCGTTCTACGCCGAGGTGGCCGACGGCCCCGAGGGCGGCGCGGCGCATTGGCTCACAACCTCAGATGGCCTGCGCATCCGTGCGGGCCATTGGACCGGCGGCACCAAGGGCACCATCCTGCTGTTCCCCGGCCGCACCGAATATATCGAGAAATACGGGCGCGCCGCGACCGAATTTCTATCGCGCGGCTATAGCGTCCTCGCCGTTGACTGGCGCGGCCAAGGCATTGCCGACCGCATGCTCAATGACCGCGCGGCAGGTCATGTGCACCACTTCCCCGATTACCAAAACGACGTAGCCGCCGTGCTGGCCCATGCCCGCGCTCTTGGCCTGCCCGAACCGTATCACCTGATCGGCCACTCCATGGGCGGCTGCATCGGCCTGCGCGCGCTTTACGAAGGGCTGCCCGTGAAATCCGCGATGTTCAGTGCGCCCATGTGGGGCATCATCATCGCCCCCGCTTTGCGCCCTTTCGCGTGGATGTCCAGTTGGACCGCCCGCCGCGTCGGCCAAGGCCACCGCTTCGCACCGGGGACCGAGCCCGTGACCTATGTGATGAGCACACCGTTTGACGACAACACGCTCACCACCGACCGCGATATGTTCGACTATATGAAAGCGCAACTCACCGCCCACCCCGATCTGGCTTTGGGCGGCCCGTCGCTGCATTGGCTCAATGAGGCCTTGATGGAGATGCGCCGCCTCGCCGCGCGCCCTTCCCCGGCGACGCCCGCGATCACCTTCCTTGGCACCAACGAACGCATTGTGGAGCCGTCACGCGTTCACGACCGTATGGCCGTCTACCCGAACGGCAAGCTCGTCGTGCTGGACGGTGCCGAGCATGAGGTGATGATGGAGGCCCCCGCCCTGCGCACCCGCGTCTTCAACGAGACCGCCGCATGGTTTGACGCCCACAGCTAGGCGCTAGCCTGTCGTTGTAAGCCCGTCGATTCCCGTGCCGGTGACATCGAATGTCTTTTTGCAGCAGGTTTTCGCCCCTTCCGCCGTGCACGGGCTCCAGCCATCCGGACAAACAAAAACCAGATCCGACGTGCAGGTCATCGTGCGGCCCGGTGCCGTGCTGCCTGTGCAGGTCGGCCCGTCGTCATCGGCCACACCACTGGTCTGGGCGGTCGCGGCGATGATCTCTGGCGGGGGTGTCACGGCCTCTTGCACCGCAACCGTGGTGCAGGCAAAGGCGAAAGGAAGGACGACGGTGATCTTTAATGCCTTGATATCAAACATGATTTCTCTCCAACTCTGAGGTCATGAGAGCGTCATTCTATCATATTGACCCGCCCGCCCCCTAAGCCGTTCTGGCAAGCGTCAAAAACCCGTCAGCCCGACGCGCGTACCGCTTGGCGCTGTCGACCCAGCCCGTCGATCTCCAACTCCATCACGTCACCGGGTTTCAGATATAGCGGCGGCCTCTGCCCCATCCCGACACCGGGCGGCGTCCCGGTCGCGATGATATCGCCCGGATGGAGGGTCATGATCCGGCTCAGATAGGCGATGATCTGCGCGACGCTGAATATCATCGTCGCCGTCGATCCGCGCTGCATCTGTGTGCCGTTCAACCACAAGCCCAGCCCAAGTGCCTGCGGATCGCCAGTCTCATCCGGTGTCACAAGCCACGGACCGACAGGCCCGAACGTGTCGCAACTTTTGCCCTTGGTCCATTGCCCGGTGCCTTCCAGTTGAAAGGCGCGCTCGCTGATATCATTCACAATCGTATAGCCCGCCACGTGGCCCAGCGCGTCCGTCTCGCTGACATAGCTTGCGCGACGACCGATCACCACGCCCAGTTCAACCTCCCAATCGGATTTCTCGGAGCCGCGCGGCAGGATCACGTCATCGTCGGGACCACTCAGGCTAGACGTGGCTTTCATGAAGACGATCGGTTCATCCGGCGCGTCCATCCCCGCCTCCGCCGCGTGATCGGCATAGTTAAGCCCGATACCGATGACCTTGCCCACCCCTGCGACCGGCACACCCAAACGCTGCGCACCCTCAACCAGCGGCAAATCGGAAAGGGGCAACGTCTCTAACGCGCCCAGCACATCGCCGGACAAATCCGCGATCACGCCAGACAGATCCAGCAAGCCGCCTTGAGCATCCAGCACCCCCGGCTTTTCCGCGCCCCGCGCACCCCAGCGCACAAAGCGCATCAGTCGTTCATCTCGTGAATACCCTGCGCCGCTGCCTTGGCACCGGCCAGCATCCAGGCATGTTCAGAGCCGATGAAGAACACAGACAACCCATAAGCCGCGCGCTCTTTGGCCTGCGCGACCGAGGTCACCCAGCTGATATAGGCCTTGCCTGCTGCTGCCGTCGCCGCACCCACCGCTTTGAATCCGGCAACCAGATCTGCGTTATCCTGCCCTTCATGCCCGTAGGACACGCTCAGATCAGCCGGTCCCAAGAACAGGCCGTCGACCCCGTCAACCGCCGCAATCTCGCGGGCTGCATCCACGCCCGCAGGCTCTTCGATCTGCGCGATCACGACCGTCTCTTCACGCGATTTCGCCAACACCTCCGGCATCGTACGCGTCGCGTAACCCGCCCAGCGGGTCGAGCCTGCAAAGCCCCGCCCGCCCAGTCCAAACCGCGCAGATTTGGCGACCGCTTCGGCTTTCTCGACGCTGTCCACATGTGGCACGACCACCCCGACCGCGCCCATATCCAGCGCTTGAAGAACCGCCTCCGGTGTTCCGCTTGCGACCCGCACCAGCACCGGGAAATCCAGCGCGCGCGCCACGGCCATGCAGGCATCCAAAGCGGTGCGATCGAAGGCGGAATGCTCCGCGTCCAAGCATACGAAATCCAGCCCGGACAGCGCCAACACCTCCAACACATCGTGGCTCGGCGTTTTCATAAACGTCCCGGCGAGGTTTTCTCCCGACAACATCCGGCTTCGAAACGTGGTAAATGACATCGGCGCTCTCCCTTGGCTCGCGGTCAAGCTAGCGATCCGCAGCGCCTGTGCAAGCCCCTCGCACCGCTGGACAACGTGCAACGCGCCGCAGAAGACGGTGGCCTGATTTACGTCCCAACCCGCTACCGCGGGATCAAATCCAGCCCGGATGCATCACCAACCACAAGCGGCCTCTGCACTGGCCCGCCCAGCAAGATGTCCCTTCAACATCCTACGCGGACCAGCCGCACGCGGCCAGCAACAGGTCGGATGCGCCCCACAGATCCCAACTGTCAAACGCCTACGCAAAACACACCCCGCGCCGCACCTACAAAAGCGCTCCAACCGCCCTAGCTCTACCGCATGAGCACCGATCTCCTGACCTTCACCGACCGCGGCATTTACTGCCCGCTCGGCGATTTCTATATCGATCCGTGGCGCCCCGTAGACCGGGCGCTTATCACCCATGGTCATGCCGATCACGCGCGACCCGGCCATCGCGCCTATCTCGCGACCCAAGCCGCCGCCCCCGTCATGCGCCACCGCCTTGGGGATATCCCCCTCGACACGATCCGGTTTGGCGAGACCCGCCAGATCGGTGCTGTGACGGTCTCTTTCCACCCCGCTGGCCATGTTCCCGGCTCCGCCCAAATCCGCATCGAACACAAAGGCGAGGTCTGGGTCGCCTCTGGTGATTACAAAACCGAAAACGACGGCTTCTCCGAACCGTTTGAGCCGGTCCGCTGCCACGCTTTTATCACCGAATCCACCTTCGGACTGCCCGTCTTCAAGTGGACGCCTCAAGCCCAGCTTGCTCAGGACATCAACGCATGGTGGGCCGCCACAATCACCGATGGGCGCACTCCTCTGCTTGGCGCCTATGCCCTCGGCAAAGCCCAGCGACTGCTGTCGATCCTCGACCCCACCATCGGTCCGATCCTGACCCATGGCGCGGTCGAGAACACCAACGAGGTCCTGCGCGCCCAAGGCCTCACGCTCCCCGACACGATTCGTGTCACGCCGGACCTGAACCCCAAAGAGCATAAGAACGCCCTCGTTCTCGCGACACCGTCAGCCTTCGGCACCCCATGGGCACGCCGTTTCGGCACCACCTCTACCGCCTTCGCCTCGGGCTGGATGCGCCTGCGCGGGGTCCGCCGCCGCCGCGCTGCTGACCGGGGCTTCATCATGTCCGACCATGCCGACTGGCCCGCCCTGAACGCCGCAATCAAGGAAACCGGGGCCACCCGCGTTTTCGTGACTCATGGCTACACGTCGGTGTTTAGCAAATGGTTAAGCGAACAGGGCTATGACGCTCAAATTGTATCGACCGAATATGAGGGCGAAAGCCTCGACGCCTCCGAGACCGAGGTGGAGCCGACATGAAAGACTTCGCACGCCTCTTCACGGCCATTGATCAGACCACGAAAACCAACACAAAAGTCGCAGCCCTCGCGACCTATTTTGAGACCGCTTCAGATGACGACCGGCTCTGGACGATCGCACTTTTCTCGGGCCGCCGCCCCAAGCGCACCGTGACCACGACGCTCCTGCGCGGCTGGGCGGCCGAGGCCGCAGGCATCCCTCTGTGGCTCTTTGAGGAAAGCTACCCCATCGTTGGTGATCTGGCGGAAACCATCGCGCTGGTGCTTCCTGAAGGCAACCAACATGAAGATCACCCTCTGAGCCATTGGATTACTTACGTAAAATCTCTCTCCGCACTCGACGAAGACGACCGTAAAACCGCCGTGCTCGACGCTTGGTCCATCCTCGATCCAACCGAGCGTTTCCTGTTCAACAAGCTGCTCACCGGCGGCTTTCGCATTGGCGTCTCCACCAAGCTGATGACCCGCGCTCTCGCGCGCGCCACGGGCCAGGATGAAGCTGATCTGCAGCACCGTCTCATGGGCTCCTGGACACCCGAAACCACCAGTTTCCACGACCTGATTCTTTCCGAAAACCCCGAAGCGGACCTGTCGAAGCCCTACCCGTTCTATCTCGCCTATCAACTTGATGATCCAAATGAGCTAGGCACGCCAACCGATTGGAAAGCCGAACGAAAATGGGATGGCATTCGCGGTCAGCTGATCTTGCGGGGCGGCGAACACTATCTGTGGTCTCGTGGCGAAGACCTGATGACAGATCGCTTTCCAGAACTGGCCCGCGCCCGTGATTTCATCCCTGATGGCACTGTGCTGGATGGCGAGGTTTTGGCCTTCAAAGACGGCCAGCCTCTCAGCTTCAACGCCCTGCAAAAACGCATCGGGCGCAAGACTGTCCCGAAAAAGCTTCTGACTGAGGCCCCCGTGATCCTCTACGCCTACGACCTGCTCGAATGGCAAGGCGAGGATATCCGCGCGGAGCCCTTTGAAAAACGACGTAACCTTCTGGAAAATATCACCAAAACGCTTCCCGATGACGCACCTGTCAAATGCTCGCCTCTCGTCCCGTTCACCACGTGGGACGCGCTTGCCAAAGCGCGCGACGCCTCACGCGATCACAACGCCGAAGGGCTGATGCTGAAACGCGCCGACAGCCCCTATCTGAGCGGTCGCAAGAAAGGCGATTGGTGGAAATGGAAAGTCGATCCATTAACCATAGATGCGGTCATGATCTACGCCCAAGCTGGCCATGGCCGACGCGCGAACCTCTTCACCGATTTCACTTTCGCCGTCTGGAATGGCAATGACCTCGTGCCCTTTACCAAGGCGTATTCCGGCCTCACCGATGCCGAGTTTCGCAAAATCACAAGCTGGGTGCGTAAAAACACCCTGCAACGCTTTGGCCCCGTCCGTCAGGTCACGCCCGAACACGTCTTTGAAATCGCCTTTGAAGGCATTCAGGAAAGCCCCCGCCACAAGTCCGGCGTCGCCCTGCGCTTCCCGCGCATGTTCCGCTGGCGCCACGACAAACCTCTGCAAGAGGCCAACACACTCGACGATCTCAAGGAAATGCTGCAGACCTACGGCTAACCGTTTCATCTTTGCGAAAATACTCAAAAATGCTGCCCAAAGCCCAAATGCCGCCGACCTCTTCATCGCCCGAAACGCCCGCCCCGCCCGGCGCCTGCGATGCCCATGTCCATCTTGTTGCGGGCGATGAATTTCCGCTTTGGGAGGGTCGCGTGGAAGATCCCGCCCCCGGTCCCGATTTTGACGGCTGGCTGGAGCTCTACACCAAACACCTGAAAACGCTCGGCTTTCTACGTGGTCTGATTGTGCATTCGATCCTTTACGGAACTGACAACAGCATCACTGTCGAAGCCGTCCGCCGCATGGGTCCTCATTTCAAGGGTGTCGGCCTTCTGCCTGATGACGCGACAGACGCCGATCTTGACCGCTTCACGGAACAGAACCTCGTCGCTGTCCGCCTCAACTATGTCCATGGCGGCGTGCTCAGCTGGGAGGGCGCCAAAGCCCTCGCCCCGCGCCTCAAAGCCCGCGATCTGCACATCCAGATGCTGCTGAACACCCACAAACATATGAACGAAATCGCTGACGATATCCGCGCCCTGAAAGTGCCGCTCGTGATCGACCATATCGGCTGGCCTGACCTGTCGCTTGGCACCCAAGACCCCGGCTTCCAGACGCTCCTAGACCTGCTTGCCGACGGCCATGTCCATGTCAAAATCAGCGCGCTCTACCGCCTCTGCGACGCCCCTTATGCCCAGGCCGACCCGTTCATCGACGCCCTTGTCAAAGCCAACCCCGAACACCTGCTCTGGGGCTCTGACTGGCCCCATCTGATGCTTGCCGACGCCAAGATACCCTCCGCCGCGACCTTGCTTGACGCTTTCCACCGCGTCGTCACCGACACCGCCACACGCACCCAGATATTAACCAAGAACCCAGCCAAACTCTTTGGCTTCCCCTCTTGAGGCTCCCTCGCGCAGCCCATAGGTTCATCTGACCAAACAACGAGGTCCCCCATGCAGTTCACGCCCCAAATCGCCCATGACGCCGCCCAGTCCGGAAGTGCGGAGTTTGGCGATCTGCCCGAATGGGACCTCACCGATCTTTATGCCGCGCCGGATGCGAAAGAGCTGAAGCGCGATATGGATTGGCTGGAAAAAGCCTGCGCTGATTTCGCGAAAGACTACGAAGGCAAGCTCGCAGACCTTAGCGCGTCCGAGATGCTCGATTGTGTCCTGCGGTATGAAAAGATCGACATGATCGCAGGCCGGATCATGTCCTTCGCTGGCCTGCGCTATTACCAGCAGACCACCGATGGCGAACGCGCGAAATTCATGTCTGACTGTCAGGAGCAGATCACGAATTTCACAACCCCGCTGGTGTTTTACACGCTGGAGTTCAACCGGATTGACGATGACCATCTGAAAGCTCTACTCGACGCCAACGCCGATCTGGCCCGCTACAAACCCGTCTTCGACCGCATGCGCGCGATGAAGCCATACCAACTATCTGACGAGCTGGAAAAATTCCTCCACGATCAGTCCCCGGTGGGTGCTGCTGCGTGGAACCGCCTCTTTGATGAGACCATCGCGGGCCTTACCTTCACGCTGGACGGCGAAGAGCTGAACATCGAAGGCACGCTGAACCACCTGACCGAACATGACCGCTCCAAGCGCGAGGCCGCCGCCCGTGAGTTGGCACGCGTTTTCAGCGACAACATCGCCATCTTCTCCCGCGTGCACAACACGCTCGCCAAGGAAAAAGAGATTGAGGATCGCTGGCGTGGCATGCCAACCCCGCAAACCGGTCGCCACCTCAGCAATCATGTTGAGCCCGAAGTGGTCGAGGCGCTTCGCAATGCCGTGGTCGCCGCCTATCCCAAGCTGAGCCACCGTTATTATGAGCTGAAACGCAAATGGCTCGGCCTCGATAAAATGCAGGTCTGGGACCGCAACGCGCCGCTGCCCATCGAAGACGCCAAGACCGTCGATTGGCCGACCGCCAAGAAAATGGTGATGGACGCCTACAGCAGCTTCGCCCCGGAAATGGCTGATATCGCTGAACCTTTCTTCACCAAAGGCTGGATCGACGCCGCCGTCAAACCCGGCAAAGCCCCCGGCGCGTTCGCCCACCCGACGGTCAGTGACGTGCACCCCTATGTCATGCTGAATTACCTCGGCAAACCGCGCGATGTGATGACGCTGGCGCATGAACTGGGCCACGGCGTGCACCAAGTTCTCGCCGCTGGACAAGGAGAACTCCTCTCCTCCACACCCCTCACGCTGGCCGAGACGGCCTCCGTCTTTGGCGAAATGCTGACCTTCCGCAAGCTACTGGAAAACGCCGCGACCAAGGAAGAACGCAAGACGCTTCTGGCCGGCAAAGTCGAGGACATGATCAACACCGTCGTCCGCCAGATCGCATTCTACGATTTCGAGTGCAAACTGCACGACGCGCGCTCGGGCGGCGAGCTGACCTCAGACGATATCAACGCCCTCTGGATGTCGGTGCAGGCCGAAAGCCTCGGCCCCGCGTTCGAATATATGGACGGGTACGAGACCTTCTGGGCCTACATCCCCCACTTCGTTCACTCGCCTTTCTATGTCTACGCCTATGCGTTTGGCGACGGCCTCGTGAACGCGCTTTATGCAGTCTACGAGGAAGGCGAGGGCGACTTCCAGACCAAGTATTTCGATATGCTCAAAGCAGGCGGCTCCAAACACCACAAAGAACTGCTGGCCCCCTTCGGCCTCGACGCCTCTGACCCGAAATTCTGGGATAAGGGCCTGTCGATGATCTCGGGCATGATCGACGAGCTGGAAGCGATGGAAGACTAAGCGTCTTGCGGGACGGACAGGGCCGCAACTGCGGTCTTGTCCAACCCCAACCGATCCGCGTCAAAACCAATCGCAGCCGCGCGCTGCAGGATTTGCTGGATGAATGTCTCGCTTTGCAACGACACGCAATGCGTCGTCAGATACCAATAGGTAAAGCGCATATAGGATCGGTTTCCAGTCAAAGCCTCGTGCAGGGCTGCCGCAAAGCTGGGGCCGTCATGGGCGCCTTGGGCAAAGCCGATCAAGTCGCTGCGGCCAAAGAAGATCGCGGGACGGCGGTGCAGAAACCCTTCAAAACATGTCGCCGAACTGATCGAAACCGTGGCCACACAGACCTCCAGAATGTCATGCACATTGGCGTTGATCTCGTGGATATCAGCGCCTTCCGCGCGCAAAGTTGCCACCTCGGCCACATCCTCGGGATTGGTCTTGAGCGGGTGATGCTTGACCACGACCGGCCGCCCACCAGCGCCTTCGACGACCGACCGGATCATCCGCTCTGAACCCGGCCGCATCGTCCGTCTGGTAAGGTTCGTATCGCCCTGCATGAACACCGCGATGCAGCCCTCGGGCACCGCAATCTTCTCGCGCGCCTGGGAATAGCGGGACTGGCGCTCGCGCACGAAATTGCGCCTCTGAGCCCGGAAAAACCCCGCCGCATCCTGTTTGTTGACGTTTTCATGGACAAAGGGAACGTCGCCCGCGCTGCTCATCCCCAGAACCCCTTTTGGGTCCACATGCCAGTAGGGATCAACGTAGGCCAGCGCGGTGTTCAGAACATTAGGTTCCTCCGCCGCGCCGTTATGCAGGAAAATCAGCTTGTTACGGTTGCCCTTGCGCTTATGTGACTGGCGCGACAGGGGCAGTATCGTCACATCCGCGCCCAGCATCCGCAACTCCAGATCAAGGCGTGTGTAGAACTTGCCCAGCCCGACGCCGGGCTTGTCCTGAATGATCTTGCGCGGGATCGACAGGAACACCTTGGCGGGCGCGCGGCGCAGAACGGCTGGCGTCTTTACCCCCATCGTCTATCCCTGTTCACCCGGTTGCCCCACGAAAAAACCTCCCCCGCTTGGCGAGGGAGGCTAGCACCGTTTCTCAAAGGGCGGAACCGTCAGGCGCTTGTCATCAGGCCTTTTTCGGCGGCCAGATCGCGCATCCGCTTTTGCAGCTTTTCAAACGCGCGCACTTCGATTTGACGGATACGCTCGCGGCTGACGTCATACTGACCCGAAAGGTCCTCCAGCGTGACCGCTTTTTCCGACAGACGCCGCTGGGTCAGGATGTCTTTCTCACGATCGTTGAGCACCGACATCGCTTCGGCCAGCAATTCGCGCCGCGCGTCCAGCTCGTCACGCTCGGCATAGTCGCCCGCTTGATCGGCGTCTTCGTCTTCAAGCCAGTCTTGCCACTGCGTAGCACCTTCGCCATCCGACCCAATGACCGCGTTGAGCGAGGCATCCCCGCCCGACAAGCGCCCATTCATCGAGATAACCTCTTGCTCGGTCACACCCAGATCGGTCGCGATCCGCTTGACGTTTTCCGGGCGCAGATCGCCATCCTCAAATGCACCGATGCGGGCTTTCGCCTTGCGCAGGTTGAAAAACAGCTTCTTTTGCGCGCTGGTCGTGCCCAGCTTCACCAAGCTCCACGAACGCAAGATATATTCCTGGATCGAGGCGCGGATCCACCACATCGCATAGGTCGCCAGCCGGAAGCCTTTTTCCGGGTCAAAGCGTTTGACCGCCTGCATCAGACCCACATTTGCCTCCGAGATCACCTCGGCCTGCGGCAGGCCATAGCCGCGATAGCCCATGGCGATTTTGGCGGCCAATCGCAGGTGCGAGGTCACCATTTTATGAGCGGACTCCGTATCCTGATCCTCCACCCAGCGCTTGGCCAGCATGTATTCCTCTTCGGGCTCCAACATTGGGAACTTCCGAATTTCGCCTAGGTAGCGGCTCAGGCCCTGCTCCGGGGAAGGTGCGGGAAGTTGTGTATAATTGGCCATAATGCCCCCCTTTCGGTGCGATGTTTATCTTGTTAACATGGATATGGGACTGTGCGTAGCGCTTTACAAGGGTCCCATCCTCAAGAACTTGAGTCGAATATGGGTCGCCATACGCCTGTTGTGAAGTCACGCGCCCGTGCGTTCACGCACATATGAGCCTATATTTCAGAGAGACAGCTTAGAAATCAGCGCGGCCATGTCATCGGGCAAAGGCGCTTCGAACCGCACGTTTTCACCGCTCACTGGGTGCTCAAACCCAAGAATGGCCGCATGGAGCGCCTGCCGCTCGAACCCGGCCGCCGCCGCAATCCCCGCTTCTGACAGCGCTTTTGCGTTCAACTTGCGCCGTCCGCCATAGGTCGGATCGCCGATCAGCCCATGCCCCGCATGGGCCAGATGCACCCTGATCTGATGGGTGCGGCCCGTTTCCAGCCAGCACTCGACCAATGCGGCCACCTCAGGCTGCCCGAACCGCTCGACAATCCGCACCCGTGTCACGGCATGCCGCCCACCCTGAAACAGAACCGCCTGCTTTTGCCGATCCGTGCGATGCCGCGCCAGTTGCGTCGTAATCCGCATAATATTGCCCGGCTCGAACGAGACACCTTTGACTCCCCGCACCCGCGGATCATTGGCATCCGGCACGCCGTAACACACCGCGCGGTAATAGCGCTCGACCGTGTGCTTTTCGAATTGCGCCGCTAATCCATGATGCGCCACATCAGACTTGGCCACCACCAGCAACCCGCTCGTCTCTTTATCAATCCGATGCACGATACCGGGCCGCTTCATCCCGCCCACGCCCGAAAGATCATCGCCACAGTGATGCAATAACGCATTCACCAGCGTCCCCGAGGGCGTGCCGGGGGCCGGATGCACCACCATGCCTGCAGGCTTGTTGATCACGATCAGGTCGGCATCCTCAAAAACAACATCCAGCGGAATGTCCTCCGGCCTGATATGGCTGTCCTCGGCCACCGGCACCTCAATCACCACCTCGGCCCCCTCGCCCACCTTGGCGCGCGGGTCGGTCACGACGACGCCGTCCACCGTCACACCGCCCTTCTCCAAAAGCGACGCGATCCGCGAGCGGCTCAAGGCCGCCTCCTCTGGCACATCGCGCGAAAGGGCTTTATCAAGCCGCTTGGGCGGATCGGCTGCGATCCGAAACGAAACAGATTGGCGCGTCATGGATCAGGCTCCGCTGCCGGAGAAAGAACCGGCAAATCTCAGGTTTCTGCGTATCCTCGTGACGGTGCTGACCGCGACGATGATTTTGGGCGTTCTAGCGATCATCGTTCTGCTTGTCATGCGCTTACAGCAACCCGCGCCTTTGGCGCTGCCCGATCAGCTCACCCTACCTGACGGCACCACTGCCACAGCTTTCACCCAAACCGACGATTGGATCGCGATCATCACCGACGACAATCGTATCGTCATCTACGAGCGCGACGGCACCCTGCGCCAAACCATTCAAATCGACTGAGAGGGGAAGAATGGTACCGCCTCCCCGGCTCGAACGGGGGACCCCTGGTTCCACAAACCAGTGCTCTAACCAACTGAGCTAAGGCGGCACACTATCCTTGCTTCGCATATAGCGAAACTGACGGGCGTATAGCAATGTTTGTTTGCCGGGTGCAACGGCGAAAATGCAGCAAATTCGCGCGCTGAAATCCCGCGCTATTTCACCGGTCAACGCCACTAGATCGCTTGTTGCGCACGCCCAAACCCATTACGCCTGCCTCATGCAAAGTTCCATTGTCGCCAAATTGTTGAAGGTGCTGACAATTATCAGCGAGACCCGCAAACCTCTGACATTCTCAGAGATCGTGGCCCAAAGCGGCATGAACAAAAGCACCATTCACCGCATTCTCGCGATCTGCACGCAGGAAAAGCTCGTGCAGTTCGACAAGCAGCGCAAAGTCTACCTGGTCGGCTCCAAGGTCTTTGACCTCGTGCGCAACGCCTATAGCGGCTACGACATTCAGGCGATTGCTCTGGACGATATGTTGCGCCTGCACGCGCAAGTCGAAGGCAGCGTGACCATCGGCATCCTCTCGGGCATGGAGGTCGTCTATCTGCGTATTCTGGAATCAGACTATGCCCTTGGCACCATCCAGCGCCCCGGTATGCGCGAGCAGGTCCATTGCTCTGCCTCCGGCAAGGCGCTGATGGCATTCCTGCCCGACAACATGATCGACGCCAAATTCAAAGACTACAACTTCAAGCCCTATACCGACCGCACGATCACCGATCTGCCCGCTTTCAAAACCGCCGTGGACGAGGTGCGCCGCGCAGGGTTCGCCTGGAATGACCGCGAGGAATACGACCACCTCGTCGGTATCTCCGCCCCGGTGTTCAATTACCTGAACGAACCTATCGCGGTGCTCAATGTCTGGACCGTGCATGCCCGCCACAGCCTGCCCGACATCCTGAACTGGTCCGCAATGCTGAAAGAAGCCGCTGACAACGTGACCGGCCTGATCGGCGGCGCACCCCCTGAGATTGACGCGCTCAAAGCAGGCTAGCTCAGCCCTTATCCAGCAGCTCGTCCATCCGGTCGCGCAAACTCGCTGCCGGGGCGGCCAGCGGTGCCAATTTTGTCGCCGCCCAATGCAAAGGCACCCGTTCCATCGCGGAGACGGCAAATGGAAGCGTGTCCTCTGCAGCCCCCAGCGCTTTACGGACCAGGCTGCGCCCCATGACCGAGGTCATCGCGATTCCGCGCCCGCTAAAGCCAAGACCCGCCAGAACCCCCGGCGCAGGCTCATGCAGATGCGGCATCATCTTGGGTGTTACGGCAATCTTGCCGCCCCAACTCGCCTCGACCGGCGTCTCGCCAAGTTGGGGAAACACCCGGCGCAACCCGCGGCGCAGCCGCGCGACACCGCCCAATGTCGCGGCTGTCTCGGTGCTGCCGATACAGCCAAAGATCAACCGCCGGTCGCGATCATAGCGCGCATAATAAATCGCCCGCCGACTGTCGGAAATCGTCACAGCCCCGGGCAGCACGGTCTTTTGCAGATTGTCCGACAGAGGGGCCGTCGCCAGCGATATGCTCACCATCGGATAAAAGGTCTGGCGCAGCCCCGGCCACAGATCATCGGTATAGCCGTTTGTCGTCAGGATCACCTGAGGGGCCGTCACAGCACCTTGATCGGTGCTGACCCGCCACCCGGCGCCATCCCGCACGATCCCGCGCACGGGGCTGCTTTCGTAAAGCTGCGCCCCAAAACCCAGTGCCGCGCGCGCAAAACCGCGCGTCAGGGACAGCGGCTGAACAAACCCGCCCTTGGCATGCAACAACGCAAAATCATACGCCGACGATCCCGTGGCCGCCTGCACCTGCGCGCCTTCCAGCACGCGGATATCCGCACCCGCAGCAATCCAGGCCTCGGCCAAAGCGCTCATAGTCTGGCGCGCGTGACCCGAATGCGCCGCCTGCACCCAGCCGTTCTGCTCGGCGTCGCACTCAATCCCGTAGCGCGCGATGTCCTCAAACAGCGCATCGGCAGACCCCAGCGTCGTCTCGACCAACCGCGCCGCAACATCCGCCCCCAAGAGCGTGGACAACTCATCAGGTGTCTTGCGCCAGATCGGGTTGCACTGCCCGCCACTGCGCCCCGACGCCCCATAGCCGATCTCGCGGGCTTCCAGCAGCACGACCGACGCGCCCTCCTCGGCCAATCCCAACGCCGTGCGCGTGCCTGTCAGACCGCCCCCGATAACGATGAAATCCGCCGTGAGCTCGCCAGTTAGACTGTCACAAACCGGCGCTGGCGTGGCTGTGCGGTGCCAATGAATACGGGCGGGCGCGTCATTCGCAGAAACGGAATTGGCCATTCGACCCTCAAGTGTTTCGCATTTCAAAACTACGATTTTCTATTTTGGAAATTACGGATCCACATGCGCTCCGGTCAAGCGATTCCCGGCATCGTCCACCCCGCCGCGCCAAACCGCACTAAAATATGCAGACTCTTCACAGTCTGTATGCAAACCAGATCAAGTTGGCGTCATTTGCCCGACTTTCAGGCAAATCTGGCAGATTGCATTTGCCTTTGCCGTGCTGAAAGAATTGAATTGACCGTAAGACGATTCCGCTTCTAATCTCATGAAGCAAAAGGAAAGTTTCGCAATATGAAACTTATAAGACGAATTGTCGGAATAACTAACGGGAGAAAACATATGATCAAGAAAACAACAGCGGGTATCGTTGCGGGTGCTGTGATGGCGATGTCAACGACATCCGCTTTTGCCGCCGGTCACGGTGAAATTACAATCGCTTACTTCCTCGAATGGCCGATGCCTATGCTGGCGGCAAAAAACTCCGGTGCCTATGACGAAGCGCTCGGAATGAAGGTCAATTGGGTCTCGTTCGAGACAGGCACCGCAATGTCCGCCGCAATGGCCTCCGGTGACGTGCAGATCGCCGTCAGCCAGGGTGTGCCCCCTTTCGTCGTCGCAGCCTCCGGTGGTCAGGACATTCAGGTCGTTGACGTCGCCGTCAGCTACTCTGACAACGACAACTGCGTCGTGTCTGCCGGTCTTGAGATCGACAAGGACAGCGCTGGCGAACTGGCGGGCAAGAAAGTCGCCGTGCCGCTCGGCACCGCAGCCCACTACGGCTTCCTGCGCCAGATGGACCACTTCGGTGTGCCCCTCGACAGCCTGCAAGTCGTCGACATGGCCCCACCTGAAGGCGCGGCTGCCCTCAGCCAGGGCGCAGTGGACTTTGCCTGCGGCTACGGCGGTGGTCTGACCCGCATGAAAGAGTATGGCAACGTGCTTCTGACCGGCGAAGAGAAAGAAGAGCTGGGCATCCTCGTCTTCGACGTGACGTCCGCTCCTGCTGCATTCATCGCTGAAAACGGCGATGTCGTGGCCAAGTTCCTCGCCGTCACCGCCGACGCCAACGCAACCTACAACGCGGGCGCGACCGACGAGATGATGGAAGTCATCGCACAGGAATCCGGTATGGATCTTGAAGATGCAAAAGCCTCCATCGCCACGATGAAGTTCCCCAGCGTTGAAGACCAGCTCTCCGAAGCCTGGCTCGGTGGCAACGCCGCGACCTTCATGAAAGGCGTCGCAGATGTCTTCGTGGAAGCAGGCTCCATCGACAGCGCCCTCGACAGCTACGAGGATGCGGTCAACACCGGGCCGCTCTCCGCAGCCCAGGGCATGTAAGCAAACGATCAGGCCCGGAGCATCCGCTCCGGGCTTTTTTCCACGCGCCCGGCGCTTCACTAAAAAGCCAAGACAGGGTCAACCCTGTTCCAACGCCGCGCATGCGGCAAACGACTGGGAACCAGATGACCGGACTATCCATTGAAAACCTCTCCATGCGCTTCGAGCTGCCCAATGGCGGCGCAGTGCAGGCGTTGCAAGATGTCTCGCTTAACCTCAAAGAGGGCGAGCTGCTGAGCGTGCTCGGCCCCTCGGGCTGTGGCAAGACCACGCTTCTCAACATCGTCGCGGGCTTTCTGGCTCCGACAGAAGGCAAGCTGATCATGAACGGCCACGAGGTCCACGGGCCGGACGCCGAACGCGGCATGGTCTTTCAGCAAGGCGCGCTTTTCGAATGGATGAGCGTGCGCGAGAACGTCGCCTTCGGCCCCTCCATGAAAGGCATGCCCAAAGCCGAAAAGGCTGAAATCGTCGATCACCTGCTCGACGTGGTCGGCCTTCAGGACTTCAAGGAAAAGGCGATCTATGAGCTGTCCGGCGGCATGCAGCAACGCGTGGCCCTGGCCCGTTGCCTTGCCAATGACCCCGACGTGATCCTGATGGACGAACCTCTGGGCGCGCTTGACGCGCTGACCCGCGAGAAAATGCAAAGCCTTGTGCTCAAGCTCTGGAAAGAGACCGGCAAGACGATCATCCTCATCACCCACTCGGTCGAGGAAGCGCTCCTTCTCGGCGAACGCCTCATCGTGATGGCCCCCCGCCCCGGCCGCATCCACACCGAATACCGCCTGCCCTTTGCCGAGCTTGGCGTCGGCGCAGACCTGCGCGAGGTCAAGAAACACCCGGATTTCGGTCCCAAACGCGAAGAGATCCTCTCGATGATCTGGGACATGGAGGAAGAGATCATGGGCCGCACGGAGGACGCCGCATGATCCCCCTGCTGATCTATATCGCGATCTTCGTCGCCGCCTTCTTCATCGTCACCAAAGTCGTGCAAAAGGCCGTCCCCCAAGATTACACGTCACTGAAAACCGTGACTTTCGGCGATGAAAGCGCCGTGCGCCCCAACCGCGCGGCAGGCATCATCTCGATCCTGACGATCTTCCTGATGTGGGGCATCTTCACCGGCTCCAGCCTGCTGCCCGGCTTCCTGCACGCCCCCGGCCCGTTTGAGGGCACCGCAACCTTCACGTATACTGCCGAGGCGAACGGCCAGACCGACGACGCGGAAGTCACCGTTATCGTGCACCCCCGCGAGGTCGACACCGACACGCCCGAAGTCGACCCCGGCGACGGCTTTGCCAAAAACGACGGAGCCAAGGTCGCCCAGTGGCGTACTGGCCTGATCAATGTGGACCGCAATGACGACATCACCAAAAGCGACGGCGCGCAGGTCGTGGCGATTAACGGTGAACCCATAGCGCCCGGTCAGACCGTCTATGTCGATGGCGGCTCCGTGACGCTCTCCGACAAAGGCACCCCCAACTTCGAGCCAACCCGTGGCTGGCAGATGGAACCGCTCTACCTGCCCGCCCCTGAAGAGGTCTGGACCCGCTCTCTCTCCATCGCGTCCGAGGGCTTCCGCAACTTCACCTTGATCGAGCATCTGGGTTACTCCCTTTTCCGCGTCATCGTGGGCTTCCTGCTCGGCGCGCTTGTCGGCATCCCGCTTGGCTATGCGATGGGCCTCAGCAACTGGTTCCGCGGCTGGTTCGACCCCATCGTCGAGTTCATGCGCCCCGTGCCACCCCTGGCCCTGATCCCGCTGGTCATCATCTGGGCGGGCATCGGTGAGACCGGCAAGATCATCCTGCTGTTCCTAGCCGCGCTCTGGATCATGGCCATCGCGGCGCGCTCCGGCGTCTCCGGTGTGAACATCTCCAAGGTCCACGCGGCCTATTCGCTGGGGGCCAGCAAATGGCAGATCATGCGCCATGTCATCATCCCCAACTCCCTGCCCGAGATTTTCACCGGCGCACGGGTCGCGATGGGGGTCTGCTGGGGCACGGTCGTGGCCGCCGAACTGGTCGCCGCCGAACAAGGCGCCGGCATGATGATTATGACCGCGTCCAAGTTCCAGAACACCGACATCGTCATCATGGGCATCATCCTGATCGGCGTGATCGGCTTCGGCATCGACATGCTCATGCGCTGGGCCGAGCGCGTTCTGGTCCCGTGGAAAGGCAAAGGCTGACACATCAGCAAACCCCGCCGCGCTGATGCAGTGGTGCGGCGGGCCGAATGCATGACAGCCGAGCCAGTTGACGGCACCTGACCTCAGACAACGCAGGCCTGCTCAGCGGCGCTTAGTCGCCGTTCGCTGCGGCTGCTCCGATGCCCGCTTTTGTGAAAGTTTGGACTGAATTATGCTGAGCTGACGCACGTCGTCTACTGAACACACGGGAGCTTGCATGGACCTCTTTGGAGATGCACTTCGAGACCGACAGGCCGGGCATCAGGGCAAGATGCTCACCATTCGGCGCGATGACGGTCATACCGATGCCCACGATCCCGGGCTCTACTTCACCGAGGCACCTTTCGCGCATGAAGTCGATCTGCTTGCGCAGGCACAGGCCCCTGTCCTCGACGTCGGGTGCGGTGCTGGTCGGACGCTTTTGTGGCTGGAGCGGCACGGCATCAAAGCCACCGGGATCGATCTATCACCCGGCGCTGTGGATGTCTCGCGGTCGCGGGGCTGTGGGGATGTTCGTCATGGGGATGTCATGGCGGACAAACCCGATGCGCTGGCCGGTGATTTGTTTCAGACAGTTTTCCTCTTCGGCAACAACTTGGGAATCGGCGGCACCATTGAGGGGGCCGCCAACCTTCTGCGCCGCATTGCTCAATTGATGCAACCCGGCGGCCATCTCTTCGTGACAGGTCTGGACATCGCACAGACCGAAGATCCACGTCACCTCGCCTATCACCGCGCCAATCTTTCCAGGGGCAACCGCGCGGCGAGATCAAAATGCGGTTCGAATATGAAGGCAGGATTGACAGCTGGGTGCCGTGGTTTCATCCCGAGCCGGAAGAGCTCGAGCGCCTGGCGCGCGAGACAGGTTGGAACGTCGCCAAGATTGGCCACACAACCGGACCATTCTTCGCGGCAACGTTGCAAAAGCCTAAGTCGCGATAGGCCGGGACGTTCACATAAACTACCATTTATCGAGGCCGCAGCATCGGTTGAATTAGGCTCTCCCCAAACCTTGGCCCCATGGCGCAGAGAAGTCGGCTTTGCGGGAGATTGTGTTGAAAAACTCTTGCTTGATCGAAGTGGTAATCGCTGATTCAATTCCTTTATTGATTGGGGGATTTGGCGATGATGGGACCAAAGCAGGAGGCACAAGCGGCGCTGTTTTACGAATTCTC